>NZ_WOCA01000009.1 GCF_009728145.1 Ornithinibacillus caprae | reverse complement strand
CTTACGAAGTAAATGATCTTGGGGTACTAAGTCTTCTATACTTACAAATTCCACTTCATTTTGAGTATTATTTCTAGTATGAAACACAGTTACCACCGCCTTATATTGTTACTTATATTATAACAAAATTACGCGGTGAATTGTTAAAGTATTCTAAATAAAAAACAGGCTGGCGAGGGTTTTTCGACAGCCTGAGCAGGGGAATTCCCCTGCCTTTTTTGAGTTATTTAGCTACTTTCTATTTGCCATTTTTTTACCTAATACTTTTAAATCATTTAATAAATCATCTTGTAATTCTGGATCATTTTCACAATGTACACCATAAACGTATTCATCGAAATTCTTTTCTACCCATACTAGTGTGCCTCTTATTTTGTATGTACTATTATTTAAAGAAAATGAGATCGACACCCACACATCATTTCCGTATACGGGAATATTTAAGGAAGTCAGTATTTTCATCCCATTTAGACTTATATCTAACATTTTTGCTTCCCCATCGGAAGATGTCACGCTTTTACCATTTAATTGCTCTATAGTAAAAACAATAGATAACGGTTCTCCAAACTCAAACCGAAATGCTTCATCTCGCTTATAACGCATTAAGATGTCCCCCATTTCTAAACTATGATTTTATCATACCAATTGCTACAATAGATGACAATATTTTCATTTGTTAAAACTATTCACACCTAATATAGAAGACGTATAAATTAATGAATCCGTATTAGAAAAAGTATTAAGTTTCTTTCAGAAGTAGCACATAAAAGCCACTTTCGGTAGCTTTTATGTTTATATTAATTTACTTATTTTCTCAAGCACTTGTTTGATTTCTTGATTGGTAACATCATAATGAGTGGTAAACCGAACGGTATATGGACCAAAAGCAACAGCTAATATCTCTTCTTCCTTTAATTTTTCAATGAATTGATCAGCAAAGATACCGGCTTCTTTCGTATTAACGAGTACGATATTTGTGTCCACTTTATTTTCAATTTCTAACCCTTTTACGCTTCCTAGTCCTGATGCTAATATAGCTGCCTTTTCATGATCGTCCGCTAAGCGATCTACCATTTTATTTAATGCTACTAAACCAGGTGCTGCAATAATTCCAGCTTGTCTTAATCCTCCACCTAAACGCTTTCTCCATTTTCTTGCTTTGACAATAAATTCTTTTGTACCAGCAATAATGGAACCTACAGGTGCTCCTAATCCTTTAGACAGACAAAATTGAATGGTATCTGTATAGCTAGCGTATTCTTCCACACTTATTCCTGTTGCAACGGATGCATTAAATAATCTTGCACCATCAAGATGAACTGGCAAATTATGTTTTTTTGCTATTTCATAAATCTCTTTCATATTTTCTAATGGAACAATCGCACCACCTGCACGATTATGTGTATTTTCTAAACAAATGAGCCCTGTTTCTGGTTGGTGAATATCATCTACTCGGATAGCAGCCTCCACTTCAAGTGGATTCATTGCACCATGATTTCCTTTTAACGTTCTTGGCTGTACTCCTGCAAAAGCTGCTATCGTACCTCCCTCATAAAAGTAAATATGTGAGTCCGCTTCTAAAATCACCTCTTGCCCAGATACACAATGAGTTAACACAGCAATTTGATTCCCCTGTGTACCACTTGGTACAAACATCGCCGCGTCTTTACCTAACTTTTTCGCAGCTAGTGCTTCCAGTTCGAGAATAGTTGGATCCTCAATATAGACATCGTCACCCACAATCGCATCAAATGCAGCTTGTCTCATTTCTTTTGTAGGTTTGGTAACCGTATCACTACGTAAATCAATCATTTTATTCTCTCCCCTCATTGCTATTCATTTATTTGTCATTTTCTTAATAATTCTCTAGCCAATAATTCATAGGAATTATTTCGCTTTTCATAGCTATACGTATTCGTTAATATCATAAACTCTTCAGCTTCATACTGTTTCTCAAGTTCTTGTAACTTGGCCCTTACGACATCAGGAGTACCAATAATCATCTTTCTCTTCATATTTTCCACCTTGAATTTTTCTTCATCTGATAAAGAGTAACCTTTTATTTCCTCCATTGTTGCCAATCCAGCTTCCATATCCCCGTTATCGCGTTTAATAGATGCTATCAAACTGCTCATCGCCAACTCTTCTGCTTCTTCAAACGTTTCTGCACAATAAACAATAATTGCTACAATTACTTTTGTAGATTGAATTGAATTTACTTTGCTAATTGCCTTTTTATATTTCTCCACAATAATCGGACCATCTTGATCGCTCATAAAATGCCCAAATGCATAAGCCATACCCTTTTCCGCTGCTAAATCCGCACTTTTTTCACTAGTTCCTAATAGCCAAGTTATCGGTGCAGTCATTGGTGCTGGGGTTGGTTTGACTTTTGAAAATACATGATCCGCTGGAAAATCATTATGTAAGAAGCGCTGTAATTCATCAATTGATTTAGGCATTTCCTTTACGTTGGCTAAAAAATCCCCTGAAAGAGCAATAGATGCTTCTGCGGATCCACCAGGTGAACGACCAAGCCCCAAATCAATTCTACCAGGATACAATGTCGCTAATAAATTAAAGGTCTCTGCGACTTTATATGGCTTATAATGTGGTAATAATACAGCACCAGCACCAATTCGTATCGTCTTCGTCTGTGCTCCTATGATACCTAGCATAACCTCTGGTGCAGGACAGGCTAATCCATTTAAGTCATGATGTTCTGCAATCCAGTATCGAGTGTAGCCTAATTTTTCTCCTAATTGGGCCAGATCAATGGATTGCTGCAAGGCGTCCTTCGCTGTCTTACCTGGTACAATGGGAGATTGATCTAATATGCTTAATTTCATTAAACCACCTACTATTTAAGCTTTCATTATTATAATTTTTTATATTGTAACATATCTGCTGAAGGACCACTTGCACTTGAACTTAAGGTTAGAATTTAAACTATTTTTAAAATAAACTTTTTTCGCCTTACTTTTTGTGATAATATATATCTAAATGATGCATATCAATTAGATGTAGGTGATGTAATGAAAAGAGAAAATGATACTAAATATGCAATACTTGGGCTAATAACAACCGGCTGTAATACTGGTTACGCCATTAAACAAAAAATCGATAATAGCTTAAATCATTTTTGGAAAATCAGTTATGGTCAGGTTTATCCAATGTTAAATCAATTGGTTAAAGAAGGGTTAGCAAATGTAACAGAAACGCCCCAGACCGGAAAACCAAATAAAAAAGAATACAGTCTTACACAAGATGGAAATTATGCCCTTGTAAATTGGTTGCAAAAACCAATTAAAGAAATACCCACAGAAAAAAATGAGCTATTATTGAAAGTATTTTTTAGTAGACATCAAAGCAATGCGGTTACAGTTAAACATATTGATCATTATTTTATACAACTCCAAAAACGCTTAGAAACATATGAATCCATTGAAAAAATAATCCTGGAACATTCACTAGATCATGCGGATTCGCAATTTTGGCTATTTACATTAGATTACGGCAAAAAAACGACACGTGCAGCAATGGATTGGTGTCAAGATACAAAGAAAAAACTATTATAAGGAATTCTTCAATCAGTAGGGTCTTAATTGGGGTGAATAAAGGAGGGAAATATGATGGGAAAGGAAGTTTTTACAGGAAGATACACGTGTGAAAATGAAAAGGACATTGTTGTTTTTATCATTGGAATGCGCATCAACAAAATATGGGCAATTCATAAGTGGTTACCCGTTCTTAAAGCTATGCCACCAATGATCCGTGAACTGTATACGAACAAAGATCTTGGGTTTTTAGCAGCAGAAAATTTTGGTAGCCCCCGAAGAACACTAATGGTTCAGTATTGGCGCTCATCTGAAGATTTAATGTCCTATGCTAAAGGGGCAAAACACTTAAAAGCATGGAAAGAGTTCAATCGAAAAGTGGGGAATAATGATGCAGTTGGAATATATCACGAAACCTATATTTTACCTGCAAAAAATTATGAAAGTGTCTATGGAAATATGCCTCATTTTGGCTTAGCACTTGCCACTGGACACAAAGCTATTGACCATACAATTAATTCAGCTCGAAAAAGACTTGGAAATTAGAATTTATAGAGGGAAACGAGCTTATGTCGTTTCCTTCTTATTTCCTATCTCATCAATTATTTTTTCTGCTGCTCTACGATAATAATTGCTCATATTTACTAAAGAAGCAACCAACAATAATTGCTCTAGATAGTTAGAATCCTTATCTTCTAGTAGGCTCACTTGTCTACTTACCTCATTAGCAGATTCTTGAATATCTTCTACAAAACGACCTCTATTCTGTTCGGATAAATAGAGGTAACTATTATAAAGATTATCTATATTAAAATCATCCTCGGTAATCTTCTCATTAACCTTATTCAAAGCAACCTTAATATCTTTGATGGATAAAGCGCCTTTCATCTGATAGATTAAACTAATCAATATTAAGTGTTCCTTCGAGTACTTCTTATTTTTAATTGGGAAAAATAACTTTCCTTTTGCATAGTTATTGATCATCGTCTTGGTCAGTATTTTTTCGTCTTCATCTCTTTTTGAGCTAGAAAATTTACTTTCAAATATTTGTATGATCTGATCCATATACAAATCTAAATCAGGCATTTCCTCAATCGTTAAATGGTTTTCAAGATTTAAAGTTTCTATCAATTCATTTATTTTATCCATATTCCAGACCTCATTGTTTTTTTAGACTCTTCATTCGTAGTGTCTATTCTAATAAGGTTATTATAAAGGAAACTCCTTCAAAAAGTAAAGCTTGACTAGATGACGTTTTGAGTATATCATTTTATGTAGTATTAAAAACTATGTTATAAGTTTAAGGAGAGATTTCAATGGGAATGTATATTCGAGAACCTATTAATGGACTAACTCACTTATTTGGAGCCATCTTAGCATTTGCTGGACTTCTTGCACTAGTTATAAAAGCTTCCATTGAGACGGGATCAGCACTTGCCATCACTGCAGTAATAATTTTTGGAGTTAGTATGATATTACTATACTCTGCTTCAGCCACCTATCATATGGTCGTAGCAAAGGATCACGTGATTGCTTTCTTACGGAAAATAGATCATTCAATGATCTTTGTATTAATAGCCGGTACGTATACACCGATATGTTTAATTAGTTTAAATGGAGTTACTGGTTGGATATTATTTGGGGTTATTAATGGATTAGCATTACTAGGTGTACTATATAAATTGATTTGGTTTAACGCACCTAGATGGTTATCAACTGGAATTTACATTGTTATGGGGTGGATCGTTGTCTTCTTTAGTTCTTCCTTAGCCAATATTATTGGTACGAATGGTATGCTTCTATTAATTCTTGGTGGAGTTGCTTACACAATTGGCGGTTTCATTTATTGGTTGAAACCAAAATATTTAGAGTTTAAACATATGGGATTTCATGAAATTTTTCATATATTCATTTTGGTCGGTAGCTTATTCCATTTCTTCTGTGTTTATTGGTATATACTTTAAAAATATTAGAAAACTTATCATTCGCTAATCCTTTATGGTTGCATTTAACCAGCATAAGAAGGCTTATGCTTTCTAAACTACAAAAACATGAAGTAGCCAAGCGTTGGCTACTTCATGTTTTTAGTATGATACTAGTTCAGACATTACATAATGATAAACTAATTGCTCCGTACTTACTAATGAATCCTCATGAGTTCTTTCATATGCATGTGAAGAATCAATCCCAGGTCCAATTAATCCATGGATAATATCATGACCAGAACGTATTGCTGCAGATGCATCTGAGCCATAATATGGATAGATATCTAGTTTATACCCGATATCATTTTTTTTCGCTAAATTTACCAAATGCTTTCTTAACCCATAATGATATGGTCCAGTAGCGTCTTTCACACAAATAGATACCGTGTATTCATCTGTAGATTGACCGTCCCCCATTGCTCCCATATCAACTGCTAAATATTCAACAGTTTCTGGAGTTACATTGGAATTTCCACCATATCCAATTTCTTCATTATTAGAAATTAAGAAATGAGTTGTATAAGGTAATGTTGCATTCTCTTCTTTCACGCGCTTAATAAGCTGTAAGAGAATAGCAACACTTGCTTTATCATCTAAATGACGTGATTTAATATAACCATTTTCAGTTTCCTGTACTCGTGGATCAAAAGATACAAAATCACCAACTTCTATACCTAATGCCCGAATATCCTCGGCATTATCGACTTTTGCATCAATCCGAACCTCCATATTTTCCTGATTGCGTTCAGCTTTACCCGCATCTTTATAAACATGGACAGATGTCTGATGCATAAGAATTGTTCCAGTAAATACCTTACCAGTTGATGTATGGATTTCACAATACTCCCCTTCGATCGCGTTGTAGCGGAATCCACCAATTAAATCTAGACGAAGACGACCGTTACTTTTTACTTCCTTCACCATAGCACCTAACGTATCAACATGAGCTGTTAACATACGATGTTCTTGCTCATTTTTACCTGGTAAAGTTGCAATTAGCCCACCTTTTCGGTTTCGCTTTGTTTCCACATTTAATACTTGAAGATAATCTTCTACAAATTGAATAACTTGAGATGTAAACCCTGATGGACTAGGAATAGATACCAATCTTTGAATAAGTTCTTTCGTTTCTTTTACCTTTGGATATGTAGTCATAATTAAATCACCCTTTCACTTCATCTCAATATCTATCTTAACGATTATTGTCGTAGATTAACAGAAATAAAAGCTATTTCAGATTACTTTTTCAAGTTTTCCACTTTCAAGATGAAATAAGAGTCCAGTAACTTTAACATCTTTTCCATATTCTTGATAAATCGGATGACTTTTATATTTTCTACCTGTTTTAGTATATTGATTTTGGATAACTCTGTAGTAGAAATGGATTGGTTATCATTTGGATTTGGAAGAATGTCGCGAATATAAGTTAGCCATCCATGTAATTCTTACGTTAAAAATCAATATTAGATTGTGAACTAGTGTATTAATGAAGTAGTAATCTGGGGCTTTCTAATTGACAATATTTAAAATTTGGCATATCTTAAACTTAACATATTAATCTGCAGATGTTTTTTTCCTTTATAAATAATTATGCCTTTAGCATTCTTTTAATATTTAATATTGACTGGATGAAAAAGTATCTTAATATAAAGGAAGAGAAACGTAAATCGATTTATTACATAACTAAGGGACTAGACTCATCCGATGTGTTCTTTAGTAGGACGTTAAAACATAATATTAAATGAACTATAAAAAGGGAGCTCTTCAAAAAATTTGTTGAAATTAGTTGAAGTGAAACCGACAATTTTCAAGATTCAATGGTTTTAAACCAACATTGAATTTTTGAAATTGTCGGTTTTTTTATTAATAAATGACTTTTAACCAATAATAGAAGTAAATAAAAATTGTTTAAAGAGGGAGAAGTTGAAATGTTAGTTTCACTGTATTTGTCATCATTGTTAACATTATTTTTTGTTATGCTTATAGCTTCTGGACTAAGTGGACTATTGTTTTTACATCCACGAATACCCTTAAGTTTTGTTCGCATTCATTTAGTTATCGTAGCATTACCACCTTTGGTTTCCTTAGTGGCTCTTGCTAATAGTAGTGTAAATGGCGGTGTTGGTCCTTGGTACTTGGATTCCTTAGCCTGGTTAATGGCTTTCTTTATTCTTGCGATTGGTTTAATCATTCAGCGTTTTTCTGTACGTTATTTAATGGGTGATCGTTCCTATCGAAAATATTTTACACTTTTCACATTCACTACAGGTGCTGCTTCAATTGCATGGTTAAGTGCTGATCTCCGCTTCATGATCATATCTTGGGGGGCAACTCTCATCGGTTTAACCTTCCTTATAAGGTTAAACAGTACATGGAAAGTAGCTACTGAAGCAGCTAAGGTCTCTAGTCGATTATTCATATTAAGTTGGGTTTCTTTATTAATTGCAATGATTTGGCTATTTCAAGTCACAGGTCAATGGCAAATATCATCAGCTCTAACAACTGAAAGTTTAGCCCATCTTGGTTCATGGGAGAGAACAGGGATCAATCTATTGATTATATTAGCAGTGATAATACCTGCAGCTCAGTGGCCATTCCAACGGTGGTTAATTGAGTCTATTGTTGCTCCGACTCCTGTTTCTGCGATTATGCACGCAGGTTTAGTAAATGCAGGTGGAATTATGCTTACTCGATTTTCACCTCTTTTTAATGGTGATATTGCTTCGATTATATTACTTATTCTAGCAAGTATTTCTGTATTGATTGGATCAGGAATTAGTTTAGTCCAGGTTGACTATAAACGTCAGTTAGTAGGATCCACGATTGGACAAATGGGGTTTATGCTTATTCAGTGTGCATTAGGTGCGTATATTGCAGCAATTATTCATCTTATTTTACATGGTTTGTTCAAAGCTACGCTGTTTTTACAGGCTGGTTCGGCAGTACGGCGATTCGAAGTATCGAATCGCGTTAATGAAAGATCATCCTATTTATGGATCATTGCTGGTCGGATTTTAGGCTTAGTTGCAGGGGGGGCTTTTTGGCTCATCGCTCCTGGAGAGGGATATCAATTGATTAGTGCGTTAATCTTAGGGTGGTCATTGTCCGTTTCTTGGACACAACTTGTAGCTTTTGGAGAGGGGAGAATTGGTCGAATTACTGGATTATCATTTCTAGGAGGAGCTGCCCTCATTTATTTTATCATACATAACATCTTCTATGAGTGGTTGCATACATCCGTTTTTCAGAGTGTTCAACCTCCAATGTCAGTTGTCATCATTGTCGTATGTCTCTTAATATTTGGTAGTGCGATAGGTACGTGGGGTGTTCGTAATCGTTCTTCTGTTTCCTTCGCAGTACTCTATCTTTGGTTAGTACAATTAGGTGAAGCGAAACCAAAGTCAGTAGAGAGCCATCCAAACTATCTTAAACAATATTTATCATAAGGAGGTAATCAGTGATGGGCGAAACATCTGTACTAACCAAGGAAAATGTAAAAAATAAAGATACAAATATTGATTCTGAAGAAAGTGATATTAACATTTTAATTAAATCTGCTAGTAAAGTCATTGCACCACTTTGGCCTATTTCTACATTTGCAGCACGTAATCCGTGGATGGGACTTGAAAAGCAATCTTTTGACCAAGTTGCAGATTGGTTAAAAAATACTCGTGATGTTGATATATACCCTAGTGCTTCTATAATCCTATCGGCAAAGAGTAAAGGTGAGATTAATGAAGCTTTTGTAAAAAAGGGTCTACAGCGTTGGCTTGATTCACATCCCTTTAATATCCCACGGGACATGGCTGAGCGATTTTGTTATGCTGCACTAAAATTAGAACCAATACCTTCTAACTTTATATCATCACTTAAACTGGAGGAATTAACAGATGAGTTTAGTGGACTAAATACGGATCATATCGAGAATTCTTTCAACCAACCAATTAGTTTACATATAGAGAATCATGATGGTGAAAAATTAATCAATATTCTCGATCATCATGTCATCAAATGGTGTAAATTATTTCTTGATGACTCACAGGCAGCTTGGACAATTCCAAATCGTGAGGAAGGTTTCTATCGTGCTTGGCGACGTCTCATTCAATATGATCCGGCACTTAGTAAAAAGCAGCGTGAAAGTTTAAAAGCTTGGCCACAAGAGGCTCATTTGGCTTTACAAGAAGCATTATCCGCACTGGGAATCCCAAAATCAGAAATACAGAATTACCTTGAAGGTCATTTACTTTCCTTACCTGGGTGGGCAGGAATGATGCTTTGGCGTTCTCAACAATCGAGCCATAAGCATGCACTTCTAACAGAATATTTAGCAGTTCGAATTTCCATGGAATGGGCGCTTATAAAGCCTTACTTACCTTTGAATCAACGATCTAAGAAAAAAGTTTCAATTACTCCCCTTTTAGCATCTTGGATCCATTGGGGGGGCCTTACAAATGAGGAATGGTCACAGATGTCAGCTACTGAGCAAAATGAATATTTATCATTTGCCTACAGATTTGATGATAAGCTTCGCAGGAAACTTTGGTTAGAAGCTTGGGAACAAACACACACAGACCGATTAAGTCAAAAGATTATTTCTAAACAATGTGAGACCAACGATAAAAGATCTACATTAGCTCAATTCGCCTTTTGCATAGATGTACGATCAGAACCATTTCGTCGTCAACTTGAAAAAGAAGGTCCAATTGAAACGATTGGAATTGCAGGTTTCTTTGGCTTACCGATTGCAATTAATGAACTTGGGAGTAATCATAGTCATTCTTCCTTACCAGTTATACAAAAGCCTCAGCACAAAATAAAAGAATCTGCAGAAGAAAATGAATTCAAATCATATCAACAACGTAAACAGGCAGTTAATTCTTTAAGCTTTACATTCAAAGTGATGAAACAGAATGTACTTTCAAGCTTACTTTTACCTGAGCTAAGTGGACCGTGGCTTAGTCTACAAATGTTAGCACGTAGTTTTGTACCGAGAGGAGCAGATCGTTTTATTCGTAACCTTCGTGAGACTTGGTTACGCAAACCTAATACAACACTTTCGCTTAATCAAGTTCATAATACAGAAGCGAAATTACCTATTGGTTTTTCTGATGAAGACAAGGTGAATTATGTGCGCCAAGTTCTTAAAATGATGGGGTTAACAACTAATTTTTCGCCATTAGTCGTAATTTGCGGACATGGTAGTAAAAGTCACAACAATCCCTATGCTTCCGCTCTCGACTGTGGTGCCTGCGGTGGAGCAGCAGGTGGATTCAACGCTAGGGTTTTAGCTACTTTATGCAACCTTCCTGAGGTAAGAGAAGAGCTTTCTTCTGAAGGAATTAAAATCCCTGTGGACACCGTTTTCATTGCAGCTGAGCATAAGACTACAGTGGATGAATTACACTGGATTTATATTCCCGAGCTTTCCGAAGCTGCACAAGAAGCATTTGATTGTATCGAAACTATTATGCCAAAGGTTAGCCATAAAGCAAATGCGGAACGGTTGGCCCAATTACCAAATTTCCAAAATAAATTTAAAGATCCGATTGCTGAGGCACACCGATTTGCGGAAGATTGGAGTGAGATCCGCCCAGAATGGGGGTTAGCTCGTAATGCCGCTTTTATTATCGGTAAACGTGAACTAACTCAGGATTGTGACTTGGAAGGTAGAGCCTTCCTTCATAATTATGATTGGAAACAGGATAAAAGTGGTGATCTCCTAGCTAACATTATTGCAGGGCCAGGAACGGTTGCCCAATGGATTAATCTTCAATATTATGCTTCAACGGTGGCACCTCACTATTATGGTAGTGGAAATAAAGCAACTCAAACCGTTACAGCAGGTCTCGGTGTTATGCAAGGGAATGCAAGTGACTTGTTAGCCGGACTACCTTGGCAATCCGTCATGCAATCAGATCACGAGGCTTATCATTCTCCTCTTCGTTTGCTGATTGTCATCCAAGCACCCAGCGAATATGTGAAACGGTTATTAAATAATGATTTAGTATTCCGAGAAAAAGTTCAAAATGGATGGGTTCGGCTTGCTAGTGTTGACCCTGAAGGACGTTGGGAAAACTGGTAAATGCTAAATTGACATCCTCCCCCACTTAAAATCTTAACGGATTTTTGAGGAAGGGGATTCCAATAGACCGAAAGACTATTGGGTGGTTACCGTTACCTCGGCTCAGTCCCGTAATTGGCTTGAACGAATTACTGGTAGAGCGTCAACAGCTAGGTGTACAGCGCAGTCAGGCGCCAAAAGAAAACACTAGGTTTCCTGCAACGACTGTTTAGTCGTAGTTTATTGTTCCGTATTAACGGTAATTCGATTACCGTGTGGCTCAGCCACCTACGATGAATGCATAGAATTTTACCTGATGAACGAATTTTTAGTCATCAGAACTCCATATTCTATCTACTTTTCAAGGAACATGTCATAAGTTGGTTATAGCAGATAGAACATTCGTTTGCATTGAGATTTTGATTTAGTATTTAAAAAAACAGGCGATTCATCTCCCACCTAAACGTTGCCTCGTTTTGATGAAGGAGTCTTGTCGCCAAAGTATGATAAAATCGTATTAAAGAATTTAAAAAAATCAAATAGATCATTTTTTGTTTAGGAGATGTATAAAATATGAAAATATCGAAAGGTTCTTTTGAATCAGAGATAAGTAAATCAATTACCCAATGGGAAAAAGATTACCTTGGGCGTGGGTCTGTTTCTGTAAAGACAGACATATTACGAGATATGATAATTGTTAATTTAAAAGGTATTTTAACACCAGCTGAATATAAAGTTTGTGAAACAAAAGAGGGAATGTTAACGATAAAAAAAACTCGTTCGGAGTTAGTTGAATCAGGTATAAAAGACCTTAAGGATATTATAATAACTATAACTGGAGAAAAAGTGAAAAGTTTTCATACTGATATAAGCTCTCGTACAGGTGAACGTGTGATGATATTTAAATTGTTTAATGATCTTGAGAAAAATCTTTTAATGTAAAGAAATAATGGGATATCACCTTACGAATGGGCATATTTTAGTAATCATAATGTCCTGCGATAACAATTCGAGCAATGTTAGGGACTGAAATATACTGGTTGCTCTAATGACTAAAATACAAATAAACTGACTTTTTCAGCAGGATAAAGATTATTATAGCAAACGCATAAATAACGTTATAGGAAAAAAGCGGAAAGTGTTTATCAACCTTTGTTTCTTTTTTTTGGGATTGTTATTGCACAGTACAAGAAGATAGAGATAGTTTCACTTAGACTTAGCCTTCCTTATCTACCTAATAAAGATATCTATAGAATTGAAAACGTGCATCGCTTTAGAACGGTGCACGTTTCCTCGACTACAATGATTCTATAAGGCTATCTCTATCCTGTTTATTTTGATTTAATTCTAGTTCTGTTTTACTTAACTGAGATTCAAGATTAGATACAATTTGATTTACGGTTGTTAGGTGTTCCCTTGTTTGTTGCAAGGAATCATTGATTCTACCTTGAACCATCCAATCCACAATTAATCCATCGAAGAAAAAGTCAGCAAACTTTAATAGTCCCGACATATCAATCTGCATATGGGCAACTTCATTAACATCAAGGAGTTCCTTTTGAAATTTGCGCATTCGAGATTGTGCGATATGAATATGGTTCGTTGCAGTATCAATGTGGCTATGTTTCACTGCACTAGAGATCATTCCTCCACCAACCATATCCCATGTTCCCCAGCCTTTAGCACTCTGAAGAGAATCTAATGCATGGTTCAGTGCTTTTTTTACTGTATTTCCTGCTGCAATAGCTTCCTTTAGTTCAGTTACGTGTGATTGAAGGTTCGCTTGCTGGTCATCTAATTGATACAGCTTTTCTGAATAGACTGAGTTGGTATCCTTAATAAGCTCTTCTTTTTGTACTAATAAATTTTTATATTCATTTTCACTATTATTTACCCTTTCTAATTGGTACCTTACATCATTTATACTGTTTGTTATTTCATTCTTGGTTTTTTTAGCTTCTTCTAATTTCAACTGAACAGCTGCAACTTCTTGTTCTTCCTTATCAAGTTTTTCATACTTATTGCCAACAATTGTCGAAACTAAGTTAGTGATACTAATACCTTCTAGTTTTTTCACATCTTTTTGTTCTTTTTCCAGTTGATGAGACAAATTTTGTATTGCGCTCTCTATTTCATGTAACTCACTCTCATAATCTGCTAATTGTCGTTCAAACTTTTGCTTTTTTCGTATATCTCCTTTGGTCTTAACAAGTTGCTCATTTATAGATACAATAATAAATACCCCCAAATAGTCATTTACTTAGTAATACGTATGGAAGAGTAACAGGTTTCATAGAATTTCTATTACTCCTCCCCCCTACATAAAAACTGAATAGTTCGCGTTTTTGCTACCAAAAGGACAGAACCTCTTTATAGAAGTTCTGTCCTAATTAGTTTGAACTAACCCACTTATACCCTACTCCCCAAACTGTTTGTAAATAGTCATCAATCGGAAAACCTGCATGGCGTATTTTATCTCTAATATTACGAACATGTGAATCTACAGTTCTACCACCTGTGTCAGAAGAATATCCCCAAATTAAATCAATTAACTGCTCTCTTTCAAATACTTGACTTGGATTTTTCATAAAAAGTCCAATCATAGAAAACTCTTTAGGAGTTAGTTTAATTGGTGTTTTATTATATGATAGTTCAAATCGAGATTCATCCCATACCAAACCATTTACTTCCATAATATTTGACTGAATCCTTCGTCTTAATAATGCTTCCATCCGTGCTAATAATTCTTCCTCATTTATTGGTTTAGTAAGATAATCATCTGCCCCTAATTTTAACCCTTTAACAATATCTTCTTTTTGGTCTCGAGCAGTGATCATAATAATCGGCACATCAGATATCTTACGGATTTCCTGACAAAGCTCCCATCCACTCAACTCTGGCATCATGATATCTAACAACACGATATCAAAGGATTTATTCTCCAGAAAAGATAAAGCCTCCATTGCCCCGAGTGCTTTTTTACAAATATAATTATATGGTTTCAGATATAAAGCTAACAAGTCTACCATTCGTTTTTCATCATCAACAATTAGTACCTTATTCATTTACATGTTCACTTCCTAACGATATTGTAATCGTAGTTCCTTTACCTAGTTCACTATGAACTTCGATCTCTCCACCATGAGACTCCACAATTTCTTTAGCAATGGCTAAACCGAATCCTTTTCCGCCACTTGCCCTTGATCTTGATTTTTCAACTCGATATAATCGTTCGAAAATATGTGGAAGGTCTTTCTCTGGAATTCCTTCCCCACTATCACTGATTACGATGTTTAGTTTACTTTTTGTTTCTGTTACTTCAAGTATTATTTGACTACCTACTTCTGAGTGCTTACGTGCATTATCTATTATATTTAATAACACCTGTTGAAAGCGTTCTGGATCAACAAATGCAATAATCTCCTTTGAACAGCTTACCGATAGCATTATATCTTTTTCAAGTAACGCTGGCCTAATTAAATTGGATATAGATTTGATTAAATCACACAACCTAACATTCTCTCGTTGAATTACAAAATTATTCTGATCCATTTTAGCCAATTCTAATAAATTTTTAATCAGAACATTTAACTGTTCTGTTTCTTCTCGAATAATAGATATATATTCATCTCTTTCATTTTCTTTAATACCTTTTCTATCTAAAATATCTGCATATCCTTTGATGTAAGTCAATGGCGTTCTTAATTCATGTGAAATACTTGCTAGGAACTCATTCCGTTCGTTTTTTAATCGATCTAAGTCTTGGGATAATTTTGTAATGGAATGTGCTAATTCACCTAGTTCATCTTTTCTATTCGTATAAAGTTCTATTCTATTATGGCCCTTACCTAGTTGCTCCGTAGCTTCCTTAATACGAATCAATGGTAAGGTAATATAACGAGAAAGAATGAAAATAGTAACTATTGTTAATAGAATGGTTGCGATACTAACTACTAGAAATTGAGCGTTTAATTGATCAATAATTTTGGCTACATGAATCGTATCAGCAAACATAAAAACATGACCTTTATGTACTCCATCAACAATAACCGGGGTGTTAGCTGCAATATACTTTTGGTCCATCCAACGATCTTCAATAATTTTACTTTCCATAGATAGGTCATTAAAACTTGTTTTTCCAATGATATCTAACATATCGTCATCGATTGGATCTGAGTTAACTAGAATATCTCCCGTCTCATCTGTAATGATAACCGCATAATCCGATACCGATTCCATGATCCCTACATGTTCCATTGTCGTACTTTCAAAATCATCTACAAGTACCTCCGTATGCGTTTCCCCACGTACTAACAGATTTTCCATTACCTCTTCAATCCGATCATTGACTAGACCCGAATATAAAATGAAAAATAAAAATGACTCAATGACTAAAATAAAGATAAAAAACAAACATCCGATTTTCAATGATAGTTTATTATACATAGTAAACCTCAACTTTTTCACCAATAGATTAGTGTATCAAAGATCCCAATGAACAATAACAATACACCTGCGACTTTTTGTACAACAGCCCCAACCCTCCTGCTTTTTTTGAGCACAGCGCCACTCACACCTAAATACCACATTAGAAAGATTACCAATAATAATGGAAAAGAAGTACCTATTCCAAACACCGAAGGAAGAATAACTCCATAAGAGGTAGTCAATACGACAGGCATTAAGGTAAGTATAAACAACACAAACATCGTTGGACAAAAAGCTAGCGTAAAACTAACTCCCAAAAGGAAACTCCCAATATAGCTATCTCTTAACTTATTAGGTATTTTAATGACACCTAGTGATTTGTTCAATCGAAATAACCCGATCATAAACAACCCAATCACAATCAATAATGGCCCAATTGCTTTTCGAAGTATCGGAAACAACTGTACTAAGGAACGATGAACCTCTTGCCCCACCGCCCAGATAATATTACCTAGTATGGTAAAGACTACAATTTTTCCTAGGATGAACAAAAAAACATGGCGCAAAGGTACTTTGTCTACTAATAATTTATTCCCATAAATCGTAATGGCACTAACGTTACTTGTAAGCTGACAAGGTGCTACAGCTCCCACTAGTCCAAGAAAAAATGCAAAAATAATGGGAAAATGTTTAAATCCATATGCCAACTCATGGAGTGGTCCGCTAAGCATACTACTTAGTTGGTTAAACAAATCAAACATAGCTTTTCAACTCACACTCCTCTAATTTATGCTTCCATCAACCAATATTTGTTTCCAAGATTCAGCACCATCAGTAGTTAGAAATGCTTGTCCTTTTGTTGTATAGAAAGCTATTTCTTGGTTGTTCTGAGGATGTTGAGAAATGTATATCGGAACATCTTCTTGTAAATCTGGCAAATTCATTGATTTACCTTTATCATCATCTAATTTATATTGAATCAGCTCAGGTATTGAATGATAGCTAGCATAGTAAAGATTATCTTCATTAAAAAATACAGCAGTTCCCTGTGCAGCTTCTGTTAATTGTTCAAAATGCTTACCACCATCACGCGATAAAAATATACCCATTGTTGTTGCAGCAGCAATGATATTGGAATCTGTTGGATGAATGGCTAAAGCAAAAATATCTCCCGTTAAATTTAATGCTTGAACAGCTTCCCAGGATTTTCCTTCATCTGTGCTTTTATAGAAACCAACGTCTAATTCAGAGTTTTTCATTGGATTCATAACAATGATATCATGGCTAAAATACCCAACACCCATCGCATGAAAATCTGTTTCCCCTTCAAATGCTAAGCTTTCAAGTGTCTCTCCTCCATTAAAGCTTCGTTGAAGACCGATTGGATTTGGTAAATCAGAATCTGCACCTGGATGTCCAGATGTATAAAATCCTTTATCGACAGCATTAAAACCCATATAGTCATTAAAATTCTTTGAGGTTTCATACCAATTACCATCACGGTAGATCTTTAACCCCGTATGTGTGGCAAAATATAATCCACCATTGTCTCCAGCATACCCTAAACCATGGACATGATCTATCATACCAGCATAAGGAACTTCAAAGTTTCCATCATTTTCAGTACTACTTTCAGTTTTAGTGCTATCTTCCATACTCTCATTTGTCGTCGTATCATTTTTTAAACCTTCACTTTTATTATTTTCATTCTCATTATTACAACCTACAAGTACCAATCCTATCGTAATGACCAATATAACGATCTTTCGTTTCATATAATCTTCTCCTTCATGCACTAATCACATTCTGTTATTCATCTCATTATACACAATAATAATTTATATTTTCCCTCTACTTTTTAATGATTTTTAACAATTCTTCATATTTTTCTTTATCTATATCTCCTCTTGCTAGTCGTTCTTTTAATAAATCTTCTTTCGTTTGTTTCGTTTGTCCACCATTAACAAAATTAGCAACTAAATAAAAGCCTATAACAATTAACAATATCCAAAATACTAGCATTCCAACCATCGGCCATGTAGATCCAAAACCGAATATTTCGTGCATAAAAAATCACCAGCCTTCTTTATTATTATTATAATAAGGGAAAATTATCGAGAAACTATGCAGTTAGCAAAATTAGGAATATGTCGAGCAATATAACATGTATTTGTAATCTACTTTGCACATATTTTGCATATTTAGAGGGTAGTGTAGGAATACAACTTTATGCAAGGAATGGAAGGGGCTGAAGCAACCATCGTTGGAGCGTTTGATACAACCGTCTATACCATATCCTATACCCCAACAAATGGTGGAGAAAGAGTCGAAAATCATAAGTGGGTCATTCATGAGGAGCTAGTAGATGCAGATAAGGAACCTTTAGAGCCTGGGACAGAGGTTACTGTTGATGCAGACCACATGGAGGGTATAGAAGGTGCAACCGCAACCATTGATTCTGCCGAAGAAACAACTGTATATATGGTTGATTTCGTCCCCACTACTGGCGGAGAAGAAGTAACAAACCATAAACGGGTTATAGAAAGTGAACTATCAGCTGAATAATACTCAACTTATTATAAAGTAGCTGTTTGATAGTCATCTATTAAACAGCTTTCTCTAATATGAGCTAACCAAATGTTATTCTAACCTGTTTATAGTATGATTGAATACAAACATTCAATCGGAGGGAATAGGATGCAACATATGTTAAAAGAATTATCTGCTATTCACGGTCCTTGTGGATTTGAAGAGGATGTTGCCATATACATAGCAAATCGACTAAAAAACTCAGCGGATTCCGTTGATACAGATGGCATTGGAAATTTAATCGTTCGAAAAAAGGGACACCAAGAAGGACCTAAGATTGTTATTGCAGCTCATATGGATGAAGTAGGTTTTGTTGTAAAAAAAATTGAAGAAAATGGATTACTTCGATTTGAAAAACTTGGTGGTCATGATGATCGCATCTTATTATCACAACGTATTCAAATTAAGTCTAAAAATGGATTTCACTCTGGTGTAATCGGTACAATATCCGCTCACATGAAGAAGTACGATGACCCCAATAAAATTCGTGCATACCAAAAATTATATATAGATGTTGGTGCGAGTTCTAAAAAAGAAGTAGCTGACCTAGGAATTGAAGTCGGCGACTCTATTACATGGTACCCACAATTTGATAACCTAACCGAAGCTCGTATTGTCGGTAAGGCATTCGATGACAGAGCAGGCTGCGCTGTCCTAATAAAAGCACTTGAAGAATTGAATACCAAGGATTTTGCAGGAGAAGTTGTTGGAATCTTTACTGTACAAGAAGAAGTTGGATTACGAGGTGCAAGAGTAATCAGTCACCAAGAAAACACAGATGTTGCAATTGCCTTAGACACAACTGCAGTTAGTGATACCCCTGAAGAAATGATGGACCAGACACTGGCATTAGGTGATGGTACCGGTATAAAAGTGATGGATGCAAGTTTAATTTCAAATAAAAAAGTGAGAGAACACCTAGTTAAAATTGCCAAAACACAAAACATCCCACATCAGTTAGAAGTGTTTCCTGGCATTGGTACAGATGCTGGAGAGTTAAGCTTAGCTCAACAAGGGATCCCAACTGGAGTATTATCTATACCTTCTAGATATGCACATTCATCAATCGAAGTAATAGATAAAAATGATCTTAACGCAACAAAGGAATTATTGATCGCTTTTATAAAAGAAATGAAAATATCAAAAGATTATCGATTTAAAATATGATGGTTAGAAGCATAGGCTTTCAAATAGCTTATGCTTTTTTCTATAGAAATTTTTACAAACGCTAATTACTGGGAAAGCTATAGGAAACAATGTGTATTTGTCGGAGATGATATCCATGGATTTACAACTTATTGAAGCATATGTACCAGATAAATATTTTGAAAAAGTTGATAACTCTTTACAAGATTATCCCCATCTATCCTATTGGGTATCTAATGAATCCAAAGAACGAATGCTAATTCGTGTCCTGGTAGAAACAAAAAATACAGAAGAAATTTTGGACTATCTAGAGAATGTAACAAATCTTATAGAGGGATTTGAAGTTCTACTCTTCCCTGTTCAAACTTATATAAACAGAACAACAGAAGAAGAAAAAGAGCAGAGAAAGAAAGAAAATGAGGAAGATGCAACAAAACTGCAGCGTGCTAGTCGACAGGAATTACTAGGAACGATACAGAAGTCGAGTCATATTACACTTAGTTATACATTACTTATTATATTATCAGCAGTGGTTGTTACAGTTGGGTTTGTTCAAAATAGCCAAGCAGTTATTATCGGTGCAATGGTTATTGCTCCTATGCTGGGTCCAACTATCTCTATTGCCTTTTCATCTATTTTAGGTGATTTTAAGCTGTTGCGTAGTTCTTCCGTTACATTATTTTACGCCATTATCATTGTCGTAGGGATATCCATCAGTTTCACGCTCTTTTTTCCAGTTCCAATGGAAAGTAGTGAATTTTCCTCTAGAACAAATGTTAATATATCGGATATTGTTCTAGGTTTAGCCTCTGGAACTGCTGGGGCATTATCGATCCTCAACCGATTACCTGGATCACTTGTAGGTGTAATGGTTGCTGTTGCCCTATTACCACCTACCGTTGTATTAGGGATGACCGTTGGTTCTGCTATGTGGCAAGAAGCTTATGGAGCTATGCTTTTGTTAATGGGAAATATTACATCTGTTATCTTAGCTGCCATTGTTGTTTTTTCATTAAGTGGAATCCGACCTGTAAAATGGGATCAAGTAGACAAAGCAAAAACATCACTTAAATTATCCATCCTCTTTGTTAGTTTAATTATTATAATGTTAATCATTGCGATTATTTTTAGTCAGGAGCTGATTTAGAATTAGAAAAATTGGCTAGTTACAAGCTTTTATAGTAAAACATTTAGTTGAACTTATGGCATGAGAAAGCATGTTCATTCTTATTAGTCATGAAAAATCACCATGCGAATTATTCACATGGTGATTTTTTATCTATTTTAGCAGAATGAATCTTTAGGTTTGGGAACGGACAATCCAAATAGTGGTCTTAAATATAGCGCTACAAACGTACCTGCTAATGCTAGAATCCCCCAAACATACCCATGAAGACTAAATGATGCAATTCCACCAAAGTATGCACCGATATTACATCCGAATGCAAGACGAGCACCATATCCCATCAATAAGCCACCGATTACAGAAGCAGTAGCATTTTTACCAGTAACTTTACTAAACTTGAATAAACCTCCTGCTGCGGATGCTAGAAAAGCGCCTAGAATCACACCGAGATTTAATACAGTTGTTGAATCGGCAAAAATAGAGGATTCTAGAACAGCTGCATTTGCACCTTGCCAGTATCCCCAGCTTGCTACATCCACACCAAAGAATTGCGCTACTTTAGACCCCCATAATGCAAAGGCAGAAGTAACTCCCCAAGGCTGGCCACGAGTCATTAGCGTTAAAGCATTAAGAGCAGCTAAAGCAATAGCAGCAGCAAATAATGGCCAAGATCCTCGGAAAATTCGCTTCCAACCGGTTGTCGATGGTAATGGGGCCATTTTTGGTCCATTATTCTTTCTTTCCACTACTAACGTGATCCAAGCAATAAGTCCAAATAACAGAATGGATAGAAACCAAGCACCACCATAGCCTAATCCAGTACTTGTAGCTAATGAGATAGGTTCAAATGCCGGTAATTCCTCCGTCCAAAACGGTAAATGATATGCTCCTATTGTTGATCCAACAATAAAAAATAACAGCGTAATAAACATGACGGATCGTCCGCCACCGACGGCATAAAGAGTACCTGACGCACAACCGCCACCTAATTGCATTCCAATTCCAAACATAAATGCGCCAACGATCAGGCTAATTCCTACTGGAGAAACATATCCTGAAGCCCCTGTGCCGAAAAATGAAAAACCAAATGCTAATATTGGAGCAAATAACGTAACAGCTACTGCCAACATTAACATATGAGATCGCAATGCTTGCCCGTTTCCAACTGACATAAGTCTACGAAATGCAGAAGTGAAACCAAAACGTGCGTGAAATAATGTGTAACCTAATAACAATCCAATAACTAGTAATAAAGGTTGAATCATTTTTTGTGTAACCATTAGATAGGTCATTAATATTGCCCCAGCAATTAAACCACCAATAATTAATGACATTTGTGGATTATTTAATTTCGGTGCAGAGTTATTTACTTGATTTGTTAGTTGTTGTACTTTTCTTGTTGCCTCCATTTAAAAATCACTCTTTTCCGATTAATTTACTCAGAATTACGTTTATTATATTAATAGGTTTTTAGCTATGTGTCAAATTGGTGTTAAGTGACGACAACATTTTTGGCAAGAAAAATAGAGAAGCTTATTATTTGTTAGATGCTTCTCTAAAAATATAAATTGTTATCCGTAGATGTTATTCCTCTTAGTACACATAACTTATTCTGGTAACATTACCTTACTGAATTCTTCTAGGAAAGCTTCGTAATGTAGATTTACCGCGATTCTAGTTTCACCAGTATTACTTGTTGGCCGAAAATCGATATAAGACATTCCCTTTACTTCAATATCCTCTACAACTTTTGCATCATAATAAATATAATCAACGATGGTAGGATTTTTAACTAGCATAATTGTAAGTAGGTCATGAATAGGAGCACCAGGAATACCAGGTACAGATTCCTTATAAAATTCGTAGTAAAATTCGAAGACTGGAGCTATCATAGACGCATAAATGTTTCTCTCGTTTTCAGATATAGCTTCCGCAACTTCAGGGGTGAGAATAGCGAATTGAGTAACATTTAATGGAGTAATCGTTAAGTTATGTGCAAACTTAAGAACAAAGTTAGAAGATGTCGGATCACCGAAGAAATTTGCTTCTGCCATTGCAGTTACATTACCTGGCACAAAAAATGCTCCTCCCATTACATAAAATGAATGTACCATTTTTATTTGCTCAGGGAATAGAATAAAAGCGGTAGCTAATGTTGTTGAACGACCTGTGTCTACAATGATAAGTTCATTTCTATACCTTTCTATAATGAGTCGAATAGTATCAAAAGGATAAATCTGATATTGTAAATCACTTGGAGGCTGTATTGGACCAATACCTTCCCCATGAATTTCTGGATAAAATGATACCTCTTCCTGTTGAACCGGCTTCGATGCTCCGGGTATGATTGGAATGTCGTATTTTCCTGCTAATTGCAGTAAATAAGCAGCATTGGCTGTTGCCTGGTCAATGGTCACATTTCCATAACCAGTAACTATACCAACAAGTTCAAGTTCTGGATCCAGCATGGTGTACATAATTGCTAAGGAATCATCAATTCCGGGATCACAAAACAATAGAATTTTTTTAGTAATAGGAATCCCCTCCTTCCTATTTTATATGTTTATTCTTGGTAACTATGAATTATATCTTGAGAAAGGAGGGTTACTTATGTAAAGCTTGTAAAACATGCTTATAAACTGCGACAAATACGATATAATATTTAATTATGAGTGCTGAGATCTAGTTCCATTATAAACAATGATTAATAAATTTTTGTACTGAAACTGAACCCAAGAAATTTTATAACAAGACTTTATTAATATACTTGGCTACCTCTTTATATAAACCAGTTTGATTGGAGTACTTTATATAATTCTTAATTGTTTGTAGCCACTCTAATGTAGAAGGTATTGTTTCTTCTATTGCATACAGCAAATCTTCCATACCAATTAATCGCTCTTGATTTGTTTCCATTATCTCCGTTAACACGTTCTCCGTTGCGAGCTCGATAACATTTTCAATGTCTGCACCGGAATAGTATTCTGTCTTTGTAGCAAGAATCTCTAAGGATATATCAGAACTTAATGGCTTCTCTTTAAGCTTTAGTTGAAAAATGGTTTGCCGTGCCTCCATATCGGGAGGTGGAACAAAAACAAGCTTGTCAAACCGGCCAGGACGTTTAAAAGCAGAATCAACATCCCATGGCATATTTGTAGCCCCAATAATAAGTAGATTATCTGTGCCAGTATCAATACTCTCCATCTCAGTTAACATGGAATCAATGAGTGGTCTCATGATATCGGAATTGGCTTTCGATCGACTATATCCAAGTGTATCCACTTCATCGAAGAAAAGGACGGATGGACGATTTGCTCTGGCAGTTTTAAAAACATCATGTAAATTCCGCTCACTTTGTCCGAAGAATGGATCTAGAATATCTGAAATATGAACAGGAAAAAAGTTTGCTCCAATTTCTCCTGCTGTAGCTTTTGCAATGAATGTCTTTCCACAGCCTGGTGGTCCAAATAATAAAATACCACCACCCGTTTTTTTACGAAACTTTGTGAAAAGACCCGGATCCATAAAAGGCTTAATGATCTTCATATTAATTGTCTTCTTTAAGGAGTCCAAACCACCCACGTCTTGAAATGTTACAGTTTTCGGCTGATATTGTTTAAGAGAAGAAATATTGTCCGTTTTCTTTCCATGTATAACAGTTAACTCCACAGTCTTTTCAACCTCATCAGGATTCGGTTGATCATCATCTTCTACATGTCTCACGCTAGCCAGATTATAAGCATTCTCTTCATCGGTATTGCGACTCTGCCCTTCTAATGAAGAAAATACTTTGCTGAGATAAGCAATAACATTTTGTTCCATAGTATAGTCGTTTTCGGCTAAAGCCATAGAAAATGCATATAATGCTTCACGAAGATTTTCTTGTTGAAGAAGCTCTTCCCCTAGCATATACCATGCTTGAATGTTTGATTTATCTTTTTCAACCATTGATTGAAGTAATTCGATTCTATCCATCTATATCTTTCCTTTTACAAAAAGTCTGTATAGTAAGGGCGCCAACCATGTGTATCCTGCTGTAATTAAATACAATGCTAAGATTACGATAGCAATACTATTTATATCTGCCCATGTCAATACAAGTACCAAGATAATAAATCCTATATAAAATACTGCAGGACCACCAATTTTATCAATTAACCGATTAGGTAAAAATAACATATGATTTGTACGATTGATTTCCTCAAGAACTTCAAGCACATGTTTATTTGTCGGATCAAGCAAGTAAAGTTGTCGAAGATATTCTTCAGCTGTCTTTGTATCTTCCTTTACTAAGTGGTAGACAGCAATATTAATTAACTTTTCTTGTTCGTTTCTTGCAATCTCCATCGTTCGTTGAAGATATTGTGCCTGATTGCTTCCATCATTTTTTGCCAAATAAAATCGATACACATAATCATTGACAGCACTGTCATCAGGATCTATCCTAATCGCCTCATCTAACAGTTTGATCGCCTTCTCATCATGACCTGTTAACAACATGAGATATCCATAGGCAGCATTTACATTAGCTTGATTAGGGTTTATTTCCAGGGAGCGCAAATAGGCATCTTCAGCTTCAGCATACATCTTTTGTTCCTGATAAGTTAATCCAATAAAAAAGAAAGCATACTCTGGATTGTACCCATTTCGTAAGGCTTCTTGAACCAATTCTCTCGCTTCTGTATATTGCTCCCTAGATAAGTAAACTACTCCCATTAGATAAAGAGTTTCAGGATCTTGTGGATCTGATAGTAACAAGTTCTCTATAATGGGACGTGCATCTTCATAACGATCCATCGAAAAATAATGTTCAATCATCTTTCTATCATTAGCATATTGTTCCTCGCACACCCTTCATCACCTCAAAACGAAAATCATAAGAAATTCTAATTAAATCTACATGGAAACAGCAACAACTAATACGAATTCCACCACAATTCCAACAACAATCCATATTAGCGCAGGTTTTAACAGTGCTTCCATTTTTCCACAAACAACCATATGTTGGTGAAACGCTTTATTGAGAACAAGCTTAAAAGCTATGAAAAGTAGAACACTCCCAACTCTATAACTAATATTTAGTGTTGTATTATCTAAATCAAGACTTCCACTTGTTATCATCGCAACAAAAACGAGTTTCGTCACCAATAAAGCTGCTCCAAAAATAATCAACATATAGATAAGTTTTTTAGAAATGTTTAGCCATTTCGCATTTTTTGCTCCTAGAACTACCATTGGGATCACTCCGCCAAAAAAGGCTACTAAAAATAGGTTATCTATATTAAATGATTTTGTACCCATCGTATTGGGTACTACTGATTTTTCGTAAATACTTTCTGTATTGTCCATTATTTCATCCCTTCTAGTTTGTTTACATCGTAATTTTTGAAATTGCCTAAAAGTATATTAGAGCGATATTACATATATCGGCTCATGTTACTTTTTATTTAGAGTTTTTACATAACTTACTTTTTCCACGAATTTTTATAATTACAATCATATTAACGGCAAAAGTAAAAGGCATGAATTCAATAAAATATCGAACCATGCCCAACAATCCACTTTATGAAATTCTTTGTTTCATACGCATTTGGAGTTACTCACTAACGAAAGCACCTAAACAATTGGTTCCATACATACTTATAAGGGTATTGTCTTCGATACTAAATTGGAGTAAATTAAAGCAATTAAATGGAATACCATTTAAATCATTTATAGAAATTAAACTGTCATCTTAAATATACAAAATTAACTTTTTTTACTGTTTGAACTTTACGTATTAAAAGCTGTACCATTTAATTTATGATTGTTTTATAACTGGGCTAACAGAAACAAAAAAGTAGTAAAAGAGGAGAGTAGTAAAATATGTTTCAATTTAATTGGAAAAGATTAGGGATAGTTGCGGGTTTATCTTTATCTCTTGTAGCAGCTGGCTGTGGACAAGATGACACAGATAATACTTCTAACAATGCGGAAAATGGTGGAGATAATCAGACAGAGGCATCCACAAATGTTGGTG
This sequence comes from Ornithinibacillus caprae, assembly GCF_009728145.1. Lineage (GTDB taxonomy): Bacteria > Bacillota > Bacilli > Bacillales > Amphibacillaceae > Ornithinibacillus > Ornithinibacillus caprae. The sequence goes on along the minus strand of NZ_WOCA01000009.1, from coordinate 116,312 downwards.
AAGAAATAGATTACACCATCACAGGTATTGAACCTGGCGCCGGAATTACTCAAGCGACAGATGATACGTTAAGTGAGTATGAAAACCTTGCAGGCTGGGAACAAGAAATTTCTTCTACAGCTGCTATGCTAACTGAATTAGAAAATGCAATTAATAATGAAGAACCTATCATCGTTGCTGGATGGTCACCGCATTATAAATTTGCTAAATTTGATTTAAAATATTTAGAAGATCCAAAAGGTGTTTATGGCGATGTGGAATACATTGGAACAATAGTAAGAAAAGATTTAAAAGAGGAAATGCCTGAAGCCTACACGATACTTGATAGATTCCAATGGGAAGCAGATGATATGGAATCTGTTATGCTTGATGCTCAAAACATGGATTTTGAAGAAGCTGCCCAACAGTGGGTAGATGAAAATCAAGAGACCGTTGCAAAATGGACAGAAGGTGTAGATCCAGTAGATGGTACTTCCATAGAATTAGTATTAACACCTTGGGACACAGAACGTTCTTCGGCAAATGTTGCTAAAATTGTACTAGAACAACAAGGGTTCAATGTTACGCTTACCCCAGTAGACCCAGCTGTTATGTTTAAAGCAATTGCTACCGGTGATGGTGACGCTTCTCTTGCTCCATGGCTACCTGCGACGCACGGTGCTTTCTTCGAAGAGTTTGAAGGTGAATTCGACGACCTAGGAGAAAACTTGATAGGTGCCAAGATAGGATTAGTTGTACCAACCTATATGGACATTAATTCCATTGAAGATTTGGAACCTGCAAAATAAAGAGTAAACTAAAATCCTCCCTTTAGAAGGGGAGGATTTTTTTATCTAAAGCCAATTGTTATTTACCAACTTTTAAAGTCGGAACCAACCATTACTCCGCTCTACAGGTTCTTTTGAGATACCTATTTAATCCACTAATTTCACCAAGGATTTATGAATCGATTTACCAACAAACTAACTTTTAATTAAGCATAGAATTTCCAAAATAAAATAAAAAAACAATAAATTAAAGCATAAGCTTTCCAACCGGAAAACTTATGCTTTTCTTCACAACAAACAAAAAAACCACCAATATTATGTATTGGTGGAGACGGTGGGAATCGAACCCACGTCCAGAGATATCGTCACTCAGGCTTCTACACGTGTAGTTGGTATATTATCATTCGCTAACTTTTCAGCCTACCAACAGGCTTTCAAGTAGCTAGTCTGATTAGATTCCCAAATCATCCTCAGACGGCGGATGACAGGATAGCCCACTATAAGTTGAGACCCTACAATCTGCCACATGGGCGATAGCAGGTAGGATCCTTTAGACAGTGCTTACGCAGCTGCTAAAGAGTAATTGTTTTCTTTGCCAGTTATATTTAGGCGAGTAACGTTTTACGAGTCGTAACCTCGACGCGCAACCTGAGCTCGATCTACCCCTGTCGAATCCGTAACGCCCCCATAAATGAGAAACGCTTGGGATATATATCGAGCACATACATATAAAATTTTCAATGTCTTAGTCCCAAGACAATTACAAGTATAACATATAGCATATAAAAATCAAGAACACTTCAATGGAATGTTATGCCAGCTAAAATTAAGTCTTCCAATGGAAAAAAGGAGCTTGTATGAAAACAAGCCCCTTAAATCTATTATACTATTAATATGTGAATTTAAGTTTCATTGTATCAGCAATTAGTTTAGGTAAATCTGTATTATCATGAAAACCAACAAACTTATGTGATTGTGGTCCATATGCATAGACTGGAATATCAGCTCCAGTATGGTTATAACTTGTCCAGCCGATACTTGCACGATCACTTATTACTTTATTTATAGCAAGCGATGCATTTTGTTCTCGTTTAATTATTTTTTCTTCTTCACTTGTCAATTCTATACTAGAATAATTATAGACCACTTCAGAAATATTAGATCGTTCTTCGTTTAACAAAGAAGCCATATAGTCACCAGTAGCAGTTACATTCTGAAGTACTTGTGCATTTAAATCCATTTGGCCATTAGAACCCGTTGTCATTCCACCAGTATCATGATCTCCTGCTACCACAACAAGCGTTTTCCCATCTTCCTCTGCAAAATTGATTGCAACTTCTACAGCTTTTTCAAAAGCTTCGACATCTGTCATCGCCCATGCTGCATCATTATCATGTCCAGCCCAATCAATTTGACTTCCCTCAACAACTAGGAAAAATCCATCCTTGTCCTCTTCCAGTACGTCAATAGCCCTTTCCGTCATTTCAGCAAGGCTAGGTTCTTCTGTTTCCCCTCGATGTAGTTCTGGTGCTAGTGCCTCGTTTGCAAATAGACCTAGTAATTTTTCACCATTTTTAATATCTATATATAGATTCTGTAGCAGCTCATCACGAGTTTCTACAAATTCATAACCTTGTTCTTCTGCTTGTTGAATTGAATTAAATTAATTTTATCCTGATTTCCACCTTCTGATTTCGGTAAGAAGTTATTTTTTCCACCACCAAGGATAACATCTACTTCGCTTGAAAGAATTTGCTTAGCAATTTCTACTTCATTATTACGACTTTCTACATGCGATATTACGACTTTCTACATGCGATGCAAAAGAAGCTGGAGTTGCATGCGTAATAGTAGAGGTAGCAACTAAACCGGATGCTTTTCCAACTTCTTGGGAGGCTTCTAATATTGTTTTTAATTCTTTGCCTTCTGTATCAAGACCAATCACGCCATTATTCGTTTTTTCACCTGTTGCCATTGCAGTGCCTGCTGCGGCAGAATCAGTCACATCTGAATTAGCCGAATTTGTAGTAAACATGCCCTTTAAATGCTCATCCCAAATGGCATCTTCTCCTTTAAACACACGATAATTCGATGCGTAATCTGCACTAAATCCATCTGGGATCATATAAATTACATTTTCTACTTTTTTGTTGCCATGACCTACACCATTATCTTTTCCAAGCGAATCTGGCTTTTCCGCACCTGCCTGACTAATACTCAATCCTGAAAAAACAAGACCTACACTAAGAGCAACTACACCAATCTTCTTAAACATTTTATCCTCTCCTTTAATTTTGAATCTACTAATACAATAAATAATAGATATTAAAGGAGATTAAACTAGCAGTAAATCGTTTGTGTATTTTTTTCATACGAATTAACTATTACTTTTTTATTAGTTTTTTGATGCGATTATTTTATGGTTCGTGAAATAAGGAAGCCATCATCCTTTATTTAATATAGTTAGGATCACTTTATTCGTTAGGTTTGGAACTATTTCTAAAGAATATGTCATCTCCATTCGTTCTAATTTCTTATGTGCATCCATACCATATGGTCCAATATTAATTACTGGAACATTTATATCTCGTATATCTTGATAGTTTACAAAAAACTTTGAACCCCAGCTTGGATTATTATCTGCAACTGGTGCAAGATCTTTATCATCATCACTCAATGCCATAAAACTCATATCAGAAATATAAGGATAGAAATTTTTCACTACAATAGGGTACTCATAGCTTGGTTGGATATCCTCTACTGCTTTTTCCAATGCTTCGATTAATACGTTCTCATTTTCATTTTTCCCTGTTATCTCAATTCGAGGAGAATATAAGGATGAATTAAATACGATAATGGTAGGGTTTTTATCCTCCATCCATTTCCAAGCTTCTTCCACTACTCGAGCAGCATACATTCTAATATCTAATGTTTCATCATTTAATAAATCATATTTAAATTCTTGCATATGGTTTGTGTAGGTATTACCATGTGTTAGTTTTAACATTTGATCCATTTCTTCATACGTTATCACACGTGGTTTCCAAGATACAGGTTGAAATTTTTGTCCACTTACTTCACAAAATCGTTGATAACGTTCTTCATAGATTTTTATGGCATTTTGAAAGGCAATATCTGCTTGTTTAGTTACAATTTCTAATACATCTTTTGGCGTCCAAGAATGGAGAAAGAAATTATAATAGGCAAATGCAGACAATGCGGTTTGAACATCGTATGCTGGTTTTAAATCAATTTGTTTTAATGACACAGGTGGTACCGTTACTTCTCCATGCGCTTCATTGCAAAGTTCCGGATTATAACTCAATTGTCTGGTTAGCTCTGCGATTACAAAGTTAGGATCAAGTCCTTCAAAAGCAGCACCTACATGAGTTTCCGCACCAGTAACGAAAAAGGATGGAAGCAATTTTCCTACCGTTCCTTTATAGACGTAACGATTTTTATCACCTTCATATCTTGGTGCTACAAAATCTGCATTTATCGCTGCCACATACTCAAATTGATGCTCTTTTTTCCACTTTTTCAATGTCTTAAGTGCAGATAAAATTCCATTCGAACTGTCTTCCTCATCACATTCCGCTACGAGAACAAGGTTACCTTCTAATTCTTCTGGATGCTCCGAATAGTATTTTAAGAGAAATAAATGACTAGAGAGCCCACTTTTCATATCAAGTGCTCCCCTTCCAAATAACCAATCACCAGAATCCAATTGTTCCCTCGCTGTATTTGGAATTTCTTCGTTCTTTAAAATGTCCATCCACTCATCTGGAGAAAATGCATATTCATATAATTGGTTAAAATCACCTACTCCAACTGTATCTGTGTGCCCCATTAAAATTACTGTGCGATTACTCGATTTCTTTGTTCCTTTTACAAAAGCCAACACATTATAGCGTTCATGGTAATCATCTATTGTTTGTTCAAGGACTAAATTTTTTTGATTCTCCGCAAAATATGGATAAGAAGCTAGTAACGTATATAGCGAGTGAGCTATAACCATTTCACCTTCTGTATTAACAATACTATTAATTCCAACTAATTGTTTCGTTAACGAAAGAACTTCCTCTCTGCTATTTAGCAAGTCAGCCATTTGACATACCTCCTTATATAAAATCCATCAGTAAAAAGATGCTTATCTCTACTGATGGATTACTTCGATTAGTATTTACCTCATTTGATCTTTTATAGCGCGATCAATATCTCGTTTCATTTGTTTTTTCTTTAGATCTTCACGTTTGTCGAATTTCTTTTTACCTTTTCCTAAGCCAATTAATACTTTAGCATACCCATTTTTTATATATATTTTTAATGGCACAAGTGCATAGCCTTGTTGTTGTGTTAATCCGATTAGTTTATCAATCTCTTTTCGGTGTAAAAGTAATTTTCGTGATCTGGTTGGATCATGGTTAAAGCGATTACCCTGTTCATACTCCGAAATATGTAGATTAACTAGCTGTACTTCCCCACGTCGATCGATTCGAGCATGTGAATCCTTGAGATTAACACGGCCAGCACGAAGCGATTTTATTTCCGTTCCTTTTAAAACAATTCCCGCTTCATATGTATCTTCTATAAAATAATCATGAGACGCTTTCTTATTTTGCGCAATGACTTTACCTTGACCTTTTGGCATACAACTTCCTCCTACTACTTCCGTGACCTTCATTTTACCAAATATTCGAGTTTAATCCAATCAGTATGGCAGATGTTTTCGCCTGATGGCCTGTGTTTTCATCTGAAGACAGATATTTCTGCTTGAAAGCCGATTTTCTTCTCTGATGACCGATACTTCTGCTTGAGAGCCGATATTCTTCCCTGAAGGCAGATACTTCTGCTTGAGAACCGATATTCTTCTCTGAACGCCAATACTTCTGCTTGAGAGCCGATATTCTTCTCTGAACGCCGATATCCCCACCTGAAAGCCTACACCGTTCCCCAAAACCGATTCCTATAATAAAATAAAAGCTGTAGCCCAAACCTAAGCTACAGCCCAACCAACATCTCATTACATTAATAGCAGCAAACTTACCGCCATAACTGCCATTCCACTGATCAATCCATAGATTGACAAATGTGCCTCATCATACTTTTTAGCAGCAGGAAGTAGTTCATCTAATGAAATAAATACCATGATTCCAGCTACAGCTGCGAATATAACACCAAACATTAAGTCATTTAGGAATGGCATTAAAATTAAAAATGCCACGATAGCACCTACCGGCTCTGCTAATCCTGATAAAAAGGATAATTTAAAAGCTTTTTTCTTACTTCCAGTTGCATAGTATATAGGAACAGATACTGCAATACCTTCAGGGATATTATGAATAGCTATTGCAATCGCGATGGCGAATCCAACAGTTGGGTCTTGAAGTGTGGAAACAAAGGTTGCAATCCCTTCTGGAAAATTATGAATCCCAATAGCAAGTGCTGTAAAAACACCCATTTTTAATAAATCAGGATCTTTTGTTCCATTCTTTTTCATATCCTCTACCTTTTTTGGTTCGTGTGGATTTGAACTTTTTGGAACGAAACGGTCAATTAACGCAATTAATAGCATACCAGCGAAAAATGAGATAACCGTTAGCCAATTTCCACCTGGTTCTCCTAATTCACTAACTAATGAATCCTGTGCTTTAAAGAAAATTTCGACCATAGAAACATAAATCATAACTCCTGCTGAAAATCCTAATGAGAATGATAAAAATCTTGTATTTGTTGTTTTAGCAAAAAATGCCAACAAACTTCCGATACCAGTTGCTAAACCGGCAAACAGAGTGAACAAAAATGCTAAAATTATTTCTTGTGACATTTTTTTTACTCCTTTTGTTGTACTTGTTAATTAGTTTTTACCTAAGGCAACTTTTTTCAGTTAGGTATATTTTATTCTATTCAATCAAAAAATGCAATACAAATTATTTGAAAATATCGAAGGAAATAAAAAAGACTAATTCTATATTTTTTAACATACAGAATTAGTCTATGCACTATACATATGATATGCGCCTATTTTTTCTTTTTAGCTCTTATTTTCTTGGAAGGACTTTTTCTTCCTTTTCTTTCTCCAGGTTCACCACCTGATACAATTTCGAAATCAATAGCATGTTCATCCATATTTACAGCAGTGACCTTTACTTTCACTTCTTGTCCAATTCGGTATACTTTTCCTGTTCGTTCACCAATCATGGCATAATGTTGCTCATCAAAATGGTAATAATCATCCGTCAAGTAACTAACATGAACTAAACCTTCAATTGTATTCTCTAATTCAACAAATAAACCAAAGCTTGTTACGGAACTAATAACTCCTGTATATTCCTCACCAATACGTTCCTGCATATATTCAGCTTTTTTCAAATCGTCTGTATCTCGCTCGGCATCAACTGCGGTTCGTTCCTTAGCTGAAGTATGCCTTGCGATCTCAGGTAATTTATCCTTCCAGCTGCCAATTGTTTTCTGGTCTATTGTTTTTTCAATTAAATACGTACGAATTAACCGGTGAACAATCAGATCCGGATAACGACGAATTGGTGATGTAAAATGGGTATAAAATTCCGTCGCAAGTCCAAAATGCCCGATTCCTTGAGGATCATACTTTGCCTGTTTCATAGACCGTAGCATCAGCTTTGAGATAATCATTTCTTCCGGTTTTCCTTCTGCTGCTTCCAAGACTTTTTGTAAAGCTTGTGGATGTATTTCATTCGATGTACCTTTTACACGGTAACCAAGACCACCTAAAAACTCAAAAAAGTTCTGTAATTTTCCTTCATCAGGATCTTCATGGATTCGATGTATGAATGGAACATCCATCCAATGGAAATGCTCAGCAACTGTTTCATTTGCTGCAAGCATGAATTCTTCAATTAATTTTTCCGCTACAGATCGCTCTCGAATCACAACATCTTGAGCTTTACCCTCATCATCAACAATCACTTGTGCTTCTTTAAAGTCAAAATCAATTGCACCACGACCAAATCGTTTTTTTCGCAATATCTCAGCAAGTTTTTCCATTTCCTCAAACATCGGTACCAACGGTTTATAGCGATCACGAACTTCTTCATCTTTATCGACCAAAATTCGATTAACATCCTTGTACGTCATTCTTTCCGTTGTCTTAATAACACTTTGGAAAATTTCATGGTTAACCACTTTACCCGATGAATCAATTTCCATCTCGCATCCAAGAGTAAGCCTGTCCACTTGTGGATTTAAGGAACATATTCCGTTAGATAGACGATGTGGGATCATCGGAATCACTCGGTCAACTAAGTATACACTCGTCCCACGCTCAAAAGCTTCCTTATCAATTGGCGAGCCCTCTTTAACATAATAACTAACATCAGCAATATATACACCAAGCTTATAATTACCATTATCAAGTTTCTTAACCGTGACTGCATCATCGAGGTCTTTTGCATCTGCTCCATCAATAGTTACGATAACCTCGTCCCTTAAATCGCGTCTATTCGCAATTTCTTCTTCTCTAATGGTTTCTGGTGTTTGTGATGCTTGTTCTAAAACCTCATCTGGAAAATCCACTTTTATTCCATGTTTATAAATAATCGAAATAATATCAATACCAGGATCATTCTTGTGACCGAGGATTTCTATAATTTCTCCCTCAGCACTCATTCGACCTTCAGGATATTTTGTTATTCTAGCAATAACCTTATGTCCGCTAACAGCCCCATTATTCTGGCTTTTAGGAATGAAAATATCGTTCGGAATACGTTTATCATCCGCAATAACAAATCCAAATGATTTATTATCCTCGTATGTTCCAACTATTTCCGTAACGGCACGTTCGAGTATACGAATAACCGTACCTTCAGGACGATTACCATCTGCATTACTTTTCTCAATTCGAACAAGAACTCGGTCATTATTCATCGCTGAAGCTAAATCAGAATGATGAATATAAACATCCGATTGTTCTTCATCATCAGGAATTAAAAAAGCAAATCCCTTTGCATGCATTTGAATTTTACCACGGATTAAGTTCATTTTTTTTGGAAGTCCAAAGCGGTTTTTACGAGTACGTACAAGTTCACCTTGATGTTCAAGCTCATTTAGTGCTTTAACTAACTCCTTAAAATCAACTGCGTCGTCGATTTCTAGTTCTTCTTCTAATTCATGAACAGCTAATGGCTTCCTATCATGATCTTTAAAGTATTTTCTAACTCTATCTATCATCTCATTATCCATCTACTACACCCTCTTTCCTCTAGTTATTAGTGTGAACATTTTTTTGAAAAGGTAATCATGTTTCCCAATCCAATGTCTCTAAAAATGTATAAATATCTTCATGCAATTGTTCTTTTTCCTGATCAAGGGTTATTACATGACCAGATTCTTCATACCATCTTATTTCTTTTTCGTCTGCCTCAACATTTTCATAAATATATGTAGCACTCTCTGTATTAATCATTTTGTCTTGGCGAGCTTGAACTACCATTGTTGGTGTATAAATGGTATCGATATTACGTTTTACCTCTTGGATTAGCTCTCCTAATTGTGTAAACATCCGCTTGGAGTTTTCCATCAATGATTCTAATTCCTGACTAATTATCGAATCATCTTTTCCTTCAAGCTGTTTATATTCTTTCGAAAATGTTTGAAAACCACTTGTTAGTTGTGTTTCATTATCAAAAAACATGGGAGAACACATTGGTATGATTGCTTTTATATTTTCCGAATATGCAAGTTTTAATCCTAATACTCCACCAAGTGAAAGGCCAGCAACAGCTATTTCTTTATATCCAAGTTCCTTTACGTGTTCAAATGCTTGTTTCACATCATCCCACCACTGGTCTGGATTAGATTTAATTAATTCCTCCGGCGGCAATCCATGTCCTCGATAGATTGGAGCATGACTTGTATACCCTTTCTTTTCCAAAAATCTTCCCAGCATGCGGACATCAGCAGAGTGTCCAGTGAATCCATGTAATAATAAGACAGCTCTTGGCCCAGCTTCAAACGTAAAAGGTTTTGGTTGTACAATCTTCATTTTCGTAAATCTCCTTTATTTATCCCTATATTCTACTTTACCCTTTATACAATATACTACAACAACTATTAGAAAACTTGTTTTTTGCGTATACTAGGGAACTTTCCTCCCCGCCACACTAAAAAACCCTTATCACTATTTGTGATAAGGGTTAGTTCCTATTGTAATACGTATGCACTTAGGAAAGCTAGTACAAAGAATAATACACCTGTAATAATTGTTCCTCGGTGTAGAACAAGGTCAATTCCTCGAGCCTTTTGTTTCCCAAATAGTTGTTCAGCTCCACCTGAAATTGCTCCAGAAAGACCTGCACTAGTACCACTTTGCAATAAAACTAAAACAATCATAATAATTGCATCAATTACTAACAATACATTTACAACACCAGCCATGTTTCCATGACACCTCCTGTGCAGACAAATAGCTACTACTAACTTTAGCATATTTTAAGTAAAAATATCAAGAGAATTTTTTGAAATCTATATACACTTGTCATCTAATAGCTCCCATTCGCTATTCTTTCTTCTCTACCTTATTATTAAAAGTAGAATGGTTGACTAGATCGGGGGAAATGATGATGAGAGATAGTTTTTGGTTAACGACGGATGACCAGACCGAGATTTATTTGGAAAAGTGGTATGATCCTACCATTGCTCCAAAAGCAATTGTTCAGCTTGCCCATGGTATGGTTGAACACATCAGACGGTATGATGACTTCGCTAATTTTTTACTAGAACATCAAATTTTTGTTTATGGCAATGACCACCGTGGCCATGGAGAAACTGGAAAAAGACAAGGACTTATGGGATATCTTGCGGACGAAGATGGATTTCATAAAACAGCGAATGACCTTGTTGAAATTACAAATTATATAAAGAAAGAATACACCGATACACCACTTTACCTGTTTGGTCATAGTATGGGATCATTTTTAGTTCGTTACTATATCCAACAACACAGCCAATTGATTGATCGGGTTATTCTATCTGGAACTGGTTACTATTCAAACATAAGTACGTTTACAGGAATGAAAATTGCTAGTAAGCTACCGCCAAAAGAAAAATCTCCCCTAATGAATAAAATTGCTTTTGGTGGTTTCAACCGGAAAATAAGTCATCCTAAGACCAATTTTGATTGGCTCTCAAGAGATGATGATATCGTCCATGCTTATATGGAGGATCCGTATAATGGATTTATTCCAACCGCCAGATTCTTCTATGATCTAATGAATGGACTACATGCCATTCATAATCGTGAAAAAAATAAAGGAATTCGACAAGATCTTCCTATCCTTTTAATTAGTGGAGATGCTGATCCAGTAGGAAACTTCGGTCAAGGAGTATGGAAAACAGCTAACCTCCTGAAAAATGCTGGTCTAAATGATGTAACAACCATGCTCTTCGAAGGCGGGCGTCACGAAATTTTAAATGAAGTAAATAAACAGCAGGTTTATGAATCCATTCTTCGTTGGATACACTAGTCACACAATGTTCACATTCAAACGCTTACATAGTAACCACTTTTTAGCAATGAGGTCTATGACTTGAATCGACAAAAACAAAACGTTTAAAATAAAAACGGATTGATTTTTGATTATTTATAGAAGGGTTGGTCGAATTATGTCAAATATCCAAGGGATTGCAGCATCATCTGGAATTGCGATTGCGAAAGCCTATCAGCTGCAAACACCTGATTTATCATATGAAAAGGTAGCCATTGATAATCCTGATCAAGAGGTTGAAAGATTAGACGAGGCTTTAACTATTTCTAAGCAAGAACTAGAGAAGATTAAAGCACATACACAAAAAGAGCTTGGAGATGAGCATGCAGAAATATTCTCCGCTCATTTATTAGTTTTAGGTGATCCTGAACTTATTAATCCGATTAAAGATAAAATTAAAAATGAAAACGCTATGGCAGAAGCAGCGTTAGAAGAAACAGCAAACATGTTTATTAGTATGTTCGAAAGCATGGATAACGAATATATGCGCGAACGTGCTGCTGACATCAAAGATGTTACCAAACGTGTAATGGCTCATTTATTAGGAGTAAGCTTCCCTAACCCTGCATTAATTGATGAAGAAGTTGTTGTGATTGCAAATGATTTGACACCATCTGATACAGCACAATTAAACCGTCAATTTGTAAAAGGTTTTGCAACTGATATTGGCGGTCGTACTTCACACTCTGCTATTATGGCACGTTCTCTTGAAATTCCAGCAGTAGTTGGAACAAAAGAAGTAACAAAGACTATTTCGCAAGGGGACCTTGTAATTGTTGATGGAATTGATGGAAATGTAATCGTAAATCCTTCAAATGATGAAGTAGCTACTTACCGTGAAAAACAAGAAAATTTTGCTAAGCAACAAGAAGTTTGGGCGCAATTAAAAGACGAGCCTACATTCACTTCTGATGGGGAACAAGTTGAATTAGTAGCAAACATTGGAACGCCTGATGATGTTACTGGTGTACTTAATAATGGTGGTGAAGGTGTTGGCCTTTACCGTACAGAATTTTTATATATGGGTAAAAACGAATTGCCATCTGAAGAAGAACAATACGAGGCATATAAATCTGTTTTAGAACAAATGGGTAATAACCCAGTTGTAGTTCGTACATTAGATGTTGGTGGAGATAAGGAATTACCTTACTTGGATTTACCAAAAGAATTAAATCCATTTTTAGGATTCCGTGCCATTCGTTTCTGTCTAGATAACGAGCATGTATTCCGTCCACAATTACGTGCATTATTACGTGCAAGTGTTCATGGTAACCTAAAAATCATGTTCCCAATGATTGCTACATTAGAAGAGTTCCGTCAAGCGAAAGCAATTTTACTTGATGAAAAAGAGAACTTGAAAAATGAAGGCATTGAAGTATCTGACTCCATAGAAGTTGGAATTATGGTCGAAATTCCTTCAACAGCTGTTATTGCAAAACAATTTGCCAAAGAAGTTGACTTCTTCAGTATTGGAACAAATGACTTAATTCAATATACAATGGCTGCTGACCGTATGAATGAACAAGTATCTTACTTATATCAACCATACCACCCAGCAATCTTAAGCTTAGTAAACAATGTCATTGAAGCAGCTCATAGCGAAGGAAAATGGGCTGGAATGTGTGGAGAAATGGCTGGAGATCCAATTGCCATTCCAATACTGCTTGGACTAGGACTAGATGAATTCAGCATGAGTGCAACATCTATCTTACCAGCACGTACACAAATTAAAGGCTTATCTAAAAAAGAACTAGCTTCTTACAAAGACAAACTATTATCCATGTCAACTGCTGAAGAAGTTGTTGCATTTGTTAAGGAAAAGACTGAATAAGATATAGTAAAAAACACGTTAGGCGCTTAGAGCGTTTAACGTGTTTTTGGTGTTCTTTTTAAATACATGGTTGAGGTTAGTTTATGATATCTACAGGGCTTTATCGTGTGTCCGATGGTTTCTCTTATCTGTCCGATGTTTCCGTTCTCGCGTCCGATGTTTCCGATCCTGTGTCCGATGTTCTCGCTTCTGTGTCTGATAATTCCTCACTCGTGTCCGATGTTCTCACTTTCGTGGCCGATGTTCCCGCCCTCGTGTCCGATAATTCCACTCAGGTATCAATAATCTTCATTTTCTCTTCAATCGAAGTTCTTCCCTTATCACGGGGAATTGCTTTTGGATAACCAATTTGAAGGACAGCTGCAATTTTAACCCTCTTTGCATCTAGTTCTATTGCTTCATAAAATTCTGGATCATGCATGTATGGTGTAATCGTCCATAGCATACCAACTCCATATTCCCAAGCTGCTAATTGTGAGTTTTGTATAAATGCACAGACAGCTGCATATTCTTCCTCATATCGTACAGGGTCCTCTTCTCTTTCAAAATAGATCACAGCGTGGTGAGGAATAGCCAACAAAAATTGCTTCATCGATTCAATCATCTTTAACGTTTTGGGTTCATTGTCAGGTTTAATCATACCAATTCGTTGATAACTTTCAATAATTGCATTTACAAAGGGTTGTCTACCTTCTTCTTGATACAACATAATATTCCATGGTTCTTTCATATAATGGGATGGAGCGTAAGAACCAAAGCTAAAAATTTCTTTCAAAATATCCGTGTCAACTAACACTTCTTTAAAATTATAAATTGATCTTCGTTTTTTTATCGTGTCTAATATTGTCATCCGACTCCCCCCTAGAACCTTATACTATCAGATTATGAGAATAGTCGCATTTATTGAGGTGTTCTCCCCGTCATTACAGACATGAAATCTTCAAAAAACTTTTCATAATCAAAATTAAATGCAATTCGATGTCCTTTTATTTCTTTTTCAGCTTCTTCTTCCAAGCTACCAAACGGTCGAATATCGGCAATACTTTGTCCTCGCTCCGTCCCTTCTTTTGCTTGGACAATATGAACTGGTAGCTCCCGAAAACCAAACATATCTTCCCGGTCAACTGCCATGAGAGTGATCACATCGTGTAAAGGGCTACCTTGAGTGTTTGGATTTCTTTGCTTATAGAAATTATAATAATAATCTATTAGTGGCTTAACAATATCAATTTCTCCGACTTGATCAATATAGTCGACCATTTCTGGAGTGGCAATTGCATATTCCGTTACATTTAGAGGGATAATCGTAACATTTTCAGCATAAGTAAGTACAATTTGGGCTGCTACTGGATCACCGTGGAAGTTAGCTTCAGAAACAGCTGTTACATTACCGGGAACCCAAAAGGCTCCCCCCATAATATAGTATCCCTTCACATTTTCCATGGTTTCAGGATATAAAAGAAACATTGTAGCTAGAGATGTCAATCTACCAATATTTACGATAATTAATTCATTTTTATACTCTTCTATAACATCAATTATTTCATAGAAATTTTCAAACGTAACATCTTCTCCAGCAGTTGGTGGTGTAATTGGTCCAAGGCCGTATTCTCCGTGGATTTCTGTTACAAATTCTGGAAGTTCAGATGTCATAGGGATCTCTGCTCCTGATATAACGGTTAGATTAGCAACTTCTTCTGTATCAAATAAACTCCTAACATATTCTATATTTGCAATAGCGTTATCCCTTGGAATATTACCATAATCTGCTACAATACCAACAATTTCAATTGCTTCACTCATATATCCATAAATAAGTGCAATCGTGTCATCAATCCCAACATCAGCAAATATTAAAACTTTTTGAGCCATAAAATCACCCTATCCTCTTCATTTTACTTATATTTATTATCCAAAAATCTTGTCCTATGCTATTTCTTCCTAGATAACACCTATTATCATATAAGACATCCTTTGGATAAAAAATGCAAATTCTACACAAGCTATTACTTAAGTAAAATATTTAATTTCGTAATTACAAGGTGAATGGAATGAACTTTCTCAAGTGGTTATCCTCAAAAGGAAATAAACTGACTAAACAGGAAAAGGATCCTGAATTGGATCAAACAATAGATAGCCTCTTGGATCAGATGAAGGCCTCGAAAGATTTTATTCATTTTGTCCATAACAAGGGCTCCAATAATATGTATTGTTTTTATTTTAAGTCATTAGTTGATTCTGAGATTATTCATCGTGATATTCTCCCATATGTAAGTGATGAAATTACATCTCTAGAAGAAATAAAAGCAAATGTACCTATAGAAAAAATTGAAATAACGACGGATATAAAAAAAATCCAAAACCAATTATTAACTGGGTCTTTTCTCATTAAAATGAGTGAAAGAAGTGAAGAAGTAGTACTAATCACTGCTGAATTAAAGCAATCTCGTGAAGTATCAATTCCTGAGGTTGAGTTTAGTGTAGTTGGACCAAAAGAGTCATTTGTTGAGTCGATCGATACCAATATCAATTTAATTCGTAAAAGACTACCCATACCGGAACTGCGATTAGACGAATTCCAGGTCGGTAAACTTTCAAAAACAAAGGTTGCAATATTTTCGATTGAAGGAATTACCAATAAAGAAAACCTTAATACTGTTATTCAAAGAATTCAAGACTTGGAAATAGACACGATAAACGATAGTTCTTATATAGCACAATTAATTTCAGATAATCGAAATTCTCCCTTCCCTCAGATTATTGATACAGAACGCCCTGACCGATTGGCATCCGTTCTAGCCGAAGGTAAGGTGGGAATTATTGTAGATGGAGCTCCACACGCGTTAATAGCTCCTACAACACTTGTCGAATTTTTCTCAGCTTTTGAAGATTATTTCTTAAATTGGATTACTGCTTCCTTTTTTCGACTCATTCGATTATTTTCCGTCATGTTTTCTATCATGGTTACACCCTTATATGTAGCAGTTTTAACGTACCATTATGAATTAATCCCTAAAGATTTACTAGGGATTTTAGTTACTAGTAGAAGAGAAATACCTCTTCCACCAATATTAGAAGCTATTTTTTTAGAATTAGCGATTGAATTACTTAGAGAAGCTGGGGCTCGACTTCCTACCAAAGTTGGACAAACAATTGGTATCGTTGGAGGAATCGTTATCGGAACAGCATCTGTAGAAGCAGGATTAACAAGTAATGTACTCCTAATTATGGTAGCTTTAGCAGCTCTAGCATCATTTACAACACCTGTATACAAAATGAGTAATACCATTCGATTGATTCGATTTCCATTTCTATTCATGGCACACTTATGGGGTTTACTAGGAGTTGCAATATGTTTTTGCTTTATACTCGGTCATTTACTTCGTTTAACATCGTTGGGCAGACCATTTTTAGAACCATTGTACCCACCTCGCATACAAGATTTAAAAGATGCCTTTATTCGATTGCCCTTATCCTTTCAATCAAAACGGCCAGTCGAATTACAGACAGAAGACACAATGCGTTTTAATTCAAAAAAAGCTAAAGAAAAAAAAGAAATTGACGAGTAGGGATTTTATTGAAAAAATTGCAACGAACAGTTAATGAAAAGTATATGGTATCTCCGTTTCTAGCATTTTTTCTAATTCATTCCATCCAGTTTGGTATTGGAATTTTAAATTTCCAAGGAAAAATAATTGAAAGAGTTGGAAATGATGCATGGATTGCTGTAATCTTTGGCGGAATACTCATTCATATTATCATATGGTTAATATTTAAAATCCTAATAATTGGTAATGGTGATTTAATTACAATTCATTACGATGTATTTGGAAAATGGATAGGTGGCTTCTTCAGTCTTGTCTGGATTCTATATTTTTGGGCGATTGGGATCATTGTGCTAAGAACCTATGTTGAAGTTATCCAAGTGTGGATGTTCCAAGATATTAGTGTTATTTTCTTTACCATTACTTTCTTGCTTTTAGTCTATTATATAGTTTCTGGTGGTTTTCGAATTGTTACTGGAATCAGTTTCCTTGGGGTTGTAATTCCAGCTTATCTTTTATTAACACTTATCTATCCATTAAATCAAACAGAGTTTCGAAATATCCTTCCCATTTGGGATCATTCAACGACTGAAATCCTTCTTGCATCAAAAGACATGACACTAAGCTTTTTAGGTTTTAGTACATTACTTATGTTTTATCCCTACTTAAAACATGCTAATAAATCAAAATTGTGGGTGCACGGAGCTAATTTTATCACGATGTTCATTTATTTAGGAATAATGATTATATCGCTTGCTTACTTTTCCCAGAAACATTTGTTACGCTATCATTCACCAACTCTAACCATGTGGAAATCCGTTGAACTACCATTTGTTGAGAGATTTGAATATGTTGGAATTTCCTCGTGGGCATTAATTATTCTACCTAATATTTGCTTAGCCTTTTGGGCGGCTTCCCGTGGGATGAGACAGCTATTTAGATTCAGTCAACGAAAAGCTCTAATTGGAATGTTACTGTTCACTATTTTCCCAGTCTATATTATTAAAGAACGTGAACATATTGAAGTTCTAAATGACTATATATCTCATTTTGGTTTTTATTTAATTACTTGTTATCTTCCAATTTTATTAGTGGTCACTTATTTTCGAAAAGGGAGGAGAAAAAAACATTGACTCGATCAATTTGTATATTATTTTTTTTAATTGTCGTACTTTCTAGTTGTGTAAACAAAGAAATACTTGATGATGTTCGTATAGCAACTGCTGTTGGTTTTGAATTAGCAGAAAATGAAGAACTTAAAGTTACAGCAGTTGTACCTAATTATATGCCGGACAAAACCATTACTAATGAGGTAGCCACTGAAACCGCACGTATCAATAAAGAAGCAAGAGAGAAGCTAGATAGAACAAAATCTAGACCTTATGTGAGTGGAAAAATAGAAGTGCTAGTTTATAGTAAAGAAATTTCTGAAAAGGGATTGATGCCCTATATAGATTCTTATTTTAGAGACCCTACTGTTGGATCAAAAATATTTTTAACTGTGACCGATTCTGATATTCAGGGATTATTACAATACCAGTACGGTACACGAGACAACGGCATGTACATATCCGATATGATTGAGCATAACATTAACGTTGGATCTCTTCCTACAACAAACTTTCATGATTTTTTGAATTCTTATTATGCTGAAGGAAAAGACCCTTTTTTACCACTTATACGGCAGATTGATAATGAGATAAAGATTATTGGCAATGCATTATTTAAAGATGACAAATTAGTTGGAGAAATTCCTGAAGATAAGCTTTTTACTTTTAAGTCCTTAATGGATAGGAAGACAAGTCAAGATAGTATTACGATAGAAATGGATAAAGAAAAATATGCCTTTTTACACAAAATTAAAAGCAATCGGACATTTAAATTTGATAATGTGGAAAAAACAAAAGAATTTACTATTAATATAAATATCGAGGGCTTAATACATGAATATTCAGGAGGAAAAATTGACAAAAAGATGGCAGAAGAGATTACCAAAAAAACAAAAGAGCAAATTACCTCTCAAGCAGAAGAAATGATTAAAACGTTTCAAGAATTAGAAACGGATCCATTAGGGTTAGGAGAACATGTAAGAAGTCACACCAAAAATTGGGATTCTAAAAAGTGGTACGAAACATATCCTAACCTTAATGTTACTGTTAATACGAAAGTTAAGTTAACGGAAACAGGAATTATTGAGTAAAATAGTTTGAAAATAATCATGCAAAAAGTAGTGGCCTTTTCTCCATTCACGAGAAAAGGCCACTACTTTTTATACTTTCTAATTAACGTTGTGATGCTGGAATTAAATGTTATTGATTATTTTTTCAAGTTATAGAATGAGTTTAATCCACCATATTCACCCATACCAGCTAATTCATCTTCAATACGTAGTAATTGATTGTATTTCGCTACTCGGTCTGTTCGTGATGGTGCACCTGTTTTAATTTGACCAGCATTTGTTGCAACAGCAATATCAGCAATTGTTGCATCTTCTGTTTCACCAGAACGGTGAGAAATAACTGCTGTATAACCAGCACGCTTAGCCATTTCAATTGCTTCAAATGTTTCTGTAAGTGTACCAATTTGGTTAACTTTAATTAAGATGGAGTTACCAACACCTTGTTCAATCCCTTGAGAAAGTTTAGCAGTGTTTGTTACGAATAAGTCGTCACCAACTAATTGTACACGGTCACCAATGCGTTCTGTTAATAGTTTGAAACCTTCCCAGTCATTTTCATCTAAACCATCTTCAATTGAAATGATTGGATACTTGTTGATCATTTCCTCATACCAGTTAACCATTTCTTCTGAAGTACGTACAACACCTTCACCTTTTAGATTATATTTACCATCTTCGTAAATTTCAGAAGCTGCTACGTCCATCGCAAGTTGCACTTCTTCACCTGGTTTATAACCAGCTGCTTCAATTGCTTCTACAATTGTTTGTAACGCTTCTTCGTTAGAACCTAAGTTTGGTGCAAATCCACCTTCATCACCAACACCTGTGTTATAACCTTTAGATTTCAATACGTTTTTCAATGAATGGAAAATCTCTGCACCTGTGCGTAGTGCTTCTTTAAATGTTGGAGCAGCAACAGGCATTACCATAAATTCTTGGATATCTACGTTATTGTCTGCATGCTCTCCACCATTCAAGATATTCATCATTGGTGTTGGTAGAGTTTTAGCATTGAATCCACCTAAGTAGTTATATAACGGTTGCTCTAAATAACTTGCAGCAGCGTGGGCACAAGCCATAGAAACACCTAAAATAGCATTAGCACCTAATTTACCTTTATTTTCTGTACCATCTAGATCGATCATTAACGCATCGATAATGTTTTGACGAGTAACATCGATACCGATTAGTTCTGGAGCAATTACATCATTTACGTTGTTAACTGCTTGTTGAACACCTTTACCTAAATAACGGCTTTTATCTCCATCACGTAATTCTACTGCTTCGTATTCACCAGTAGATGCACCACTTGGTACAAGTGCTGAACCAAACGCACCTGATTCTGTAAATACTTCTACCTCAACTGTTGGATTTCCACGGGAATCTAATACTTCACGTGCATAAACGTCTGTAATATATGGCATGTAAAATCTCTCCTTTAATTATATTTATAATTATTTTTGAATTAATGATTTTCCTGTCATTTCTTTCGGCTGTTCTACACCTAATAAGTCAAGTAATGTTGGAGATAGGTCAGCTAAAATTCCACCATCACGTAGTTCAATACCGTCTTTCGTAACAATTACTGGTACTGGGTTTGTTGTATGTGCTGTCATTGGATTTCCTTCAGGTGTTATTACTTCATCTGAATTCCCATGGTCAGCAGTGATAATTGCTGTTCCGCCTAGCTCTATAATTTTATCAACAATTTTTCCTAGACATTCATCCACTGCCTCAATGGCATCTATGGTAGGTTGAAGCATACCTGAGTGTCCAACCATATCTGGATTAGCAAAGTTCAATATAATTGCATTATGTTCTCCAGAATCAAGTTCAGTTAGTAAGGCATCTGTTACCTCATAAGCACTCATTTCTGGTTTTAAATCATATGTTGCAACCTTTGGCGAATCAATTAATACACGTTTTTCACCAGGGAACTCTTTTTCGCGACCTCCACTCATGAAAAACGTCACGTGTGGATATTTTTCTGTTTCAGCAATACGCAATTGCTTCATATTGTTTTGAGCCAGCACTTCACCTATAGTGTTATCTAGATTTACTGGCTCATACGCCACATATCCATCCACTGATTCACTAAAATTAGTGAGCATAACAAAATCTAAATCCTTTGGTGGATTTTCTCCACGATCAAAGTCACGAAAGTCTTCATTTGCAAAGGTACGGGAAATTTGGATTGCACGGTCGGGTCGGAAATTATAGAAAATAATGGAATCCCCATCTTCTACTTTTCCAACTGGTTCTCCACTTTCGTCTGTAACGACTGATGGGATGACGAATTCATCATAGATTTCATTTTCATAAGACTCATCTACAACTTCCAATGCACTACGATATGCTGGTCCTTCACCATAAACCATCGCATCATAGGCTTTCTTCACACGATCCCAACGTTTATCTCGGTCCATAGAGTAATAACGTCCAGAAACAGTTGCTATTTTTCCAAGTCCCAGTTCTTTCATCTTTTCTTCTGTTTGTTCAATGTATGTTTTGGCAGTCTTAGGACCTACATCACGACCATCTAAAAATGCATGAACATATACTTCATTAAGATTTTGATCTTTAGCTAATTTTAATAAAGCAAATAAGTGGCTGATGTGACTATGAACACCACCATCTGAAAGCAATCCGAAGATGTGGAGTGCCTTTCCTTTTTCCTTTGCTTTTGCTATCGATTTGACAAAGGCTTCTTTTTCAAAGAACTCGCCTTCTTCAATGGATAAGTTAACACGAGTCAAGCTTTGGTATACGATACGTCCAGCTCCAATATTTAAGTGTCCAACCTCTGAATTACCCATTTGTCCTTCAGGTAGTCCGACAGCATTTCCACTTGCGCTTAATTGGTTATGAGCGTATTTTTCCCAATAGCGATCGAAGTTCGGTTTCTTTGCTTGTTTTACCGCATTACCCATCGTTTCATCGCGAATTGCGAATCCATCAAGAATGATTAATGCAGCTAATTTGTTTTCACTCATTTTACTCCAGCCTCCACAAGCTGTAAAAAGGATTCTGCTTCAAGGCTTGCTCCACCAACTAATGCACCATCAATATCTGATTGCGCAAGTAATTCATCCACATTAGTAGGTTTTACACTTCCACCATATTGAATAACAACTTTTTCAGCAACCGCTTCGGATGTAATCTCTTTGACCACGTTGCGGATATGTGAACAAACTTCATTTGCATCTTCACTTGATGCTGTTTTTCCAGTGCCGATTGCCCAAACTGGCTCATACGCAATGATGGTTTGTGTAATTTGATCATCTGAAAGACCATCTAAAGCTCGTTTTACTTGGCTCTCTACTAGACCTTTTGTTTCATTAGCTTCACGTTGTTCAAGCGTTTCACCAACACAAACAATTGGTGTCAAATCATGCTTAAAAGCAGCGTGTGCTTTTTTATTTACCGTTTCGTCTGTTTCAGCAAAATATTCACGACGCTCTGAATGTCCTAAAACAACATGGGTTACACCAAGATCTTTAAGCATCACAGGGCTTACTTCACCTGTGAAAGCTCCATTATCTTCAAAGTGCATGTTTTGAGCACTAACTTTTAGACTTGTTCCTTTTGTTTTTTCAACTAGTGTAGCTAAAAATGGAAATGGCGCACAAACAATTGCTTCGACATTGTCACTATTCGGTACTTTACCTGCAACATCGTCAACAAATTGATTTGCTTCGGATAGAACTTTATTCATTTTCCAATTTCCAGCAATTACTTTTTTCCGCATCGTATCACCTCTTAGTTATTTATCATTTAATGCTTCTACACCTGGAAGAGCTTTTCCTTCCATAAACTCTAATGATGCTCCACCACCAGTAGAAACATGGTCCATGTCCTCAGCAAAACCAAATTTTTCAACAGCTGCAGCAGAATCACCGCCACCGATTACCGTATAGCCCTCTGTATTTGCTAGAGCTTCTGCTACTTCTCTAGTACCACCAGCAAATGCATTAATTTCAAACACACCCATAGGTCCATTCCAAATTACTAGTTTTGAGTCTGCTACAATTTGACGGTACTTTTCACGAGTTTTCGGACCAATATCTAACGCTTCCCAATCAGCAGGAATTTGATCGATGTCAACAACTTTTGTGTTAGCATCTTCAGAAAAATCATCGGCAATCACAACATCTACTGGAAGAACAAAGTTAACACCTTTTTCTTCTGCCTTTTTAATAAAGTCATTAGCTAAGTCAATTTTATCCTCTTCTAATAGAGATTTACCAATTTCATGACCTTGTGCTTTAATGAAGGTATAAGCTAGTCCTCCACCAATAATTAGATTGTCGACTTTATCAAGTAGATTATCGATGACATTGATTTTATCCTTAACCTTCGCTCCACCAATAATAGCCGTAAACGGACGATCAGGATTTTCTAATGCTTTTCCTAGTACTTCAATTTCTTTTTCCATTAAATACCCTGCAGCTGCTGGAAGCTTTTCAGCAACACCTGTTGTTGAAGCATGGGCACGGTGTGCTGCACCGAAAGCATCATTCACATAAAAGTCAGCCATATCAGCAAAAGCTTGAGCAAGCTCTGGATCATTTTTTGTTTCACCTGCTTCGAAACGAACATTCTCTATTAAAAGAATGTCTCCTTCAGAAAGCTGGGAAATTGCCTCGTTTACTTCACTTCCATAAACAGCATCCGTTTTAACGACGCTTTTACCAATCAAATCACTTAAACGTTTTGCAACTGGATCAAGACGAAGCTCTTCAACTACCTCACCTTTCGGACGTCCAAGGTGACTTGCTAGAATCACAATTGCACCCTGATTAGATAAATATTCAATCGTCGGCAAAGCTGCTTTAATTCTTGTATCGTCTGTTACCTCACCATTTTTCATTGGTACATTGAAATCTACACGACAAAAAACTTTCTTACCTTTTACATTCAGGTCCTGCAGCGTTTTTTTATTCATTCGGATTCCCTCCCAATAGTATGTAAAATATGTCACTTAGAGTTCCCAAATTATTCCTCGCTACTCATTATATATAAAGTCGTTCTACAATCAAAGACTTTGATAAATATAGTAGAGTCCGTAAACTTAATGAAAGACATTTTGGCTATTTTGGGCTTCTGATCGGTCTTCACAATGCTTATCATGGACAATTTCGTCTATCTCGAGTGCGAATTGTCCTTCATTGCTCTTATCATGGACAATTTTGGCTTTTCGGCCTCAATTTGTCCTTCACAGCTCTTATCATGGACATGTTTGCTTCTTTTTAGCTTCAATACCTAATCAAGGACTTAACAATAGTCGCATCCTATATTATATAATGAAGTAACAAGAGAAAAGGAGGAGGAAAATCCCCTCCTCCTAAATGATTCCTTATTTTATAGTCCTTGTTTAGCCATGTATGCAGCTAAGTCTACACAACGAGTTGAGTAACCCATTTCGTTATCATACCAAGAAACAACTTTAACCATGTTATCTTCCATTACCATTGTAGAAAGGCCATCAAGAATAGAAGAATGAGGGTTTCCAACAATGTCTCTAGATACTAGTGGAGCTTCGCTATACTCTAGTACACCTTTAAGTTCACCTTCAGCAGCAGATTTAAATGCTCCATTTACATCTTCAACAGAAACATTCTTGTCTAATTCAACAACTAAGTCTACTAAAGAACCATCTGGAACTGGTACACGTGCAGCCATACCATTCAACTTACCTTCTAGCTCAGGTAATACTAGAGAAACTGCTTTTGCAGCACCAGTAGTTGTTGGGATAATGTTTTCAGCCGCAGCACGAGCACGACGATAATCTTTATGTGGTAAGTCAAGAATTTGTTGGTCATTTGTATATGCATGGATTGTAGTCATTAATCCGCGCTTAATTCCAAAGTTATCGTTAAGTACTTTAGCAAATGGTGCTAAGCAGTTTGTCGTACAAGATGCATTAGAAACAATATGATGCTCACTTGCATTATACTGATCGTGGTTTACACCCATTACTACAGTAATATCTTCATTTTTGGCAGGTGCTGAAATAATAACTTTTTTCGCTCCAGCATCAATATGCTTTTGAGAAGATTCACGATCAACAAAGCGACCTGTAGATTCAATAACAACTTCTACTCCAAGGTCACCCCATCCTAAGTTAGCAGGGTCACGTTCTGCCATAACTTTAATTTCTTTACCGCCTACTACAATATTATTGCCGTTTACAGTAACTTCCTCTTCTAAAACTCCATGAACAGAATCATATTTTAACAAGTGTGCAAGCATGTTAGCATCTGTTAAATCATTAACAGCTACAACTTCTACCTCATTATTTTTAAGTGCCTGACGAAATACATTACGTCCAATACGGCCAAATCCATTAATACCTACTTTTACAGCCATGTTTATTCCTCCTAATAATTAATTTAATTAAAAAATATATATTAAAGGGATGATTCCCTTAATAGCTGTTTTGCTGCGGCTTCATCTGTAATCAATACATCTGTTTTACCTTGCTTGAAATAAGATGCAATTGCTTGTCCTTTAGATGTTCCACCGGCAATGGTAATCACATGGTTAATATTTACCAAATCTTCTAATTGAATACCAACTGTGCGGACTTTATGAACAATATTCCCATTTTCGTCAAAATAATAACCAAACGCTTCACTAACTGCCTTACTGGCTTTTAGTTCATTTAATAGACTCTCCGAAGTCTTCCTTCTTTCAGCCATCTTAAGTGCATCACCTATTCCATGCATCACTACATTCGCACTTTTGATTTGCTGTAATGTCTCATTAACAGAGGGTTCATTAATAATAGTTTGGTATGTACTTTCACTTAATGGATCAGGCACATATAACAAGCGATATTCACCATTTGTTTTTCTAGCCATTTCCGAAACAATTGTATTTGCTTGGTTTTCTACCTTTTCACCTATTCCACCACGAGCTGGTACAAACAAATAACTACTTTCTTTATCAAGTGGGGTCATTACATCTGCCACTGCTGCCATTGTTGTTCCACCGGTAACAGCAATCGCAAAATCTGGTTTAACAATTTTCTTCAAATAACCAACACATGCTTTACCCATTTCTTGCTTTACCCAATCTTGTTCATCACTATCTCCAGGAACAATAATCACCTTTGTCAGGTTTAACTTATCCTTAATCTGTTTTTCTAGCGCACTTATTCCCATAATTTCGCTCATAAAATCTGCTAATTGATCAAGTAATAGCTTACCCTCTTTTGTAATGTGCATTCCCTTGGAAGTAATGTGAATGAGGCCTTGTTTATGTAAAAAATCAATCTCACCTCGAACAATACGCTCGGTTAAATTCGTATGTTCTGCAAGTCCTCGTCTTCCTATTGGTTGAAAAAGTTCCACACTGTGTAAGACAGAATATCGTTGTTGCATAATTTCCAACAAGTCTGGGTAAAGTTTCTGTTGTAAGTCTATTAACGTTCTCATGAAAAGAAACTCCATTTCCTTAGTTGGTCTTTTACAGTCCCATGCGGTGTTATTATGTCCCACTCATAATAAAAAAATACGTAATAAAAATTATCTTTTTTACTACAACTTCATTATAACATAACAAAATAAATTAACAATTAAAATGAACTCGTTTAATTGACGGATTTATGAAAGACGTGAACTATACTTTTTCAACGCTGATTCTAAAGCTTCTATACTCATCTCTTCACAATCGATTCCAATATCCTGAATTTGCACAAATGGGATGAGCAATTGATACTCTTCCAACCATTCATCATTTGTATAAATATCACGTTCCTCGATTTCAAAATTATAATCATACTGAAGCATCAAAAGCAATGCCTTTGCATCATCACATAGGGAGCAATTCTCTTTTGTATAATAGATGACTTTTAACATAACGTTTTCCTCCATTATTTTCTTTTTATAGATGACGGTATTCCCAATTGTTCACGGTATTTCATAACGGTTCGACGTGCAATTTGAATTCCAAACTCATCTCGTAATCTCATTCTAATTGCTTCATCAGATAAAGGTTTCAACTTCTCTTCATGCTCAATTAGCTCATGGATCAATTTTTTAACTACAAATGCTGCGATCGGTTTTCCACTCTGCTGCTTAATACCTGGTTGAAGAAAGAACTTTAATGGAATGATTCCATACTGTGTTTGTACGTACTTACTACGGATTGCTCGACTAACAGTTGACACATGAACATGTAGT
This sequence comes from Ornithinibacillus caprae, assembly GCF_009728145.1. Lineage (GTDB taxonomy): Bacteria > Bacillota > Bacilli > Bacillales > Amphibacillaceae > Ornithinibacillus > Ornithinibacillus caprae. The sequence goes on along the minus strand of NZ_WOCA01000009.1, from coordinate 89,281 downwards.
TCATTTGCCAGTTCTTGTAAGGTTAGTGGCTGCAGCATATAATAACCGCGTTCAAAAAAAGCAGCCTGTTTTTCTACGATTTTTTTTATCACTTGTTCAATCGTATTGACTCGATATGATAACACTTGATGTAACCAATCAATTTGATTATTCTTTTCTTTTAGATATGCTTCCCCTTCTTTACCAAGATCACGTAGTTGTTTGTACGATTCACTAACACGAATAGTTGGATTACTCCATTTATAGAAGGAAATTTTCCATTCCCCATTCTCTTTTTTAATTGAGGCTTCTGGAATAATATATTCTGGTTCTTTTTCCACAAGTAATTGACCTGGCTTTGGGTGACAAGCTTGAATAGCATGGATCGTTTGAAGAGCCTCTTCTTCAGTTATACCATAATATTCTGTAATAGCAGAAACATCTTCTTCAGCTACCCAAACTAAATGGTTTTCCAATAAATCTTCCATATGTAATTGATAGCTTTTCATATTTTTTAATTGTAACAAAATACACTCAGAAAGCGTACGCGCTCCAATTCCAGCTGGTTCCAGTGATTGAATAAACGTTAATGCCTTTTCTACTTGTTTAATAGAAGCATCACATTTTTCGGACCATTCTTCCATACCAATCTCTAAATATCCCGTTTCATCAAGAGAATCGATCCCAAAAAGTACAACTGGTTTTAACTGTGCAGGCAATTTTAGCGTATATAATTGTTCTTTTAATTGGTCATAAAAAGAAAGCTTCCGCTCATTCAATTCTTCAAATGGGATTGGGTCAGAATGGACGTTTTTATACCGAGTTAATTCATAGTCAAAATTAACTTCTTCGATCAGGGGGTTGTCCTTAGATATTTCCTGGATATAATCTAATAGCTCAACACTAGAAAATTGAAGCAAATGAATGGCCTGAATAAGAGATTTACTCATTTTTTGTTGTAAAATCTGTTCGTGGACAATCTTTTGCCTCATGTAAACACCTCGTTAGAATAGTGGGTCATTATAATTATACGGAAATAAAATTTGAACTACAATTGACATCCTCCCCCACCTAAAATCCGAACGGATTTTTGAGGAAGGGGATTCCAATAGACCAAAAGACTATTGGGTGGTTACCGTTACCTCAGCTCAGTCCCGTTTTTCATTTATGCAAATTAAGGGTAGAGCGTCATTAGCTAGGTGTACAGCGCAGTCAGGCGCCTTACAGAAAACATTAGGTTTCCTGCAACGACTGTTAAGTCGCAGTTATTGCTTTTTCTTCGTTAGATGATCTTGTGGAAATGACAAAGCTGGCATTAACGTCAGCGTTTTTCTTATACCCACAAGAGCATGTATACAGCGAACCTCGACGGTTCTTTTTAACTACGTTACCGCAGTTTGAACATTCTTGGCTAGTTTTGAACGGATTTACTTTAACCACTTCTAGCTCGGCTAGTTGTGCTTTGTAAGTAAGTTTTTCTTCCAAGTCAAAAAAAGCCCAAGAGTTAATATTTCGGTCGCTACGTTTCCAAAGCTTTTTCATAGAGCGGATACTCTTCAAATCTTCGATTTTAATAATAGAGGCTCCTTGTTTTTGGGCGAAGCGTACAATTTCTTTTGAAATCACATGATTCCAGTAGTGAATGATGCGCTGTTCTTTGTTTTCAAGACGTTTTAAAGCCTATTTTATTTTTCATAAAAATTCTTCTCAAACGAGAGTATTTTCTACGTATATGTCCAATGTGTTTTCCAGAGAAGTGTATATATTTACCGGTTTCTTTATCTCCGGCAACCGCAATGTATTTAAGCCCACGGTCCACGCCAACTTCTTTTTCTTCTGAAGAAACTTCGTTCTTTAATTCAAATGTAATAGTGAACGAAAAATACCATTTTCCATTCTTGAAAAACAGTTGTCCGTTTCCTTTTTTAGGCTTAGAAATATTCTCGTAGGAGGGTAGATAGTATTTTGAAGCCTTATCCATATATCCATTCAATAGATAGTTTACCCAAAAAAGATTATAATCGTTCACCTTCAACGGAACATATTTATCAACCGTAAGGTTACCTTCTTCTAGAGTTGGGATTCCTACCTTTAAGTACCCATTGTCAAAACGAAATCTCCAGTTTTGATTATTGAATGGAATAGCAATTCTCTTCCGAAACTTTGGAAAACCTTTGATTTTCTTGTTTTTATTCCAATCTTGATACCTTGAAATAGCTAGTTTTCTTGCTTCTTGAATTAATGTGGTAGGCAATCTAGTATGGCTTATTTTAACATCGATTTCAGAAGCTTTTCATTTCGGAGTTTCTTTTTTTATGTTAATCGCCAAGTTACAAGATTCGGAAAAACGATGTTGCATTGTTTCATACATTTCTTGTTTAATATTTGTTGGTTCAAACAATGGCATTTTGATTGATAGTGTTGGCATATTGAATTCACCCCCTCATTGTTAGTTATATTTTACCAAACAGAACACCCGTTTGTCTTGATTTTAGATTTTAATTTATAAAATAGGCGATTCATCTCCCACCTAAACACTGTCGCGTTTTGAGGAAGGAGTCTTCTCGCCCAAGTTCGATAAAAAAAGAGCTAACTATTAGCCCCTGTTCAATACCTAATTATATATCTCTTTGTAGGCAATTACTTTCAGTGCGGTTATTTCTTCTGCCGTTAATTTCTCTTCCACTTCTTGAAGGAGCTCTTCTTTAGTGATTTGCCCTTGTTGAACCTTAGATTGTATGTCTTGAAGACCTGATATACCTATCTTTTTCACTAATACTCTAGTTGCTTGTTCTTTTGAAGTAAATGGTAGTGTACTTTCATCTACTGATTCAGCATCCTTTAAAAAAGCTGTTAACTCTGGATCATTTTCAATGATTTGTTTAATGTTTTCTAATTCGCCACTATTCTCTAATTCGGCTGACAAAGCATCCATTAGTTTTTCCGATGCTATATTTGTTCCGAAATAATAAACCCCATAACCTAAAATAGCCAAAACAATTATGGTGATAAATACAAATTTAAGAAACCTCATATTTCATTCCTCCCCTTACATTATTAATATACAACAAATCATGGAGGACTGGTAAGGATAATGCAACAAAAAGAGTCTGTCATGATTTGACCTTTATGACGATCTCTTTTCGATAAAAAAGCAAGGGCTGAAGATCGACTTCTACCCCTTGCTTTTATTGACTTTATGGTACGCGCCCAGAGGGATTTGAACCCCCGGCAAACCTGGTACCGGAAACCAAACAGACCAATTTCACCACTTTCTAACCCTTATTAACTAGTTATTTTTACAGACATCGATCTTCTTTTTTGGTAATCTGTTTCAGTTTATCCAATCCGATTCGTTTGCAATATTGTTAGCATTATTATATTAGTATTTTATTAAATTTATTTGTATTACGTTTACAATTTGGACAAGGAATTAAATTTTTCGTCCCAGCAATAAACATATCTTCACCCTTGCATAGATCACAATCTTGATCATTAACTTTCACTCTGATTGTTTTCTTATTGCTTTTTTCATTTTTAGGAATTTCCGTTGTTTCTTTTACACTTTTCACAGAAATATTTAATCCTACGATTTGCATATGAACCCCCTTCTTAAAAATATCAATTAGTTTATTAAAAGAATATCCCAAAATTACACCTGTTATCAATCCAATCACATAATAATACATTGAATCATCCTTTTTATATTTTTATGCATATTTTCATTAGTTCGCGCATATGCTGTAGCGTAGCGCAGGCGAGCGTTACAGCTTTATAGCCTATCTCTACCCTTCGACACGAAGGGCTGTTTTATGTCAAAAGTAGTGCTTTTTCATTGAAGGATTAACGGCTCACTGCAAAGAATTTATTTGTGAGGTGTTAATCGTGAAAAATAATTTGGAAGCTATATTAAAAGAACAAGGTCGCATGAAAGGGTGGCTTGCACAAAAAGCTAACGTTAGGCCAAATACAATTACTGAATTAATTAAAGGTGCTGAACCAAAACTAAAAACAGCTTATAGAATCGCTAAACCCTTAGGGAAAAGTGTATACGATATATGGCCTGATGTTGAAGAAGAGTCTTGAGAAGGCTCTTCTTTATTTTTTTATAAAAAATATCGGTATAACAGTAATATTTCCTAGTTAGAGGAATAATATACTACAAACAGCAATTTAGGAAATAGTTCATAACTAGTTCACAAAACAGCAATGAATATAGAATTTTCACAAATAGTTCCTAATTATTTTATAAAGGGGTGGTTCAATGCAAGTTATTGGAGTAGATCCTGGGAGATTCAAAACAAAAATTTGGTATGCTGGTGGTCATTTCGAATTCTATTCTAGTCTAGGCGAATATCGAGAATCGGAATTTGATGACGAGAAAGGAGATGATGATTTAATCATCGAATATAACGGAATGAAATTCAGTGGAGGAACACTTGCTATACGCGAAAGTGAGTATGGAGGACCGATGATGACTGACAGTAAGTTACATGATGACACACTTATTTTGATTCTAGTTGCATTGCATAAGGCATTCAAATCATGTGAAGTAGGTTTAGTGACAGGATTACCGGTTGCTGACCATAAAAGAGATAAGATATTATTATCCTCTATGTTAACAGGGTACCATGAGATTACTGTCAACGGTGTAACAAAATGGTTTAGAATTTACGCATCAGTAGCTCCAGAAGGTTCCTGTTTCTTCAAATATGCTGATAAAGGAACAGTCAGAGGCCTTCAAGTAGGCAGCAGAACCGTTAACGCTATTACTTTTAAAGATGGTCAAAAAATAGGGAAAGAATCAGATACATTTGATTTCGGTACCGAATCAGGGAAAAACAGAGATTCATCAGCAATTGCTAGAGCAACAATAGCAAACACTGGATCTCTTAAGTGGAAAAAAGACGATTTGCTTTTTCTTTGTGGCGGTGGATCGACTAAAGTATATAACCACATTAAAAGATATTATCGTAATGCCAACATGGTTTTGAATCCAGTTTTTTCAGATTCGGAAGCTTTTTATTACATTGCGAGGGAAATCTATGGGTAAATATATTCGACGAAATGCGGTATTCAATGAAAACAGCGAACGTGACATGAAGATTTGGAAGTGGGCATCTGATAAAACTGGTAACTTCAAAGAACAAAATTTCGCGGCTTTTATTAGAGATAAACTGGAATGGTGTATGAACAACGAAAGTAAAACCTTTTCTGAGGTTGAACAACATGAACAACCCCAGAAAAATGGTTGGTCTAGTTTGGTTTAGAGTGGTAACTGTGAAAAAGTAATAAGTGCTGCACCTACACCTATAAGTACCCATGGTAACATGTTATCACCTCTTTCTATGGTTATTATTAACGGTTGAACAATAAAATATTCACCAAGGAGTGAAAATTTATGATCATTAAATTGAATGGCAAGTATTGGTTTGATACGAATGAAGAACAACAAGAAATGGTATTTGTTCAAAAATCTAATAAGCTAAAGCAGTTTGCGATAGCTTTGTGGACTTCTACAGGTGTATTATTCGCTCAAACAGTTAGAGCTGAAAGTTTTTATGAAAATATGCGCCCACTCGAATATACTTTTCAAGACATCGCATTAGGATTAGGAATACTATCTGCACTTGCAGGATTCATCCTTCTAGGGATAAAGAAACGCTGGGGAGTAACTACACTAAAAACCACTGCTCTTGTTGTTGGCGGAGTGTTCTTGGTACCCAGTATATTAATGCTAATCGCTATTGTCGGAACAATGCTTAATGAAGCGCTAACAGATGCATTCCAAAACGTCCGAGATATGAAGGACGTGATGGGAGAATGAAATTTTTTATAGGATTAATTACAGGATTTATAGGCGGGTGCTTCTATGCTCTTTACCAAACTGTAGAAGCTCCAGAAGGAAAGATAGTTGGGTTAATGGAAAGTATTAAAGCTGTTTTGGGAGTGTTTTAGATGGAAATGGCATGGGAAGGTAATACGCTTAGGATTCATTTTCTAGACACACAGCCTTATAAAGAAACTGTTCAACCAACGGTTAACGCAGATATAGTCGCTAAGGTGAACGATGAAGAAGTACCGTTGCGATTAATTAAATCTCAATATAAACCAGATCCTTTTAAAACTTTCCAAATCATCCCGCACAGAAACGTTAAGAATGATAGAGTAGATCAATTTGCTGACATTATGGCCGATTCTTATGCTGAAATGTTTGAGCGTTGGAATAGTGGCAAAATTTATGCGCCTGAAAGAATATTTTTTGAAACAAACATATCAAGTAAATCCTATCAAACATACATCACTACCAACACAGATATGTACGACATTATCAAACAGCAATCTCAATTAACTTGGAAAGACGTTACTCTTCAAGATGTTAAGCAAAACGTAAAGCGCAAGCCCAAAACAGAAGATATCCTAGCATTCAATATTAAGCTAAAACACCCTTTCTTTATGTCTCTAAAAACCGATAGGACCATGCAACAAATCCCTTTGGAAGAATTATTAGAGATGTCTCGATTCATGAAAGAAGGTGATCATGCATTTATTCAATTTGGCATTCAAGCTGCTGAACAACAATGGTATAAGGACGCTGATAAGAAGAAAGAAGAATTTGATAATAAACCCCCTAAATGTTGGAAAAATAAAGAGTTTAGTAGATCAACAGAATTAAAACCTAGTCATCTAGGATTTGATTTTGTTCTTAGGTTGATAGTTCAATCGAAAGACGAAAGAAGGAAAAGACAGATCGCTAGAGGGATCCTCTTAGCGTTGAAACAACTGAACCAGGATAATGAATTAAAAGAGAAGCAAATTAAACCTCATAAAGTTAAAAAATTTTTAGATGACATAGAACGCCATCATATCCCGGTACCTTTTATATTTGGGAAAAGACAGATCATAACCCCGCCAGAAATATCCCATTTTATTAAACTACCACAAAGAGCCTTACAAGATGAGTACCCTATCATTGAGACTGTGACAGGTCGTGAAACAGACATTCCAGATATACTCAAAAAAGGAGGAATTCCCTTTGGTAAAGCAATCTTCAAAGGTAAAAAGGTACCAATATATATGCCTGTTAATAATTACGATGAACTATGTTTGCCTCGTGCCGTAATCGGTGGTATGGGATCTGGAAAAACTAAAGGATTCGGAGCGAACTGGATTGTTGAATCCATCAATAACGGATTTGGTGCATTAGCTATTGATCCTGCAAAAGGGGAAATTGGGGATGAAGTTCAATCCGCACTTCCTAATGACCAGGTTGAAAGGATTCGATTAGGTGAGACCCCAATATCTTTAGATTGGTGTGAAGTGAAACATTCATCTAGAGCAAAGAATCGTTTGGCGAACACTATAATTGGATTTTTTAATACTTCTACAGACGAAACAGGTGCACAAACCTCTAGATACATTCGAGCTGCAGTTATGGCAATGCAAACTGGTAAACTATCTGAAATCATACGTATTTTTGAAGATGAAGAATACAGAAAGAATGTACTGGAGAAAATGCGAGATGGCATCCACAAATTATCGCTTGCTGATTTCTCGGAAATGAGTGCTGGAAAAAGAGCACAGATTATTGCTCCTATCCTAAACAGACTTGATACAATATTAGGAGATGAGTATTTATCAGAATGCATGGAATCTGATGAATCAGTTGATATGGTGAATCTAATGAGCCAACGTAAAGCGTTTATTATTGATGTGCCTAAATCAGAATTAGGACCTGAAGCTGTAGACCTTATTGTAAACCTCTTAAGCACTAAAATAGACTTAGCTATGACTTTAAGAGAAGAAAAAAATCAGTTCCCATTTTTTGTTGTATTCGACGAACCACACCAGTTCCTAAAATCGGCTAAAACATGGAAATCTGCAGCAGTTGAAAGTCGTAAATGGCGTGTTGGTTATGTGTGGATGTTTCATTCTTGGGAACAAATACCGCGAGACTTAGCCGAAATAATTAAGTCAGCAGGACCCCATTATCATTTATACTCATGTAGTAAGAAGACGTTTAGTGATCTATCTGAGGAAATATCTCCGCTAACTATTGACGATGGATTAAAGCTAAAAAAGTACCATGCAATTAATGTTATACGAGCTGGTAGCAATGGACTAATCAAACCTGTAATTGCAAAAATGTCTCCTCCCCCAGGTATGGCCCAAACATAAGATTGTACTCAAATGAATATACTCACCTTAGAAGGGAGGGGTTGTTATGACAGACATTGAACAGGAGAGATGTAATAGAATAGCAAACATGTGTAGAGAAATTCTTGATACTGAGGAACCGTTTTATTGGCATTTAAATATGTCCGATACACAAAAAAATTACACAATAGATTTTCTGTTAAGAGCTGTTTTGGGCTTTGCTGAAAGAGAAGATAATGAATTATACTTAAAATACGTAGAAGAAAAGTTTAATGCAGCTTATAATAAAATAAAAACAAATTTAAATATGTAAGCTATCCCCCTCGATCGAGGGGGATATTTTATTTTTATAAATATTAATAATTTGTTTTAAAGGATTTTAAAACACTTTTGTTGAATGTATTATAGATATTTGTAAATGGTAGATATCATATTTTTTGAAAAAGAGGAGCAAACAATGCAAGCAATCAGATGTATGATCTATGACTGTTACAAAAAGCCTATAGCCAAAAACTTGTGTATGAGCCATTACAGTAGCTTTAATAAACAGAGAAAGATATGTCCTATCGAACTATTGGAATATGTTGAACAGATAAATAATAAGAAAAAATACATTGCTGAAAATTGGGATAAGAAAACATGCTTAATTAAGGATTGTGAAAACAAACCAAGATCAAGGCATTTATGTAGCAGTCATTATAGACACTATCTAAATAACAAACAGCCGTTATCATTAGAAGAGTTTGTGGAGTTGAAGAACAAAAAAGTAATTATTGAGGACAATAAAAATAAGCCTTCCATTTGATGGAGGGTTTTTTGCATTATAAAACGTCATTACATTTCCATGTTGGAATTTTTTGGTATAAAATAATAAAAGCTTATGAAAGGGAATGAGTATATGAAACATAATCCTGAAATAACTTTATTTATAAAGCACTTAGAACGACTGGAAAACGAATACTCTAATTGTACAAATGAAGATAGGATGATCAAATTAAGAGAAGAGATATTGTATTTTAATAAACTTATTTATGACTATGAAACGGAATCAAACTAATCAATCTGTACATCTAAAACATCATGTAAATTTATCTTCGTGAAGTCCTCAAACAGTATATACTTTTCTATCGCATCGATCTTCTTTAGCTTTCCAGTAACATAATGATAATCATGATCTTTATAATATTTCACTGCTACAGTAAGATTATTATGAATTGCAAGCAGTAGTTTGTTGTTAATTTCCTGCAACTCCTGATCATCAAGTACAGGTTTTTGTTTATAATGGTACTGTTTATCTAAGTCTCTAAGCATTTGGATGTGTTCTGGCATCATCATTGATGTCCATTTAATGGATCCTCTATCGTGCATTTTTTCACCCCTTAACAAGAACGTTTGTTCCTATGTTAGCATAAGAGATTAAATATGGCAAAATAAAAAAGCCCTCCTAAGAGAGCTTTTAACTAAGATATTTGTAATTCTTCAATATCATGAGCTTCTTTAGCAATTGTGGTAAACAATTGGTTTATTTCTACATTATTTTCTATATCTAACTTTACAACTTTATCATCAATATCAGATAAATATTCTAACATAGATTTAAAATCTTTATCTATTATATCAGACTTCCTGTAAAGCAAGTGAACTTTTCTCTCTGTTTCAAGATTTTCAAACATAAATTTAGTTTTAGCTAACCATTCTGTATTTCTAGATGGACCTTTTACAGAAGGTACCCCTTGCATATAATTCCAAATACCATTCTTATAACAAAAATCCACTTTTATTTTTACATTTTGTAGATCTTTAATTGGTCTAATTTCAAAATCACTTATCACTTTCTTGTTTAATAGTCGTCTATCTTCTAATAATTTCTTCATGTGTTTTTTAGTACTAATATGATTTTGATCAAGATTCAGGAATTTTTCACCTATATAGGTACAAAATAAACTTTTAAATAACCCTTCTAAATTTCCACTTAGTGAGAATTTAGGCCTCGTTAGGAACATTTTTTTATCGATGTAATGATCGTAAATTTTTTCAAGAAAATCATTTTGAGAAGGAGATCCAATTTGGACATCTCCAACAGTACCAAATAAATTATTGGAGCTTTCATCTAAATAATACTCAAGAACTTCTTTATAAGTTTTGTATATTTGGACGTCAGTTTCAGATTGAGTAACTGCCCGAATTTTTGGCGAGTTCTCGTTTACTAGTAGATACTTAGATAATGCATTTCCCTCTCCGTCCAATGAATGTAATAAAACTCCTACATTTACAACTTCACCTGCTAAGTCGTCCGCTCTATACCGAACTATACTGTACCAACTTGCCTTACGTTTTTCCATTCTAGAACACCTCCTCTATAATTAGAAAACGCTCCTCTTTCTGCTAGTCTCTGTATTAGCAGTTTGACTAAGCTTTTTTGTTTTAATATAAAACTTTTATAAAATGCTATTTGATTTTGTTTCTCCACATACCATTCATTTGGAATGATCTCTAACCAAGAATCGATTAATTCTTCATCGATAGATTCAATGTCATGTACTGTATCTTGAAAGGAGTGATTTGAAACATTTAATAAGTCTATAGACGCTTCTATATTTCTAAAAACTTCTCCCATTCCATTTGCTTGGCCTTGTTGGAGGTTGTTTCTTAATATTAGATTTATAAACCAATCTAAATATTGTACAGAATCATTGGGAGATCGTAAAGCATTAATTTTATCAGTATTCCAAACAGGACTGAAAAATGCATGTCCATGATCAATGGCGTATAACTTTCTTGAAGATCCATCATTTGATATTAGTAGATTTCCAGTATTTCCATATCGATCAAAATTAGCAATTAGCAGATCCAGAGCAAGAATTTTTGAGATATCACCACTATTAACAATATTATCGAAAAAAGCTTTCCAACTTCTGATAGTATAAGGTTTTCCCGTTTTTAATGCTTCTTCATAATTGGCTTTGAGATTTTCTTCCTTATCTTGTAATTCAATAGAAGCGAAGTGAATACCTTCTTGAAATTTATGTACGAACGTAATAGCAGGATCATTTTCAATCAATGTTGCATCAAGGTGCGCAATAGCTGCGTCCGCTACAGGAACACCTAAATAGTTTGCTATCTGATATGACAATACTTCGTTTAAAAACATGCAATCATGAATAACAGTTTTACCATCTTGCTTAACCTTTTGCTTCTTCATGATATAACGATTAAAATCGCTCCCAAGTACTAATGCAGGCTTGCTTATTCCTTCGCCAAGATAATCAAGTACTGTTTCTACTTCAATATTTTTAACCAAAAATACTTTCTCTCCCTCCTATAGCTTATCCTCTTTTGTTTAATTTTATGTCATTATGGAAGGGTATTCAATAGAAAGCAATGAAATAATTTATTAAAACACATAAAAGCCCCCTACTGTTTCCGCAGCAGGGGGCTTTTTTTAGATAATAATTTAACAAAAGTTAGTAGTTATTTTGTTATTTTAATTTATTATTATAGATTACCTTTGTTAAGTCTACGTTGCAACCCTTTAACCATCGTGCTAGGTCTACTGATTACCCCGTCAACACGGGTACCAAGATATTGTTGTAACTTACGTACAGTCTCAGGACCAATCAATCCATCCACTTTAGCACCGATTAATTTTTGTAACGCACGTATTACAGTGCTGCCACCCTTACCATAATGCACACCACTGATTTGTCTTGTAGTAGCTGTATTGTACTGACCACTAATGATACTATCTGCAGGTGTACCTAGATAGAGTTGTAGAGCCTTGGTGGTTAATGGGCCCCAATAGCCATCTACTTTTAGATTAGCTTTAGGCTTTTCGATGGTTTCACTTTTGACTTGTTCTTTTTTAGGTTCTGCTTTCTTCTTTTCTTCTGGAGCAACATACTTAACCCCTTCATCTCGACAAACAGCCTTTACTACACATTCATACATACCTTCACGATAAGACTTATCTTTCAATTTAGGGAAGTTAGGACCATCTAAGAAATCATACTCGACAATTGTTGTTCTTGTTGCACCTGTATCTCGATGCATGTAGTAATAATCTTTACCAGAAGCTAACATACGTGTAAATGTGCGCCTTACTGGATAACCAGCTTTTTTGAATTCTTCTTCTAGTAGCTTCTCGAACTTTCCATCCGAGTAAATAGAATGGATAAACTCTACCCCAGCTCCACCACCAGCATTATAATGATGCGAAATACATTTGGCATGTTTTTTAACTTTATTAGTACGTTCATTTTGAGATAAAGTCACATCTGAAGTACGAGTCATAGCACTATCAATGCCTAACTCTTTTAATCTAGCATTGACATATTTAGCAGCTTCAAGCGTCCAAACTTTTTCTTGTTGATCATTTTTGACTGCTCCTGGATCAGATCCGCCATGACCTGCATCATCAATTCGATTTGCCATTACTTTTCATCCCCTTTCGACTTTTTGCTTAACTCAAATAACCCTACAGAAGCTAGACCAGATATCCCACCAGCCCAAACTCTCTCACCTAATCCAATGTCCACAAAAAAAGCAGCTGCACCTAATCCGATGCCGACTGCCATTGCCATTACTGGTAAATATCTTTTGTTTACTCCTGTTGCGCTTTTTACTGCTTGTACCACACCGCTTGTTACTGGTGCGATTACGGATGCAATTGCTAGGATTTCGACCACATCAAACACCTCCTTCCATGTTGTCTATCCTTTTATGTGCTTGCTTTGATGATTCTTCTACTCTTGTAACACGTTCACCTAATGCTCCTATTTGCCTTTCATTAGCTCTTAAATCAATTCGAATGGAATCAACTCCGTTACTAATATTGTCTAGCTTTGTTTCAATTACTGCTTCTCTTGTTGCATCGTTTTTTACGTTTTTTTGTTGCTCGTTTTGTTGTTTTTGTTTATTAAGTTGATATCCCATAATCCCAATAATAATTGATGCTAAGGATATCAAGACTCCAATTTCAATTGACATGTTCGACCCCCTAATATAAATAACCCGTCATCAATCAAGATGACAGGCTAAGGATGTTAATACTATATAAAAGTTATCTGATACCAAACATACAAACCTAGTAGTGTTACTAAGCCCATTATTATTCTTCTAAACTCTCGATGTATGGATATATTCTTTAAAATAATTGATACTAATCCTGAGAAAGCAAGAAGTATCAAAACTAGTATTGCGATGTTCAAAGCAAAACCATTTATAGTTTGTTGTAAATCTTCCAATTCATCCCCTCCCATTACCTATATCGGATGGTGGACGGGGTTATTTAAAACATAAAAAATACGCCTATACAGCGCTACTTACTTCAGGATCATCCTCTACTGGATCACTATTTAATAATTGATTTATTTTTTCAATGACAATAGGCTTCAACGTTTGAATATCTTCGGAACCGTTGTATTCAGACGGAGGTATTAATACATTTCCACTCAGATTTATTTGAGTATTACTTATACCTCTAAAGTAAACATTCGCACTTTCAATTTCTTCATTTACATAATTAAGCTTTACATTCGTAATACGTAAGGACATTTAAATACCCTCCATTTCTTTAATTGTAGCCAGTAATTCCTTGTATATATTTAAAAAGTGCATCCTCAGGTTGGTAGATTGTAGGGTACTCATATGGTATTAGTTGCACCCCATCTGCTAAGGTTCTAATGTCTTCGCTATTGTCCAGTCTTATCCGTAAATAAGCTGTGTTTTGAGGTAGGTTATGAATCGTAGCCCCTACCCTTTTCCAAAGATACGGTTCGTTGGGATTTATCGTAATACTTACATTTGCTACACTAGAACTCTGTATTAGGTTGAACTCCCAATCATAAGCATGTACCAACAACCTCGAAGTAACAGGGGCTGATGTATCTTCGTATGCAGCAAAATAGACACTTACTGTGTACGGCCGACCAGTAAGCATATTAGCAATATTTAAAGGTACATATTGTTTCCAAAAATAACGATTTTCTAGAATTGCCGCTTGATGACCAAAATGTGCTCTTTGGAATTCACTAGTATTTAAAGTAGATTGGATACGCGCGTATTCTCTTGCTCCTTGAATATCCCACAAAAAATAGTTACCCATACGATCAACATCAACTCGCCTTGTAGCATGCGACCAAGAACCAGTCCCTAACGGTACTAATTCAAAACTATGGTCGTTAACCATATTACTGGCTCCATAGATTAACGATTCTAATTGTGTGTTTTCATCAATTATTCTAAATCCTCCACTATCAACCAATATCCCATTATCATCTATTAAAGTATTGCCAGCTCTAAATTCGCCACTAAATGATCCCGTTGCCCCTTCTAGATGACCTCCGAAGGTCACATTTCCATCCTCCACTATGAACTGACCGTTTCCTAAATTCATAGTTACGCCTCTTATATCTCCTGCTGTAACATTGCCTAAGTCAGCACTTAATGCTGAAAGTTTGAGTACGTTAAGTACATCTACAGTCATTTGCGCAGTATCCCAAGTGCTACCGTTCCATTTTTTTATGGCAATTACTTCTCCTGCTGAATTAGTTTGGAACCAGGTGCCATTTACTGCAGGATTGCTCGGCTCATCAGGTCCCATATATGCTATCCCATCTTTTCCAGACGGTCCTTGTTCTCCTTGGGGGCCTTGATCCCCTTTATCACCTTTAGGACCCTTGAATAATGCCCAAGTGTACTTACTAGGATCTGTGCTATCACTTTGGACATAATCTGTGTAAGTCCCAATATAAGATTTATTTGTTGGATCAGTTGTCGAAAACCCACTTGTACCGTCTGAGCTAGTGGCATACGCAGTGTGGAGATAAGGGGTTCTGCCGTCCTCACCTGGCTGTCCTGGTATACCCTGGTCACCTTGCAAGCCCTTTGTTTTCGTCCATTTATACATGGAAGGGTCTGTTGAATCGGTAGAATTCGAATCTACGTACATACCGATATAATCTCTATTAGGGTTATTAACACTAAAGTCAACAGTTCCATCAGAACTATTTGCATAAGCTATATGAGTATAGCTTGGTAACCCGTCTTCACCAGGTGGACCTTGAATACCTTGGTCACCAGGATCTCCTTTTTCTCCTTTAATCGTGTGCCAGTCACTACCGTCATACAGATTCATCTGTGGAGGGTTTTTAGACGTGTCCACCCACTTGTCTCCTTTAGTGGGGTTTTCAGGAGGAGTATCCTGTTCTGGTATTACCTTTTCCGCATATTCTTGTAACTGTTGTTCCGATATCTTTTGAGACAATGCCTTTTGCATACTCCTAAACAGTGCCATCACATCTGCTTCTTCAAATTCGATAAAGTCACCAAGAATATACTTTTTCTGTGATGGGTTAGATAGACTCCGTTCAACTGACTTCACTCTTGCTTCTAGATATAATGCTGGTGTATACGAGGTATCTTTAATACGCACAGTATCGCCTTTACGTACCTTCTCATGGTCAAATCCAAAAATATGTTCTATGGAAGCTTGATCTGCTTCATATTCCACAACAGAATTAACACGCTTTTTAAGTTCTGTTTCCCCTAATGAACGTAATCTTTCTTCAGTCATTTCTTCATCTACTGACTGTGGCTCATAA
This sequence comes from Ornithinibacillus caprae, assembly GCF_009728145.1. GTDB lineage: Bacteria > Bacillota > Bacilli > Bacillales > Amphibacillaceae > Ornithinibacillus > Ornithinibacillus caprae. Next base: position 73,544 of record NZ_WOCA01000009.1, on the reverse strand, counting down.
ATACCCCATAAGTGTTGTGGATTATTACTTGGTCTACCCCAACGTTTACGTGCATCTTCATCTGTTACAATTACTTTTAACCTTGTACCATCTTCACGTTCAGGTCCATAACATTCCAAAGCTGTTATAATATCAGACCTTTCACGTCTTTTTACTCCTATTAGGTCTTTGCCAACCGTAATTTCTTTCCCATTCCAGGAGCCTTGACGCTCAACCAAATCAACATATCGGCCAGTTACCTTACTTCCTTCTGTCTCGATACGGAAGTTTAATTCACCTTCAAAAGTTTTGGCACCTGTTTTTAGTACAGAAAATGGATAGGAGGTATTTTCAACCGGAATAGTACGAATACCTAAGTAGTCTGTTTTCCCTCTTTGCCAACCGGTACCTAAAAGAATAGTATCTAAAAAGGTATTTACTGTAATGCCTTCAAACACTTGAGGTTCTATTGTTTTGTCCTTTTTTAAATCCTCAACAAAGGATGCGATAGTATACACTTCTTTATTTTGTTCATGTTTAAGGGATTCGTTAATGATGAACTCACGAAAGTCTCCATCTTCTCCAGGTATAATGACTCGATTTCTCTGTTGGACATTCTCACTATTATCATATGAAACTATGAAGTTAAAATACTCTACGTAATTTTCTAGACTACTAAAATGAGTATCATTCCAAAATTTCTTTTTCTTGTTACTATAAAAATCAACTATTTCATCTGACTGATGGTGCAAAACATCTATAGTAGACAAATTTATCACCTCCTACAAATAGAAAAAGCAGCTACCCTAATAGGGGCTACTTTTTTCTGGACATTGATCTTTTTCGAAAAGTAGGTTTCCATCCTTTGACCAATATTGAATTTTTTCCTTTATTGGATTTTCAATTGTGTCTCCGCTTCCCGTCACTACATTTAACTTTATAACTTCTATAATCTCAGCCTTTTTACAAGGAGTACTCATTCTCTTCCCACCAATCTAGTTCATTTCATCTAAATACCTTTTAGCAGCTATATCCATAGAGATATAATGAACAACCACTTCAATAAGAATTTTTAAATCATTAACATCTTTATCTTCCCACTTCCTAAGATAATGCGCTTCATCGTTCCCTAGCCAAGCTGCTCTCTTTGACATTTGTTTTATACGTTCATTTTCTAACTGATCAATACACTGGCTCAAAGGCATCCTAAAATACCTTTCTTTCGATTCTTTACCTTTATCCGAATGCAAAAATACTAAATAATCTTTTATTAAAAATTCAAGTGCTTTTCGGTAACCTAGTCCGGAAATATGATTTAAATCATCCTGTTCGGCTTCATATGACTGATTATAAATCTCAGCGAAATTTGATGATACTTTTTTTATATCTTCATTAAACTCTTTCTCAACATGTCTGTGGGGAGTGGTCCTTTTTAGTTCGAACGGTTCTGTTCCTTCTGTTCTATGATAATAGCATATCATTAAACTGTTACATTTAAGATTAGTGCATTGAAACACAGCTTCCATTTCATTATCAAATCCCATTTTTCTGTTTACATATACTAAAGAAATGAAAATGGGCTCGATGTTCTTTTGACACAACCCACAATAGTGCGGAAATTCATCTAGCCGGCAGTTTGAATCTACATCTTTCATTTTAAAATAAACAGTCCTTGTCACTTTATCATCTCCTCAAAATATATCTCCCCCTATTCTATCAAATAATTAAGCTCTAAAATAACTCTTGTTAATTATTCATACCTTAGCCTAAATTCACTTCCTACTTATAAGCTGGTCTATATCTTAGACTTGTATCAAAAGCATCCTCTGGGAAAGTAAATAAATGATTCTCTCCTGGATCCAGTCCAAAATAATTAGCACCAAATGCTTTCATATCAGTTCTAGGCTCATCATTAATCATGACTAATTCCTTCTTTGCATCAACCAAAATTTTATCTCCTGCATGTGCAATGTAAGGAATTAAACTATCATCAAGTAATAACGTGTTATTTTTTCTTACTCTCAACCCTATAGCTTGCATATTCAATGATGGGTTTGAACCGTATTTAGCAAAATATAAAGCGACTTGGCGAATTGGTCTTTGGAATTCTATAACCTCAGAAGTAATGTCTTCAGCATGTCTAGCATGAGCTTCTCCATCTCTAACTTGCCAAGTACGAGCGGAGTACTTATTCCCTTCACGTTTCAACTGTATGTTTAAAGGACGACTACTAAAAACGGTTGATTCAGATCCAGAATCCCCTGGATAGTCCATTACTCTTGTTCTTCGGTAATTTTGGCCATCATTCATTCTAACTAACACGCGTGCGTTTCTTGTTCCCATACGAGTGTTTATAAGCCCTATAGAAGCAACGATCTTATCGTTCTCATCTAAAAATAATGCAAATACTTTACCTATCCCATTCCCATTGCTATATAACGAAGTTCCAAAAGTTATTTGAAAATCACCAATTTCTTCAGGTAAGGACCTTCTAATAGCTGGACCATACCAACCAGAACGCTGAGTTCCAAATGATGTTGGTGAGAACGAAGTTCCGCCTACTACACCAACCGTTCCATTGCTTACATATCCTCCTGTTACTTCATCATCAAAAAAGAACCCCTCAGTCATAGGTGACCAACCTACAAGGGATTCCATTGGATAAAACACAACTTCTGGGTATTGTTCTATAGCCTGCTTATCAATGTCAAATGGTTGTCCAATCATAAAAAAATCCTCGTCACCTTTTGCTACCATAAAAGAAGTAACGCTCTCTTTTGCAGTTGCTTCCATGATTGGATAAGTTTCTGCAGTTCCTTCGTTTTCAACAGTTGCTGCATCTGATAGGTTGAGTGACTTTTCTGGACCGTATTTGTATGGATCTGGACAAATAAAATTTATTGTTAGTATTGAGAATGAAACAAATTCTTGTGGATCCACTCCCCCATCAACCATAGCAAAATACGTTCTATTTGGTTGGTTATCGAAGACTAATGGCATTACTTCATCTTTAATAAGCCATTCTGCTAATTCTTCAGATTTGGCTTGTAAGTCTTCTTTGCTTACTCCTTCAATAAGAAGTTTAACGGGCATGATTATAGGTTCAGTTTCTATGTTTTGAACATGTCCACCAGCCATACCAGCTACTTTTAAAATATTCACCTGACGATTAGCCCAATATGGTCGACCACGTTCCAAAACACTAACATATTCTTTTCTAATTGAATTGAAAGTTAAGCTATTCACCAATAATCACCCCTTAAACGCTTCTCTTATGGCGTTTTTTCTTTTTTGTTCTTCTGAAATGATAGATTCTAACGACTTACCAACTATACGATCATTTAGAACAACCGATAGATCCTGACCTTTTTCTACTGCTTCAGCAATTCTCTCTAGTAATGGGATAACTTCTTCTTTGGACAACTCTTCATCACCAGTATTCAATTGATCAGCAAACTTACTTAACATCAATTCATTTATAGGCACAATATTAATAACCGATTCAGCCCAACGACCACTTGTAACCCAATCCAATTTTTCTGCAATACCGTTGTCTTTAACTTCAGCACTCCACCCAGTTGCCTTTAATATCATTTTCCCAATTTTGCCTAAGACAGAGTCTTTAAGTGGAATTATCGCTTCTGCTCCTGCTTCGCCTACTCCTTGCAAACCTGCATTATTAGTGTCAAATATTGTAGGTTTATTAAAAATACCACCTTCAGCATTCCAAGAAATGCCGATTTTAGGTACCTTAGGTGGTGCCAAAGAAAATTCACCTTCAATAGAAAACTTTGGTAACTTCGGTTTAGGTATTTTAATTTTCATCTTGTCACCGATATTAGAAAAGAACCCAGTAATTTTGTCCACTGTTTCTTTCACTTTGTCTCGAGCAGTCTCAATCGGATTAGTGATTGCGGATTTCACTTCTCCAAAGATAGTAGACACCTTAGTTCTCATTTCGGAAAACTTATTCTGTACCCCAGTTACGATTTTTCCTATCGTATTAGAAAAGAATTTAGAAATATTCCCTAATATTTTTGAGATTAATTGCTTCGTATTTTCTAGCTGATTACCAATAGCGTCCTTCATTCCTTTAAAGTCGCCCTTTACCAAGGACTTCAAAAAGTCGAGCGCATTTTTAAAGGTGTTTCGTATAAATTTCAGGACCGCCTGTATGTTTTCTTTTCCCATCTCCATGTATTTTCGAATGGTATCAGTGACAGATTTGAATTTTCCGTTGGTAACCTCGTCTATCCAATTTAGAGCCTTATTAAAGAGGTCCTCTAGATTTGAGAAGAAATTGGAGAAAAACTCTATTAAAAATCCCCAAATTTCAATTGCTTTTTCTCTTATGGTGTCCCAATTTTTCCATACAGCAATTCCTATAGCTATAAGTGCTGCAATCGCTGCTACGATCCCAAAGACAATTCCTGTTAAAGGCAATAAACCAATATTTAATGCTGCAGCTGCTCCCGCTAAACCTGAAAACATACCAATCAATGAACCTAATACCATAAGTAGTGGACCAATACCAGCCGCTATAGCTCCAATAATTAATACTACTTTTTGACCAGTAGGACTTAAGTTGGCGAACCAGCCAGTTACTTTTTCTACTGCGCTTATCACCTTAGGTAACCACTCGTCAGCAAGCTTCAACAATATGTCGCCTACTGGTTGTAGTCCATCTTGTGCTTTATTTTTTAATAAGAGCATTTTATCTCCAAAAGATTGCGTTTCTTCACCCGTTCCTTCGATGAGTCCCTGTGAATCTTCCAAACCTTTCCCTAGCTCTTCAAGAGATGGCATTACCCCGCTTCTGATTGCTGTTGTGATTCGCTGTGCACCCTCTGCACCAAACACTTCACTTACTATGGATAACGCTTCTGTTTCGGATTCCGCATTTTGCATTTCGTCAATAATGTTTTGAAGTTCCTTCTTAGCATCCTTGCCTTCATCTGCCCAATTACGAAATGCTTTATTTAGTCCGGGCATAACACGAGTAACCTGTATTCCGCCCTTTTCTAATTTACCGAATAAATCTGCTGCTTCATCCATAGTAAAGCCTGCATTTTGTAGAACGGGTCCAAATTTTGTTAAATGTCCCGTTAAAGCGTTTAGAGATACACCATAATCTTGTGTTGCTTTAAATAATTTATCTAGGTACTCTTCTCCCTTTTCTGCAGGTATCTGCCATTGAACAAGCGCATTACCAAAAGCATTGGCATTAGAAACTCCATCTTCTCCTAACATTCTAGAAGCTTCTAATACATTTTTTGTTAACCCCTGTAATACCTTACCAGTAGCACCTGTCATAGTGTTTAATCCCGCAATAGCATTAGAGGCGGTATCGGCATCTACTGGAATATCGGTGAACACTTCTCGAAAATCTTCTTTCAAACCTTCTAGATCTTTACCTGTTGCACCTGTACCAACTCGAATATTATTAAAAGCCTTGTCCATACTATCTGCAGCTACAAAAGCCGCCGTACCAATCGCCATAATTGGAACGGAAACATTCTTAGTCATACTGCCACCAATAGATTTCATCTTTTTACTGGTCTCATTAAACTTTTTGGTTACATTTTGAGCTGTTTTTTTAGCTTTGTCATCTAGACCTTCGAAATCATTCTTTATACCTTTGATAGCACTTTTCATCCCATTAGCTTTCGCAACAAAGGAAGCTTGCAACTCTCTTATAGTCGCCATGATTTACCTCCCTTCAAGTCGTTTTGTCTTCTCGAAATCCCACTCGTATACCTTGTCAGCGGTTTTCTTGTTCTGTGGATTAAGTGACTGTTCGAACTCCTGTTTCGCTCTCAAGTATTGTGGATCAGGCTTACTAAATTGAGGGTGTGAAAATACATTTGATAAATAATTAACCCACATTTGGAATTTCTCTTTTTCTAACTCCTTATCATCTCTTTCCAATGCCATTTCCATATACTTGAACAGTTCCACAGCAGGACTAGAAACGACTTCATTACGTCCACCTAATTCTTTTGCTAATTTAAAAACAAATACTTCAGTTAGGCTGGTTTCGTCTCTTTCTTTCCTAGGAACTGACTTAGGTTGATCCTTGCTTTGGTGACGGCTAAAGACTTTTTTGCGCGCTTAATCAATTTATCCATGTCATTTACTTCAAGAATTGCGTCATAAATATCAAATACTACTTCGACTTTCTGAGTCATGAGCTTCTCTAACTCAATTCCCGACAATACCGATAGAAGCTTAAACGCCTGTTCTGGTATTCTTAGAAGTAACGTTTCGAATGCTCCTAGAGTCGCTTTGAATAATCGAGCGCTAGTTTCATCGTCCATATTTTCAGCTTCTACACCCTGTTCTTGGGCAGTATCGAATGCCTCTTCCAGTAATGCTTGTAGCCCTTCATCTTTCTGAGCAAGGATAAAGATGTCATTGATCACTTTGAGTGTCTCTGATATTTGAATTAGATCTAGTTCTTCTATTTCGTGTTGAATGGTTTCAACAACGTTGTCTTTTTTAATCTTCAATGCTATCTTCATTACGATTTCCTCCTTAAAAAAAGAATAAAAAAGAGCCCTAGTTAAGGACTCTTGTTCATTTTTGATTTATACTGCATTCGGATCTGTGCCACCACGGTAGAAGAAGTTACCTGGTTTAGATGCGTCAAACCCTTCTCGTGGCATCATAGTTAGTGTCAATGGAAAATTACCTTGCTCATTTGCATATCCACGTGTCACACCGCCGATGGAAGCCATATTGTAGATATTAAAATCTTGAGATTTTTCTTCAACAGGAAGAACCCTTGGATGAATGTTAACTTTTCTACCTTTAACTTTCGTTCCGATTTTACCATCCATATGACCTACAACTTCACTAGAAGTTGCATCGGTAATGTTTTCAGTAACACCCAAAGCAAGCTCTAAAATATCAGCAGACTCTTGGCCAACAACGATAGTCAATTGACCTTCCCAACCTGTTAACCTACGCTCTACAATCGTATCTCCAAAATCTTGGAAAGTTATATCCGCAAACAAAGGAGTTAATGTTAATTCTCCGCCTTCTGCTTGTAAATAGTCTTTTCCGTCGAATTTTATAACATCTTCACCCTCGCCAATAGTTATATCGGCTAAGCCAAAGACATATTCCTTTTGGTCCATCTAATCATCCTCCTTTATCTCTTTCAAAGTAACATCAAAGTTAATACTGTATTCCATAATTTCATCTTTCACTCCAACAGGGATCGGTTCACTACTAGCCATAATAGTAAAAACGTGAAATTTTCTAGTTAAAACAACTTCACCATCTTTTTCATATTCAGTAGAAACAACAAAATTAATTTTATTATGAAATGCTTGAAATGTTTGTTCGGCCGCAAATTTGGCAAAATCCCAATCGGATGAGCGAATATACACTTGATAAGACGGATAACGATACTGTGTATCATATTGATCGGGAGGGAATCCAGGCGTTGAATACACGGTTCCTGTGTTGTCATCGGCTGTTCGGTAGTCGATTGTCCACGTCAAATCAGGAACAACACCTTTCAACTGATTCATTAATGCTTCTTGAATCATGGATTTGTTCCTAGAATTCGTTTTAAGGCTCTCTCGTTCATCTTGTCATAATCCTTGCTGATAGCCTTAATTGCATTTTCTAAATATTTTGGTCCAGGTGTATATCCTCGCCAAGCAGGTTTCCCTGCAGTGCCTTCACCGATTCCTGGTTCTTCATGTCTTCTTAATGCATAAACAACATTTGTCCCCCCACGAACAACAATCGAATCCCCTTCTTTAACCGCCTTATCAAAGTTTATTGAATCTTCTAGATTACCCTCAGCATGATGAACAAGCGCTTTTGTGCCTTCTTCTGCTAGCATTCCGAACTTCGTATATTCTTCTAGAACAATCTTCTCCACGTTTTCACTCATGTTATCTAGAAGCTGAGTAAACTCTTTTAAACCTTTCCACTCAATATCAAAGATATCATCAGCCATCGACAAACACCGTCCTATAATAGACTTTGGTGCCAGCTAGATTAGTAGCTTCTTCTTTTGCTCGAATGGTACCTTCTCCTGAGCTTCCTCCAACCGTCACATAACCAATATCAGTTCCAACTTTCGGATTTATTCCAGGTGGAACATCAATTTCAATTGCTACTTCGTGTTCTCTACCTTTGGGGTCCTTTACAATTTGCGATTTGAACTGTACCCGCGCTTTTGTAGTAATGCTTTTCGCAATTATAGCTTTGCCGTACTTATCCGTGACTGGCTTGCCATCAGTATTTAACTTGGGTAAATGAATAGTAGCCTTTTGTTTCATTGGAGGTCTCATATTAATCGCCCCACAGTAGCTTTATTGTTCTTCGGATTACCAAGAATTGAAACAACCTCAGGCGAAATATTAGTACCCTCAAAAGTAACAGACACACCTTTAACCGAGTAGGATTTCACCCCATGGCGCTTTAGTTTGGAATACTCCTCATCTTCACCCTCAAGCATATACAAAGACTGCAAAGCAACGACTCTGACACTCAACTTGGACTCATCATAATTATCTTTAAGTAACTCACTAGCATTAAAAATTAGCTTGTCTTGTTCTGATACTTCCATTTCCTTATAGAGATCGTTGCCATACATCTTCTCTAAATAATCCTTCACTTCTTGATTAGTAATCATATAGATCACCAACTTATTGGTTTTCTAGAATAAAGTTGATACGCTTTTCCTCGTTGGTAAGCTCTGATAGATCGCCTTCCAATTGTTCAACAATAGCCTTTTGTTCATCAGCGCTCAACTTCTTAATGGATGCCTCCGTGTACATATCTTCACCTTTGCCATTACCAGCAGCACCTTCTCCATCATTTTCTTTCGGATCTACAGCTTCTACTTTATCACCAAGACGTTTAGCCTCTTCTTCAGTTAACTCAACTTCATTATCAGTTTGAATTACTTTCCCATTTTTTACTAAATATGCTTTAGCAATATATTTTGGCATATCAATGCCCTCCTTTAATTTCTAGAGTAATAAAAAGCAAAGTCATAAGACTCTGCTTTTTAAACATCCATAATAACGATTGATTGCGGACGTTTTAACGCAGGGAATACTGTTTCACCAATAAAAATAGATTGACTTGGTGGATTAGTTTCCCTGATTTCAGTAATTGAGTAAATACCAGTTTCATAGTTTTTCTCAACTGTTGGACCAACATAAGTTTCTCCTAGATCTTCACCAAGGAACACTACCTTATCATCATCTAATAGAGCTGCTTCTCCAACACCATCAATGTCTACTACATCATCGTTAATTTCATAAGATGGTAACCCAAGTGCATTAAAAACATTCACTAAATCATTTTTGGTAAGTAAACGTTGTCCGTTATTTTCTCCATATACTTGAACACGGATCTGTTCACTTTGAAGCAAATGAGCTTCTGTAGCGCTAGTCATGTGCATCACACGAGGCTTACGACGCTTGTTTGCTTTTTTGTACTGTTCAACCCCTGCTTGTATATCGGTTAACGGTTTAGACGTTGGATCAGACCATGGAGTTGTTACAGTTAATTTATTTTCTGCTGGAATATCAAAGTCAACAGAGATGTGAATGTCGTTCTCTTCATCGTCATAGTTAAGCACCCCGTTATAAACAGCCTGCGCCCTCATGTATTCCTCTGTGTCATAAACACCTTGAATTAGGTCATCTGTAGTGTCATAAACATACTCAACCACTTGCGCTTTTTCTTCATCATCACGCGGGCGATTGAAACGCAACAATTCTTCCTCATCTAAACGAATACCATGCTGTACTTTTGCTACAGAACCAAATGCTTTTTCAAGTTCTTTTTTGTCACGTAATGGAGCTGAAGCATTAAATCCTGTAATGGATGCAGCACGACCATACTTCCCATTAATTACGTTGTATGAAAAATTGATATCCTTAATTGACTTTGTTGGTAGAACATTACGCAGCTTATAATCTTTCGCTGCTGGTACGTTTTCCACATACCCCTGAAATTCTTCTCCTTGAAACTCTTCTAAATGTAATGGCATGTTTGTTTTCCTCCCTTGTTATCCTTTAATCAAATTAAATATCAAATACAATACGGCCTTTTGTAGCCTCTTTAAACGCAGCGTTAACGTACGTGCATTTAGATTCAATCGGATGACCTGCAGCAAGAACTCCTACAACAGGGTTTTGACCTTCTACAATCTTTACATCATTCATGGTAAGACCTGCTCCCGTTGCTGTGGCTGGAGTACCAGTGTCAACAGTTGTGTCCCACGGTTTATACAAACCACTAGCATTATCTTTAAATACAGCTGTACCAGCCTTCACATATTCACCTGCAGTAAATGCTGAAGAATCTAGTGTAGCTCCACCAGTTTTAACTTCGATACCTTGCGTGTTACGTAAAAACTCATTTTGACCAGCAATTTTCTCCCTACGTGGTTGTAAATTCATTATTTATCTTCCTCCTTCTTGTGGCGCTGTTTAGCACGTTCAGCACCTTTGGCTTTTCGATCTTCTTTTTTGGTTTTCTTGTTATTCTTCTGACGAGAACCAGGCTTGTAAGTGCTTTTCTTTTTCTTCTTGGTTTTTACTTGTTCTTCATCTTCATCTTCCTCGTCTTCATCATCGTCATCCTGTTCCCCAAGATACTCAGGAAACTCCTCTTCCAATTCTTCAAAGAGCTCATCGAGGTTTTCAGGCTCACCATCTTCATCCAGTTCAATGTCATCCACGTTGATCAGACGTGCTAACAATCTAGGATTCACATCTTTATCAATAGCAAACTCTTTTACCATGGCTCTTTTTTCTACACGTTCCGCACGTGCGAGGCGCTTTTCCTTCTCGCTCAGTTCGTTTTTAAGGGTATTTAATTCCTCGTCCTCTTCATCATCTTTCTTATCTTTCTTTTTGCCAGCCTGTTCCTTGAGTCGGCGATACTCTTCTGGATCTACATCCTTATACTTTTTCATTCGCTTGCTCAATTGCTTTTTCATTTTGGCTTGATATTGCTTTTTGAACTTCTTATCTTTTAGCAATTCGTCCAAATCAGGAACATCATCGTCCTCTTCGTCTTCCTCATCATCGTCATCATCATCTTCGTCTTCTTCGCCCCCTTCAGCAAAGAATTGAAGATTCAACTTAAGATGATTCTCACGATTAATCTCTTCCATTGGCGCTGGAAGGGGGCGCTTGTTAAAACGAGTAAATACCCCATTAATTAGTGAAACGAACCAAACAAAAATAGCTTTAATCATAATATTTCTCCTTTCCTCTGCTTTTTGGTAAGCAGGAACCTTACTCATATAGCTTTTAAAGCCTTCAATATGGTTTGGGCATAATAAAAAGCACCCTAGAAGGATGCTTTAACTTTAATTCATGAAATTTTGCATTAATGTTTTCTTACGCTCTTCAACTTCTTTCACAATGGCCATTCGGCGATCCACATCAGTTGTGCGTTTCATTTCCTTTTGTAATACTCTTACTTTTTTATCAGTTATGAAACTCGTGTATCGTTTTTTGCAATGCTTGCATGTGAAGTAATGCTCCTTTATTCCTCTTGGATGGTTCTTTTCTTTTAGCTGCATTTTAAACACTTTGTTACAATCAGGATTTGTACATGTAACCCGCATTTAATCTGCTCCTCTCATCTTTCTAAGGGCACCCTGGTAATCTTGTATTAGCGCATTATAATTATCAGTATTAGCACGCTTCATACGTTTAAATGCACCTAAATTAGCTGGAGCATCATCACCTAGGACACCTTTTATATCAGCATACCTTTTCTTTTCATAGTTGTTCAATCTATTTAACCGCTGTTTTTCTTCATAGGCTTGTTTTTGTGCTTTTGAACGAGTATCTTTTGTAGGATCGAAGTTCTCAGCATGTCTTCTAGCCTCGTCAATCTCATCTTGATCTTTATATTCAAGAACATACGGCTGAATTGAACACTGACAATGTGGGTGTACCGGTATAGTAGCTGGATCAAGATAAGGGAAATCCTTATTACCCTCCACCATACTAAAGACAAAACCCCTGTAAACATAGCATTGTTCACATGTCGGTGTGTTTCCTGAAACGGTGAATAATTCCACCCCGTTTTCTCGGTACCGTTCCGCAGCGCCTTTTATGTTTGCACTTTTAATATTTGTTCTCGTGACAACTTGGCTATAGAAATCCAAAGGCAATCTTTTTCCGTCAATCGTGATAAAAGATGTTAACCCTTCTGAAGCAAATGACTCAGCGACTCGACTAGTAAATATCTTTCTTGGATTCCCTCGTACAAGACCAGATTGCAAATCTTTTTTTGTTACAGATAAGGCGTTTTCTATAGATGTACTTGTATTTCTTCTAGCTGTTCGAATTGCTGCCTTTAAATCAAGCATCGTATTATCTGTGATCTCTGCAATAGCTTCCAAGTGAGCCTGGGTTTGAAATGCTTTTTTAACTTGTCCTGAACTAGTTAAGCTAGCAACTAACTCCACAGAAACACCAGACTTTTTTAATGCTTTTGTTGCTTCATCCACACCTTTGAAATAAGATTTAAGTATTTCTGGAGGAATAACCTCTTCAACAGACTGATTAATCCTTTTGAAAGTATTATCGATTGATATTAACATCTTTTGTGCCGTTTTATCATTAGCTAAATTGTTACTATGCAGAATCTCCAATATTTCTATTCGAAGTGCTTTCATTACTTCTAATAATTGTTGTTGATTCATGTTATCACTCTACTCTTTCATAGAATTACTCATCATCTTCTTTCCCTTGTATTGGATCACCGTTTTCATCACGATTTCCCATAAATTGTTGCAGGGTTTGTCTACCGTTTAATAGCGAAAAACTATCATCGCTAGACTGCTCTGCTTCAACTCGTTCCAATTCCTCTTGGATCCACTCTTCGCTAGCATGTGGATTGTTACGTCTAATCGTTGTTTCAAGCGATTGAGTACCGTCCGTATATGCCCGGTTATTTTCTTCAATAAGTTCTTTTCTGCTGATTGGAATCATGGATTTAATTGTAATCTCTGGTTCCTCAATAATTACTGCTGGATCTTCTTTATTTGCAAGCCAAAGAACATTCTCGAATAACTGTTGTAGGAAGTAAATATACTCACTTTGTAATTGCTCCGCCTTTACAATCGAAATGAACAAATCATAAAACTTAGCCACTCCTGATTGAGCACTTCCGGAACCACCTTCAAGGTAAAAATCAACAGCTTTTTCAGATGTTTTTGTTTCAATGAACATCATTTTCATAAGGTCTTTTACCCATTCAATATCTCCGATTTTAGTAATATCAATTTGAATGACCTCTAGAGCCTTTCCTTTGTCATCAAAAGTAGTTATCTCTAGATCTCTATGATCTATTTTTGACTCATCACCATACCGTTCAAGAGCTGCATTTTGTAAAGCCTGCATAATTTCTTTTGATACGGCTATCCTAGGCTTCCCATTGCGTTCAAATGTGATGGCGTTTCGAGTTAACGTCCAATTAATCTCATCTTGTTTACCCTCTTGGTTCTTTAAACACGAAACTCCTAAAGGATTAGTGAATGTCTTCTCATTCGCCCAATAAACAATAAATTGACGAGTGCGCCCCTCATAGAAATGTTCTAACTCATCCAAGCCTAGAAGTTCTTTTGCTTCATCTTCTTCTACTTCCTCTGTTTGATCTCCAGAGTTAATGTGATATAGGTAGTGAGTTGCTCTTAAGCCTTTTTCCTCAACTCGCTCTCGGTACACATGAAGATAATCTTCCTCGTCAAATTCACGTTGATACACCAAATCAGCGCCTAAACCATCTTCATGAGGAAAATATACATCACGTTGCTTAAAATCGATTCTGAGTCCTCTCTCGTCATTCCAGGGCACACCAACTAGACCACCATCTACTTGTTGCTGGACAATATTGCTCCAATGTTCGAAGCGTAAGTTGGAATTTTTCTCGATTTGCTCGATTAGTTCTTTCTGTAGATTTAATATTTCACCATTAACCGTATTGTCATTTGGTCCATCTAACTGACCTGCAGTTTTTTCATTAGCTTCCTCATTTTGCTCCTCTGTTGAATTAATAGATGATGTTATTGCACCTATTGATCTAGCAACTAACATAGCAGGTATTTCAGGTATAAGCTTAGACACGTTAGCCATAATATATGGAGTACGCACGTTCATAGCCTTTTGAGTACCTTCTATGATGTTGTCAACAATCTCACCTTTTTCAATTAAATCTTTCGCCCGAGAAAAGATTGTGGAATGATTACCTTCGTATAAATCACGATAAAAGTAGACATTTCCATGTGATTTTTCAATTACAGATCTATTCCATTTTGTCCATTTGATTGTCATACACTCACCTGCCTTTGTACAAAATAAAAAACACCTTTAGGTGCTCGATTTTCTTTCTAATGCAATTAATCCAGAAGCAATACTTTCGATTGCTTGCTCTTCAAAAGTAGAATAAAACTCATTGTCTTTAAAATGATCACTAATAGGTGCTAACTGGAGATGTAACAACTCATGAACTAAATCATTTTCCATATCACGTACCCAAATAAAAGAAGGGTCATAATCAACTTGATCAAGAATTGATATGGTAGCCATTTTCTTGCTTAATGTCCAGTTCACACAAGCTAGTGAATCTTGCATCATGTCTCTTTCTCTACGAACCTTAACTTCTATTATCCAATCTTGTAATCTAAGTTTCTCTTGCCAATACTTTAACATTTCTTGTAGTTGTTCTTCCGAAAGAATAGTTTCCTGCATTTCATCACTCCTTTACCATGCACTAGAACTGCTAATACCAGCTTTAGGTGCAAATAAAATTGTATTTACAAAATACCTATCTCCATCCATTGCATGGTCAAATTGTTATACTGGTTTGTCTTCTCCTCGATCTGCTGCTTTTTTATCCCAAATGTAAGATGAAAACTCCCTAAACGTCTCCTTACAACAATCGTTAAAGTAAATCATCTCATCAATTAATGCAGTTTGAACGTTTCTGATTCCATCTAGAACTTCATTCTTAGCTTTAATGACATAGAATCCATCTTTCCTTAACTGAGCAATGAAACTTGCAGCTGATGGATCCACGATAACTCCTTTTAATCGAATACCTTTTGTAAATTGTTTCAGGTCTCGGCTATACTCCACATCAGTTTTTTGCTTCGAGGAACTACGGCCATCATGGAAGTACTCTCTAACTTTGTACCATTTATTGTTGTATTTCCCCCATAAGCCAAACGTTGTAGGGTTTTGAGTACCATAGTCAATTGAAACATAATAATCTGTGTAATTGCGCTCGATAGTCTTTTTAATGTGCTTGTCTTTATCGAACATGTCATATATAACACCCTCAGCAAGCACCCATAGACCAAGGATAAACCGTTGATAGAAAATACCAGTAAACATCCGTTTATAACGATTCTTAACTCTTTCGGATAGAGAAGGATTGTCATCCATAGTGAAATGAAGTCTAATAAGATTTTTCTCTTTTAGCTTGTCAATGTACTTCTCTTTAAACCAATGGAAAGGACTTGCAGGGTTACAGTTATACCAATACTTTGACCCGTCTACAGAACAACGAGCTTCCGCTTGGCTAACAAACGACTCTGGCATTAATGCTGCTTCATCAAAAAACATTCCAGCTAATGTAATCCCTTGAATTAGATCCTGTGAAGATTCATCTTTACCGCCAAAAACATAAAAGTAATTGGTTACACCATTCTTGGTAATAGTTAAATAGTTATCTGCGCGATGGTCCTTTACTCTGTATCCTCTCGACTTCAACATTCGTTTTAATGGAGTAATTACATTTCGTCTGAAAGAACCTATCGTTTTTCCAGCCATGCCAAAGTTTTCTTCGTTAAATGTTTCCATCGCCCACATGACATAGGAAAGAGACATAACTACTGTTTTTCCAGCACGAACGGAACCATCACATATAATTCCGTCTTTGTCTTTAACTTTTGAGTTAGGATGCCACCAGGTTAATACCTTCAATTGCTTCTTTGAAAATGGTTTAAACTTAAATAAAGCAGGCTTAAGTTTCTTCGGTTTCGGCGCTTCCATCGTCGCTGTCGTCATCGCTCCACACCTCCGCCGCTGCATTACCTAATGCCTCAATAAATCCGTCATCCTCATAGTCACCATCGTCAATATTCGCTTTCGCCTTTGTGATAGCAAGTTTTTCTTTTTCAATAGCCAATTTCTCTTCGGCAATTTTGCGTTTGAAGTTATCTGGAAGCATATCAAAATACTTAGTTAGCATTTCAAGTGCTTTCATCTTGTCAGCTAGTTTGATAGATACGCCATCTTTACCTTGTTTAGCTTCTGTAATAATCGTTCCATCAACCATGTTAGATTCTTTAAAATCAACATAGTTAACTTCTTTCATTAATGGATTGCCTTCTTCATCTTCAAGCGGACCGAACATGCCCATTTCTTGAACTTCTTTTTTACCGAATGTAACGAAATCCGTAATATCTGCGAATGCGATAGTTGCGTATTTCCTAAGTACATCCATTGCATCTAAGAATAGTGAATCAGTCATGTTGCCTTTAATTTCTTTAATGTACGATGCAATTTTAGGTTTCCTTAAGTTTTCATGACCGATTACATGTGCGGTATCAGATGAATACCCAGCCTTAATTGCTGATTGCGTAGCATTAAACGTCTTTACATAATGAATACAAAAAAGCCTTTGCTTTTCAGTGAGTTCGTCACTTGGCAAAGACTCTTCTTTTACTTTTATATTTTGTTTTTTGGGAGACAACTTTTTATTTGTAGTACTACGATCCTTTTTTTGTAGTACTACATTCCATTTATCACGACTTTTCCAAGCGCTTATTGTTTTTTCTGGTACATCTAATTTATTTGCAATTTCTCTATTTGAAATATCACCATTTTGTTGTTTCCATATTTCAAACGCCTTATCTCTACGTGGATCCCTTTTTCTAGGCATGCTACATCATCACCCACCCCCGATTGAAATTAAGTTTGTTTTGTTGCAAAAGAAAAAGCACCACTAAGGGCGCTTAAAAGTAATTCATTTTCATTTGAGTTTTTAGCTGCTTATCGATTATTTCTAGCAGATTTTTTTCAATTTCTTGGTTATTTTCATAAATAACATCTGCAATTGTTTCTGTTAGCTTTTTGTCTGTCAAACCTTTTTCTTCTAATCTTTTTTTTATAGTTTCTAAATTTAATCCTAACTCTTTCAACCCATTCACCTCACTTCCCATCTACATAACTTCGACAAGAAGGGAGTCATTTCCTGCAGTATATATAATTAGGATGCATTGTTTAGATTTTTATATATATTCTCGATAATCTCAAAGAATTTTTCTCCGAAAGAAATTACAGTATCTTCTTTAGGTATTAATACTATTTCTTTATGATTATCAAATGATATAGATAACTTTCTTTTTCCATCTCCACTTCTTTTAACTTCCATTTCAACTGAACTTATGTGGCAATTTTTGATAGTCTCGAAAGACATACTGTCATTACTTACATTAGCTATGACGATTTTGTCTACATAAAATAAAATTAAATTAATCTCATCCCCATAGTACAAACCTTTTGGATATAAGCTGCTTATACTTTTATCTAATCCCAATCTTTCAATCGTTTCGAAAAAGTATTGTAGTTGATATTTTTTAATTTCATTCTCGAATACAATGTGGTCTTGCAAATCCTTTAACTCATTATAATTCATAATATTACCTCCTTTTTCTATCTTATTTCGACAAAAAGGAAGGTTTTCCCTTCTACTATCGTATTTTCCTTGTTTCATTGAACATAATATTCATAGAACCTAATTTGAATGGAGTTGATAAAAGTGTTCAACGAAATCGACTTTTCTTCATTTCTAACTAATTTATGTTGTGTACTATTAATAATTAAGAATTGGATAGAAATTCGGGATCATATCAACCAAAATAAAAAAAAATTAATAAATAAAATTATAATGTAACTTCTCCCTACTACATAATATTTATAGTGCTTAATCTAGATAGAACTTTCGTTCTTTAAATAATTACTTACTAATTTTATTAAGAGCTCTATATAAGAACCCTTTCATCCTCAATACGGGTTCGTACGACATTCGTACGACAAGAAATTTTATTTTCTATTTTTTCCTTTGCTCGTTCAATGTATTTCTGGACTGTGCTTTTCCCCATTCCTAATTCAATCCCGATCTCCCTCATGCTCATACCGTGCGCCATATGAAGCAAATAGCATTGTCTTTCTCTGTGTGATAAATCAACCAATACATTTATAAGAGACTTTTTCTCACGATCAGATAATTCATATTGCTCTGTCTGTAAATCCAAAGAAGGGAATAAATCCATATCAACCAACGCTCTACGCTGATATGCCGAACGCTTATCTATCCCTCGCATATTACCAGGTCTACGTCCAATTTTCATCCACTCAATGGCCTCTGTCATTTCTCCAATCATGCTATTAATCTTAGACTTATCTTGTCGATCAATCTCTGATTCACCTAGTTCGTTCTTCATGCTGCTTAAACCTCTCCTGCCTTGCTCATACTCATTTATCAGCTTGTCCGCCCAATTTTCCAGTTGCTTGTTGTCCATTAAACCCAGCCCCCACTCTGAATAATGATTCTGCATACTCACTACGCTTCACAGGACTAATCGCCCCAGTGCGTTTATCTTTTCTGTATGGATCTACTTTCCACTTGTATTTGATAGATTGTTTTTTCATAATTACCCCCAATAAAAAAAGACACTAAACAACGCTAATACGTCATTCAGTGTCCTCCAGTTAGCTGGTAGAACTATTTATTTCTTTTAATTCTTTATAATTCTTTTTTACAATCACTAATGATTCATAAAATTGATCTTTTAGTTCACTCGAAATTCCGATACGTGGTTCAGTTAAATCCACAAATAATTCGATAATCCCTTCCATGCCACCTAATTCATGCTCAATGATTTCCAAATTATCAAAACATTGCATTGGTATAATTGATTTAGGGATATTATTTATATCTTCCCTTACCCTTCCAAGTAATGCTGTATCAATGCTTTTCCAGTTTAATCTATACTCTGTTCCCCAATTCTTGTAAACTATTTCCATCCTTTCTATCGTTAAATCAAGTAAACGGGAGACTCTCTTAAATTCTTTATAAAACCCACCCTTTACTTGCTTTTCCTCTTCCTTAAGTCTAGCTTTAAAAAATAGGTAAGATCCTAGTGATCCTAATGAAGCACCTATAAGAGCACCGACTAATGTTCCAAATGAGGTCAACCAAGCATCGGGGGTAATACATCGCCAAAATCCATTACATTGTGGCTCTACTATTAATAATTCATTCAAAACTTCTCCCCCTCAAAATAAAAATTTATAGACTTAACTTGAGGTTTCTTTCCATGAATTCCATAGTTCTTCCTCCTCTGGGATTTATATTTTCAGCAGTTAACTGGTAGAAACAACATACATGGTAATTTTCTTCAGTTATAGTTTTTAAAAATACTCTTGTACTTTTTCTTTAATCATCTTGTATTTAGAACTTTCTTTGTTTTTATCCAATTTAATATAGTTATTTATGAGTTTTTTCTCATCTAAAGTCATTTGTAAAACTAAGGTAAGATATAATTTATCTTTTTGCGTTCTAGAAATGGTGCTTAGTTGCACCACATTAATTAATGAATATATACAATTGACGTATTGAATTAGATAAGGATTTATTTCATCGTCAATATAATTCTTAGTATCTTTCTCTATAAGAGAATTAAATGCTTTTATTGCTTCCATTCCTTCATATTTTGAAAAGGTCATTCCATTTATAACTTGAATCCTATGTGCATTTATATTAAAAAAAGTAGTTTCTGCCCTTTGTAATTCCATTGTAATTTTTTGTTCCTTAAAAACCTCACGTGTTTCTTCAAATTCTTTTCTTTGCAAGCTTAACTCCTCTTTCTGCATTAAAACACCTGCAAAAACAATCAAAAAACTTGTTGCTGTAATTAATGGACCGATCTGTTCTATATAAGTATTACTAAGGAATTTAGGTAGAAAGAAAACAACAATAAAACCAACTAACCCGAAAAACATTACAATATTGCTAAAGGATAACTTTAAATTCCTTCTATTATTAGACTTCAAAACTCTTCCCCCTCATCAAACTTAACCCTCTTTACCTTCCCTTGATGCGTGATAACTTTCGTCTCACCATGTTCAGGTAAATATGTTAGTTTTGCTTCTCCTTGACAATATACGACAACAAACGGCTTATCTCCTTCTTTTATGTCTAGATTTAGCTGGTGGTTCTCAAAAGGAATTGATTTTAATCTCATCGTACCGCCCCCACTGTTGTTAGTTAGAATGCTTTTTTATAGCAAGTATCACATAGGCAACTTTTCTTGTTTTGTGGTTTCTTACGACATGCTTTGCATGTTTTCAATCATTCTCCCTCCCTAGCTTTGTTTTAGTCGAACATTAGGTAAACCTAACCTATTCCTGTTTTCATTAACCCTTTCTAATCCTTGAATGCAATAATCCTTTTCAAGCTCAAAACCTATCCAATTACGATTTGTGTTGTCACAGGCAACTGCTGTAGTAAATCCACCCATACAATTATCAAGGACCACTTCTCCTTCATTTGTATAAGTTCGAATAATGTATTCAAACAACTCTTCTGGTTTTTGAGTAGGATGAAATGTTTTCCGATCCCTAGGAAACGATATAACAGACTTAGGAAAGTTTTTATACCTAACTACATGTATTTTATTTAATGTTCCATTTCTATCCCCTAGTGCCTGCATATTCGTATTTTTTTTCACTTTTTTAGGTTTAATCTTGATAAGTCCTTGTGGATTGTAAGTTGGTAATTTTCTATAGAAAACACAGATATTCTCGTGATTTTTCAAGGGCATTCGATTTGCGTTCTGAAAACCAGTTACGTGATTTTCTTTCTTCCAAATCCACTCGTATCTAAACCATTTGAAGTTAGACTCGATTAATTTAGTAGTAAATGGCTGACTAGCAGTTAGTACAATGGCACCATTTTCTTTTATTACTCGCTTGTACTGCTCCCATAACGGTTCAAATGGTATAACACTATCCCATGAACAATTTGTAGTTCCATATGGTAAATCACATAGGATCATATCTACTGATCCATCGGGTATATGTTTCATTCCTTCCAGACAATCCATGTTATAAATTGTGTTCTGCTTGATTTTCATTTCAATTTCCCCTCTCAATATGATATATTATACCTTGAAGGGAACGTATGTTCTTTCTTTTGTTAAGGGCTCAACTAAGAGCCCTTTCGCTTATTAACCAATAATAGTTACTGTTCCTTCTGCGAGTTTGTCACTTAATTCTGCGTTCAGATACTCTTTAATCTGATCAATAGCATGTATTTTCCATGCCCCTCCATCTGCTTCGAATAAAGCACAACTTGGACCTTTCTGCATTCGGAATACAAAATCACTTTCGGGTTGAGCGATTTCAGTGAAAGTTCTGAATGGTGCAAGGGTTACTGGATTAGGTACTTCTACATTACCTACAGATGCTACACCTGTTCTTGCTACTACGGATTGACTAACTCCGTCATCACCAAATGTTTTCACATTGTCTTCTTTGATGTTCCCAACCAATTTCAATATCACTTTACGGTCCTCGTTATTTACAAATACTGATTGAAGTTTAATATTAAATTCTTCAGTGTCATACCAATTATCAAAACGAAATCTAGGCGTTAAAGCTTCAGCCACTAAATACTCATCTCGACGTTGATCTATATTCAGGGCAGATGATACAGAGACTCTTGTAGGGTTTTCCACATGAATCATCAATTCTTCTTCGGTATCAAAGTTAGATTTCACATACTCTACTAAACTAGTTAAAGTGTGTACTTCAAATGGTGAAGCAACCGGTTCTCTTAGTACATACAAATCTTTATCTGAATATTGCTGCCCATTTACTTCGTGGATTTCTGCTTTTCCTAAACTTAAAACATACTGCATTGCTTCTTTAATCATTTTTCATTCCTCCAATTCTTAAATCTTAATTTGATTGATTTCTAAAACTAATTACTTTTTCTGCTGGTTGTTCAACTACTTTTTCACCTGTGTCTTCCGCTACGTCACCATCATCGTCAACAAACATCTGACCTTTTACTCCCGATTTCAATTCCTTACCAATGATATTTCCGTTAGTGTCAGCACCCATAAGAATTTTCGTATCCACTTCTTTCGCTGGTAATAACTTCGATTTGGCAACTACAGCTGCGTTTACTACATCTCTCCTTTCATCTCCGTAAACTTTAACCTGGACTGTTAAAGTTCTAGCCTTCTTTGGATCCGTATTAGGATCAGCGATGTTATCAAGAATTTTTTGGATCTCCTCATTAAATCGTGCTGCTAATGCTCCTTCTGCAAATTCGTTTAAATCAATCATGTATTCCATAGTTCTTCCTCCTTTGGGATTTATATTTTCATTGGTACTAACTCATATATCTGTATTTCTGCTCTTTCTTCATCCTTAGAGCTTTCTATTTTCTCAACATCAATTTTCTTAATTTGTCGATCATCTTCATAAACAATCTTGTTCAAACTGTCAGTAATCGCTTTAAAATAGTTGTCTATATCACCTTGATTCCCACCAGCTAAATAAAGCTTTAGTTTTACTTCAATTGGCTTTCTAGAAGGCTTTTCTTTCAAATGTTGCTTAGCAATCCAACCCACTTTCGTTTTGTACTGCAGGTACCGAATAGCGTATTTATTAACGTGTTTGCTCTTTTTCGTCATCCGTACAGCTGGAACTGGTCTGCCTGGTATTGTTAGTTCGATCATTTTAATTCACCCTGAGCCTGCTTTATATTAGCCATCCTACATTTCTCATTGACGTGAACATGTTCCAAAGTAAATAAACTAACATCCTCTAAGTTTCTACCATCAGGAGTTTCATAGACTCCCATTCGATATAAGCTATTAATTAAATCTGTTCTTCTATCTTGTATATATCGCTGACGCTGTTTTTCTACAATGTCATTCATTCTGATTCCTCCTATGAGCAAATGCCCTAGTAATCTTTTTTTCATCCGCCTGGTGCAGAAGCGCCATGATGATTTCCATAACTGGACGATTAAATGTTTCTGCAATGTCTTCTACACAATAGCCTTCATGGTAGAGTTCCGTTATTTCTTGTAGCAAATCCCATGAGAAAGCATCTTCGTACTTCGCCAACACTCGAATGATTCCTCCGTTAACATTGCTCTTACTCCGTTTCTTACGCTCAATAACGGTCACGATCCACCACTCGCTTTGCTTGTATAACTGTTTATTATGGCTTGTACATCTTCCTCAGTTTCGTTAGGTTTCGGTAGATTGTTAGATTGTTTTTTACGATTGCGGAACCAGTCTGGAACTACTTCTTGGGATTGTTTCCCTTGAAATCTATTAGCCTGTTGATTTTGAAACTGAACCTCTTCCGCTTTAGCTTGATCAATTGTTTTAATACCTTTTTGGTGCCATGACTTTAAAATACTCTCAGCATATCCCCAGTTAGCCTTGTTACGATTCAATGCACGGTCTATGGCTTCAATTACCATTTCATCTCCAACGTCTTTAATCCATGAAAGTATTTTGTCTGAAATACTAGGCTTTATCATTCCGATATTTTGCTGATAAAAAACAATGGCATCAGAAGTTGTTGCTGGTGGTTCAATTTCTTCTACTTTCTCTTTACTTTCCTTTACTTTCCTTTCCTCTACTTTCCTTTGTGTACTAATGTTGTCATTTATCGAGTTAATGTTGACAATAACTAAGTTTTTGTATGAGTTAACCTCTTTTTTATCCATTAGAAGGTAATTCTCACTGATTTCAACTCGCTTTCTTCGAGAAGATGCTTCCAAATATCGCTTTTGAATCCCTTTAGAACTAAGGATTTGGTGTTTTTGATATAGGGACTCAGAAAATAAACCCCATTTCAGACAATCATTAATGATGTCATTAACTTTATTAATGTTGACATTAACTCTCCTAGAGAATAATAATTGTTCCTTTTCTCCCCACTGATAGAAATAACTGTTGTCATAGATTTTCATTAATATCTTGATAACTACACCAAAACCTTCTAGTCCATGATTGGCTTCAATTAATGCGATTTTGTCATCTTGATCTATGTCAACATCTAGTGGGAAGTAATCAAGACCTTCTTTTATGGGTCTAACCATTACCTCACCTCCAACTCATGCGATGTAAACTACTTTTCCTGTAAGTTCCTGAATTTCTCTTTTGAATAAAGCTTCGTCACTATTACTATCTGATAGATGCAGCAAGTGGATCTCCTGCACCTTGGATAAATCATTAGCTTTCAAAAACTCTTTTACGTTCTCTAAACTAAAATGCGACCTAATTAAACGCTTTTTCATGACTTTTGGTGTTATACCTTCGATGATGTTTTGATTAAGTATTTCTGCGCTATAATTACACTCAATTAAAAGATGTGTTAAGCCTTTGAATTTGTACCGAATGTAATAGGTATCTGTAGCAAATAGAAGCTTCTCTCCTGCGTTATTTTGTAGCAAAAATCCGTATGGTTCCGATACATCGTGTTGAACATCAAACGGTAATATGTTCCATGTACCGATACTAAATTGCTTCTTAGCTTGTACAGTGTTAATTCTGTGGTGTTCTATCCCTATTGCTTCTTTTGTACCTGGCGACATATAAGTGTTTATTCCTGCTCTTAGAACATCGTTTAAACCTCCACAATGGTCTTTATGCTCATGCGTGATTAAACACCCTGCTAGATTGCTAGTATTGAATTCCAGTGCTTTCCTAATATCTTTGAATGGTATTCCGCATTCCAAAAGGATTTGGGTATGCCCATCATCAATGTGATAGGCATTCCCTTTACTTCCAGAAGCTAGTGTTTTAATTTGAATCATTAGAACGATGGTCCTCCTGCAGTAACCGGTTCTTTTTCTTCCATTTGGTCCATGGCTTGATCAACATTTAATTGTTCTTCTTGTGCCTGTTCTTGTTTAGGAGCTTGTTCCGGTTCATCTACCTCTGTAGCTTCAATATCGATATACTCTGAATTAGCATTTTCACTTATCTCTTGTTGTGCTTGAGCTTCTTCAACTGCTTCATCCGTCTGATTAAAGTGATTGATGACTAGACTGCTATCATCACTTGAATTGATGTATCTTTTACAAGCACGATTGATCACTGTTTTCTTAGCCATTTCTTGTTTAAACTCATCATGTGTGGATCCTTTTCTCTCTACTGTTTGATCTTTGCCCCACATTTGGGATTTAGACCACGCTTGGCGAATTTCATCCATTGTCATTAGCTCTGTGTATGTTTCGCCTTCTCCAAAATCAATGATGCAGTAAGCTCCAGTGATTTTTTCTTTATTAATGTTCCCAAACTGTTGTTTGTGCGAAAGATTCTTGATCTTACCATTAACCATTTCATAATCAACATCATCACCTTCGTAGATAACTGCTGCATCAATTGACTTAGCACCAGTAACTCTTTTCGTAACAGCCATTGTGCCGAAATAAGAACGTTGGAAGGTTAGAGACTTACCATAGGCTATGAAATAACCTTGGTTTTTCGCTGGGTTAAGACCTTGGACGACCATATTAAGCAAGGAATTGGCAACACTATCTTTTGTGCAATGCTCTAGTACTGGAACATAAGTATTACCGCTCTTAGCCTTTACTTCTTGCAATTTCAACCATGCGCTTTTCATTGCATTTTCTGGTGAATAGTTAGCAGGGAAATGAAGTTCCCCTGCCTCCTGGAATTGTTTAACCTTTTCCGCTACAACATCGACTGTATCTTTCTTGATCATTGCTAATTGATTTTGATTACTCATTTGTTGGTTCCTCCTCAACGATAATATCTGTATTTACCTCATTTACAGTAGTGTGGCTTTCTTTTGAAAACGATTCTTTAAATACTTGCGGACCCATTTTCCGTAAGTTTTGCATCGCTTCTTGCGCATCTTTTCCTATTACGTAATAAACATTTTCGGTCTCCGTAACTTCTACAATTCTATAATTTGGCAATTACGCCACCCCAACTTTCGCTTTACTCTCGACTCTTAATTGTTTATTCTTATCATCCCAAGCCTTCTCTGCCTCTTCATATCTTCCGTATTCTCTGATTAGAGCCTTTTGAGCACTACTATCTAGGTCCTTGAATCTAGGTGGCTTAACTAGGAGAATCAATTGAGAACCGATTTCCGGAAAATCTGATACACCTTCAGCGTTATCAACGAATATCGGAGCTTGTACACCGTAATGTTCAGATAGTGTGTTGATGATATCTAGACCGACATTTATTTTAGCTGCGTTGTTTAGACCTGAACTGTAAGGAACACCTTCATAAGTTGTTTCGCATATTTCCTCAAGTCCACCATTAATGTTTTCTTTGAAGAGATTAAATCGAGCATATTTGAACTTGCTATTGATCTTCTCTTCCAGAAGATTTACTTTCGTGCGAATAAACTCTTCTGCTAAATACAATTCTTCTTCTGTCTTATCGAATTCTGCTGCAAGAGTTCTTTCTTGTTCTTCCAGTTCAGCTATACGTTTTTTAGATCTTTCATGTTGTTCAAGTTTACTTAGATCAATTTGCAAATTATTTTGTTGTTCTTTTAGTGGATTGATTTCATTCTGAACTGAATGAACCGACTCCTGTACGGATTCTTGAATCTCTACAATTTGTTGTTCTATAGCTTGTCTCTCCTGCATAAGCTTGTTGTAGTTAGGGTTTTCAGTGATTGGCTGGACGTTGCTTTCAGCCTCAGTGATTTTGGATTCAAACTTTTTAATTTCTTGTTGCTTCTCCTCGATTTGAAGATTGAGTTTATCAATTTCTGCTTCAATACCAACGTTTTCTTGCTTGATAGACTCTTGTCTTTTTTTGAGATCAGTACCCTTGTTGTTAATCGTTTCAAGTAATCTAGATTTATCACGATTAAACTTGGTAGCAATCTCTGTCACTTGTTCCTGTGGTAACTCCTGTTCACATGTAGGACACTTGCAATTTGCTTCATGATCAAACTCAAGAGCATTTTGTTCTTGCCACTGTTTACGTAATTCATCCATCTGTGCTTCTAAATCTCTAATCGTTGATTCATTCATCGATTTACGCTGCTCGTTATTTCTAACCTTTGACTGTAAGATGCTTACATTCGATTGTTCTTCTTGGTGACGTGATCGAAGCTTGTACAGTTCTTCTTGCCCTTGTTGAGCATGTTCATTCTTCACGTTAGTGATTTGTAGATTAATATCGCTTATTTGAGTGCGCAGTTTATTAACCTCTCCACCACTCTTAATGTCGTTGATCTGCTGTTGCTTTTCTTCGATTTGATTTCCTAATGTATCTATTTGGGCTTGTAAGTCCAGTTCATCCAATCCACTAACATCTGGTAATCCTCGATGAATTTCATCAATCCGAATAGGAATACGGTCCATCTCTTGATTAATCTCTTTACGTTTAGCAGCAATGACTTTTTTATGGTCCTCAATCGAACGATCACCTAATATAGTTATTAACTTACTAAGCTTTTCATTCGATTGAATAACATCTTCGTCTGTTACATCACCAGCGATTTCTAACAACAAATCTCGACGTTTTTTCCAGTGCAGCTGCTCATTAAAGTAACCTGGGCTAGTTAGTAGCTTAAATATCTCTTCGTCAACTAATGAAGCGACCTTATCAACGTATTCTTTTTTCTTACTTGGTACACCATCAATGTAATAATCTGTGGTATGGCCTGAAAATTCTTGGGTAATGGATCCGCGTTTCTTGGTCCATTTTTCGCTGAACACTTTTTTTAGAGATAGTTTTTTACTATCAACCAAAAACGTTGCTTCCACTTCATGATTTAACTTGTGAAGTACCTTTCCGTTTTGTAGCGTTTTGATTTGGAAGTCCTTTTTGTTCTGACTATCCTTATCGAATAGTATCCATACAAATGCATCAAATAGGCTTGTCTTCCCTGTAGCGTTATCACCGTACACTTTTACATTTTCGCCTTCTGCATTTAACTCAAATTGTTTAATACCCTTGAAGTTGGTTAATACTAAGTTCAGTAATTTGATTTGTTTCATTGTTAATTCTCCCTCCATATTGATAAAATGGGGATATTCGCTTATAATGGGTGTAGAAGAATAAAGCGAATATCCGATGGCCAGTTGCTCAGCTGGTCATTTTTTCTGTCCCAAATAACACATTGTGATAGAAGTCTTCTGATACAATCGCAAAATACTGTAGACCGTTTGCTTCGAAACTCAATTGAAACTTGCCTGTAGATGTTATGGTTGTTTCGTATATCACGTGGTGTTTGGTTATCACTGAAAAAAACATTTCTTCATCGATCAACATTTCATTTCTCCATAAATGCTGAACCGAATTAGATTCGACCTTTAATTCTGGTATATCCATAAGGACCCTCCTTTCCTATGTATTTCACTTTCAACAGCAGGTAACGAACGCGCTGTAGGTGCTTGTCACACCTTTAGCAAGTACGAACGTAAGCAATGAAAGGGGGAGATGGAACCTTTCACGCTCGTACCCACTAAAGGAAGGACAAACGTCCTTGCCTTTTCGTGTTTTCAGGTGTTATAATTTATTTAGCTAATAGATTGCTCACGTTGCCGCGTGAGTTATTTTTTTATCTTTTTTAATACCAAGTTCCATCTGCTGCATAGCGCCACCAATCCCCACTTTTGTAATAAACTTCTAAACATCTTTCTTTTACATTTCTTCTTACTCTGACAATGTCTGATAAAGTGAATTTCTTTCTTTCGTCTAATCCCATGCTACGATTATGATTAGCGTAGACTTCCATGAGTAATTGATATTCAGAGTCTGATAAATGTTTAGCTAATGGCAATTTTTTGCTCATGCAATCCCTCCTAACTATTAATCAAAGCTAAATACAAGAATAAAAGTGTTATTACAAAGCCAATTCGATAGGTCCATTTCGACTCACGAATCTTATTGATCATGATGAACTCTCCTAATGATCTGAACTGGAATACCTGCTGCATTTAAACTCTGTACAATTGCATTATGCCGATCTATGCAAATCTTTTTATCCGCTAGTTTAGATAATTCATTTAGCGACTTTTGAGCATCTGTCATTCGATGCATTGCCATTGCGAAGTTACCATGCTTGTAATGTACATCCGCTAACTCCCTACATTCCTCGTAACATCTTTGATGTTTAGTTGCTTCTGCAATGTCGTTTGGTAGAAAACGTTCTGAATTCATGCCATACCTCCTAAATGATTGATAATGATAAAGAATAGTAGTATCAAACCTAAAACTGCTACTGAGCTTGTACTGTCTGTCATAAGAGACCTCCTAGAATAATAGTTCCAACCATTTGCATTCCATCAATAATAGAGACTGGATCCAAGCCATTCACAAATGCGATTAGTACATCTTGTGCTTGAGTTGATCTACACCAATTAATTAAGTCTTCAGCTGATAATTTCATTTTGTCTCGCTCCAATTTCGAAATATTACTGCGAGCTATATGTAATTTCTCAGCCAGTTCTTCTTGACTTAGTCCAGCTCCCTTCCTCATTCTTCGTAAGACTGCTCCAAATTGCACCGTATTCACCCTCCTTTCTGTTCTTAAGATGAACATGTTCAAGCGGTGAACAGTATTTCTATGAAGTTTGTATTATTATGAAATTACCGACCTCCACTCGGTAGATTGTTAGATTGCTTTTTGATTTGTTTGCTGATCTATCCAGTTCATAAGTGCTGTGTATGGTATGCGGATTTTATGACCTTCCCTTATTGCAGGGAAGCCGTTGTTTTCTGATTGCCTACAGAGTTCGTAAGTAGCTGTTTTTCCAATCCTTAGAATTTCGGCTGCCTCTGGTACTGTTAGAAATCTTGGTGCTTCATGGTAGCCGTGTGATTCTAGTAATCGTTTGATGTTGTCTAAGTGTTTTTCGTTTTCTTCTTGAATGATTTGTCGTATGGTGTCTTCGAAGGTCATTAGATCACCTCGCGAATTGTTTGTTGATTATTAGCATTTTCAATTTCAATCCTTAACGCTGTAGACGGTTGCCACATACCGATGAATCTTAGACCATCTTCAAATTGTTTTTTAGGTAAATCACCGTACCTTGGTAAACCAAAGTGATTTTTAAATTCACGCCAGAACTCCGAGAAAGCTTTACGGCTAAGTTGCTCATATGCTGGAGCTTTTTTACCACCAAGCGATTCGATCACAACATGATTTGCTTTTCTTCTGATATGAAATTCTTGCCCGCCGTCTATGCGCATGTTTTCTTCTAGATTGGTAATTCGTTCGTCATGCTGTTGAGTTTTTTCTTCAAGTTCTAGGGAAAGTTTTAACATTTCAATGCGCTGTTCTTTTTCTGTTAGTACTTTAGGTTTTTGTAATTCCTTTTCCATTTCTTCAAAACGTGTTACATATTCAGCGGTAAAAAGAACACCTTTTTGGCCAGTCATTTTGTTTGCTATCATGTCACAACCTTTGCGAGTAACTAAATAGCAAGGTAGCACCTTGTTTTGACTGTTTCTATAAGTAGATTCAATAAAGAAATCGGACTGGGCGAAATCGCCCTCTCCTAAAATTTCTATATAACCACGAATTGTTTTCAGTAATTCGTTGTGTTGTCGATCAACCATTCCAGCAACTTCTGTGCTACTTGTTACGAGTTGACCATTGAATGAAATAACTTTTAATTGATTCATCAAGATACCTCCCCAAGTTTTATGATGTTTTTGTAAAGATGGAAATCCCATTTATCTTTTGGGTTAATCGTTATCTGTTGTCCGATTCTGAATAAGCCATACTTGAATGCTCTAATGACTTTTATAGAATCGGATCGATTAAGAATTTTGTTTCTAACTTGGACTTTTACATAACCAACACGTTTGAAAGTTAATTGATCCAATTAAACTACCTCCTGTTTCGTTTTAGTTTGAGAAACTTGTACTTTGTGACCAAATAAATAAACAACATCCTTTTCTAATATCTTAGAGATCTCGATGGCAGTTGACAAAGTTGGAGTTGAATGACCATTCTCCCAATTGGCGACTGATTGTTTTCCTTTAAACCCTAGCATTTGCGCCAATTGTGTCTGATTAAGATGTTTTTGCTTACGGGCTTCAATCAGCCTTTGATTCTTCATATAAGCACCCCCTCAAAAGTATGAATATCTTGTACTGTAACCTCAGTATAAGTACAAGTAACTTGAATGTCAATACTTTTTGTACAATTTTTTCATACTTTTATACAAAGGTGCATATTTATCTAGTACAATGTACTTGTACTTAAATGCGATAAGGGGATATATTCTATGTTTGCAAAAAGATTAAGATATATTAGAAAGCTACGTCAGTTATCTCAAGAGGAATTAGGTAAGAAAATTAATTCAACCAAAAGCACTATTAGTAATTACGAAAATGAGTATAGCACCCCATCTAATGATGTTCTAAGAGATTTAGCTAATGTGTTAGACACAACTACAGACTACCTTTTAGGACGGTCTGATGCCCCTAATAGATCAGAGGAAGAATCATTCCAAGAGTTTATTAATGATCCTGATCTACAACGTTGGTATAAAGAATTGCCTAAATCTAAAGAAGAGGATCTGCGAAGATTACGAAAGATCTGGGAAGCTTTTAAGGAAGAAGATTAATTTGTTTACAACATTGATTTTACATATAGATAAAAATTATTAAGGGGAGAGATTAGAATGGCTGAAAAAGTCAAAAAACCATTTTATAAGAAGTGGTGGGTTTGGTTAATTGCAGTTATTATTTTTATTGCAATAATAACTCCAGGAGAAGATGATTCAGAAACAGCTTCAACAGATGACAATACAGAGGTTGAGTCTAATGAATCAACTAATGATTCAGATGAAGATGAAGCAGGTGAACCAGAAGAAACAGAAGAAGAAGAGACAGAAGAAGCTTCTAGTGATGTTGAAGAGAGTGAACCAGAAGATGAAAATAAAATTGAATCCGGCACTTATAAAGTAGGGGAAGATATTCCTGCAGGTGAATATCTAGTATTCGCAGAAAGTATGGGATACATAGAGAGTGCTTCCGATAGTACAGGGGATTTAGATAGCATTGTTTTTAATGACAACCTAATGAATGGAGCACATTCATATGTAACACTAAATGAAGGAGAATATTTTAAACTTCAAGGCGCAGTAATGTATCCAGTTGATTCAGCTCCTTCTGTGACTCCTGAAGATGGAGTATACACGGATGGAATGTACAAAGTCGGTCAAGATATCCCTGCTGGGGAATATAAAGTGTTACTAAATGAGAGCTCAGCAGCTGGTATGGGTTACTTAGAAGTAAGCACAGATAGCAGACATCAATTAGAAAGTATTGTTACGAATGACAATGTTCAAGCAGATACTTATATTACTGTATCGGAAGGGCAGTATTTGAAACTTCAAGACCTAACTATAGAAAACTAATAGAAATTTAGGTGTACAGTAACTGTGCACCCCTCTTTTTAACTAAAAACAGAACACACATTCGTAATTAGGGGGAGCCAATGTTTACTTACAATCGTACAGAGGACTATATACAGCAATTTTTACATTCTATTTATATTACCGAACCTCACCAATTAACTATCAGATATATAACGAAGATCATTAAACTTCCAGTACGATTCTGGGAGTTCACAAGCGAGGTTGTTTACAGTAAAGGAAAATACATTATGTTTCTTGAAGAAACAGCCCCTCTACAAAAACAATGGCAGGATTTTGGACATGAATTATGTCACGTCTTATGGCATGTAGGAAGACAAGAATACTTGCCGAATGACTTTTTAAAACCTCAGGAATGGCAAGCAAATCACTTCGCCTACCACTTCTGTGTACCGACTTTTATGTTGGAGCAAATAAGGAATCCAAATGTTAACGAAATTATGTACCTTTTTAATGTTGATAGACAATTTGCTACAAGACGGTTAGAAATGTATCAAAGTAAATTTAATTATATAGGAGGATATGAATATGCGAGGTCATATTAGGAAGAGAGGTAATAAGTACGCAATTGTGATTGACATCGGTCGTGATCACAAAAACAAAAGAAAACAAAAATGGTTTAGTGGGTACGAAAGAAGAAAAGATGCAGAAAAAGATTTGCCAAAGATCATAAATAAATTAGAAAAAGGCTACAAGGACCCTGCTGACATGACTATGGAGGAATACTTTAATCAATGGTTAGATCGTAAAAAGAGTACAGTTGCACCTGGTACTTATGAACATTATGAATCCTACATGAGAAAACACATTATTCCGGGGTTAGGCACTTGGAAAGTAAGCAAACTGGAATCACATCATGTTGAATCGTTTTTAATTGACCTCAACAACAAAAAGGTCCCAAACAGTGATAAGGTTATCTCCCAACGAACCAAAAAACATATCTATAGAATCCTCTCGAGCGCATTAAAAAAAGGTAAACGTTACGGTATCAAAGAAGGTATTATGGAAGATATAGAAGCTCCTAAGGTAGATAGAAAGGAAATTGAATATTGGACTGAGGATGAAGTGCAATCTTTTATGAGTAATCTTAAAAGCAAGAATCATGCATTGCCTATAATACTTGCTTTAGCTACAGGTATGCGTAGAGGAGAAATTTTAGGCTTAAGATGGTCACACGTTGATTTTGACAAGAAAAAGATATCTGTCTACCAACAACTTAAAAAAGATGATACAGGTGAGTGGAAGCTATCTCCTCAGCTTAAAACATCAACTAGTTATCGTACAATAGATATTGATGATGACACAATTGAGATATTAAAAGATCACAAAAGGCAGCAGGAAAAAGATAAAATGAAATGTGGCCCAGACTATGAGGACCGTAATTTAGTATGTTGTACTTCAACTGGAGGAGTTATAAGACCTACCTATTTAAGAACAGTGTTTAATCGTACAATTGAAAAAAGTGGCGTAAAAGATATTAGTTTTCATGGGTTAAGGCACACTCATGCTACTTTGTTACTACGAGCTGGGGTACATCCGAAAGTAGTTCAAGAAAGATTAGGTCATAGATCTATCCAAACGACATTAGATACGTACTCGCATATTATTCCCGGAATTCAAGAAGTTGCTGCAACAAGTATCCAAAAATCACTTTATAAGAAAAAAGAAAGTAAGCCAGAAAATGTGTTTTCGATTGTTAAAAACTAGGCTTAAAATTCATTTCGAAACTCGAAGGTTTGCAATTCGTTTGCAAAGTGGTATTTTTACATGAAAATAGCAAGGGAAGAAAATCACTTCTATCCCTTGCTTTTATTGACTTTTTGGTACGCGCCCAGAGGGATTCGAACCCCCGGCAAACCTGGTACCGGAAACCAGTGCTCTATCCAGCTGAGCTATGGGCGCATATAGATTAAATTGGACACATACGCTATTATAACGCGTTACGTTTGCTTAGACAAGTATTTTCTGGTCTACAGGTTTAATTTTCCAATGTTCCGGGTATGATGGGAAGTGTACTTTAATACATAAGGAAATTTGTCAAACGTTTTTGTTTGACCTTCATTGACCTTTTAGTTATGATAAAAATAGATCCAAATTAAATGGATGAACGTATAGAATAAGGAGGATTTACTATGAATTTGATACCTACAGTTATTGAACAAACAAACCGTGGAGAGCGCGCATATGATATTTACTCTCGTTTATTAAAAGACCGTATTATTATGCTAGGAAGTGCCATTGATGATAATGTTGCTAACTCAATTGTAGCACAATTACTTTTCCTAGAAGCTGAAGACCCTGAGAAGGATATTTCTTTATACATTAACTCACCAGGTGGATCCATCACAGCAGGTATGGCAATTTATGATACTATGCAGTTCATTAAAGCAGATGTCTCCACAATTTGTACTGGTATGGCAGCATCCATGGGTGCATTCCTATTAGCTGCTGGTGAAAAAGGTAAGCGTTTCGCACTACCAAACAGTGAAGTAATGATTCACCAACCATTAGGTGGTACACAAGGTCAAGCAACAGATATTGAAATTCATGCAAAACGTATTATTGAAATGAAAAGAAAAATGAATGAAATCCTTGCTGAAAGAACTGGTCAACCAATCGAAGTAATTGAAGCAGATACAGAACGTGATAATTTCATGACTGCTGAAAAAGCTGTAAATTATGGATTAATTGACCGCATTTTAACTCGTAAAGCAGATCAATAATAATTGAATGGTTCTAGCGCATTTCACGCTAGAACCATTTTTTTGTTATAATTATGTTATTTATTTCACAAATAAGTGTATGAACTTAATCCCCCTGGACAAATGAAACCAAATGATTAATCGCTTCTTCCTCATCTGAACCATCAGCAATTAACGTGATCGTCTCTCCTGTCGTAATTGCTAAACTCATCAACCCCATAATGCTTTTAGCATTTACTTTACGTTCTTCTTTTTCTAGAAATAAATTCGCTGAATAGCGATTTGCTTCTTGAACAAATTGCGCAGCTGGTCTGGCTTGTAGCCCTGTTTCTAACTCAACTTTTACAGTCCTCTCAACCAAATCTCTCATCCCCTTTTAATAGTAAGCGTTAACATAAGAAGTTAAAAAGTTGGCTAATCATCTCGGAAGACATTAGCCATTATTGTTTCAAAACATATAGAATATTCCATTCTATAAATTAACGTAATTATATCATGAATTTTGGGGGAATCAAACAAAATTTTATTGTAAATTTACTTCCCCTTGTTTAAGCTTTTCAGCGAACTCATCAATCTTTTTTAATCGATGGTTTACACCAGATTTAGATATTTTTCCCCCAGAAACTAGTTCTCCTAATTCCTTCAATGAAACATCTTCATGTTGCATTCGTAAAACTGCAATTTCTCTTAGCTTTTCTGGCAAAGCCTCTAATCCAACCGTTCTTTCGATAAATTGAATGTTTTCAATTTGGCGAAAAGCAGCTCCAATTGTCTTGTTTAAGTTTGCTGTCTCACAATTAACCAATCTGTTTACAGAGTTACGCATGTCGCGAACAATTCGAACATCCTCAAATTTAAATAAAGCGTTATGCGCCCCAATAATGCTTAGAAACTCTGTTATTTTTTCCGCTTCTTTCATATACACAATAAAGCCCTTTTTACGCTCTAATTGTCTAGCATGTAATCGATAAGAGTTTAACAGATCACATAGCGCATTATTATGTTCTTCGTGAATATTAGAGATTTCTAAGTGGTAGGAAGAAGTTTCGGGATTATTAATCGAACCGCCCGCTAAAAACGCTCCACGTAAATAGGCACGTTTACAGCAGTCCTTCTTTAGATATTTCTCTGAGATTGTCCGAACAAAAGAGAAAGTACCTTGGAGGATATCCAAATCTGCTAATATTTTATCAACACTATTTTTCATCCGAACAATGTACACATTATTTTTCTTTAGCTTCATCTTTTTACGTACAAGGAGTTCTACTGGATAGGGATAATTCTCTTTTACTAAAATATATATTCTTCTCGCAATAGCAGCATTTTCTGTTTGTACATCTAGTATGTACCTTTGTTGTGAACCTAAAGAAATAGTCCCATTCATTCGTATCAATGCCGCAAGCTCTGCGTGGGAACAGCATGCATCAACTTCAATGGTTGTTAATTCCTTTTTTATTTCCGAAGCAAAAGACATACGCTCCCCTCCTTTACCTATTAAATTTACACATACCCAATGGGCAGCACGCTACCTCATAATGGAATGCTCATTTTACTGAATTAGGGAATATAATAACTTCGCTATCTTCGTTGTGTCATGACGCAATGTTGATCTATTGTGATCAATAATATCCCCTTCAATAATTTTCA
Organism: Ornithinibacillus caprae; assembly: GCF_009728145.1. GTDB lineage: Bacteria > Bacillota > Bacilli > Bacillales > Amphibacillaceae > Ornithinibacillus > Ornithinibacillus caprae. The sequence goes on along the minus strand of NZ_WOCA01000009.1, from coordinate 36,717 downwards.
ATCCCATATTTAATAACCGGTCTGTATCATAGACTACTGGAGCAGCATTTTCTTCTGCGTATAAGTCGCGAATTTCTCGGTCAATTGGTTCATTGTGAACAATAATCGAACCAATACATCCTTCACCTACGTGATTATAAATTGCTTGTACATGGTCAGCCGCTGAAAAACCTGTAGTTTCTCCAGCTTGGGTCATAACATTACAAACGTAAACAACCTTTGATTTCGACCTTCGAATTGCTTCATCTATTTTAGGAATGATAATATTCGGCATAATGCTCGTAAATAGACTTCCCGGTGAAATGACAACCAAATCTGCCTCATCAATTGCTTTGATCGCGTTAGGCAAGGGCTTTACATCCTCTGGATCAAGGAAAACACGTTGAATACGTTTATTTGCTAACGGAATATTCGATTCCCCAGCCACAATGGATCCATCTTCCATTTCAGCATGTAGGGTCAAATTTTCATTCGATATCGGAATAATTTCTCCCTTAACATTTAGCACACGGGATATTTCCTTAATTCCTGTATAAAAGTCACCCGTGATCGACGTCATTGCCGCTAGAAGTAAATTTCCCATGGAGTGACCAGATAATCCATTTCCAATTGAAAAACGATGTTGGAATAATTGAATAATCATCGGTTCCACTTCAGAAAGGGCAGCTATTACATTACGAATATCACCTGGAGCGGGGATAGCCATCTCATTCCGAATTCTTCCCGTGCTCCCCCCATCATCAGCAACCGTTACTAATGCGGTTAGATGAATTGGTAAGTTTTTCAAACCACGAAGTAATACCGGCATTCCGGTGCCTCCACCAATAACTACTATACGTGGTTGTCTTTTTTCCGTCATATTAATGACCCTTTCTTTTGTCGATATCACGATGACTAACGTGTGTAATGTAATTTGCAGCTAACTGTTTTGAGAAATACTCAGCTAATGCCACAGAGCGATGTTGCCCACCAGTACAACCAATAGCTACGACCAGCTGTGACTTTCCTTCTTTCTTGTATTGTGGAAGCATAAACGTTAGTAAATCCATTACTTTTTCTTGGAATTTCTGTGCATCTGACCATTTAAATACGTAGGAAGAAACATCCGGATTTAATCCAGTCAATGGCTGTAAATTAGCAACATAATGTGGGTTTGGCAAGAAACGTACATCAAATACAAGATCAGCATCAATTGGAAGGCCATATTTAAATCCAAATGAAACAAAATGAACGGAGAAAATATCTTCTTTTTCCTCAGTATATGCATTGATTATTTTCTCTCGCAGTTCTTTTGGTTTTAGATTGGTTGTGTCTATAATTCGTTGTGCTCTTCCACGCAATTCATCTAATATTTTTCGTTCCTGTTTAATCCCATTTAGAGGCAAGTCGTCAATTGCCAATGGATGGGATCGTCTTGTCTCTTTATAACGACTTACAAGCTGCTCATCTTTGGCATCTAGAAAAAGTATATGTTCCTCCAACCAATCTTCATCACCCAAAACATCCAATGCTTCAAATAATGAATCAAAAAACTCACGACCACGTAAATCCATAACTAAAGCAACTTTATGAATGTTGTTCGTAGAATCTCTCATAAGCTCTAAAAATTTTGGAAGTAATGTAGGTGGCAAATTATCTACACAGTAATAACCTAAGTCTTCAAAGCTTTGAATCGCAACCGTTTTTCCTGCACCAGACATTCCAGTAATGATTACTAGCTTTGTTTCTTGTTCCTTTTCTGCCATTGTATTTCTCCCCTTCCACTGTTTTTTTCTTTCATTAATTGATTCGATAGTCGATTAACTGAAACTCATTTGTATAGGAGAAAGCTCCAAATACGGTAGCTTTTGATGTCAATATATGCTCAAATATTTTATGATCACCTTCAGCCATTGGTAACTGATGCAACTGTTTAATTGGCACCCACTCCAATTCACCTTCATCACAGTGTTCAGTTAATTGGCCCTGATAGGAATCGGTAATAAACGTAAACATCATCCATTCGTTTTCTAATTCCTCTTGATGATAAATGGAAAACGTAAAAACTCCTGCTAAAGTAGGATTGTTAGGCGTAAGCGCTGTTTCCTCCCAATACTCTCGAATAGCAGATTCTTTGATCGTTTCACCCTGTTCCATTTTCCCACCAGGAATAGCATACCAACCACGGCTAGGTTTCTTTAATAATAAGATATGATCCTGATCGATAACGATGCAGTTTGTCACTCGTTGCATTCCAAACACTTCTTTCTTGTTCATTAGAAGTAAAATTAAACACTATTTCTATTATATTAGAAAACTTACCTTTTTACCAAGTCTTAATTACGATTTGCAAGATTATACAGGAAAGTAAAGTTTTTCTGGAATTTGCTTAGTCTTAACATATGTATTATTACGTCACTTATAGAAGAAAAAGCAAAAAAAAGGGCACAGATGTTATCCACCTGTGCAAAAGCTAATCTATTTATTAAAAAGGGGGTCAATTAGTTAATCCTATTGTAACCCATATATATTTCGTGCGTGTTACAGTGAGGTTAAAAAGCCTTTACGTTCTATTTTTTTTAGTTTTTAGCTTTAATTTTCTCAGATAATTCTTCAATATACTTCTGTACCGCTTCTGCTGCAATACTTCCATCACCAGTAGCTGTCACAATTTGTCGTAGTGTTTTCTCACGGATATCTCCTGCAGCAAAAACTCCTGGAATATTTGTTTCCATGTGTTCATTCGTTGGAATATACCCTTCATCATTAGTTATTCCTAATGACTTAAATGGTTCACTTAATGGTACCATTCCTATATACACGAAAACACCTTCCGCAGAGAATTCTTTCTCTTCTCCAGTATTAACATCCTTAAGAGTTACACTGCTAACTTTACCGTCTGGACCGTTTATAGTTTCTACAACTGTATCCCAAATAAAGTCAATTTTCTCGTTTTCAAAAGCACGGTCTTGAAGAATTTTTTGTGCACGTAGTTCATCACGGCGGTGAACAATTGTAACTTTATCAGCGAAGCGTGTTAGATAAACACCTTCTTCAACAGCAGAATCTCCTCCACCGACTACTACAAGATTTTTTTCTTTAAAGAAAGCACCGTCACATACTGCACAATAGGATACTCCACGGCCACCTAATTCTTCCTCGCCCGGTATCCCTAGTTTCTTATATTGAGCACCTGTTGCAATAATTAATGATCTCGTGTTATATTCCTTATTTCCAGCTACAACGGTTTTATAATCCCCATGATCAATAACTTCTTTTATATCACCATAGGCATATTCAGCACCAAACTTTTTCGCATGTTCAAACATTTTATTCGATAAATCTGGTCCTAATATATGATCAAATCCAGGATAATTCTCTACATCTTCTGTATTCGCCATTTGTCCACCTGGAATTCCACGTTCGATCATCAATGTTTCTAAATTTGCCCGTGATGTGTAGACAGCTGCTGTCATACCAGCTGGTCCTGCTCCAGCGATGATTACATCATACATTTTCTCTTCGGACATTACTTACACCTCTTTTTTTATCTGTCTTACTCTTTATAGCGTATTAAATTAGAACATATTCGTCTAACTATTTGCTCACAAATTCCAAGGCTCTATTTCAGTAGAAAGGATAGTATGTTTCTTACAACCTTCTTTCCATAGAACTTCCGCTTTTTCTATTGCTCCAACTTGGTAAGCTGCTAAGCAATACCAACGATAGTAAGAAACGTGACTTTTTACAATTCCTTTATTTAGCAATCGAAAACGGCCATAAGCCTCCTCGTAATTACTTGTCCTAGCAAATGTTACAGCTATTCTTAATTTTTGTTGTTCATGAATCGGGTATACATTTAATAATGCACCAACATGATTCTTATATTCTTCACGATTTGCTTCATAATAAAATGTCGCTAAATTCGTATGACTATATAAATTATTAGGTTCTTCATGTAATAGCTCTTGTTCCATTTGGATTGCCTTTTCTCGCTCACCATTAAAAAACAACGCATGGGCATACTCGTGTTTTGCTGTCTTGTGTTCTGGAAATTGAACAGTCATTTCTTCTAATACAAGTAATGCTTTGTCCCACTCTTTATTTTCCAAATGGTAAAAAGCAGTTTCTTGATAAATTAATAGCTCGTCTTCATCATCAATTGATGGACCCCAATCTCCATCGTCATCATCTTCTTCATCGAAATCAATAAGTTGTAACAAACCTTTAGCTTCTTCACTAAAGTCACCCTCTGGCTCCATATCCAGGTAGGATATAGCATATTTTTTTGCATCATTTAATAAACCTAAATGCGCATAGTTATTCGCTAATAGATAATAACAATCTACATATTGGTCTCCTGATGACTGTAAAACATTCGTTAATATTTGATTCGCTTTATGATAAGAACCTATTTCTGTATATATAATAGACATTTGACATTGATACAACGGATCTTTCGGTACAGCTTCAACTGCCTTATTCATCCATTTCAACGCAATCTCAAACTTTCTTTTACGAAAGGCTTCTACACCTTTTGTGAAATAAAAGTCACCTTCAGGAATAAAAGGGATAAGATTATTTGGGTTTTGACCAGTTTCTTTATCCTTCACGTTTTGCATACATATCCCCCTATTATTTAACATATCGAAAAAAGTATACCATAATTAAATATAGAATTATATAGTGATATTTAGTGAACCGTGTAGAAAGTATTGTGTCCGATAATTTCGCTCTTGTGTCCGATGTTTCCTCTCTTGTGTCCGATGTTTCCTTTCTCGTGTCCGATGTTTCCCCTCTTGTGTCCGATGTTTCCTCTCTCGTGTCCGATGTTTCCTCTCTCGTGTCCGATGTTTCCTCTCTCGTGTCCGATGTTTCCCCTCTTGTGTCCGATGTTTCCTCTCTTGTGTCCGATGTTTCCTCTCTTGCGTCCGATGCACACACTCTTGTGTCCGATGTTTCCTCTCTTGTGTCCGATGTTTCCTCTCTCGTGTCCGATGTTTCCTCTCTTGTGTCCGATGTTTCCTCTCTTGTGTCCGATGTTTCCTCTCTTGCGTCCGATGCACACACTCTTGTGTCCGATGCACACGCTCTCGTGTCCGAATCTCTCGCTCTCGTGTCCGAATCTCTCGCTCTCGTGTCTGATCACACACGTATATAAAAAACTCCCACCTTTATTTAGATGGAAGTTCCCTTACGTACTATTCAACTGGCGTCACAGCTTCACATAATAGCTTATCAAGTTCCTCCGTGTATTGCTGTTTTTGCTCTTCGTTCCAATGTAAAACTTTAGCCATATAATCAATTACAGGTGTTTTATAATCCTTTACCCAATCAATTGCAAAGAATAATGCACCCGTCCTTCGAACAAAAAAGTCAACTGGTTTATAAACCAACTCATTTTCTATTCCGTAGCAGAGCTGGGCAAAAACAACTGGATCTATGTTTTCTATCTCTGCATCCTGTTTCCTATTTTGATATATTTCGAACACTGTTTCTACATTTGATCCATACCTTTGTACAAGCGTTAGGGCACTTTCTTCGGAGATCCCTAATGCAAGCCCTTCTTTTACTTTTTCTTTCTTATATTTTGTAAATCCAGTAGAACCACCAACATCACCTCCAGATATCGGTAGCTTTTCTGTATCCGATTTAGAATATAGAATTCCCAGTTCCTCTTTTAATTGTTCAACTACTGTATCAACTGCTTCCTGTGCCATTTTACGATAACCAGTTAGTTTTCCTCCAGCCATTGAAATCAAGCCGGAATTCGAAATAAATATTTCATCCTTTCGAGATATTTCACTTGGCCCTTTTCCCTCTTCAGCAATTAATGGTCGTAACCCAGCCCAACTGGATTCTACATCATCAGCTGTAACCCCTAATGAAGGAAACATATAATTGATTGCATGGATAATATAGTCACGATCTTCCTTTGTCATTGTTGGATGAGTTATATCTCCCTCATAGGTTGTATCGGTCGTTCCTACATATGTTTTTTGGTCACGGGGAATTGCAAATACCATTCTACCGTCCGGTGTGTCAAAGTAAATAGCTTGTTGCAACGGAAACACTGTATTCGGAAAAACGAGGTGAACTCCCTTCGTTAGATGCAAATGCTTCCCACGATTGGAACCATCTAATTTACGTAATCCATCAACCCATGGTCCACAAGCATTTATTATCTTCTTTGCATAAATGGAATGTTGGTCCCCAGTAATCTGATCCTCAACAACTGTACCGATTAGCTTGTTATTTTCATTGTAGATAAAATCTACCACTTTCGCATAATTTATCGCACTTGCACCTTTTTCAACAGCTCTTTTCATTACTTCAATCGTTAAACGCGCATCATCCGTTTTATACTCTACATAATACCCCGCTCCTCTTAGTCCCTCACTCTTAATAAGTGGTTCTCTCCGAAGTGCTTCCTCTGGCTTAAACATTTTTCTTCTTTCTACTTTTTTTACACCAGCTAAGTAATCATACACACGTAATCCAATGTTTGTTGAAAACGGTCCGAACGTTCCACCTTTATGAAATGGAAGCATCATCCACTCTGGAGTAGTTACATGTGGTCCATTTTCATATACAATCGCACGTTCTTTTCCTACTTCAGCAACCATCTTTACTTCAAACTGTTTTAAGTAACGTAAACCACCATGTACCAGTTTTGTGGAACGACTTGATGTACCTGCAGCAAAGTCTTGCATTTCAACTACAGCAACTTTTAATCCTCGTGTTACAGCATCTAAGGAAATACCAGCTCCCGTAATTCCTCCCCCTACGACTAAAATATCTAATTCTGTCTTTTTCATTTCAGTAAATATTTCTTCTCTCTTGAAACTAGAAAAACCTTCCATCCAAACACTCCCCTTCAATTATCTTCCTACTACTTAACTATATTATGAACAACGCAGATTAAAGAATAAAAAACCGCAAAACATTCTAATGGTGTTTGACCATCAGTTGTTTGCGGTTCTCCAATTCTCCGTCCAACCTATATTAACTTACTTATATTTTATCATACAGATTCATTGAGTTCAAAGGGTTAATTTTAGAGTTATTCATGTTTTTCTCGTTGTTCCATTTGCTGTTTTGTATAAATAATCTTCATTGGATTTCCACCTACAAAAGAACCTGCAGGGACATCCTTGTGTACGAGGGTAGCCGCTGAAACCACAGCCCCATCTCCAATTGTGACACCTGGGAGAATCGTTGAGTTTGCCCCAATTAGAACCTCATCCCCAATTGTAACCTCACCAATACGATACTCTTTAATCAAATACTCATGCGCTAAAATGGTTGTGTTATAGCCAATTACACTATTGGCTCCAACCGTAATTCTCTCAGGAAACATAATATCCGGCATCACCATTAATGCAAATGAAGTCTCTTCTCCAACCTTCATTCGTAAAAAAACACGATATAACCAGTTTTTCACACGTAAAAAAGGAGTATATCTTGCAATCTGAATAATGATAAAGTTTTTAACTACTTTCCAAAAAGAAACAGTCTTATAGATATGCCATAAAGAATTAGCACTTTCAACCTGATAACGTTCAGTTTTTCGCATAGCCACACCCCTACAGATTTACAATTATAAGCTCGATCTAGTTGTAGGTTTAAATAATTTTAAGCAAATCTTTCATATCTTCTAACATATAAGTAGGATTGTACTTTTCTAAAAAGTCCTTTCCTTTATGGGACCAAGCAACTCCAGCAGTACGTACCCCTGCATGATGGCCCGATTCGATATCATGTGAATTGTCTCCAACCATTAAAGTTGTTTTTGGATCTGCTTTTAGCTCGTTGATTCCCTTAAAGACTGGCTCTGGATGTGGCTTGGCATGTGTTACATCATCTAGTGTTACGACCGATTGGAAATATCCTTCTAAGCCAGCTATTTTTAAGCCCATTTGAACACTTTTATCCATTTTGGTTGTAACAATTCCTAGAGCAATTCCATGATCCTTTAACTCATTAATTGTTTCTACTACATTTGGAAAAGGTTTTACATAGTAATCATGATGAAAAAGGTTATGTTCTCGATATGTTTCAATCATTTCCTCTACTAAATTCTCATCAATCTTTTCAAACGTTTCACGTAATGGTGGCCCATTAAAAGCTAACAACTCTTCCCTTGTGTAATCTCTTCCGTATTGTTTAAATGTGTGCATGAAGGATTGCATAATTAGTTCATTGGTATCAATTAAAGTACCATCTAAATCAAAGAGTATTGTACGAATGCTCACTGGTGACTTCCTTCCCTTTTCGTTGTTCATGACGTTTCCAAACAAAAGCAATAGTCATTGTTAGGACAACCGCTGTGGTTACTCGGATAATAAGCAATGGCCAAACCGGAATCCCCAACGGAATAAATACTAACGTATCTTCAACAACTGCGTGACATGAAACGAGGAAAATTAATGCTAATGTCATATCACGTTTAGATACCCCATCTTCTTTCACTGCTTGAATCATTAATCCAGCACCATATGCCAGACCAATTGTTAAACCTGCAACTAGGGTCATCGAAGTGTTCTTTTCCATTCCAAGAATTTTTGTAAATGGAGCTATTCCATTGGATAATTTATCTAACCAACCTTTTTCCCGTAAATATTGCATAATTACCATTAAAGGTATGACGATTAAGGCAAGTTGTAATATTGCCAATGCTGCAGTTTGTAAACCTTGTATCGTAATTTCTCCCCATCCGTTCAGAACGACTTTACTGGAAGAAATAAGGCCATATTGAGCAAACTCAGACCCGCCATTCCATACTAATTTAATCACTACCGCTGCTAATAAGGCAAGACCAATACGTACACCGGAGATTAACCACCAGCTTACTCCGACTCTTGATGCAACGGCAGATTCAATAAACAAATTATGAGAAAACGATAGCATCACTGCCAGAATAAAAACTTCTTTTACAGTAAAATCAAATGATACAATTGCAGCTATTCCTGCGTACAAATTTAATGCATTTCCCAGTACTAGTGGAACAGCCGCTTCCCCAGACAATCCTAACAATCCCATAATTGGACTAATTTTATCTATTATCCAAGGCAATACCGGGGTATGCTGTATAATGGTAACAAGTAAGGTTATCGGGAAAATAACCTTACCTAATGTCCAAGTTGTTTTAAGTCCTTCTTGTAAACCACGTAATAAAATCCCGGTCATTCTCCACTCCACCTTTGTGCTTCGATCTTATTTCTTTTTCTTTGATGATTTATTTGTTTTTTTACTTCCCTTTTTCTTATTATTCGGTTCTAAATCATTGTACCTTTCTTTCACTGTCTTACGGCGGTAGATAATTAACAGTATTGCTCCAACAATTAATAATATAGAGATAACCTGTGCAGCTCTTAATCCACCACCATATAGGCTATCTGTACGCATTCCTTCGATAAAGAAACGTCCAACTGAATAGGACATTAAGTAGGTTAAGAATACTTCCCCACGTAACAGATTTTTTCTACGTAATACTAGCAATAAGCCAAGAACTAAGAAATTCCAAACCGATTCATAAAGAAATGTTGGATGGTACATGACACCATCAATACACATTTGATTCATAATAAAATCTGGAAGATACTGGTGAAAACTATTATAGGTAGACTCTGAAATTGGCCCACCATGTGCTTCCTGGTTCATAAAGTTTCCCCAACGGCCAATAGCCTGACCGAGAATTAAACCTGGTGCTGCGATATCAACAAGCTTCCAAAAGGAAACCTTTCGCACACGGGCAAATACAATTGCTGTTAATACAGCACCAATTAAGGCACCATGAATCGCAATTCCACCTTCCCAAACAGCAAAAACCTTCCACCAAGGACCACCAACATAACGGTCCCACTCAAATACGACATAATAGATTCGTGCACTCAAAATAGCAATCGGAATAGCGAATACTACTAAGTCCACCATTAAATCTTTTTTCAATCCAAGACGATCTGCTTCTCTTGTTACTAACCATAATGCTAAAAAAGCACCTGTTGCAATGATAACCCCATACCAATAAATAGATAAGGACCCTATTTGCAAAAATACTCGGTCGAGCGTTGGTGCATCACAACTCATAACAACCCCTCCTAATCCATTTCGTCTTTCTCTGTATCCATCATTGTTGTTAATCTTTCCGAGAATTCTTCAGCAGCGTTAACACCCATACGTTTCAGTCTAAAGTTCATGGCAGCTACTTCGATAATTACAGCAAGGTTTCTACCTGGTCGCACAGGAATGGTTGCCTTCGGAAGACTTACGTCCATAATTTTCATCGTATCCTCATCTAACCCTAAACGATCATATTGTTTCTTTTGATCCCAAAGCTCAAGGTTGATAATTAACGATATTTTTTTATAACTACGTACAGAACCAGCCCCGAATAGAGTCATCACATTAATGATTCCTAATCCTCTAATTTCTAGCAAATGCTCAATAAGTGGTGGTGAATTACCAATTAATGTGTCATAATCTTCCTGACGAATTTCTACACTATCATCAGCTACAAGGCGGTGCCCGCGTTTCACTAATTCAAGCGCTGTTTCACTTTTACCGACTCCACTTTGACCAGTAATTAGTACCCCTACTCCATAAATATCAACTAATACTCCATGAATAGCAGTAAATGGAGCGAATTTAGCCTCTAAAAAGTTGGTCAACCTACTGATAACACGTGTTGTTTTACGAGGAGAGTGTAAAATAGGTACTCCAGATTTATTAGCACCTTCTATTAAAACCTTTGGAATCTCCATTCCTCTTGATACGACAATTCCAGGTGTAACGTCGGTACAAAGCTTTTTTACACGGTCATATTGTTCTTCTTCACTTAAGTCCAAAAAGTAGGTCATCTCTGTTTTTCCTATTAATTGCAATCTCTCTTTGGGGTAATATCTAAAATATCCCGTCATTTCTATCCCAGGACGGGAAATATCACTTGTCACAATCTCTCTATGTATTCCATCTTCACCTGCTACTAATGTTAAATTGAAGTTTTCTAGCAGATCTTTTGTTCGTACGATTGTTTTCATTTTATTTCCTCCATTAGAATGACTAACTGCTTTACATTGTAGCACATTTTTACGTTTGGAAGGAATGAATTAACTATGACAAACTACTCTTTTAGAATGAAACAAACATTTTAGTTATAAAATTTGGAGTAACTTTTGGTGAATACACTTTCTTCGACTCATTCGAATCGAGTACTATATTTCTGCTACGGGCAGAACATATAACATCCTGGGAAAGTTACATCTTTTGTCTACTAACGAAATGAGGAACAGCTCACTGACTGTGATGCTCCTCGATCATATCCTCAATTTTAATTTCAAATTCACCAAAAGAAAAACGTAGGCTTTCCACCTACGTTGTGAGTGTATCTTTAACTAAGCGATTTAGAAGTAGATTTAAAATAGAAATCACAATCGCTGCTAAAACAGCTGTACCAAAACCATCAATAACAAACGAAGATCCAATAAACATTTGTGTTAGCATCAATGTAATAGCATTTATCACAAATAAAAACAAACCAAGTGAAATTACCGTTATCGGTAAGGTTAAAATAACTAAGATAGGTTTAATAATGACATTGAAGATAGCCAGTATAAAACTAGCTAACAAAGCTGTGCCAAAACCATCTAAGTGAAACGAATCAAAAAGCTGAGCTACTGCTATTAAGGCAACAGCATTCAAAAAGACAGATAAAAGAGCTCTTTTAAACATTAGCGTACCTCACTTTCCTTTGGAATAATGAAGATCGCAATTACATATGCAACTAATAGAAAAATGTTCGTTAAAAAGAAAAGTACAACAAAAAGCAAACGTACAAGCGTTGGATCGATATTAAAGTATTCAGCTACTCCTGCTAAAACACCTCCAACCATTTGATCTTTTTCAGACCTGTATAGGCGTTTCATTACATCACCTCACTTCATTAGTTTTGCTTCTATTAAAATTTCCAGATATAAAAACTCTCTTTTCCTAACCGTTTTTTTGCTTCCTCTTTTAAATCATCTGGAATGTTTCCGTCTTGATTAAAGTTTTTTAAAATACCACTTGCTTGTGATTTATGAGATAATATTGCATCCATTTTTTTATCAAAATTCGCTGTAACATCATTAATGACATCTGGTTTTCCTAAATCCTCAACATGTGTGTTCGTGATTGCTTGAGCCCATACTGTTGGTCTCTTGTCAGGATCCATCAAGCGAACTGCCTCAATTGCTGCAGCACCAAGTGCGTCATGATCAGGGTGAACAGCATGGTCAGGATAGTGGGTAATTACTAAACTTGGCTCACTCTCTTCAATAATTCCTTTTAAATGTGATGCTACTTCTTGTCTATCCTCGTATTCTAATGTCTTGTCCCGATAGCCTAGCATTTGTAAATCAACATCCAACACCTTACACGCTTGCATTAATTCTTTTTTACGAATCTCCGGTAACGTCTCCCGATTAGCAAAAGTTGGCGATCCCATATTTCTTCCCATTTCTCCTAACGTACCACATAAATAAGTAACTGGTACACCTTGCTCACGAAATTTTGCTATCGTTCCTGCAGCTCCAAATGATTCATCATCTGGATGTGGATATATGACAACTACATGTTTTTCCATCATTCACCATTCCCTCAAAAAAGTTTTAATGACTAAAAGGAGTTTCACTAATTTGCAATGCTACCATTAATCGACCCTCTCGGTCATGTCCAGCCATTAATAGTTTTGATTCTTCATAGATTTCCCAATCTGTTAAACCTTCAGCATAGATCCAACCGATATCCATTTTTAGACCGGCACGATAAGATTTTCCGTCACCTACTATTTTAGCCTGTGAAAATCTTACCTTAGTGTTTCGTATGTATACTCCAACATTATATGCTTTTTCATTAACATGACTTGCATATGCTCCATTAGTTGTTTCTAAGTGTACATACACTTCTTTATTAATAAAGCTTTCCAGCATCTTTTGAACTTTTTCTTTTTCAATTGGTTTCATTCATCGTTCCTCCCAATTTCTTCTCCATTTTACCTTACCTAAATACATGGATTGCGTCAAAGGTTTAAGCTTGATACCAAAGCTTTTTGGTAAAAAGAAGAGGGTAGTAAGTTCCGCTTCAACTCACTACCCATCTCCCCCTTACTTTGCACTTATTTCTTCTTTCTCACGAATGGAATCCTCTTGCCGTTTTCGATCTCGCTCCAATATTGGTTTTAAGTAACGACCCGTATAGGATATTTCTTCTTCTGCAATTACCTCCGGTGTTCCAGTAGCGATGATCTGTCCACCTCTGGCTCCGCCTTCAGGTCCAAGATCAATAATATGATCTGCGGTTTTAATTACATCTAAATTATGCTCAATGATCAGTACGGTATCACCATTATCAACTAATCGCTGTAATACGGTTAACAATCGTTTTATATCATCGACATGTAGACCAGTTGTTGGCTCATCTAGGATATAAAAGGACTTTCCTGTTGAACGACGATGTAACTCACTGGCAAGTTTAACCCTTTGTGCCTCACCACCAGATAACGTAGTTGCTGGTTGCCCTAGTTTTACATAACCTAAACCAACATCATAAATCGTTTGCAGTTTCCGTTTTATTTTCGGGATATTTGCAAAGTAATCTAATGATTCCTCGATCCTCATATCTAGAACATCTGAAATGTTCTTTCCTTTATACTTCACTTCCAACGTCTCACGATTATATCGTTTTCCATGGCAAACTTCACAAGGGACATACACATCAGGTAAAAAGTGCATTTCAATTTTTATGATTCCATCACCGCGGCAAGCTTCACAGCGTCCACCTTTTACATTAAAGCTGAATCTACCTTTTTTATATCCTCTTACCTTTGCTTCATTCGTTTGTGCAAACACATCACGTATATCATCGAAAACTCCTGTATACGTAGCAGGATTGGACCGTGGCGTTCTACCAATTGGAGATTGATCAATGTCAATTACTTTATCAATGTACTCCATTCCATTTATTGCTTTATGCTTTCCTGGCTTTAGTTTTGTACGATATAACTGTTTTGCCAAGGATTTATATACTATTTCATTAACGAGGGTACTTTTTCCTGAACCAGATACTCCAGTAACAACCGTCATTAATCCTATTGGAATTTTTGTAGAAACATTTTTTAGGTTATTTTCTGCTGCACCAACTACTTCGATAAAGCGATCGTCTGCTTCCCGACGTTTAGCTGGAAGTGGAATATACTTTTTACCAGATAAATATTGTCCAGTTAAAGATTTCTTCGTTTTCATCACACTATTCGGTGTACCGCTAGCTACTATTTGACCACCATGTTCCCCAGCGCCAGGACCAATATCAATCAGCCAATCTGCAGCTAACATGGTATCCTCATCATGTTCTACAACGAGTAATGTATTATCCAAATCACGCATATTTTTCAATGTTTCAATTAGGCGGTCATTGTCACGTTGATGCAATCCAATCGATGGTTCATCAAGCACATACAGAACCCCTGTCAATGCGGATCCAATTTGAGTAGCTAAACGAATGCGCTGTGCTTCACCACCAGATAATGTTCCCGCAGCTCGAGACATCGTCAAATAATCTAATCCGACATTTTTTAAAAAGTCCAAACGATTATTAATCTCTTTTAATATCAATCGAGCAATTTGTTGTTCCTTTTCCGTTAATTCTAGATTACCAAAAAATTCCTGAGCATCTGTAACCGAATAATCGGTAATCATACTAATATGCTTTTTATTAATTAGAACTGCTAATGCTTCTTCCTTTAATCGATATCCTTTACAAGAAGGACAATGCTTTACAGCCATATACTTCTCTAATGTTTCACGAATGAAGTCTGAAGAAGTTTCTTTATAACGACGGGAAATATTATGAATAACCCCTTCAAAGTTGACCATATTGTCATGAACCTTACCAAAATCATTGATATAGTGAAAATGAATCTTTTCATCCCCACTACCAAAAAGGATTTTTTCCATTTGATCCTTGGGAATGTCCTTTACAGGAATATCCATGTTTATTCCATAATGATCACAAACACTTTTCAATAGCTGCGGATAATACTGTGAACTAATCGGCTCCCAAGCTGCGATTGCATGTTCATTTAAGGTTAGACCCCAATCTGGTATAACCAAATCTAAATCAACCTCAAGGTTTGTACCTAACCCATCACATGTTGGACATGCACCAAAAGGACTATTAAATGAAAACAAGCGTGGCTCTAATTCACCAATAGAGAATCCACATATTGGACACGCATGATTTTCACTAAACATCAGTTCCTCTTCACCAATAACATCAACAATTATCTTTCCTTCACCAAGCTCCAATGCTGTTTCGATAGAGTCACTTAATCGACTAGATATACCATCCTTTACAACGATCCGGTCAACCACAACTTCAATTGAATGTTTTTTATTTTTATCTAACTTAATCTCTTCGGTTACTTCACGCATTTCCTTATCTACACGAATGCGTACATAACCTTCCTTCCTAAGCTTTTCAAATGTTTTAACATGTTCCCCTTTACGTCCTGAAACAACTGGTGCTAAGACTTGCATTTTTGTTCGTTCTGGATACTCTAGAATTCGATCAACCATTTGTTGCACCGTTTGAGAACTTATTTCAATCCCATGCTTTGGACATGTTGGCCTGCCGATTCGTGCATATAATAAACGTAAGTAATCGTAGATCTCCGTTACAGTTCCAACAGTGGACCTTGGGTTTCTACTCGTAGTTTTTTGGTCAATGGATATAGCTGGCGATAATCCTTCAATAGCATCTACATCTGGCTTATCCATTTGCCCTAGAAATTGGCGAGCATATGCAGACAGAGATTCTACATATCTACGTTGCCCCTCAGCATAAATTGTATCAAAAGCTAATGATGATTTTCCTGATCCAGACAAACCAGTTAACACAACAAGTTTGTTTTTAGGAATCTTCACATCTATATTTTTCAGATTATGTGCTCTAGCACCTTGTATTGTTATTGATTTACTAGGCATGAATGCGTCATCCTTCCACTTTTAATTCAAGTATAATATCACGAAGCTCTGCTGCTTTCTCAAAATCAAGCGCTTTTGCAGCATCACTCATCTCTTTTTCCATATTCTCTATTACTTTTTCTCTTTCTGCTTTGTCTAACTTTGCAAGACTCTTGGTCTTTGAATCATATTCTTCTGTATCCTCAGCAGCAACCGTAGCACGAATGACATCTCGTACATCCTTCTTGATCGTCTTCGGAGTAATATTATGCTCTTTATTATAAGCTATCTGTTTCTCACGACGGCGATTCGTTTCGTCAATAGCTACCTGCATCGAGTGAGTTATTTTATCCGCATACATAATAACTTCTCCATTTTCATTACGTGCAGCTCTCCCCATTGTCTGTATAAGCGAACGCTCTGAGCGTAGGAAGCCTTCCTTATCTGCATCTAATATAGCTACTAGCGACACCTCTGGAATATCTAACCCCTCTCGTAGAAGGTTGATTCCAATTAAAACATCATATTTACCAACTCGTAAATCTCGGATTATTTCAATTCGCTCTAACGTCTTGATCTCCGAGTGTAAATAAGCAACCTTAATTCCTATCTCTTTTAGATAATCCGTTAAATCCTCGGACATTTTCTTCGTCAAGGTAGTTACTAATACCCGTTCATTTCGTTCGGTTCGTTTGTTAATTTCACCTATTAAATCATCTATTTGTCCTTCTATTGGACGAACATTAACTATCGGATCTAGTAATCCAGTTGGACGAATAATTTGTTCCGTCATCTTAGGTGTGTGCTCCAATTCATATGGTCCAGGTGTAGCTGAAACATATATTAATTGGTTAGTTTTCTGTTCAAATTCATCAAATTTCAATGGACGATTATCCAAGGCAGAAGGTAAACGAAAACCGTGATCAACTAATACTTGTTTCCTCGCCTGGTCTCCATTGTACATACCGCGGATTTGTGGCAATGTTACATGCGACTCATCGACAACAACTAAATAATCGTCAGGAAAGAAATCAAGCAATGTATATGGTGTGGCACCTTGTTCCCTCAGTGTCAAATGACGAGAGTAGTTCTCAATACCTGAGCAGAATCCCATCTCTCGCATCATTTCAAGGTCATAATTGGTCCGCTGTTCTAAACGTTGGGCTTCTAGCAACTTATTTTGATCACGTAGCTCTTTTAAACGTTCTTCTAATTCTTTTTCAATATTAGCGATCGCCACTTTCATCTTTTCTTCACGGGTAACGAAGTGAGATGCTGGGAAAATAGCTATATGTTCTCGATCTCCAATAATTTCACCGGTTAACGCATCGACTTCGCGAATTCGGTCAATTTCATCTCCAAAAAATTCAACACGAATACAATGCTCTTCCCGTGAAGCAGGGATGATTTCTACCGAATCTCCACGTACACGGAACGTTCCACGCTGGAAATTGATATCATTACGAGCATATTGAATATCAACAAGTTCTTTAAGCAACTGATCTCGATCCTTTTCCATTCCCATTCGAAGAGAAAGAACTTGGCTGCTGTATTCCTCCGGAGAACCTAAACCGTATATACAGGAAACACTTGCAACAATCAATACATCATTTCTTTCAAATAGTGCAGATGTAGCTGAGTGTCGTAATTTATCAATCTCATCATTAATACTTGCATCTTTTTCAATAAACGTATCTGTTGAAGGAACATATGCCTCTGGTTGGTAATAGTCATAGTAGCTGACAAAATATTCAACTGCATTATTGGGAAAAAACTCTTTAAATTCACTATACAATTGTCCTGCCAACGTCTTATTATGGGCAATAACTAATGTTGGACGATTAATTTCCTGAATTACATTAGATACCGTAAATGTCTTTCCTGTACCTGTCGCCCCAAGCAAAGTTTGGTCCCGCTGACCAGCTAGTACTTTCTCAACTAACTCTTTTATCGCTTTGGGTTGGTCGCCTTGTGGCTCATATTTTGACACTAGCTCAAACTTATTTTCCACATTACTTCCTCCGTTCCTAATCCTAACACCTAGTTTACCATATATTATTATCTATTTTAACATAAATACGAACGAACATTCGATATTTTTGATTATACCCTATTCCTCTTTAACATTCTACCCTTATCCATAAAGACAAAATCAAGAGTATAAAACAAAAAGAGGTAAGCTCAAAACGAATGCGTTCCATTCTAAGACAAAATGTTTCAGAATAACCAAGTATGGAATGTTACTTTTTAACGGTTGGATCTTGTCCGTGTTGATCTTTGTCATGGACGTTTTGCTCTCATCCTGCAGTCATTTTGTCCGTGACAGCTTCTCTCATGGAAATTCATTCTCAAGTAAGTACCTTCGCTAAAAGGTCTCCAGACACTTGCTGTTCAAGCAGGACAAATATTTTCGGCAGGCAGAGTAATCACTGGACCAAGGAAACACACCAGTCGCCCCTGTGCTGGAAGTGAAAGCGTCTTTCCTTAGCGGAAATCAAGTTGCTGTTACGGCTAAAAGAAAAATCCAAACTAATTAGTTCGGATTTTTCATTAATTATTTCCTTTCAACTCTGTTTAATCAAATGAACAAATTTCCGCTAATATTTCATCCATTGATTTCTCTTCTAAATAATGATGATAGGAGTCAATCTTTTTCATGTACTCTTCGAATTGCTTTTCTCCTGAAAAAAAGTTTAAAATTTGCTGTTCTATATTTCCACGTTGAATTGGGATCACTACCCCTAATTCCTTCAGTTTTACTTCATTTATTTTTTCTTGACCAGGTAATGCGTTACAAATAAATATAGGTTTCCGTTTCATGAGACATTCACTGACCGTAACCCCTCCTGGCTTGGTTATCACAGCATCCACCATATCATATAAATGATTAATTTCTTCTTTATTCTCAATATAAGAAATGGGTGTGATGTCATTTCTCAGAGACTTCAGCTTCCTATACAGTATTTCATTTTTACCACACAGTACATAATAATGAATATCGTGCTTTTCGGAGGCTTGTTCAAGCAATTGTTCAATTCCACCAACCCCTAGACTTCCTCCAGTAACTAAAACTTTCAACATTCCTGTATCTTTTTTCCTTTGTAGCTTATTAGGTTGATGAAATACCGGGTGGACTGGAATTCCAGTAACATATATTTGTTCTTCGTTTACCCCCAAACGTAACAAGAAGTTTTTTACTTCTATTGATGGAACAAAGTGATAGTCAACCCCCTCCATTCCCCACACTTTATTAACAAAGTAGTCCGTATAAACATTTACGATTACACCATGTAAATTCCCTTTTTGTTTCAACACACTAGCTATATTAGATGGTAGTGCATGTGTACAAAACAGTATATTAGGTTCGTTCTCTTTCATAAGTCGTTTAAAGAAATACATAAATAATACTTCATATACATACTGACGATTACGTTTAAACGCTTGTTTATATGCCATCCGGTCATACAACCAATGATACGCACTTGGAAGTGATTGAATCCACCTCAAATAGGTTCCAGATACTACCGATTCTATTTTTCCATAACTATACGATAGAATATCTACTTTATTACAACGTATAGATCCAGTGTAGTTCTTCAAATCTTCCATTATTGCGTCTGCTACATGGTGATGACCGGTGGGGATTTGCATAAATGGTAGAAACAATGCTTCTTTCTTTGTTGTTGATGGTTCCATGTTGTTCAACTCCATATTAATAGAAACTACGAATCGCGATTCTTTTTAGCAATAAAATCCCTTGATTTACCAATGATATCTCTAATCCACCATGTTATAATGCTTGTTGGGGAGGCGATACAATATGTCATATATTTTATATGCATTACTACTAGTTCTAGTAGTTTATTTTGTCTATAAAGCCAATCAAAATACAAAAGATATTCAAATAAATAAAATTAAAATAGAATCGCAAACATCTTCAACAAGCCCATCTTTTTCCATTCTACAGTTATCTGACTTACACTTAGAAAACATCTCAATCACACCAGAACAATTAGCCCGTAAAATCAAAAATGAAAAACCTGATATGATTGCTTTAACTGGTGACTTCTTAGATCGCAAACGAACACTACCAAAGTTAGTTCCTTATTTAGAAGTCATTCAAGAGTTGAAGCCACCACACGGGATCTATGCTGTTCTTGGGAACCATGATTATGTGTTAAAAAATGAAAATCTAGAAAAGCTTAAACAGTTGCTTACCGATTATGGTTGTCATGTGATGCAAAATTCTAGTGAAACGATCGAAATTAACGGTCAGAAAATCAATATTATTGGAATCGATGATTACAGTACAAATCGTAGTGATTTAGCTTTGTCTTACCAAAAAGTTCAAGATGGAATGAATATTGTCATAACACACGACCCAAATGTAGTTTTAGAAATGAATGATTACCATTTTGATTACCTGCTAGCTGGTCACTTCCATGGTGGACAAATCTGTTATCCAAAGGCATACCATCTTGTAAAAATGGGTAAGCTTGCAAGACAAAATATCATTAAAGGTTTGCACATGCACAATAACTCACCTTTTTATATTAGTGAAGGTCTTGGACAAACTGGTGTGAATATCCGTGTCGGAAGTCGTCCAGAAATCACCTTTCATGATGTTGCAATTGAATCCAAAAGTGCTTAATTTTTCGAAGTATACTTCGAAATTAAGTCCTTCTTGGACATAAATAAATATACAGGTTCGCCGTTTTTGGCATTTGCCATTAAATTTATTGGTGTAAATGTAAGCTTTTTGTACCTACGATAATAGTTATTTTTAATGGAAAAAACTTCAAATCCTAATCGATTAACGCCTCTGTGAAGTGTAGTTATTCCAATAACTCCTTTTATATCCTCATTTTTGGGGTGATGTTGTAAATAATGGGCTAATCTTGGTAATGAGCGTTTGACCATGTGATAGATAAATACAGCACGCTTTACTTCACTTTTTACCGGTTGGAGATCACTTATTATCCTTACATTGTGTAAATGTATTTTTAATAAAATATCATTCTTATGAATGATGGTCCCATCTTGAAGCACGACATCTGAACCCTTATATCGTGTTAATCGTACCCGAAAAATAGTATTGTGCTGTTCTTCATCTGGAATATAACGCAAACGAGTAAATGTGTAATATATAGGATCAATCGTATTCCACACACCTAATAAATAGCTTTTCATCTTCATTTCCTTTCTCATTGTTGTTCCTCTATAGTTTGCATTATAAATCAGTAAATTATTTACAAAGATAAGCAAAAAAACTCCGATTCTTGTTTTCATGAATCGGAGTTTTTTCTATCATTATTTTTTAGTGACCGCCTACTTCAGAGCCATCATCTTTCCCATCTGCAGTAACTTTAATAAAACCAACTGCTCCTTTTTGTGCGTGATTGAATTGGTGTGTTACGAAAGGATAGACTCCCTCTTCTTTTACCGTGAATTCAACAACTGCTCCACCACTAGCTGGTAACATGACAGTTTGTAAACCTTCCATATGGTTAGCAGGGTTGCCATCTATATACACATCATCAAATACGGTACCTACCACATGAAAGCTACTTACTTCATTCGGACCTACATTGTTAACATATATGCGAACTTTATCTCCTACTTTAGCAAGTAGTGGCTCATCTTTAACTGCTGTTACTGTACCATTTGTATTTGATTGACCTTCATGTAGTGCTTTCGTAGAAAATACCACTTGAGAAGGTACACCATTTGTCATATCATCTAAATCGTTATATTTATACCATTCGTTTTGAATAATTGCATATTCTTTTTCTACTTCATGATCTGTAGGATAACCATCTTTCGGTTGTACAATAATTACGCCATGCATTCCATTTGCAATGTGAGATAATACTGGAGCTGTACCACAGTGATACATGAACACACCTGGTTTCGTAGCTTGATAAGAGAATGTTCCCTCTTCATTCGGCTCTACATTAGCAAATCCTTTATCTGGAGCTGTGTGTACTGCGTGAAAGTCCATGCTGTGGGGGATTGCCGGATCTTTATTCTCTAATGTAAAGTGAATCGTATCTCCTTCATTTACTACTACAAGTGGTCCAGGAGCTTCACCGTTAAATGTCCAAGCTTTGTAGTTATATCCCTTCTCAATTTCAATGTCTGTAATTTGAGCTGTCATATTAATATAAACATCTGTTCCATCTCGCTCAATTTCTAAAGGTACTGGATCATCATTTAATTCCTTATGTGGTTCAATAACTTCTGGAGTATTCGCTTCAGCATTTACAGTTTCAATAGCATTTTCAAGATCAGGTGATACATCGTGTTTAGTATCTTGTGATTCATCAGCACATGCAGATAATAATAGAACTGTTGCACTTAGACCAACAACAACACCATAACCAATTTTCTTAATCATAACACTCACCTCATTAGTTTTTAGATAAGTTTTTTTATCTCTTATCTTTAATTTAATTGTAAGTCCATTTCCCTACCCTACATGTGATTCAGCTCACTTAAAACATGTTCATTTATGAACAATGTTTGACAAGGAATATACCCAACTATATTAAGGTTAATACTATGAATATAGTGGTAAAATAGATTTTTTGGTATCGTTTTCATCAACTAGTTAATTGTGAAAAAATCACAATATTTAAGTGAGTCTAATATACTACTTTGTGGTGTGTGAGGTTACTTAAAGGTATAGGTTGAAGAAGCTTATCTACTTGATGATTATTGTTAAGGATTTATCTTGTGAGATGCAATAGTTATAACCTTTTAACCGAAGCGGGATCCATGCCAACTAATCTAGTGTGTTTTAATTACTATTATACTAATGTACTTTCTTATTCGCTAAAGTAAATCCGCTGAACTTCGTCAGCGGATTTACTTTTATCCTAGATAGCCTCTTCTGTTTGATCTGTAAATACCGCTTGAACAAGATACAGCACCATAAAAGCTGTGATTCCTAACAATCCCCAGCCTAGTATTTTTTGCTCCGCTGCTAGGTAGTTATTACAGATCTGTATTGGTGAGTCAATGTATAACCAGGCCATTAAACCAAACATCGATAAGTAGTTAAGATAGATAAAGCTTTTTCCAATCGACTGCAGTTTTTTCCAGCTATCGTATAATAGCAATCCAATTACGGGCAAGCTGACATATTTAAATAATTCAATATACCAAATTGATAGTGCTTCATCTAATGTTCTAGGAATCATCCAATACATAGTTATCATGACAAAAAGTAAGGTACCAGGTATTCCATTCGAATTCCATGAATCAAAATGTGACTGGAAATTACGGGTTATCGTTATCCCAATTAACCAACCTACTAAAACAAGTAATGGTAGTTGAACGAGCATATGAAGAACCATTACAGACTCTAAAAATTGTCTTATGAACGGAATGAGCAACACCCCAAATAAAATCAATCCAGATAATAGAGAATTACTACGCCACTTTTTTATCATCAAAATCGCTTCCCGTTGATGTACCTCGTACTTGAATATAACTAATAAAGTGAACGATAAATATGACTGTTGCAAGGAACATAAATACCCCTGCTATCCCGCCAAATAATGCTGGACCCATCCACTCAGGAAAATGAGTTGCCCATCTTCGTGGTGTACTAATAGCTCCAGAAACGAGAAACTGTCCACTAACGGAAATAATCGCAAGTGTATAGACAATTAATGCAATTTTATCTAGTATAGTCGTTTCTAAGTTGCTATCTACTTTAGCTAAGTAATACATAAATGCAAACAGCATTGCTACTGCACCTAGCCCCATGTACATGTGAAAGTGTCCAGGAACCCATTTTGTATTATGCATGACATGATTGACTACTATGGTCGCATCCACAATTGCTGGTACAACACCGACTGTCCAACCAAACATAGAAATGAATGCTAGACCTGAAGCCATGTCCCATTTTATACCTGATTTATATACAATCATTAATGCTCCATAAGCGGTTATAACTAAAACAGGTAACCCATTTGCATATGACAACGCCTGTCCCATGATTAACATCCATTTCGGCATCACGGAGTCCATTAACATATGATGTGTATAAATTAATAATGTAAACGTAGTGGACATTGTCCAAGCGATTAAGAAAATTCTATTTGATTTCCATGGACGATTAGTATATCGTGGTAAAATCTCATAAACTACAATGACACCCATATAAATAATGGAATTAGCAAAAATATGACCGAATGCATACGTCAGGTTTTTTGCCAATAGTGGATCAAACGTAAATGCTGGGTTAACAACATTGATTATGTTCATAATGAGTACCGTTGCACCCGCAGTTAACGCAGTTACATTTACGATCGTAACCATTGTACTAGCAACTACTGTTGGTGGCGGTGCATCTTTTTCAGCTTTCTTACCGGAAATGACATCCCATCCTAACCCTTTACCGAGACTTCCGTATTTCTTAATTATTGCACGACCAGTATCGATATATAGTAAAAGGAATCCAACACCAAGAACGAGCATACCTACAAGGTAAAGCAAAGCTCCAACTGTTCCCCAGGCATTTGCTGAAAGTGCAGGTAATGGATATAAAAATGTCCAAGAACTAGCATATTCAAATGAGAATACACCGATAATTACCATCACAACACCAATTAAAAATAACACAAGGTTCCAAGTGAAAATCTTCTTAGAAAGTTGAACATAATCCCTTAGGAAATACCACATAACTCCTGCTGCTGCAAATGCTGCTGCTCCGATCATACCAGTGCCATGTATCGTTAAAAATTGATAAAAATTGGCTGCAGATAGATTCAGCATTCCTCCTTGTGCAAGAAGCATCAGTATTCCAAAAACCATCATTACCGCAATAACTACCGCACCAATGATTAAATACGAAGCTATCTGACCATTCCTTTGCTTTAACTCTCCCTTATTCACCAATGAACTCATCGTTAACAACCTCCCCCTATTCCGTAACTTCAATTGATTGAATCATTAAGTGATGAGCTAATCCACAATATTCTAAACATAAAATGTCGTACGTACCAGGTTCATCGAAGGTAACATAAACTTTATTTGTATACTCTGGCATCGCTTGCGTTTGAGCCAACAGATTCCTATCTTCGTCATAAATACCAAACCCATGATTAACATCTGCACTAGTTACATGAAACTCAATCGGCTCCCCTACTTTAAATTCCGTTTCACTAAAATTCCAACCAAATTGTAGCGCTTCCACATCTACAATAGTAGGATCCTTTCCTTCCCCATACACCGGTTGATTATAAGGTAGTTCTCGTAAGGTATAAATTGTAATCACAAGAAAGAAAACAACTAGTGTAGTACCATAGAACGAACGAGCCTTATACCATTTTTTCTTTATTGGGTCATAATCTCGCTTCTCCTTCGACTTTAGTACCACAACACCAAAAACAATGGTAATAAACAACATAAAAATTAAACTAACTATCCAGGCTACTGTTTGGATCATCCGTATAATCCCTCCCCATAAAATTTCTGAAGTAACTAATAAATTCTATCTTCAGTTACTTATGTTACGTAAAGAGTAATAGATGAATAGTGAGTTAAATCACAATTTTAAGGTATAGAAGTTATTTTGGATTTGATGATTTTTACGTTAGGAATAGGGGAAATAGGATTAAAAAACTTAGCATAAGCCAAGTATTTATGGCGATACCTTAGTTTTTGCTTATACAGGAATTGAAAGAAATCTCATAAAAAAACAAGCATGCAATGCATACATGCTTGTTTTTCTATTTATGTAAACGATGTGGTTTAGATGTGAAAATGAGACCCAATTCATGGTGGTCTCCTTCATATATGGCACTTTGAACAAATCGTACCTCTCCAAAATCATCAATTAAATCTAGTTTGAAAAATGCTCCAGTTTCCTGGAGTGCTTCATAAAACTGTTGCTCCGTCGTAATTCGCTTGCCATTGACTTTTGTAATCGTTTCACCAACTAGAATTTGTAGGCGGTCTGCCGGTGAACCCGGAATAATGGATAATACCTTTAATCCGTCATTCGTCTGATGGAAAAATGGGCGGTTACGTTGATCATTGATTCGATGACGATAATTAATGATCTCCCTACCCAAAATAGCTATTACTACTGCAGCTATAGATAACCATGATACAAAAATACTTCCAACTGCTATTGCTGTTACAATTAAAGCTAAGAAGAACACGCTCTTCGCTATTTTTATAGTCGCTTGATCTGGAAGCCCACCCTTTACTACATGATGAAAACCTATTACAAATGGTACTAATACTAAACTGTACGTCTCCTCACCAATTGTAAAATATGGCCAATACGGGGCAAAAGATTCGATTAACCCATGTGGTATTAACGTAAAAAACGGTATAATAGAGAGCTTTTTGACATGATGGATACCTACCCACCCACCACGCTGATCTAAAGATAAATCAGGGAATGTTTCATTACGCTTTGTCTTACTTAGTAGCTGGGCTTCTACCATTAAAAAAAGTCCTAGTAGTATTGTCAATGCAGTAAGACTAACACTGGAGAATAGTGCTACATTAATAAATTTTTGATTCTCCAATAGTAATGGTATCAGTAACAGTAGTATATACGTTAAGCCGATCGTATAACTAGCCGATAACATGCTAAATCTTAACGTAAAACTCAATAAAATAGTTATAACACTTAAAAGAAGTATAGTTTCATATGTAAATAAAAATCCGATTCCTATCGTTAGTATAGATATAAATAATCCTAATGTTATGGATAAAATCCATGTATCCTTCCATTCGGCAAAAACATCAAATACCTTTGCACCAAACTTTACTCGGTCACGTTTCACTCGTCTGTAGCCAACAACTGTAACCAATATTATCGTCCAATATAATAATGGATTTAGAAAGAGCCTACCGACTGCTTTTAAAAGTTCCATTAACCATGCTTCTAACATCTCGATCACCCCACAATGCTGTGTCAAAAACTTCAGTTGGTTCTATATCTTTATATATTCTCTATTTGTCGAATTTTTTCCTGCTTCTTGGAAATAAAACTTTTTCGCATGTTACAATGTATTTCTATCTTATCGTATATGAACCAAGTTTTCTCAGATTAGAAAAATCCGTGAGTGATTTCTCACGGATTTTATCTTAAACCAATTAATGGTATAGTACTTCCAATGCTCTTTCTAATTGCAGGTCATCTTCACCATCACGGATCTTCTCAACAATTTGTAATTCAAGCATATTAGCTGTTTCTTGGTCTACTTCTCCAGTTACATTTAAATCATTATCTTGTTGGAAAGCTTCAACAGCCTTTTCTGTTTCTTGACTAAAATATCCATCTGTTCTACCTGGATTATAGCCTAGGCCATCTAACATGAGCTGAACACTTTCAATTTTTGGATCTGATTGGTCGATTACCAATGGGTCTTCCACTTGTACTGGATTCGAATAATAATATTCTGGTTGATCTATTTCGACCGTAGGTTCTACACCTGTTTCATGAATCCAATTTCCTTCTGGTGAAAGCCATTTAAAGAAAGTTAATTTAATCGTACTACCATCACCCAGTGGCACAGCCTGCTGTACCGTACCTTTACCAAAGGATGTTGTTCCAACAACATGATAGTCTATTTCCTTCATCGCAACAGCTAGTATTTCTGAAGCAGATGCACTACCTTCATTAACTAATACACTAATAGGATAGTCTTTCTTAGCATTTAAGTTTGAATGGTATGGAGTTCTATTACCATCACCATCTTCAATTTGTACATACGGTACATCTTTAGGAATAAAGTTACTCAAAATTTCTTCTACAGAGTTAAGTAAGCCACCTGGATTACCTCGAACATCAATAACTAACCCTTCTATTCCTTCTTCTTCTAAGCTCTGCAGTTGCTCTTCAAATTCAGCTGAAGTTTGTTCCGAGAAGTTTGTAATCTCAATAATTCCTGTTTTCTTTCCTGAAATAGTCCGCATATCTGAATAAACGGTTTCCACTGGAATCGTATCACGAGTAATTGTAACTTCAAATGGTTCAGAAGCGCCAGGTCGTGCAATGGTAAGAACTACTTCCGTCCCTTTTTCACCACGTATTTTTGATACTGCCTCATTCAAATCAAAACCTTCTAATGATTCACCATCGACCTCTAACACTTGATCATTTGGTCGCAAACCTGATTTTTCTGCAGGTGAATCCTTAATTGGCGCAACAATTGTGACAGTCCCATTCACCATACTTACTTCTGCACCTATTCCTTCAAAAGATGATTCAATTTGTTCATCAAATTCCTTCATCATTTCTATATCCATATATGTACTATACGGATCCTCTAATGTTGCTAACATACCTTGAATAGCGCCTTCAATAAGCTGTTGATCCTCTACATTTTCTAAGTAATTTTTCTTGATTATATCAAATGCTTGAGCGACTTTATTCATATTTTCTGGTGCATTATATTCACTTTCATTAACTGTTTCATCCTGTTCTTCCGCTGGTTGATTCGTTTGCGGTACATTTTGCTCATCAGAACTCGTTGCTACCTGTACCCCTACATAAGCACCAGCAAAACCAAGAACTAATGCAGCAGCTAAAATGAGTATAATATGCGGTATTTTCAATTTCATATCTTCACCCCAAAGAATTATGTTTACTTTATTTTATGTATTATAAAAAAGCATACCACTATCTGAGCTAGATGACTATGGATTTTACTTAAGAAATTAATTTTATATGTACTCATGGAGCTTATGCAAATTGGAAAAAGTTATTAGGTACTGTATACGAAAAAGACATCGCCCTTTAGGGAGATGCCTTTTCATACTCTATTTATTTTAAATACGGGAGTGGGTTTACAGGGTTTCCGTATCCTCCAATATGTACTTCAAAATGAAGGTGGGGTCCTGTTGAATTACCAGTGTTACCTGTTGCTCCTATTACTTGTCCTTCTGACACTTCTTGTCCAGGTGAAACAGACATACTACTTAAATGAGCAGATACAGTGGTATAACTTTGCCCATTAATATAATGCGAAATAAAAATGGCATTTCCAAATCCACCAACTACACCTACTTTACTTACGACACCGTCAGCCGGTGCAAGTAAAGGTGTTCCTGTAGATGTTGCAAAATCTACACCTGCATGGAGTCTATTTTCGTGAAAAATTGGATGATATCTCATTCCAAAATGAGAAGATATTCTCGCTTTTGCTGGGTGTGTAAAAATCCCATTTGGATTTCCAGAGTTTGCTGCTGGTTCTTTTTTATTTAATTGCGCTAATTCCGTTTTCTTACGTTCAGCCATTGCAATTGCTTTCTTCTTTGCTTCCGCTTCTGCACGTATGACTTCTTGTTCCTCAGCTAATGTTAATTCAATTTCGTGTAGCTCTTCATGTTCATGTTCTAGCTCGGCCATCAAGGTTTCCTTTTCAGCCATTTGATTATTCAGTTGCCCTTGTAAAGCAACTAATTCTTGTTTTTGAGACTCCAAAGCAACTTTCTTATCTTCAACTTCTACTTTCTTATCCTCAACTTCGGTTTTATTATCTTCTACCTCAGTCTTTTTCGTTTCTACTGTAATTCGATCTTCTTTTAATGTTTCCATGATCGCTTTATCCTGATCCATCATGATGTTTACTGCAGCAGTTCTACTGATAAAATCAGCAAAGCTACTAGACCCGAGTAACACTTCAATATATCTCATTTGACCGCCATTTTTTTGGATGGTACGTAAACGATCTTTTAGTAATTCTTCACGTTTTTCAATTTTCTCTTGTAATTTCTTAATTTCTTCTTTTAATTCTTCGATTTGCTCTTTTAACTCTTTTATTTTGTTATTTAAACTATCAATTTCTTTATTCGTTTCAGCAATTTCATTTTCTTTCGCTTGAATGTTTGCTCTTGTCGTATCAAGTTGCTGATCAATAGATTCAATTTCACCTTTAACTGTACCTTGCTTATTCAAGTTCTCTTGAATCTTTTTCTCCGTTTCTGATTTCTCACTTTCTAAACCATCTTGTTTTTCTTTAAGTTCTAATTGTTCTTTTTCCAAATCTTTAATTTGTTTATTCAAATCATCGACTGATTCCGCAGAAACCTGATCCAAATTTAAACCTGGAATCGTTAATACTAAGGCAACGACAAGTAATAATGGTAAATATTTCTTCATCCCGTTAATTCCCCTTTCAAAAAACAATCAACTCTATCAATTCTCGATAGTTGAATTAAACTTTTAAGAATTTACGTACACTCATGACACTTCCCCAAATACCTATTAGGGCACCTATTCCTAGGATAATTGCAGAAAGTTGCCAAGCAAATGGATTATAAGGCAATATTTCAACGAATCCGATAGCACTGATTTCGCTTATACTAGTTTCAAAGAATTTATATCCGGATAAGATCCCGACAATAGGGATAATAGATCCTAAAACCCCAAGTAACATTCCTTCAATAAAGAATGGCCATCTAATAAATCCATTGGTAGCACCAACTAATTTCATGATGCCAATCTCTTTACTACGTGCCATAATTGTAAGTTTAATTGTATTAGAAATTAGGAAAATAGCCGTTAACACTAATCCAATAATTAAGACTAATCCAATCGTTCTAGCATAGTTGTTAAATTTAAATAGGTTTTGAACAACCTCTTGCCCATAAGATACTTCATCTACATTATCAAATGTCGCAATTTCATCAGCGAGTTCTTCCGTGTTTTGAGGATCCTTCGCCTTAACTACGTAAGCATGATTTAGTGGATTTTCTTGTTCTAATAACTGCCAAGTTTCTCCACCTTCTCCCATACCTTCAATTAGGTCCTGTAATTCCTCATCTTTAGATGAGAATAACACTGTATCAACTGCATCTAGTTGATCAATTTCTTCACCTAATTCTTTTATTTGTTCATCATCAGCAGTTGTATCAATCAATGCCTTAATTACAACATCTTCCTCCAGATTAGTAGCCATTTGATTCAGGTTTAACATAAGAGCTAGAAATGCTCCAACCAAAACCAATGTAACTGTAACTGCACCAGCAGAGGCTATTGTCATCCAACCGTTACGGAAAAGATTTTTAACACTTTCCCGTAGATGTCTTTTTAATGTTCTAGCTTTCATAACCGTATTCACCTCTGTGTTGGTCTCTTACAATTAACCCATCTTCAATTGCAATAACACGCTTTTTAATCGTGTTTACAATCTCCTTCGAGTGAGTTGCCATTAAGATAGTTGTTCCTCTATTATTGATCTCTTCAAAAACACGCATGATCTCCCATGAAGTATCTGGATCGAGGTTTCCAGTAGGCTCGTCCGCAATAACAATCTTCGGATGATTTACAATAGCACGAGCGATGGAAACACGTTGTTGTTCACCACCAGATAACTCATCTGGTAAAAAACGGGCCTTATTTTTAAGACCAACTAGTTCAAGTACATCCATCACACGTTTGCGGATATTTCGAGGAGATTCTTCGATTACCTCTAGTGCAAAAGCCACATTTTCATAGACTGATAGTTTAGGAAGCAATTTAAAGTCTTGGAAAATAACTCCGATATCACGACGAAAATGAGGAATATTTTTTTCTTTTAACTCACTTAAATCCGTTTTATTTATAACAAGTTGTCCATTACTAGGTTTTACTTCACGATACATCAATTTAACAAATGTTGATTTTCCCGCTCCACTTGGACCTACTATATATACAAATTCACCTTGATCTATGTCTACTGAAATACCATTTAACGCAGTTACCCCATTGGAATACGTTTTATATACATCTTTCATTAATATCATATAAACTCACCTTTATATTTTTATAATGTTGTTGTGAAAAATCGGCTTGGTATGCCTTTGTGCCAAAAGACCTAGTTGCAAAATGCAAGCCTATTCTCGCTTTTCTGCTAAAGAAAATAACTTCATTTCATAAAACCTTTTTAATAAAACAGACTATTTTCTTCGGAATTCTTTTATATTATAACATCTTTCTACATATTTTTTACGATAAAAATTATTACATTTATATTTCAAAGGAACTATTTTGGTAGTTTTTTTGTAAAATTCGGTAAAATTTTGGGAGATGTTGGAGCCTGAGTATTTGGGATGGGAAAATGGAAAATAAAAAAAGCTTGACCTAAGGAGATCAAACTTTTTATATACTTAAGATAAATTTATTTCTTTTCTGCTAACCAGTTTGCTAATACTTCTGCATCATCATTGTCAACATTTTGTGCTTGCATGTTACCAATTCCATTATGGATAATATCAACAATTTCATCAGCAGAGTACTTAGATCCTACTGCACTTAAGTTCGGACCAGCACCACCGGATAAATCTGCACCATGACAAGCTGCACAGTTTGCTTCATAAATTTCTTGACCTGCAGCAGTTTCTGTTGTTTCGCCACCATCACCGTTCGTGTCTGTAGCATCATCATCTCCACCGCCACATGCACCAAGTACTAGTGCGGATCCAATTAATACTGCAAATAACCATTTCTTCATGTGAAATCCCCCTAATCAAAGTTTAATAATAGGTTTGTCATATTTATTATAACCAATATAGAAAATAATAAAACCTCTTATAAAGCCTTCAAAAACCAAAAATTGGCTAAAAACGTTGTCATACCAACATTTTAGTAATTTGTGGCAATTTCATGACTTTCACAACACGTCACAAACCTAGTTATATCAAGAGGTTAGGGGCTTTCAAAAAGGTGATTTATGTCACATTTTTGATCGTAAAAATGCATCGATAAACGGGTCAAGATCACCATCCATAACTGCATTTGTATTTCCAATTTCTACATTTGTACGATGGTCTTTTACCATGGAATACGGATGGAATACATAGGAACGAATTTGGCTTCCCCATCCTATCTCTTTCTGTTCACCACGAATATCCGCCAGTTCTTGTTGCTGCTTTTCGATTTCTAATTGATACAGCTTAGCCTTTAACATCTTCATAGCAGCTTCACGGTTTTTAATTTGAGAGCGTTCATTTTGACAGGTAACAACAGTATTTGTTGGAATATGAGTAATACGAACCGCAGAATCTGTTGTATTTACATGCTGTCCACCTGCACCACTAGCACGATACGTATCCACCTTTATATCTTCTGTTTTCACATCAATATCCACATCATCAGAGAGCTCTGGCATAACCTCACAAGATGCAAACGAAGTATGTCGCCTACCTGAAGAATCGAATGGAGAAATACGTACCAAACGATGGACACCTTTTTCTGCTTTTAAATACCCATAGGCATTATGACCCTTAATTAACAGGGTAACACTTTTTACACCAGCTTCATCCCCAGGTAAATAGTCCAATGTTTCTACTGAGAATCCTTTTGCTTCTGCCCAGCGTTGATACATGCGAAGCAGCATGCTTGCCCAATCCTGAGATTCTGTTCCACCTGCTCCTGGATGTAATTCCAAGATCGCATTATTTGAATCGTATGGTTCACTCAAAAGCATTTGCAATTCAAATTCATTAATGGCTTTACGAAGCTCCACAATATCGTTATTTAGTTCTTCATATAATTCTTCATCATTTTCTTCTTTCACTAGCTCATACGAAACCTCTAAGTCATCTAAACGAGCTGATATACCATCAAATGTGTTTACATAACCTTTTAGCCCATTTGCTTCATCGATTACCTTTTGAGCGGCATTTTGATCATCCCAAAATCCGGGCTCGGTCATTTCTAACTCTAGTTCCTGAATACGTGCATTCTTGGCATCTAAGTCAAAGAGACCCCCTAAATTCCGCTACACGCGTATTCATTTTATCTAATTCATTTTTAATTTCTGCAAGTTCCATTGAATTCACCTCATAAGTTAATATATTTATTTACCAATGAAAACACCCCCAAGAAATTGGGAGTGTTAGTATCATTTTAATCATTTTCAAACCTTTTTAAAAGGTTAAATATGCTATTTACCGTGACAGTTTTTAAATTTCTTCCCACTTCCACACGGACAAGGATCATTTCGACCTACATCTTGCTTCTTAATATATGGCTTTTTCGTCTTTTTCTTCTCTTCCTGTTCGCCAGAAACAGCTTGTGTATTCTTCACTACTTCTTGACGTTTTAAGTTTTCACGAATTTGTGCCTTCATGATATATTTTGCAACTTCATCCTCAATGCTTGCAACCATTTCTTCAAACATAGAGAAACCTTCTAATTGGTACTCACGCAATGGATCATTTTGTCCATACGCACGTAAGTGGATACCTTGACGTAATTGATCCATTTGATCGATATGATCCATCCACTTTGTATCAACGGTACGTAATAGTATAACTTTTTCAAACTCTCGCATTTGCTCTTCAGATAGTTCTTCTTGCTTCTCGTCATAGCGAGTACGTACTTTATTCATGATCATTTCGATTATTTCTTCTGAATCTTTTCCTTTTATATCTGCCTCAGACAAATCTTCTGGCTCTAATAGGCTTCCATGTACATATTCAACAATAGCTTGAATGTCCCAGTTGTCTTCATCTTCATCCTGAGTATGCGTATCAATCACACGCTGTAATGACGATTCAATCATATTCTCAATGATTTCTCTTAATTCATTTCCTTCTGCATCAATAACTTCAAAACGTTGTTTATAAATGATTTCACGTTGTTCACGTAATACATCATCATAGGAAAGTACAGTTTTACGAGCATCAAAGTTATTACCCTCTACTCGTTTTTGAGCGGATTCGACTGCACGCGATACCATTTTACTTTCAATCGGCTGAGAATCATCCATCCCCAGTTTGTCCATCATATTTCGTAAATTATCAGAACCAAATCGACGCATTAATTCATCTTCCATCGATAAATAGAATTGAGATAGACCTGGGTCGCCCTGACGTCCGGAACGACCGCGTAACTGATTATCAATACGTCTAGACTCATGTCGTTCTGTCCCAATAACAGCTAGACCACCTAGCTCTTTCACACCTTCACCAAGTTTGATATCCGTACCACGACCAGCCATGTTGGTAGCGATGGTTACTGCTCCTTGTTGCCCGGCATTTTCGATAATTTCTGCTTCACGATAATGATTTTTCGCGTTTAATACATTATGTTTAACGCCTGCTTTTTTTAGTAAATGGGAAATAATCTCAGAAGTTTCTACGGCAACAGTACCAACAAGTACTGGTTGACCTTCTAGGTGACGCTCTTTAAT
Organism: Ornithinibacillus caprae; assembly: GCF_009728145.1. Lineage (GTDB taxonomy): Bacteria > Bacillota > Bacilli > Bacillales > Amphibacillaceae > Ornithinibacillus > Ornithinibacillus caprae. The sequence goes on along the minus strand of NZ_WOCA01000009.1, from coordinate 1,586 downwards.
GTATTCGACTGCTGCACGGAACTTACCTTCCATCGTTTTATAGATCATATCAGGTTTATCATCACGTACAATCGGTTTATTTGTTGGGATCGCTATTACATTCATATTATAAATATTTCTAAATTCTTCTTCTTCTGTTTTTGCTGTACCAGTCATACCTGACAGCTTATTGTACATACGGAAAAAGTTTTGGAAAGTAATTGATGCTAATGTCATGCTTTCATTTTGAATTTTTAAACCTTCTTTTGCTTCAATTGCTTGATGAAGACCGTCACTGTAGCGACGTCCTTTCATTAAACGTCCCGTAAACTGGTCAACAATGACAACTTCTTCGTCCTGTACAACGTAATCTGTGTCACGATGCATAGAAACGTGCGCTTTTAATGCTTGATTAATATGATGCGTTAACGATACATTATTCAGATCAAATAAATTATCAATATTAAAATAACGTTCTGCTTTGTTAATTCCTTCTTCTGTTAGCTGAACACCCTTTGTTTTTTCATCAAAGGTGTAATCATCTTCACGCTTTAAGGTAGTAACAAAAGAATTTGCTTGTTGATAAAGCGATGCAGATTTTTGAGCAGAACCAGAAATAATCAATGGTGTTCGTGCCTCATCAATTAAAATCGAGTCAACCTCATCAATGATTGCAAAATTCAGTGGGCGTTGCACCATTTGCTCTTTATAAAGAACCATGTTATCACGTAGATAATCGAAACCAAATTCATTATTCGTACCATACGTAATATCACAGTAATAAGCTTCTCTTTTTTCTTCTTTTGATAAACCATTACCATTTAAGCCAACGGTAAGACCAAGAAACTCAAATAATTGCCCCATTTCCTTAGCATCACGGTCTACCAAGTATTCATTGACGGTAATAACATGTACACCTTTTCCAGATATTGCATTTAAATATGCTGGCATAGTGGAAGCTAATGTTTTACCTTCACCTGTTTTCATTTCAGCAATATTACCCTCATGCAATGCCACTGCTCCCATTAACTGAACTGGGAATGGTCGCATGTTCAACACACGTTTGGAAGCTTCACGTACAACTGCATATGCCTCTACAAGCATGTCGTCTAAGCTTTCCCCATTTTCATAACGTTCCTTGAATTCTTCTGTTTTTTTCTTTAGTTGATCATCCGATAATTTTTCAATCTCTGGCTCATTTGCTTCGATTTGATCAACAACTTTTTGTATACGTTTAAGTTCTTTTTGATTTGGATCCCCAAATATTTTTTTTAATAACTCTGCCATACATGAACGCTCCTCATTAATAGAAAAACTTATCATTTTTATACTGAATCACTGTTAGATTCTTACTTTAGTCCATAATTTATAATAACACTTCTTATTCGTATATGACAATAATTGCCTCGCTATGGACAATGTACGTTAACGTATAAGAAATTACCAACATGGTAATGATAGAAAAAAGACGATCCCGTGTTGAACTGCACCCCAATTGTTAGACACAAATAACAATTGGAGGTGTAGTTTTTTATGGCTAAATTTTCTTCAAGAGAAAAAATTGAAGCAGTAAAGCGATTTCTTAATACTAACGAAGGCGGAGACTC
>NZ_WOCA01000008.1 GCF_009728145.1 Ornithinibacillus caprae | reverse complement strand
TTTCCTTTTCCGTAAACAATCTCTTACTCATATTCTTTCCCCATTTACTATTTTTTCTTTATTATTACACAAAAGTACCCTATAGGTAGACTTTTTTTAAAGTGTCTACTCTATAGGGTACATTTTAACCCCTGATGGTATTGTTTTTTCTATAAATCAATTTTTGTACGTGCTGCTTCATCAGCAATGATTGTTACGTTACCATGAGTTTGTAGAATAGAAGCTGGAAAATCCTCCGAAACCTCGCCATGTACTAATCGAGCAAGAGGTTCCGCTTTGTTTGCACCAGATACTAGCAAAATTATCGATTTACTTTCCATTATTGTTTCAATTCCCATTGTAATCGCTTGTGTCGGAACATCATCAATAGAATCAAAAAAACGTGCATTCGCATTTCTAGTTGATTCATCTAATTCCACCACATGTGTACGACTACTAAATGATGTTCCTGGCTCATTAAATCCAATATGACCATTTAATCCTAGACCTAGTATTTGTATATCAATACGGTCTGCCTCTTGAATTAGTTGCTCATAATCCTTACATTCCTGTTTTGGATCTTCAGCCACACCACTTGGAACATGTGTGTTTTCATCTTGAATATTTATATGTTTGAACAGCTTTTCATTCATGAAATATCGATAGCTATTTGGATCATCTTTTGCCAAACCAACGTATTCATCTAAATTAAAGGTAGTTGTATCTTCGAATGTTACCTCATGCTGCTCGTACTTTTCAATTAAATTTCGATATAAGCCTTCCGGTGTTGATCCCGTAGCCAATCCTAGCACTGGCTTTCTTTCGTTTTCTACAACATCTAACAGCAAAGAGCATGCTTTCTGACTCATTTCTTCATAATCTTTTACCTTGATGATATTCATTGATGTTCATCCTCCTCAAATGCGATAACTCCACGACAGATTGTATAGGAAAGATTTAGGTTATCATCTACTATTAACAAATCTGCATCCTTCCCAACAGCAATACTTCCCTTTTGGTCAAACATATTTAGTTGTTTAGCTGGATTTACAGAGGCCATTTCAATTACTTTTTCTAATGACAAACCTTCAATACCAAGCATTCGTTGTGCACCGTGTTGTAATTTTAAAATACTCCCTGCTAAGGTCCCATCTTCTAATACTGCACGGTCCTCTGTAACCGTTACAGGTTGTCCACCTAACTCATATTCTCCAGCCTGTAAACATTTTGCCCGCATTGCATCGGTGATTAAAATCAAACGTTCACTACCAACATTTTGATATATTAATTCTAGCATTTCTGGTGAAACATGAATGCCATCTGTAATTAATTCTGCACGTAGCTCCTCTAACAGAAATGCAGCACCAACTACACCAATATCTCGATGATGAATACCGTTCATTGCATTACATAGATGCGTCACCTGTCGTACTCCATGCGATACAGCCCGCTTCATCCCATTAAAATCTGTTGCGGTATGACCTGCAGACACATTAACGCCTGACTCATATAAATATCGGATAAAAGAACCATCCTCATCATGTTCCGGGGCCATTGTGATCGTTTTAATGTTATTTCCTGACATTTCTTGCCACTTATTAAACTGTGTAATATCAGGCTCCATAATATGTTCTATTGGTTGTGCACCTTTTTTACTTTTTTCAATAAAAGGTCCCTCTAAATGAACTCCAACTACTTCAGCATATCCAGGTTTATTTGTATAATCAGCAATATTCTTTAAAGCTTTCTCTATATTTTCAGGGGATTGTGTAATCGTTGTTGCTAAAAAGCTTGTCGTTCCTTCTTTCGGCAATACCGATGCCATGGAATCTATCGCTTCTTCTGTTGCATCCATAACATCCGCACCATTTGCACCATGGATATGACCATCGATAAAACCTGGAATTACATTTAAATTTGATCCATCTATTATTTTAAATCGGTTTGGGTAGCTATCTGGCTTTTGATTTTCTGAAAAAATTTCTTTGATTTTTCCATTTTCAATCAATACACTACCATTTCTAATCACATCATTTTCACCATATATATTAATGTTTCTTATGTAGAGTGATGATGATACATCTTTCATTAATTCTCATCCTTTCCGTCAACCCTCTGCCAGTACTAAAGTAGCACATCATGAATTAGTTGTCATTTGACAGAAAAATCTAGCGGTGAACCGAGGCTGCCATTCGAATATATGTATGTCTTTTCCCACGAATTGCAATTGAATAGTGCATGATGTTTTCCGGAACTGCAATTCCATGCATTCCTGCATCACCTATATGATGCATATCCGCTCCAGCCATTTTATTATACAATGCCATTTGCTGGATCGTTTCTTTCTCAGCACCTTCTTGACTCGTACCAATGCTTGTTAATGCTAATGCACCTTCCTGATGGGCAATAGATATAAGCTTTTCTGTTTGTTGAGATGTTGCACCTGGAACTGTTCCAACTCCTGGTACAAGAATAATATCTGCTCCAGCTTTAACATATTGTTTTATAGTATCTGTATCTGCAAGCCCTTCTGGTGTATCAGCTTTCACACCTGCTCCATGCATTTTACCAGCTATAATTACAACTTCTTCACCAGCCACTTCATTTGCAACCTCTATTGATTTCAAGATCGCCTTCGTAGATACTCCTGTTTTAGGGTTACCGGTAAGACAAATCAAATCCACACCAAGCTCTTTCGCTTTCTTTAATGAATTTCTAGTCGCTCTTCTTCCCTCTTGCAATACATCTAAATCTTCTAGGTTATCCGCATCGGGATCTACTGGCTCCAAGTTAATTCCTACAGGTCTGCCAATTAGTTTCTTCAATGTATGAATAACTTCTTTCGGTTTTACTTTATCTAATCCTTCAATATGTGGTTGATCGACATCAAAAATATTTAATAATATGATGTCCGCCCCAAAACTAGAGGCATATTCCGCATTTGTTAACCCAGGATATAATGGAACACTTGTACAAACTACTTCTGCAATCATTGTTCTTCCTTCTGAAGCTTGAATGGATTGAAGCAAATCATGTTTATTCATCTGCTCAAAATCGGATGCTGTACAATTTAATATTCGTTTCACAAAAGATCCCTCCAGAGTTTGTCCATAATTAGAGCATGCTTCTAAGCTAGTGCATTTATACACACACTAGCGCTTAACCTTACTATACTATTTCACCAAAAAAATTACTAGCCAAGTACAGCTAGTATAGAGATGGATTAGAGACTTAATTAACCATAGTATTTTTATTTGAGTTTTTCATGTTATTGGAAAGGTGATTTATTAAGGTTTGGACTAGCTCTTCTGAAGTTTTGATCTGGTCATTTTCCGTTTCTTCTATTACCTTTTTCATAACATTTTTAAGGTATTCTCGTTCTCTCATTTCCAACCGCCCTCAAAATTCGACTTAAAAAGTAGTTTAGCATAAAAAATAAGAGTATTGTGTAACTTATTAATTACGTTTCGTTTTCAATTGTTTACAGCAAACTAAAAACAATCCTGCGATAAAAGCTCCAAAGCTATCTAATAGTACATCTCCTACATACGGAGTTCGATTCGGAGTAAAACCTTGATGTAATTCATCAATACCAGCATATGTAACGGTAAACAAAAACGAGACAACGATTATCGTCCTTTTTGATAAATCGGTTGATTTTTTAAAAGCGAGATAAAAGAAGATCATTAGTAGAAAGAATACCGTAACATGTGCACCTTTTCGAGTAAACACAATCCAATTCAGATATGGTTCTAAGAAGGAAAGGTCTATTGTGTTCGATAATAAAGGCTTTATATCTTGTTCCTCATAAGGCTGCGATGAAGAATGAAAATTAATTCTCATCCAACCAAGAGGTAAGAGCCAATACAAATAATTACGCATATGTTTCACCAAAATTTTCTTTGGCAGATAGGAAAGTATAAACTTTCTTACCCTACATAAGTGCAACTAAGGCATTCACCATACAAGCTTAGCGAATGCGAAGTTTTCTAAAGTTTTAAGAGATAAGTTTAACATAATTTTCAATCGAGTTTTTATCTATTGTTTGTGTAGTTGGGTAGGATATCTCCCGTTCCTAGCAAGATAAAGCAAAAAACCGCTAGCAAGGCTAAGCGGTTTTCGTATGTAAATCTATTCTTGTTCTTTACGCCATTTATTAAATTCTAGATATTCTTTAAATTGTTCCTTTGACACACCTGAATCCATTGCCTCTTGAACAATTTTAATCCATTCATCATCTAGATCTTCTAATTGCTTTGATTTATCTGTATTAATTATTTCATTGACAGATACACCTAGAACCGAACTAATCTTCTCGATGAACTGGATCGATGGGTTAGACTGGAGGTTACGTTCGATTGAACTCAAATATGATTTTGCTACATTTGCTTTTTCAGCTAGTTCAGATATAGACATCTTTTTTTCTTGTCGTAATTGTTTTATTTTTTCACCGATCAAGTTCCCTCACCTCTTTCTCTGGAAATTATATCATAAAATAGGTGAGCGGTTCTATTGTAAGCACACTTTTCTTAAAAATTTATCAATTTAGTTGTGCTTCTTTCAAAAATAGCCGAACCTCATCTACCGTCATACCGATTTCCTTCGCTTCTTTGATTAGTTCCACCCATTCATAATCCAGCTTCGTACTCTCCACGACCTTTTCCAATTTCCCATCCCCCATTACTTCTCCAGGTAATCCAGCCATCATAGCATAATGCTTTAGACCTGTGACTTTGCGCCCCCATTTTTCAATGAGTATGCCTTTCACTGGGAATATTTGAAAATGTTTATATGACTATTATACTGTATATTTGAGACTTTTAGGGTGTCTTGTTTTGTCAGATGGACACTAGTTTTGTAAAGATTCTGACATATGCATTTACATTTATATATGTTGCTTATTATTTCTTATCTTTTTTATTGCACTAGCTGCCGCAATAATTACACCCATTCCTAGCAAGATACTTCCTATTAATACGATATTAAACATGTTAGTAGCAGTGTTTGGCAATGCAGACCCAGATCCAGTGCCATTAGCATCATCATCACTACCAACTGAACTCTCAATATTTTCTTCATCTCGATCATTTATATCTGTATCTTCCGTTCCTTCAGCTGTAAATATGAAGGTGAATTGAGAATCTAAACCTTGAAACTCGTTTCCTAAATGCTCTGGATAGCGAACGATAATTTCTAATTCTTCCTCTGAAGATGCTTCTAATTCCCTTATGGGTAAACGTTCGAAGTCTGCAAGCTTTCCATTATACAATTCGTCACTATCATCTTTTATTTCTAATAAAAACTCATTGAATAGTCTTTCAGAACCCTCGTTTTGAACAGACATCTGATAGTTAAAATCAAATTTACCACTGTTTTGGATAACTATTGATCTTGGAGCCCAGTCACCTGGTTTCATATTATCAATATCAAACAACACATCACTTGGAGAAAGGGTAATATCAATCTCTGAAACTTTTTCAGAATTTGATTCATCCGCTAAACTTGTAACTGGACCACTTAATATAGCCATATTAATAATAATCGACAGACACAAAATTAATATTCGCTTCAAATCATCGCCTCCTTTACAGGCTAAATTAATCCCCCTAGATTACGTTAAACTACTACTGTCATTTTCTTTTGACTCTTTTTTATTGGAAAGTTCGAGCTCTTTAATTGCTTGCCATATTGTAAAACCTGCATATCCAATCAGTATAAATCCTGGGATTAATAACAAGAATGCTCCATTTTGTGACTGAGCTAGGTTTACTAGATATCCTAAATATGGGATCGTAACCCCAGTATATTCAGCAACTACATTTTCAGATAAGACAGGATTTAAGTCTTCAGCGTTATTATTGTCCCCTTTCGTACGGTACATCACATTATCGCCACTTTGGATTACTTCTGTGACTCTGTGGGTAATTAATTTACCGTCTTCTTCCATGAATGTGATAACATCATTTTCTTTAAATCGTTTCATATCACCAGCTGGTTTCACTGCAATAATGGAGCCTGTTTTGATATCCGGTTCCATTGAACCCGAAAGAACTGTTTTTAACTGATATCCCATAATTTCAGGTTCCCCGCCAGAAGCTTTGGTCGAGATTACGAGAAAGATCATGCTAATTAGTACTAGGAATAATAGAGCAGTTGTTACATGATTAAGGAAGCTGAATACTTTTTTCTTATTTAGCTTCTTCATCTGATTTACCCTCCTCATTAGTTGCTTTCTCCGTATTCTCTTCTTGTTCTTCTTGTTCTTCAGAAGATTCGTTATGTTCCTCTTCATCACTTTCATTATCATTTGATTCAGTCGAATTATTTTTGGCATCACCTGACTCAGTAGTACTATTTTCCTTTTCATTTGTTTTACTCTCAGTAGTAGAATTTTCTTCATTGTTATCAGTTTCATTTACTGAATCCTCAGATTCAATCGATTCATTGTCCTTAGAGTTATCTTCTTCATTTTCGGACTCCGAATCATTATTATTTTCATTACACTTAACCTTTATCTTTTCACTCCAGATTTCTTTGTCAGACCCTTCATACCCCTCACGTTGAATTGCTTTAAATTCATAAAAACCTTCATCATCAGCTTCAAATACTAGGTTTGCTATTTCGTCTTTTCCTAATGGCTCAATTAATCCCTGATCAATCTTTTCACCATTTACTCTTGGTTCACCATTTTCTACATAGAAAACTTCATACTCAGCTGGACCAATCATCTCAAACCCAACGTTTTTTATTTCTACTATAATATCAACTTCTGGACAAACTTTTATATTTTGATTACCTTTACCTATAAACACTAATTCACTACCATCAAACCATGTACCAGCTTGTAGTGTAAAAGAATCTTGGTTTGATGAATTAAAATATGCATCTGTTGCTGATGAGAGATAACTAAATGAGAAGATTAATAAATAGAACAACAGCGTAAATTTACTTATTAGGATAAACTTTTTCTTCTTTTTGAATTTCTGAAGGCGACTCATTCTCAAGACCCTCCCTCCTCTAAAAGATTATTTTGTTTTATTAAAAAAAGCATTGGTTGCACTATTTAATAAAACAAAATAAAACCAGTTTACGTATATGTATTGATGAATATTAGAAGACTCAATTTTGCCTATGAATTATTGACAAATTCAGTCTCTTTATTATTAACTAACCAAATAATGGATGAGGAGGACAATAAGCCCCCCTCATTTAAGGGAATTTTATCTCATTTCACCTTCTGTTTGATGAGCATTAAATGTCCAAGTTAGCTGTAACGCGTCTCCTTGGAATTCATTTTGATCTTCCCCATTGTCTACGAATTCAAAGGCTACATACATTTGGTCACTATCTCCTGCTGCTAACCCACTTTCTTCACCAGTACCACCAAATAACCAAGTCCAAAAGCTCTCCAAGTCATCTACAGCATCTGGTGTCATAGCTTGTAAATCAGCTAATGTAGTTTCACTCACTACGTCGTTGTAATCCCAACCTTCAATTGGATTCCAATCTGTTTTATCTCCATTTTCTAGGAATAGAACTTTTATATGTTCTCCCATATCTCCCGTATTGTCCCCATTTGCATCATCAACTGTATATTCTGTTGTTAAATCTACAGAAGAGATATCTAATGACCCGTCATTGATTAGTTCAAACTCACGGAAAATTACATCCCCAGGTTTCAAATTGTCAACATCCACTATAGTAGTAGGATCAACTGATAAATCTAACGTACCTGCTGCAAATGTGTTGTTTGTTTCTTCCGCATCACTAAAATACGCAAATGTTCCTCCACCTACTAAAGCAATCCCTAGTGCTGCAGCTGTAATCCCCATACCTAATTTCTTTTTAATACTCATTCTTGTTTCCTCCTTAAAATTTTAGAATTTTCATTTTGAACCCTATGTAGGTCAAAAACAAATTTGTGTTTCTTAATAAAGAACGAACCGTGTGATCACAGGTGAGATTTTTAAATGAGACGTAGAAAAAACATCCTTCCCTTAAAATTCATCCTTTTTACTTAGTAAAAAAGTAACAGCAAACCCACAAGAAAACATCATTCGTTCTTTTTAAAGAACCACAATCAGAGTATATACCATTTCGTTCTTTTTAAAAAACACCAAAAACCGTCATTTTACTTTATAAAGAACAAAATATCTATAATTACCTTCCAAATACTTTGATTTTCTTACAATTCTGTTCTTTTTAAAGAATAATAATGTTTCTGTTAAAAGAACGAACCCGTGAGTATGTATCGTGAATATGTATGCTAACTAACTATAGATACTAATTATTAAAATACTTTAAAAATTAACTATTAAACTTTTCTATTCCTAACTTATTCCTTATAATGAACATAAGAAAATAAAAATAAGGAGCACGTACTATGAAAAAATTTTCCCTCCTACTAATACTTACTGGTGTGATCTTCTTAGGATTCGGCGGCTATCAACTCATCAAAACAAATATGGATCAAAATAAAAGTCTGGCCGAAGCAAAGTCATTATTAAATGACGACAATCCAAAACAAGGCGTTAATTCGTACTCAGAAGATCCAACAATTCCATCTGACTTTGACCCAGGAATGGGAGAAACAGTTGGTATTTTACATATTCCGAAATTAGATTCAGACCTGCCAATTGTGGAAGGAACAGACGAAGATGAGCTCGCTAAAGGGGTTGGACATTATAGAGGTACTGCTTATCCACTACAAAACGATCAAATTGTTTTATCTGGACATCGTGATACCGTTTTTCGACGTATGGGTGAATTGGAATTAGGAGACATTTTAACGATCCAACTACCATATGGGGATTTTTCATACGAAATAGTTGATACGAAAATTGTCGATGCAGACGATCGAACAATTATTGTACCGACTGCCCCAGATGAAGTATTAACCGTAACAACCTGCTATCCGTTCAATTACGTTGGAAGTGCACCTGATCGATATATCATTACTGCATTACCTGTTAAAAAATGACTGAGTAAATACTCCTAAAAAGAATAGACTAAAACTACAATATTCGATATAATTTATCCAAGATTTACTATTTTTCGCACTACTTGAAAAACAAACGTTTTTCTTAAACAGAGGAGAATATATTGTGGCAGAGTCTAGAGTTGAAAAAAAACAGGGCAAGAAAAAACGTAAATGGCTCTATTGGGTCGGAGGAATTATATTAGGAATACTCCTTATTGGTGGAGGATTCTTATCCTATGTATATGATAAGATTGGCGATACCGTATCATCTATGCATGACCCATTAGAACGTGATAATGATCCAAACAGACAGAAAGAAATTGAATCTATTTTTAAAGATAAAAAATCCATGAATGTGTTATTACTTGGTGTTGATCAACGTGCTGGCGATAAAGGGCGTTCCGATACGATGATTCTTTTGTCCTTAAACCCACATACTGACTCCATGATCATGTTAAGTATCCCTCGAGATACATATGTAAATATTCCAGGTCGTGGAATGGACAAAATAAATCATGCCTATGCATTTGGCGATGTAGAACTATCCGTACAAACAGTAGAAGAAGCTTTTGATCTTCCAATCCACTTTTATTCACGAGTGAACATGGAAGGTTTCCAACAAGGAATTGATGCAATCGGTGGTGTAACGATTAATAATGAACAACAATTCTCACAAGGTGGAACTAATTTTTCCGAGGGACAAATTCACTTGAATGGTAAAGAAGCATTGGATTATATCCGAATGCGTAAAAATGACCCTCGTGGAGATTTAGGTCGAAATGAAAGACAGCGTAAGGTAATCACTGCTTCCCTAAATGAAGCAGCAAGCTTTTCAAGTATTACAAAGGTCGGTGAAATTTTAAATATTGTCGGTGGCAATGTAAAAACTGACTTAAACATGGGGAATATGCAGAACTTATTTACCAATTACCTAGGTACAAGAAATAATATCAAAACACTCGAATTGAATGGAAGTGGACAAACTATAGGTGGAGTTTGGTACTACATCGTTCCAGATTCAGAGTTTGAGCGGGTAACCACAGAAATTAACAACCATATGGAAGAGAAGTAAGATGAGTCACCTGTTTTAGCAGGTGACTTTTCACTATTTCTCAATAAATTTTCTATTTAAAAAATGTTATAATATAGGAGATGTAATTCAATAGAGGGGGATTCAAATGAGGAGAGTAACCTTACTACTATCCATCGTTTTTTTCGTCATATTAATTGGATGTTCCGAAGACGATGTAGTAACACCACATGAACGGTTTGATAAATACGTAGAACATTGGAGTAATCAGGAATTCTCAAAAATGTATGAGATGCTGACACCTGAATCTCAACAGGAATACTCAACGGAAAACATGGTTGATCGATATACTAAGATTTATGAAGATCTGCAAATAAGTGATGTCACCATTTCTTATACAAAATTATCTGACGATGAACTGGAAACTTCACTTGAAGAGGGGACAGCAACGCTTCCTTTTACCGTGGAAATGAATAGTATGGCTGGTCCTATTTCATTTGAGTATGAGGCAAAACTTACCCAAATAGACGAAGGAGAAGATGAAGAAAGTCTAAACTGGTTTGTATCTTGGGATCCTGGATTTATTTTTCCAGAGATTAAAGATGGTGGTGAGATTGGAATCTCCACTACTGAGCCTGTTCGAGGAGAAATATTGGATCGAAATCTCATGCCATTAGCAATTAATGATACAGTTTGGGAAATTGGAATAGTACCTGGAAATTTTGATACAGACTCAGATATAGAGAAAGTCGCTAGCTTACTTAATATGTCTGTCGAAGCGATTGATAGTCAATTAAGTCAAGGCTGGGTTACTGAGGATACCTTTGTTCCATTACGAAAGGTTCCCGAATCAAATGAAGAATTATTAAATCAGCTTTGGGAAATTGATGGAATCATGGGTTCTGAAGCAACAGGACGCGTATATCCATTAGGAGAATCAGCAGCACACCTTGTAGGGTATATAAGACAAATTACTGCAGAACAATTAGAAGAAAAGGATCCGGAAGTATACAGTCCGAACGATATGATTGGAAATACAGGTCTTGAAAGGGTCTATGAAGAGCAATTAAAAGGTGAAAAAGGGGTTCGTATCTATGTCACCAAAGAAGGCGAAGAGGATATTACACTTGCCGAAAAAGAAGTAAAAAATGGTGAGAAGATTGTTACGACTATTGATGCAAATATTCAAGAAGAAATCTTCAACTCCTACGATGGTGAAGCAGGAACAACAGCAGCCATTCATCCGAAAACTGGTGAAACTTTAGCACTTGTAAGTAGTCCATCGTATGATCCAAATGATATGGTGTATGGCATTTCCCAAAGTAAATGGGATAGCTTACAAAACGATCCGAAAAACCCATTACTAAATCGTTTCACTTCTACGTTCGCACCTGGTTCTGTAATCAAGCCTGTAAGTGCAGCTGTTGGATTACAAAATGGAAGCATTGATCCGAATGAAACGTTTGAAATTGAAGGATTAACATGGAAACCAGAAGGCTGGAGTGATTATGAAATACGTCGTGTATCCGAATCCAATGGCCCGGTTGACCTAAGAGATGCTATTGTACGTTCCGATAATATATATTTTGCTATGCAAGCATTAGAAATGGGGGAAGATGCATTTCTAAACGGATTACAGCAATTTGGTTTTGGTGAAAGTATACCTTTCGAATATCCTATTGAGACTTCAACTGTTTCAACAAGTGGCAACCTAAGTGATCCGGTTTTATTAGCAAATGCCAGCTATGGTCAAGGTGAATTAGAGATAAGTTCCCTCCATATGGCAACTGCTTATACTACATTCTTAAATGATGGAAATATGATAAAACCAACATTACTTGAATCAGAAGAAACTTCTCAAGTTTGGCAAGAAGAGCTGATTACGAAGGAACAAGCAGACATCATTAGTGAAGCATTACGTGGTGTAGTAACAGATGGAACAGCAGGGTATGCTAAAAACGCTAACCTCCCAATATCCGGTAAAACAGCAACAGTAGAACTAAAGCTGACACTCGAAGATGAAGAAGGAGCTCAAAATGGATGGTTCGTTGGCTACCCAACAGAAGACCAAGACATCCTTATCGCAATGATGGTCGAGGATGTTCATGAACTTGGTGGCAGTAGTATTGCTGTTGAAAAAGTAACCGATATTCTTGAGAAAATAAAATAACTTCAATTAAAGAAGTATATCGCCTTTTTTATTAGGTGATATACTTCTTCTTTTCATCTATAAATACTTCAATAATTGATGGAATGTTTCTTCGTCTCGCTCATCTAATGCGTTATCAATTAAACGTCTTATATTTTGCTGTTCTAATTCATCAATAATTATATCCATATTATCATTTACATTTAATTCTTGAGTGTCTGTTTTTTCATCAAAATATGGTTTCGTTAAGAAATATAGTTTAATAAGAAAATCTGGAATATTGATTAATTCTTTCATTGTGATATATACAATATCATCCGCATTTTTAAATGCAAAAGCAGCGTCTACGTCCTGAATCTTTTTCGTATCCCGTTTAATTTTTATTTCATTTGCTTTTACAGGTATAAAATCATATGCCACGTCTTCTATAGAAATTGAGAAACATTGTTTTTCCAATTGAACGTATAAATATTCAGCGTCTTTCTTTATTGAATAGGGCTCTAACATTTTAACAGTCACCATGTACTTTTTCCTCCCAATTCCCGGCTTAATATACTATTCGTAATGACTTATAAAAATAAATACCCTATTCACATAATAATAAACTTATTTTTTAAAAAATAGGAAAAAAGAAGTATGCCTTATTTAAATAGGACATACTTCTTATTATTAAAGTAACTTAACCAAGTTGTAGAATGCTTCCTCATTACGCTCATCTAATGCTCGATCTATTAAACGCTTCACATTCAGATGTTCTAGCTCATCAATGATAATAGCGCTTTCATTTATTGATTGGTTTTTTTCCTCTTCTACATTTTCATAATATGGTTTGGCAATGGTGTGTAATTGAAATAGAAAGTCTGGTAATGATAGTAATTCACTCATTGTCATATAGACGATGTCTTTCCCTTTTTGGAATGCAAATCTTGCACCTATATTCTCAACTTTTCTAGTTCTTCGGTTTATTCTAATTTCTTTCGCTTCAACAGGAATAAACTGATATACTTTTTTATTGATTACAACTGCAAAATACTGATATGCCAATATAATTCGTACATAATTTTCATTTGACTTAATATAGTACGGTTTCAGCATCTTAACCGATATCACCCATTACACCCCCATTATTTTCTATACTCTCAATTTTCAGTTAATTCATTTTAACTTATTATTTTCAAAAAAACAATAGCTAAATTTTCCCAGTTATTATATTAAAGGAATATAGTTAATTATTTGAAAGGTCCTGCGGAGCAGGACCACATTTACTGAACTATTTTCTCAAGGATAAAATTAGTTATTCGATCAACTTCTTGTTCATTAAACACAAATTGCTGTTCAACTTGTTCTAAATATGCACCAGCATCCCTTAAATGTACAATTCCTTTTTTCATGTAGGCCTTATAATCACGATTCAATTTATCAATCTCAATTGCAAACTTTTCATCTGTTCCAGGGGTTACAAGTTCTTGATAGAGATCTACTATCTCATCTTTTTCATGTTCAGGAAAAAATTCATGTGGATCCGTACTATCAAAAATACAAAAATCAAGTTCACGAACAATCACCATATCAATACTGTTTGGATCGAAACTGCAATGATATAATTCAACGTCAAATCCATGCTCTAGACAAGCATTTTTAATTTTTTTCATAAACGTTGATTTGCCAGTTCCCGCTCTACCTTTAATATAATAATTTTTTGATTGCCCCTTAAGTAGATCCGGCACAATATTGACAACACCGTCTTTTGTATTGGTTCCAAATAATCGATCGAGAACCTTCCCCTTAGCATCTTGCTTATCTACATTCTCTAATAGCTTTTTGATAAAATTCTCTGTAAGCCTATCCGCTTTTTCAAAATCCATTTGATTAATATAAATTTCTTCTAAATCATCATGCAGTTCTAGTCCAATAGAGAAATTCTCATACGCTTCTTCCGTTGCTGTATCAAAATTATTTTTTGCCTCAGTGAATTTTTCATTTCTAGGAATTTCTTCAGCCAAAAATAAATTTAAATCCATCTCAATTGCTCCAGATAAACCTTGGGTTGAAATAGTGTCATTAACTACAGCAAACGATTTCCCCCTTACGATTACACCATCTAAAAAATTTCCTCCTAAAGCACTTAAGAGCACCTCCACTTCATGATCTTTTTTATAATGTTCAATGGCGTTTTGAATTACCGTCGTTTTCAGTGTTTCAGATGGATGGTTTAGAATGATTACGTGATTAAAATTCCTAACATTCGATGGTAAAAAATTAACAAACCCTTTCGCTGTATTTCCACCAACATAATAGGAACTAGCTTTATAATTCAAGGAGACACTTCCTTTATTTTTTTATTTAATGTATGTATATTTCTTCAGCTGAGTGAATTATTCTTAAAATCCATTATTAAAATGAAAACACCGTGACAAACCGCGGTGTTTCAGCTCACAGAAATATCATCACATATTCGTATTTAAAACTGCTCTTTCTTCTTCTGTAAAAACCCTAGACCTTGTTAAAAACCTTTTCCCTTCAGGACCTTCCAATGAAAACATGCCTCCACGGCCATCTACAACATCAATAATTAACTGGGTATGCTTCCAGTATTCGTATTGATCTTTAGATATATAAAAAGGTGTATTCCCAATTTCTCCTAACCGTACATCTGATTCCCCAACACGAAATTCGTCTCTTGGATAGCACATTGGTGAGCTTCCATCACAACATCCACCTGATTGATAAAACATTAAATCACCATGAATTCCTTTTAGCTTCGAAATCAAATTCAACGCTTCCTCCGTTGCCGTGACACGATTAACCATTCTTACACCTCGCTTTATTTGATTACTATCAGTATATGAAGAAAGGAGCTATTGTTTGACATAGCTCCGCTAATTTTTAGATATAGAAAACATAACTATTCACCAAAGTCTATGTTGCAATTTTGCAGGATAATATATCTTTGTTAACTGCTAAAACAAGCCTGCTGGACCTTCACTATAGCTAACAAGTAAATTTTTCGTTTGTTGATAATGATCTAGCATCATTTGGTGATTTTCTCGACCTATTCCTGATTTTTTATAGCCACCAAACGCTGCATGGGCAGGGTATTGATGGTAGCAATTTGTCCAAACACGTCCTGCTTCAATCTCACGTCCAAAGCGATATGCCGTATTAATATTTCTGGACCAAACGCCAGCTCCCAAACCATATAATGTATCATTGGCAATTTCCAATGCTTCCTCAGGCTCCTTAAAGGTGGTAACCGAAAGTACCGGTCCAAATATCTCCTCTTGGAAAATACGCATACTATTATTTCCTTTGAAAATAGTCGGTTCCACATAATATCCTTCTGCTAGCTCACCTTCCAGCTTATTAACTTTTCCACCAGTAAGGACTTCTGCACCTTCCTGCTTCCCAATATCTAAGTAGGATGAGATTTTTTCCATTTGTTCTAGTGATGCTTGTGCACCCATCATCGTTTCCGTATCTAACGGGTGACCTATTTTTATTTGTTTTACTCGTGCAATCGCACGCTCCATAAATTCCTCATAAATGGATTTATGTACTAAAGCCCGAGATGGACATGTACAAACCTCTCCCTGGTTAAGTGCAAACATAACCATTCCTTCAATTGCTTTATCCAAAAATCCATCATCCTGATCCATGACATCTTCAAAGAATATATTTGGAGATTTGCCACCTAATTCCAATGTAACTGGAATAATATTTTCTGATGCATATTGCATAATCAAGCGACCTGTTGTCGTTTCACCTGTAAAGGCGATTTTTGCTATACGACTACTAGAAGCAAGTGGTTTTCCAGCTTCTACACCAAATCCATTTACGATATTAACAACACCTGGAGGGAGTAGATCATGGATTAACTCCATTAGCACATGAATCGAAGCCGGAGTTTGTTCTGCTGGTTTTAACACAACACAGTTTCCAGCAGCTAATGCAGGTGCCAGTTTCCACGTAGCCATAAGTAATGGAAAGTTCCATGGAATGATTTGTCCTACGACACCTAATGGTTCATGAAAATGATATGCAACAGTATCATTATCTATTTGACTAATTCCACCTTCTTGCGCGCGAATTGCTCCTGCAAAATATCGGAAATGATCAATCGCTAATGGTAAATCCGCTGCTAATGTTTCACGAACAGCTTTTCCATTATCCCATGTTTCAGCAACAGCAAGCATTTCTAAGTTTTCCTCGATACGATCTGCAATTTTATTTAAGATATTAGCGCGTTCTGTTACAGATGTTTTCCCCCATGCATCCTTAGCGGCATGCGCTGCATCAAGTGCTGCCTCGACATCCTCTTTGGTAGATCTAGCTATTTCACAGAAAACTTGTCCAGTTACAGGAGATACATTTTTAAAATAGTTACCATTCATTGGCGGTTGATACTCACCACCTATAAAGTTATCGTAACGTTCTTTGAAATTAACTAGAGCACCTTCTGTATTTGGGTTTGCATACTTCATAATAAATTTCCTCCTTCATAAGAAATCCCTTGCATTTTTCGGTGATAAATCTAGAAGAAGTCTCTATTACAACGTATTCGTCCCATTGAAAAATATTCCATTTTTTTTGCAAAGTAAATCCATGCTCGAATTACTGCGAATTCTATACCTTTTATACATTTAACGGAATGAGGACCCACTCCATTGATTTTGTTGGATCCTCATTCTGCTATTCTCTACATTTTCCCCATTGGAAGCATGACTTTGAAGCACCGTACCGATCAATCTACTTCAAATTCACCGAACATAGCGCAAAAAACAATCCTCAAAAAAAGCAAAATAAAAACAACCCCGATTAACAGTCACACCGAGATTGCATTTATATTAGAAAATGAATTACTATTATTTTATTTCTGGAAGCACACGTACTTCCTGAGTCATTGAAGATTTACATAATGGACATTCTGGCTTTTCATTGAAACTCCATGACTCGCGCATCCATCCATTACAATCTTCACTTGTACAAGACCAAATAGTTGTTTCGACTTCTTGCACAGGTTCTTTTGGTCCACGTGAAAAAGACATGACAGCATCCCCTTTCATCGTTCTAATATTATTATACTCTTTTTTCCGATCCAATGAAAGGAATGGTCATACTATTTATTTGTTGCCTTCCAATTTAGGAACTCTATATACTTCTGAAATTCCTCTAAATCTGCTTTTATTGTTCCTTCCTCAATAGCGTTTTTTAAATAAAACACCACTTCGTCATCAAGTTCTTCCTTTAACTGTTTCTCAACTGCAATCATTTCATCCCCTAACAAATATTCTAGAGAACATCCTAATGCCTGAGCTATTCTTGTTAAAACCTGCAAAGAAGGATTTGTTCGTAAATCCCTTTCTAAATAACTCAAATACGACTTAGAAACACCTGACATTTCAGCTAGCAAGGCTAGCGAGTATCCCTTATCTAACCTTATCTTATTGATCCGTTTTCCGATCATTTCCATTTCTCCTTTACCATAAGGCAATCATCATATGTACATTATATAGAACAATTCCAACTTTACAAAATATGATAATTCAAGTAAATAGGAGAAAAATCGCGTAAACGAAAGATAAGTGTTCTTTATAACGTATTAATAGAGAAATTTAAGGGAATTAGGAAACTCACAAACGCCCGGGGCAGAGTGGTACGGACTGGATTTGCGCTTACTCATCATTCTCTCTAGATTCAGCATTATATTTGATTATTCAGCATTTTGGAGAATAATTCAGTATTTCAAGCGACTAATTCAGCATTTCCAAAATTTATTCAGCACATCTACTCACTAATTCAGTATTTCATATATAGCATGTTACGATAATACAAATCGTTCAATAGCTTTTGCTACACCGTCGTTGTTGTTTGTATCCGTTACATAATTTGCTACATTTTTAATGGCTTCCTGTGCATTTCCCATTGCAACACCAATACCTGCTTCTTGAATCATTTTTATATCATTCAAGCTATCACCAACAGCCATTACTTCGTTCATGGTGATCCCTAGCTTTTGACAAACTTTTTTTAAGGCACTTGCTTTACTTACACCCTTTGGATTTACTTCTATATTTGTAGGCAATGAATTAGTTAGTTCAAGACCCTTTAAATAGGATAGCTCTTTGACCATGTGATCTAGCTTATCTGTATCATATGAATCACAACCAAATTTTAGCCATTGATGTTTCTGAAAATCTTCTGGTCGCTCCCCACGGTATACATCCTCCGTAGAAATCATCCACATATGGACACCAATTTCTTCTCCTAATTGCCACATCTTTTCAACATCTGTTGCATTCAATAGATGCTGTTCAACTAATTCTTTCTCCATGGTCCATATTTCACCACCATTACATGTAACCAAATAAGAAGGTAATTGTAATGCTTCTGCGTATGGGTAACAAGACTGTAGCCACCTGCCTGTACTTAAAACAACATGGACTTCCTTTTTCAAAGCTTGAGCAATCACTTGTTTTGTGTAATCAGAGACTTCCTCGTTCATATTTAGGAGTGTTCCGTCCATATCAAGTGCAACTAATTTAACTTCTGACATATCGATTCTCCTTTTACTTAGCTTCTGCTAGTTCTTTTTCCGGTTGAACCCCTCGGTCGAACAGTTTCGTAGTCACAAATGGAATAAAGAGTAAGAACAATAATATATAGAATAATAATTGAATATTAAAAACATCCACAATTACTCCACCAACAACAGGTCCAATCATTCGGCCAGCTGCTGCAACACTATTTATAAATCCTTGATAGAAACCAGCTCTTCCTTTCGGTGCGAGCTCATTTGCCAATGTTGGAATAGCCGGCCAAACAAGTATTTCTCCAATCGTTAAAATTATCATTGCCACTGCGAACACCGTAAACTGTTCTGCAACCATTGCAATTACGAATGAAATAATTAATATGAAATTCCCAATATAAATATGTGCCTTTATATTGGTTACTCTTTCTGTAATCCATTTTACCAAAGGTTGCAGGAGAACGATAAGAAAACCATTTATTGCCCAAAGCGTACTATATTGCTCTAACGGAATTCCAATATCCTGTGTATGGGATGCGATTGTTGATTGCCACTGACTATAAGCTAACCATGTAACAAAAAATCCACTACTTAAAATAATCAACGCCATAATGGAAGATTTGTTTTGAATCTTTTTACTTTGCTCAATAACGGAAGTATGCATTTGGCGATCACGTTCCTGATCCATTCCTTTAAAGGTAAATAAAACCATTAGAAAAAAAATAACAAAAAGAGAAGCGTTCGCTACGAAAATATAATCAAACGAAATACTAGCTACATATCCACCTATCGTTGCACCTAAAGCTACACCTAGATTCTGTGCAACATAGATAGCATTAAATGCTCTTCTACCGCCTTGTGGCCATACTGATCCTGCCATGGCAAACATAACTGGCCCGGTAATACCGGAACCAAATCCAATAACAACCAACAAAATTGAATACGGAACAATATTATGATTAAACGATAAAATAATGGAAGCAACTAAGGCAAGTACCGTTCCAAAAATAATAGTTTTATAAGCACTGAACTTGTCAAATAGTATACCACCTATTAAATTCCCAACAATAGCTGCACCTTGGTTAAACATTAAAATGACCCCAGCAAAAGCAAGACTTTTACCGAGCTCATTGTGCATGTAAATCGTATTAAGTGGCCATAGAAAAGAGGCCCCCGTTACATTGATTGCCATCGCAATTACTAACAACCAAATATATTTTGGCATCTTTATCAACTCTCATTCTAGTTATCTATTATGCATTCGTTCAAATTCATTCAACTTATTCTAATACATTTAAATAAGATAGGCAATGAGAAAACTCTGTGCTAGGATGCCATTTTTTTAATCTTTATCATAAAAATTATAATTGTAATTATGGGGAGAGCAATTATTATTGGAATTAGCAAACCAGTTCCGGTTATATTCCCTTTTGCTGTTTGAATCATCACTACGGTTAGTGCAGTCATAATTAGAGCCATTTCTACATTCATGATCGTTAAAACAAGTCTTCCTAGCTTATATAGATCTATCGCATTTTCCTCTGTAACTTTAACGGGATAATTAATCATGGAAGGAGACTTACTTACGAAATAAAGAATCAAAAAAATCACCTTAAACATAAGTGGTAATATAAAGATAAGTGCCTTATTTCCCCAATTATCCGCTTCCCCTGCTAGATTAAAATGAATCGGGATTTCATCTGGCAAACTAGTGAATGAAATAATGGCATATATCAAGTTACCTAAGATAATACATATTAACGGTTTATTTAAATTTGAAACTATTTTGCTAGTAGGTAATTCATTCATGGGATTATTTTGCATGCTCGTCACCCTAATTACTTTTGGTATATTATTTCAATTGTATCCTGTAGTGAAAGCTTCTTCATCACAATTGTAACGTAAGAATGAAGGTGGCTTTAATATTCTATACGTTCAATCTCTACTTTTATTTTCATAACCACCAATTTCTAAAGACAAGAAACCGCTATCCGAATCCCCTTTTCTAAAACTTCCTGTGCCCAGCTTGGAATATTTTTTTCTACAGCTAGTTCATGGGAAGCTGGAATATGGATAAATCCCGATGGAATAGTTACATTCTGTTGCTTAAAATGATGTAAACCATGATACATTACATTATTACAAAGATATGCACCAGCAGTGTTCGAAATTTTTGCTGGTAGCTTGTTCTCTTTTAGCTTATTAACGATCTCCATGATCGGCAAGGTTGAAAAATATCCATCTGGTCCATCATCAAATATCTTTTCTCCATTTGGTTTATGTCCATTATTATCAACTGGACCATCATTACAATTTATTGCAATTCGCTCTGGTGTAATACAGTTTCTACCACCTGCTAACCCAAGAGAAATGACCGCATCTGGATTCTGTTTTTCAATCAGTTCAAGTAATTGTTTTCCAGATTTTTTAAAATCCACGGATAACACTTCACCAATAATTTCATAATCGTTAATTGTTTCACCATCTAGAGAATTAGCGATTTCTGTTGTTGGGTTAATTGGAAATTCTAAAAATGGTTCAAATCCTGTTAGTAACAGTTTTTTCATGGTAAGCACCTCTTTTGTATTAATGAATATATTTACGAAATATTGTTAATTTACGAAGATATTTTTCCATAGCAATCGCATACTGTTGGGCCTTGTCGACGGATATCGGATAAAAGCTAATTTTACCACGTGGTATTAGTTGGGCTACTTTAGGAAGATCACTAGATATCACCGTTCCAATGCGTGGGTAACCACCTGTTGTTTGTCGATCAGCCATAAGTATGATTGGTTGACCATTTGGAGGAATTTGAATAGCACCAATTGGAACGGCATCTGACCATATACTAGTCTTGCTTTTCCACTGATCTGTATCCGTACGAAGTCGATACCCCATACGATTAGAGTTCGCCTCTAATGTATGAACTTTATCATAAAAATGCTTTCGCTCTGCATGCGAAAATAACTCCGTATGTGGTCCTTCTATAACTCCGACCTTAACATGTTTGGGATAGGTTGGGATACTTGTAGGAAATATACCGACACCAGCTGTTGTAATCATTGGGTTTCCACATATGTTATCCTGTTTTTCTAATGGAGAACCAAAACCACTTTTTACATCCGTTGATTTACTTCCAAGAAAAGTTGGACAATCAAAACCACCTGCAACAGCGATATATGCATATACTCCTGCATGTTGCTGTCCAAAAGTTAAACGGTCTCCTTTTTCAACCCGAAATGAAGTCCACATCCGCTTTGGTTGTCCATTAACTTTAGGCTCAAGATCAGCCCCCGTAATAGCAATCGTCATCGATTGTCCGGCTACTAATTCAGGACCTATTAAGGCTACTTCTAGACAAGCCTCATCCCGCCTATTACCAACCAATATATTAGCTATTTGTAGGGAAAAACGATCCATTGCACCAGAAACTGGCACTCCAAAGCGTTGGTAGCCAACCCGCCCCATATCTTGATATGTTGTCATCAAACCTGGTTTAACAACATGAAAAATTTGTTGACTTGCCATTAGTAACACCTTCTTGATTAACTTGGGATATTTAAGAACTTTATGTTCTCACCTCTTCGGATCAATTCTGATCAAAGGTAACTACTTCCATTCCATCATCCGCTAAACTCTCTCTTAATTTGGTTACAAATCGAACTGGATCTGTACCATCACCATGTATACAAACCGTATCCGCCTCTATAGCAATGGTTTCACCATTCAAAGCCTTTACCTCACCAGCAGCAACCATTTGTGTTACTTGTGTCACTGCTTGATTCACGTCTTCGATAAGAGCACCTTCCTGATTACGAGGGGTAAGACTTCCATCCGGCTGGTAACTACGGTCAGCAAAAACCTCCGATGCAACAGCTAAACCAATAGCACGACCAGCAGCTAATAATTCACTTCCCGCTAGCCCAAATAATACTAATGAACTGTCTAAATCATATACAGCCTTCGCAATCGCATCGGCTACCTGCCGATTACGTGCGGCAAGATTATATAATGCACCGTGTGGTTTTACGTGTTTCATCTGAACATCATGGATATGGCAAAAAGCCTGCAAACTTCCAATTTGATAGATTACCGATCGATAAATCTCATCTGAAGAAAAGTCCATCACCCTTCGACCAAAACCAGCTAAATCAGGAAAACCAGGGTGTGCTCCTATAGCTACCCCATATTGTTTTGCTAACTGTACCGTTCGATCCATGACATGTGGATCACCAGCATGAGCACCACATGCAATATTGGCAGAAGTAATCCATTTCATTAATTCTTCATCGGATCCAATTTTAAAGGCACCAAAACTTTCTCCCATATCACAATTCAAATCAATTCGCTTCTGCAAAACAGCCACCTCACTTTCAGTTATTTTCTATGATCTCTTGTTTAAGTTTATAAACTCCAGCATCTACCTGATCCGTAATGTGTTGAAATTCTTCCTTAGAGACCTCGTAAAACCGAATCATATCCCCAGCTTTAAACTGAAAAACTTCTTCCCTTTGTTCTGGTCGAAACAACTTAATAGGTGTTTTCCCAATGATATTCCAACCACCAGGTGATTCCATTGGATAAATCCCGGTCTGCTCATGAGCAATTCCCACCGCACCAGCAAATGTAGACTTTCTCGGCTCATCCAGACGAGGTGTTGCAATTATAGGATTTAAACCACCTAGATAAGGGAATCCTGGTAGAAAGCCAATCATATATACAAAATAATTTGGTTGTTGATGTAGCTTAATCACTTCTTCGATTGATAGATTATTGTAACTAGCAACCCTCTCTAGATCCGGACCTACATTTCCACCATATAGTACTGGTACATGAAATAACTGAGTTACAGGATCAAACTGATTGGTTTTCGTTGATACCAATCTATTCATTTTCTCAGCTAATTCATGGAATAATATGATAGTAGGATCATAATAAATGGTTACTGAGTTAAACGCTGGTACCCACTCGATCACACCAGAAATCTCAGCATCTTGTAGCGCAACACAAAACTGTTGTATCACTTGATTTAGTTTAGTAGTTACCTCTCCAGGAAACTCTACTTTAATGCCTGAATCACCTATAGCAGTTAATTTCATAGTAATCACCTCGATTGGATTTAGAGGAGTCTGATATTTGGGATTATGTGTCTGATGTTCTTGCTCCTGTGTCCGATGTTTGCGCTCCTGTGTCCGGTGTTCGCGCTTTTGTGTCCGATGTTCTCGCTCCTGTGTCCGATGTTTACGCACCAGTGTCCGATGTTTGCGCTCCTGTGTCCGATGTTCGCGCTCCTGTGTCCGATGTTCGCGCTCCTGTGTCCGATGTTCGCGCTTTTGTGTCCGATGTTCGCGCTTTTGTGTCCGATGTTCGCGCTTTTGTGTCCGATGTTCTCGCTTTTGTGTCCGATGTTCGCGCTTTTGTGTCCGATGTTCGCGCTTTTGTGTCCGATGTTCTCGCTCCTGTGTCCGATGTTCTCGCTCCTGTGTCCGATGTTCTCGCTCCCGTGTCCGATAGTTTCGCTCTGCGTCCGACGATTTCGCTCCTGTGTCCGATGTTTGCGCTTTTGTGTCCGATGTTTGCGCTTTTGTGTCCGATGTTTGCGCTCCTACGTCCGAAAATCCCACTTTAGCGTCCGTTCCTTAAATCACTTCTACAGCACATAACGATTTCTTCCGGCACCTAATCCAAACAGTACCACTAATATAGCTACGATAATTAACGTAAATAAAGGAATCGTCCACACATGAGTTATATCGTATAAATACCCAATAAACATTGGACCAAAGGCCGCTAATATGTATCCAAATGCTTGGGCCATACCAGAAAGTTCTGCAGCTTGTTTAGCGTTCCTTGCTCGCATTGCTAAGAAGGAGAGTGCTAATGCAAAGCTACCACTTAATGCAATCCCGATTAATATCGTACTAATAACCATTACAATGTATGAGGATCCAATTAATAGACCTCCATAACCACTAACTGCAAATGTCCCCATAACAAGAACAATTCCACGTTGGGAAGCAAATTTCTCTGCAATAACTGGAACGAGAAAACTTGCTGGCAATCCAACAAACTGTGTAAAAGAAAGCATCCAACCTGCTGTCTCCATACTTACACCATAGTCATGTAAGATTTCTGGAAGCCAAGATATTGTGACATAAAATAAAAAAGACTGAAAACCCATGTATGCAGCTACTTGCCAGGCAAGTGGTGAACGCCACATACGATTGTCAGTAGTACTCACATACTGCATCTCCATGGTTGTTTCGGCTTTACGACGTTTTGCTAAATATGCCCAAATCACAATTCCTAAAACAGCAGGAATGCTCCATACAATTAACGCTAACTGCCAGCCTAAATTCAATCCACTAGCTAAAGGAACACTAACACCAGAAGCACCTGCAGCGAATATCCCCATTGCTGTTGAGTAGATACTTGTCATTAAACCCACTTTGGTTGGAAACTTTTCCTTAACAACTCCAGGAAGTAAAACATTACTAATTGCAATTCCTAATCCTACAAATAGAGTACCTAAAAATAACAAAAATATCACTGAGATAGACCGAACTAATATGCCAATCAATAAAAGAAGTAATCCTAGTAATAATGCTCGTTCATTTGTAAATCTATTTCCTAATCTTGGAGCAACTGGAGACATTACCGCGAATGCAATTAACGGTAAACTCGTTAACAAACCTACACTCCAATTAGATAAACCTACATCATCACGAATAACACCGATTAATGGCCCAATCGATGTAATCGCAGGTCTTAGATTAAATGCTACAATAATTATTCCTGTAATAATGAAAAAGCGATAGATTTGACTTGCTTTTTCATTAACCTGATGTGTTCCCATGTTGCTCGCCCCTTCAAATAACCTATCTTTAACTATAGCATATTGAAGGAATATTAGAAAATTTAATATTTCATCAACCCACATGTGGCAACACTTAACAGAAAACGCATTTACGTTTCCTAATTATTTCCGAGGAAATAATCGGATTTTGTCGAAGTAACATTTCCCTTGGAAAAAAACTAAGGCTTTTGCAGGATAGGACTTTCCTATCTCCAAAATAAAAAGCTACCAAGACTGAAAATCTTAGTAGCTATCTATCAAAATGAATTAAACAGACCCTTGTATCGTAACTTTTCCTCCATCATCTTCACGCTGTTTTTGAATAAACCATACTGCTAACATAATGACAATACCAATCGAACTGGTAAGAACTTCTGGTAAAATCATTAATATTCCCCCTGCGAATAAAAGGATTCTTTCCCAGCCTTTAGAATTACGGATGAAGAATCCGATAACGGAACTACTTACCGCCATAATTCCTAATAACGCTGTTGTTACAGAAATAATGAACATGACAGGGGTTGCATCCACTAATACTAGAATCGGGTTATAGATGAATATATACGGTACGATAAATGCTGCTATGGCTAGTTTGACAGCATTCACACCTGATTTAAACGGATTCGCCCTGGCAATACCTGCACCAGCATATGCCGCTAAGCAAACTGGTGGAGTAATATCAGCAACGATACCAAAGTAAAACACAAACATGTGTGCAGCGATTGGTGCAACGGCAAACTCGTTAATAAGAACCGGTGCAGCAATGGTTGCTGTTACAACATAGTTTGCTGTTGTTGGTAATCCCATACCTAAAATGATACATGCAACCATCGTAAAGACTAATGCAAATGGTAATATTCCACCTGACAAGGCTATAATACCAGCAGCAAATTTATTACCAAGACCTGTGATACTTACAACTCCTGCGATAATACCTGCTGTCGCACAGGCCGCGATTACTGGAAGTGCAACACGTGCACCTTGCTCGAAAACATCAATTATTTTTCGAAAGCCCATACGTGTCTCTTTACGGATAAAGCTTATAATAAACGCGGAAATAATCCCCATTAGTGCCGCTCTTTGTGGAGTGTAACCAACTAAGATTGTTCCAACAATAATGAACAATGGAAGAAGCATAAAACCATTCTTAACCATTAGCTTACGAAAACTTGGTAATTCTGATTTCGGCAACCCATGAATTCGCAATCTCTTCGCTTCAAAGTGTGTTCCAATAAAGATACCAGAGAAGTATAAAATTGCTGGTACAACTGCTGCTAACATAACTGTGCCATAATCTACACCTAAGTACTCCATCATAATGAAGGCTGCAGCCCCCATAAGTGGTGGCATGATTTGTCCGCCAGTAGAAGCAGAAGCTTCTGTTGCTGCCGCAAACTCTGGCTTAAATCCTGCACGCTTCATCATTGGAATCGTAAATGATCCAGAGGCAACTGTGTTCCCAACTGAACTCCCTGAAACCATACCTTGTAACGAACTAGCTGCTACGGCCGCTTTGGCAGTACCGCCTGTATACCTTCCAGTTAGAGCAAATGCTAAATCATTGAAAAACCGTCCGATTTTCGTATGCACAAGAATGACACCGAAGAATAGGAAAAGGAAGATAAATTTTGCGGAAATTTGGATAGGAGTTCCAAACACACCACTTGTTCTAAACCAAAGGTTAGTAGTTATGTCATTGAGTGAGAATCCAGCATGTGATAGGACTTGTGTTGGAATATAGCTTCCAAAAAGCGTATAAAGAATCATAATCCCTGCTACGATAATAATTGGAACACCAACTGTACGTCTAGTAGCTTCAAGTAATAATACGATACCAATTATCGCTACAATAATGTCGAACGTCGTATACCCGTTAATCGTTGCAAGAGACAATCGATCATAGAATATAATCTTATGATATCCAGCATACATAGCTGTAAACGCTAATAAAACATCATACCATGGAACTGTTTTTTGCTTTTTTTGTAATCCTTTTTTAGCTGGAAAAAGTAAAAAGATAATTCCTAAGGCAGTACCTAAATGAATAGCACCTTGCTGTTGGGATGGTAAAACACTTGAGGCAGCTGTATATAAATGGAAAACTGTTAACGATACACCTAGAAAAGTGATCACCCAGGCCCATTTTCCTATGTTAACTCGGAAATTACTTTCCTTATCGTATTTCTCTAGTATTTCCTTTGTCTTATCTTGATCGACTTGTTGGTTTTCTTTCATCTAACCACACCCCTTCTTAAATTAGGTAGAAAGAAAAGGGATCTTATTTAGCAAAGATCCCTATCCTTTTTACATGCGGTAAGTCGATGTTATGAAATTATCATAATCAGCGTTTTATTTCAAATCTTCGAAGCTGTCGATACCAAATTCTTCACGAGTTACGATTTGAACTACCTCTGGATAGATATGACCAATAAATGCTGCGTTTTCAACTGGAGCATCAAAGTCACCTTGACCTTTTACCGCGTCAATTGCTGGACCATGTACTGACATACCTAAGTCCATTTTATCATCACGAATGCTAGCTAAGTTTTCTAAAGAAGCACCAGTTTCAGTACTTGTTACATTAATTCCATCAATGTTGTTATTCCAAACTGTAGCCATTTCACCACCAAGAGGATAGTATGTTCCACCAGAGCTACCAGTTCCTAGTGTTAACTCATTGGGCTGGTCAGCAACATTAAGTTCTGCAACTAGATTATCAAATTCTAAGCCTTGTTCCTCATAATAACGTGCTGCACCTGGGTGGATAGGTAAATCTTCTAATCCATTTAATGCATTATCAAGTGTCATTTGAGCACCTTGAGCATGACTGATTTCGTTTGAGTTCTCAATCATTGCTTTAGCTAGCTCATATCCTAATTCTTCACTTATTGTATTTGTATTTCCCATTAGAATCGCATAAGCAGTAACTGTTTTCACATCTTCCTCTAGAAAATCATAGGAATCTGCAGGAATAGTCATTTCTCTATATGCACTGTTTTCCTCGATATAGGAAATAGCTTCATCAGAAAGACTGATCATTTTTACATCACCAGCAGAAGCTTGTAAGCTTTCAATACTAGAAGCTGGTAATCCTAAAATACCAACAGAAATGTTGATGTTACCATCTTGAACACCTTCGGCTGCATCTCCAAATCCTTCTTCAAATGTATTATAGTCTCCTTCTTCTAATTCATATGCGTCAAAGATCAGCTTAGAAATGGTGTTTGTAGCACTTCCAGCAGGTCCGATCGCAACGTTATTATTACTCCCACCACATGCGGCAAGTAATAAAACCACACTAAAAAGAATACCTACAAAACCTAGTAATCTCTTTTTTGTCATATACATACCCCTTTTCAATAGTTTTTGTGCTTCCAAATGGCATCGCTTTCACAACTTAAGTACATGAAAGATAAGAATGTTCTATGTACTATGCACATGTATAGAAGCATACTACAATTATACTTGTTTTTGAAAAAAATTCAATACGTTTATTCTCTATTTTCTGATTATTGTAAATTAAGGATAGGTTTTTATTGCTATTATTCATAGGTTAAAGAAGCTACACAAATCAAAAACCAGGAACCAATAATAGCTCCTGGTTTTTGATTGTTCCCTCAGACAAGAACTCCTTCTCCTAAGATTTCTGGTGTCTGAAACGGTTCTATCAACATCTCCATTTCTTACACCTCGAAAATCTGCCTACTAGCTTTATATAGTTAGAGAGAATTTGTATTTTATCTGATTACAGTCAAATATTCGTCTAAACTTATGTTACTTCTCTCCCCCATACCATTTCATAGATAAATCCCTAATTTCTGTTAGCTTAAAATTACAGCCATTCCCTTCATCCGAATACTCAATTAAGTTCTTTGGTTCTGGCAAAGAATTAAAAAATCGATTCATATCCTCACTACGAACCAAGACATCCTGTTTTCCATGGAATACAAGAATAGAAGAATTGTCTAAATCTGGATAAACCGGTAATACTTCCTTCGATTCACCTTCTATAAAATGATCCATCTTATCTTCTAAAAAGTTAGGAATGAAAGCCTCTCCTTCAACTGGTGGACTTACAACTGCAGTTTTATTTACGTTTGAGTTACCAGAGCCATAGATGGTCCATGCTGCACCATAGCTTGTACCAAATAAATTAATAGAATACCCCTTAAACTTTTTAGCGGCATATTCGATTACCAGATTTATAAAAATTTCCCATCGTGCTCTCGTAGCCCGTAATCCATTAAAAGTAAATGTCTCCCCTTGTCCTGGTCCATCAAAGATTACAGTAATATAACCTGATTCATTAAACTGCTTCTCATAGGAATAAAGCTCTTCCTTCGTAGAATCAATTGGGTTCACCATTACAATACAGCCCTTCGAATTTTCTGGAATTCGAATCCTACCTGGACATTCCACACCGTCAACAGTAATGGAGTCGTATTCACAAGGAATATCCATTAAATGATCCGCTTTTTTCACCATATCCAAAGACTTTTGATACCATTTTATTTTTTCTTGATTACAGTATGGAAAAATCCACTGGATTAGGTTGTAATACAAACTAGATAACCGGTACGAATCTTCTGCTTTGTCGCTAAGCCCTTCTTGTTTATAACTATTTGCTGCTTCCTCATGCTTTAATGCAAGCTCTTCAAAGGTAGCTTCCCAATCCTTTAAGGAGATAAGTGTATTCTTCATATAAATTACTTCTGATAAAATGACACCGTGGGCAACCCAACGGTCCCAAAATCCTTCAAATAATCTAGCTGTCATCAATGTTTTTTGAATAGTTGTTTTTTCTTTTATCATATCATCGCGATCCTTTCCGCTATCTAATACGAGAATAAATGTGTACCCTATGTGTGCTTTCCCAGAATACGGAAATATATGTCGCTCACAAAATGTTTACTAAAACAATATACCAGTATAAGTCAAATTACCTAATTTATTTCTAAAAAATATGTTTCATATGAAGATGAAATTTCTTTTACAAATATAGAAAATAAGTTGATGGTACTAACTATAATATGTTATTCACTTTCTATTTGGAATAAGAAGTGATTCTTAAAATCAATAGTACATTTTTCCTATTTTGGATTTTACTTGTTATTTGCTTAGAGATTTGGTTTTCTAAATAATGAAGCTTAATGAGTAATTGATTTGAAATACGTATAACTTCCTAGTAGATTTCACTATCTACTTCTTCAATCAAGTGCTATAATATCGCAAAGGAGTATGCTTCCTCAGTACAAAGTAGCAAAGAAGTTAACTCAAGATGTATGCTCACCAGTCGCCCACGGCATAGTAGACACTGTGAAAGAATAGCAACACGCTTTACAAAAACTACCCTAACCTAAAACTTACTTATTCTATTTATCGTATGAATTTCAAATAGATTAATAGATAACTAACAAATACAAATATTCCCATATGAAATGAATGCTCCATTAAAACCTTGACTATGCCTAGCCTTTATGGAATAAGCCTTCATTATGTTGCCTAAGAACACTCTCTAAAAAAAAAGCCTAGTCCTTTTGAACTAAGCTTTTAAAATAACTATTTATTGTTTTGTTATAACAAATCTCTCTATTTCTTCTTGCATTTGTATGGAATAGGATTCCAGTTCCGTAGCTAAATTATTCAAATGCTCCATGGAGGCCGTCTGTTCTTCAATTGAAGCAGATACTTCTT
Source organism: Ornithinibacillus caprae (assembly GCF_009728145.1). Classification (GTDB taxonomy): domain Bacteria; phylum Bacillota; class Bacilli; order Bacillales; family Amphibacillaceae; genus Ornithinibacillus; species Ornithinibacillus caprae. Next base: position 112,312 of record NZ_WOCA01000008.1, on the reverse strand, counting down.
CCGTACCAGCAGCCGTTTCCTGGCTAATGGACGCATTATTCATGATATTAGCAGTTATTTTCTTCTCTTGCTCGATCATTTTCTCCATTAATCCCATTACATTTTTAATTAGCTCATTATTCGTTTTAATTGTATCTGAAATACTATTAAATGCATTGCCAGTTTTATTAACAGATTGTTCTTGTGTCTGAATCACTTCATCTGTATTGGTAATTAACGTAACAGTAGATTTCATTTCTTCTTGCATTTCTGAGATTAATCCAGATATATCACCAAGTGCATGTTCTGTCTGTTCAGCCAATTTACGAACTTCATCAGCTACAACTGCAAATCCTCGACCATTTTCTCCTGCTCTAGCTGCCTCAATTGCGGCATTTAATGCTAGTAGATTCGTTTGATTAGCTACATCCGTAATTTTTTCAACGATTTTATTTATATTTGTTGACCTATTATCAAGTGAGTTAATAGCTTGCACCATTTCCTTTGTCATTTTTCCAGTTTTAATGGATTGGTCACGTAGTTCTGCAATAATAGTCGCCCCTTCTTCTGAGGCTTCTTTCATTGATATTGATTCTTCATATAACTTGTTATTTTGTGCTTCAATCTGTTTAATCATTTCTGATAAACCACTTGCAGCTGCGGAGCTTTCTTCCATTAGTTCTGATTGGTCCGCTGCACCTGATGCAATTTGTTCCATCGTTGTAGCAACTTCATTTGCTGATGCTGTGTTTTCTTCAGCACTAGCGACTAATGTTTGTGATGCTTCTGAAACACTATATGAAATAGTAGACACCTTCTGCATCATGTTTCGCATCTGATCTAGCATATTTTTAAAGCTTACAGATAATTGACCAACCTCATCTTTTCGATTCGTATCTACATGAGCAACTAAGTTACCGTTTTCTACTTCTTTCATCGTTACTTGTAATTTCTTAATTGGAGTGGTAATTCTATTAGTAATAAATATAGAAGCAATTACTGCTAGTAATATAACAACTCCCAGACTGATAGAGATTGGTAAGAGAATAGATCTAGCTTTTTGTTCAAATTCATTCACATAAACCGTTCCACCTATGATCCATCCTGTAGTAGTATTTTTTGCGAATCCCATAACTTTATCTTCACCATCGAGATGGTAGTCAACAATTCCTTGATCGCCACTCTCTTGAATTTCTATATAATAATCTGTTTCAGACTCGTCTTTTCCAATATATTCACTATCTGGATGAGCGATATAGCTACCAGCTTGGTCCATTAGAACAGCATAACCTGTTTCACCAATTTCAACACCCTCTATCATTTCAAGCAATGTTGTAATAGTTACGTCTATTCCTATTACACCAATAAGATTATTGTTGTTGTAATAGGCTTTAGCGGCTGTTATTACCATTTCACCAGTTGCCGTATCTTCATAAGGTTCTGTCCAAACCGTATCTCCATTTGCAGCGACGGCATCTTGATACCAAGGTCTATCCTTGACATTAAAATCATCCCCTAAATCAGCTACCGGAAATACAATCATGTCCCCTGATTGATCGATACCCGTATAAATATTTAGTATAGAGGTATTACTTTCTTTTGCCTCTCCTAAATTTTGAATTACTTCATCACGATTTTCTGGGTCATACTGAATTAAAAGATCCTTACTTATAAAAAGGTCCAGTGTATTATCAATATTTCGAAAAAATAATTCAAACGTATCATTCATATTAGCCATTTGACCTTCAACACTATTCGTTAATTCATCCGTTGTTGTTTTTACACTATAATTATAACTAACAACCGATACTACCACACCAGCAAAAATGATTAATAATATAAATGGAAATAATATTTGATTTCTAATAGATTTATTAAAAAAGTTAAAACTTATTTTGTTACCTTTCCCTTTTAGTTTCATTTTTTTACCCCATTTCTTTATTTGGACATTATATATATTTTTGTAGTTGATTCGGCCTGCCAAAATAATAGCCTTGCATTAGTGGAACACCTAATTCTTTTGCAGTCAAAAAATCATCTTCTGTTTCTATACCTTCTAGGATCACTGGTACATCATTACCAAAAAGTTGCATGATTAATTGAATCATCGTTTGCTTTTTAGTTGTTTCTGTTAGATTCTTAGCATATGCACGATCAATTTTCACAATATTAGGCTCTAACTCAAGTAAAGCTTTAAAACTTGACTCACCTTTGCCAACATCATCAAGAGCAATTAAATAACCTAGATGTTTTAGTTCCCCTACTACATGTTTAATTTCCGAGAAATTTGTTTCTTTTCCATCTTCGTTAATCTCAAATACGATGGAACTTGGTTTATTGATGGAATGTAGTCTATGGAGTTGTTTTAAAAAGTCTGGATTGATTAAAGTAGATGGAAAAATATTAATAAACAAATAGGAGTCTTTCCTATTTGGTATATCTTTTAACCCTTTACAAGCTTCCATAATGGAACTCATATCTAGATGAAATAAGAGGTCATTTTCTTTATAATGCTCAAATATTTCTTCAGGGTTATGTAAATCAGTAGAACGTAGTAGTGCTTCATATCCGAAAACATTTTTAGTAGATGCTCTTATGATCGGTTGAACAGCATGATAAAATTTTTTATCATTAAATAAATTATCGTTTTCTGAAAAATCCATTGTATTTGCACCCGTTTCAACATGTTAAAATAAATTTTAGAAAATGATGGCCTGTAACAACAAACCATCATTTTCTTATGTTACCTTTATAACTTAAATCGACGTACTAGCCCATTCAATTCTTCTGCTAGTTTAGCCAGTTGCTCTGAGCTTCCTGCTACTTCTTCCATCGTACTAGTTGTTTGTTGTGTGGAAGCCGAAGTCTGTTCTACACCTGCAGCTGATTCCTCAGAAATTGCAGCAATTTCTTCAATCGACGTACTCATTTCTTGGCTATTAGATGCAATCGTAGTTAAATTTTCCGAAACATCTTTAATACTATTTGCCATCTCCGATACGTACATATTAATTCCGTTAAAGGTTTCACTAGTCGTTACCAAGGACTTCTTCCCATTTTCTACTTCTATATAGCTCCCCTGTAATGAATCAGATACCATATTGGATTCTTGTTGTATTCCTGTAACAATTGTCGTGATATCCGTTACCGAGCTAGATACTTGCTCTGCTAGTTTTCTAACTTCATCTGCAACAACCGCAAACCCTTTTCCATGCTCTCCAGCTCTAGCTGCTTCAATTGCTGCGTTTAATGCTAAGAGATTTGTTTGCTCTGCAACATCTTTTATAACTGTTACTAGATTTGAAATTTCTTGAGACTGCTTATCTAAACCTTGTACTTTTTGAATGGCATCTTTTACAATTTCATCGATTTTATTCATTTGGTTCGTAGATTGTTCCATTAATTGAGTGCCTTCGTTTGCCATCCCTAATACATCTGAAGAGGCTTTTTCAATTAGTTCACCTTTCTCATTTGCTTCTTGTACCAGATTTGTAAATGAACTCATCGTAGACGAAAGATCACTTGCACTGTTTGCTTGTGTTTCTGAGCCCGATGCTAACTCCTGCATAGTAGTTGCGATTTGTTCTGAACCTGCTTTTACTTCATTTGCTGATTGAGTTAATTCTTCACTTTGTGTGTTTACAACCTCAGAAACAGAACTAATTTGTGTTAATAGATCACGCATGCTTTCATTCATTTCGTTTGTTGCAACCATCAGTTGACCAATTTCATCTTTAGATTTCGTTTCTAATGGTGTATTATTTAGATTTCCTTCAGCAATCAATTTCATTCTTTCCATTAATAGTTTTGTCGGTTTCGTAATCATTTGAGATGTAATAATGGTTATTAATATACCTATAACGATAATCGCAATAGATAAAGCAATCCCTATCCACAGTGCTAAGTTCCCAGTGGATATAATCTCACTGATCTCATGATCGATCGCTGTTTCTCTTGTTTCCGCCAGTTCCTTAAATTCTTTCATTAGTTCTTCAGCTAACGGCTCAATATCATTAGCCATGATATCCATTGCACGCTCTTTATCCCCACGATCATATGCTTCAAAGACTTGGTCAGTATACGTACCCCATTGTATTTTTTTATCAATTAATTCTTGTACTTTTTCAGAACTACTCAATTCAAGTACAGTATCTTCTAATGCAAAACTCTCTTCTAACGTATCATCAAATTTGGTTCGATAAGACGGGTCGTCAAAAAGTAGAAAACCTTGTATAAGTGCAGTTCGTTCAGCCATATTATATGCTAACTTTTCATCTGCGATTAGCAAAGGAAGCTCTTTTTCTGCTACATCCTTCGTGTTATTAATAGTTAAGTTCGTTGTTATATTATTGTATACCGCCATAACTAATGCTAGTGCAATGATTAATGAAAAACCAACTAATAGTTTAGTCCTTATACTTTTAAATTGAAACTTACTTTTCATTTTTTAGTCACCTCAAGTTGTTCATTTATAATACTTTCTCAACAGACTCTTTAATCCGATCAGGAGTAAATGGTTTTACAATAAAATCCTTCGCACCTGCCTGAATTGCTTCAACAACCATTCCCTGCTGTCCCATAGCAGAGCACATAATTATTTTTGCATCTGGATTAATCTTTTTAATCTCTCTTACTGCTTCAACACCGTTCATTTCTGGCATTGTAATATCCATTGTTACTAGTTCAGGTTGCAACTCCTGATATTTTTCAACAGCATCTTGACCGTTTTCTGCTTCACCTACGACTTGGTGTCCTAGCTTTGTTAATATATCTTTCATCTGCATTCTCATAAATGCAGCATCATCGGTAATTAGTATATTTGCCATCATCTTTCTCCTCACAAGTTACTCTATTATTTCTTTTATTTCGTTTGTTTGTTCTAAATCAAGTACACGACCTAAATCTAGCATTATTAATAATTCACTTTCTAATTTAGCAACACCTTGCAAAAAGACTTCCTGTACTCCTCCAATCATTTTAGGTGCAGGTTGGATCGCATCTGTATTAATATCTAAAACATCTGTTGCTGAATCAACAATTAAACCAACCTGTACATCCTCCACTTGAACAATAAGAAATCTATTATTTGGTGAGGATTCTGTCTGCTCAATTTCTAATCTTTCTTTCAGATCAACAATAGGGATTGTTTCCCCGCGTAAATTAATGACACCTTTAATAAATTCGGATGTCCTCGGAACCTTCGTAATTTCTTGGATTTTTTCAATAGAAATAACCTGTTGTACATCTACACCAAAGCGTTGTCCCTTTAGCGTAAAGACAATAACCTTCATATAGTTTTCCATCTAATTAACCTCCTTTTACTTCACCAATGCATTCGGATCAATAATTAATGACACTTGTCCATCACCTAGAATTGTTGCCCCTGATATGGCAAATACATCACGCAAATAGTTTCCTAATGATTTTAAAACGACTTCTTTTTGACCAATAAAGGAGTCTACTAATAAACCAGCCATCTTATCTCCTTTATGAATAATTACAACTGCATTTTCTTCCTTACTCTCATCTTGTCTAGGTACATCGAATATTTCCCTTAATGAAACGATTGGTACTACTTTCCCTCTAAAATCAATTACCTTCTGTCCTTGAACAGACATAATTTGCGTTTCATCTAGGAGCATCGTTTCAACAATCGCTGATAAAGGTACTGCGTAAATTTCATCTTGCACATTAACTAATAACGTAGATAATATCGAAAGTGTTAATGGCAGTTGAATGGAAAACTTGCTACCTTTACCAGGTTCCGATTCTACGATAATGTTTCCCCCTAAAGATTCAATCTTACTTCGAACTACATCTAGCCCAACTCCTCGGCCGGAAATATCGGATATTTGATCAGCCGTACTAAATCCAGAAGAAAATATTAGTTGATAGATTTCCTCATCAGATAATACCTCAGAATGCTCTGCACTTAGTAAGCCATTTTCAATAGCTTTTGCCTCAACCTTGTCTCGGTTAATACCAGCACCATCATCTTCAATTTCGATAAATACATGATTCCCACTATGAAACGCTCGAAGGGAAACATTTCCTTCCTCTGGTTTACCAGATTCCCTTCGTTTAGCAGGTGACTCCACTCCATGGTCTAAGGAATTTCGAATCAAATGAACTAAAGGATCCCCTATCTCATCAATTACCGTTCGGTCTAGTTCCGTATCTGCACCAGTAATTTCAAGGTTAATTTCTTTCTCTAGTTCTTTAGCTAGACCTCGCACCATCCTTGGAAAACGGTTAAATACTTGCTCTACTGGAACCATACGCATCGATAACATTAACCCTTGCATATCTTCTGTTACCCTTGTCATATTTTCAATCGTTTCAGTGAGCTCTGGTTCTTTGAGTTTTTGTGCAAGATCTTCCAATCTACTTCGATCAATAACAACTTCCTCAAACAGATTCATTAGATTGTCAATTCGTTCTAAATTCACTCGAATTGTTTTCGATTGTTTTTGTTTTCCCTGAGGTGCTTCTGTATTCGTATCAGGTGTAACGGATTCAGGTTTGCTCTCTTGTTTCTCGTTGTTATTTGCCTTCTCTAGTGTAAACTCTGAAACTTCCACTTGATTAATTTCTGATACGCTATGGATAACTTTTTCAATATCTGTATTCGTTTCTTTTGTAACCATAAGCAATGAAAAATCTTGCTCAAAATTACCCTCTTCAATTTCTTCAACGGAGGGGATGGTTTGAACAATCTCACCTTTATTCTCCAATTTCTCGAATACCATGTATGCACGAGCTGCTTTTAGAATGCAGTCATCATTTAGTTGAACCGTAATCTGAACAACCTGGTATCCTTGTTCTGCTGCTTGAGAGATAATCGTTGATTGGTATTCATCCATTTCAAAAAGGGTATCAGACGTTTTACTTGGAGTAGATTCATGGAGTTCATGTGTGGATGATCCATTTTCTATTTTCTCAAGCTTAGAAACTAGCTCTGTGACATCTTTCTTTCCATCATTCCCATTACTAATCGACTCTACCATCTCCTCTAGCGCCTCAATAGCAGAAAAGGTTACATCAATAACTTCTGTCGTGACTACTAATTCACCGTTACGAATTTTATCAAGTACATTCTCCATTTGATGAGTAAGGGATGCAACATCCTCAAATCCCATTGTTGCTGCCATTCCTTTTAGCGTATGAGCTGAACGGAAAATCTCAGAGACAATTGTTAGTTCCTCAGGTTGTTTTTCAAGCTTTAAGAGATTGTCATTGACCGATTGTAAATGCTCACGACTTTCGTCTAAAAACACTTCGATATATTGGTTCGTGTCCATAATCTACCTTCCTTTCGTTAATCTACCAACAAGTAAATACCTAGTTCACCGACAGATTCAAAAAGTGCTTTAATATGTATTGCTTTTTCATAACCAGATAAAGTCGTATTTCCTTCGATGATCGTTGGAGCTGTTATATCTGTTTTTATTCCATTTTCAACAATATTAGTTGAAAGCTGACCAGCAATCATATTCCCTAATTCTCCACTGAAAGAAGAAAGCATTTCACCTTCTAGTGGCATCCCAAACATTGCTTGCCCAATTGATCCAAAAACCGAGGTATCTCCAGATAACACGATCTTTCCTTTTATATCTCCAGTAATTCCAATAAGTACTCCAAAGCTAATTTTTAATGATTGTTGCAATAATTGAGGTTTGTTAATTTCATGTTGGATTGGTACAACCCCTTTAATGGATGTGATTGTTCCATTCAATAATGATGTTATCGACTTACTTTTTTCACTTGCTACTGTTGTCAATATGACACACTCCTTTTAATGTAAAGCCAAACCAAAAATAGACTGTTACAATAAAAAAGACTATTCCGAATATAACAGAATAGCCAAATTTTAATTCTAACTTGGTAGCCAGGCGATCATGGTTAATAAACTTTAGACCCTAGGCTTTGCGTCCTATTTTTTCAAATAGTTTGCCTTTTTCAATGAATTTATATAGATTGATAGTTCTTTTTTACTACATCAATAGTATTACAATCGTGTTACGAAATCAATAGTATCACAAGTATTTTAAATATATATTTATTTTAAAAACTGGGTGTTTTGGTGATAAATGGATAAAATTTAATACAGTTAATCATGTTAATAAACTAAATCACAATGAGTCTGATAATTCTTTTATTCATTACAAGCATTTGTGCTGACTTTCTTAAGAGATGCTTCGTTTTGTAACATTTTATTATCCTGCAAAAGAGTAGAATTTTTTGAAAGTAAAAACATCTCGTATTCAAGGCTTACTCTGGAAAAACTAGGCCTTTTGCTATGAATTTTATGGCAACGGTCCTAGTTGCACTCTTATACTGTCCAAAAAGTAGCAGCCATTTGGTGCTACTTTATGTTATTCATCTATTTTAATTTCATAGTTTGGTAATATTAAAACCTCAACTCGTCTATTTTTCTCACGAGAATCATCGTTGTTATTAGGAGCAATTGGCTTATGTTCCCCATACCCTTTTGCACTAAACTTCGTTGGATCAAGATTATCATTATGAAGAATTAAGTCCATAAAATTAACAGCTCTCATCACACTTAGTTCCCAATTCGAACTAAACTCACTACTACGTATCGGAACATCATCTGTATGACCACTAATAACTATTTGACGTGGTGGGTCCGTATCAAGGAATTTAGCGATTTCAGCAGCAATCTCTATTCCATCTTGTTTCACGGTAGCACTTCCAGAATCGAAGGTAACATGGTTCATGATCGAAATCATTAATCCTTCTTCGGATAACTGTGTACTTAGAACATCTGTTAAGCCATTTCCTTCTATATACTGGTCTACCTCTGCTTTTAATGCATACATATCGTTCAGTTCATTTGCTTCATCCCGTTGTTTAGATTCCAATTCCATTTCTCTTAGTGGATTTTCTTGATATTCTAGCATTCCTGATCCATCAGAAAATTCACTTCGAAAAAACTGAGCTAATTCTTCATATTTCTTCGTATCCACTTCACTCATCGCAAATAGAACGATAAATAGTGCTAATAAAAGGGTCAGCATATCGGCATAAGGAAGTAGCCATGACTCATCCGTATGGTGTTCATCCTTTTTCCTTTTCCTATTAGCCATTGTCTTCCTCCTGATTCAACATTGCGATTTCTTTCGTAGATAAGTAAGAGCTTAATTTTTCTTTCAAAACTTGTGGTGAGTCTCCAGTTGTTATCGAAACTATACCCTCGATTATGATTTCCTTAATAAAAACTTCTTCTTGTGATTTCTTTTTTAACTTATTTGCAAATGGATGCCATAACACATACCCGGTAAAAATTCCAAATAATGTTGCAATAAATGCGGCTGAAATAGCTGCTCCTAATTTATCCATATCTTCCATGTTTCCAAGGGCAGCAATCAAACCTACAACAGCACCCAGCACCCCTAATGTTGGTGCATACGTACCAGCTTGATTAAATACCGCGGCCCCTTCTTCATGTCTTCGCTCCATCGCATCTACTTTTTCCATCATTACTTCTCGAATAAAATCCGGTGTTTGACCATCAACTGCTAACTGTAGTCCTGAAGCCAAAAATGGATCATCCACTTCATTTAATTTTCCTTCTAATGATAAAATTCCTTCTTTACGAGTAATATCTGCCATTTCAGAAAACGAGTTAATAAGCCCTTTAACATCTGTTTGCTGTTCATCTTTGAAAATAATTTTTAGCCATGCTGGTAATTTTTTTATAGTACGCATAGGGAAAGCTATAAGTACTGCAGCCGCTGTCCCTACTAAAATGATTAATATGGCGGCTGGGTTAAATAATGCTCCAAGGCTAACCCCTTTCATTACCATACCTACTCCAATTGCTAAAACACCTAATATAATACCTATTAATGATGACTTATCCATCTATTAAAACCTCCAATAAGTGAAAATGGACTTAACTCCTATAATTATAAGGGCCAAGTTTGTCTACTTGTAAAAAAGGTGACTATCCATGACAGCTGAATAGTCAACTAATTTAAGAAAAACTATTATTCTTACAAGGTAACCCAGTTATTTTTAACTGCTAAAATAACAGCATTCGTTCGATCGGATACATGCAATTTTTTCAAAATCGAACTAACATGGTTATTTACGGTGTTAGCAGATATAAATAGGCTACTAGCTATACTTCCGTTGTTATGTCCTTTTACGATATGTTCTAGCACATTCCATTCTTGTTCGGTTAGGATACCTGAAGGACGTGTAGGCTTTCTGTTCGTTACTTTTATATAATCATTTAACAAAACAGCACCTAGTTTTGGGTGAATATACTGTGTCCCATTTAACATGGTCTTAATTGCAAAAAGTAATTCGCTAATTTCCATTCCATTGTAAAAATAACCATGTAATCCTAATCGAAATAATTCAGTTAATCGATCACTTTCAAGCTCTGATGACCAAACAGCAATCTTTACATTTCGCTCTGTGTACGTATGAACAGCATCGATAATGTTTATAGATGTATTCATATCGATAATCATTAAATCTGCTTCGTGTTCATCATGCCTAAGCAATCTAAACTCATCGGAATTATACGCTGTAAGAATATGTTCTGGCAGCATTTCCTGTAGTTTTTCTAACACAACATCCCGAACTAAATCTTTTTCTTTAATTATTGAAATTTTCCCCATAGCCATCGACTCCTGTTCTAATTTTTCTTTTCACATCAAAGGCCTTTTGATTTTCCCAATAAAAAAGACTATTCCTAAAAAAGAACAGCCAAAAAAAGATTTTATGTAATCAAAAATCCATCTTGGCAACCAGGCGATCATAGTATCGTGACCTTAGACCCTAGGCTTTGCGTCCTACCTTTTCAGATAGTTTGCCTTTTTCTATTGGAATTCAATATTATTATAGTAATAATTTACTATAGTAATAGTATCGGAATTTGTCGAAAATGGCAAGGGGAATCCCTTACTTATTTGGTTGGGAAAGTTTACTAGGTATATAGTCATGGTAAAAAAGGAGTTATACATTGGAAAACTAGGACAAAAGAAATGGATTAAAGACTTCCTCAAGCTTTGTTTTCCATTTGTTAAATCTCGGCATTAGGTTGAATTGAAACACCTCTTCGACTTTGGCATAGTTTTGATCTTCGTATGAAGATACTATTATATTTAATGTTTCTTTTATTTTTGCAGTCATTTCATTGATATCGTCAGTTACTACTTCCTTAGGTATAACTCTCAGTGTGCTTTCAATTGTTGCAAAAGCTTGTACAATATCACTAAATAGTGTAATTGTTGCTTCATATTTCCCAACTTTAAGTAGGGACTGTATATGTTCCAACCCTTCTTGTACGGTTTCTTGTAGGTTTTGTGATTGTTTCATTATGGAGAGGTAGTTTTCCATGTGGATTCCCTCACTTTTATCTTTTTTAATAGTTTACTTTATAGTATAATTTATACAAAACATGCGTTCTCTTTATGGGGTGTTATTATGCAATCGTGGTTAAATTCTAGTCCTTCTTTTAAAGCCATGATCATTGGCAAATTGCTAGGAGATGGATGCATTACTTTGCAAAAAGGTAGAAAACCAAGGTTTCAATTTACTCATCGTAAAAAAGATTACCAATGGATCTATTATTGCTATAGTAAACTAGGAAAGGAAATTCCACTCAATCCACCAAAATATAAGAAAGTAATAGATCATAGGTTAAAACACGGTAGTAGTGAGTGTTATTATGTACAATCTAAAACCTCCGATATCATTACATACTTAAGAGCACAATGGTATCCTAATTCAGTTAAGATAATTCCATTTAATCATTTAATGAATTATTTTAATGAACAAGCATTAGCCTGGTGGTATATGGATGATGGTCACCTTAAATTAAATGAAAATATTCCTGAAAAAATAATATTATCAACTGACAGTTTTACTATTGAGGAAAATCATATGCTTATTGAATTTCTTCAGCAAAAATATAGTCTACAGTTTCATCTTGATAAGCAAAATCGAATTATTTTGTATAACCAATTTCAAATTTATTATTTTCTCTGCTTGGTAACTCCTTACCTTCATGAAAGTATGAACAGAAAGTTTATCTCAAGTTACAACATTCAATTTAATTCCCCTTCTAGAAGGACTACAATATACCTACCTTCATTTTATGACTTGAAGTACCCAACAAAGGAAATAAATAACGTACTTAACAAACTAAATAATATTATTGGATTGTATAAAAACGATTTATTCTATGATACATACTTTACAGTACCCTTTGATCAAAAAGAAACAAAGGGATATCAAATAGTTATATATAAAGAGAATATAAATAATTTAGAATTCATGCATAGAGTTACAGGTTTAAACTATAGTAAACTAACAGAGTTATGTTTTAGTTTATAAAATAAAAGGAATCCCTGCAAAGCGAGGATTCCTTTTATACTATTTAAATTAACGAAGTAATTGTAATACTCCTTGAGGCTGTTGGTTTGCTTGCGCCAACATGCTCTGAGCCGCTTGTGAAAGGATGTTGTTCTTAGTGAAGTTCATCATTTCTTTCGCCATCGTGCGAACATTTACTTTCATAAATGACTAGACTATATCTTCACCCTCTAGTTTTCTAGTAGGGGCCGGGCACTTCGGATTCAGAGGCTTAAGCGGCACCTCTTTCACCTACGAATTTCATCACCATAGCTTACGCTTTAGGTGGTCTATTCTAGTCGTTGAACCTTCGCCAGGTTTTCACCACAGGCGCTTGGCTGCTCGATTGCCCAATCTCTCTTCTTTTCGCTCCTTCACGCTTGCCGTTTCCAGCTACGTTGTGGAGAAGAAAGCTCTAAGGGGTTTCCAGCAATTCACCCGATCATACTCGCTAACCGTTACCAGTTAGGACGACTGTGACTGTTACTGCTTATGCAGCAGCTAAGTCATAATCAACGTCACGGATACGTGATTCTGCAGCAGTTAGGTTTTCTGCAGAAGTTCCTAAGTTGTTAATAGTGTGTTCTAAGCGGTTTTGAGTCGCACCAAGTTTTGAACGTTCAGCAGAAACAGTTTCAATTGCATTATTTAGAGTTGTAATTGCAGTATCAGCCGCTCCTTGTGATGAGATATCAATTCCAAGCGCACCTTTTGTACCTTCAGATAAAGCTGCTTCTGATTCAAATAATAAGTCTCCATCAGTATTATAATAACCAGCAGGGGCAGATTCATCATCAGGAGTAGCTGGATCATCATCCACTGCATCTGTAAAACTTCCAAGTGAATTTCCATCTTGACCAATCAAATCACCAGCAGAATCAACAGTATAAACTTGTCCAACATTTAATGTATCAGAACGCATATCATTTATTGCAATTTGAAGGTTTTGACCTTCATTCGCTCCAATATGAAAAGTTCCAGAGAATGAACCATCTAATAGGTTCTTTGTGTTAAATTCTGTGTTGTCACCAATTCTTGTTATTTCTGAGGCAAGTTCATTAACTTCTTTTTGTAACTCTGCACGATCAGCATCTGTATTAGTATCATTAGAACTTTGAACCGCTAATTCACGCATACGTTGTAAAATAGAATGCGTTTCATTCAATGCACCTTCAGCAGTTTGGATTAATGAAATTCCATCCTGTGAATTTTTTTGAGCCATTTCTAATCCACGGATTTGTCCACGCATTTTTTCAGAGATTGCAAGACCCGCTGCATCGTCTCCAGCTTTGTTAATTTGAAGACCAGAAGAAAGTTTTTCTAAAGATCCTTGTACTGCATTGTTGTTTGCTCCCATTTGGCGGTGTGTGTTTAACGCCGCGATATTATGATTGATAATCATGTTTTCCTTACCTCCATGTAAGTGTATTTTTATTTTTTGTGAGTCACATCCTTGTGCCACACATCTATAACAACTCAATCAGAGTTATTACCAAATTTGTGAATGTTACGGCCATAACATTTATACATCTTGATGATGTACTTTATATATCGACAGATTTAAATAATGTTTAACACTTTTTGATAAAAATTTTATAAAATTATTTTTATCCATACTAAAATTAGAAGTATCAAGTTTTTTATTACAACAAAATACCTCTCTCCCAATAAGAGAACGGACCTACACAAATAATTCTACTTCTCTCCCAAAATCCTCCCCGCCAACGCATACAACACAACCGTACTCACAAAATGCGAGGAATTATCATTCACGTCCTGCTGCGGATACACCTCCACATAATCCATCCCACGAATACCAAGCTTCGCAAACTCATGAACTAACTCCACCAATTCAAATGAAGTCAATCCATTTCCATCAACAGGGCCACCTGGATTAAACGCGAAATCTAGTACATCACTACAAATACTCAAGTAAACCGCTTCTGTCCCTTTAGATGCAATCTCGTATGCCTTTTTAGCCAGGTCTATCAAATCACCAGACAACCGAATATCCCTTGAAGAAATTGTAGTCGCCCCAACCTTCTTCGCATACTCCCCGGTTTCCGGCTTATTCCTTGGTCCATGAATCCCCATATGAACAATACTCTCATTTCTTACACTATCACTTTCATAAATTCGATGGAATGGAGTATTACGTGCAAATAGCTCTCCTTCATAATCTGGGTGATTATCATAATGTGCATCCAAGTGAATGATCCCTACTTTTCCATCAATCTCTTCACTTAACGCTTTCACAATCGGATATGTAATTCCATGATCCCCACCAAATGCAACAGGAAACTTTCCTGTTTTCCAAACCTCACTTGCAAAATTTTCAATTCGATACATTGTCTCCAGAGTGTCAGCAGGAACGACATCCACATCTCCTAAGTCTCCTATGGAATAATGGCTTAGTACGTCGATATGATTCAACTCGGGCAAGTAACCCGAATATCGTGCCGAATTCAATCGAATTACTTTTGGCCCTAACTCACATCCAGTATAATCCCCCCAAGTTACTGAACCTTCCCAAGGTACTCCATACACTAGAACATCCCTATCTTTAAAACTATCATCTCTAAAACTCACTTTTTTACCGTCTAAAAAACAAGGTGTATTACCATATAATTTTTCCTGACTCACAATCAATCTCCTTTCCTTTTATAGATACGGGACAGCAATACAGCTGTCCCGTAAACAAACTATTTTACTTTTGCAACCTTATCGTATTCTTTCAATATCTCCTCTGATGGTCCATTTCCAATTAAACTAAAGACTACAATTGCGACACTAGAGAATATAAATCCAGGCACCATTTCATATAATGCCGAACCGGTTAATGGCCATAGGAATACAGTCAGACCACCAACTAATATCCCAGCAACTGCTCCATTTCGAGAAGTTTTTCTCCAGAATAATGAGAACAAAATCGCAGGTCCGAATGTTGCACCAAATCCTGCCCATGCATAGGACACTAGGTCTAGCACCGAACTGCTTTCATTCCATGCAAGAATCAATGCAATGACAGCAATGATTAATACTGACATCCGTCCGAACCACACCAACTCTTTTTGACTAGCCTCTTTACGGAAATATCTTCTATAGAAGTCTTCCGTTAACGCACTAGATGATACAAGAAGTTGAGAATCAACCGTACTCATAATCGCAGCCAATACAGCAGCTAATAAAAAGCCTGCAACCCATGGATCATACATAAATTGAACTAACTGAATAAATACTTGCTCTGGATCGCCTAATGGTTCATTAAAGGAAACAATACCTAACATCCCTACAATTAGAGCACCATAAAGGGGAATAACAAGCCCAAGTGTTACACTGATCAAACGAGCTTTCCGGACTTCTTTATGGGAACGAATTGCCATAAAACGTGCTAGAATATGTGGCTGTCCAAAATATCCAAGTCCCCAAGCTAATGCGGAAATAATACCGACAGCACCAATCGCACCCGCTGCTTCCCACAGCACTCCTCCAGCTTGGTCATACGAAGTATCAGCAAAAGCATCTATTAAACTCGTATTAATAGAACCTAGTTGATTAAACAGTTCCCCAAATCCACCAATCTTAAACAATCCATAAATGGAAGTAAATAATAGCGCAGCAGACATCAATGCTCCTTGAATAAAGTCCGTATAGCTTACCGCCAAAAAACCACCTAGGAACGTATATGCAACAATAATGATTGCACCAACAATCAATGCCATATGATAATCAATTTCAAAAGTCCCTTGGAATAATTTAGCTCCAGCAACGAGCCCTGATGCGGTATAGAAAAGGAAAAACGCCAAAATGAAAGCAGCAGACACAACCCGAAGCAGGTGGGAGTTATCGCGAAAACGATTTTCAAAGAACTGTGGCAACGTAATCGAATCATTCGTGTATTCCGTATAAATACGAAGGCGTTTTGCAACAAACTGCCAGTTAATCATTGCACCAATTGCTAAACCAACAGCAATCCATAAGCTCCACGTACCAAGACCAGCCGCATACGCAGCACCTGGTAGACCAATTAAAAGCCAACCACTAAAGTCACTGGCCGAAGCTGAAAATGCACTTACCCAGCTGTTTAATTTTCTGCCTCCAAGTACATAATCCGATAAGGTATTTGTCATACGATAGGTTATTATTCCAATGGTGATCATGATCAATAAATATAGAACAAAGGTTACTAACGTTGCATTCATTCTTCATCATTCCTCCTCTCTGTGAAAAATGTAATAGCCGCCCATACCACAAGCAGTGGCATCGGAATAAAGAACCAAAACCATGTCCAGCCTGTTAAGGCATACTCCATACAAACTCCTCCTATTGGTTTAATACAGGACTTAATTCCTGTCCTATATGTTAGGCATATGAGCGGGGTGGGAAGAATATGAGTATGTATTGGAATTAGTGACAGGGACGGAGGATCGGGTGCGGGACGGGGGGGCAGGAAAGGTGTCCCATATTGTCAAAATTGTGAAGAGTTTCTTGTCCGAGACCACTGAAATAGTCCACTGTTGTATAAAACTCAGGTATACTTCCACTATTTCTGGTAGCAAACTGTAATATTTCCATCTATATCTTGCGACTATAAATTAGTCAATTTAATCTTCAGTGGCTAATTCCTATTCCCCGTCCCTTTGACGAATAAATGGAAGTGTACCAAGTCAATAAGGGAATCTACCAAATAATGCAAATTTTACCGAAGTAGATTGCAAATATAACGGTTAAAATGATTTGTACATTCAGAATGAAAGTAAATGAAAGTAATAGTTCAGCATCTAAATCCTTGTTTCCTATAAATCGTCCAAAAAAAATAAGCCTGCTTTTGCATGCTTAAAGGTTTCATTACTATTTTAGTTTCACTTCTTTTTGTAAAAGTGCCACATCGGCCCTTGCATTACCAAGGTCTTCGCTAAAAATGTTAATCTTTTGATCAATTCTACGCGTATCTTTTTTAATGTCTTTTGTTTCTTCTCTTAGTTCATGAATATCCTGTTTCAATTCAATCTTTACCGTATCAATTTTTTCATCTAACTTATTTACTTTTTCATCTAGCTTATTAACTTTTTCATCTAGCTTATTAACTTTACCATCAATTTTGTTCACCTTTTCATCAAGCTGTTTAACATTTATAGAAATTTCTTTCATTATCTGGTACATATCTTTCATCGTAAATTCGCTCATCCGATTCCCTCCCTATATTGAAGTGAATGAATATTATGTTTTAGTTTATCATGTTCTCATATTACCAACAAGCGAATAAAAAGTTGTATTATAGCAAGCCTTGCCACTAAAATTACTGTTTCACACAAGTAATATATTAATTTTTGCTTGTATATCTTCATTGCTTTTTAATTTTCACTGATATAAGAAGGACTTCTAGTTATGTACGCGAATTTCCTGCAACATTAGTACCACTCTCGCACGTGAAGAGAGGGACGAAGATTCACAGTCCGAATACTGTTGGGATGGGACAAGGTTCCTGACCCTCTATCCCAAAGAACTAACCGCTTATCCGATTCACTGGATAAGCGGCTTCTTTATATTTATTAATCGAATACTATTGGAAGAAACTTTAAAACAACCTTATTTGTTCTATACTTTCTTTTCTATTTGACCCTGGTTCCTCTGTTACATATCCTAACGACTGATAGCTGTAGAAGATAAGATGTTATTTCTTTCTTAGCTATATAGATTCCATTTTTAACATTAATCTTTAACTTTTGAGTCATATTTTCATTGGAAAAACGTTTAACGAGTTGCTCAATAAACCATTTGAAGCTGAATTATCTTCGTTACTCTTTATACTGGATACAATCATTAAAAAAAGGGGAGCTTTTCCCCTTTTAAAACACCTCTTCTAACCGTACTTCAAATCCAGCTAAAACTTCTGATTTGATCATTCCTGTTTCCTTCATAACTTCCGTTTGCTCATACAAATGATCATCATTCAAGGTATATATTTGAATGACATTTAACATCGGATTAATGATCCAATATTCCTCAACACCGTATTTCATATAGGCTTCCATTTTTACAACTAAGTCATGGGACTGATTGGATGGACTTAAAATCTCGATGATTAGTTTTGGGACACCTACATATTTATTTTCAACTAACCCACTTTTATCACAAATTACAGACAAATCAGGGATAAATATCTTTACATCATCCAAATCATCACGATATAGCTGAATATCATATGGAGCAGCAAATACCTCACAATCACTATATTCTAGGAAATTGAATAATTTTGCTTGTAACTTTCCTGATATTCTTTGATGCTTTGTTGATGGTGACGGAGACGTTAAAATCACACCGTCTACGTATTCTAATAACTGATTGGTATCTTCTCTCATCGTATAAAATTCTTCAAGACTAACTTTTCTTTCTTGTGGTAAACTCATAAAAATTTACCCCCTGGAATTTATTTGTATTATTATAACACGATATCAGGAATACTGATAATTCTGTTTCCTTCGTGTATCAGAGGGCTAAAAAACTATTCAACCAATTGAGGTTCATTGTGACTACTTCATCAGCGCATCCACCATCTTAAACACCATCTTAATTCCTTTCCGATGATCTAAATAATTATTCAAACTCCCAACAAAATAAGTCTCTAATTCTGGATGATAAAACATGAACGTGCCCGTAATACCAGCATTCCCCCACATATTATATCTCTTCGGAAGTACAAGTGGTGTTGACTTAAATTTCATAATTCCATATCCATAGTCGATCCCTGGAGCGAACTTCGCCCAATCATGCATACGCTCCAATGCCTCCTTTGAAAGAATCTCATGATTCACTACTGCCTTCATAAACCTCAATAATTCCTTAGATGAAGCTACAACCCCACCACCAGCATAGTCGATACTCAAACACCGATAATTGGTAGCTTTATTATCATTAATAAATACATCCGCCATTGGATAATTACTTTCTTGAATTGGAGTGGAATAATGCAGTAAATACGAATTTTTCATACCAAGTGGTTGAAAAATATATTGTTTCAATACTTCCTGAAACGGCTCACCTGTCACCTGCTCAATTACTAATCCAAGCAAGTGATAACCTGTATCCGAATAATGAAACCCTTCACCGGGTGGAAAATGTGATGTAAGATTCTCCTTTGACCATTGGATAGCATCTCGAGGTGTCCAATATCTATCTGGTTCTTCTAGAAGCAAATCAACAATAGGTTTTCCCTCTTTTGGTTTATCCTCAAAGAAGTCATGGATCCCTGCTGTATGATTCAATAAATGCTTCACTTTAATGTCATACGTATAATCCGTTCCTTCATATACATGCAACGCTTGTACCATATCTTCATCTAAATACCTTGCAATAAAATCCTCATAGGACAGATTTCCTTCCTCTACTAACTTAGCAACAACAACAGCCGTAAACATCTTCCCTACACTAGCCACATAATAGGGTTGGTTGGCAGTAGCCTTCATCTCACCTGTAATACCCTCTGCCAAATTCACATGAATGCCCTTCCGATCTGAATGAACCAGTAAGTAGGCATTATGTACATTATTATCTTTTTGAACCATTTTGCGGAACTGACTTTCTAGTAGGTGAATTTTCTCTTTTACGATCATAATAAACACCCTTCACTTTTAATGAGTCACTTTCTTAACTACTATTCGGTGAAGTCGTGATATATTCAATTATCATTTATTCTGTAATGCACTCGTAAAGTTAATTTTGTTTCTTTAGTAGGGAAACTTGAAATGGATGATATTTTAATATTCTCGTTGAGGAGTAATTTGCTGATAAACGTGACCATTCCACTTAGTCCTGCTCATTACCTCTTCGTTCACACTACCATCGCGAATCCAACACCCTCCAGTTCAGCGCTCCACAACCCACCCTCAAAATAACCCACATTAGAAAACTTGGCATTTTCCAAGCCTTTATGGTGAATGCCTTAGTTGCAACTATGCAGGATGGAAAAATTTATACTCCTATCTGCCAAAAAATCAGCTTCTCAATTGAACCGATTCCCAATACAAGATAAAATGGTTCCATGTGCGTCTAAAAACCACATACAATATGTCGGGCAATTGCGAATGTTAAGAATAAAATGTAGTAATTCTATCATATTAAAAGGAGGTTATTCTATGTTCGGTTCAATTACTGCTTTTTTTGACCGCATGGTGCGAAGGTACTTACCTGATGCATTTTTATTTGCTATCATTTTAACCTTTGTTGTATTTTTATTAGGTGTATTTTTTACCGATAGTTCTGCTGTGCAGATGGTGGAATATTGGGGTGGAGGTTTTTGGGATCTATTAGCCTTTGCCATGCAAATGTCCTTAGTCGTGGTGACTGGTTACATTTTAGCAAACAGCCCTATTGTTAAAAAAATGCTGGGGAAAATTAGTAATCTAGCTAACTCGCCTGGACAAGCTATTATCTTGGTAACATTTGTTGCGGGAATTGCAAACTTAATTAACTATGGTTTTGGGCTAGTTGTTGGTGCACTACTTGCCATTCATGTTGCGAAAAGAGTTCCATCGGTAGATTACCGTCTACTTATGGCAAGTGCGTATAGTGCATTCTTGCTTTGGCATGGTGGATTATCAGGATCTGTTCCTTTAACCATTGCAACAGAAGATCACTTTCTAGCTGATCTCGTTGGTGTTATCCCTGTTACCGAAACATTGTTAAGTAGTTTTAACCTATTTATTGTAGGGACGCTTCTAATTACACTACCACTATTAAACCGTTTAGTAATGAAGTCTACGCAAGGATTAGGTAAAATCGATCCTGAGCTACTAGACTTGCAGGCAACCCAAATTGAGGTACCAACAGAAGCACCTAAGGAAGAAATGACTCCTGCAGAGCGTTTGGAAAACAGTCAGATTATCTCTTTAATTATCGGGGTATTAGGTCTTGTGTTTATTATCTACCATTTCATACAGAATGGATTAGATCTAAATATTAATATCGTTAACTTTATCTTTCTATTCTTAGGTATCATTTTTCACCGTACACCGCGCCGCTTCTTAAATAGTGTAACGGATGCAGTAAAAAATGCGGGTGGAATAATTATTCAATTTCCGTTCTATGCAGGGATTATGGGTATGATGGTGACATCAGGATTATCGGAGCAAATGTCAATGTGGTTTGTGAATATCTCAACGGAATTCACACTTCCTTTATTCAGCTTTATCAGTGCAGGAATTGTAAACTTCTTCGTTCCTTCTGGTGGAGGACAATGGGCAATCCAAGGGCCAATTATGATTCCAGCTGCAATGGATCTTGGCGTAGATACAGCAAAAACAGCTATGGCAGTTGCCTGGGGAGATGCGTGGACAAATATGATCCAACCATTCTGGGCATTACCACTACTAGCAATAGCAGGATTAAAAGTAAAAGATATCATGGGATTCTGCGTCATAATACTAATCTACAGCTTCATCCCAATATCTATTGGACTATTATTCTTCTAAATGGGACAATGGGGACAGGTACACTGTCCCATTTTCAATTCCGTGCAACTTAGGGACAGGTTCACTGTCCCCTTTTTATTTTCCAGCAAAACCCTATTTAGACAAGGAATTTTCTTCATTTTCTCTGTGGGACAAGGGACCTGACCCCACTAAGAAGTTTCGTAATCTATTGTTAAATAAGTCTGGTTCGCTTAGGTTGATCATGTGGGCAGAGTGTTTAAAGGAATCTTTTTCACTATGGTTTATGTTGGAATGTAGAAATTCTACGCCAGTTGTATAATCCTACAGTTACAAACGGATATGTGGTTATTTGGAGGAAGCTCTGAGGTTGAAGTTTCCAAGCAAAATGAAAGATTATATCAATCCATGCTAAAAGAAAACTTTCAAAAGCCAGCAATAAACAGGAAGCCGATCTTTCTTGGAAATACTCAAGAGAGACTAGGGGAGGTTCAGGCAAAAACTTTAATAATATATGGAGAAAAAGATTTTTTAAGCTATCAACAAGGTTGGGATAGACGATAGCTAATTCTAGAGCAAGTAATGAACCGAATGAAAGCCCAACTACATGCACATTATCTATATTTAGATAATCCAATACACCTTTTAAATCCTCATAGTTAGTAAACGGTTCCTCAGTAATCTCTGTTTGGCCAAAGCCACGGAGGTCAAGGCGAATAACTTTATGGGTTTTAGCGAATTCGTGAAATTGATCCTCCCACAATCGAGAATCTAAAAAAAGCCCATGTAAAAATAAAATCGCTTCACCTTCCCCTGCCACTTCAAAATATATGTTACCTCCATTTACAGCTACAAAACCCTTTTCAATGTTACTCATTATACAATCCCCTCTCCAAATGTGAATTAACGTAATGCATCAAAAGATAGAAAAGCATGAACTCCTTTAACATGATTAACAACTTGGGTAATATGTAGATCGACAACAAGGGATGCAAATGCATAAGCTTCTGTCCGTGAAATTTGATAGTTGGTTGACATCAAATCTAACATTTCGCTTAATGCTAACCACATAGCTTCTTCAAGGTTTTCATGAAATCCCATCGTTATCCAACCGTCTTTCGTTTTAGCTCGAGGCATATTTATAGGCATATCATTTAGTACGTTAAATGTTAAACTGACTCTCTCCATCGGACACTCTAACGCTGGTCCACTAACCTCACCATCCCCTTGTGCAGCATGACCATCTCCAACCGAAAACAGGCCGCCTTCAACTGGAACGGGTAGGTAGAGAGTACTTCCCGCCTGTAATTCTTTACAATCTATATTTCCACCCCACCGTCTTGGTGTAATCGTCGTGTGTTGCCCATATTCCGCCGGTGGCATTCCCATAATCCCCATAAATGGATTCAGCTTGACCGAATAATCAAAACTTCCAAACTGACTACGGCCAATCATCTTACTATGATCAAGTTCAAAGTCTAAAGTTACCTCTTTTTCATCTACCATACCCATTTTTTCATTCCAATAGCTTTTAAAACCTCCAGCAGAAGCCCATCCCCATGTTCCAGGAATGATTTCATTTATCTTAATTTCTAACGTTTGGTTCGGCATTGCCCCTTCTATAAATATAGGACCAACTAACGAATGGCCAAAGGTTTTACTTTGACGATGTGTAGCGATATCCGAAAATTTCTTTCTCGGACTACCAGCACTGGATCGTTTCTCTAGCCCCCATGCTGAATCAAGTGTTTTAAAAACAACAGTATCTCCTGGTTGAATCTCTAAAACTGGTTCTAGCTCTCTACTAAAAAATCCATGTAGGGTCTCTCTTGATGGAGATACATGGTACACGTTAGCCATCCAAACCACCTACATACAATAGATCTTCAACATCTTTATGATCAACGACACCATCTAACACTTTACGTACCTGCTCAATCGTATCCTGAAGGCTTACCCACTCCCCTTTTTTCTTTGCCACTGGTTCTGCGACATAAAATGGTTGAGTAAGAAAAGCTTCTAATCGTTGTCCTCGGCGATAAACCAATAAATCAGATTCAGATAATTTTTCTATTCCCCATTGATCAACGATAAATGTTAATTCCTTATATCGACGTAATAGTTTTCTAGCACGTTGTTGGATGGAAAAATGGGGTGAATCTAAATACGCACCTTCTAGAATAGAGGAGGTTGAAACAACTGGATCTACCGCTGGAAACATCTTTCTGGTCGCTAAATCCATATCAAATCGCCAAAACGTTTCCAAAGGACCATACGGTAAATCTTCATCAACTACCTCCCCTAATGTATCAACTAACACAATTGTGACCGGTCGTACTGTAGCCTCTTGTAGTTTTTCTTGAAAATCAAAAAGATCACCAGTAACTACCATTGTACGATCTACCCCAATAACGATATTTGATTCCTCGTTCATTTCTTGAACTCGGTTGTAAATATCATCTGGGTAAGAGCTGCTATAATCGACTTGCTCAATGACATCATTTACACCTGCTATCTCTTCACTAGGCATAAGAAATAAAGTTGTAAAATGGAGTTTTTTCAATCGATGGAAGATCTCTGCCATAAGTACTAATTGTCCCATTCCAGGTCTAGCAACTAACCCAGCGGTGCCCCCACGTACTAGAGGTGCAAACAAGTCCAATACTTTGATACCGGTTTCAATTTTTTCCGTATCATTTTCCCTGATGATTAATTCATCAAGTGTACAATCAGCAATAGTTGCTAGGGCAACTAGCGTTTTAACCTCAGATTTTGCGATTGATATTTTCCCTGTTGTGAGGTTAGATACTGTTGCTGGTCGTAATCCTACTGACTTTGCTGCGATCGTAAGGTTTGGAACACGTCTCTTTAACAAAGCTACATTTAAACGAATGTTTTCCTTCATTAAATAAAACCTCCTTTACTATATATAGTAATTTAAGTTACTTTAAAACGCAACAATTATTTCGTTTAAAAGTAATTATTTTTACCTTGAAACAAAAATAACCAATAAAAAAGCAAAACCACACGAAATGGCTTTGCTATTTTCTAACTTTTGGGACGAGGGACCTGACCCCTAATCGGCTTTGGGACATGGGACCTGACCCCAAATAATCAATTCTTCAATAGAACTTATAACATAATTGGGGATACCTTCGTTTACAAATGGGGCAGTAGACCTGTTTTCTGCTCTCCATTTAACCTCACATAATTTTAATAATTGATCATCTTCATTCCTTTTATCGAAAGGAATTTCTATGAGATTGCTTGGTAGATTTCTATGTATCAATACGGAAGTAATTCCCAGCTTATTTGCTAGAATAATATCATGATCGATTCGGTCTCCAATATGGGCAAAAATTTCTCCATCATCTAATAATTGATTTAAAATTCTTTCGTCTGGTTTTGCATAACCACATAAGTCAGGTGTAATAACCTTGTCAAATAGTATATCTAAGCCCAATTCTTTCATGACTGGTACTTGATAGAAGGAATATCCATTTGTTACCGCAGCTAATGAATATCCCGTTTTCTTTAATTCGTTTAAACTCGTTAAAATATTGTTTTCTAAAAGATATATTTTAGGTATCACAGCATGCTTTTTGACCAACTGCGTAACGTCAACTTTTATTGGTATATTTAATTTTTCTATTACTTTACTTACAATATCATCCCAATCATAAGCATCAACTATTCTATTTTCTTTCATTCTTATTTCGTGTTCTTCCAATATTAGCTCCTGTATATCAATCACTTGGTTCAATTGTTGATTAATAGTACATACAATCTCTGGAAAAATCCATTCTACAAATGGGTTCTGCATTAGCGTTCCGTCTAAATCAAACGTAATCCATCGTTTCATCATTACTTCACCGCTCCCTGTGTTAATCCGTCCATAAATTGTCTTGATGCAAAAAGGAATGCAATAATCATTGGTAAAGAAGATAAAGTTAATCCAGCGAATAGTAGATTCCATTGTGTATCGTATTCACCAAATAATGTTAACATTCCAAGTGGTATCGTTTTAAAAGATTCCGATCGAATATGGGACAGAGGGTCAGGTCCACTGTCCCCATCTTGCTTTGAACAATGTCCCTCCCCCTCTGTTCTACCCTAAAAATAAGATCGTATTATATTATGTAATCTCGGTCGCAAACGTAATATTGGAGGTTTTCTTCCAAAGTGTACACGATTGGTTAATAATATTACATGTAGATCTACCTCTGGATCAAACCACATACTTGTTCCGGTAAATCCTGTATGGCCATATGCTGCGTCAGAAAAATAATCCCCACAGGACGAATAATCTGGACTTTTTAAAATCCAACCTAGTCCTCTAAACTCACTATCAAAAGATGTATAATTCTTTCTTGATAAGCGAAGTGCTGCTTCAGACAAGATTTGCTTTCCGTTAAAAACTCCTTCATTCTCAATCATAGTAGCAAAGTTTTGCAAATCATGGACCGTTGAAAACAGCCCCGCATGCCCACTTATTCCACCCATAAATTCTGTATTATCATCATGAACAATTCCGTGTTTATAGTCTTGTAGTTTTTCATTGTATTCCGTAGCAGCATAACGTTCTCTCTTAAACGATGGATTAAACATAGTTTCATTCATTTTAAGAGGTGACAAAATTTCACCTTCAACCAATTGTTCGAATCGTTTCCCTGTAATTACTTCTATCACTTTATACAACGTAATTAGTCCAAGATCACTATATACTACTTTGCCTCCTGTCGCATATCCTAATTCTTGTTTATAAATTCTCTCCAATACCTGTTCTGCATTCAATTCTTCACGGAAATACTCTCGATGAGCCGGTAAACCCGAGGTATGGGTAAGTAAGTGACGAATTGTCACTTTTTCTTTTCCGTTTTGCGCAAAGTCAGGTAAAAAGTAGCCGATACGATCATCCAACCGTACTTCCCCTTCATCCATTAGCTTTAATATCACGGGTAAAGTTGCGATCACTTTTGTTAAGGATGCAAGGTCAAACACTGTATCCAACTGCATTGGTGCTTTTTCTGGATAAACGACGCGATTTCCGATCGCTTCCTGTAAAATCACCTCTCCCTTATGGGAAACATTCACCACCGCTCCAGGAATATGCTCTAAATTGATTTCTTTCTGCAGAAATGCTCGTACTTTTTCTCTCACGAATAATCCCTCCGAATCTATAGATCTTTCTTATAAGAGTTATAGCTTTTTCAGACGTCATAGCCTAGCTTTTTATAAAAATCTACTAATCCAGTCCAATCGATCACAACCCGATTAATTCCACGTTTCCTTAAAAATGCTACCCCAGCCTCGACAATTGCTAAACCATAGCCGTTCTTTCTCTCATTAGCGTCGATTCCTAAAGGTCCAATCCCACCTAACTCATCACGGAAAAGTGGTGCCCAATAAACATTTTGAGCGATGATCGGTGAATGAGAATCATTGATTCTACAAAAGCCGATAATACCCCCTTCTTTCTTCAATAATACGAACTCCCTGCCATTTCCACCTTTTTCAAAATAGTGAATTGCTTCATATTCCCACCTGCCAGGAAAACAACGATGAAGAAAATCCAAAAACTGGTCTTTCTCTTCTATAATTAATAGGCTAAACTCGACTTCTTCAAAGTCTGGGGTAGAGGCTATAGAACTAGAATCATAGTTACACATTAAATCATAATCTTTTCCCTGCTGCTCATACCCCTGCCTTTCAAACCAACGCTTCGTATCTTCCAATTCATGAGGAATTCCTGGAAAGTAGTGCCAAGGATCTCTTCCGATTAAAATACGTTCGATACCTTTGTCTTTAAATATGGTCTCCACATGCGTAAGCATTTTCTTACCAATTCCTAGATTTCGGTAACGGTGATCAATTAAAATTACTTGAATCCAACCGACTTCCTTTCGCATTCCTACTTGCAGTTCCTCTTGCCAGCGTTTTGCAACGACAAATCCGATAATACGATCACGTTCATCAACTGCAATTCGAGAACCATCTAAACAAACATTTTCATCTAAAAAACTATTTTGCTTCAATAATTCTTCTCTCATAGGAAAACTATTGTGAAGCTCTTTATTCCATAGCTTAACAATCTCCGTGATTCTATCTAAACTCCAAGGAATTAATTTCATGATGACACCTCCCTTATTGATTGAAATTGTCCACAAAATTGCTATGTATTTCTGCTTTTTCTTCCTTTAATGCAGCAATAACTGCACCTCCAATCGGTTCGACTAAAGGAATAATGAATTCACCTCTTATATCACTCTTTACTAAAACTTCCTGCATCGTATCCATTAGCAAGTCATGTCGCTTAAATACTCCACCGGTTAACACCACCGGAACTTTACATGTATGAGGAAATAGTTTTTTAGATAAACAAACAATGGATTGCCCTAAATCTTCTCCATTTTTCTGATAGATTTTTGCAGCTACCTGATCACCAAGATCTGCTGCCTCTGAAACTATCTTGCTAATAGAAGCTAATTCTGTACGGGGATTTTTGCTCTGATAGATAAACGGAATTATATCTGGTAGACTGGTCACCTGGTAATGCATTTCCAACAACCGAATGAGCACCGTTTCTTCTGTTATACCATCATATGCCTTAAAGGCTTCACTTACACCATCTCTTCCGATTGCATAACCGCTTCCATAATCACTAAACAAATATCCCCATCCACCAACCCGTTGTCTTTCACCATGTTCATTTACACCAAATGTAATTGATCCAGTTCCAGAAATCTGAACCACTCCTGGTTTACCTAATGTCCCTGAATATAATGCGGTTATCGCATCATTATCGATGTTCACTTTCACATGCTTCGGAAAGCACCCTTCTAAAATGGATTTTAGTAGCTGTTGATTTTCTTGATGGTCTCCACCAGACATCCCTGCAAACACGTTTGTCACTTGGGCAAATACCTCAGGCTGTTGCTCACGCAAGCTATAACAGATTTTTTCTAGTTCGCTCTTTACTAGTGAAGTGTCCACGCTATTTGGATTTGACGGACCAACCTCGGACTTAGCATAAACGTGACCACTTTCATCCACAATTGCACCTATCGTTTTCGTACCTCCACCATCAATACCAATCACATACATTGATGCTTCCCCCTTTATAGAAAAAGGAGCCACCATGATGATAGCTCTTGCTCTGATTTTTATTTTCTTTTCCCATTATTCGTTAAAAAATCAATTGCCTCTCTTGTAGTATCAATATGTTTAACCGTTTGATCATATTGCATAGAAGCAACACACATAAATAAAATATCAATCACCTGTAGTTGAGCAATTCTCGATGATGTCGCACCGCTTCGAAAAGTTGGCTCTTTTGTGGCCGAAGTATATAATCGAATATCCGCCTGCTCCGTTACATTGGAACTTCCATACTTCGTCAAGCTAATTGTAGTAATATTATTTTGCTTAGCTAATTTAAGTACATTGGCAACCTCTAATGTTTCTCCAGAAAAAGAAATTCCTACAACTACATCATTCTCTTCTGCATTCGCTACTAGGGTTGCAGCCATATGAATATCAGAAAATGCATAGGACATTTTATTAATTCGAAGAAATTTTTGCTGGGCATCCTGTGCAATAATGCCGGAAGCACCGACACCAATAAAATGGATTTTATTTGCTTTTTGTAGCACCTCTACAGCCTTCTGTAGTTCTTCAGTATTTAATAATTCCACCGTTTCACGAATGGTTTGGATACTATTATTAGTCATTTTTTCAATAATGGATGGTAATGGTTCGTTCGGTTCAACATCGCGAAAGCCTTGATCATTTGTCTTCTGAAGGTCTCCAGCAATCCGAAACTTTAAATCTTGAAATCCTTTTAAATCTAAGGATTTACAAAGTCGAATGACTGCCGCCCCACTAGTTGAGCTTCGCTTACCTAATTCTTGGGCTGTTAGTGTAATAGCTTCCTGTGGATTTTCAATAATATAAGAAGCAATTTTTTTCTCGGATGGAGGTAATATTGGAAGCATTTCGGTTAGCATTACAAGTCCCCCAGTCATAAATGACATTGATATCAGCTCTCTTTCTAGTAATTTATCATTTTGCTATATTTCCTTACTCATTACATGAAATGTTCTTGTTATATGAAATCCTGTCTTTTTGTATAAATAACCTGCAGAGCTCTTTTCACCAGTCCAAAGGAACCATGCACTATGCAGCCCTTCTGCTTTCATGTTGTGTAAGCATTCATGTAGGATTAATTTCCCTAATCCCTTTCCTTGTTGTTTTGGATCTACTCCAAAAGGTCCAAAACGTTCTGGTACCCCTTCATAACCACCATAAATACAAAATCCAACGAGCTTTTCGTCGTGACGAGCTACTAAGATACGATCTAATGGTAATCCCTGCAAGATTCCTTCTCGTATTGCTCTTCCCCAATCCGGATTAAATTTCGTATTAGCAAACTGAATTACCTCAAATAAATCTTTATCTTCTGCCATTGCAATACGATATCCCTCTTGCTCTCTTTCTTTTTTCAAATTAATTATATCCTGTGAACGCTTGAAATCCACTAAACTACGATCCATTGCAACAGGAGAATATAGTTTTTTAAAGCCTTGATCTAATAAAAATCGATAGCCCTCTGAATAGTTATCTTCATCAATACCAGGTAAAATATAGTTCGGTGCATAGGAAGCAAAGAACACCTTTTTTCTGCCATGATTCTTTAAAAATTCAATTGCTTCATTTATTAATTGAGCACCAACACCTAATTTTCTGTATGCTTCATTAACAAAGAAGAATGGAATCCAACCATTTTCTATTTCTAAGTCATCCCCATACATTGGTAATAGTCTACGTACCGCATACACACAACCTATCAGCTTTTCACCGTCATATGCTAATCTTACTCCTTCTGGATCAAAATTCGCATCGAGTAGAACCAGGTTTCGAAATCGCTTAGGTGTAATTGGATCAGGAGACAAGCATGTATTCCATAGTGAAACAATCTCCTTTTCATCTCCTGGCTGATAATATCTATATGTGACCATAATCTTCATTACCTCCCTGTAAAGCTATTTCGATAGCCTTTCTTACAAATCCATCTGCTTTATCGATAGAAGACTTAGCTTCGTCTAGTGTTACTTTTGTTTTAATCATGACGATTGCTGGTTTAACTTCAAAATTCGTTTTTTCTAACGTTCCTTTTGCTTCACTATAAGATACCTTTGTAATTGTTGATACGATATTAATTGCACGCTCCATCAACTTTTGATTGCTAACTTTTACATCCACCATTAAATTTTCATACACCTTTCCAATTTTAATCATCGAAGTTGTCGTAATCATATTCAAAATTAGTTTATGTGCGGTGGCAGCCTTCATTCTAGTTGAACCAGTTAGCACCTCAGGTCCCGTTAAAACTTCAATATTAATGTCTGCAAATTCACTAATAACCGAATGTTGATTACTAGATAGACTTACCGTGTGAGCTCCTGTTTTATTTGCATATTTTAATGCTCCAACCACGTAGGGAGTTCTCCCACTTGCAGCAATTCCAACTACAACGTCTAATTCTGTTACATTTCTTTCTTGTAAATCCTTTGCGCCAAGTTCTTCACTATCCTCTGCACCTTCAACTGCTCTTTCAATTGCTTTCGTTCCACCGGCCATTACAGCTTGAACAAGATTAGGTGGTGTACTAAATGTGGGGGGACATTCAACCGCATCAAGAATTCCCAATCTCCCACTTGTTCCAGCTCCAACATAAAATAATCGACCACCAGACTTTAATGCTGCATAAACTGTTTCAACCGTTTTTTCAATTTGAGGAATAACCTTTTGAATCTCGACAGCTACTTTCATATCTTCATTATTAATTACAGTCAATATTTCATTAGTGGACATATTATCGATATTTGTAGAATTCTCATTTCGCATTTCCGTTGTCAATGTTGATAATTTGTTCATCTCATCCCATCCTAATTATATAAAAGATATGGTTTCCTTTGGTTTTTAAACCTTTCTAATTCCTCATCACATCTCGATAAAAAATCGTTGGATTTACCATTTATAATACTATCTCGTAATTTTTTCGTACCCGCTAATAAATCAAAAAAATACTTTCCATTCTCATGCTTCAAAAAACTAAAATCATTTGGATACATATTAGCGATCAATTCAATTAGCAAAACTCCCACTTCAAAGGAATTTAATTTATTTCGATCTACAACATGTAATTGAATCCCACCACAAATCTTGCCTTCATACTTTTGATAAGTGGGAATAAACGAAGTTGGTCTTGCTAATACTCCTGGCATGTTTAGGGCATTAAATCGTTGTGCCAACCGATACCCATCCACAAACGGTGCGCCAACATATTCAAAAGGGCGCGTCGTCCCTCTACCTTCTGATAGATTCGTTCCCTCTATTAAACATGTACCTGGATACAGCGTACACATATCAATATTTGTTGTATTTGGTGATGGGGAAACCCAAAATAGATCTGTATCATTAAAGTATTGGTTTCGATTCCACCCAGACATCGGAACAATAACCAAATCACAAGTAATGCCAATTTCTCCTTGATAAAACTGGGCAATTTCCCCAACTGTCATTCCATGGCGGTTCGGAATTGGATATAACCCTACAAAGGATCGAGCATCATCCTCTACCAAATTTCCTTCCATTTTCATACCGGAGATTGGATTGGGGCGGTCCAACACAACAAATTCCTTCCCGTATTCCCCACAAGCTTCCATTACATAAGCCATCGTATAAATAAATGTATAATATCTTGAGCCGATATCCTGAAGGTCAAATACCATTACATCTACATGATGAAGCATTTCTTCCGTTGGTTTTTTCGAAGTCCCGTATAAACTGTATACAGGTAAATTTGTTATCGGGTCTATTGTCGAATCAACCTGATCTCCTTCTCGTACATCTCCACGGATTCCATGTTCTGGAGCATATAATGCCACTATTTGTATATCTGGATGTTGAACAAATAAATCAATGGCTGGAGTCAAATGTTTATTGACACCAGTCATATTGGTTACTAATCCAATACGTTTACCAATAAATTGTTTATAGTTTTCTTCTAAAAACAGATCGAGCCCTAGCTTCAAACTGGATCACTCCTATGGAAGGTTGAGACTCTTGCCTTTTCAAACAAAAGTCGATTCATTTCACTATTCCTTCACTCCACCTAATGTTAATCCTTTTACAAAGTGACGTTGGAAAATAAGGAATACGATAATCATTGGAATAGCTGCAATTGCCGCACCACTCATTAGCAATTTAAAATCTGCTAAGTTGGCATCCTGTAATGTCTTTAATCCAACAGGAAGCGTATATAAATTTGCACTGTTTAGAACAATAATTGGCCATAAGAATGAATTCCAAACGTTCATAAACGTAAATATTCCTAGTGCAGCTAATCCTGGTTTCGCTAATGGAAGTACAATACTCCAGTAGGTTTTCCACTCACTAGCCCCATCAATCTTAGCTGCTTCGATTAATTCATCTGGAATCGAAAACATAAATTGCCTCATGAGGAAAACACCAAAAACCATAGATAAATCTGGTAATATTAATGCCCAATGGGTATCCATTAAACCCAAATCACGAACCATAATAAACATCGGTACGAGGGTCACTTGAGATGGAATCATCATTGTCGAAATGATTAACCAGAAAATGATATTTCTCCCTGGAAATCGCTTTTTGGCAAGAACATATCCTGCCATTGAATCAAATAATAGGATTCCTACGGTTACAACAACACCAATATACAAACTGTTGAAAAACCACATTCCCATATTATTTTGCTGGAATAACCGTTTAAAACCATTGAATGTATCTTCCACAATATATGACATTATATCTCTATGATATGTTGCTTTTTCTAAATCATTATTTTTCTCAGCTTCTCTTGCCTTCCCCCAATGTTCGAAGTATTCTGGAATCCCCATTGGATACATCTTAGGTGGATTTGCATTAACATAGGACGTTGGCTTTTCTAAATCTTCATCCTGATAACTACTTAATTGCATAGACGTACTAAACACCCAATATAACGGTAAAAGGGAAACAATTGAGAATATCAATAACATGGAAACTATAAGTGTCTTTTTCGTATTAAATTTTTTCATTATGTATTTCCCTCCTATTCGTCATGGCGTAGCGCTCTGTATTGTATGATTGATATAACTAAAATTATAAAGAATAGTACAACAGACTGTGCTGCTGCTAATCCAAACTCAAAATCTCTAAATCCAGTTTTATAGATTAAGTGAACAATTGTCTCGGTTGCATAACCTGGTCCTCCACCGGTCATTAAAATAATTTGGGTAAATACTTGGAAAGATCCTATTGTACTTAATAACACCAAATAAACGGTAGATGGCTTTAACATCGGAATAGTAATCTTGACCCATTTTTGAAATGCATTCGCTCCATCGATAGTTGCTGCTTCATATAGGGATTCTGATATAGAACTCATGGAAGCAAGGTATAAAATAATACCAACTCCAAATGGAATCAACATCTGCATGATTATGATTGCCCATAAGGCAGTATTGGATTGCCCTAACCAGTTTACTGATTCAAAACCAAACCAACCAATAACATAGTTGAATAAACCAAATTCATAGTTATACATCCATCTCCATACCATTGCTATAATTACCATTGAGGCAACTGTTGGCAGATAAAAAGCTGCCCGAAAGAAGCTTTGAGCAAATCGGCCAAGTGAGTGAATTAAAGAAGCTGCAATTAATGCAGTTATTACATTAAAAGGAACGGTTACTAGCGTATATATCGTAGTATTCATAAGGGCTTTTTTAAAAGCTTCACTCTTAAATACATCTGTATAATTTGCTAACCAAACCCAATCATTACCGCCCATTATTTTGTATTCTTGAAAAGAAAGTATAAATGCCCAAACTACAGGAATGGCTATAAATGTAGTAAATAAAACTAATTTAGGGAGCAAAAAGAGGTATGCGGCATAATTTTTTTTCATTAAATACCAGGTTCCTTTATTTTTATTCATCGTCATAGATGCTTTTGATCCTTTCACGTTTTTCCCTCCCGGCTGTTAAAAGAATTTACAGGTACATGATCATTATTTAAAATTGGTAGACTTTAGAATTGCTAAAGTCTACCTTTTATTAGAAAACTCGGCATTCACCAAGCCTTTATGGTGAATACCTTAGTTGCACTTATGCAGGATAGGAAAGTTTTTACTTTCCTATCTGCTAAAAATTTACTCTAATAAAGATTCTACCTCTGGCTTTGCTGCTTCCATTGCCTCAGCCGCTGTTTTTTCACCGTTAAATACTAATTGAAGTTCACGTTGAATGACTTCATCAATTTTTTTCCACTCTGTATGACGTGGTAACATGACTACTTGTTCAGACATCTCAAGTGCACGTGCCATTTCAGGGTTATCTGCATATGGATCCATTTCAGCTGCACTAATAAGTGCTGGGAAGACACCATATTCTTTAGACATTCTATACTGTTCATCTGTAGAAGAAATGTGTTTAATAAACTCTGCTACAACTGCTTTTTTACCCTCATCTTCTTGGTGGAACATTGTCCATCCACCAACACCACCTAATGTAACTGGTTCACCAGTTGAACCTGTAGGGTAGTTTGCTACCATAAAATTCGTTGGGTATGATGTTTGAGCTGCTGTAATCGCCCAAGTTGCCCATGGTTGCATTGCAACTGTACGTTGTTCTTCATTTGCCCATGCTTGGAAAGTACCACCTACGTCGGCACCACCCATAGATACTGGAGCTACCTCTTTTTCAAGTTTCAAGTCAGCTAACTGTTGGATAGCTTCAATTGCTTCTGGGTCATCGAAAGTAAATTCAGACAGATCATCACTTAGAGGTTGACCTCCATTAATGTAGAAGAACGGCCATGCTTCATAATACCCTTCTAAAATGTACGTTGAAAATCCATATACATCTGTTTCTCCATCGCCATCTCTATCGAAAGTTAATTGTTCTGCAGCATCAACAAACTCTTCCCAAGTCCACTCGCCATTTTCTGGAGGTGTAACACCAGCCTCTTCAAATAGATCTAAGTTTAAAAGCATAGAGTGCACTGTGATTGAGTTAGGTACACCATATAATTTATCCTCATGCGTATAGGCTTCTAATGCATTATCATAGAAATCAGCTAATTCTTCTTCTGTAAAGAACTCATCTACTGATTCAATGACACCTTGCTCAATATGTTCGATACTTACTGCACTACCACTAATATCAACTGGTGCAATATCTGGCCATGATTGACCCGCAATGTTTACACCTAATTTATCTGGAAGCTCTGCCCATGGTACTTGAACTAATTCAATTTCAACACCTTCGTGCTCTGCTTCAAATTCTTCAATTTTTTCTTCTAACCAAAAATATTTATTTCCTTCTCCGTCCTCACCAGAATCGTCACCTTCTTGAGCCCAACGGGGACCATCCCAAATCGTAATTTTTCCAGTCCACTCTCCATCTTCATTCGTATTAGACGAATCATTACTACAAGCTGTTAATAATCCAATAAGTACAACCATCATCAATAATGTAAAAAAATTAGTTTTACCTTTCACTTTTCTTACCCCCTAGATTTTAGTTTCAAATAGGTATTACGATAAATTGATTTTTCTTGTACCATTCACCCCCTTAAAAATCCTTACCATGCAATCTTTCCCATCACTACATTTCGCTTGGAGCCTGTAGCTGCTGGTAGATTATTGGTTCTTTTCTTTAAACACTGATAACCAAGTAAAGCAAATATCATTGCTTCCTTTGCATCAGGATTGATGCCATAATCATGTGTTCCTTTTACCATTACATTTGAAGGAAGATAGTTGGTAATGTATTTCATTAATGTTGGATTATTACTCCCTCCGCCACTAATTAATACTTCTTTTATGCTAGTCTCTGTGATATAACGTATAATTTCAGCTGTCAATGTTGAAGCAGTTAATGCAGTAATCGTTGCGATTCGATCCTCATAAGGAATCGATCGCTGTTCCGCTTGCTCCCATAAAGCTTTTGCATAGTCTCTACCAAACATCTCTCTTCCGGTACTTTTTGGTGGCGTTTGTGTGAAATATGGATGCTGTACTAAATTATCAAGCCATTCCATCTGTACCTTACCGTTTGCTGCAAGAAGACCATCATGATCATATGATAAGTTTCCACCGGTAATTTTTTCTGCAAAATAATCAATGATCATGTTACCCGGTCCCGTATCGTAGGCTAGCACATTGGATTCATCACCATCCTTTGGTAGTACGGTAATATTAGATATTCCACCAATATTAACTAGTACTCTACCAAAATCCTTTTTTTGAAATAATAGATAATCAGCATATGGGACAAGTGGTGCTCCTTGCCCTCCTGCTGCCATATCTCTAGTTCGGAAATCCCCAACTGTCGTAATACCAGTTTTTTCAGCAATGACTGCTATATCACCAATCTGCAGGGTCGAAGCAACAGAATGCCCCGAAAATGTTATCGCTGTAGGCTGGTGAAATATCGTTTGACCATGAGAGCTAATTAGGGAGATGTCTTTATGATCCAGTTCAGTATCTTGTAATACTTGATTGACTGCATCAGCATATAAGCTACCTAATAGCATGTTCATGTTTGATAGATTTTCAACCCTTGCTGTATTCGGATCACATAGCTTCAATATTTCTTCTTTTACTTCTTGCTCATACGGAATCGTATCAAAATGTACTAAATCCAAAGCTATATCATTTTGTTCCTCAGTTATTTTTACGATTGCTGTATCAATTCCATCTACTGATGTTCCTGACATTAATCCAATAACATATTGAACTATTTGCTCCGTAGTCACTTTCACACTCCCCTTCGTTTCGGTAGTGTAACTGGAAGCTTCCCTTTCACCTTTACTTTGCCAAATAATGCATTTGCTACTGTAATCAAAGCAGGGTGAGTGAATTCATAGGTTGCTAGATATGCTGGAACTTCTGGTAAATAAGCAATGTCATAAGGGCTTCTAGTCGCTACCACGATGACAGAATCATTTTTACGTACAATCTCTTGGACTAACTTCACTTGAGCATCTTCATGTTTTACCGTCAATGTACCAACAATCACTGCTTCATAATCATTAGCAAATGAAGCGACATGGTCTATTTCATCTTTAGTAGGAGGATTGGACAACTCAAGAATATCCGTATTTTGATGAATATCCTTTATTGCTTTCCCTAATGAAAACGTAGAATAACGTTTATCCTCCACTTGCATTGCATAGCTATTTTGTGGGTAAACAACTAGTAGTCTGTCTGATTCCACTGTTGATAATGGCAATATGTCATTTTTATTTTTTACCATCGTAATTCCCTGTTTATAAATTTCATAGGCTTCACTTTCATGAAACTTACTGCCAAAATCCGAAGAAAGTTTAGGTGCTTCATGAAGAGGAATGTCTTCCCATGTTAAGTATTTATTTTTTAATTCCATCACTCTTTGATAGGCACTATTTAGTATTTCCATTGAAATCTCTCCAGAATCAACTGCTTTTGCTATCAAATCAATCGTTTCATATTGTCTAGATTGCAAATGGGATACCATTATTAAATCTACCCCAGCTTTTATTGCTTCTACAGCTCCTTCAGCAGTTCCGATCGTTTCAGATATTGCATTCATTTCCATGCAATCTGTTGTAACTACTCCGTTAAAACCTAGTTTGGTTCGTAACAGATCGGTAATAACCTTTTTCGATAGTGTTGCAGGAACATTTTCTCGTTCTTCAATTGCAGGAAAATAGACATGCGCAGACATAATCGTATCTGCACCTTGTTCCATGCACTCCATAAACGGTTTCAATTCAATATTCTCTAACCTCTCTAAATCATGAGAAATCGTAGGCAAATCTAGATGCGAATCTACACTTGTATCCCCATGTCCTGGGAAATGTTTAAGTGTTGTAATGATCCCAGCATCCTGCATCCCTTGTACTGCCTGCTTCCCAAATTCTGAAACCATTTCAGGTGTTTCGCCGTA
The DNA here is from genome assembly GCF_009728145.1 of Ornithinibacillus caprae. Lineage (GTDB taxonomy): Bacteria > Bacillota > Bacilli > Bacillales > Amphibacillaceae > Ornithinibacillus > Ornithinibacillus caprae. Next base: position 73,494 of record NZ_WOCA01000008.1, on the reverse strand, counting down.
AGAGCGCACACCAATCACAGGATTTTTTGGGTTATTATTGACATCGAGTACTGGTGCTAAATTCCAGTTCACACCGAGTTCTTTTAATTCCTTTCCAGTCAATAATCCAGTTATATAAGCATTTTCACTTCTTCCTGTTGCTCCGAGTAACATTTGTCCTGGTAATACAGTTGAGCCTTCTCCTAGCCTTCTTACGACACCATTTTCTTGATCGATACAAATCAATAAAGGCTTTTCGTGTCCAGCATCCTTTGCTATTCTTTGCAGATCTGTCGTTAACTGTAGAACTTCATTAGGAGTTCCTATATTTCTACCAAATAAAATAATTCCGCCTACATGATGTTCATGTATTAGTTTTTTTATTTCAGGAGTAGGAGTTTTTCCTTTAAATCCAAAAACCATTAACTGTCCTATCTTTTTTTCTGTTTCACTAAGATTCATTTCGTTTCACTCCATTATGTATTTGATCTATAAATCGAACCCTGGTATACCTGATCCTTTTCTTCGATTTGTTCCAGTAGGAAACTTCAGCGTCTGAGCATACTCTGTTCTATTTAGACAGCCTCTCATTGTTCCTAATGCTTTATAATAATCGTAATATCTAAAGTCACGAGAATTCATAATGAACCAATAGTGGGATAAAGCCTCTAAATAAGTTTCAAATTCATCTGAAACATCCACAAAAATATCTGGCTCGTAACCCTCCATGTCTTCCCAGTTTTCACTATGAAACATTCGAGTTAGAGAGTGTGGTGGTAATCCATCAATCTCAAAACCTGGTAATGCTGCCTTAAGCCATGCTGCTTGCACAATCTTTGGACATATTGCATGATCTGGGTGCATGCTATTTTCCCAATGAGTAATTACTAGAGTTGGTTTTAGCTCACGGAGTAGTTTTGCTACTCTTGTAACTGTTTCATCATCTTCCTTTAATTCCGCATCTTTATAGTCCAACGTAATACTTTTAGCTCCTAAAACCGAAGCTGCCTTTTCCGCTTCTTCTATTTTTTGTTTCCGATATTCTTCCACAGAAATATGTGGTGGATTACCTTTCTCACCAGCAGTTAAATGTAGAAATGTTACTTTATGCCCTGCTTTTGCATACTTATGGGCAATTGCTCCCGCTTGTATTTCAGCATCACCACAATGTGCACCAACAATCATTAAATGGAATTTATCAGACACTCTCCGCCACCTCTTTACTAAAGTATTTTTCTGTCATTAAAATCTTTTAAAATAATGATATCGCTTACATTTATCATTTGAAATAAATGGTTTAAATATGTGAAACTCCCCTTATTGAATAGTACTTTTTTTCTAATTATTTTATCACTTTCATTATACATAAAAAAAATAAAAATGAAATAGTAATTCAAAAATAACTTTAAAAAGTTGTATTTAAATTTCAATTTAACTCATATACATGATAAGAAACTACATATTTTGAACTAGTTTGTAATAAAAAACGCTCCTATTGACCTAGAGGATTATTTCTCATTGCTGTTGAATAGTAATCTATGAAAGCGTTTTAAAAAATATGGAGGTGGTTAGGCTTGAGTAAAAAACTATTTGGTTTATTATTCATAGTTTTATTTGTTTTTTCTACAGTATTTAGTAATACCGGAGTAAGCTTTGCAGAGGAAGAAGACACGCAAATGATACGAATTGGAGTCGTTCCAAGTGCAGAAGCAGTTACAGTTGGAAGTGATGGTAATTTTTCTATTACTGACAAAGAAACTAAAGAGGTACTATATTCTGGAACAAGTGAATCCGTTCAGGTTGCACTTGATTCAGTTGCTAATATTCAAACCAATTACCGACTGCAAGTAGCATGGACCACAAGTAATGCTTATGTGGAAGATTGGTTAAATAGAGCAGAAATAGGGGGATATGCAACATATATCGAACCATATAACAATGGTTGGAGATTACTGATCGGTGAGTTTCCTGCAGATGCAGGTTGGGGAGAACGCGAAACATTCAGACAAGAAGTTATTGCAAATGGGTTAGCAGAAAGTGATTCCTACTGGAGGCTTATTACCATTTCAACTGGTGAATCCCAATTAAAAATTTCAGCAGAAAACTATGAAGAAATTGTTTCCAATCCTGTTCAAATCGAATCTTCGGATGATTTAATTGAAATTAACGGTAAAAAATACCGTGGAATTGGTGAAGTAGCTTTCAATAGTAGCGGTACGCTAGCAGGAATCAATGAATTACCTTTAGAAGAATATTTATATGGAGTAGTTCCACTAGAATTACCACCAGTACCTTATGGTGAATTAGAAGCACAAAAATCACAGGCAGTAGCTGCTAGAACATATGCAATCTCAGGTCTTGGAAAACGCAATAGTGATGGGTACGATTTGCTACCGACAACATCTGATCAAGTATATGGTGGTTATGAAGCAGAACATTCGGTTTCTACACAAGCAGTTCAAGAAACAACTGGTGTTGTTGCTACTTATAACGATAATCTAATTAACGCTGTTTACCACTCTACTACAGGTGGATTTACTGCTAACAATGAAGATGTTTGGGAATCCGGTCCGGTTGATTATTTACGAGGTGTACCAGATGCACAACGAGGCAAGGCTTTTGAAAATGTACCTACTTTAGAAGTGTTTAAGAATAGTAGTAATCTAAAATCATTACGCGCAATGAGAAATGGTGACTTCGAAGCAGATTGGTCTAGATATCATCGCTGGCATTTTGAGTGGACTAATGAAGAAATAAGTAATGTACTTAGCTCCTATTTCAATACAGATGTTGGAGAAGTCTATGAAATTAATGTACTTGAACGATCTGATTCTGGTAGAGTACTGGAAATTGAATTTGTTACAGAAAATGGTAACTTCTATGAATATAAAGACAGAGTTCGCTGGGCATTACAATACATTAATACAAATGGAACTCCAAGTGTATTACTAAGTACTCTTTTCTATATAGAACCGGTAATCGATAACAAAACAAAAGAGCTGACTGGATTTGAAGTTTATGGTGGTGGATGGGGCCACGGTGTTGGACTATCCCAAACGGGTGCAATGGGCATGGCTGTTAAAGGACATACCTATGATGAAATTTTAAAACATTATTACCAAGGTATCGAACTAGAAGAACGTTATTAAGGTTAAAGAGGCTGTTAGGTTCGCAGCCTCTTTTCAATTTCAACTTGCATCAGAAGGCTTCACTACCTGACACCCATTCGCTACAAACCTTTCACATCTTTTAACATCCTCTCGATCAGGCTCCAAATCCACTTTCAACCTTTCCCTCATAACAACAGCTCCTCGTTCCATCAACCGTTCAGCCATCAAATCAACAGCTCCACAGAATTCATCATAAAAAGTATCCCCAGATCCAAATACACCACAATGTACTCCAGATAAATCGATGTCGTCCAATTCATCATAGAAGTCCTCGACTTCATACGGAATTTCACCATCATCCCATGTGTAGGTTCCGACTAATATCACATCATATCCCAACAGCTCCTCCACATCAATTCGGTCATACTCAAAATGCTTCATTACAACCTCATGTTTTCTCTCCTGCAAATATGTTTCCATAACCTTTGTCATTATTTCTGTATTTCCAGTAGAGCTTGTATATAAGATTAAGAATCTGCCCATCAACAAATCCTCTCCTTTATTGAAATTCCTTACACTATCAGTTTAGTTGATAATGATAATCACTTTCAATAAAGATTGGTAGTTTAATTTGTCGATTATGTGGCAATTTGGCCAAGGGGATGATTTTATTTGGAATGAAAGATCATTTGTGCTGGTTTATATCTGCGATTCCTTTGATCAACCGTCCTCCACTCACGGAAGAAAAGCGCAAGCGTCTTATACAGGGAGGTACGGACTAGACCTGCGCTTACTCTTCATTCTCTCTAGATTCAGTATTATCTTTTATTAATCAGCATTTTGGAGTATAATTCAGCATTTCAAGCGGTTAATTCAGCATTTTGGAATGTAATTCAGCATTTCAAGCGGTTAATTCAGCATTTTGGAATGTAATTCAGCATTTCAAACGGTTAATTCAGCATTTCAAGCAGTTAATTCAGCATTTCAAGCGGTTAATTCAGCATTTCCGAGATTTCGCACTCGTGCAGGATAGGAAAGTTTATACTCTCCTAACTACAAAAAACCGCCCCACTAAGGACGGTTTTTCCAATTATTCAATCTCACTCACGGAATCTCGATGTACAATTTTATACGGAATAATAATTCGCTTTGCAGGTTCGTCTTTATTTTTTGTTTTTTCAATGAGAACCTTGGCTGATTGTGCGCCTAGTTCATATATTTGAATGTCTACGGTCGTTAAAGCTGGACGCGTTATTTCAGATAAGTACACATTGTTGAAGCTAACAAGTGATACATCGGTTGGAACCTGAATTCCAGCTTCCTCCAACCTAGCTAAAATACCTAGACTAATCAAGTCATCACTTACCACTAATCCAGTTGGTCGTGTCTCAAGCGACAATAAATATTCGATCGCTTCACGACCTCCCGATTTAAGGAATTCGGTGTGTATTTTATATTCATCACGAATTTCCAGACCATTTTCCTGTAAAGCAGCTATATATCCTGCCTCACGATCCATGGTCACAAATAACTCCCGCGATCCACCGATAAAACCAATTCTTTTATGACCCTTTTCGATTAAATGCTTGGTTATCTCCTTCCCAGCATTAAAGTTATCATTATCAACATGGGTAATTGCTGTTTCGTAATCATAAGGCTTTCCGACAATCACAAACGGAAAGTCTTTTTCACGTAAGAAATTGGTAATTCGGTCGTTAACCCGGGAATAGAGCAAGATAACGCCATCCACATAGCTTCCATATACCATCCGTTGCACTTCTGCAAATATCTCCTCCTCCGTTTCACCAGTCGAAAGCGACATTGAATATTGCATTTTATGGATAACAGAGCCAATTCCTCGCAAAATTTCCGGAAAGAACGGGTTTTGCAAAGCAGTATTTGCTGATGATGGCATGATTACACCAATTGCTTTAGTAGATTTAGCTACCAGATTTCGTGCACTAATATTGGGATGATAGCCTAATTGCTTCATCGCTTTGCGCACTTTTTTCTTTGTTTCCTCTGTAATTCGTGGATTGTCAGCAATTACTCGTGAAACTGTAGAGGGGGAGACCCCACTCGCCTTTGCCACATCTTTAATTGTTACCATATCTAATCTTCCACCCTCTACATTTTTTCTTGTAAACTCTTATAACTGAATTGTCGTTTTCTTTTCGCCATTTATTATAACATCTTGATCCTCATTTAGACCGATAACATGTAACTTTATTTCTTGGTAAGCAGGTTTGAACGCACCCTGTTGGTCTACTACTGTAATTTCTACTGCATTTTTAGTAGAAACAACCTCAATATCTAACTCTAAAAATTGACCATTTTCATATGCAAATGTTTCTCCATCATCATCATAGTACGTAAAGCGATATGATTCACCGGATATGCCTGCATAGACATTCATGCTCACTTGTTTTGGTGTTTTATCTTTATTAGAGATCCATTCACCTTGCATGATGGCACTACCTTTTCTCACAAAGATCGGTAATTCATCCAATTCTGCATGAATTAAATGTGTTTTCTCACCCTCATAATTAACTCCAGTTGAAAATTCTACCCAATCACCTTTTGGTAAATATACAACACGATCTGTGATAGAAGGCTGTAGAATTGGTGCTAACACCACATTATCTCCGATCATAAATTGGTCATTTAAATTATACGTTTTTGCATCTTCTGGATACTCCATTAATAATGGACGCATAACAGGAAGACCTTTTTGACTTGCCTCATAGAATAACGAATAAAGCTGAGGCATCCATTCGTATCGCATTTTTATATATTTTTTCATAATTTCCTCGTGCTTTTCGCCAAACTGCCATGGCTCCTGATAACGGAAGCCAATCGCTGAATGGTTACGGAAGAATGGGGTAAATGCTCCTACCTGTGTCCAACGAGTAAGAAGCTCAGCGTTTGTATCATGTGCGAAACCACCTACATCTGGACCAGTAAATGCTACACCTGAGAGTCCGAGGTTCATAACCATTGGTAATGACATTTGCAAATGCTCCCAGAAGCTACGGTTGTCTCCTGTCCATACCGATGCATAGCGCTGAACTCCAGCATAGCCAGCACGTGTTAGTAAAAATGGACGTTTGCCATGAAGCTGTTCCTTCATACCTTCATACGTTGCTTTCCCCATTAATAACCCATATACATTATGCAACTCACGGTGAGTTGTAGGTTCCCCATCATTACGATGCATTACATTAACATCCATTGTCTTGGTTTCATTAAAGACAGCTGGCTCGTTCATATCATTCCAAACACCTTCGATTCCCATATTGGTGTAGAATTCATGCTTTTCTCCCCACCATTTTCGAGTCTTCTCATCGGTGAAATCAGGGAAGGCACTAATTCCAGGCCAAACCTCTCCAAAATAAGTTTCCCCTTCGATATATTTGCAGAATTGATCCTGGTTTACACCTTCTTGATAAATAGGATACTCCGCGTCCTTCTTCACTCCTGGGTCAACAATTGGCACGACGCGAATCCCCATTTCACGGAGGTCAGCAATAAGTTTTTCAGGATTCGGAAACCGTTCGTTATCAAACGTAAACACTCGATATCCATTCATATAATGAATATCTAGATGGATTACATCTACTGGAATATCTTTTTCCACAAAGTTTTTCGCTAAATCACGGACTTCCTGCTCTGTTTCATAGCTATAGCGTGATTGATGATATCCTAATGACCACTTTGGTGGCAATGGAATTCTACCAGTAAGATGGGTATATTGTTGCAATACAGCCTTTGGTTCAGGACCAGCCATTATATAATAGTCTAACTGTCCACCTTCTGCTGAAAACGAGTAATAGTCGTTAGATGTTTTCATATCAAATTTCGTACGGAATGTATTGTCAAAAAACACACCATGTGCTTTTCCATCACGTAACGTCATGAAATATGGAATCGATTCATATAATGGATCAGTTTCCGGGTTATGTGGAGCATAAACATCTGAGTTCCACATTTCATAGGATTCTCCACGTTTATCTAGGTGACCCGCTTTTTCTCCAAACCCATAAAAATGATCGGTATCATGCATCCTTTTAAATGCTACAACTTCTCCGTTCTCACGGTAAGCCATACCACGGTCACCTTCCGCAATAATTTCTCGACCTTGACCATCAAACATGGTTAAGCGAAACGGTTCTTTCGTAATGTTCAATTCTATTTTTGCAGTTGAAAGTATTAGTTCTTCATCTTGGTTTGTTTCGTGAATACTCACTATTCCTGGTTCAGCTACTACTGCTCTTGAACCATTTAATTTTGGTTGTTCCTTTTGGTTCATTACAATACGAACAATGGAATCCGTATAAAATTGAATCACTACGTTCCCATTTTCACAATTGATTTGATACGCATTTTCTTTTACTTCATAATTTATTAACCTACCGATATCTCGATAAACCACTGGTCCAGATTGTTGTTCTTTCCCGGGGTGGATTGCAAAGCTAGTATCTTCAAGCATAGTTGTACCTCCTGTTCAAACATTATTCAGGAGAAATGTAGTCCTCCGCTAATTTAACGAAGGATCTCTCATTTCTCTTTCAAAGTTAATTACCCTTTTGTTGCTCCAGAGGTTAAACCGGAGATAAGGTATCGCTGTAACAATAAGAAAACAAGCGCAATTGGTATTGCAATTAAAATTGCCCCAGCTGCGAATCGTGTAAAGTTTGTAGAGAATTGGTTATTAATAAAGTTAAATAAGCCCAATGCTAGCGTATAGTTTTCAGGACTTGATAATACGATACGTGGCAATAAGAAATCCATAAATGGTGCCATAAAGTTGAACAATGCTACAACCGCTAATATTGGTTTGGCAAGTGGTAACATAATCGTCCAAAATATCTTTAAGTGACCAGCACCATCGATTTTCGCTGCCTCATCTAATTCTCTCGGAATCGTATCAAAGTATCCCTTCACTAACCAAGCATTAAACGGTATTTGGCCACCTAGATAGATTAGTAATAATCCCCATAATGAATCTGTTAAGCCAATTGTGTTTAATAGGATGTAAAGAGCAACCATTCCCATTAAAGCTGGGAACATTTGTAGTAATAAGAACATGTACAAACCGTATTTTCTCCCAATAAATTTATACCGAGAAAAAGCATATGCGATTAACGACGTAATCACAACTGATCCTGCTGCGTTTAAAACAGCAACGAACAGACTGTTTTTATACCATATTAAATAGTCGCTATTAGGGCTGGTAAATAGCCATTTGTAATGCTCTAGCGTTGGATTCTTAGGGAATAATTCCGTTACCAGCATATTACTACCTGGATTCAAGCTCATCATGATCGCCCAAAATAATGGATAACCGATAATGACAAACATAATTAGGAAAAAGATATAGATGAACGTTACTTCTATTTTTGATTTTGTTTTTCTATTCATTGCCATTAGTAACGTCCCCCTTCCTCTTTAAATGCAGCTGTTTTTCTAAATTGATAGAAAGCAAACCCCATAACTAGAACACCCATAATAATGGTGATTGCCGCAGCCATGTTATAGTTGTTCGTTTGAAACGTTAACTTATAAACCCAGGAAATTAAGATATCTGTTCCCCCTGCATTTTGACCACGCACAGCTGGGTTCCCTTCATTAAATAGATAGATAATATTAAAGTTATTAAAGTTCCCTGCATATTGCATAATCAATAATGGAGCTGTAGCAAACAATACATGTGGAACGGTAATATGACGCAGTTTTTGCCAACGTGATCCACCATCGACATCAGCAGCTTCATACATATCTGCTGGCACACTTTGGAGTACTCCTGTAAATAAAGCAAACACAAACGGAAATCCTAACCATGTTTGAATCATAATTAAGGCAACTTTAGCCCAAAATGGATCAGACAACCATGGAATCATAATTTCAAATGTACTTAAAATATCACGGTTAATGGCCCCAAAAGTGGGGTTAAACAAAGCTGAGAATATTAAGATCGAAACAAACGCTGGTACAGCCCACGGTAAAATAAGAACTGTACGAATGGTTCGTTTGAACTTAATACGCTTGTCATTCACCAATAATGCTAAGAAAAATCCGAGGACAATTTGTAATGAGGTTGCTACAACTGTCCAAACTATTGTCCAGGCAAATACACTAAAAAACGTATCTTTCCAAATATCTATATTAACAAGGTCAACAAAGTTATCGAAACCAACCCAGTTTAATAGGTTACGTGGCGGTGCATTGTATTGGTTGTAATCCGTAAATGCTAAAGCCACCATAAATAATAAAGGCAATACAACAATAAAAATAAGCATGATCAGTCCCGGTAATACCATAAAGTATGGAAATCCACGATCATAAAAGTTTGTAATTGCTTTTATTAAAGTTGGATTTGGTTTTCCTTCTTCTCTTGCTATTGCACCCTTTCTAGCATCTACTATATTGTAGATATAGATAACAATACCTACAAAAAGTACAATTAGTGAAATAAGTCCTTGTAATAATAATTGTATCGAGTGATGTTCTTTAGGTATGGTACCTAGTGTAAACAATCCCCAAATACCGATATCTAAATAATCCCACGTGGTAACTAGAAAAGAGAGTGCAACAATAAGAAGTATAAGTCCTTTTAATATACGACGATTATATATTTGGCCTAACCCTGGAACCAAGACAGATAATAATGTAGCAAGATTACGAGGTTGCGTAATACTGTTTTTCTTCTTGGTTTGATCATTTGCCATTTTAGTTTCCTCCTAAATCATACAATTAAAGCATCGAATGAAAGATAACCATTATATAGGAGCTGTTAGCCCCCATATAATGGTTTATATTAATCTATAAATAATTAATTACTTGCTCCAGATGCATCAATGTTATCTTGAATCATTTGAACAGCTTCATCTAACACTTCATTAACAGGCTCTCCTTTTGAAATAAAGCTTAAAGCATCATTAATAGGGTCCCAAACCTGCCCCATAGCTGGTACGTTTGGCATTGGCTCACCATACCCAGTTTGTTCAGCGAAAGCAGAATAAATTGGATCATCTGCAATTGTTGGGTTCTCTACTGCATCATGACGTGGTGGGATTTCACCAGCAACCTCATAATAAGTGATAGAGTTTTCTGCATTGGTAATGTACTTCATTAAATCTTGAGCCCACTCTTTGTTCTCAGAGTAGTACGATAGCATATACGATTTCACACCAACGAAGGATTTTGGATGCTCACCATTTTCAAGCTTTGGTAATGGAACTACACCTAAGTCATCACCAAGTGAATCTTGATACTCACGAACCATCCATGGTCCATTTAATACATAGGCAACTTTACCTTCTTTAAATAGGCCATTCATAATATCTGGAGTTAAATCTTGTGGAATGTATCCATTGTCAAACCAAGATTGAACAAGATCTCCACCTTGTTTTGAACCTTCATTTGCAAGTCCGATATCATTGATATCATATCCTGAACCATCAAACTGGAATACATATGCTCCAAATCCAGAGAAGTACGGATATACAAAATAGAAGTTAGCAGCCTCCATTAAGAAACCATATTGGTCTTGACTAGGATCTGTAAAATCTTCAGCAACTGCCATAATATCATCCATTGATTCGGGTTCCTCTGCTAGTGCTTTGTTATAGAACATTGCATATGTTTCCATTACAGCTGGGTATCCCCAGTAATCGCCATCATATGTGACAGCATCTAAAGCAATATCCGTATATTCTGATTCAATGTCACCTAATTCAACGTAATCTACTAAACCACGCATTGCTAAATCTCCAACACGATCATGAGGTTGGAAAATGATGTCTGGGCCATTCCCTGCCGGTCCTTCTACATCTAATTTTTCCACTTGGTCTAGCATACTAACTGGAACTAGTTCAACTTCAATACCAGTTTCTGATGTATAATTCTCCGTAATTTGTGTAACAGCTTCTACTTGTTTTTCTTCATCATTCACCCAAATTGTTAGACTTTCGGGTTTTTCCGGCATTTCCGTTTCAGCATTTTCCTCATTTCCCTCTTCCGAAACATCAGAATCGTCCTGCACTTCATCAGGTCCACATGCTGCAAGGACACCAATAATTAAAGCTAAAGCAAATAATGCTCCTAACCACTTTCTCATCTAATTAACCTCCCCAAAGGAATATAGTTTGTTAGCGTTTGCATGACACTTTTTGTGAAAACGTTTGCGCAAACACTTTAATTTTATTATACATTGATTTTTGAGAAAATCAACTACAAATTATTCTTTACTTAATATTATATTGACAATATAGTTACCGCTTTCATAAAATGTTCATAAACACATGTGAACAAGTAAGTATATATATCCATAAATGGTGAATTACTTTAATATAATGCAAACGTTTGTATTTTAATTGACAAAATAAAGCGCATACAGTACATTTAAAGTAACAAATTCAAGGGCAATGCTTTGTATTGAATCAACAACCCCGTTTTCAGCATAGAAAACGGGGTTGTTTTATTAGAAAGGAGACTATGAAATGTTAAAAGAAGCAATTTACCATCGCCCCAAAAATAATTTTGCATACGCTTACGACAAAAATACATTACACATTGTTCTTCAAACCAAAAAGGATGATGTCGAATCTGTAAGTCTAATTTTTGGTGACCCGTATGACTGGGAGAATGAAAAATGGCAAACACAAACGATAGAGATGACTCTATCTGGTTCGACTGCTTTACACGATTATTGGTTTATTTCCGTTAAACCCGAATTTCGCCGTATGCGATATGCTTTCCAATGTTCAGACAAGGTAGAAACTATTTTTTATACAGAAGGTGGTATCTTCCCCACTAAACCAAGTGAGATTTCAAACTACTTCTGCTTTCCATATTTAAATTCAGCTGATGTATTCATGGTACCATCTTGGGTAAAAGACACTGTATGGTATCAAATTTTTCCAGAACGTTTTGCTAATGGTGACTCTAACCTAGATCCAGACGGTACATTGGAATGGGGTTCTACTGATCCATCTCCTACTAACTTTTTTGGAGGTGACTTTCAAGGGGTGATCGACCACCTGGACCATTTGGTAGAATTAGGTATTGGTGGAATCTACTTTACCCCAATATTTAAAGCGTATTCCAATCACAAATACGATACCATTGACTATATGGAAATTGATCCACAGTTCGGTGACAAAGAAACCTTCCGCAGTTTAGTACAGGAATGTCATAAACGAGGGATTCGTGTCATGCTAGATGCTGTATTTAACCATAGTGGATACTACTTCCCTCCTTTTCAGGATGTATTAAAAAATGGTGAGGAATCCATTTATAAGGACTGGTTCCACATTTGGGATTATCCAGTCATTACCGAACCTAGACCAAACTTTGATACATTCGCTTTTGTCGGTTCGATGCCAAAATTAAACACAGAAAACCCTGAAGTGAAAGAATATCTATTAAACGTAGCTCGCTATTGGATCGAGGAATTTGATATCGATGGCTGGCGACTAGATGTTGCCAATGAAGTAGATCACGCATTTTGGCGAGAGTTTCGTCACGTCGTAAAAACTGCCAAAAAAGATGCCTATATTTTAGGGGAAATCTGGCATGATTCAATGCCTTGGTTACAAGGAGATCAATTTGATGCGGTGATGAACTATCCATTCACAAATGGAGCGATCGAATATTTTGCTAAAGATAATCTGAGTGCAGAGTCGTTTGCTAGTTCTATCACAAACGTATTACACATGTATCCAAAGCATGTTAATGAGGTTGCTTTTAATTTACTAGACAGTCATGATACCCCTAGAATCCTAACATTAGCTAATGGGAATAAGGATCGTGTAAAGTTACTCTATCTATTCCAGCTTAGCTTTATTGGTTCTCCATGTATTTATTACGGAGATGAGATAGGGATGGCTGGTGGTCAAGATCCTGGCTGCCGTGCATGTATGGAATGGGATGAGAAAAATCAAGACCGTGAGTTATTTACCTTTGTAAAAACGTTAATTGACCTACGTAAAACAGAGCCTATATTCGGAAACCATGCTGATTTCCGATTGATCGAAGCAAATCATGAACAGAATTATATCATCTATGAAAAATATAATTCTGAGAGAAAACTAATTTTCTTATTAAATAATAGTACGAATTCAGTACAAGTTGATTTGAGTAATAGTAGTAGCAAGCCGTTTGTAGAGTGGAAATTAGAGGAAAAAGAAATTCGAAAAAAATCCGTTGATCTGTTAACTACTGTTCATGTAGGACCGTTAAGCTTCCGAATTTTTGAAAGTAGCGAAATGCTTTAATTATGGTTAGTTGACTACTCTTAACAGTTAAAAATAGAATGAGGATCCGACATAATGCGGATCATCATTCTATTGTTCTATAGAAGGGTGAATAGGATCGACCTCTCTTCTAAATCTCCTTAATGCCTAACTTCAATCTCTACCTTTGCTCTAAAAACTATCTTCTCATCTTTTTCATTTTTTCCTTCTATATAAACTACATTCGAATCTACCTGGGATGTATCCTTAAATAATGTAATTGTCTCCCCTGGCAACGCTTCATTGGTAAAGTTAACCTCGATTGATTTCACGTTATACTTCCGATGGTCTTCAAGATTAAAACAATCCATCATATAATCTACATACTTTGAATTGTTTAGATGGCCATTAAAATCAACGTCACTATATCCAATTACTTTTTGATAAGCTCCTTCTAGTTGTCCAGCACTTTTTAATTTACCTAATGGATCATCTAATGCCCTTTTTTCCACAACATTTGGATAGGTTAATGAAATGAAGCTACTTCTTTTTAGCTTTCTTTCCTTCACATCCATAATCACCCATGCAGAAACCGCTCGTATAATAATATTCCCCTCTTGATCCCGAACTATAAAATCACGCTCAAATTCTAGTTTTTTCGGTTCCTGTGGCCATGTCTCTATAATTATTTCCTCATCCAGCTTTGGGTTACGAATAATCTCTACCCGGATCCGCATAAGCACCCATGCTACACCATACGTTTCTTCTAATGTCTCAATGCCAGCCCCTAAATTCTCCGCTGCTAAACTAGCAACATCCTGAAAATAACTTAATAAGGTACTAGCTCTTAAGCTCTTCGTAAAGTCGACATCACTTAAATCAATATGATAATTTTTCTTATAAATCGTCGTTTTCACCATGTATGCTCCCTCTTTCATCGTACCTCTATCTTACCATATCGCAGATAACCTAGCTTTTACCATGCTTATATAGAATAGTATTAAGTTTACAACTGTAAAAATGAAACATAAACACCAACAATCAATAGGAAGATATTCCTATTCTACGTTTCCTATTGATTTTATCAAAAATAAGAATAGTAGGTGATACCTTTTTCAATAGTAGTACAGGACAATAGAACTACATAATAAATCGTTTACTTCTTAGGTTAACTTCGTAAAAAGGGGAATGTATCATGAGTGGTTTTTCGCCAAATAACAATAGAGATAAAATAACCAATAAAACTTCTAATCTAGCTCCAGGAGAGGTATCCAAAAAAAAGACGGAAGGAACAGATCTAATAAGTCTTGAAATTGCCCAACAGGCTGGTAAATTGGGAGTTTGGGAATATGACATCGTTCAAGATCAATCCTACTTAAGTAAACAATTACTAGAATTAGCAGGCATTGATCCTAATGCTAATTTTACACCATGCCTCCAAAAAGCGTTAGATTTCATTCATTCAGATGATCGAAATGTGTATAAAAACATCGTAATGAAATCAATTAACAATAAAGAACATTTTAGTAAAGAATTAAGAATTATACGAGTCGATGGCAAAGTGATACATGCTTATGTTCAAGCTCAGCTAGTCTTCGACGAGAATAATAACCCAATCCGTATGGTAGGAATCGTAAAAGATATTACGAGTATGAAACAAATGGAACATGAGCTACAGGAAACCGAAAGCAAATTTCAACATTTAGCTGATAATCTACAAGCAGGAATATGGACGTTTGATGCAAAAAATTCAGAATATTGGACATCTAAAGGAATTGAAAAAATAACAGGATATATACCGAATGATTTCAATTCTAATTTTACTTGGGATTCTATCGTTCATCCAGATGATAAATCATTATATTCTTCGCAGCAGAGTAGACTCCAGCAAGGAATAAACCTGTTTCATCAATATCGAATTGTTCATAAAAATGGAGATCCTGTTTGGGTTCAGGATCAAACCTTACCAGTACTAGATCGGCATGGAAACTTAATAAGATTAAATGGAATCATAACGGACATTAGTGATCAAAAAGTGTGTGATGAGAAAATTAAACGATTAGCCTATCATGATCATTTAACTGATCTTCCAACAAGATCACTATTAAGTCAAAAAATAGAAGCGTTGATGAAAGCATATCGTCAAACACCGCACGAATTTTCGCTTATGTATGTAAATATTGACAGGTTTAAGAGCATTAACAACACACTTGGCTACCATATCGGAGACAAACTACTAAAACAAATTTGTAAGCGAATAAATAGTTTTTTGTCTAACAATGAAATGCTTGCAAGAATTAGTGGCGATGAGTTTGCTGTTTTACTAAGCAATTACGATCAACCCGATTATCCGATAACAATCGCTAAAACAATCATTGATGGCTTTCATGAGCCGTTTATCGTAGATGACTATGAATTACATTTAACAACAAGTGTAGGAATAAGCACCTTTCCACATAATGGGGAATCTGTAGAAGAGCTATTACAAAATGCTAATACTGCTCTTAGTCGAGCAAAGAAATTGGGTAAAGACACGTATCAAATCTACTCCCCTTCCTTAAACATTGATTCATTTAAACAGTACTATCTAGAGCGAGATTTAAGAAAATCAATTGAAAATAATGAGCTACAAATATATTTTCAACCAAGAGTAGAAGCTTCAACAGGCAAAATTGTTTCTGCAGAGGCGTTAATTCGTTGGGAGCATCCTGTCTGGGGCATGGTTTCACCAGGGGAATTTATTCCTTTAGCAGAAGAAACTGGATTTGTAAATGAGATTGGTGATTGGGTACTTAAGGAAGTCTGTAGGTTTTTAAAAGAATGGGAAAAGGATAATCTATCTATTGTTCCAATATCCATTAATATTACAGCACAGCGATTTTTAAAGAGTAATTGGAAAGAGATGTACACTACTATTTTAGAAGACACAGGTACGGATCCTGCACTAATTGAGTTAGAAATAACGGAAACAACTATTATTCAATATGAAAAACCTGTGGAAGATGCACTTATTTATTTGAAGGAATTGGGAATCCGTATTGCACTCGATGATTTTGGAACTGGATACTCATCTCTTTCTTACATTCATAAATTTCCAATCGATACGATCAAGATTGATCAGTCATTTACAAGACAAATAACAAAATCGGATGATGTAGAAGTAATTATTAAATCTATCATCTTTATGGCCAAAGGGTTAAAGTTAAATGTTGTCGCTGAAGGAGTCGAAACTTTTGAACAGCTAGCCTTTTATAGAAACCAAGATTGTAGTGAAATTCAAGGTTATTTATATAGTAAACCTGTTCCAAAAAAGGATTTCCGTTCCTTACTAAAACGACAAATGTTAAAAATATCCTTTGACGAAAGTACTCAACTATCTAAAAATAGAAGGAAACATTTCAGGATTCCATTAACTTTTCCAATTGCTGCGTCTATGACTCTTTCTACGATGAACGGAAAAAATGTAAATATCGGGAAAAATGATGTTCTCATCGAAGATATTGGAGCAAGTGGTTTGAAATTTTTAGCGAATATCCATCTACCTGTACGGTATGATATCCTTTATGAATTTGAAACAACGATCATGAATAAAAAAATAACCTTATACGGAAAAATAGTTAGGAAGGAAGAAATAAAAGGCGTTTTCTCTTATGGGGTAGAATTTATCTTTGATGGACCAGAAAGAGATAATTTTATTAATACGTTAAACCAATTTTCAGTTCAACTACGTAAAAACCCATTCGTTCCAAACTCTAATATTATAAGGGATGATCGATTTACTTACCTAAAAAAAAGAAAAAACCAAACAGTGATTGAACAAATAATTAGCTTATAATTATTTGTTAGGTTGGGAAAGTTGTTTTATCGGAAAATTTAGTCCCTTTTTCCTATAAGATCATGTATAATTGTGTCTAAATAGTGTCTATAGAAAGAAGGGATAACGATGAGTCATCCTGAAAAAATAAATATATTACTGGTAGATGACCGACCGGAAAATTTATTATCTATTGAAGCAATTATTGAAAAAGATGAATATCATCTCGTGAAAGCTTCTTCTGGAGAAGAAGCCCTTAAATATTTATTAAAGTATAATTTTGCACTTATTTTATTAGATGTTCAGATGCCTGACATGGATGGGTTTACGACGGCAAAAATAATTAAAGCCCGGGAAAAAACGAAGGATATCCCAATTCTATTCATCACCGCAAATAATATGGAATCAGAACACATCTTTATGGGGTATTCCGTTGGGGCAATAGATTATATTTTAAAGCCTATTGATCCACTCATTTTAAAGGCAAAGGTTGAAGGTTTCGTTGATATCTATAAATTAAAACAACAGCTGATCCAAAAAACTGACAAGTTACAAGAAAAAACAGCTGAATTAGAAAAAGCAAACAATGAACTATCACAAACTACCGAACAATTACGCTTATCCGAGGGATTAGCAAACGTTATTAGTGAAACCTCGCTTGATGCAATGATTGTACTAGATGAAGATGGAATCATTAAACGTACGAATCCATCTGTAAATAAAATGCTTCAGTATCGTTATGAAGAAATCATTGGCCAACCGATATACACATTATTTAAAGAAAAAGACGCAAAGGAATTTATAGGGGCAATTTTACAAGCCATTCATGATATGGGACATATCAAAGGGTATAAAAATCAAGAAGAAATAACTATCACAAAAAAAGATGGAACAACTTTCCTTGCTGAAATCCAAATCGGATTAAAGACGATTCAATCTACTATTATGATCGCATGCACAATTCGAGACATAACAAAGCAGAAAAAAAATGAGCAAATGATTAAATATATGGCGTATCATGATATGTTAACCGATCTTCCCAATCGAAGAGCATTAAATACAAGTCTTCCCAAGTATATAAATAGAGCAAAAGAGCTTAATCAATCCCTTGGGATACTGCTATTAAACATGGACCGCTTTAAATATGTAAACGACTCTCTTGGACATGCAATCGGCGATCAAATTCTCCAAGAAATTGCTACTCGTCTTACTACAACCGTTCGAAAAGATGATGTTGTCGCAAGAGTAGGAGGAGATGAGTTCGCCATCATATTACCAAATACAGATCGGGAAAAGTCGTTAGAAATTGCCGAACAAGTTATTGCCGAGTTTCAAAAGCCCTTATTTGTAAATAATTATGAATTATATATTACAACTAGTATCGGATTAAGCGTATTCCCATACGATGGTGAAGAATATTTGGAGTTAATTAAAAATTCTCATACTGCTTTGTATCGAGCGAAAGAGCAAGGGAAAAACAATTACAATGTCTTTCATTCAGGGATGAATATGCAATCCTATCGCTCTTTCTCCATGCAAAATGATTTACGAAAAGCCATTGAAAGAGAAGAATTTGAATTATATTACCAGCCCCGAGTGAATATTGAAACCGGGAAAGTGGACAGTGCAGAAGCTTTACTAAGATGGAATCACCCTAGCTGGGGAATAGTTCCACCACTTGAATTTATTCCATTAGCAGAAGAAACCGGACAAATTGTTGAAATAGGAAAATGGGTTTTAAAAACCGTATGTGAACAAATTGCATCGTGGAAAAAAGAAGGAATCCCACCTATCCGAGTTGCGATTAATTGTTCTGCACAACAGTTCTTGCATAAGAATTTAATCTCCAAGTTAGATCAATTTATTAGTCAATCTGAAGTAAATCCTACATTACTTGAAATTGAAATTACAGAATCGGTTCTATTAAAAAATGAAGATATGACCACTAAGATGATCCATCAACTAAAAGAAATGGGAATTACCATTAGTATTGATGATTTTGGTACAGGCTACTCTTCACTACATTACCTAAGCAAGCTACCAATCAACACCTTAAAAATTGATAAATCCTTTACGCTCGGAATAGATGATAAGACAAATCAAAACCGATCTATTATTATGACCATTATCTCGCTAGCAAAGTCGTTAAATATGAATGTGATTGCAGAAGGGGTAGAAACAGAGAAACAGCTAAAATTTTTACGTACGCAACAATGTGAAGAAGTTCAAGGTTTTCTATTTAGCCCACCTATTCAACCAGACCTATTACAAGATATCCTGTTACAAGAGGATTATAAAATAGAGATATTTAAAAACAATAAACCTGCTAAAACAGTGGAAAAAGTTGCAATTCAAAATAATAATCCTATTGAGAATGAGGATATTATTCATGCAGCATTACTTCAAATCAAGGAAAAACACGCTATTTCCTCAAGAGAATTAGAAGTATTTGAACTAATACTAGAAGGCTTAAGTAATAAAGAAATATCGGAAAAATTATTTATTAGTGAACATACAGTAAAAAATCACATTTCACGTATATTCCAAAAACTAAATGTGAATGACCGTGCACAAGCTATGGCAATGGTATATCAAAATTGTATCAATTAGGGTAAGTTAGCATCTTACCCTCTTTTTTAGCAGAAAGAATGTCAAACTTTTCTTACCTGTATTAGTGCAACAAGGGCTATTGCAATCAAGGTTTGGTACGTTTTCAAAGAAGGGATGATCACCTTGAAAATCAGAACAAAATTATTGTTAGCACTCAGTACCTTACCAATTCTAATTTTAATTACAATTGGTATTGGAAGGTTTCAATTAGCTAACTTTTATGAAATTAGTAGTACGCTTCAGGATAATTATGATCTTTCCGTAGTAGCTAACACGATTAATACAGACTTAAAAGACGAAGCTATTAGTCTACGAAACATTCTTATGACAGATGATGAGAATATCATTCAACATGAGATAAGTAGTATTCAAATCGTAAGTGAACGGATTATGGATAATTTAAGCCTATTAGAATCCAAAGCATATACACCAGAACAAGAAGCTTTAGTTAATGATTTAATAGAGACTAATGAAAAGTATAATACATACCAAGACCAAATACTTCAATTAGTCACAGCTGGAGAAAACGATGCAGCAACAGCCTTAATGCAAGAAACATCACAGGATTTTCATAGTCAATTTATGGCATCCATTTCGGAAATATTAACAACCTTTGAAGCTGGTATGAATTCTACCATTGCAACTGTAGAGGAGGATTTTTCTAGAAGCATTATCCTTCAATCCGTAATCATTGCTGTATCGACCTTTTTTATTTTACTTTTACTATTTAGAACGGTTTGGTTATTATCCTCTCGATTAAATAAAGTATCAAAAGCGATGAATGATATAGCTAATGAAAATATAGATTTAGACACTAGAGTAGAAGTCTCTGCAAATGATGAGATAGGAGAAGTTGCCCAATCATTTAATCAATTAGCTGCTGCAGTAGAAGAAAAAAGGAAATCAGAAAAGGAATTAATTTGGACAAAGTCAAATATTGCTGATGTTACCTCAAGTTTAACTGGGGCAAAATCTGTTGAAACCCTTTTAGAAACATTTCTATCTAAAGTGATTCCATTAGTAAATGGTAGTCACGCTGTCTTTTATGTAAAAGAAGAATTAGACCATGAGCAAGAGCCAGTTTTCAAGCTACGTGCATCCTATGCCTTTCAAGAAAGAAAGCATATGACAAATGAAATCCATTTAGGCGAAGGATTAATAGGACAAGCAGCATTAGAAAAAACACCGATTATCTTATCTCATGTTCCATCAGACTATGTTTCTATTAAATCAGGACTTGGAGAAGCGCCTCCACTCAACCTATACGTGGTACCAATACTATTTGAAAATGATGTAAAAGCAGTTCTAGAGATTGCATCCTTTGAATCGTTTAGTGAAAGTGAACGTTCTGTAATTGAAGAACTATCCTCTGACTTAGGTATTATGCTTGAAAGCGTAATTGGTAGATATAAGCTTGCTAAAGCTTTAGAGGAAAGCCAAACATTAATGGAAGAAATTCAAGCACAATCAGAAGAACTACAAACACAACAGGATGAACTAAAAACTACGAATGAAGAATTAGAACAACAAACGATTGCACTTCGAGAATCAGAAGAGAAGCTTCAAATGCAACAGGAAGAATTGGAACAAACGAATGTTGAATTAGAAGAAAAAGCGAACGACTTAGAAGAACAAAACAAGAGATTTGAAGAGAAAAATCAAGAATTAGAACAAGCACGCATGGAGTTAGAAGAAAGAGCAAAACAGCTGGCACTAAGCTCTAAATATAAATCTGAGTTTCTAGCAAATATGTCACATGAATTACGAACACCTTTAAATAGTATGTTAATTTTGTCTAATTTACTATCGGAAAATACAGAAGGTGCACTATCCCCTAAACAAGTGGAATATGCCAACACAATCTATTCTTCCGGTAGAGATTTACTAGCATTAATTAACGATATTCTTGATCTATCTAAAATTGAATCTGGAAAAATGGATGTTCATACGAGTCATGTCCATGTACATGATTTAGCTGAATTTGTAGAAAGTAATTTTAGACCAGTTGCTGATAAAAAGAATGTGCAATTCCATATTAATTATGATAATAAGTTACCAGAAACGATTTACAGTGATGAAATTAAAATCCAACAAGTACTTAAGAATCTTTTATCCAATGCCTTTAAATTTACGAAAAAAGGGGAAGTAACCCTTGAAATTACGAAACAACAATTAATAGGCATGAAACCAACCTATGTATTCTCCGTACATGATACAGGAATTGGAATTTCAAAAGAAAATCAAGAACTTATTTTTGATGCCTTCCAGCAAGCTGATGGAACGACAAGCCGCAAATATGGTGGAACTGGACTTGGACTATCCATTAGTAAGGAAATCGCCTCCTTATTAGGAGGGAGCCTAACCGTTGACAGTGAAGAAGGAAAAGGTAGTACCTTCACGTTCTATGTAACAGATTATGATGATCAAACTGATTCTAACAATCCACTATGGCTGGAGGAATTAGCTGGAACTGTCGAGCCAGAAGCTAAACCACCTCAGCAAGAAATAAAACATGAGATCATTACGCAACCAGAACAAGCTACCAAATTAATTGTAGAAGAAAATAGTCACATTAAACGATTATTAATTGTAGATGATGATCTTGTTCAACGAAATAGCTTATTAGAATTGGTTGGTGAAATGAATGTTATCATCAAGGCTGTGTCCACAGGTAGTGAGGCGATTAAGGAACTGACACGAACCAAATTTGATTGTGTTGTGTTAGACCTAGGGCTAACAGATACAACAGGCTTTGAACTTCTGGAAGAAATGATGGAACTTGAAAAAAATGATGAATTAAAAGTAATTGTTTATACTGGCAGAGATCTCACATCGAAAGAGGAACGCTATTTAAATAAATACACGCATACGATTATTATAAAAGATCAACATTCTCCACAACGATTAAAGGAAGAATTGAAACTATTCTTAGTTGATGATCAACAGGAAACAGACCAAATGAGCCAAGTTGCTTCACAGGAAGAAATAAAATCAACCGTTTTTAGTAATATGAGGGCTTTAATTGTAGATGATGATGTTCGTAATGTCTATGCATTATCTAGCATTCTTGAAGTGCAAGGAATGGATGTTAGCTTTGCCGAAAATGGATTAGAAGGACTAGAAATGCTAAAGAGTACTCCTGGTATTGATATCGTGTTAATGGATATTATGATGCCTGAAATGGATGGATATGAAGCTATTACGAGGATTCGCGAAATACCATCGTTCAAAGAGCTGCCGATCATTGCTTTAACCGCAAAAGCAATGATAGAAGATCGAGAAAAATGCCTTGCAGCTGGTGCATCGGATTATATAGTCAAACCTATTAATCCCGAACAACTCATTTCCTTAATCAAAGTATGGTTATTTAATCAAGATGGGAAAGATAACTAACATGGAAACTACTTTCAATGACAAGGGCCAAGATGGTTCCTCCGAAGAATTAGAACGTCTACAAATCAAATTATTTTTAGACGGAATATATGAGTGGTATGGCTATGATTTTCGCGATTACGCTTATAATTCCATAAAACGAAGAATCTGGCACCGTGTATATAAGGAGAAGCTTTCGAGTATTCTCGAATTATTAGATAAGGTGCTATATGAACCAACATGTTTAGAAAATCTAATTGCAGATTTTTCTATCAACGTAACCGAAATGTTTCGTGACCCATCTTTTTTCTTCCATTTTCGAGAAAAAGTTGTCCCATTATTACGTACCTACCCATCCATCAGGATTTGGCATGCTGGATGTGCTACCGGTGAAGAAGTATATTCGATGGCAATCCTCTTACAAGAAGAAGGACTATATGAGAAAACCAAAATATATGCAACTGATATTAATGATAAAGTATTGAAAATAGCTAAAAATGGACAATTTCCACTAGAAAACATGAAAAAATATACCAATAATTATCTACAAGCTGGTGGGAAAATGGCTTTTTCAGAGTATTACACCGTTACAAATAATAATGCAAAGTTTCACCCTACCTTATCAAGAAATATCATTTTCGCACAGCATAACCTTGTTACGGATCAATCATTCAATGAATTTCATGTAATCCTTTGTAGAAATGTCTTAATATATTTTAATAAGCAACTGCAATATAAAGTACATGATCTTTTTTATAATAGTTTAAGTATGTTCGGTGTATTAGGTCTTGGAGATAAAGAAATGATCGCTAATAAAGATAAAGCGGAATGTTACGACCCATTAAGTCCAAAACAAAAATTGTATCAAAAGGTGAGATAAAGTGCATCTTCATTGGTTTCACATCGTGGAGTTGAGGTGGTGGAACTTCAACTATACGTGATAAAGTATATCAATCAATGGAAAATCCGAACTAATTAGTTTTAGTTCGGATTTTCTTTTGGGATAATTTTTGTAAGCTTTGTTGGTAATTTTACATAGAATCCGCAATAACCGGAAATGATGGTTGGTGCTTTATTACTCGCTCCGAAAATACACTTCCTTTCCGCGGGCGGCTGGTGAGCTTCCTCGTGCTGTCGCACTGCGGGATCTCACGGATGTCTTTGCTCCCGCAGGATTAGGAAAGCTACGTCAGCGTTCCATCGCACACAGAAAAAGTGGTTTGCTTTTTCAAGGAGGCCTCGTGTATTTTCTCCGCTATGATTTTGCTCTTTAATTTATAAAATAACTTGTTTTAGTCTAGTCATTGGAGCGGAGCGCAGCCGTTTCCTCAAAAATTTCAAACGATGTAAAGCTGTCGAAGTATTCTTTTAGCCTGCGATTACTTGGCCCACTGAAGACCTTTGTCCTGCGGGAACAGCACGTACCTAAATACCTCACATTGATTGCCTAAGTCTGATCGTATCACTTTGAAGCATAGTTCCTCTGCGCAAGGGAAAAGTAGTATATTTAAGATGTTTCCTGGCTGAAGCCGTGTCCGCGGCAAAGTAGACACTGTGAAAGTGAATGTAAGGAGCTTGAACAGATGTCGCCCTTGTGCTGGAAGTGAAAGCGACTGCTCGAAGCGTAAATCACGTTGCTGGTACTTGGTCCTCTCTTGCGTGTTTACTAGGCAATAAGTTACTGCGCTTTCTACATCAACTACGACTTAAGATTCAGCAGTAAAAAAATACCATCCTATACTTCTTGCCCTAAATCATTCGTCTTTGGAATGGAGTTGTTACAGTCTCGTTTTTCCTACTCTTGAGCTATATAATTAAGTGCAATAAGGATTGCACCAAATGCTTGTATCCAACTACCTATCAAAATAAAGAAACTTCCATCATCACCTACGACACGTTTGCTTATACTTTGTAGTTTCTGTTTTCCGCCAATGGCTTGCAAGGAATTACCAATTGCTTGCAATAAGTTACCGATTCTATTGAAGGATGGATTACCCAGACCACCCGTACTAACAAAAGATATGCCACCTCCTAATGCTTGGATTAATTCCCCTTTTATTGATAAGATCAGTTTTTGTTCCTCACTATTGGAAATTAATAATCCATATATAACGGTTGTATTTCCAACTGCTTGAGCTTTATTTCCGAGCGAACTTAATGTAGTTTGCCCTGATGCCTGTAATGCACTTCCCGTAGCTTGTAGTGTATTTCCTAGAACATTTAAATCATGTTGATCATTTTTATCAATAAAACCTGTTGGAGTAACGGATATTGCTGATAGAACCGTACCAATTGCTTGCAAGCCTGCACCTAAATAATATTCCCCCATCTTTCATCACCTGTTAATCATCCTATATACTTATGGTATTCATATACAAATACATCGGTTTAGACTATAAACAAGCAAGGTGGAGTATTAGATTTTAATTATGATGAATCAATAAATTTTATTTTTTTCCCTATCTTTGTATAGGAGAGAAACAAAAAAAAGTGATATAATTAGTATTAGAATCAAGTATTAGACACAAGGGAGATATGTAGATGGTTAAAGTAAGAATGAACGTTCAAACAGCATACCATGGGGAACTATTACGGGCAGGTAAAGTCTATGAAATTGATGAGAAAACAGCCAAACGATGGATTACAAGTAAAATAGCTGAAATAGTAGATGAAAAATAATGAAGATATGAATCCCGCTACCATCTGTTGTTCTGATGATAACGGGGTTTTTTAATGATGACGTTATACCATCACCAATTCTTTAAATCTTTCTAACTCGACTGGCTCCTCTACATCATCATCATGATTCCATACCGTATGCAAATATACTTCTGAAATGCTTTTTTTCCTGGAATCATTTTTGGACATTAAATCAACAGCTACTACACTTTCAAAAATAGTAGCCATGTTTTCAGCAATTTGTTTGCAATAATAGGTTTGAAGTTGAGGAGATTTTTCTTTCAATTCCTTTATCTTATGATCTAATTTGTTGGTCGTCTCTACTAGTCGACGAACCCAAACATCAATTTCTTCATCAATCCCATGTGCATTTTCCAAACGATCAAGCATTTCTTCTACAAACAAGCTCCCTACATTGTATTTCCCGATTAATCGTAATACCTCTAGTCCTAAAATATTAGCCGTACCTTCCCAAACGGTTAACACTTGGGCATCTCGTAATAGACGTGGTGTAACAAAATCCTCAATATAACCATTTCCACCGTGCATTTCAATTGCTTCATGAGCAAAATGAATAGCCTGCTCTGCAGTTTCTTTTTTCATAATCGCAACATACAAACGGAATAAGAGCTGATCTTTTTGAGATGCTTTTGTCTTCGTCTCCTTCCCCATCACTTGATCCATTAATTGTATCACTTCAAACATAGCATTCATTTCTACTTCCTGTTTTGCAACGAGCTTACTTAATGTTGCTTGAACCATGGGATAATTCGTTAATTTACTTCCAAATGCCTCTCGCTGAAGCGCATAATTTCTAGCCTCCAAATAAGCTCTTTTCATGATCCCTAATGAAGCAATCGCATTGGAAACACGAGATAAGTTTAAGGCTTCAATCATATAGTAGAATCCTTGATTTTCTTCACCAACTAAATACCCTTTAGCATTCTCAAACTCAACCTCTGCAGAAGGTACAGCACGAACACCTAGCTTATCTTTTAATCTACGAATTCGCAGTAGTCCCTCTGTGCGATTCTCTTCCCATGGTACAAGAAATAAGCTAAGTCCTTTTGTTCCATTTGGAGCCCCTTCTATTCGTGCCAGCACCATAGCTACGCCACATGTTCCTGCATTACTAGCAAAATACTTTTCACCTGAAATTCGGAATGCATCCCCATCTTTTACCGCTTTCACTTCATTCGCACCGACATCCGAACCACCCTGCCGCTCTGTTAAAAAAGTGGCACCTTCATATAACTCCACATCCCCTGTAGAGAGGACATGGGGTAAAAACTGTTCTTTTAATTTCGATGAAGCATAATGGTCAATCAAATAAGCTGTTGCTTTTGACAAGGTTACAGGACAATAGAAGCCAGCTTCAGCGTGGGATAGTAAATAAGCTTGGGCAAATGAATAGACATAGTTTCCTTTTCGACCTAATTCCGGAATTTCCTTATGAACATACCCTACAATTCCTGTATGATAGGTATCTGTAATTGTCTGTTTATACCCTTCGTTTAACCATACTTGCGACACTTCTTCTCCCATTTTGTCATACCGTATTAACCGTGGCTGTCCTTCCCGATCGGTATGAACTGCACGTTCATCAATCGGTCCTGCACATAACGCTCCAAAAGCGTCCAATTCCTCGTCTGCCCACTTAAAGAAATCCTCTGGTAGCATATGTTGAAGTATGCCTTTCAGGTTAGGATCCTGCCGATAATAGTTTGTCATTCTCCTCATCCTTCCCTAGTTTGTTATCCTTTCACGTAGCTGATTTTTTAATAATTTCCCTGTAGCATTCCTAGGAAGCGCTTCCATTTTTTCGTATAATCTCGGAATCTTATAATCAGCTAACTTATCCTGCAAATAATCCTTACAGATATCTGCTAGATTATCTACCTCTCCTTCGGTTACAACAAAAGCTTTAACCGTTTCCCCCCAATCTGGATTCGGAACACCAACTACAGCAACATCAGCAATAACCGGGTGTGTAATTAATAGATTTTCAACTTCCTTCGGGTAAATATTTACGCCCCCAGAAATGATCATGTCTTTCTTCCGGTCAATCACCCAATAGTATCCATCCTCGTCCTGCATCGCCATATCTCCGGTATATAGCCACTCTCCGCGTATAGATTTTGTAGTTTCTTCTGGGGACTTATAGTATTCCTTCATATTCCCTTCCCCACGAAGAATGATTTCACCAATTTCACCTTGCTCCACATCTTCGTCATTTTCATCTACAATTCGAATTTCACAATCTAGTGCTGCTCGTTTACCAATACTTCCTGCTTTGGTATCGTGTTCCTCAAATCCGAGTAATGTACCATTTGGCCCAGCTTCTGTTAATCCATACACACAAATTAGGCGATTGGTTTGAAATTTCTCTTGAACAAACTGAACCTCTTGCATTGATAAAGGTGCTCCCCCATAAACCCAATATTCCATGGATGATAGATCAAATTCATTAATTTTAGGGTGCTTGCTACTAGCTAAATATGCAATCGGTGCTCCGAAGAAATGGGTAGTTTTTTCTTTCGCAACGGTTTCTAGTAGTAGATCTGGTGTAAAGGTAGGAACTAATACATGTGTTGCACCGACATATGTTCCTGCCACCATAAAAAGATGTAAAGGTGCCGAGTGACTTAATGGCATCATATGAAGCACCCTACTTTCAGGTTTCATCGTCATTTCAATGCAAATCATTCTTGCTACTGTTAGGATGCTTCGGTATGTGAATACAACTCCTTTGGGGGTACCGGTTGTTCCTGAAGTATATAAGATAGAAGCCTCATCATCCTCCGTTAATGGACAAGTTATTTCAGTTTTGCTTCCTTCTGCCAGCAGATTTTCAAATGATAACCATTCACCTACTCGAGATCCTGTTTTAATGAAAATCAGATCATGTTCATCTGAGAGGTTTTCCAGTTGTGGAAAAAGCAATTCATGTGTGACAAATACCTTTGCATCACTATGTTCTAAAATATAAGTAATCTCCTGTTGGACAAGTTTTGCGTTTATCGGAACAATTAATGCACCAAGGCGTTGCACAGCAAAATAAGTGAATAAAAATTCCTTTGTATTCGGCATATGAAGTACAACCTTATCTCCTGTCTGTACGCCTAGCTCACTTAAACTATTAGCTAACTTATTGACTGCTTCATTCCATTCTAAATAGGTTAGTCGTTCCTGAGGTGTAACCAATGCTTCCTTATTTGGGTATTTCCTTGCTTGCGCTGCAAGTATATTTGGTATATTCATTACGAATCACTCTCCAACTCATCTAATTTAGTTTGAAAATCTTCCAGTAACCTTTCCATCTCTGTACGAATTCTTACTAAATCCTCTATCCGATTCGACACCTCCTCTATTTTCCCCTTTCCATATTCGATTGTTTTTTGTAGTTGTTGCTTTCCTGTTGGGTCACGATCAAATAACTGGATCATTTCTCTAATTTCCTCTAAGCTAAATCCGTATTTTTTCCCACGAAAAACAAGCTGCAGCCGGATTTGCTCTTTTCTAGTAAACACTCGTTGTCCACCAGCAGATCTCTCCGGATGTATTAATCCTAACTCTTCATAATAGCGAACCGTTCTTGTTGTTATTCCAAATTGTTTTGCTATGTCTGAAATCGAATATGTTCCTTTATCTGTCATACGCCCTCACCTTTATCCCTGATCCAACCTGCATTTATTTAGCTAATTTTCTAACAATACTAGTTTATCATTAACGTTAACGTTAAGTTCAATACTATTATAAAAGATTCATGATTTTTGGTAATGCTGAATTATGGTTCGGATGTGCTGAATTATGGTCTGGAAATACTGAATTACTCTCCGGATGTGCTGAATTATGCTCCCAATCCGCTGAATTACTCTCTCAATCCGCTGAATTACTCCCCCAATCCGCTGATTCCCCTACGATTATGCACACAACAAAAAGACCATTTCCCAACGAAATGGTCTTTTCTATATATTAACTATACTTATCTATTAGCAAAAAATGCTTCTGCCTTCTCTAAAAATACTTCTTGATCAGGCGTTAAATCATATTCCTCTTCTATTGCGCTTACAGGACATGCCGCTTTACAAGCTCCGCAATCAATACAAACATCTGGATCTATGTAAAACTGATCTGGTCCTTCTTCTATACAATCAACGGGGCATACGGTAACACATTCTGCTGCCTTCTCCGGCCCACATGGATCTAAAATAACAAAAGCCATCGATTGTAAACCTCCCTACTTAAGCTTTGAATACATTATTAATGATACATGCTTATACGAAGCAAGTAAACCATTTAATAATAGAAAACTCAGCATTTTTTGGGCATTAATAAGTGAACTTTCAATCAGTGGAGCGACTTACCGCCCGTTCGGATAAATAATTCCTCTGTTTCATACAATGGTTCAATATTTACTACTGGTAATGAAAAGTAAAACTTCGCTCCCTCTCCCTTTTTACTTTCAACCCAAATTTTTCCTTGATGGAGTTGTATAATCTCTTTCGTTATAGCGAGCCCTAATCCATTCCCCTTTTCTTTCCCCCTCCTTCTTTTCGTATAGGAACGCTCAAAGATTAGTGGTTGTTCTGCTTCTGGAATTCCTACTCCTTGGTCTTCCACAACAAAAATTGCTTCCTTTTTACTTTTTAGATCCAAACTAATACGTATATATCCCTGTTCCATATGTTGAATTGCATTAGAAACAAGATTAGCCATTACTTGTTCCATTCGTCCGACATCTACTTCTACTAAAGGGTAAACTTCTCTTTCATCATCCTCTATGTTCCACTCAAATGTCAGCCCAGAATTGTGAATTTCCCATTCTGATTGACTGCAGAGTCGTTGAAACAATCGGTCGATCGGAACTGCTTCCAAGGATAGCGTGATATCCCCTGACTCTAGTTTTGCTAAGTCAAATAAGTCTTGCACCAACCCATCTAAGGATACGATCCGTGATTTTGCTGCCTTTATATAGTGATAATGTTGTTCAGGATTTTCCAATAAACCCTCTAACATAATATCAATATATCCTTTTACAGCTGCAAGTGGAGATCTTAGATCATGGGTAATATTTGAGAGCATTCGACGTCTATTCTCTTCCGATTTTTCTAGAGATTCATTTGCTTGCTGCAAGTTTTTATTGGCTTCATATAGTAATGCCGTTCTTTCGGTTACTTTCTCCTCCAAGTTTGCATATAAGTTAGCATTTTCAATTGCAATAGCTACTTGGGATGCAATGACGGATAAGAGTTCCAAACGCCCCTCCGTAAATACATGGGTAGACTGATTATTTTCTAAATACAAGACCCCTGTTAACGTATTTTGATATAAAAGTGGTAAACAAAGGACCGATTTTACACCGCTTTGTTTAATATATTCATCCTCTATAAAATCACCTTGACTAAAAGCATTATCTAATACAACTGGCTTATGGCTTTGGTACACATAGTTTACAATCGTTTGGGATAAATAAACTTCATCAAGGGTTTTTAATTCCTCAAAAACATGTACTCCACCAATTACATCATTACTTGCAGCTGCTTGAAGCTTATGATCGCGATTTAATAGAAAACATACATATTCTGCTCCTGCGTTTGTGAGCACAATTCTCATTGCTTTTGCCAATAATTGCTCAAATCTCATTTCATCCGAAATAGCAGCAGCAGCCTGTAATGCTGCATCAATATCAAGTAATCCTTCCCCATAACCAATCCCATTTTCTTGTTTAGGAGTGTTGATGAATTCTAGGTTTTCTTGATAGAGTAAAGAAGCTTTTCGCTCTGCACCCCATTTACGATACGCTACATAGGCATTGCTAAAATATGTTGTGGCAATGATAGACATGTTTTGTTTCTTATAATAATTCCCAGCACATTCGTAAGCAATCGCTGTATCTTGTAAAAATCCGTTTTCTATAGCAGATTCGATTGAATCACTATAGATTTTCGAAGGATCATTTTTCGTACACTGTTCCCATTCGGCTTTTACCAAGAGATATTTATGTTTATAATTTACAGGTGATTGGATCGCCCATTTTTTAAGTTTAGCTAAATTCCTTTTCAACTTTTTCCTTCCGGTTGAGATATTAATATCTCCAGTTCGAATTAATCTCGTTAACCATAAAGCATGATAATAGTAATAATCTGGCGTAATGACTAGTACATGTGATTGGTCAACAAGATGGTCTATTTTTTCAATTGCTTCCATTGCTTTTTGTTTTGCATTTAATAAATAAGTCATCTGCAACCGAATTGTGTAATGCATGATGGTTGCTGGTATATCTTCTGCAAACTCTTGGTAATCCCAATTCAACTTTGAATCTTCATTAGAAAATATGTCAATCCAGTATAAGATTTCTGTCAAGAAATTATCGGTCAATGCATATTCATGTTGTTTCGCAAACGTTAATTGTCTTTCAATTCCTCTTGCAACCACTTTCAACTGATCTCCTTTAATATACAGAAGTAAGCCAATAAATGCCCCGTTTGCTCCTGCTAAATGAAGATTTCCAGATTCAATACACATTTGCTGAGAGCGTTCTAGGTGCTCCACGCTATATTTTAAATGATGTTTCCAGTGACCTACAAAGCTACCATAGACGAAATTCACCCGAGCTTTTATACTTGTGTCATGGTATTTTTCACTGTGTTCCATAGCTAACTTTCCAAAGTAGATGCTTCCATTATAATCATTAAACCCTGCACTTAATGTCAATGCATAATTATTATAAACAAGAGCTGAAATGTCCATATCTCCATATTTCAACATAAACCGAATTGCTCGAAGCATTAATACAGTCGCCAGATTTTGATTCACATGATATGCTGGACCATTGCTATTAATCAATGTACGTAAAACCTGCCGATGATCTTTTGCTTTTACAAATGGAAGATCTAACAAATCCCCAGTCTGCTTCTTAGCGAGAGCTAATTTTGTCCGTAAGAATTCAATCCCGACTGATAATTTACTAGGAGTTTTTCGAATGTTCCAGCCGAATAACTTCAAGCCATCCAAGCCAGTATCTACAGCCTTTTCCACTTCATGAATATGTGTATACAATGCAATTTTTAAGTTATAAACAGTTAATTGATCCAATCGAGATTTAGCCTGTTGTACCAATTCATTAAATATTTTCTCTGCATCCTCAAACAGATTATTTAAATAGAGTGTTTCTCCAAGTCCTAGCAAAAGATTAAATGTTAATTCATAGTGATTTTGCCAACGATCCTTCGGAAGAAGTTCATGACCAACCTTAAAGAACTCTAATGCTGCTTCTGATGCTGCACTTTTTTTCGCACGTTCTCCGGCCATCCAATTCCAGCGAATCAAGCCAAATCTCTCGTGATCACTTAACTTATCTCTACTTATATTTAAATGATTTACAATTTCAAAGATATGTTCTTCTAATTTCTCCGCTGAATAACGTTTAAGTAATTCTTTTCCAATATTCAAGTGATTTTCAATCCGTCTTTCCTCTGACATGGTCATATAAAACGCTTGTTGTACCTTATCATGGAGAAAAATATATTGAGGTGGATTGGAATCAATAAATGAGATTCTTTCATTTGGGTAAACCCATTTATAACTAGGGTCTAATGGAATGATTAAGCCTTCTTCTAGCCCTTTCCAAAGTAATTCTGCCATCTTTACATAGCTATTTCGAGTTAGGAAGGAAAGAGATTTTAAATCAAACTGGTTACCAAAACAGGAAGCATACTGAAGTACGGATATGGTCTCATGAGGTAATTTCCCAATACGCCTAATCATAAATTCAAGAATATCGTCCTTGATGGAGAATTCTTTTAACCGTGTTAAATTTGCTTGCCATTCCGCTGTACTCGCATCAAAGTAAAATACAGATTCCTCATGAAGCGTTTGAAAAAGCTGTACCATAAATAAAGGATTCCCCTGTGTTACTCGGTACATAAACGCTGCTAAAAATTCCTCATCACCTTTATCCAATGAAAGCATTTCATTAATCCATTGCTTAATATGTCCATATTTTAGTGCCGTTACGGGAATTTCCGTGATCGGAACCGATTCTTCCTCTAACTTGGCAAGCATTGCTTCAAATGGGTGTCCTACTTGTATTTCATCCTGTCTGTAAGCACCAACAACTAGAAAGTGATGAATGTCAGAACTACATAACAAGTAATCAATTAAGTCTAATGTTGCTGCATCAGCCCACTGTAAATCATCCATAAACAGGACAAGCGGATGATCCTCCCGAGCAAAAATTCCTACAAATTTTCTTATTGCTTGACGGAATCGGTTATGAACGCCCTGTGGTGGTAGCTCGGTTAGATTAGGCTGGGTACCAATAATCCATTCAATTTCTGGAATAAAGTTTGCAATCACATTAGCATTAGACCCCAACTCCTCTTCCAATACTCGTTTCCATTGTTGTATTCGATCAGATCCCTCTGTTAAAATCTGATTAACCAACTCCTGAAAAGCTTGTACAAAAGGTGCATAAGGAATTTGCTTTTTTAGTTTCATAAATTTTCCAGAAATAAAATAACCCTTATCTCGTGCCAATGGTTTGTGCAATTCATTTACTAATGCTGTTTTCCCTATTCCAGAAGGTCCAGGAACAAGTATTAATTCGTTCGATCCACGTTGAACATCGTTAAATTTATCAATCAATGTATTAATAGCTTCTTTTCTTCCATATAATTTAGTTTGCTTTTCCATTATCCCTTGTTTGCTATTTCGGTCTAAAACAAATTCGGAAATATCTCCAAATTGATTAAACTCTTTTAGACATAATTCTAAATCAGTTCGTAAACTATTTGCACTTTGATAACGGTCATCTGGATTTTTAGCAAGTAATTTTAAAATGATACGAGAAATTGTATCAGGTATTTTAGGATTTATTTCTTGTGGAGACTTCGGTTTTTTAGCTAAATGTGCATGAATCATTTCTGCTGGTCCTAATTGTTTAAAAGGTACTTCACCGATCATCATTTCATAATAAATAACCCCCAGTGCATATAGATCTGCTCGATAATCCATGCTCCGATTCATACGTCCCGTTTGCTCGGGAGACATATAGGCAACCTTCTCCTTAAATTGGTAGGGACTAACATGCGGAAAATGTCTTTCCGTAGGTAAAGTAGTTGCTTGATGAAAAGCCGTTAATGTAATGTGATTTGTTTTTGATTCTAATAGAATATTTTTGGGATGTAGTGATTTGTGGATAATATGCTTGTGATGGACTTTCTCAATAGTTCCAGCAAGTT
Source organism: Ornithinibacillus caprae (assembly GCF_009728145.1). Classification (GTDB taxonomy): domain Bacteria; phylum Bacillota; class Bacilli; order Bacillales; family Amphibacillaceae; genus Ornithinibacillus; species Ornithinibacillus caprae. The sequence goes on along the minus strand of NZ_WOCA01000008.1, from coordinate 38,450 downwards.
GTATTGCCATTTTAAGAAATGTACCAATATCCATTGCCCCATATTTATTCATCCAATCCATTAAGGTATATCCATCAAAATATTCCGTAATAATAAAGGCCTTTTCACCTACTCTTTCCAACTTATTCGGGTGAAGAATATCTACATCAACTAGCTCCTTTGTTAAGTAATATTCATGAACCGTTTCTGCCGCGGCATATTCTTCAGAGAGGTCATTATTTATCTTTTTCACTCCAACGAAACGTTGATCATCCTCTGATAATGCTTTATATAAACTCCAACTTTCTCCTTCTATTTGTTGGATCATCATTTGATAACCTGGTATTTTTTCCATTTCAATCATCCTATTAAGCAAATTTTAAGTTAAATTTTATATTATTTTAAACAAAACTTTAATTCTAACTATTATGCTTAATTCTGAGAGGTTAAAGGGGGGAAATATCATGTTTAAAAAACACGATACGAAAATGATAGGCTTATCAGGGAAAAGCGAGCAATTAGACGAGGAGTGGTTAATTTTAATCATGGAAGCAAAAAAAATGGGATTAAACCCAAATGAAATTAGAGAATTCTTAAATAATCCCAACACTTATTCGGAAGTTTTATCTATAAATTTGTAACCAATTCCTCGAATGGTTTTTATATAGGTAGGATCATCTGGATTGGCTTCGATTTTTTTACGTAAATTACTAATATGTACCATTACAGTTCGGTAATCACCTAAACTATCTTCACCCCAGATTAATTCAAACAGTTTTTCGACACTATAAACACGCTCAGGATTTTGAGCTAATAGACTTAATATTTGAAATTCCTTCGCAGCTAACTTAACAACTGACCCATTTAATTTAACCGTTGTGCTTTCTAAATTAATGAATAATCCTGGATATTCCAACACAGATTGTTTCTTTGAAGTATCACGATTGTTAGGTTGGATAGGTGGAAAGGTTCGACTCCGACGTAAATGTGCTTTAATTTTAGCTACAATTACTGCAGGACTCGTCGTCTTTGAGATATAATCATCTCCACCGACTCCTAAACCTAGTATTTTATCCATATCCTCTTCCTTAGAGCTAAGGAACAAAATTGGAACCTCTGTTTTTTTTCGAATAAGATGACATACTTCAAATCCATCAAGATTAGGCATAACAACATCTAACATGATGAGATCTGGTTGGTGAATCTCAAGAGTTTCTACTGCTTCGATTCCATCCCCTGCAGTTACGACTTCATATCCGTTTTTCTTCAAGTAGACACCAAGTACCTCTATCATATCCGGATCATCATCAACCAACAAAATGACTTCACTTGCCACAGATTACCCCCCCTTCCAATAAATCAAAATATTACCAATTATCTAGATCTATTATACTATTAAAGGATAAATGTTACGAATTTAAAGGTTTAGAAAATTATGGCTGTTGGAGAATTTTACACATATTTAAAAAACATAGCTTTTGCTAAAGAGATTCATGAAAAGAGTTTTGTATATTTTAGAGCCATTATACTCTTGAGTACAAGTATTTATGACAAATGACATAGTTGTACTTACTTTGCAGAATAAGAAAGCTTACTTAACAAACAAAAGCGCAGGCGCTAGAGGTGGACATGGCTATCACTATAGTTATGCGCATCTTGACTATTTTAAAATTTCCTAGACAATGAAAAAAGAGAATCCTCATAAGATACGAGAATTCTCCAAACTTGTTTATGCCTGTTAGTCTCTAGGTGCTTCTTTTAATTCTTCACCATTTTTCCCTTCATAGCGTAATCCCCAGCCGGTTAATGCTGCAACAAGCATAACAATGACTAAGAACCATCCTTGAAATACAAATGGGAACACTTCTGTTGGTTGAACTACCGGTAACCAAGAATATGTTTTTTCTTGTAATGAACTAATGGTTGACCATCCTAATAAAACCGGAGCTCCCCATGGAAAAATATAACCTAAAGCAGATGTTACAGCATCTAGCATATTTGCTCTACGATAGCGATGAATTTTATACTTTTCGCCTAATTCTCGTACAAATGGTGCAGCTGCAATTTCAGCTGCTGTGTTGATTGTGATTGCACTATTTAACATGGCTACAATTCCCCATATAGCAAATTCGGCACGGCGAATGGAATTTTTAATCCATTTAACTAATCCTGTTGTAATTGCCTCCATCGTTCCACCTAAACGAAGTAAGTGTGCAGCAGCAACGATTAACAGAATTAATATGGCCATGTTAACATAACCGGTAATCCCATCAATTAATGCTCCTTCAACAATGGCATCCGAATCAGGATTAAACCTTATAATTTCTGAGAACGTACCTAATTTTAAAAAGACAATTAATGGAATGGCAGATATAATTCCCCATGTTAAAGACGTAATAAGATGATGGCCTGATAATGCAAGTACAAGTACTATTGCAAATGGAACAAGCATGATTAGTCCAGCAGGATTTGTTGATTCAACCATTGCATTAACTGCAGCTTGCTCAGTTTCCACGGTTTCACCCGCACCACCGAAAATTGCAAATAATAACGTAGCAGGTACCGCTGCGATAATCGAATACTTAAAACGTGATCGTACTACCCCTGGTACATCTGCATCCTGAGTTGTAGCAGATACAATAGTCGTATCCGATACCGGAGCTAAATTATCTCCAAATACAGCACCTGCCAAAATTGCTGCAAACAGCATTACAGGATCTGCCCCAACAGCAATCCCTGCTGGAAACATTAACGTACAAAATGCCACTGTTGTACCATATCCTGTTCCAACCGCAGTAGAAAACGTAGCAGCCAATAAAAAGGTAAGTGCCACAAAAAGTCCACCTTCTACACCAGTTACAGAACCAACCCAAACTAATCCTTCTACTAATCCACCAACTTGAAGAACCTGTGCAAACATCCCAGCATAAAACCAAGCAACCATGGCAATTACACCAACTGGTTGAGCTAGTCCATCAAATAATCCCTGTGCATAATCTGCCCATTTACTCTTACAAAAAAGTAATCCAAGTGTTAAACCTAGTACTGCCCCTAATACTAGTCCAATTTCAGATGACAGTTGAAGTACACTAATGGATATTGCCCACACCACAAAAAATACTAAAGGTACTGCAGCTCCAAAAGCTCCAAGCCTAAATTCTAATGATTTAACCTCTTTCTCTCCTGTAGCACGTTCTAATTCTTCATTGTTTGACATGTTCTCCTCCTCCTTAGAAAACTAGTCATTCCTCAAGTCTTTTCGCGAATGACTTCGTTTAGCATTGCAGATAAGAAAGTATCGTACTTTTTAACTGCAAAAACAAGTTACAATCCTTTTTGGTGTAAATTTGATAAAACTATACAACTATTAACTTATCATACAAAACGAAAATTTTGAATATAATGTTGTTTATAATATTTTCCACTCATTACTTTTTCAGCTTAGCTAATGCTTCTGCAAGCGCGTTATTTGTAAAACCATCATCCTGTTTTTTTAAATACTTATTTACGTCTTTTTTAGATACTTTTTGCTTTTTCTCCTGTTGTTTGCGTTTATTAAACGACGACAGCTTTTCACGATGGCCACATTTACAAATGAACATCTGCCCTTCACCTTCACCACGAAGCTCCAATCGTTTGTGGCAATTCGGACAACGAGCATTGGTTTTCTTGGCAATATTTTTCTTATGCCCACATGAACGATCCTGACAAACTAGCATACGTCCATGTTTGTTATTTACTTCAAGCATTAGTTTCCCACAATCAGGACATTTCGTTCCTGTCATATTATCATGTTTAAATTTCATATCAGTAGACTTAATTTCCTGTACAACTTCTTTTGTGTATTCTTTAATTTCCGTAATAAATTTATTTTTATTTAATTTTCCTTCTGCAATTTGGCTTAGCTTTTGTTCCCACTCAGCTGTTAAAGCTGGTGATCTTAATTCCTCTGGAACAAGCTCTAGTAATTGCTTTCCTTTGGAGGTAATAAAGATATGCTTTCCTCTCATTTCCATATAATTAATGTTGAAAAGCTTCTCAATAATATCTGCTCGTGTAGCAACTGTGCCAATTCCACCTGTTTTGGATAAGGTTCCAGCAAGATGTTTTTCTTCTGGATTCATATAACGGGCTGGATTTTCCATTGCCTGTAAGAGTGCTCCTTCCGTGAATCGCTCAGGAGGCTTCGTTTCACCACTTGTTAATATGGTACGGTTGCCAGTAATTACATCACCTTGTTTTACAATAGGAAGTTTTTGATCGTCAGTGGAATCATCATCTTCAAATCGATTATCATAAACCTCTTTCCAGCCCTGCTTTTTAACTATTTTTCCTTTAGCCGTAAATCGCTCGGAATGTATTCTTGCGTGAACTACTACTTGTTCATACTCATAAGGTTCCGACAGTACAGCCAAGAAACGTTTTACAACTAAATCATATACTTTTCGCTCTTTATCATCTAAATCCTGTAAAACAACTGGTTGTTCAGTAGGAATAATCGCATGGTGATCACTCACCTTACTATTATCAACTACTGATTTAGGTAACTTAAATTCTCTACGCAATACTTTATTAGCTATTGTTGCATATTGATCTACTCCACATGCTTTCACACGATCTTTTAAGGTAGGAACAATATCTGTTGAAATAACTCTGGAATCGGTCCGTGGATACGTTAAGACTTTATGCTGTTCATATAATTTTTGCATGATTGATAAGGTCTGTTTTCCAGAAAATCCAAAAATACGGTTCGCATCACGTTGTAGCTCGGTTAAATCATATAATTGTGGAGCATATTTCTTCTTATAATTCTTATCCACTTTTGCTACTTTCGCAGGCTCCCCTTTTACTTTTTCTAGTAATTTTTCCGCCCTGTCTTTGGAGAAGAGTCGAGAGTTATTTTTGTCATCCTGCCAAGTGAATGTAATTCCTTGATTCGTTTTAGCTTCTATACCAAAATATTTTTTAGGCTTAAATTCTTGAATTTCCTTTTCCCTCTTAGCTATCATAGCAAGGGTTGGTGTTTGCACACGCCCACTTGATAGCTGTGCATTGAATTTTGTTGTCAGTGCACGTGTTGCATTTAACCCAACATACCAATCCGCTTCAGAACGTGCTACAGCGGACGCATATAAATTTTCATACTTACTCCCTGGCTTTAATTGATTGAAACCATCGCGAATGGCTTTATCGGTTACAGATGATATCCAGAGTCGTTTTACCGGTTTCTTCACACGTGCTTTTTCAATAATCCAGCGAGCAACAAGCTCCCCCTCACGACCAGCATCTGTTGCGATTACAATATCTTTTACATCCTGACGATTTAGTTGATGTTTCACTGAACTAAATTGCTTGCCAGTTTTTTTCATCACAATTAGTTTTAAATTCGACGGGAGCATCGGCAAATCCTCTAAGCGCCATGTTTTGTATTTTTCATCATAAGCTTCTGGATCGGCTAATGTAACTAAATGGCCTAATGCCCATGTCACAATATATTTTGAACCTTCCATGAATCCATTGCCTTTTTTATTACAATTTAGAACACGGGCAATATCACGACCTACAGAAGGCTTTTCTGCTAATACTACTGTTTTACTCATTTTAATTATCCTCTCTTTATAAAGTGAATCTTCAATCAGTGGTGGGATTATTCATCCCACCACTGACTGTTAGATGAACGAATCGGTCATTTACTGGCAGTTGATCCTCCACTTAACCTCCTTGGTTTTACCTCGTAGGTTTGAAGTGGGAGGCTTACTGCCAGTTATATGCGGGATAAAACCTATAACGCTACTTTACCATATATACGTTTTTTACGCAGTTTGACTGGCACAAGCACACTTCATCCTTACCATCCATACAATATGTTAGATATAAGCTAAAGGATATGATGTTATGCTCTTCTATACTGGATTATTACTGCTAGTCATTGCTGTAAGCTTAGATGGATTTGGTGTAGGTGTTTCATACGGTATGAGAAAAATTCGTGTACCAATGACTGCATTAAGTATCATCATGCTTTGCTCTGGAATTGTTGTACTAACATCTATGCTACTAGGAAATATGATTAGTTCCTTTATTTCATCAGATATGGCCAATATAATTGGCGGTTCGATTTTAATTACCTTGGGGTTGTTTTCATTAATCAATACCATTCGTTCGCAAATCCAAAAAGAGGATGCGGTCGAGGCTTCGATAGAGGAATCTACGAATAAGTTTCATAGTCTTAAAACTGTCCTTACAACACCTGATCAAGCGGACCTAGATAAATCCGGTATCATTTCAGCAAGTGAGGCATTCCTATTAGGAACCGCTTTAGCGTTAGATGCTTTTGGAGCTGGTATAGGTGCTGCAATTATTGGGTATTCGGCAATTCTAACAGCTATACTCATTGCATTGATGAGCGGTATATTTGTCCATTATGGAATAAAAATTGGTGTGATTTTATCCCATAATAAGCGTATGCGGCGAATGTCATTTATTCCGCCAGCGCTTTTAATTGCGCTAGGGATATTAAATTTAATATAAGTAAAAATCTTCTTTGTTTAAAGCGTTTTTCTCATAGTATGTCACTATTGATGTCGAATGCGAAGTAACCGGAAATGATGGTTGGTGCTTTATTACCCGCTCCGAAAATACACTTCGCTTTCCGCGGGCGGCTGGTGAGCTTCCTCGTACTGTCGCACTGCGGGATCTCACCGATGCCTTTGCTCCCCCAGGAGTCTTCGTGTATTTTCTCCGCTATGATTTTGCTCTTTAATTTATAAAATAACTTGTTTTAGTCTAGTGATTGGAGCGCAGACGGTTCCTCAAAAATTCTTCCAACGATGTAAAGCTGTCGAAGTATTCCTTGGGCCTGCGATTACTTGGCCCACCGAAAACCTTTGTCCTGTGGGAACACCACGTGCTTGAATACCTCGCATTGATGCGCCTAAATCTGATAGTATCACTTTGAAGCATAGTTCCTCTCTGCAAGGGAAAAGAAGTATATTCAAGATGTTCTCTTGCTGAAGCCGTGTCCGCGGCAAAGTAGACACTGTGAAAGTGACTGCCCGAAGCGTAAATCACGTTGCTGTTACTTGGTCCTCTCTTGCTTGTTTACTAGGCAATAAGTTACTGCGCTTTCTACATCCAATACTCCTTAAAGTTCGTTGCATGAAAGAAGTAACAATCCTTTTACTAAACAGCCATGATTAACAAATAGGATTTTTTACAATGCCTTCACCAGGCCACCATCTACCAGAAGAGATTGTCCTGAAATATACGTATTCGCGCCACTTCCTAAAAACACTACTGCACGCGCAAATTCCTCTGGGTTTCCATATCGTTTCATAGGAATTGCCTGCTCTGCACTTCTCTTAACTTCATCCAACGACACACCTAATTTATCCGCTCTTACTTGATTTAATTCTACAATGCGATCCGTTTCAATTGTTCCAGGTCCAACCGCGTTTATTAAAATATGATCCTGCCCAAATTCTTGAGCTAGACTTTTCGTCAACCCAGCAACACCTGGACGGATAGAATTGGACAATAATAACTGATCAAGACTTTGCTTCATGGATGAGGAAGCCAAATTCACAATATGTCCACGCTTTTGTTTCTTCATAAATGGTACAACCTCACGAATTGTTCGAACAAAGCTTAGTAAATTTAATTCAAATGCACGGTACCAATCATCATCTGTCATATCAAAAAAGCTCCCAGCTGGTGGCCCACCAGCATTATTAATTAAAACATCGACAGTCCCATTCCATGATACTGCTTTAGCTACCAATTGCTTAATATCTTCTGGATTTTTCATATTACATACAATATATTCTACATTCTCATTGCCTGTTTCTTGCTTTATGTCATCTAAAGTTGTTTGTAACGACGGTTCATTTCTACTACTAATTAAAACATGTGCTCCTTCACTAGCATATGCAGTTGCCACTGCTTTTCCAAGTCCTTTACTAGCTGCGGTAACGATTACTGATTTTCCTTTTAGCTTCAGATCCATACGTTTCCTCCTTAAAGAAAAAATCTCCCTTCTATTATAGAAGGAAGACAATAATAATTAAACTTACTTATACCGCACATGTATATTATTCTTTTTATAAGTCTTCTTTTGAAATTCTATAACCTCCATCGATAGTGCTAAGTACCGGGAATTAAAAAGATCAGAAAAATGATTCTCGATTGCTTGAAAAAGTGTATCACACGAACGCTTCAGAACCTCTTCAGATCTTCCAGCACCGATTTTTAATGAAACATGGACAAAGGCATCATCTTCTCCTGTCCCATCAGCGATCACATAGTCATGTACTTCTATTGCACGAGAGCGTATTCCTCCAATCGGAAATACATCTCCTTGTTCAATTAATGTTCTGTTTATTGTTTTAAGTAGGTTAGGAATATCGCCATCATCTCTCAAATTAGCAGTATATTCGATTATGATATGTGGCATTGGCTTCAGCTCCTTATCTATTGAATACGTGATCCCCTACAATCGTATTTCTAAGTGCACCAATTCCTTCTATCTCCGTAACAACTTCATCTCCCTCACGAACATTAACTGTTCCCTTAGGAGTTCCTGTCAAAATAACATCATTTTCATGTAACGTCATAAAGCTACTTAAATACTCGATTAGATACGGTATATCAAAAACCATATCCTTTGTGGACCCCTCTTGTTTTAGTTCCCCATTTACGTATGTCCGTAAAAAAAGATTCATTGGGTTAGGAATCGATTCCTTATCTACTACATATGGCCCAATAGGTGTTAGGGTGTCACGGTTTTTCACTGCTAGATTTGGTCGATAATAGTTTTCTAAATAATCCCGAATTGCATAATCATTCGCTACCGTATATCCCGCTACATACTCATATGCTTCCGCTTGCTTAATATTACGAGCCTCCTTACCAATAATAACTGCTAACTCACATTCATAGTGCATCGTTTCCACACCACTTGGTCTGCGTGTTTGACCATTATGCCCCAGTAATGAGTTAGGTCCTTTTATAAAAACTAACGGCTCATCCGGTGCTTTAAAGCTAATTTCTGAAGCATGGTCTGCGTAATTTAACCCAAGCGCAAAAATAGTCCCCGCTTCTACTGGTGGTAGCCAGATAACCGCATCGGAATCTACTATTCTCCCATCACGAAGCTGTAATTTCCCCTCTACTTCCCATGCATCATGTATGCCACCAAAACAAGCAACACGGGCCTGCTTCATAAACGACCACCTCCAACATCAGCCACAAAAGTGTTTTCTAAGCATCCAATTTGGTCAATTTCAATACGAACCGTATCACCAGCCGTTGCTGTTGGAGGATTATGTGGAACACCTACTAGTAGCATATCCCCTTTAAATAAGGTCATAAACTCCGTAACATCTGCTAATAGTTTTGGAATTGGTCGTACAAGATCATTTAAATTTTGCACTTGTACTAACTCATCATTTATAAATGTCCAAACCATTAACTGTTCTGGGTTGGGAACTTCTCTTTTTTCCATGATCCATGGACCAACTGGACAAAAGCCATCACGAACTTTATTTTTTATATTTGGTCGATAAAAATTATCATGAGGGACAGTCACATCGTTTACAACGGTATATCCTTCTACATAATTAAGTGCTTCTTGTTCGGAAATATTGGTTGCATTTCTCCCGATCACGATTCCAAGTGTTGCATTGATTTGTACTTCTTTCACATCAGAAGGCAACTGAACTTCATGAAGGTGTGCATTGATTGTGTTTCTCGGCTTCACATACAATATTGGCCTATTTGGCTCAGCTTGATATGGCTCTTGTTTGAATTTGCTATTCATTGCATCTAGTTGTTCTTTAAAATTAAAAATAGTTCCATAAACCGTTCCTGTAACAGGTGATTGCCATGATATCTCATCATCTTTGTATCGTTTTCCGTTCCAAATAATTTGTGAATCATTCATACGAATGTTTTCTGTATTAGATGACCCACAAACTCTTGCTTTTCCTTGATACATAAATGTTTTCACCTCTACTCTCAAGTCAATTCCAACATAAGCCTATTTGGGTTTTCAATTAACTCATTGAATCGATTTGTAAATCGAACTGCATAAGCTCCATCAGCAACACGGTGATCAAAGGACAAGGACATGGTCATGATAGAACGTACAGCTATTTGATTATCTTCTATAACTACAGGGGTCTTTTTGGTCTTATGAAAGGCGATAATACCCGTTTGTGGATGATTGATAATCGGTGTTGCAGCTGTCCCTCCTAACGGGCCAACATTACTAATCGTAAACGTTCCACCTCTTATTTCTTGTACTGTAAGCTTTCCTTCCTGTGCTTTCTTTGTTAATTCCTTCATTTCGCTATGAATCTCACGAAGGTTTTTTCGATCGACATCACGAAGTACCGGAACGAGTAACCCATTAGTTGTGTCTGTCGCTAGTCCAATATGGTAGTTCTTATGTAGTCTAATCACATCATTTTCTTCATCTAATTGTGCATTAAATATTGGAAAATCCTTTAATGTTATAGCTATTGCTTTTAAGAAAAAGGCTACAATAGATATATTCTCCCCCGTATCTTTTAACTCCCGTCGAAGCTTCATTAAGTTCGTTACATCCGCTTCATCAAAATGAGTTACATGTGGAATAGTGGATAGGGATGTAGTCATCTTTTGAGCGATTTGTTTACGAATTCCAGTAAAAGGAATGGTATCTGTTTCGCTTATTTCTATAGAATCATTTACTTGTGAAGCTACCGATTGAGCTTTTTCTTCTGTTTTCGTAGATTGTGATTGTTGCTTGCGAATATAATTAAAAATATCTTCATCTAATACTCTTCCTGCTGGCCCAGAACCTTGTACTTTTTCAATATCCACATCATTCTCCCGTGCAATCCTTCTTGTGTGTGGTGCTGCAATAATTCGTTTCGGGGGTTTTTTTGCTTCCTGTTGCTTGTGTGCTTGGAAAACTTCAGGTTTTTCTGGGGTCGAGATTGCAGCTGAAACCTCTTTTTCAGAGCTGGCATTCATTTCTTTTCCATCATCAATCTCCAAAATTGGTGTACCAATCGTTACCGTTGTACCTACCTCGTGATGAATTGCCTTTACCGTACCAGTTGCTGGTGATGGGATTTCGGCAACCATTTTATCCGTTTGCATTTCAACAAGAGGTTGATCGACTGAGACTCGATCCCCTACACTCACAAAATAATTAATGATTTCCCCTTCATTCATCCCTTCACCAATATCATGGAATTTTACTTCAACCATGCCTTCACCTCACTACTCCTTGATTTGCCATTTTGGACTTCTCGTGCGAGTAAAGAAATTATTCCGTTTTAGTTGTTGCTCTAATCGGTTTTGACATTTACGATTCGCTGCCTCTAACGTTGTTATCACATCTAGATTGGCTTGTTCATAGATTTCTAGTAATGACTGATAAATTGCCTTCGTTTTCAGTAGGACTCTTTCTTTATTTGGTCCGTACAATTCATCCGCTACTTGAATTAGTCCACCAGCATTTACGATATAATCTGGAGCATACAGGATTCCCCTATCATGTAATTCTTTTGCATGAAGATTGTCTTTTAGTTGATTATTTGCTGAACCTACTACAGCTTTAACCTGTAACCTTGGAATTGTTTGATCATTTACGATTCCCCCCATTGCACAAGGAACAAAAATATCTGCCTCTACTTTATAAATCTCATCACTATTTACTACTGTAACCGTCGTACCCAATTCAGATGCCTTGGTTTGAATCGATTGAATCACTTCTTCATAAATATCTGTCACAATTACTTTTGCCCCTGCCTGTAGTAATTGCTCAGCAACTTTATAACCAACCTTTCCAAGTCCCTGGATGGCATAGGTTCTCCCATGTAAATGATCACTTCCAAACAAAAACTTATTCGTTGCCATTAATCCATATATCACACCTTGTGCAGTTGGTACCGATGAGTCTCCACTTCCACCATATTCCTCTGGAATTCCATTAATAAAATTGGTTTCCTTTGATGCTTGCACGAAGTCATCCATCGTTGTCCCCATATCTGTCCCTGTATAAAATCTCCCATTCAATGAATCTACAAATTGACCAAATGCGCGGAACAATGCAGCTGATTTATCCTTTTTAGGATCTCCAATAATGACTGCTTTTCCACCGCCAAAATCAATATCAGCAGCAGCACATTTGTGAGTCATTCCTTCAGATAAGCGCAACACATCATCCAATGCATCATCTACGGAAGCGTACGGATACATTCTAGTTCCACCAAGAGCAGGTCCTAAGGTTGTATTGTGAATGGCGATAATTGCTTGTAAACCAGTTGCAGGATCATTACAAAAAACAACCTGTTCGTGTCCCACAATCTTTTGAAACATATCTTGTTCGACTTGTGAATTGTTTACCAGCTGTTGGTTCACGGTGAAATCCCTCCATTTCATTATCTAGCAGACAGTGCGCTAGAACTCCAAGTATGGTACTCTAGCGCAATGTTCAATCAGCTAATCTATTAAACTACCCCGTTAAGGTCACTCATTTGACGGTACTTACCTTCATAAAATGCTAACGGTTCACCTTCTGTAACAGAAATATCCGTTACCTCGCCAATATATAGTGTATGGTCACCAGCAGTTACCGAATCATATACTTCACAGGTTAAATTTGCTAGTGAATCCTTTATTGTTGGCATATCATTAAACCAATTAAATTCAACATCTCTTGCTTCTTTATCTTGCCCAGCAAAATAGGCTGAAACATCTTTTTGGTCTTCGCTAAGAATACTTACCGCAAACTTATTTGACTTATTGATAAAATTAATCATCGTTGCTTTTTCATCAATCGAGATCAACACGAGCTTTGGATTTAATGAAACAGACATAAACGCATTAGCAGTCATCCCGTGTATATCCTCACCGTGCTTTGTTGTTACAACAGTGACCCCTGTGGCAAACTTTCCCATTGCCGTTCGAAATGTTTGATCATTCATGTAGTAAACCTCCTCCGTTATATCTATATGACAAAAGTTGGCTTATGCTGCTTTAATTTACCAGGTTTTTGACCTACTTCCTCCCCCGTAAACACATCTAATACAGCTGATGCCTCGTTGAACCAGCTATCAGGTGCTGCATGGCCCCAAAATGTTTGTCGCATTGGATCATTGATATCCCAACGAATTGGTTTAAAATCTGGATCACTCGTTAAATAATCTCCACTATATAGCTCGATACGGTGTCCATCCGGATCACGTAAATAGAGGAAGAAAGCATTGGATAAACCATGTCTTCCTGGCCCACGTTCAATTGCTTCTCCATATCCCATTGATGCGAGCACATCGCATGTATGAATTAAGGAAAGTTGGTCTGGTAGCCAAAAACCGATATGATGAAGTCTTGGCCCAAGCCCATTCATAAAAGCAACATCATGCACATTTTGTTTTCGATGCAACCAAGCAGCCCATATATTTCCTTCGGGTGTGTCTGTGTATTCCGAGCAAGTAAAACCGAAATTCTTCTGATAAAAATTATACGCTTCCTCCACATCAGGAACGCCACAGTTGAAGTGGTCAATCCGCTGCATCCTTGACCCTTTATAGAGGTCATAGCGTTGTAACAAGCGTTCCATTGGTTCCATTTCCGCAAAAAACTCAAGTGGTAACCCGGAATTATCCTGTACTCTTAACGTTCTACCGACAGCATGTTGTTCACCCTTTTCCAACCACTTTGTTGGATAGCCCTTTTCTTCTAACATTTTTGATAACGCTTCCAAATCTGCTTCGGATGAAACTTTGTATCCCAAGGCTTCTACTGCAGGTTCGTCAGCTTTTTTTAAGACAAGGCTATGATGCGTATGCTCTTCTAGACCACGGAGATAGATATGATCATCATCTGACTCTGTTTCAATGAACCCAAGTGCGTCAACATAAAACTTACGCGATGCATCTAAGTCACGAACATGCAGAATTGCTCTTGCACATCGAATAATATTAAAGTCCATGATTCCTCCCCCTTTGATTAATAGATTAGGTAAATGTGATTGTTCACCTTTTAGGTTGGATCGCTCAACTTTTCGGTTGGATCGCTCAACTTTTTGGTCGGGTCGATCGACTTTTTGGTTGAGTTGCTCAACTTTTCGGTTGGGTCGCTCAACTTTTTGGTCGGGTCGATCGACTTTTCGGTTAAGTTGTTCGACTTCCTTAAACACGTACTCCGTTAGACTTCTTCAAAAAGTTATCTACATAATCCTTATAAACGTCTTTATCATAATTATCAAAGTAAGTCATTCCCATTTTTATTGGGTCGCCAAAGAAGTAATATTCATAATGCGTTTGGCGACTACCAAAGGCACTCATCGTCATATCCCATGCTAGACGGAATAATTGTACACGCTCATACCCTTCTAGATTTTTACCTTGTAATCCACGATGGATTATTGGTCCGATCTCATCATGATTGAAATCATCTTGAGTTGGTATTCCCATTAAACCAGATGCACCAATAATACGAACAATTTCTGTTAGTCTAGGATAAATACGTGGATACCAGTTACGAGCAGCGTCTAGTGCTTCATATTCAGGTGTCATTGTCCCAGAATTATCGAGTTTTGCATTATGCTCGGCGCGATATAGATGAGAACGCATCGCCTCCAACGTAAGCATAATTTCAGTGCCCTTGTCTTTTACATGTTGGAATTGGTCAATACCGATAGCATCCATAATCTGAAGTGCAACACCAAGGACGAATTCCGTTTTTACGATGTTCTTAGCTACAACTTGATGTGCCATGTGTACGACGGCATTTGTTTCACGGAAGGTTCGATTACAAACGGATGAGTTACCACAAACAAAAACTCGTTCCCAGGGTACAAACACATTTTCAAATGAAACGATAGCATCCCCTTCTTCAAATCGTGCACTTAATGGATGATCCCAATCATTTTTTCCGTAATCAAATGATTCACGACTAATATATTTTAGTCCTGGCGTATTATTCGGAATAGCAAATGCTAGCGAATACGGATCATCTAGCTCACCAGCCTTTTTCACGGTTGATGGGAAAACAAGGATTTCATCGGTAATTCCACCTTGTGTTGCAAGCAAACGAATACCATCCACAATAATTCCATCTTCACGTTCCTCAACTAAGTGCAAAGCAACATTGGCATCTTTTTGCTGATGCTGCATTTTCGCACGGTTAACTTGCGGATGGATTAACGTATGGGTTAAGCTGATATCATTTTCCCGAGCATATTCATAATAATTACGTGCATTTTCAGCGAACCTTGGATCACCTTCTGCAAATAAACTATTATTCATCCCCATCGCCATCACTTCTGCATTTAAATAGTCTGGGGAGCGTCCCATCATACCGCCAGAAGTTCTAGCCCATTCTGTAATAGCCTCTCTACGAGCAATCAAATCCTCTATTGATTTGGGTTGTAAAAATGTCATCCCCACTTTATTTCCAGTAGTAGGAGAAGTATATAGCATTTTATCTTGCTTTTCGTATTGTAGATCATATAAATGTGCCATGGATCGTATCACATTTTTAAAAGCAGAATGTTCGGTGACATCCTCCACCCTTTCTCCGTGAATATAAACATTATTGTTCGCTTCTTTTAATCGTTCGATATACTGTTTACCTGTTTTTGCTGGCATGATATTTTCCCTCCTTAATTTTTCTTCTTTCCAAATTGTGGTATGTGATGATCGCCTATGGCTACATGGATTGCCTTTGGTTCGGTATAAAATTCAAAGATCGCAAAATGTCCACCTTCGCGTCCGATACCACTTGCTTTCATCCCACCAAATGGAATCCGCAAATCTCGAACATTTTGAGAGTTAACCCATAACATACCGGAATCAATTGCCTGTGCTACACGGTGTCCCCGCTTGATATCATTTGTCCAAACATATCCTGCAAGACCATAGTCCACATCATTGGCCATTTCGATTACTTCTGCTTCTGTCTCAAACTCAATAACAGCCATGACTGGTCCAAAAATTTCTTCCTGGCAAACCTTCATATCATTTTTGGCATTTAATAAAAGTGTTGGTGGAACGAAATTTCCTGCCTCTAAATCATCCGGTACCGTACCTTGGATGACTTCGCAGCCTTCTTCTTTCGCTAACTCTATATAACTAGTAACCTTTTGAAAATGACCTTGATCAATTAACGGACCGAGCTCAGTTGAATTATTCATTGGATCTCCAATTTGGATGTTCTGAACGCGTTCCTTTAAAGCAGAAACAAATTTTTCTTTTACGTTTTTATGCAAAAACACACGGGAATTTGCCGTACAACGCTCACCATTAAAGGAGAATATGCCCCAAACTGCTGCATCTAATGCTTCTTCAATATTGGCATCATCAAAAACAATTAATGGCGACTTCCCACCAAGTTCCATTGATGTCTTCTTTAACGAATCAGCGCTATTTTTTAAGATCCGCTTACCAGTAGTTGTTTCCCCAGTGAAGGAAATAGCCTTTACCTTATCATGTTTAACAAGTGCTTCACCGGCTGTTTCTCCAAATCCGTGAACTACGTTAAATACACCTTTTGGTAATTCCGCTTTATGAATAATAGTTGCTAATACATTCGCGGATAATGGTGACAATTCAGCCGGCTTTAAAATAACCGTATTTCCCGTTGCTAATGCTGGTGCCACTTTCCAGGTTAATAACATAAATGGGGCATTCCATGGTGTAATTAGCCCAACTGCACCTAAAGGCTGATAAACGGTATAGTTCATAAATTCATCATCTACTTGGTAGGTATCACCATGCATTCTTGCTTGCACCATTCTAGAATAAAAGCGAAAATTTTCTGCTCCACGGGCAGCCATTTTCCTCGTTTGACTAATAGGTAAACCTGAATCTAGTGACTCTAAATAAGCAATTTCTTCTGCTTCCTCCTCAATCAGGTCAGCAATTTTTTCGATATACTTCATTCGCTCCTTAAGCTTCATCGATCCCCAAGAGCCATTTCGAAAAGCTTCATCTGCTGCGACTACTGCTTTTTCAATATCATTCTTATCGCCTTTAGCTACCAGATTCGTAACTTGATTTGTAAAAGGATTTTTGTTCTCAAATTGTTCTCCGCTAGTTGCATTCAAAAATTCCCCATTTATGTAGAGCTGTACATTCTCTACCTGTTTATGTTCCATATAATCACCCTCTTATAAGAAATCTTAGTTTGCGCTAATATCCTCTTTAATTAATTGATAGGATGTTAATGTTTCGCGAATTTCAGCCTGTATTTCCTCTGACGGAACATCCAGTGGTTTTCTTAATATTGGTTTCACTTTCCCCATCATTCCTAACGCAGCTTTTGCAGGTGCTGGGTTTGTATCCCGGAATAAGACATCATTTAACGGCATCATTTCATAATGCAAAGCTTGCGCACCCTTTACATCGCCTGCTTCCCATTTGTTATAGATTTCAGCCACTTCTCTTGGGGCGATATTAGCTGTGGCGCTTATATGCCCTGCACCTCCAATTGCAAGCATTGGATAACAAAGTACTTCAATACCTGAATATAGATTAAAATTACGACCACAATGTAAGAGGACTTTATTTACATGTTCAAAATCTTTGTTGGATTCCTTTACACCGATTATATTCGGACAATCCTCTGCTAACCTAGAGATTGTAATCGCTTCCAAATTTATTGCAGTTCGTCCAGGAATGTTATATAAAATGATTGGAATGTCTACAGAATCAGCAATTGCTTTGAAATGTTTGTATAAGGCGTGTTGGTTTGGTTTATTGTAGTATGGGACAATGACCATTGCACCGTCAGCTCCCATTTCTTGTGCAGCTTTCGTCATACGGAGTGTTTCTTGGTGGTTAGTAGAACCAGTACCTGGAAGAAAAGGAACTCTCCCATTAACGGTTTTACATGCAGTTTCCATTACTTCAATTCTCTCATCAATAGACATGGAACTGGGTTCCCCTGATGTTCCAGTTACAGATATTCCATGACTCCCACTATGAATTTGCCAATTAATTAGTTCCTTAAATTTCTCAAAATCGATACTTTCATCCTCATTAAATGGAGTGATTACCGGAGCGATCGATCCTCTAAATCGCTGCTTCGCCTCTTCATATGCCATTTTTTCCCCTCCAACTAATTTAATTACTATAAATTTTCTGAACAATTAAATCATATATGATTTCACATACAATGTCAACGGGGAAAAATTCCTATATTTAGAACTACAGCGCAAGCGCCCCAGATATAGAAGTACAGTCTGGACCTGCGCTCACTCGTCATTCTCTAGATTCAGCATTATCTTTGATTATTCAGCATTTCGAGGAATAATTCAGCATTTCAAGCAGTTAATTCAGTATTTCCGAGATTTATTCAGCACATCTAGTCAATAATTCAGTATTTCGTATCTAGCTACCTTTTGATTGACGTGACTGTTTTTAAAAATTTGACATTCGCAAAGTCTTTATGGTGACTGCCCGTTACATTGATGCAGCATATGAAACCTATCAGTAAAAAAGAGAACCAGTTCTAGTTCTCTCTTAGGATGAAATATTTGTTTCTAGTTGATTTTTACGACGCTGTTCAAAGTTTTCGGCTGTTCTAATTTTATGCTCTCTCGCTAATATTTCCAGTTCTTTTATACTTCCTGTTTCTAGATAGGAAATTATTTGGTCATGTTCTTGAATGGATTCTTTTACTCGTAAAGAATAAAGCATGGAACCTGCACCACGGATAGCATCAAGTCTATTCCACGTGTTTCTGATTGACTCTAACAAATAAGCATTCGGACATTCTTCACAAATCATCTTATGGAAATCTGCATTTAATTTGCTGAACCGAATGATATCAAAATCCTCTAATGCCTCCTCCATTCGTTTGTTCTGTTCTTTAAGCTGGTTGATCTTTTCTGGAGTAATAGACTCTGCAGTTAATGCTGTAGCATATCCCTCTAATACCGCTAAGACACGTAACGTATCCGAGTAATCCGATTCATTTACTTCAGCTACTACTGGACCAACATTACGTTTGTAAAAAATCAACCGCTCTGCCTCAAGCTGTCGTATCGCTTCTCGAACTGGGATGGAACTTGTTTGCATCTCCTTTGCGATTTGGTCAATGACAATTCGTTGTCCTGGTACATATTCACGTTCTATAATTCTACCCTTTAAAACTCGATATACTTTTTGTTGTTTGTTTTCATTTTTCATAATAAATTTATCATATATAAAATAATATATGATGTCAATATTATCTGAAAATTTATTGAGTTAAGTAATTACGTTCAATAACAAGGTTACGGAAATGATGCTGAATAAGGTAGTTACTAATGTAATACTAGAGACCAAGTCAGGCTCTGTATCAAATTCAATGGCATACATAGTCGTTGTAGCTGCACTAGGCATTGCTGCTACAATCAGTATTACTGCACCAATTACCGGATCTACATGTAACAGTTGAATAAAACCAAAAGCTAGTAGTGGTGAAATAATCATTCGAATAGATAGTCCAGATATAATTACTTGCCAATTGAATTTAATCGATGTAATCGAGGCAAGTTGCATTCCTAACATAACCATCATAATTGGTATTGCTGCTCCACCTAGCATGGAAAGGGTCGAATAGACAGATTCTGGTATTTCCCAGGCAATGTTTTGTAGAATAAAGGCGAAAACCACAGCATATGTTGCTGGTAATTTCAAGATAGTTATTAGTGCCCGCTTATACCCACTCTTGTCCCTCGAAGCATAATAGACTCCAAATGCATTCATAAATATGGTTTGAATTACCATAAAAAAGACTGCGTAAGGAAGTGCTTCATCCCCTATTGCAAATAGAATAACTGGTACACCATAATTTCCTGCATTCATAAATGCTGATGTGAGTATAGAAGCACTTTCCACCGACTGTGACCATTTAAAGATATGTCTTAGTATCTTGTTTAATAAGATCATCATTATGAGCAAGAAGAAAGCAAAAACTAGCAATATTGTATAACTCTTATCAAATGTTGCTTCGTATAATTGTGTAAAAACCAATGCCGGTAGAAAAATGTATATAGACATTGATGCTATCGACTTTACATCTAATAAGCGTATTCGTTGTAATATATATCCAGCACCAAACACAGCTATAATTGGTAAAATCACATTTAAAAATATCCCCATGATGACATCTCCAATATTTTAATAATATATATTAGTCTATCATAATGCCTTTTATTTCTTCGAGAGAGTGGCTTAGCACTTATGTATTTTTCCCCTTAGCCTATATTGTATTACGTCCACAATTTTCTAAACATCCCCTTGACATCTATATGTATATATTGTATATAATGTATATATACAATTATTAGATAAGGGGTTACGAAATGAATATTCTTATTTCAAGTAGTGGCAAAGAGCCTCTTTTCCAACAGATCAAGGAGCAAATTAAACAACAAATTTTTTCTGGAGAATTAAAG
Source organism: Ornithinibacillus caprae (assembly GCF_009728145.1). Classification (GTDB taxonomy): domain Bacteria; phylum Bacillota; class Bacilli; order Bacillales; family Amphibacillaceae; genus Ornithinibacillus; species Ornithinibacillus caprae. The sequence goes on along the minus strand of NZ_WOCA01000008.1, from coordinate 18,034 downwards.
GAAGGTGATGCCCTCCCGTCCATGCGTTTGTTAGCAAAAGAACTCAAAGTGAGTGTCATAACTACCAAACGTGCATATGAAGATCTAGAGAAAGAGGGGTATTTGGTTTCAGCAGTTGGAAAGGGAACATTTATAGCCGGTCAGCAGCCTCATGTATTAAAAGAGTGGCAAATAAGAGAGCTTGAAAATGATTTAGAAAAGGTCGTTTTAGAAGCGAAACGGCTTGGTTTATCCAAGGCCGAGTTAACGGAGTTGCTAGATATTTATTTTGAAGGGGATGTATAGAATGAATACAGTTGAGTTTCTAAATGTTACAAAGCGAAGAAAAGATTTTGCAATAGAAGATTTAAACCTTACCATTCCACAAGGTTATGTCACAGGTTTTATAGGACCAAATGGTAGTGGAAAGACAACTACTATTCAAATGATGATGAATATTTTACAAGTAGATGAAGGTGATATAAAGCTGTTTGGAACCTCTCATAAGGATCATAAAGTTAAGCAAAAAATTGGTTTTGTATATGATGAGCTTTTTATGTACGAGGATTTTACGGTTAATAATATGAAGTCCTTTATTGCACCACTTTATAATACTTGGAATGAGGAGTTATTCCAGAAATACGTTCAGAAATTTGATCTCCCCTTAAGAAAAAAGATCAAGAAATTATCTAAGGGGATGAAAATGAAAGTTTCCTTATTGTTCGCGTTGGCACATGAGCCAGAATTCATTGTTATGGATGAACCTACTTCTGGACTAGATCCTTTGTTCCGTAGAGAGCTTTTAGATATATTGCAAGAAATGATGCTAAAAGAAAACCAAACAATCTTTCTATCGACACATATCACAACTGATCTTGACAGAATTGCGGATCATATTATTTTCATCCATAAAGGGAAGATTCTTTTCCAAAAGAGTATGGATGATGTAAAAGAAAATTATTATGTTATTAAAGGCCGGCTAGATATTATTGACATGGATACAAAAGAACTATTCATTGGGGTTGATGAAACCGATGTTGGATTTACAGCTTTATTTGAGGGCGATCCAACTATTTTTGAACCCTTTGGCAATGATATTGTCATTGAAAAAGCAACATTGGAAGATATTATGTTTTACATGACAAGGAAGGAGAATTCAAATTATGGCTCACCTATTACGGAAGGAACTACAATTAACTAAGCTCTATATCTTATTTTTTATACTTCTAATTCCATTTACATATGGGATGAATGTACAAATAACCGGTATAACTATTTGGATTATGATCGGTTTTATGATAATGATGTTTTATTCTGATAGTTTAAATGAGGTTTACCGTTACATTGTAAGTGTACCTATTAAGCGAGATCAAATCGTATGTACTAGATATATATTTTTATTAATTCTCAGTGGAGGATTTTCACTCTACCTTTGGTTAATAGACTATGTTGCACATATTGGATTACCCTTTCTCGAAAAGGAATCACTATCGGGAATCAATATCTTTAGTCTATTTACGTTAATTTCCATTATTTTTTCAGCTTCCATTCCATTGTTTTATTATATAAAAAGCTTTCATAGGGCCATGACAGTATATATGGTTCTTGTAATTATCGTTGCATTTTTTACAGCGATAATAACCTTTAATCCATTAATTACTTTTGATAATGCGATCATACATTTCGTTCATTCGATTATAGAAATCCAACCTTTTATCATTTTAGGATCGTTCTCCATGTTATGTTTATTTGTATCGTATAAGTTTTCAGCTTGGATTTTTATAAGAAGAGATATTATATAGGTGGTGAGAAAACATGATTAGTTTAATCAAACGAGATATTTTAATATCTAAAGCGGCGCTTACGACAGCAGTTTTTTTAATACCTATAGCATATTTTATAACAATTCCACCCATCTACACTAGTGTCGGATTGATATTGCCCGTATTAATAGTTGGAATCTTTTTTTTAGATCATCGTGCTCAAATGAACAAATTTATAAAAAGTTTACCAGTGTTGGAGAAACAAATTGTGCAAAGCAGATTTTTAGGGATATTTTTGTTATGGGTTTCAGTCGTTTTTTATCAATTCTTAGTTGGTAATATTATCGGTGCAATATCTTCTACTCCAAGATATATTTATGACTGGATCGATATTCTAACAGTAATTTGCCTAGGGTTAATGATGAAAGCTTTGTTTATACCTATCTATTACTTTTTTAAATCTTTCACAACTGCATCTACCCTTATATTTATCTTGTATATGGGAATTCTCTATAGCTCTTTCAGCCCATTAATAGATATTTTGGGAATGGATGACTATATTCTTTTTAATGATTTAGATCAAGGAATTGTGCCATTAGTGGAAACATATATACCAACTTACCCCTTTTTTGTATTAGCATTAGGTTCAATAAGTATTTATTTCCTATCTATGAAATTATCTCAACGTATCTTTGTAAATAAAGATTATTAAGATCAATTAGGAGCTGAAAATGAAGGGGATTCATTATCATTATGCTGCTAGTTCATCTGTTGAAATACTAAATATGATACTACTTACACAATTTCCAAAACAATCCTTGATAACAAGTAATAGGATGAAGTCGTATTGGAAGGAAAAGTACGTAACTAGCCATATTTGACAAATTTTAGTATTCATGAGATTATAGTAAAGTTACTAAAGTAACATATAAGTGTTCTGGCATTCTACAATGTTTTTGTTGATGCTTATTCACACTGGCGCGACTACAGGGTCGCAAGGACGTAAGAGCAGGTAGGGCTTACGTTGCTTAAGTTAGAGAACATCCGGTGGAACATGTACCGCGGTTAGATAGTGAAATTCTAAAAGCTCGGCCAGCGTTAACCGAGTATAAAAAGATTAGATAACAGTTACCCAGCTTTCAAGAAGCTGCAATTTAGGGAATTTCCAATCCTGATTTATTCAGGACTTAATAATATTAAAACTTACGTGTTACTTTATAAACAAAAGGGGTACTCTTTTAGTAAGGGGTGCCCCTTTTCCAATACATAAATAAAGGAAGGATAATTATGCAAGCATTACCAATTGGAACGATTCAAACGATGGTCGTTGACCGAAAAATCGATACAGGATATGTATTAAAAAAAGACATGCATGAGGTTCTATTACATCATAATGAGACAGAACATGAATTGGAAGTCGATCAGGCGATAGAGGCATTTTTGTACCAAGATAAAAAAGGAAACACGATCGCAACAACAAAACTACCGTCGATTGTCCTGGATGAATATGGTTGGGCTGATGTTGTAGAAGTCATTCCTAACCTAGGAGCATTTGTCGATATAGGGACAACGAAACAAATCCTAGTATCCAAAGATGATCTTCCACTTCTTGAAAAGGTTTGGCCACAGGATGGTGATAAGCTTTACGTAACATTAGGAAAAGACCGTAAAGGCCGATTACTTGCTATTCCAGCAACAGACGGCGTAATAGGTAGGATTTATGAGGTTGCCCCTAGTGAAATGCTTAATAATCAAATTAGTGGACGCATTTATCATACGAGTAAAGAGGGTTCAGCCTTTATTACTGAGGAAAACTATCGAGGGTTTATCCACCATACAGAGCGTAAAGAAGAACCACGACTTGGGGAGCTTGTTCATGGGCGAGTAATTGAAGTTAAAGAAGATGGTACATTAAATGTATCCCTTCGACCACTAAAGCAGCACGGAATGGTTGAAGATGCAGAACAAATTCTAAATCACTTAAAAGAAAATGGTGGCATGATTCCATTTCATGATAAAAGTGATCCCGATGATATTCGTGGTACATTTAATATAAGTAAGGCAGCTTTTAAACGTGCACTTGGAAAGTTAATGAAAGAAGGAAAGATTGAACAACGGGACGGGAAAACATATCTAAAGGAATAAAAAGAGCAGAAAATCGCTCTTTTTATTCCTCTTCCCGTGCATACACATCATTTACCGTTGTAACAAAAAATCCGAATAAGGAAGCAAATAAACAAGCTATTCCCCATCCTCCTAATCCTGCACCCATGATTTCTACTTTTCCCATTGCTAATGCAGCAAGTAAAAATACCAATCCACTCACAAATAAGACAAGACAAGGAAAATAATAAGCATACGCCGCGTTTCGAAACATCTTGATTAGTAAAAAGCCACAAACGATTGCTAATGCCGCTAACACTGCGCTAATCGTGATAACAGATTGCACCAAATCCACTATCTCACCCCATTCTAAAGATTTTTAATATTACAATTAAATACAGTCTACAAGTCGAACATCATGAAGTCAATGGAACATCACGTATTAATATCCTATTATTTTTGTAAAAAAATCTTGACTCAAATAATATATTTGTAATTATTAGAATATTAATATTAACAATAAAGGGAAGTTAATAACTCTTTCCACCTCTTAAATGAAAGCGTTTTAATTTCCTTTTAAATAATATTATTTGAAAGGAGAATTACATGAAGAAAAGTTTTATTTATCAAATTGTTGGTGCATTTATATTAGCCGTAGCTGTTGGGTTAATCTTTGGTGACTCAGCAAGCCATGTTGCACCGCTTGGGGATCTATTTTTACGTCTTATTATGTTTATCATTGTACCATTGGTCCTCTCTACCATTATCGTTGGAGTAACCAGTGCAGGGGACGTAAAAAAACTCGGTCGTTTAGGTGGAAAAACAATATCGTATTATTTAGTAACTAGTTTCATAGCCATCTCCATTGGACTAATTGCTGGCTATGTATTTCAACCAGGATCTGGGGTTGATGTAACACTAAATGAAGAAGCTGTCCCTTCCGCTGAAACCCAAGGTGTTGTAGAAACGTTATTGAATATTATTCCCACCAATCCAATTGAAGCATTAACTACAGGTAGCATGCTGCAGATTATCTTCTTTGCTCTCTTCTTAGGAATTGGTATTAAGTTAGTTGGTGAAAAAGCAAATCCTGTTCAACGATTCTTCGAAGGTTTAGCTGAAATCATGTACAAAATTACTGGCATCATTATGAAGCTAGTTCCAATCGGTATCTTTGGTTTACTTGCACCTATTGTTGGTGAGTACGGAGCAGCCGTCTTATTACCACTCATAAAATTGATATTAGCATTACTTGTCGCGTGTATTGTTCATGTAGCAATTGTTTACGGAACTGCAGTTAAAACACTTGGAAAAATTAATCCGATCCAGTTTTTTAAAGGAATCTTCCCTGCAGCTACTGTTGCGTTTAGTACATGTAGTAGCTCTGGAACATTACCTGTAACAATGAAAAACACCCAGGAAAATCTTGGAGTTTCCAAGGAAACAAGTAGCTTTGTCCTGCCTTTAGGAGCAACCATTAATATGGATGGAACAGCACTGTACCAAGGTATTGCTGTTGTATTTATTGCGCAATACTTCGGTGAGTCACTGTCGTTTGCTCAAATTTTAACTGTTGCTTTAATTGCTACACTTGCTTCCATTGGTGCAGCAGGAGTGCCTGGTGCAGGTATGGTTATGTTAATCATGGTTCTAACTGCTGTTATTTTACCTTTAGAAGGCATTGCATTGATTGCAGGTGTCGATCGCATTCTCGATATGATGCGCACCTCTGTCAATGTTATGGGTGACGCTACAGCTAGCGCGGTTGTAGACGCCTCGGAGAAAAAACGACAATCTGCTGCATAAAGTGATTCTTAAATCAGTGGGCTCATACTGTCCGTTATTTGTAGGATAAACGAAGAAGCTTAGATAAAAGTGTATCATCAATGGAAAATCAGAACTAATTAGTTCTGATTTTCTTCTGAGATATGCTCGTAAGCTTCTTGATCCACACTCCATGGAAATAGGTGTGAGTCGAAACGAAAACCACTTATGCTGCACCTCCCTATCACTATTGACCCAATACAATTATAGTGCTTTGTGGAAATTTCCCAATATTTTTGATACTTAGGATCCATTTACGAACCTACCTTTTTTCTACTATGTTTAATATATAAGTTTGAAAACGTTTTAATAGATTTGGAATCTTAAAGTAGGAGGAGAAATAATGTATCGAAAAACATCGTATATTACATTATCAGCACTACTATCAACATCATTACTTTTCACAACATCACCTGGTATGACTACAGAAGCACAAGAAGAACAGAACCCCACAGTTGAAAATCGGAACTTTAAAAAATCACAAGAAAATCCTCACCCCGTTTTCTCATGGGACGCACCCGGCCCATCTTCACCTGTTTTACACCCTGGTTCTGTAAAAGGTGCTGGAATGGTTGAAGAGCCATTAATGGGCATCGACTCTGTAATGGAAGAAATGATTGGCAATGGGACAATGCCTGGAGCTGTTACATTCGTTGCTAGAAGAGGTCATATCGTACAGCATGAAGCTTATGGGCACGCGGTACTTTATCAAGATGACAGTGGCACGGAGATTGACGAACCTATTGAAATGAGTAAAGATACTATATTCGATGTCGCTTCACTCAGCAAAATTTTTACTACTACTGCTGCAATGAAGCTTTATGAAGAAGGATATATTGAGCTTGATGATCCTGTAGCGGACTATATTCCGGAATTTGCTCAAAATGGAAAAGAGGATGTTACGATTCGTCATTTAATGACGCATACTTCAGGATTCGTAGCTTGGGTTCCATTGTATACAATTGGTGATAGTCGGGAAGAAAGACTGCAATATGTTTTCGAATATCCATTAGATAACCCTCCTGGATCTACGTATACCTATAGTGATCTAAATATGATTACATTAGCATCAATTATCGAGCGTTTATCAGGTAAACGTCTTGATCAATTTGTGAATGAAAACCTCACAGAACCACTGGAAATGAACGACACAATGTATAACCCTCCAGAAAATTTAAAATCAAGGATTGCTGCTACAGAATTTCAGCCATGGACGAACAGAGATCTTGTCTGGGGAGAAGTTCATGATGAAAACGCTTGGTCTCTTGATGGTGTTGCGGGCCATGCTGGTATTTTCTCCACGGCAAATGATATTGCTAAATTAGCTCATATGTATATTAATGAAGGGCGCTATGGAGGTAAACAAATACTCCAGCCTGAAACAATTGAACTTTTAGTAGAAAATCAAATACCTGAATTCCCTGGAAATGATCATGGGTTAGGGTGGGAACTTGGACAAAACTGGTATATGGATGCCTTATCTGAAGGATCAACAATTGGACATACTGGCTACACAGGCACGTCGATTGTTGTTAACCAAAGTAATGATACCATTGCAATTTTATTAACAAATCGTGTTCATCCAACTCGTGATACTGTTTCCACCAACCCGGCACGACGCGAATTCGCCCGCCAAGTTGCGGATGCTATTCCAGTATCTATGCCAAACAAAGAAGAAGCATGGTTTGCAGGCTACGGAAATCATGTAGATCGATCACTCACTGCTGAAGTAAGTATCGAAGAGGACACAACTCTATCCTTTGAGACTTGGTACCGAATCGAACATGGCTATGACTTTGGATATGTGGAAGTCTCAAGTGACGGGGAGATCTGGAATACGGTTACTGATTCCTTTACAGGTAACAGTGTTGATTGGCAATCTAAAGAAGTACAAATTCCAGCAGGTACAACACATATCCGCTTCCGCTACGACACAGATACGTACACAAATGGTCGTGGCTGGTATGTGACAAATATTCAGCTTCAAGGACATGAGCTAGAACTTTCAAGTGATGAATGGGTACAACGTAATTACTAGGAATGGAAAACTTGGGCCAATCGTCAAGCCTTAGTTGCACGTATGCAGTAGGAATATTTTACACTTCCCTATCTGCGATTAAAGGAGGAGAAACATGCAAGCTATTCGAAAAAACAAAAAACTATTTATGCTAGTTGCAATTTTCACTTTGATCATGAGTACGCTTAACTTCACGAATAACACATCTGAAGCGACTGAAGAGGATGAGCATGTAGATGATCTAATCCTGTTTCAAAATGTTCCACAGGCAAATACAGCAATAGATGCTAATCAAGTAAATTTAAACGCATTACATGTTTACAACGATGGACACTTTAAAACCGTTTCGGAAAATATCACATGGGACTCGACAAACAAAAATGTCGCTACAGTTGATAACAATGGTCTCGTAACATTTACAGAGCAAAATGGCCGTTCCTTTATCACTGTTACAGACGGAACTTTTACAGATCGAATTGCGGTGCACAACAAACCGCATTCAAACCCGACCATCGTAAAGCAACAGGATGATCGCTACAACGTCATTAACAATGCTATCGAAGGAATGACTCTAAACGAAAAAATCGGACAAATGCTAATGCCAGACTTCAGAAACTGGGATGGTGAAAATGTCACGGAAATGCTGCCTGAGATTGAACAACTAATACAAGACTACCATCTTGGTGGTGTCATATTATTCCGTGAAAATGTTGTTACAACCGAACAAACTGCTAGATTAGTAGCTGCCTATCAGGAAGCAGCTGATAAATATGGTCTTCTAATGACAATTGACCAGGAAGGTGGTATCGTTACACGACTGCAATCAGGAACAGACATGCCAGGTAATATGGCACTTGGAGCAACTCGCTCTACAGAAATTGCCCATGATGTAGGTGAAGCGATTGGTCAAGAGCTAAACGCACTTGGTATCAACATGAACTTGGGACCTGTTTTAGATGTGAATAACAATCCGGATAATCCGGTAATTGGAGTCCGCTCATTTGGAGAATCACCTGAATTAGTTGCTGATTTAGGAATTGCGTATACACAAGGATTGCAAAGTACTGGTGTAGCCGCAACAGCAAAACACTTCCCTGGCCATGGAGATACAGCAGTTGATTCACATCTCGGATTACCAGAAGTACCTCATGATAAGGAACGCTTACTGGAGGTTGAACTATATCCATTCCAACAAGTGATGGATGAAAACATTGATGCGATTATGACAGCACACGTAACATTTCCAAAAATTGATGATACTAAAGTGATTTCGAAAAAAGATGGCTCAGAAATTTCATTACCAGCAACCCTTTCTCATAAAGTATTGACAGGTTTAATGCGTGAAGAAATGGGTTATGACGGTGTAATTATCACAGATGCACTGAATATGAACGCAATAACCGACCATTTTGGAGCTGTTGATGCTGTCATCCGTTCTGTAAAAGCAGGAACAGATATCATCCTAATGCCAGTAGGATTGGAAGAAGTTGCAGATGGTCTACGTGAGGCAGTGGAAACGGAAGAAATAAGTGAAAACCGCATTGAAGAATCAGTTGAACGAATTTTAACATTAAAAATCGAGCGTGGGATTGTCAAATCAGAATCGCAACTCCCTATTGATGAAATTGTAGATAATGCTAAGCAAGTAGTTGGAGCAGAAGCACATAAACAAGTAGAAGAAGAAGCAGCTAATCAATCCATTACCCTTATTCAAAATAAGGATGCACTTCCATTCAACTTTAGTAACGAAGACAAACTAGCTGTTGTAGGTAATACCTACATCGACAGCTTATATAATTCCGTTAGTTCCTATCATGAAAATACAGACCTCATAAGAGCTTCCGGTCCACTAAGTGATGATCAGCTAGAACAGCTACAGGATGCGAGCGCAGTAATAGTTGGAACGTATACCTATAACGTAAATGGACGTTCTGAAACCAATCCACAAATGCAAATGGTTAACCAGCTTATTGAACAATTAGATGTACCTGTGGTTGGAGTAGGGATTCGTAATCCTTATGATATTATGGCATTCCCTGAAATTGATGGATATTTAACTCAATACGGGTTTAGAGATGCCAGCTTTAAAGCTACAGCAGCAACACTGTTTGGAGAGAATAATCCATCGGGACTTTTACCTGTCACAATACCTGATGCTGATGGTGAAAATGTTTTATTTGAATATGGTCATGGTCTATCCTATTAACTACTATAAAGGAGTGAACGAATCATGAAAAAATCACTGATGATGTTTTTGACAGGCTTATTAGTACTCAGTTCCCTAACAGCAGTATTCGCAGATAATAGCAGCAACGGAAAAGCAAAAGGTAAAAATAAGGATTTTCAGTTAGGCGTGGAAGTTTTACTCGATGAACAAAAGGAATTAATTGAAGGGCAGCGTGTTGGTCTAATTACTAATCCGACTGGAGTGGACAAAGAATTAAATAGTATTGTTGACCGCCTGCACAATGATCCAGATGTCGAGTTAACAGCATTATACGGACCCGAGCATGGTGTCCGTGGTGATGCACAGGCCGGTGAATATGTGGAATATTACATTGATGAAACAACTGGATTACCAGTTTACAGCTTATATGGACAAACAAGAAAGCCAACACCTGAAATGCTGGAAAATGTAGATGTGCTTTTATTTGATATTCAAGATGTGGGTACGAGATTTTACACGTACATTTACACGATGGCATATGCGATGGAAGCAGCACAGGAAAACGGTATTGAATTCATCGTTCTTGACCGTCCTAATCCTTTAGGAGGTGCTAAAGTAGAAGGTCCGGTACTTGATCCAGATTATGCATCCTTTGTAGGCAACTACCCTATTCCGCTTCGTCACGGTATGACGGTTGGTGAATTGGCAAAATTATTTAACGAGGAATTTGGAGTTGGAGCAGACTTAACGGTAGTAGAAATGAATGGCTGGAAACGTAACATGTATTATGATGATACCCCATTAGAATTTGTGATGCCATCACCTAACATGCCAACACTTGATACGGCAATGGTTTATCCAGGTGCTGCATTAATTGAAGGAACAAATCTTTCAGAAGGACGTGGAACAACTAAACCGTTTGAATTAATTGGAGCACCATTCGTAAATAGCACTGAATTTGCAGCAGCAATGAACGACTTAAATCTTCCTGGAGTATCATTCCGAGCAGCATCATTTACACCATCATTTTCAAAACACAGTGGTACATTGAGTCATGGTGTGCAACTTCATGTAACACACAAACAGTCCTTCCACCCAGTGGAGACTGGCCTTCATATCGTAAAAACACTTCATGATATGTACCCAGAAGACTTCGCATTCCGTGCTGAAAACAGTTCAGGCATTTCCTTTTTCGATAATTTAATCGGAAACGGCTGGATCCGAGAAGCAATTGAAAACGGCGAATCAGTAGAAAGCATGAAAGAACAATGGGAAGGCGATTTAGAAGATTTTAAAGAAGTACGTGAGAATTATTTAGTATATTAAATAATCACAAGGGGCGTTTCAAATTCGGAACACCCCTTTCTTATGAAATTTGGCTTTCTATTATCACTATCTATCAATTAACCCTTTATCGCTCCCTCCGCCATTCCCTTAGAAATACGCTGCTGGAAGATCGCATAAAGGATAATAACAGGCACAATCGCAATTACTAGGCTCGCAAATAAAGTTCCCCAAGCATTGGTGTATTGTGCTTCACTACTTATAAAATCAATTGCCAGGGCAAGCGTATAATTATCTTTACTCTGTAAAAAGATCAATGCCATGAAATATTCATTCCAAAACTGAATGGCATTCATGATTGTTACTGTTATAATTCCTGACATACTTAGCGGTGTAATAATCTTTAACAAAACACCATAAGGTGACATTCCATCCATTGCCGCCGATTCTTCTAACGACTTCGGAATTGTGCTCATGAAGCTTGTCAGAACAAATATGCTGAATGGTAATTGGCTTACTGCATAAACAATCGCTAATCCGAAAATATTATCGAGTAGATTTAGATCAGCTAGTAGGAAAAATAACGGAATCCAACCTAGAACCATAGGAATCATCATCGCGGATACATATAACATAAATAACAAATTGCTGCCACGAAATTTAATTCGTTCAATCGCATATGCAGTTGGAATTGCAAGCACCAATGTTAACAGTGCACCAACTATCGTAACGATAAAGCTATTAAAAACACTAGTATCTATATTATAATTCGACCATGCAGTGGCAAAATTTTGAAAGTTGAATGATTCTGGAAACCCCCATGGATTAGCATAAATCTCTGCATTCGATTTAAACGATCCAATGAACATCCAGATGATTGGGTATAATACTGCAATCGACCATAGGATGAGGGTAATACGTATTCCAGTTCGCCCCAGAATCTCACCTACACTTCGTTTCACGTTAATTTCCTCCTTCTATTTTTCATTAATACTCCACCTTATCTCTACGCATAAAGAACTGTAAGACTAACACGGTGATTAATGAAATAATTAAAATCATTACACCAATTGTGGCTCCATACCCAAAGTTATACTGAACAAACGCCTGCTGATAGAGATAGGAACCCATAACATGTGTGGAGTTATTTGGTCCTCCCCCTGTCATAACTTGGACAATAATAAAGGAACCATTTAATGTAGTAATAACGATATAAAGGACGGAAATTTTTATTTGTGGCCATACAAGTGGTAAGGTAACCTTCCAAAACTGCTGCCATTCATTTGCCCCGTCAATCTCAGCTGCTTCATAATAACTTTTCGAAACGTTTGCTATACCACCCATTAGCATGAGCATGAATAAACCAATACCAGCCCATATAGATGGTAAAACCAGACTTGGTAATGCCCAGTTTTCATCTCCAAGCCAAGGTCTCGTCCAGCTTTCCAAACCTAGAAATTCCAATCCTGAATTAATCAATCCTAAACTTGGATTATAGATAAACGTCCATAGAATCCCGATAACAACGACAGACATAATATTAGGGAAGAAAAAAACAATACGGTAAAATGGTGCTTCTTTTATTCGTAATTGTGTTAAGGCAACAGCAAAGAACATTGCTAGAATCATAATACCAATAACTTTTGTTACAACAAGGAAATAATCATGGATAATTGTTCTGGGAATAATCTCATCACTAATTAATTTTATGTAGTTACTAAGCCCAACGAACTCTTTATTCTGTGATGATCCGGACCAATCAAAAAAGGAATAGTACAAACCACTAAACAATGGATAAAGGGTAAAAATAGCAAACATTATAAAGGTTGGAATTAAACAAAAGGCCAGAAACATATATTTTTGTTTTTTAGACTGTACCATCCAATCACTCTTTCTTTTCTTTAAATAAAGTGAACCTTTATAATCAGTGGGGGGCTTCTTCATCCCCCATTGATTGTTAGATGAACGAATCGGACAATTACGGACAGTTGCTCCCCACTTAACCTCCTTGATTTCGACTCGTAGGTTTGAAGTTGGGGTCATACTGCCCGTTATATGCGGGATAAATTGTATGGAACATAAAGGAGGCGTAAAACACCTTTACATTCCATACCTACATTTAATATTCTTTATTACTCTCCACGATATTGGGCTGCAGCTTTTTCTGCTTCTTCAACAAATTCTTCAGCAGTCATGTTACCAAGCATTAAGGAAATTAACGCATCACTAATTGGTGTTTCTAAATCAGCACTCATCGGATGTGGTTTTTCATAAATTTGTACCTGTTCTGGATCATTAATCATTGCATTTGCTTCTGTTAAATATCCAGGAACATTATCATTTTCAGTTAAATCCACACCAGTGATGTTCATTATTGCTCCTGTGTGCTCAGAGAAAGACATTGCATATTCTCTAGTGAATGCAAATTCAACAAATGCTTTTGCCGCTTCAGGATTTTCAGCCTCTTCAGCAATTGCTAATGGACGTAAATCTGGAACGATAGCATATGGTTCACCTTCTGCTTGCATAGGAGATGGAATGAAACCAAACTCGAAATCTTCAGGAATATCATTTGCCATTTCATTAGGTAACCAGAAACCTACCGGAATAAATGCATTATCACCTAATAGGAAGTTCATTTGTGATTGCGTATGGTTTAATGCACCAACACCAGAATCAATCATACCTTCTTTCTGCATTCTTTCTACTCGCTTCATAATGTCAAGAACTGTATCACTAGTCCAAGCTCCTTCTTGTCCTGTAATTAAATCAGCAAGTAACTCATTGCCACCAGCTGCTCCAAATGCAGGATAAAGCATTCCACGAAGGAAATAGTATGGATGTTGACCAGTGGTTACAAATGGATCAATACCTTCTCCATCTTTGATTGCTTCCATTGAACTCATAAAGCTTTCAAAATCTGTAGGTACCTCATAGCCACCATCGCCTACTAGATTTTTGTTATACCAAGTTCCCCACGTATCAAATACTAATGGTAGTGAAAAAATTTCCCCATCAAATTTACCAGGTTCAACGATGAAGCTGTCTACTAATTTATCACCATTATCTAGTTCAATACCTTCAACCCACTCAGTCAGGTTCATTAGCTGTCCATCTTCTACCATTTGTGTTTCACTTGATCCAGCGCCATCAATGTATACTACATCAGGTGGATCATTGGAGACCCAACGAGAACGCATTTCTTCGTTAATATTTGGACCAGCATGTTCAATAATATTTACATCAGGATATTCCTCCTGGAAATCTGCAATTACTTCTTTCCACCAAGAATCACCATATCCACCTACGAAATATTGAATTTCAAGATCACCTGAAATTTCACCATCACTGCTTCCGCTGTCGTTTGAAGCTTTATCATCTGAATTATCGTCATCTGATGAACAAGCTACAACTAATGCTAGCATTAACATAGCCACGGTCAAAAACAGTAAACGACTTTTAAATAAATTCTTCAACCTATTTTCCCCCTTTGTATTTTAATTAATATATATGAAACCCGTTAATAGTTCATGTTAATATCTTTTATAAATTAAACTATAAATCTATTAAAGCGGTACATACATCCTGAAGGTAAGGAGAATAGCATGCTAATGGAGTTATGAACGTAGTTACGGAAAAACGAAACGAAAATAGTATGAACGTGGATAAAATGTCTAATATGGAAATTATTACAATTAACGAAGAAGACCGAAAAGTGGCATACAGCAGTAGAAAAAGTGTTGCCTAAAGTAGACATTGCAATAGAGCACATTTATCAAGCATTGAAGAATGGTGGAAGACTTTTCTACGTTGGAACTGGTACCAAGTGAAAGATTTGATGCTTCCAAATGCCCACCAAATACAGACTGCTATGGCAGGTGGAAATGGTGGAATTTTAATGCTGTTGAAGGTTCTGAGGAAAACATTGAACAAGGTCAGGAATTGATACTATCTTAAAAGTATATATGTTTCAACATCAGCTATCTTAAAATTAATATATCAAGGATATAAAGTGCTTTTAATGGTTTCCAATGATTATTTTTTCGAAAAATTATATTGCTTACACCACTGATTAATATAGGTTTTAATATACCCTTGATTAAATAAATAGATTTACAGGAGGTGAATGCGTATGTATCCTATTTGCGACGATCCGAATCACATACATACTTTTTACTTTTGTGATTCTAGTTTTTTTGTAGACAGATTGGAGAAGATAATAATGGTCAGATACAAAAGGAATGTAGATGACTCTGGATATGTTTATGAAGACAACCTTTATGATTGTAACTGTTATGGTTAAACCACAAACCACCCGAAAAGGTGGTTTGCTTGTTTATGTCTGTTCTTAAAGTTTATTGCTCTTCCTTTCCAAAAATTCTCTTAAAAAACCCACTCATACTCCTATACTCCTCCCCCTCTTTATTATTTTATTTAATTTGCTTTACCCTTCCAACCTGTCCATTTTCCAATCGGACTTTAATTCCATGTGGATGAAACGCTGAATTAGTCAGCAAATCTTTTACAACACCAGATGTTGTTTGACCTGTTCTTTGGTCTTTTTTTAGTACGATGTCTACTTCTAATCCTGGTTGAATGTTTTTACGATATCTGCCGTCCATGTTTGTGACTCCTCTTGGTTATTTTTGTATTTCAAATAAATCGTCGAGCTTTTGTGATATGTATTGATGACTATCTTCTACACCTTGATTGTAAAAAATTGGTGCTAGTTTTTCCATGAAAAACTCCAATAGTAACATTGCTGCTAAATTACCAATTTCCTCGTTTCGTTCTTCCAGATAATATACTTGTATCATTTGAACCATTTCATCTTTTTGCTCTTTTGTAAATTCAAACCTTGGCTTCATTCATACCATCCTTTTTCATTGTTAATCTTATTATAACAAGATTATTCAATCTATAATTGAAAATAATTTAATCTTTCAAACAGGAATTTGGCAAAAAATGTCGTATACTTAGATTATAGAAGGAGGGTACATATGCTCAAATTTGAAGATTATAAATATGAACGACCAGATTTAGAAAATGAAAAACAAACATTCCGTGGCTTACTAACGGCTTTTTCTGAAGCGACTACAGAAGAAGACCAAAATAAAGCCATTGAAAAAATCAATGCATTTCGTAATCGCCTGTCAACATTATTTAATCTAGTCTATGTACGAGCGTCTATTAATACGAATGATGATTTTTATCAAAAGGAACGCGACTTTTGGGATGAAAAAAGCCCTGAGTTACAAGAGCTTTACACGGAATTCTATAAGGAATTAGTTAAAACACCTTTCCGTGATCAATTAGAGAAAAAATGGGGATCTCAATTATTTAGTCTAGCAGACTATCAAATTAAAGCTTTTTCTCCAGAAGTAATCAGCTTACTACAAAAAGAAAATAAACTTACATCTGAATACTCTAAGCTTGTAGCTTCTGCAGAGGTAGAGTTCAAAGGAAAAACGTACACGCTAGCTCAACTTGGACCATTCACCCAAGACAAAGATCGCAACGTTCGTAAACAAGCTATTCAAAAAAGTTCAGGATTTTTTGAGGAAAATGCGGATAAATTTGATGATATTTACGATCAATTAGTTAAGGTACGCCATGAAATTGCTACAAAACTAGGTTACAAAAACTTTGTTGAATTAGGATATGTACGTATGCTACGTATCGATTATAATGCAGAAATGGTTAATGTATTCCGCAAGCAAGTTCGTGATTACATTGTACCACTTGTTTCGAAACTATATGAGAAACAGGCAAAGCGTATTGGTGTTGATTCATTAAAATTCTATGATGAAAATTTCGAATTTAAAAGTGGTAACCCAACACCAAAAGGTAGCCCAGAGTGGATTATCGACAATGGGAAGAAAATGTATGAAGAACTTTCCGATGAAACGAATGAATTCTTCCATTTCATGCTTGACCGTAACTTAATGGATCTAGAAGCCAAAAAAGGAAAAGAAGCAGGTGGTTATTGTACATTTATTGAGGATTATGAATCACCATTTATCTTCGCTAACTTTAATGGAACATCAGATGATGTTGATGTTTTAACACATGAAGCTGGCCATGCATTCCAAGCTTATTCTAGTCGTAATATCGGAATTCCTGAATATGTTTTCCCTACACACGAGTCAGCTGAAATACACTCTATGAGTATGGAATTCTTTACTTGGCCATGGATGGAATTATTCTTTAAAGAAGATACGGACAAATATAAATACTCCCACTTAGCAAGTGGATTAAGCTTCTTGCCTTATGGTGTTGCAGTTGATGAATTCCAACACTTGGTGTACGAAAATCCGGATTGGTCACCTGAGGAACGTAAAGAAGCATGGCAGAAACTAGAGGAAACGTATTTACCGCATCGTGATTATGAAGACATTCCTTACTGGCAATCAGGTGCAGTTTGGCAACGCCAAGGACATATTTATGAAGTACCATTCTATTATATCGATTACACATTAGCACAAATTTGTGCCTTCCAATTTTGGAAAAGATCACGTGAAGATCGTGAAAAAGCATGGAATGATTACTTAAACCTATGCAAATTAGGTGGTTCTAAACCGTTCTTAGGACTAGTAGAGGCAGCAAACTTACGCTCTCCTTTTGAAGAAGGGACAGTGGAATCTGTTGTTGATGAAATAGAAAAATGGCTTGATTCCGTTGATGACCAAGCACTATAAATGTTAAGCAACCGCACAATGTAATGTGCGGTTGTCAGCTTGTAGAGAAAGTAGGTGTTTTTTCTCTACAAGCTTTTTTAATTCTGTCATAACTATTTCATTAAGTAAGAAATTTTTAATGAAAATAAACTCCCACACACCTAGCCTAGCTTTGCTAGGTGTGTGGCAATCTTCTTCATGTTCTGGCACGCTGCTGTGA
>NZ_WOCA01000007.1 GCF_009728145.1 Ornithinibacillus caprae | reverse complement strand
TGTGTATGTCTGGTAGCGATAGCGAGAAGGTCACACCTGTTCCCATGCCGAACACAGAAGTTAAGCTTCTCAGCGCCGATGGTAGTTGGGGCTTTGCCCCTGTGAGAGTAGGACGCCGCCAGGCATAATACGTTGGCCCGTTGGTCAAGCGGTTAAGACACCGCCCTTTCACGGCGGTAACACGGGTTCGAATCCCGTACGGGTCACCATTATGGAGGATTAGCTCAGCTGGGAGAGCACTTGCCTTACAAGCAAGGGGTCACAGGTTCGAGCCCTGTATCCTCCACCATATTAAAATACAACTAACTATGGTCCGGTAGTTCAGTTGGTTAGAATGCCTGCCTGTCACGCAGGAGGTCGCGGGTTCGAGTCCCGTCCGGACCGCCATTTGCCGGCCTAGCTCAATTGGTAGAGCAACTGACTTGTAATCAGTAGGTTGGGGGTTCAAGTCCTCTGGCCGGCATCTTTTTTATGTCTTTAAAAGAGCCATTAGCTCAGTTGGTAGAGCATCTGACTTTTAATCAGAGGGTCGAAGGTTCGAATCCTTCATGGCTCACCATTTTATTGCGGGTGTGGCGGAATTGGCAGACGCGCTAGACTTAGGATCTAGTATCTTCGGATGTGGGGGTTCGACTCCCTTCACCCGCACCATTTACTTTAATAGTTACGCGGAAGTAGTTCAGTGGTAGAACACCACCTTGCCAAGGTGGG
This sequence comes from Ornithinibacillus caprae, assembly GCF_009728145.1. Taxonomy (GTDB): domain Bacteria; phylum Bacillota; class Bacilli; order Bacillales; family Amphibacillaceae; genus Ornithinibacillus; species Ornithinibacillus caprae. Next base: position 206,155 of record NZ_WOCA01000007.1, on the reverse strand, counting down.
GGTCGCGGGTTCGAATCCCGTCTTCCGCTCCATAAAGTGCCGGGGTGGCGGAATTGGCAGACGCACAGGACTTAAAATCCTGCGGTAGGTGACTACCGTACCGGTTCGACTCCGGTCCTCGGCACCATATGCGCCCGTAGCTCAATTGGATAGAGCGTTTGACTACGGATCAAAAGGTTAGGGGTTCGACTCCTCTCGGGCGCGTTTTTACTTCGGGAAGTAGCTCAGCTTGGTAGAGCACATGGTTTGGGACCATGGGGTCGCAGGTTCAAATCCTGTCTTCCCGACCATTATACGGGGCCTTAGCTCAGCTGGGAGAGCGCCTGCCTTGCACGAAGGAGGTCAGCGGTTCGATCCCGCTAGGCTCCATATTATATTGGCGGTGTAGCTCAGCTGGCGAGAGCGTACGGTTCATACCCGTGAGGTCGGGGGTTCGATCCCCTCCGCCGCTACCAAATATTTTTTTATTAGACGGCGGTCGTGGCGAAGTGGTTAACGCACCGGATTGTGGCTCCGGCATTCGTGGGTTCGATTCCCACCGGTCGCCCCATATTAAATTGGACCCTTAGCTCAGTTGGTTAGAGCTATCGGCTCATAACCGATCGGTCGCAGGTTCGAGTCCTGCAGGGTCCATCTAGGTCCATCTTAATATTACGGAGGTATACCCAAGTCTGGCTGAAGGGATCGGTCTTGAAAACCGACAGGCGGGTCAAACCGCGCGGGGGTTCGAATCCCTCTACCTCCTCCATATATATTGTTGGCTCTTTGATATAGGGATAGATTAGCCAAACAATAATTAAAAGCAATATTTCTAATAAAAGTTCAACTCATGGCTCGGTAGCTCAGTCGGTAGAGCAAAGGACTGAAAATCCTTGTGTCGGCGGTTCGATTCCGTCCCGAGCCACCATTTTATAAGACTAATAGTGGAGGGATAGCGAAGTTGGCCAAACGCGGCGGACTGTAAATCCGCTCCCATCGGGTTCGTAGGTTCGAGTCCTACTCCCTCCACCATTTATATATATGACAACTTGCGGGTGTAGTTTAGTGGTAAAACCTCAGCCTTCCAAGCTGATGTCGAGGGTTCAATTCCCTTCACCCGCTCCATTTATTAAATGGGCCTGTAGCTCAGCTGGTTAGAGCGCACGCCTGATAAGCGTGAGGTCGGTGGTTCGAGTCCACTCAGGCCCATCATTATTAAGTAGGTATATATTTACTAAAATTCCATACACTATGTATGTTAAATAAACATTGGGGCCTTAGCTCAGCTGGGAGAGCGCCTGCCTTGCACGCAGGAGGTCAGCGGTTCGATCCCGCTAGGCTCCATCTAAAAAGATCACGATTAGCAATCAGCTAATTGTGATCTTTTTTATTAAATATTTATATGGGAAGTAGGACTTATCCTAAGTCCCTCCAAGCCATACCCTTAAGTCTAATTTATAGTACCATTAGTTTGATTTAACTGGTACCAGAGGGATAAAAATTTTGCACTTTTATTTGTTAATGTACTTTGTAATGGAATATGTGCTGCTTGAATAGCAATGGGGCTTGGTGGAAATGAGTGATAATCTGGATAATTGTATGGTGTATTTGAGAAATACATAAAACGTCTTCCTTTCCTTAAATTTACTATACATCTTATGCAAATATAAGGCAGATGCTATAGGACAGATAACTAAAAGTATTGGAATAAACCATTCCGGGACAATGGACCTGACCCTAAGTCCCACCAACCATTCCGGGACAATGGACCTGACCCTAAGTCCCACCACCATTCCGGGACAATGGACCTGACCCCTAATCTCACCCCCTACTCTCTCTTTAGATTCACGGTTTCCTGTGGGAAGTAGGTTAAGATTTCAATTAGTTGGTCTGCCATATATGCTGGGGTATATTTATAGTCAGTATTGATCCATTCCAAAATTAAGCCAAATAAGGCATAAGAGTAATAGCTAATTAAAAATTTTGTATCTACTTTGTCCGTTGTTTGAATTAACTCTAAATCATCATAGGAAAGCTGTTTTAAGACACCACATATTTTATGTTGAATTCCAGGAATTGCATTAGAGGACACAATTGCACTATAAAATTTAGAATGTCTATAAACATGTTCGAAGATTTTTATTTTTGATGATGTTAATTCATGAATCGAGAGCTTTTTTGAATCAAGATATGGTGCTCGATAAGAGTCCATTAAGTCACACATTACGTCGTCAATGAGATCGTCTAGTAACTCTTCTTTTGTATAGTAGTGTTTATAAAATGTACCACGATTAAGATTGGCTTGTTGTACTATTTCTGTAATAGTTATTTTTGTAAAATCTGATGTTTCCATAATCAAAAGTAAGGCATCTTTTAAGGCACGTTTAGATTTATTTATTCTACGATCAATCCTCATAGACAAACCACCACCAATTTGTTTATTTTCTTCTATTTAATCACCAAATTTAAGAGATAATATTCGTTTATCAACATTTTGGAATTTGTTTGTTCATTGCTTGTTTTAAGTATAATCTATTAAACTAATAGTGTAAAAGATAAGTAAAAGTATAAAAGGAGGTTGTTTATATGAGATTAGAAGGTAAAGTAGCAATAGTAACAGGGGCAGCTTCTGGAATGGGAAAAGCAATCGCTGAACTTTATGCAAAAGAGGGAGCAAAGGTTGTTTTAGCAGACTTAAATCTTGATGGTGTTGAAAGCGTGTCTGAAGAAATTAAGAAAAATGGCGGAGAAGCTAAGGCAGTTAAAGTAAATGTAGCAGATGTAGCAGATATTGAAAATATGATTGATGCAGCAGTAAATGAGTATGGGACATTAGATATTCTAGTGAATAATGCTGGAGTGATGGATGGCTTTGAACCAGTAGGAGATATTCCTGATGATAAATGGGATTTTATCTTTGATGTAAATACGAAAGGTGTCATGCGCGCAATGCGTAAAGCAATACCAATCTTTCTTGAAAAAGAAAGTGGTGTCATTATCAATACAGCATCTACTGGTGGTTTTAGTGGGGCACATGCAGGAGCAGCGTATGGAGCGTCTAAACACGCAGTTGTTGGATTAACTAAGAATACTGGATTCATGTACGCAAAAAGTGGGATTCGCTGTAATGCAATCGCACCAGGTGCAGTAGAAACAAATATTGGTTCAAGTATGAAAAATGTAAATGAATTTGGTATGGGACGAGCAGGCTTAGCCCATGCAGTATCACCACGTACTGGTCAACCAGAAGAAATTGCACAAGCTGCATTGTTCTTAGCATCTGATGAATCTAGTTTTGTGAATGGAACTGTGATTACAGTTGATGGAGGTTGGACCGCAGCATTTTAATTCGTACTAATTAGGATCCTCCTACTTTAAGGAGGATTTTTAATCGGCAACTATAAATATATAAAGGATGGGGAAACATTCATTACGCTGAGTATATTGATGTTAGCAGCAACGAAGTACATTGTTTTAGATACAGAGACTAATGTTTATGCTGATTTTCCACACACTTACTATAAAAGAATATTTAATTTGATCAATTTAAGGCACCTCAACTCAGGATAAGTAGTTCGGTTAATGTGGAGAAAATTAAAAATAACAATGTTTTTCGCATTAAAAAAAGTAATATAAATAACAATGTATTTTACAGTTGATTTAGCACATAAAAACGCTTGGAATTTCTCCAAGCGTTTTTCATCGTATAACTTCTGTTCTTATCATTCCTGAGTAATATCTACAATAATTTCATCGAAATATTCTCCATCAATATAAACATTTAACTTCCATAGTCCCGATGATGGAAACAATACTGATGAACGAGCGTGTCCGTTTATTTCATCACCACGAGGAATTAATTGTTCATCTTTAAATGTTATTGGATTTATCGCTTCTTCTTCTCCTTGTTTAAAGGCTTTTACTTCCCATTCTTTGTTGGATATATCTTCGGTTCCCCAAAAATGCCACATCCACTTTTGTCCATTTTCTATAACAGTTTTAGAACCAATAATTCCAATACTACCTTCTTTTCCAAACATTTCGCCATACTCATTAGTAAAAGTCGGGCTATTATCTTCCCATTTTTCTTCTTTAATTGTTTCCTCCGATTTACAAGCAGCCATTACAAAAACAATACTAAACACAATCAACATCAACAGTTTATTTCTCAAAGAACTTCCCCCTTCATTTTCGTAAAATCCTTTTTAGTTGTTCGTAATTTATAAATTTATTTTAGCATAAATTTTCCATTTCCTTTCAAAAAATATGTCCACTTAATATTAAGTGAACTACCTTAGATATATTATATCTTTCAAATCAAACTCTTTATCTGTAATTCCTAACCTTTGAGCAGGAGTAAGTTCCTTACCATCGGCTGATTTATAGGTTTCGCAAAAGTTGTAGAAAGTCCTTAGAATAGTTAAGGCATATTGAGCATACTTCGGATTAAAGTTAGCATAAATATAACTTTTTCCATCGCCTCTTGCTGTCATCAAAGGTCTTTCAAGGATAGATAACCTTCTTCGAATTTGCTGAATAAAACTATTCGTGGCGTTATCATTTACATTCATTATCAGTTTCGTTATTTCTTTCGGTTCAAGGGAAGATAAATCAGTTGTACAATCCACTTTATGAAATCCTTTATCTCTTGATGCCAATGGGTGTGTTATTGGGTTTTTCGCCCAGTCATTATAAGATTGTGTTGCTGTCTTGATTTCTTTATGAAATTGGTGTGTTTCAAATTGCTCTTTCAATGAAAGGTAAGCCAATTTACGCAGGTTCTTCGTTTCGTATCCTCTATGAAATCCCCAATCCAATAAGTCGGCTTTTGCATCATCAAACTCTTCTAAACATTGCTTTCTACTCTTGTTCTTATCGAGCAGACAGAGAAAATGATGTGCATCAGACATTCTTACTTCTTTCGAAAACACTCTGAAGAATGCAGTCATAATAGAAGGGGCATTATCACTAATCATTCTCCATTCATTAGCTTGTACCATTTGTTTTACAGCCAATAGTGAGCCATCGTCGTGTAAGTGGGATTAACGTGAAGTCCATCCACATACTGCATCCTTTTGTTAAATTCGTTTAATTCTGTACGATATTCGTATGGTGTTTGGGTATCGTTGTCTGTCGGTTCTTGAGGGTAATAGGAAAAATCTAAACGGTTATTCTTTTTGCTAAAATCGTTCAAATGGTCTTCTTTATAAACCACAGTATCGTATTTCAAGTCTTCTACTGTCATTTCCCAATCATACGCAATATCTGACCGAAAGACATATCGTGACATAGTATCCGCTGAAACAACCACATAGGTCTGTACTTGGCTATCTTCTAAACCAAAATACTTATGACCACCTTGACCTTTCTTATGAACATTATTAAGGTTGTAGTGCATTTTATCGGTATTTAACCACATTTCTTTGAATGAGGCAGTAGCCAGTGGTGTTGTTTCATACTTCTCTAAGAATTCTAGACAACAACGGTATAACCATTCTAATTTGTGATAGTAAGTGCCGACACCAATTTCTAAAATATCACAAGTTCGACTGATTGGCATTTTGTTTAAAAGTAATTTCGCAAACATCGGAAGAATATCATTCTTCTTTTGACGATAGGTGGTGGATTGTCGTTTGTTTGGAAGGATGCTTGTTTTTTTCTTGCATACTTTACATTGCCATCGTTGAGCATTATTCAATGTCTTTCCTTGTTTATAAAACTCGCTTGGCGTATCAAAAGGTGTTAGATGTCCAACAATACAACTATCCTTATGGAAGTTATATTCTGGCTCAACATCCTTAGTCTGATTGATACGAACAAGCCTTGAAATTTCTTCGGCAACTGACCAATTAGAAACAGTAATAGGACTACAATTTAAAGTCATACCAATTGTAGGATTGATAGGGTCAGGATTGCATCGTAATTTCTTTTGACTGTTTTTCCCACCGCCTTCTAATTTATAGCGTGATGGTTTCCCTTTAACTGTTTCAAACTTTACTTGTCCTTGACCACACCATTTACATAAAGGGTTTGTACAGAAGTTGTATTGTATTTTATGTGTATATCCATTCCAAGTGAATTCGATAGGGAGAAACAGCATATGATTATAGCGAAAGGCAAATTTCTTATCCGATAGGAGTTTATATTGTTCCTTTCTATCATTCAATTCTTCTTCACTAACAGGATTATGAACAACAACGATGCCATCTTCTTTTGAGCTAATCGTTGTAATTTAGCCAAGTTTTTGTCCCTCCATTACATCTTCTATCCCCATTTTTCTTATCATTCTTTTGTTGTTTCGAATGCCATCAATCCATTTAAGAAACTCTTCATCTTTGAGAAGGTTTTTTAAGAACATATCAACTACTTCGCTCTCACTATATTCGCAGTATTCCGCATAGTTTTTCACTATTTCTCGGACTTGTTCAGAGATAAGCCAATCTACTTTATCAGCATTATTATTCTTTGGTTTAATGAATTGCACTATATTTTCACTCCTAATAAAAAGTAGTAGAATTAGCATAGTAATTAACACCTATTTTAGCATCCTAATTTTCGCATTGACAACAGTTATTGTCACTCTGTTATTTAGTATGCGATTTCCTATGCTATTTTATACATTTTTTGAGTAAAAACATTGATATATCAATAAAAACAATAGACCAAATCAGTCTGCGATTTGGTCTATTAATTGATATGCTATTTATATTGTTTCTCCACAAAAACTGAACTACTTAAACTCAGGAGGGTGTCTTTTTTTAATAGAAAAACTGAAATGGTACTTCCTATTTATTTCATTTCTATTGTGTTCAACAAAATTAGTAGAGAAGGAGAAATGGGGTCAGACCTCATTTCTTCTTTACATAGACTTTTGGCCTTCTCTCAGACTACAAACCTATGTTTTATCGTATTTTTTACAACTTTTTATTAGTGAATTAAACCCAAAGTAATAGGGATATAGAACTCATTTTTAGATAATTCAAAATTTATTATCAATTCTATTGAACTGCCTTCAAACAAGTAATATAATGGTTTCGTGGATAATTTGAGACAGAAGGGAAGGGTACCTTGAATAATTTCTCATCCACCTTACTTATCTAAATCTGCTCGTAACTCAATTTTTGAACACCCTGTAAATTACAAAAAAGATTCAAGTAATCTATTAATTTTGGAGGGATGTTGTATGAAGTTGAAAATGTGGCCTACTATTTTTACAGTTTTAACGTTAGTGGTGGTATTTGGAGCTGTACTGTTGTTGCAGCAATTATCGACTTCGGAAGTTACACAAGGGAACGTAGAAGATAAGGAAAAAGAGGAATTTATCGAGAAGGGACCTGGGAAACGAGACGATTGGTTTATGACTCAAAAGGGGTTTGAAGAAGATGTTATTCCTAGAGATGCTTTTCGTAAGGCTCGAGAGCAGGCAAATGAACTTAAAAACGTAACGGCAAAAGAAGCGCCTGGAGCATTAAATCAGGAGTGGGAATTTAATGCTCCGAGTAACATAGGTGGACGTATAGTTGATGTAGTCGTTGATCCACACGAGGAGGATACCATTTATATTGGTGCTGCTTCTGGTGGGGTATGGAAAAGTACAGATGCTGGGGATACGTTTGAAGTTGCTTGGGATGATAACTTAACTCAATCAATTGGAGCGGTTGAAATTACCAACGAAGGAACATTATTTGTTGGAACTGGAGAAGCTAATCCTGGTGGAGGAAGTATTGTTTATGGTGGTTCTGGGGTTTACCGCTCTACAGACGGTGGAGAGAGCTGGGAAGATATTGGGCTAAAAGAAACCAGTTCTATTGGTAGAATCATGGCAGACCCAGAAGATCCAAATACTGTTTATGTGGCTGCAACTGGACCTCTATTTCATGATGGTGGAGAAAGAGGATTATACAAAACCGAAGATGGCGGAGATTCTTGGGAATTAATCCTGGAAGGTGAAAATCTAACGACAGGTGCTATCGATATAGCCATCGATCATAGCGATACAGATACCCTATTTGTAACGATGTGGGATCGAATCCGATATCCGAGTGGAAGACAATACGGTGGAGAAGGAACAGGACTTTATCGTTCCACTGATGGTGGGGATACATGGGAACAGTTAACCGATGGACTACCTGATGGAGATCTTGGAAGAATGGGTATTGCACTTTCAAAGAGTAATCCAGACCGTGCATATTTGACGGTAATTCAATCTAGCGGATATTTTGAAGGATTATATATTACCGATGACGGTGGAGATTCCTGGGAAAAGGTTGCCCACAATAATCGTCTAGCAAACTCTCAATCGTCCTTTGGATGGTGGTTTGGTCGTAACTATGTAGATCCTAATGATGAGGACCATGTCTTTGTTTCTGGTGTTAACTTATTGGAATCAACAGATGGAGGGGAAAATTGGAGTGAATCTAACGGAAGGGCAGTACATGCTGACCAACATTCCATGGCTTGGGATCCAAAAGTGCCTGGTAGAGTTTATCTAGGAAATGATGGTGGTGTATATCGTTCAGAAGACAATGGTTCTGTAACGAACGAGTGGGTTAAAGCAACCTATGAACCATACACTCAATTCTATACACTTGCGGTCAGTCATCAAGACCCATCAAGGCTATCAGGTGGAACACAGGATAATGGTTCCATCCGCTCATGGGGAGAAGGCGAAGACGACTGGAATAATTATAATGGTGGAGATGGACTAGAAAATCAAATAAACTATGAAGATTATAACTGGGTTTACGCATGTTATCAATATGGCAACTGTTCTTGGTCAGATGATGGCGGGGAAACGATGAATAACTTTACACGTAATACGGTTTCAGACCGCCGTAATTGGTTGTCACCACTTGAATTTGATCCAAACGATCCTTCAATCATGTACTATGCAGGAAATATTGTAAACAGATCGACTGATGGAGGGAAAACTTGGGAAGCAATCAGTCCAAGTCTCTCTGATGCGGAAAGTATAGATAACTATCCATATGGTACAGTTACCACTCTTGCCGTTGCTAAATCTAATAGTGATGTTATTTATGCAGGAACGGATGACGGTCGTCTTTGGACGACAAAAGATCTTGGGGAAAATTGGACCGAGATTGATGAAGATGAATTACCAGGTCGCTGGGTTACAAGAGTTGCAGTTGATTCCAAAAATGCGGATATTGTTTATGCGACCTTCTCAGGATTTCGTGCAGCAGAGGATGATTCTCATGTCTTAAAGAGCACTGATGGAGGAGAAACATGGGAGGAAATAAGTTCCAATCTTCCAGATGCTCCTGTAAATGACATTGTGATCAATCCTAAGAATCGTAATACGCTTTATGTAGCAACAGATGTTGGTGTTTATGTATCTCCTAATGGCGGTAAAAAATGGTATAGCCTAGGAGAAGGTATTCCGTTAGTTGCAGTAACAGACTTGGAGTACCATGAACCTACAGGTGTATTATATGCAGCAACATTCGGTCGTGGAGTCTATGAGGTAGAACTACGGGGTTGGTAATATAGTAGTATAGGAAATAATAATCAGCTGTTCTCTTTGAGAGCAGCTGATTTAACGTAAAAGGTAATTAGTACAAGACAAGAGTCTGACAGGTACATTCACTCACTAACCTGCATAGGATAATTTGAATAATCTGTAAAGGGGAATATGAATAAAGTGTACAATTATCCGTATATGCATGCCTATCCACCGATTGTTTATGTACCAGTTGTTAATGATCATAGACACCCCACGTATTGGACGATTCCGAGTGAGGTAGAACATGTCAACCAGTTTGGGTATCTACGCGCTAATAATCCAAGTCATCTTAACCTAAAGGATTATGGAACCAATCCTTATGTTGTAAATATAGAGGAGGCAACGATTCAAAATAATACATTTCGTACAGCCCTATGGACAGGAGATGATCTGCAGGTTACCTTAATGAGCATTGACGTTGGAGATTCTATTGGTTTAGAAATACATCCTCAGGTAGATCAATTTTTGCGTATTGAACAAGGGGAAGGAATTGTTCGAATGGGAGATAGAAAAGAGAATTTGCCTTTTGAACAGAGAGTCCTTGATAATGATGCCATCATGGTACCTAAAGGGACGTGGCATAATGTTATAAATACAGGAAATACACCACTTAAACTTTACTCGATCTACGCTCCGCCTGAACATCCTTTTGGTACGGTTCATCAAACAAAAGCAGACGCGATGGCTGAAGAATAAATTCATATAAAGATTTAAAGCTGTCTTTTTTTATTGAAATAGGAATGCAAAAAGCATTCCTTTTGAGCTCTTCTAATAATCGCTGGGACAAGGGACCTGACCCCAAAGGTTCCAAGGGAATGTGTTGGGTGGTTGGGATTTGATTTTTATTGTTTCATTTTTGGTTGGATGATCAACGGCAAGTGTTTGTGACCATAGTGCAATTTGTTGTCCGGCTTGATTACTTTTCTTTCCATATTTTTGATCACCGTAAAGAGGCCAATTACGAGAGGAAAGCTGTACGCGTATTTGATGTGGTTTACCAGTATGAAGATTGATGGAAAGTAAACTTAGGTCATTTTTTTCACCAATTACTTCATATTCAAGGACTGCTTTTTTAGCTTTATTAGCATTAGGATGAACCGTATATACCATATTTCTTCGTTTATCTTTTACCAGGTGATCCTCTAATACATCATGATTTTTAGCTGGTCTCCCCCTTACAACTGCTAAATACTTTTTATCAACTGCTTTTCTTCGCATTGCATTAGACAAACGGGAGGCTGCTTTAGATGTTTTGGAAAACACCATCACACCACCGACGGGGCGATCTAACCGGTGTACAAGGGCAAGATAAGCTTTACCAGGTTTTTGATAGCGATATTTAATATCTTCTTTTAGAAATGAAAGTAAATCTTGATCCTTTGATCGATCTTCTTGAACAGGTACATTGACTGGTTTTTCTACAAATAACAAATGGTTATCTTCATAAAGAATAGGGACATTCTTCAATTCCAAAACTCCTTTAAAACATACTCTATAAAAATGGTAACAGTCGATCATGGGGGAATCAAGGGTAGATTTTGGAATAGGAAAATATCTATTTAATAACCGTTACTATACGATAGAGCTTGGCATACGTAAGTATTTATGGCGAATGTTTAGTTGCCAACAAAAAAAGAGTAACAAAATGTTACTCACAGAAGCTAGGTTTATTTTTCTGTTTATCCCTATACATGTTTAAATCTGCTGCATTATATAGATTATCAAAATAAAATCCTGGCCATCAGCTGGGCAAGATGCTGTGCCAACAGAGATAGAGACGTAAAACAGCAAACGCTCTGGAAGTATTTAAAAGTAATTGAGGGTCAGGTCCCTTGTCCCAGCCTCTAATAGACAAGAATTAGCTTGCCTTATTATTTTTCCCCCCTATTAGCCCACACATATTTCCTGATTTTATCCTTATAATAAACAGCGAGAAGGAGGGAAATACATGCCAAATCATACGAATAATAGAAATACCGATCAAAAGAAAAAACAGAAATCAATTAATCAAGACGCTGAGTTTTCCAACGAATTTGATACTTCAGAATCTAAAAGATTAGATGAAGAAAAAGGGAGACAAATTAGGGCTGACCTATGGAAGTTTTAATCCGGAGCATGGAATATATGGAAGGACTAGACATCTATTGCATTGTCTAGTCCTTTATTAATAATTAAATTCTAATATGATAAAATGTTAGTTACAGGAATTATTTTAAAGAGTTAGAGGGTGAAAATAATTAATCGTAAAAACTACATAAAGAATTTTATGATCTTTGTATCTATGACATTAGGCATTAGTTTAATAGTAAATGTTACATTATTATTTAAAATAAATGATATTGAGAATCAAGTAAATGACATCTTTCACATGCAACACACCATTAATGGTAATGTAAACAATCAATCTAGTAATATACAAAATGTAGTGAATGACTTCAAAGAGGAGCAGAGATTGATAAGTAGGGCAATTATGGAAATAAATACAAATGACTCAACAGGGGGGACAGTGGAAGGTTCCTTTGAATGGCAAGTGAAAGAGCTTCATAGCGATTCGGAAGTACTTTTCCATTATACGTATGGAGAACGAGAAGATTACACAGCTATACCAGCGGATGAAATTGAACAGGGGCTATTTCAAGTAACTATCCCACTGGAGATTGATCTAGTGCCACAATGGGAAGTTGCTTTAATACGACATAGTGCACATGCCCATGAAGAAATAAGCATACAAGAGATGGAAGCAAGAAAAGCAGAGGAACAAGAGACACTTAAATATTATGTAACTGTTTCACATGAGGATACGATTCATAGTGGAGAAGTCCAAACCGAATACCTAGGGGCATTTGGAGCGAATTATTATGGAACCATACAAACTGATCTCGATATGGATGATGAAGACATTGACGTGCATTTGGTCCATCATAATATGGGAGATTTGTCTCTGATAGTAGAAGAAGCTTATCTTTTAATGTATGAGGAAGATACATTAATTGGCGAAGAAGAAATAGAATTGCAGAATAAAAACAGTTCAGATGCCATGACTCGATTTTTTCATTTGAAAAAGGTTGAACCATTTGAAAGTATGCGCCTCGTCATTAAAGTAGTCTATAGTAATGGGGAAACATTTGAGGATGAAGTTTATCATTATAATGAAGGCTAATATAGGCTCTACACCTAGCATTAGCCTTTTCTTTTTACCGGATAAGAAAGCTTTTCTACCCTAAGTGCACTATACTTTCTGTACTTTAGACCGTTTCCTTTAGATTTCCTCACTGTCAGTAGTGATCGGTGACTAGATAGTTTTTTAGGTTCGTGATAAATTTATAGAAGAAGATTTAAGCTCGGTCTTGCTAATGAGGAGATGACTTCATGGATATCACATTAAATCAAAAATACATCAAAGATCGATGTGGGGCTGTCTCCTTTAAAAGAGGAGATGCCTTTTATCGTAATGGGAAGGTACTTGTCGAAGAGGTAACGATCGATTCTATTCAAGCTACAGTTAAAGGTATCGAGGATTTTCATGTCCACCTCGAAAAACAAAGAAATGGATTCAAAGCGAATTGCAGTTGCCCATCGTTGTCTTCTTTCAAGAAAGATTGCCAACATATTGCTGCCGTGTTAATCGCGCTGTATCATCAACAAAAAGAAAAGAAACAACATAGAAAAGAACAGATACTCGCTGACCAAACAGAGGGTCAACTTTCTGAAGGATTGTTACATTTATTTGAGTCGAAACCAACTCCTGTAAGTGGACAACAGCTCCATTTTGAAAATAGAAAGGTCCTCGATATGGCTATTTTCTGTAAAGTCGTTGCTATTGATAACGGGGATTATATGTTTGGTGTTGAACTGTCCATAGCATCACAGCGAATAGCTGATATACGGGAATTTCTTGAACATGTAAGGGAAGGTAGAAAATATGGTATCTCTAAAGAATTGACTTACGATCCCATTGAACATTGCTTTGAAAAAGTGGACGATACAGTTATTCATCAGCTAATGCTTATCGTAGAAGATGAAAAAATATATCGTCGTGCAATCCTTTCTGTTCCCAACCGCCAATATAACAAAGCTATGGTTCTCGTTCCAGCTTCTTCCTGGAAGAGATTAGCACCCTTATTGGTACATGCCTCAAAAGTGACTCTACAATATGGGGAGAGGAATATCCGTGACTTCCATATGTCGGAGGATCCTTTACCATTAACATTTGTATTTACGGGAAACAAAGGTAGTGGATATAAGCTTGTCATTGACGGTTTCAATCAAATGGTAGTTTTAAAGCAATATGACACCGTCCTCTTTGAAGGGAAAATTGTAGCGGTAACAAGAGAAGAATCAGAGCGTTTATTTGAATTAAAAAGAATAGTAGAGCATTCTGGTACGAATGAAATTCCCATACCAGGTCATCAATTAAAATACTACATGGAACAGCTTTTACCCGCATTAAGGAAAATGGGGGAGGTTCATTTATCGGGAGAAATTACTGCCCAACTGCAAAAAACTCCACTACAGGCAAAGCTTTACTTAGATCGGGTTAAAAATCGTTTGCTTGCTGGAGTAGAATTTCATTATGAAAATGTGGTCATTAATCCACTGGATAACAGACAACCTCAGTTGGGATCGATGATTATAAGAGATACGGTAAAGGAGGAAGAAGTTCTTCAGTTGATGGAGGAGAGTCAGTTCAATCAAACAGAAAGTGGCTACTTCCTACAAAATGAAGAATTAGAGTATAACTTTTTATACCATGAACTGCCTAAGTTACAAAAATTAGTGCAAGTGTATGCTACTACTGCAGTTCGTGCACGAATTATTCCCAAAAGTACCATACCGATGATTAAAGTAAAGCATAAAAAGGAACGGACCAATTGGCTTGATTTTACGTTTGAAATGGACGGTATTCCAGAACAAGAGATTAAAGAAGTATTAGCTGCACTGGAGGAAAAGCGAAAATATTACCGATTACGAGACGGTGCATTACTATCCTTAGAAACTAGAGAAATGCAAGAGATTCAACGCTTCTTGCATGCTGCACCTGTTCAGGATGATGAATGGGAAAAGCAATTTGAAGTACCTGTTGTGGAGGGGCTGAGGTTACTAAATACGATGGAGGATAGTAATACCGTTTCATTAGAAACATCTTTCCGTGAGTTTTTAGCAACTATTAACCATCCTGATCAATTACAATTTGAGGTTCCAGCACCATTAGATGGTGTTTTACGAAATTATCAAAAGCTTGGTTATAAATGGATGAAATCCCTTGCAAGTTATGGATTTGGAGGAATTCTTGCAGACGACATGGGACTTGGAAAGACGGTACAAAGTATCGCATTTATATTATCCGAGCTCCCATCTATTCGTGAAAGCAAGCAGCCAGCATTGATTGTCTGTCCTTCGTCGGTTACGTATAACTGGCAAAGTGAAATTATGAAATTTGCACCAGAAATTCAGACGATTATCATCGATGGTAACAAGGCAGATCGAGTAATGCTTCAAAGCGAGACGAATGATATAGACGTGTTCATTACAAGCTATCCATTGCTGCGTAGTGATCTTAAATGGTATGAAAATCAAGAGTTTCACGTCATATTTTTTGATGAGGCACAAGTATTTAAAAATCCATTAACTCAAACCGCTCGTGGAGTGAAAAAACTCAAGGCAAATCATCGGTTTGCCTTAACAGGTACACCGATGGAAAATGCATTGGAGGAGCTGTGGTCCATTTTTCATGTTGTATTTCCTGAACTATTCTTAGGGTTAAAAGAGTATAGTAACTTAACGAAAAAACAAATCTCACGAAGGATTCGTCCATTTATGCTACGTAGGGTGAAAGAGGATGTGTTGAGGGAGTTGCCTGAGAAGCATGAAGCAATTGAATCTAGTGAAATGCATCCAGAGCAGAAGAAATTATATGCTAGTTATTTGGCAAAGCTGAGACATGATACATTAAAACATCTAGATAAAGAAACGATACGAAAAAATCGAATTAAAATCCTGGCTGGTTTAACACGCCTACGTCAAATTTGTTGTCATCCAAGACTATTTGTAGATGATTATGAGGGAAGTTCTGCAAAATTTGAACAACTGAAGCAAATTATCGATGAATCTAAGCAATCCGGCCGTAGAGTATTGATTTTTTCACAATTTACAAAGATGTTAAACTTAATTGGTCAAGAATTAGCTTTTCAAGGAATTCCTTATTTCTATTTGGATGGGCAGATACCATCAGAGGAAAGAGTAGACTTATGTAATCGATATAATAATGGCGAACATGATATCTTTCTCATTTCCTTAAAAGCAGGTGGGACAGGACTTAATCTAACGGGTGCGGATACTGTAATCTTTTATGATAGTTGGTGGAATCCTGCTGTTGAGGAACAAGCTGCCGACCGTGCCCATCGTATAGGTCAGAAGCAAACTGTTCAGGTGATTAAGTTGGTTGCCAAAGGGACAATCGAAGAAAAAATGAATGAACTCCAGAATAAAAAACGACACTTAATAGAAGAAATAATCGACCCCAATGATGAACAACTCGAAACCCTAACCGAAGAAGACATCCAAGAATTGTTGGGGTAGGGTCAGGTCCCTTGTCCCATTGAGATATTGGGACGGAGGGTCAGGTCCACCGTCCCATCAGGTCCACTGTCCCATCTCACGGACAAAACACTCACAAAAAGTGGTCAAAGAGTCCATGAGAAGTGCTGTCACCAACGCACTAGCTGTAATCATAAATCTCATTTTGACTTTTTCCAATTCAGAAGATATAATATCCTTGTAAATAAAAACGATTAAGGAGGATATTAGAAAGGTGACACATGCAATGAGACTACGATTCCCAACTTTGAACCAGTAATTTTATACGTTCAAAGACTCTGTTTTTGTGTATACAGAGTAAGTGGGACTAGTCTGCCCTTTTTTAATATTCTTCTATTCAATACAATGCTGTAAGTTGAAGAAAGGCGGATTTCTCTGTCTTTCTTTTTATTTTGCTATATTGACTACTAATGAGAGATGAAGACAGGACTTTTCCCTCTTACTTACCAGAAAATCACAAGCAGATTGCTTGTGATTTTTATGTTTAGGGAGGGATTCATATGATGATGTTACTTTTCTATTGATACGAGTTAAGTATGTGTTCAACTAACTTGTATCGATCCTAGCTATCGATACGAAATCAATCAATTTTTCGGAGGTAGCGAATATGGAACAAATTTGTTTTGAATTAGAAAATGTTGAAGTAAGTTATTTAGATAAGGAAATAGTAAAGATTGACCGATTAGCCATCCATCAATTTGACCGTATTGGAATTGTTGGAAAAAATGGTGCGGGAAAAAGTACGTTGTTAAAATTACTTGCTGGGACGATCCAGCCTACCAATGGCGTCGTGAATCGTCATGTAGCATGTGGTTATTTAGAACAACTCGAAGCTCCGACTGAAAAAGAAGCGGACCCCTCGTTACTTGGAAAACTAGCTGTACCAAAAGATTCTGAGGATTTAAGTGGAGGAGAGCAAACGAGATTAAAGCTTGCCCAATTGTTTAGCGATTATCATGAAGCATTATTAATCGATGAGCCAACCACACATCTTGATCAAGAGGGAATCTCGTTTTTATTGGATGAATTGCGGTATTACTATGGAGCGCTCGTTTTAATTAGTCACGACCGTGCTGTTTTAGATGAACTTGTCACCACAATCTGGGAAATTCAAGATGGTAAGGTAAACGTATATTCTGGAAATTACAATGACTACGTTGAACAGAAACAGCTTGAGCGTGAACAACAAAAGCAAGCACACGAGCAATATATTAAAGAAAAGAGTAGGCTGGAGAGAGCAGCACAAGAAAAAATGAAAAAAGCTGAAAAAATTGCTCAGAGCGGAAATATGTCTAAAAAGGAATCGAAGGCAAAAGCAAATCGAATCATTGAGACAAAGTCGAAAGGAACTAGTCAAAAGGCGGTTCATAAAGCTGCAAAATCGATTGAGCAAAGGATGGAAAAGCTTCAGGAAGTGGAGGCGGTGCAAGCGGAAAGACAAATTGTGTTCCGTCAAACAAAAGCATTGGAATTGTATAATAAGTTTCCGATTATGGCAGACCGTCTTACCCTTCAAATTGAAAATAACGTGTTATTAAAGGAAGTAAGTTTTCAATTCCCTCTCGGCAAAACAATAGCGATTACCGGTGTCAATGGAAGTGGTAAAAGCACTTTGCTACGTCATATTTCAAATCATGGAGCGGACTTAACGCTTTCACCAAAAGCGAGAATTGGCTATTTTCATCAAATAAGTTATCAATTTCCGAAGGACGAAACCGTACTTCAGTTTGTAAAAAAACGCTTCGACTATGAGGAGGGCTTTTTAAGAAGTGTATTAAGTCAGATGCAGTTTGTAGGAACGGATCTTATGAAAAGTGTGAAGACTTTAAGTGGTGGGGAAGCGATTCGTCTACAGCTTTGCCAGCTGTTCTTAGGAGAATACAACATCCTGTTATTAGATGAACCAACCAATTTCTTAGATATTCACGCTATTGAAGGCTTAGAGAAATTTATTGCAGGATATAAAGGAACTATTGTATTGGTTTCCCATGATCAAACATTTATTAAGAATGTAGCCGACCTACAGTGGCATATTACAGAGAAAGCATTACAGCAAAAAATATAGATTGGATTTCGTACCCTCTATGGTGAAGAATAGAGGGTACGAATTTATTTGATAGAAAAACGCAGTTTTCCATTTCTATCATATTAAAGAGTTAAAAATTGTAAACATATGTGGTCATTGCTATAATTATATCCATTATTTCAACGATAGATTAACATAAGAGGAAGATAGGTATGAAAGCTAGTTGGAACATATTTTTAAACGACCTGAAAAACATTGGTACCAATTGGGTGGCGGCAATTTTAATTGGTGGATTAATTTTATTACCATCTCTTTATGCATGGTTTAATATTGAGGCATCATGGGATCCGTATGGTCAAACCGATCAAATTCCGATTGGGATTGTAAATGAAGACAAGGGTGCGATCGTACGAGAGGAAGAAATTCATGTAGGGGACGAACTGGTTGATTCATTAAAAGAGAATCAATCGATGGATTGGCAATTTGTCGATCGTGAATTAGCCATGGATAAATTAGAGTATGGTGATTATTTTGCGGTCATTATTATCCCAGAGAATTTTTCCGAGAGGTTAGGTACTGTAGTCAGTGGGAATCCAGAGAAAGCGAATGTGGAGTATTATGTAAATGAAAAAATAAATGCTATTGCACCTAAAATTACACAAAAGGGTGCAACGGTAATTGTAGAACAAATTAGTAGTAATTTTATCTCGACTGTTAATGGGATCATTTTTGAAGTGTTTAATGATTTAGGAATTGAGTTAGAGGAAAATTTACCTGATATTGAACGATTTGAAGAATATATATTTACATTGGAAGAAAATCTCCCAGAAATCTATGAATTGTTAAATGAAACGATCACAGATGCTGACCGTGCTGGAGAAATAATTGATCAAGCACAGGGGTTGATTCCGCAAGTTGAGGATGCTACAACAAGTGGGTTGCAAACCATTGACGATACAACTGATTTTCTGCAAACGGCAGAAGATCGATTAAATGAAATGGCGCCGAAGATAGACGAGGAATTAGCAAATATACAGCGTATGGTCATGGAAACGAATGAGTTTGTGAGTAATATAGACTCTACTACGATTGATTTAACAGAAGGAAATCCATTAAGTGAGACATTGCCAGAACAAATAGATACTATGTTGAAATCGATCGATACCATAGAAGAGGCGCTCATCCAGCTTCAACAGCAAAACGATAAAAACAATGAATCAACGGATGAACAAACCGAAGAACAAGATAGCTCAAATAATCAAGAAACAATAGACCAGGCATTAAATGAATTAGAAAATATGGAGCAAAGTCTTCGTGAATTGCAGGAACAATTAAGTGCGATGGAATCTTTTCTTACTGATAAGCAAGCGGAAGTCGATGAAACCTTTGCGATGATAAAAGATCGTACAGCTAAGGCAAATGAACGTGTTGATGAATTTGTAAAAGAGTATAAGGAAACGATAGAACCTACTGTAAAAGAAGAAGTGTCTAAGGCTAAAGAAACCTTAGCTAACGCAAGAGATATACTGGTTACGATACAATCAACCATTCCTGAAATAAAGAATATGCTGAACCGGACGGATGAAAATTTATCAGAAGGGAAAGACATCCTTGATTATGTGAGTGGTGAATTTCCATATGTCCAAGATAAGGTTAATGAGCTTGCTGATCGGATTCGAACTGTTCAAGACGATACTGATCTAAATGAATTGATTCAACTTCTGCAAAATGATCCAGAAGCAGAACGGGGCTTTTTCGCTGAACCAGTTGTTTTAAACGAAAATAAACTATTCCCTATTCCTAATTATGGAACGGGTATGACTCCATTTTATACAGTGTTAGCCATTTGGGTAGGAGGATTGCTATTAATTTCATTACTATCAACCGATATCCATCATAAGGAAAACTACACTGGAAGACAAATCTATTTTGGTAGATTGTTTACCTTTATAAGTATTGGCTTCTTACAAACGATAATTGTAACCGTAGGGAATATCTTTTTGCTTCAAGTTGATATTAGTCATCTATTTTGGTTTATTCTCTTCGGGCTACTATGTAGTGCGGTATTTATTATGATTGTGTACACGTTGGTATCTGTTTTTGGTGATGTAGGGAAGGCGCTTGCGATCATCTTACTTGTATTACAAATCGCTGGTTCAGGTGGAACGTATCCAGTTGTACTATTGCCGAAATTTTTCCAAGTTATCAATCCTTTCTTACCGTTTACGTATGCGATTGATTTGATGCGAGAAGCAGTTGGAGGGATCGTGTGGGAGAGAGTAGTTCATGATGTCATATTCCTCATGATTTTTGGTTTATTGGCACTTATTGTAGGAGGATTTTTAAAAGAAACCATTAATAAACAGACAGATAAGTTAAAGAATAAATCCAAGGAATCAGGGATTTTTCATTAGAAATGTGGAAGATCATAAACACTCATGAATGGTAATGAATAACATTTGTGAGTGTTTATTAATTGGAGATGCAAATACCAAACACCTGCTTTATAATAGGAATAACAAGTAAGTTTAGGAGTGATAGAAATGGCAATAAACTTGCCTCTTATTGTAATTACTCATGCAAAGCCTAGTATTGGATAAGGCGATACTTTGCATGAGAGATTGATCACATCATCGCCTAACATGACTTTTATCATGAACGAATAGTAGGCTTTGCACCTTATTTTTGGATGAAATGAAGAATAAGGAGCGAGCTAAGGATGAGTAATGTAAAAGCAAAAACGGTGTTACCACAAGAACTGTTAGAGGAAATTCAAAACTATGTTCAAGGTGAAACCATATACATTCCTAAACCTAAAGCAAGGTATCAAAAGTGGGGAGCGTGTTCTGGTGCAAAGAAGTCCATTGCAAAAAGGAACGCGTTAATCAAGCAGTCGTTTAGAAATGGTGTACCTATCGAACAGTTAGCAGAGGAATATTATTTATCCGTGGAAACCATCAAAAAAATTGTATATTCCAAATAATGATATATAAAAAGAGCACTGAGGATCTTGTATAGGATGTCAGTGCTTCTTTTATATTTATTAATTGATGCGATTATTGTTTGTTGTGAGCGAATCACTCCATTATTTCAGCAAATTAACCGAACCACCAGCCATTCATCGGAAGGTAAAAAATGATTACTAATCGTTTTCTACATATGAAACGGAGAGTTTTTCTTGTAAACTAAAAGAGAAATCGAATAACGGAGTGATAGAAATGAAACCTTTTATTGAAGTGTATCAATATAATTTTATAAAAATGCAAGTACAGAACCTAATCAACGGTTATGCAACTGCAAATGATGAAGATGTAAAACATGCAGTGAAATCGATGGCTGTAGAAAGAGTACTTCATTTATTCCCAAGTATGAATGAGGAACAAAAACTGCTATTGCAGCCAATCGAAACAATTAATGGTGATAAAGAAAAAGGGGAGGCCTATTTAACGCAATTAATATCATATGTTGTTCCCTTTAACATAACTGAACAGTCGATTAAAAAGTTGTTCCCAAAAGTTAAAAAGCTAAAGGCACCTGCATTAGACAAAATAGACTTACGTGAGCTATCCTATCTAAGCTGGATCGATCTAAATACGAATAAAAAGTTTATTGTTACTAGAAAAGATAATAAATTAGTCGGTTTACAAGGCTCCTTTCAGCTAGCAAATCAAAAAGGGATTTGTGCCATTTGCAATCATCATGAAGAGGTGGGCTTATTCCTTGCTAAAGAAAAAGGAAACGTACAAGGTACATTTACGAAAAGAGGAAATTACATTTGTGTAGATAGTGAGAAATGTAACCAGAACATAACGTCACTGGATAAATTACATGGACTCGTTGAACGGTTAACAAGTAGATAACGAAGAGATTCCTGTCCCATTCCTTTAAGTCATAATAAGCTCGTGAACAGAATATGATGATGTACAGGCTATAATTATGGAGGTAGCGTTTAGGATGTCTTGGGAAGCATTGATTTCATATGAGCATTTGTGGGACATAGGGATTTCATTACTAATTTTAGTATTGTTCTTCTTTTTGAGAAAGTATATAACGAAATATGTATTTATGTTCTTGTTAAAGATTGGTGGAGGAAAGTTAAATGGTTTGTTTCAGCAGTTGCGTTCTTCTTTCTCCTTACCAATTCAAGGACTCATTTTAATTGCCGGTGTATATATTTCAACTGGCTTTTTTCCATATTTGGAACAGTCCAACCCCCTTTTTATTCATATTCTTAAGTCGAGCGTAATAGTTATGATTAGCTGGGGGTTATTTCATCTTTCGTCGTCTTCATCAGCTCTTTTTATAAAGATGAATGAAAAGTACCATATGAATATTGATAACATACTCATTCCACTATTTTCACGGGCATTACGAATTATAATTGTTGCTATTAGTATTAGTGTAATTGCGCAGGAGTTTGGTTATGACGTGAACGGATTTGTGGCTGGTTTAGGAATAGGTGGACTAGCTTTCGCATTGGCAGCTAAAGATGCCCTTGCAAATATGTTTGGAGGTATAATTATCATCACCGAAAAGCCATTTACAATTGGGGATTGGGTGAAAACGCCTAGTGTGGAAGGAACAGTTGAAGACATTTCATTTCGAAGCACCAAGGTCAGAACGTTTGCCCAAGCACTGGTAACGGTTCCCAATGCGACACTTTCCAATGAACCAATTACTAATTGGAGTAAAATGGGTAAAAGGCAAATTACTTTTAATTTAAGGCTGACCTATGATACTTCAAGAGAAAAGATAGAAACAATCATTAGACAAGTGGAATATTTATTGAAGAATCACCCAGAAATCCATCCAGAAACAATTTTTGTGAACTTTAATGAATATAAAGATAATGGGATAGAAATCTTCTTATACTTTTTCACTAAAACAACAGATTGGGGAAAATATCTAAAAATAAAAGAGGAAATCAACCTTCAAATATACGACTTAATAGAAAACGAAAACGTATCAATCGCCTTACCAACACGAAAGATTTTACTGGAAGAAGAATCGGTGCAACATGGGGTCAGGTCCCTTGTCCCTTGAAAAGGACAAGGGACCTGACCCCTATTGCATATTTCCCTCTCCTCTTCTCATAATAAATGGCAAGAAGGAGGGAAAAGCATGGCAAAAAGAACAAAGAAAAACGATCCTCAACAAAAAAACAAGCAAGGATTTGATTCTAGTAAGCGTGACACTGAGTTTGCAAAAGAATTTGGTAGTGCAAAGGCAAATAAGGAGCATAAGGAAAAAGCAAAACAAGCTAGAGCAGATCATTGGGATATATAACTCAACCGTAAAATTTAAAGGAGTAGAAATGATTATGACCCACTCAAAAGGACAAAAAGAACGAAATTGGCGAGCACGGAAGAATGCCAAAAATCCACATGGAAAAGTAAAGTCATTTGAGCAATTAGCAGAAGAATCGGGAAAAGACGAAAATAAGTATCATCAGTAAAGAGTATTACTTGAATTACGCCTCCAAAGATTAGAGCAATCTAATTTTTGGAGGTGCTTTTGATTTACCTAAGACTATATATGGAGCTAGTATGAAAATAAAATTACCTACCTTAAAGAATTTTCAGATACCAATATTCAAGCTCATGTACAAAAAGTTAACGCACTTTCCAATGAATCCATATTTTGTATCACCTATAATTATATGGAATAATAAGTTTAAAAAGGAGTGGGGGAGTATGCAAAAAATAATGATCATAGAAGACGATCCTAAAATTGCGGAGCATTTAGGATCTTATATTAGTAAATATGGCTATGAGGTTGTTCAATTGCTTGAATTTAATCATGTAATGGATGAATTTATTAAACATAAGCCAGCACTCGTTCTCCTTGATATTAATTTACCAAGTTATGACGGTTATTATTGGTGTAGACAAATACGAAAGGAATCGATTTGTCCAGTAATTTTTATATCCGCACGGGTTGGAGAAATGGATCAGGTTATGGCTTTAGAAAATGGTGGAGATGACTTTATCACAAAACCTTTCCATATTGAAGTAGTCATGGCTAAAATAAGGAGTCACCTTCGACGTGCCTATGGGGAATACGCCATAAAAACTGAAGAGCGTATCATAGACTTAGCGGGTCTTATATTTTATCCGGAAAGACTTGAATTAGCTTATCGATCGAAAACGATCACTTTATCTAAAAAGGAAGCGGATATTATTGAAATATTAATGGAGCGATATCCACGGGTAACTGGTCGTGAGGACTTGCTGGAAAAACTGTGGGATGAACAAGCTTATGTTGATGAAAATACACTGAATGTAAACATTACTAGAACTCGGAAAAAGTTCCAAGATCTAGATATCGAAAATGCTATAGAGACTGTGAGGGGAGCGGGTTATCGTTTACATATAACGTGGGTAGAGGTTGTTGAGGAATGAAGTTATTTTTTAAAGAAAATACGCTATTAATTTGTACTCAAGCACTACAATTTTTTATTATTATGTCTATTTATTGGCTAGATGGATATCAGAACGTCCGACCGGCACTGTATGCTGTTTTCTTGGGATTCTTTTTATTAGGATGTTACCTGTTCTACCATTACATTAGTCGTAGAAAATTTTATAAAAGACTGAGTGAACCACTACAAAAATTAGATGATTCCTTACAAAAAACAGAGATAGCTCCTCTTGCTATTCAACTAGATGAATTACTAAAGAATCAATATAAGCTTTATCAAACACAAATTAAAGCATTACAACAACAACAAATGGAACATTTACAATTTATCGACCAATGGGTCCATCAGATGAAAACTCCTTTATCTGTCATCGAACTGACTGCACAGGGGCTTGATGAACCGGACTCCTCAAGTATTCGTGAAGAAACGTATCGAATGAAGACAGGGTTAAATACGATTCTTTATATGGCTCGTCTACGATCTATTGAACAGGATTTACATGTCAAGCCTGTTGTTTTAGCAAAAATTATCAATGAAGTAAACGGAGAAAATAAGCGATTCTATATACGAAATAAAGTTTATCCGAAGCTAATTATCAAGAATAATGCAATAACTGTCGAAACTGATGAAAAATGGTTGTTTTTTATCCTAACCCAATTAACACATAACGCAGTAAAATATTCTGCTGAAAAAAGTAATCAAATTGTTATTAATGTGTATGAAAAGAATTCGGAAGCAATTGTGGAGGTAACCGATCATGGCGTTGGTATACCGAATTCAGATAAGAAAAGAGTATTCGATGCCTTTTTTACGGGTGAAAATGGAAGACAGTTTAGAGAGTCTACAGGAATTGGACTCTACATAACAAAAGAAGTGATCCAGCATCTAGGGCATCGTATTGAATTAGAATCGGAAGTTGGAAATGGCACAACCTTTCGAATTATTTTCACCTCTGCACAAAACCTTACAACTTTGTAAGGTGAATGAAAGAAGAATCGATCGTTAGATTTCCTAACAGGAAGTATACTATTGAGGAATAAATGATAAGTAAAGGAGATCTTGCGATGTTACAAGTCAAGCAAGTTAGTAAAGTTTATGAAGGAAAACTAGCATATAGAGCTCTTACTGACATTAATTTAACAATCGATACCGGAGAATTTGTGGGGATTATGGGTCCATCAGGAAGTGGAAAAACTACCTTACTTAATATGATTGCAACTATTGATGAGCCAACAACTGGAGAGGTCCTAATCAATGGAAATAATCCTCATCGATTAAGAAAAGATGATTTAGCAAAATTCCGTAGAAATGAGTTGGGATTTGTATTTCAAGAATTCAACCTTCTTCACACGTTAACAGTGGAAGAGAATATTGTCCTTCCACTAACATTGGATGGTACGAAGGTAAAAATAATGAAACAAAAAGCGAAGCAAATAGCTGAGAAACTTGGAATTACGGATATTATGAAAAAACATACGTATGAAATATCTGGTGGACAGGCTCAACGAGCTGCCGTTGCTCGTGCAATGATTCATTCACCCAAACTATTACTAGCGGATGAACCTACTGGAAACCTAGATTCAAAATCATCTAAGGATGTAATGGGTATGCTAGAATCCATCAATAAAAACGATCATACAACAATGATGCTAGTTACGCATGATCCACAAGCAGCTAGTTACTGTGATCGAGTCGTATTTATACGTGATGGCAAGTTCTACTCGGAAATTCACCGTGGGGATAGTCGTCAAACCTTTTTCCAAAAGATAATTGATACACTTTCATTGCTGGGGGGAGATGACCATGACTTTCCGTCAGTTCGCGTTTAAAAATGTTACTCGAAATAAACGGCTTTATGCTGCCTATTTCTTAAGTAGTATGTTTACGGTTATGGTATTTTTTACATTTGCGATATTTGCGTATCACCCTGCTTTGACTGGGGATGAGATGGATTCCTATGTGACCCAAGGCATGAACATATCAGGTGGAATCATTTATGTTTTTTCGTTTTTCTTTATTCTTTACTCTATGAGTTCATTTTTACAATCTCGTAAGAAAGAATTTGGTCTGCTCATCATTCAGGGAATGACAATCAAGCAAATTCGATTGATGGTTTTTCTTGAGAATATGTTGATTGGATTTTTTGCTACAGTAGGTGGGATTTTGCTAGGTTTAGTATTTGCTAAGGGAATATTAATGGTAGCAGAGAATGTACTTGTTATAGAAAATAAACTTAATTTTTATATTCCGATGGAGGCGATCATCCTATCTTTCGTTTCGTTTATTATTTTGTTTTTCGTCATTTCTTTATTTGTTTCATATGTGTTACGAAGTAAGAAATTGACTGAACTAATTAGAGGGGATAAACAATCTAAAGGAGAACCAAAAGCCAATATATGGTTAACGATACTTGCAGTCATTTTAATAGGTGGAGGTTATACCGTTGCTCTATTAGTTAGAGGAGTAGGTGTATTTATAGCTATGCTCCCTGTTATTATAGTCGTTAGTATTGGGACTTATTTATTTTTTACTCAGTTGAGTGTTTTTATTATTCGTCAATTAAAGAAACGAGATACTTTTTATTGGAAAAAGACCAATATGATCTTATTTTCGGATTTGTCTTTTCGAATGAAAGATAATGCACGTACCTTTTTTATGGTTGCAATGGTATCCACAGTAGCATTTAGTGCTATTGGAACACTTTATGGGTTTCAAACGTTTCTTACAGAGGGAATAAAACTTGTAAACCCTAATACATTTACGTATCAGGCAGATGATTCTAAACGGACTGAAGACATTGACTTTATAACTTCTACGATAAAAGATGAGAACATGGAAGCGGATCAAGAAGAAATGGTTCTTCGATATTACCCATTGGAAGACAAAAATGTAATCATAGCAAAGGAATCAGACTATAATCGGTTTGCAGAATTAATTGGAGATGACAAGATAGAAGTGGGAGAAGGAAATATTAGAGTCATTAAATTTGGTGATGAGGGTCTGTTGTATACGATGGATACGGACACAAGTGAAGTCATTACGTTAACATCTGGTGAGACGTTAAAAAAGAATGAAACGATTATTGAATCGAAAGCACTTCCGGCTATGTACCATTATTATGTTGTTTCGGATCGTGATTATGAAAAATTAGGGGATCCAGAGGATGAAAGATATTTTTCTGCTTGGCAGGTAACGCAAGGAAAAGAGCGGGTAATCGGTGCTGCAGAAAAAATAACGGAGAAGGTTTCACCCTATTACTTTACTTCTGTAGATTTAAATGTGTATGAAATTAATAAAGGATACGCACCAATTATGTTTGTTGGACTATTTATTGGAATTGTCTTTTTTGTTTCAGCTGGTAGCTTTTTATATTTTCGTTTATATACAGATTTGGATACGGATAAACGTAAATTTCATGCGATTTCAAAAATGGGACTCACTAGTAAGGAATTAAAGAAGGTCTTGTCTCGACAAACAGCTATTCTTTTCTTTACACCATTAATTGTTGCATTAATCCATGGAGCGATTGCATTAAATGCATTAGCAAATATGTTTAATTATAATTTAGCTAAAGAGTCGATAATTGTTTTAAGTGTATTTAGTGGAATACAAATAATTTATTATGTTATTGTGCGTTTCTTCTATACAAAACAAATTAAACAAGTCCTGTAAGACAGGAATTATCTCGTTCTTTTGTGCGGAGACTATGGCAAAAAGACTAGACTAGTATTCATGTCTAGCCTTTTTGTGTTATCTACTATTTTTCTACACGAAGCGTATACAGAATTGTTGGAAACTTCTACTGAAGAGGAAATATAGTATACTCAAATTTCTAAAGATCACAAAGGTTTAGTATCGATCAAGTTATTATAAAAACAACCTCAAAATTTACCAACAATTAGTGCTATATACTCTTGACTATATTTTATAAATAGATATATTAATGGTGAATTAGAAGGGGGAGATATAAAATGAATGAATTAGTTATCTATCCAAAGAGGGGAAGAATAGTTTTATTAGGATTTGCTTCCTTGATTTTTGTAGTACTAGGGATAATTTTTTATGCTGTAGGTGGAATGGAGGAAGGAACAACAGGTTTCTGGTTAAGGGTTATTGGTCTTATTACGTTTTTAATTTTTGGGCTATGCATGCTCTACTATATAAGGGTTTTCATAAAACGCAAACCAGCATTAATTATTTCCGATGAAGGAATTACCGATCATTCTAGTTATATAGGTGCTGGTTTAATTAAGTGGGAAGAGTTGTCAGGCATTGATTTTGTTAGTTTCGGTGGACAACATTATTTAGGAATCTACACTAAGGACCCAGAGTTAATCATTAATCGTGCAACAGGGGTGAAGAGATTGTTGAATCGTATGAATAAGGGCTTATTAGATACCCAAGCAAATATCCCGATTAAGATTCTTGATTGTTCATTA
This sequence comes from Ornithinibacillus caprae, assembly GCF_009728145.1. Classification (GTDB taxonomy): domain Bacteria; phylum Bacillota; class Bacilli; order Bacillales; family Amphibacillaceae; genus Ornithinibacillus; species Ornithinibacillus caprae. Next base: position 177,170 of record NZ_WOCA01000007.1, on the reverse strand, counting down.
GAAGAACTGGTTGAAGTGATTAATTGTCGATTAGAGGAAAAAGAAGCATAAGGTAACCAAGGTAAGTTACTCACTAAACTCAAAGAAGCTGGGGCAACAGTTTCTATTTAATAAAAATCCAAACTATGATTCAAAATTCTTCAGTTAGAATTCTAATTGAAGAATTTTTCTTTTGAGCAGATCAGTTTTGCTAATTAGATGTAAAATGCACAATAACATTTGCTTTAAAATAACTAAGTCGGAATGTAAAGCTTGCAACACCGCTCCGAAAATACACTTCGCTTTTACTTTCAGCACAAGAGAAACATCTATTCAAGCTCCTTACATTCACTTTCACAGAGTCTAGCAGTGGGCTCGCGCTAAGCCTTCACGGTGGCGCAGAACGCTTCCTGTGGAGACTGAAATTCTTCGTTTCCCCACAGGATGATTCTACGTGTATTTCCTTCGCTAGGATTGTGCTCCACATTCTATAAACATAATTTAAATAAATGTAAAATTTCTCTATATTTTGTTATATTTCATCCATTAATGAAACATAAATGTGTATAATTCGTATTATGAGTCGGAAATATTTGGAATAATGTCAAACTCTTTATAGGAATAATTAGAGTTGGTTCATGCAAACCACTAAGACAGACATTTTTTAGATATGGAAAAGTATATAAAACAGGAGGAATACGGTTGTTAAAATTTATTTTAAAAAGAAAGATTTTAGTTAGCTTAGTTACTGTCTTGATCATTATTCTAGGTGGATATTCCATTACGAAGCTTGATCAAGTTCTTTTACCTGAAATTGAGTTTGATCAAGCCTATGCAATTATTAGTGCAGGAGACATGCCTGCAGCCGAGGTTGAAAGAACAATAACCTATCCATTAGAACAAGTTATTCAAGGAATTGATGGTGTAGAAGATATTGATTCAACGACAGCGATCGGACAAAGTACGATCTATGTCATGATTGAAACTGGTAGAGGTGATGAGGTTTCAAAAGAAGTGTCATCTATAGTACAATCAACTACTGCTGATATATCAGGAATAACGGAAGTTCTAACGGATCAAATTGGAACAACACAAAGTTATGAATTTTATATGGATATTTCCAATGGTGAAATGGATGACATGACTGAATTTGCTGAGGAAATTATAGAACCACGCTTGGAGGGGCTAAAAGAAGTTAGCGATGTTGCCCTAATGGGAAATCAAGCATATGAAATGGAGATTACATTAGATCGAGAAGCGGTTCGTGAACATGGTTTAGATAGCTCTCAAATCATTTCACAAATTCAGGAAAGTAATACGGAATCAACGCTTGGAGAGTTAACGGATGAACAAGATCAACCAACTTTACGATGGCAAACGAAGTTCCGGTCTTCCGAAGATATTGAAAAGATTCAACTCCCAACTCAATCAGGCTATATTACATTAGATGAGATTGCTAGTGTATCTTTACAACCATTAGAGTCTTCGTCCTATGTATGGAAAAATGGAACCAAAGACTTTATATTCATCCAGGTTGGGCGTTCGGCGAATACCACACAAATAGAAATGGCTGAAGCAGTTCGTGCTGAAGTAGAGGATATTCGGGAAGAAGGTCTTGTTGAGGGATTTGAATTAAATGAAATGGTTGCCCAAGCGGATTATATCGAGGATTCTATTGATGGTGTTTCTAGCAACATACTACTTGGTGGTATTTTAGCTATCGTTATTTTATTGCTATTTCTACGCAATGTTAGGGCAACAGTTATTATTAGTATCTCGATTCCAACTTCTATTTTACTTACATTTATAACCATGTGGGTTTTAGATTATAGCTTTAATATCTTAACCTTAATCGGTTTAGGTTTAGGTATTGGAATGATGGTCGATTCAGCTATTGTTATCTTGGAATCCATTTATAGAAAGAAAGAAGAAGGATTAGACTCGCTTAAAGCAGTGATTAATGGAACCAAGGAAGTTGCAACAGCAGTAATCGCTTCTATGCTAACAACGATTGTTGTGTTTTTACCAATAGGAATCATGGGTGGGGAAATGGGAGAATTCATGATCCTATTATCTGTCGTAGTTGCTACTACCCTAATTAGTTCTGTTGTCGTATCATTCACTTTGATTCCTTCATTAGCAGATAAATTCCTTAAGCTTAGAAGAAGGAAGAAAAGAGAGTCTGTGATCGTAAACAGTTATGGTCGATTTACTGGTTGGATCGTAAAGAAAAAGAGGAATAGCTTTACAGTAGTTGCTATTTTCTTTATCTTATTTATTGGTTCATTCTTTCTAGTACCAAAAATACCAATGAATATCATGCCTGATATGTTAAATCGATATTCTGAGTTATTTATTGAAATTGAACCAGGTATTACCGTGGAAGAAAGAGAAGAACTCGCACAAAAGATTAATGAAACGCTAATAGGTATAGAGGATGTAGAATCAAATCATATCATCGATGAAAGCGGTTCTTTTTATAGCATGATAAATATGACCAAAGGTGAAGAAGTAACAAGAGAACAAGATGAAGTGAATGAGGATATATTACAGACATTACGAGATTTAGCAGATGAAACGCCAATCAACAGTGTTCAAAGTATGATGTCGGTAAGTACAGGATTACCAGTTCAAATACAAATAAGTGGAGAAGACTTTGAACAACTTCAAGCAATTGGTGAGGACTTCAGTAAAGAATTAGAAAGTATAGGTGGCATTGAAGCAGTAACGACTTCCATTGAGAGAACCTCTATTGAAAAGGTAATTTCGTTAAAAGAAGATGTAATAGAAGATGAAGGTTTAACGAATAATTACATTAGACAGTTCATCCAACAAGCATTTTTAAACATGCCAGTTGGTGAGGTTCAACTTGATGAAAAAGATATTCCATTAATCATTAAATGGGATGAACAGACCACTACACAAGATAATTTGTTCTCTTTAAGAGTTCCTACACTAAATGGAGAAGAACCATTATCTGCTTTCATTGAATTGGAGGAACTCGAAGTTCCAAATGAAATCTCGCATCATAATGGTGAACGTTATATAACCGTTTCTGCCGATACAAGTAATACAGACTTAGGGACATTAAATCGAGAAGTACAGAATCTAATGGATGAATTTGAAACTCCAGTTGGCTACGAAATTGATGTTGCTGGTGACCTAGAAGTACAGCAAGAGCTTATACAAGATATGGTTATCATTTTAGCAATATCAATCTTTCTGGTTTACCTTGTAATGGCTGTACAATTTAATCATTTAGCGCAACCATTCATTGTAATGTCGGTTATTCCAATGACGATTGTAGGAGTAATTATTGGGCTTTTCATAACACAACAGGAGCTTAGTGTTATGTCTGGAATGGGAGTCATTATGCTAATTGGAATTGTGTTAAATAATGCGATTCTCTTAATTGATCGTACGAATCAATTGCTTCGGAGAGGAAATACATTAGTTGATGCTATTTCGGAAGCAGGAAGAAATAGGATTCGACCAATTTTCATGACGACATTAACAACTACTGGGGGTATGTTGCCACTTGCTCTTGCTTCAGGTACAGCAGGAAATTATCAAGCACCAATGGCAACAGCGATCATTTCTGGATTATTATTTGCCACATTCATTACGCTAGTACTCATTCCAGCTGTATACCGAATCTTTCACAGTATCGGAAATGGGTTTCATCGTGTGTTTCGGAGAAAGAAAAAAGTGAATACACCAGTAGATGATTTAGCAGGATAGTTTAAAGCCGCTCCTTTTATAGGGGCGGTTTTAATTATGGCTCTATTCGTATTGTATGGTGCTATTAAAATAAAAAGCGGCATTAAAATTAAATTACTTCATACTGTGGTTTCTAAAAATACACCACAGACGGCTTAATTTCCATATGAAAAATGGTACCAATCAATATAAATTATGGATAAAGTAGAATAAACCGAACAAACTAATAATCGTAACAAAAGCTGGAACACATAACTTGTTTTTCTATGTCAAACATGATACCTTTCTTGACCTGTTTCTGTTAGTCTGCGCATTTATCCCGCATATAACGGGCAGTAAGACCCCCACTTCAAACCTATGAGAATAAACCAAGGAGGTTAAGTGGGGGATCAACTGCCCGTAAATGTCCGATTCGTTCATCTAACAATCAGTGGGGGATGAGGAAACCCCCACTGATTGAAGATTCACTTTATGGAAGACATATGATCAAAATTAAAAAAACCGCAGACAAATTGTCTAGCGGTTAAGAAAATGCTGCTTTCGTGTATTCATTCTTGGCATTCCAAAGAAGATACTGGGTAATCCCTTCTTCTTCAATAGCTTTAATTTGATTTCTCACATCTTCTTCAGTGTAAATGCTTTTATAATCAAAGTCTTGAATCCATGGTCGAATAATAGCTGGATTCTCACCATTCTCTTTCAGTTTTTCATTACGCGCTTTTGCATCTTGCATGGCTTTTTTCATCAGATCATAGGGATGTTCATCGGGGTTAGCAATCCCATACGTATTAGGAGCATAATGCGATGGATAGGTCATTGGGGAAATATAATCGACTACTGGTGAAATTTTTTCCCAAATTTGCCCAATCCCCATATCATTTTCTGCTGTGGTGACTAAGCCAAATACATCCGTTGACACATATACAGGATAATGGGCCAATTTTTCTTTAGAAACAGCTAAAAAGTTTGTGATTGCATCACTTTTCTCAAGATTATCTGGGTTATCATAGGCTACTTCTTGATCAACCTGTTTTGCATTTTCTGGGAAACGGATATAGTCATACTGAATTTCATCTATGCCAAATTCAGCAACTTCAACAGCAATATCGGTGACATATTCCCAAATTTCCATTTTGTAGGGATCAATCCATTTAACACCAGCCTTGTCTGACCAAATCGTACCATCTTTTCGCTTCAACGCAAATTCGTTTTTATGCTCTGCTAAATACGGATCCTTGAAAGTAACAATTCGAGCAATGGTGTAGATATCTTCTTCCTTTAAACGCTGTATGAATGACTGAAGGTCAGCAACAGTGGGGTCAGAGTCAGAGCCAACTTCATCTACACGGTCGACATTGGAGTCATAGCTAAGTTTACCGTAGTCATCTTTAATATCAATGACAACTGCGTTAAGGTTTGAGGATTTCACTAAGTCAATATACGTTTCAATATTTTCATCTTTAATTGAATTTCGATTGAGGTAAATACCTTTTACGTCTTTCTTACCTGGTTTTTTAGGTTCTTCCGTTGTTAGTTGCTGTTCTTCTTTTGATGGTTCATTTTGTTGTGCTTCTTCGTCTTTGTTAGTCACTTCATTGTCAGTGGCGTTTTTCAATTTATAATTATTTATTTGATCGCCTTGATTATTTGTGTTTTCAAATGAAGAAGGCGTTTCTTTGGTTTCGTGTTGTGATTCATTTGAGGTACATCCAGTACCGGTTAGCAAAAGTATAATGATGAAATGAAATATTATTCTCAGCATCAATCCCTCCTTTTAACTTTACGTTGTGTTTTTCTCGCTTTTATATTCGAGTCATTTATTTACAACTTTAGTTAAGGTAGGAAAATGCATGACAGTGAAAATTTTGGGAAGACTATTTTGTAAGAAAATGATTAAATTATTTTTATCCGCTCATTGATTGAATTTTTCTGAAAAATAATACAGGTAAATATACCTATATTTAACGTAATGTGGTATAGTGAAATTAGAAGAAATTAACTACTTGGCTCGTGAAAATTTTAACAAAGAGCGTGATAATAATGGTCGATAGAGATTTGTTTTATAGTAACATTTTAATGAACGGAATAAAGGATATGGTCTATGTAATGGAAGTAGATAATGGCCAATTTATCTATAAGTTTATTAACCAGGTTGTTAAAGAACTTGCGGGCTTTACGGACTCTATCATAGGAAAAACATTTCAAGACGTTTTACCGAAAGAAAAAGCTAGCTTTTTAATAGATAAATATAATGCAGTTCTTAGGTCGAAGGAAATAGTAGTTTATGAGGATGATTACCCCTCCATTAAGGGTGAAATTCGTTATGGAGAAAACACTCTTAGTCCTATTTACAATGAACATAATGAATGTACCCATATTGTTGGTGTTGTGAAAGATATAACAGAACAAAAAAAGGCGGAAAAGGTAGCAGAAAAGTCTAAGGAGATGTTAATTGAGGGAAAGGAAAGATATCAATCTCTATTTGATTACAACTTAGATGCTGTTATAACGCTAGATATTAATGGATTACTGATTACAGGCAATCATTCTTTGGAAACAATGACTGGATACCACATTCATGACCTGACAGGTAGCTCTTATTTGCGACTAATTTTTCCAGGTCAAATAAAGAAAGCGAAAAAATATTATGAGCAAGCATTAAATGGGGTTCCAGAAGAATTTCGTCTTACAATTAAGAACAAAGATCGTAAAAAGGTAGAATTGGTTGCTAAGTTTTCTCCAATCGTTGTAAAAGAAGAAATTGTTGGAGTTTATGTTATCTGTAAGGATATTACTGAACAAATTAAGTTTAAGGATAAGTACAATGAGAGTGAAAATATATTTGAGATTATTACAGAACATTCGAGAGACCTCATTACGATGCTGAACAGTGAAGGAGAATATATTTATGCCTCACCTTCCTATAAAGATGTACTAGGGTTCACTCGGGATGAATTTTTAGGAAAGAAATTCTATCATAATATTTATCCTGATGATATAGAGCATCTAAAGAAAACCTTCTATTTATCTAAGAAAAAAGGGGAACCATGGAAAGAACAATTTAGACAAAAGCATGAAACGGAAGGATACATTTGGTCTGAGTTACATGGTTCACCAGTATATGATGATCATCATAATTTTAAACAAATGGTAGTTGTCTCTCGTGATATTTCTACACGTAAAAACTATGAATCTAAGTTAGAGGCATTTGCTTATCATGATGAATTAACTGGATTACCAAACCGAAGATACTTTATTGAGAATCTAGAGAAATCGTTAAGCGAAAAACGAAGTCTTAAAAATCGGTTTGCTGTTATTATGATCGACCTTGACAAACTTAAACCAATTAATGATACGTATGGTCATGATGTTGGTGATGAATTCTTAAAAGAATTTTCAAAACGAGTAAATCAAGTGATCAGAGAAGGTGATACATTTGCTCGTTTAGGAGGGGATGAATTTGCTATTTTTATTCCTAAAATTGACATCATACAAAATGTATCAAATGTAGCTAGAAGGATTATAAAGGTGTTAGAACAACCATGGGATATTGATAATAATTCGATATTTATTAGGGCTAGTGTTGGTATAGCTATTTCAAGTTTCAAAGCAGAGTCTGTGCAAAACTTACTAAAGACAGCAGATGAAGCTCTTTATGAAGTGAAAGATATGGGTGGAAATAATTATAAATTGAAGTATATCTAAATGCGCGCTTAACAAGTTATGTTTGGCATGTTTTTTTCTTGCATATCATCAACAAATCCCTCATGATAAGGATTAAGCAAAATTGGGGGAGAGTAAAATGAACTACGTGATACGTTGGACCTTCTTTATCGTTGGGCTTATCTTTTTTAGTTTAGGTATTTCGGTTACCATTAATGTTCAACATTTAGGGGTCCATCCATGGGATGTATTGAGTGTGGGCCTCTTTGAAAAAATTGGCCTGTCAATTGGTACATGGAATATACTGATCGGTATGATGCTAATTATTGTTACGTGGGTTCTTGATAAATCGTATATCAAATTAGGTACCTTCTTGAATGCTTTTATAGTAGGGTCATTTGTTGATCTTTTTTTGTGGCTTGATTTTTTACCAAAGGCTACACATACATGGATAGATATGATTACTATGCTCGTTGGGATTGTTTTGATGGGCATAGCTGGTGGAGTTTATAATGCTGCAAGAGTCGGATCTGGACCAAGAGATGGTTTTATGCTTTCGGTATCAGAAAAATTAGGAGCACCAATTAGGAGAGTACGAATCATTACGGAAAGTTCTGTTCTTGTAGGAGGATTGCTTTTAGGAGGACCGGTCTTCGTATTTACTTTCATTTTTACCTTCATACAGAGTCCATTATTTCAGTATGCATATTTACACTTTGTGAGATTGATAGATCGTTTAAGTGCGGAAGAGAATTTAATAAAATCAAAAGCTAGATAGTTGAAAAGTATATGCCTTTTTCTGTGAAATGAGGAACCACTTCATAGATCTATCGGTTCCTCATTCCACTATTTTCTAAAATTTTCTTGTGATCATAACTAAACAATATTCGTTTAGGTTCTCTGTACATCCTCTTTAATATGCATGATATAATAACCATTCGCATTTTCATCAATATCATGCTTTTCTATGAAATCTTTAATGTACAACCATAATAAAGCAGTTACTATTAACGTAACAAAAACAATAGATAGTATTAGGAGTTTTCCTTTCAAAATACCCCTCCTCCGTCTTTCTGTAGTGCTCCGGCAACATCATAATCCTCTAAATTAATGTCAATCTCTTCTCCGAGAGCTAATTTAGCTAATTGTATTCCAATGAATGGTCCAGTGGTTAATCCAGAGGCACCAAGACCATTAGCAAGTAAAATACCTTTAAATCCAGGAAGAGGACCGACTACTGGTAAAAATCCCGGTGTAAACGGGCGGAAGCCTACTTTTGTTTTCTTCATCGTACTATCGGATAAACCTGGAGCAAAGCTTATTGCTTTTTCAATTATTTCGTGTATCGCTCCTGCAGTAACACGATGATCAAAACCAACGTCATCTTCATGTGTTGCTCCAATCACAATGTGATCATCAAAGGGAACAATTGCTTGATCCGATGGAGGCATCACAAGTGGCCAGGTGGAAGTGTCTGTATTAGGAACCTGTAAGTGAATAAGCTGGCCACGTTGAGATGTCCCTTGGAAATTTACCCCTAAAGGCTCGAGTAAATGATTAATCCATGCGCCAGCAGTAGCAATCACCGTATCTGCCTCAAATTTCAAGTCATCAACCATAACCCCAGTCACATGTGAATTTGTAAAGTCTAATTTAGCATCGCCAATTATAAGTTGTGCACCATGTTTCTGTGCACCACGTAGTAACGCTGCCCTTAATAATGTTCCGTCTACGCGAGCAGCTCCACTAATATGAATAGAGCTATATTTTTTATCTAGTAATGGAAAAAATTCACGAGTTTTCTTTGAACTGAGAAGGGAAATCTCTCCAATTTCTGGAGCATCTTCTCGACGCTTTAATGCTCTTTCCTTCATTTGTAGTAGCTTTTCTTCATTATCACGAATACTTAATGCGCCAACTTTCGCATAGCCTGTGTCTGTCTCGCCATCTTCTACTAACTCTTGAATTAAACTCGGGTATATTCTAGCACCATTTTTAGCTAGATGGTACCAGGCTTTATTCCTTCGCTGCGACAACCACGGGCAAATAATACCTGTAGCAGAACTTGTTGCTTGTCCAGGCTCTTCCCGATCGATTATGGTTACATCTGCCCCATTTTTTGCTAACTTATATCCAGTTGTTGCACCTAAAATTCCTGAACCTATAATAATAACTTTTGTCATAGAAAAAAATCCTTCTCTTGTTTATTTACTACGTTCTACCATTACTATAAAAATAGTTTACACAAATGTAAATAAAAATGGAGGGAAAAGTATGTATAATAAAGAATAATTATGGTATAGAAGGGAGAGGTTTGATGAAGGAAAATATGATAGCAAAAATTCTATTTATAATAGGGATTGTTAATATAGTATTAGGGTTTATAATAGGATTAGTCGGAGCAGCAGAGGATCAAGTTGTTTATGATGCCTTTGGAATGGGGCGAGTACAATCAGGATTTAACTTTACATACTTTATTTCATGGGCAACAGGTGGATTTGTAACAGGTATGCTATTTATTGGCTTTTCAGAAATAATCAAGCTGTTGCATGTTATTAACTGGAAAACGCCTATGCCCCAACAAGTATCCAATAAAGAAAATCTCTTAAAAGAAACAACTTCACCGTCCAACAAAACAGTCCAAACATCGGTTGATTGGACATTGGGGGAAACGGAAGTTGAAAAAATCAAAGAGAAATATGCAGAATATCATATTTTAGATATCATTCCTTCTAATGTGGAGGGCTATTGTGTAGTCAGATTACAAACCGGAGCAGAGGAATTTGTTCATGTTGTGGACATTAATGGATTTGGTGTAGTAGAAGTAAAAGATGCAGGGATAAAAAAGACGATTATTTCGTGGTATAATGACCTCCAAAAATAAGTAAATTGCTATTCATTAAATGTCTATTTATGTTAATCTTGTAACTGGATATAACATTGAAATAAAAAAAGATCTACATATATAAAGGAGAAATGAACATGGGAAAAACATTGATTTTTGGACATAAAAATCCAGATACAGATACAATCTGTTCTGCATTAGCTTATGCTGATTTAAAAAATAAATTAGGAGTTCACGCAGAACCTGCAAGACTTGGAGAGGTAAACAAAGAAACACAATTTGCTTTAGATTATTTTGGGGTAGAATCTCCACAACTAATCGAAAAAGTAGCGGATGATGTTGAGAACGTTATTTTAGTAGACCATAATGAATTCCAGCAAAGCGTTGATAACATTAAAGATGTACGCATTAGTGAAGTAATCGATCATCACCGAGTATCTAACTTTGAAACAAAGGAACCTTTATACTTCCGTGCTGAGCCTGTAGGGTGTACTGCTACCATTCTGAACAAATTGTATAAAGAAAATGATGTGGAAGTAAGTAAAGAAATCGCAGGACTCTTAGTTTCTGCTATTGTATCAGATTCTCTTTTATTAAAATCACCAACTTGTACACAGGAAGATGTGGATGCAGCTTATGAATTGGCGGAAATTGCTGGTGTAGACCTCGAAAAATATGGATTAGATATGTTGCAAGCTGGTGCTGATTTAAGTGATAAATCACCTGCTGAGTTAATCTCAATGGACGCAAAAGAGTTTGCAATGGGTGATGCAAAAGTTGAAATTGCGCAAGTAAATACAGTTGATGCAAGCAAAGTGTACGAAGCACAGGCGGAAATTGAAGCAGAGATTAACAAAAATATCACGGACAAAGGTCTAGATTTATTCTTGTTTGTGGTAACGGACATTTTAAATAATGACTCAGAAGTGTTAGCTGTTGGAACTGGAAAAGTTAAAGTAGAAACAGCGTTTAATGTCTCACTAGATGATAACAACAGGGCATTACTTAAAGGTGTTGTTTCTCGTAAGAAACAGATCGTCACAGCGTTAACAGATGCGTTTACAAAGTAATAACAAGTAACAATTCACGAGGTTAGGTATAAGGAATAAACTCCTTATACCTTTTTTTATATTTTACAATGAGAGGTGGTAAATTACATTAAAACAACCCAAGTTCACGAGCACGGGCCACAGCTTCGGTTCTGCGACGGACTTGAAGCTTGCCAAAAATTCTGCGATTGTGTCCTTTGACGGTATCGAGGGCCAGGTATAGCTGCTTTCCAATCTCATCGTTCGATAAACCTTGCGCAATGAGCTGTAAAACTTGTAGTTCACGCTTGGTTAATGGCTCTACAAGTGATTTTGTAGAAGAAATTTGTGTGTCTTGTTGTACATCTCCAGCTGACAGTAGTTGACTTGTATAGCTCGGCATCCATCCTCTAACATGTGCTTCTTTTAAAAGCTGCCTCATTGGCTCACCCTCATCTGCGAAGAGACGGATGTAGCCGCCTGGCTCTGCAAGCTTCAAGGCTTCTTCCAGTATTTGTAGAGAAGCTTCTATCTTATGGTCAGTTTGCAGGATTGCAGCCTTAATAACTAATATCTTTAGCACCTCATATTTTTGACGTTTTCGATCCATTTTTTGTAACATTAACTCAAGTAGTTTCCGTGCTTCTGTAGTTTTTCCTTGTGCCCATAGGACACGTGATCGGATGATAGTATTGGTGTCATTTGGCTTCTCTGTCAACTTGTCAGCAGCGGTAAACTGCCCTCGACTAAGTAGTAGCAATCCTTGTACTTCGGTTAACTCAGGCATTTGATATTGAGGATGTCGACTATGCAGGAACTCCTTAGCTTGCTCTATATATGATGCAGCTCTATTGTTATCTTTTTGCGCTAGCTTTATCCTTGCAAGAAGTACATAGCAGGCAGCGGGAGTGTCGATAGTTTCTAGCTTTAAAGCTAACCTTACTCCCAGTTGTCCGTACTCCTCAGCCTCATCTAAGCGATTCCATTGATAAAGTAGACGGGCCATTCCGAAATACGCTTCGCAGGTACTGGGCAACGGCGGATCCCCTGCAAGTTGTAAAACTTTCTTGAATTTCTCCTTAGCCGAATGTAGCATGAGTTCGGCTTCCTGTACCTGACCTAAACAGATGGTAGCAGCAATTGTGATTAGTAAGTTGTCTGTAGCCTTAGCCGATGCAATTGCTTCGGTGTAGGCCTTGCTCGCCAATTTATAATCGCATTTAAGCTGATAAGCAAATCCTAGTGTCCAAGTAGCGGATGTCCGAATCGACAAATTGTCTGGCCGAAGCAGCTCTAAAGCACATTTGGAATGAATTTTTATCGCCTCGGCATCATTCTTAGGAATGGCTAACATCGCTCTTATAGCGGAGACATGACCGGTAAGATCACTTTTTTCTTCACTTGATTCCTTCTGCTGTAGTGCTAGCTCAGCCATCCTCAGCTTTTCTTCTACGTTGCTGATGGGATGCCCAGACACTGTTAATGTGGATGCATACGTGACCCACAAGTTAGGTCTGTCATCCAATATGGATCTGTCGAGTGATTCTAACCAGTGCAGAACTGGAGCAGTAGCACCTCTTAGATGTAGAGGCATACCGTCCCCTTCAAGTAGACGTGCAGCCCGGTCGATATCATTTGCCTCACTTGCATGATGGAAGGCTTCAATAAACAGACCTTTCATTTCATACCATTTGCTCGCTTGGATATGAAGTACTGGTACACGGGTAGTTGAACATCGTAGCAGCCTGTGTCGAAGTAGATCTGAGAATAAATGGTGATACCTGTACCAGTATCGATCATTGTCGAGGGGAATGATAAACAAGTTAATCCTCTCTAAATATTCCAGGATGTCTTGTCCTGTGCCGTAATCTCTTTCAAGTTCATTTTCGGACAAAGCGTCACAGAGCGAACCACACATGCGATCTAGGACTGCGGTTCGCAGCAAAAAGTTTTGTATGGGCTTCGGTTGCTTCTTCAACACTTCTTCTAATAGGTAATCCAATACTAGATGGTGATTGCCACTGAAGGAGCGAATGAACTCATGGTAATCTGTACTATTTCGCATGGAAAGCGCGGCTAACTGTAGCCCTGCAATCCATCCTTCGGTACGGGATTCAAGTAAATGTACTTCTTCAGGCTCGAGTGTAAGCCCCATCGTATGGTTCATGAACCTCTCCGTTTCTGATTTATTAAATTGCAAATCTTCGGCACGTAGTTCTGTAATCTGGTCTCGAACCCGTAATGAGGATAAGCGCAGCTTTTTCGTCTCACGAGTAGAGATCACCAAGTGCATCTCAGACGGCATATATTCAATTAGAAAATGAATTGCATCGTAAATTGGTTCAGATTGAATGACGTGGAGGTCATCCAAGATAAGAATACAGGGAGTTTGAAACGTGGATATTTCATCGACTACATAGGTCATGATTGTTTCCACAGGAAGTGACTGAGAGGAACGAACTAATGGAAGTATCCTGTCTCCAATTGATTCTGATATGCTCTGTAACGCTAAAACGAGGTAGGTTAAAAAACGTGTGAGATCATTATCTTCCTGGTCTATCGAGAACCACGCAATCTCTTGTTTGCATACTGTAAGCCATTCACTGATCAAAGTAGTTTTACCGAAACCTGCCGGTGCTGAGACCAGTGTTACTTTACGATAGAGCCCTTCGCTCAGTCGTTCACTCAATCGAGTGCGAGGAACAATATATTTACGCAGTATAGGAATATGAAGTTTGGTAGCTAGTATACCATCATCTTTCAATTGAACACCACCACAGCTTTCTATTGAGTACTTTTAACCTACAGTAACCCGTAGTGGGAAGGATTGCAACCCTAAATCCTATACTTGCAGAAAAGCTCTGCTCTATGCTGAAAACTAAGATGGAAAACCTTTCCTCCCTCTAATAAATAGCCAGATAATCAATAGTAACTCTCCGATAAAAGTATATATGGAGATTTCAAAGCTATAATTTTTAAAGAAAAGCAAGCCAAGTGAATCCATGAGATATCCTAACCCTGCAATGAAGATTAAAACCCCTAATATTTTCGGAAAATAATTTGAATGAAGCATTAGGTATCCAAGTACTAGCAAATGGAGACCGAATATAATAAGACTTATATTCCACTCATTATTAAAAGCGTTTATATACAACATAGCATGTGCATAGTGTTCTGCAGGTTCCCAAATAGATAAGAACTCTGTATCGATCAAGATTTGTAATGCGTTATAAAGCTGGTGAATAGCAACTCCAAACATAGTTGCATACACAACGCGGAAGCATGCTGCTAGCAACGAAAGTGTATGATGGATGGGCTTAAACACCTTGTAGAGCGACCAAGCAATAATAACATCGAGAATCACTACAGCGACGAGACTTATGATAGCACTGCGAAACAATCCCTTTGAGGCCAGGATATTTGCTGCTGTTTCCACTGCATTATCATTTACAATCAAACTCTGAAGTACAAATAAATAAGCGAAGGGACCTAGTACGGACATCATAAGTAAGCTGTATCCTGCGATCCTGGCCGCCTTCTGCTGTGAAGCTAATTCCGTTAACATATCATCACATCCATTTGAATTATTTTTATCTATAGATTAGTGGATATCACACAGATGTGTATAGACACTAAAGTGTTTTTTTAAGGATGCTTTACCACTAGCGATCATTTTGGATAATATCTATGTTTTGATTTAGTTTAAGGTTGTTCAGCCCTTTTTTTGCTTTAATCTTGAATTTTATTCCGATAAGTTATAAAATAAAATTAATTTAAAGGAATCGGAGGTGGAGTTAAGATGTTAAATCGAGCTGTTTTAGTGCACGGATACTGGGCTGAGTTCCTTTATTTTTGCCGTGCAAAATTTGCTGTTGCAGTTGCTAACGGGACACGTGTGTCTTTTTTTAGCAACTAAATAGTAATCTAAAACGGTGAAAACATCTCTTAACCCACATAATAGTAGGACGGTTGAAAGGAGGGCATTTTCATGCTCTCCTTTTTCTAGAAGATAAGAATGATTTCTTATCTTCATGGTAAAATGAAGGCTTTGCCATATGGTAATAGTCAATATTTGAACAGAAATATGAAGCTGTTTTGAATCAGGTAAACGGCTTGATTAATTGTCCAATTAGTAGCCATGGGAAGGTATGTCTTCTCATGGCTTTTTTTGATAGTTAAGAAAGTATAAGCCTTTTAATCTGCTTCAGTACAAAGAAGGCTTTTGCATAAATAGCCAAGTTGTCTATTTAACTAAGAATTTACTACTTATTTTAAGGAGGAATAATCGGATGATTGTATGTAGTGTAAATAAGATAGCAAAGATGTATGGAGGAAACTCCATTTTTGAAGATATATCATTTGAAATAAAAGATAAACAACGTGTGGGTCTAGTAGGGAGAAATGGTAGCGGAAAAACAACTTTAATTCGCTTACTAGCAGGTGAGGAAACAGCTGATTCAGGTCAAATACACTGGAAAAAAGGTGCTACCATTGGTTATCTTACACAAATTCCAGAATACCATGATACGACAACGACCAAGGATGTATTACGCTTAGCTTTCTCCCCTCTATTGCAGCTAGAAGAAAAAATGAAAAAGCTTGAAATTAAAATGGGGATGGAAAGAGACGCAGAAAGGTTGGAAAAATTCATTGTCGATTACGGGAATTTACAAGAACAGTATACGATCAATGGTGGATATGAAATAGAATCTAATATCGAAAAAATCGTTCACGGCTTAAATATACACCCTTTACTTAATCAACCATTTGCTCAATTAAGTGGAGGCGAAAAAACAAAAGTTGGTCTAGGTCTGATGTTACTCAAACAGCCAGATTTACTGTTGTTGGATGAACCGACAAACCACTTAGATTTAATGGCAGTCGAATGGCTCGGAAATTTTCTTAAAGAGTATCAAGGGACAGTCCTTGTTATTTCTCATGATCGCTATTTCCTTGATGAAGTAGTGAATATGGTAATTGATTTAGAAGATGGGGGAGTAACTTCCTATCACACAAATTTTTCTGGCTTTGTACAAGAAAAAGAAGAGAGGCTCCTAAGAGAATTCCAAGCTTATGAGGAACAGCAAAAGAAAATTAAAAAGATGAGGGAAGCGATTAAACGATTAAGGGATTGGGCAAACAGAGCAAATCCACCAAATGACGGCCTGCATAGAAGGGCAAGGAACATGGAAAGAGCATTAGAACGAATGGAAAAGTTACATCGACCGATATTAAAACGAAAGAAAATGAACTTAGAAATGGAAGCTGCGGATCGAAGTGGGAATGATGTCATTATCCTTACCGATATTTCAAAAAGTTTTGATGAAAAGCAGTTATTTAAGAATGTAACTATGCATGTGTCTTATCAAGAACATGCTGCTTTAATAGGAGAAAATGGAACAGGAAAATCTACATTAATCAAATTAATCCTGCAGCATCTTGAACCAGATGATGGAGAAGTGCGGATTGGTAGTAATGTCAAAATTGGATACCTATCTCAAAATATTTTTTCTTCTATTGAAAATGAAACGGTTATGGATGCCTTTAGGAATGAGGTGAATGTAACAGAAGGAGAAGCAAGACATATCTTAGCAAGGTTTATGTTTTATGGGTACACTGTTTTTCAAAAAGTATCTCAACTAAGTGGTGGTGAAAGGATGCGTTTAAGGTTAGCTCAATTGATGTATCAAGACATTAATTTGCTTATCCTAGATGAACCAACCAATCATTTAGATATTGAATCAAGGGAAGTGTTGGAAGAAGCACTCGAAGATTATCAAGGTACTATTTTGGCAGTGTCCCATGACAGGTATTTTCTTAACAAGCTATTTGGAAAAATATATTGGATAGAATCAAAGAAGATCCATTGTTTTGACGGGGACTATAACTGGGCAAAGGAGAAAATGGCTGAATTAAGAGAAAATACCGTTCAGAAGTATGTGGAAGAAAAAACAAAATCTACCCTACGTAAACAGAAACCAGATAAGAAAAAGTATATCAAGACTGAAAATATAGAAAGGGAAATAGTTTCATTGGAGGAAAGCATAACAGAGATAGACAAAAAGTTATTAGAAGTAGAAGATTTGGAGCTATTACAGCAGGTATATAAAGAAAAAGAAGATTTAGAACAGAAATGGGAAAAGCTTTGTAACCAGTTGGAAAACGGTTAATATTTTCGTTAAACCGATCATTGACATCATACACAATAGTGATATCCTAATAATAGGAGAAATATGGAAGGTGGAATTAGATTTGCCAGCATACTTGTAATGGTTAAGCAACTAAATAGTACACTTCTTTTTGAACGTTATTGTTCGAACACGGGAGAAGTGTGCCTATTTTTAGCCATTACAGGGAACGCGGGATAATCAGTTGTTTTACATCCAAGCGGGATACCTATAAGGGATTCTGCTTTTTTTAGCAGATAAGAAAGTATAAGCTTTCTTATGCTGCATAAGTGCAACTAAGGCTTTTGCCATAAATGCTTGGCAAATGCCAAGTTTTCTAATGGGAAATCTTTCTCCATCCAACCGTTATTGGCGTTCCTCTGAAAAATAGGAGGAGCAGGTGTATGAGTTCTAATAATATAGAAACCTATGAGATCATTCCTCAGGAGACACCATATGTCATACGAAATTGTAGCAAATGTAAAAGGAACACAGAATTTTATTGTAGTGAGAAGTTCAGGGTAAATGCAAATCAGAAAACAGTTGATATCTGGCTCATCTATAGCTGTATTCATTGTGAGGGAACTTGGAATTACCCTATTTTATCAAGAATTAACGTAAATAAAATTGATTCTGTGCTACATCAAAAGTTTATGAATAATGATAAAGAAACAATCTGGTTTTATGCATTTCAAATCAATAAGCTAAGAAAGCATTGTCATCAAGTCAATACAAATATTAGGTACGAGATAAGAAAGGAATCGCTTGATCAAAAGTCTAAGCAAGTTACCATTAAAATTTGCTGTAAATATGATTTTGGTCTCAGGATAGATAAACTGCTAGCAGAAATCTTTAATATTTCAAGATCAAAAGTAATTAAATTGGCACAAGAGGGAATGCTTTTGCTTCATCCAGATATCAATCTAAAAAATAAATTGATTGATGACTTACAAATTACAGTTATGAGTGGATGGTAGCAAAGTTTGGCTGAATATTATTGTTTAACAAATAACAGTCTTGAGGTGTTTTTGAGGGAAATAAGTATATTATTTTAAGGAAAATCAACAAGAAATAGGGTTATGCTCTAAGAAGAGCATAGCCCTTTTCAAATTGTATAGAAGGTATTAAAAGTTGATTATCATAAATGGGGTTATTCCTATTCCACATAATTTGTGAATACAAAGTTTAATCTCGATAGTAATTTTAGAATATTATGTTATTATTGACGTGTGTTAAGTTATCAAAAAGACACTAGATTAAATCAAAAAGATTAATATAAATACGAGAGATTTTACTTAAAGCAAGTTATGCAATAATCAGTCATACATCATCACCTTTACAATAAAATTATAATGTCATCAACGTATGGAGGATAACTATGGATCAATCAATTAACTATAAACTATGGACAGTTTGTATGATTCAAAAAGAGGATCAGGTTTTACTTCTTAATAGACAACATGATAATTTCAAAGGTTTTATTCCACCAGGTGGCAAAGTAGAGTTTCCAGAGAGCTTAGTAGAAAGTGCCATACGAGAAGTGAAGGAAGAAACTGGATTAGAAGTTAGTAACCTAATCTATAAGGGATTATATGAATATGTTAACCCAATTGCAAAGGATAGATATTTAATTTTCAATTATATTACAAACGAGTTTAAAGGAAAACTATTAGAAAATCCTCCAGAAGGAAAATTAGAATGGGTAAATATAGATGATGCATATAATTTACCTATGCAAAAATCAATTCGAAGAAGGTTTCCTTTTTTCTTTAAGGATGGAACGTTTGAGATTCATGTTGAATGGAATCACGAGGAGAATAAAGAAGGTAAGGTTACTATTACAACTACATAAACTATATTCAACTTATAGTGGAAACACAAGATTTTATTAAAAGGAGAAATAATGAGCTCATATTTTTTTATTATGTCTGTTTTGACCGTTATCGTATGTTTTGCTGCGTTCTTGCTTCGAAACAAACGAGAAATCACAGCAAAAATTGGCTTTATATCTTGGATATCATTAAGTCTATATTTTATTATCGAGTTTATAGTCATTCGAGCATCTACTGTATCATACAATTTATTCACGCAGCCTATGAGTGACCTTGGGGTGACATCTTGTGGAATAGATACCTATGAACTTGCTAACTATGAAATTTGTTCACCCTATCATCTACTGATGAATTGGACCTTTACAATCACAGGAATTGTTATTTTTGTAGGTGCTATTTTTCTACACCAATTCTGGCCAAATAAAAGGCAAACAAGGATTGCAACCACACTATTGGCGATTTTTGGACTTAGTTTTACCATATCAGGAATTATCCCTGCCGATATTGGTTTTCTTTGGCATACATTTGGAGCTCTACCTGGTATGATTGTTCAAATTCCTGCTTTAATTTTAATCGGTCGAGCGATTCGTCATAACATGCCAAGATTATCGACTTGGACTTTTGTGTGTACATTGATCACTACAGGTAGTCTCATACTATTATTCTTTCAGACGATATTTATTCCCGGCGGACTATTGCAACGAATACTCTATGGATCTGTTTTTTTATGGATGACTGTTACTGCTATAGTGCTTTGGAAAAAGAATAACTAATGGATACAAAAAGAGTTGAGGAAGGTTGTACTTTCTAGAAATATATTCAATTTATTGAATTCTAAATTAAACAATACGGGAAGTGTCTACGGATATGGAGGATTTTTTAAAATCAGATTGTAAGAATTGCTTTGGGTTATGCTGTGTAGCTTTGCCATATGCGAAATCAGCAGATTTTCCAGCTGATAAAGCTGGGGGAGAACCTTGCCATAATTTATGTGTAGATAATCGGTGTAGTATACATAATAACTTGAGAGAAAAGGGTTTTCGTGGTTGTGTTTCGTATGAGTGTTTTGGAGCTGGACAACATGTTTCACAGTTCCTTTATGAAGGACGTGATTGGAGGAATAACGCTGAGCATTCTAGCGAAATGTTTACCGTATTTCCTTTAATTCAACAACTACATGAAATGCTTTGGTATCTCTATCAATCTATGAATTTGAAGGAAACAAAATCATTTCAATCTAGCTTGCAGGCAATTTATGATGAAACAATAAAACTTACGAAAAAAACACCTGATGAAATAATAAATATGAATATAACTTTACATAGAAGTAGAGTAAACGACTTATTGATAAAAACAAGTGAACTGTATCGCAAAAAAACAAGTGGTTTTAATAAAAGGAAAAAAGGACGTAACTATATAGGAGCAAACCTAGAAGGTGCTAATTTAATAGGTGCCAATTTTAGAGGTGTACTTTTGATTGCATCGAATTTGAGAAATGCTGATTTAAGAAAGGTAGATTTTATCGGTGCCGACATGAGAGATGCCGACATTAGTGGTGCTAACCTAACTGACTGTCTCTTTTTAACACAATCTCAGATCAATTCTGCTAAGGGGAATATTCACACGAAACTACCGAGCTATTTAGAGAAGCCAGACCATTGGTTAAAGTAAGTATAAGCTAGGTTGTCAGCATTACAAGATGAAAGGTTAAATTATGAAGCTGTCCCAAATTAATTTTTCACCAATAGTGGGAACTTAAATTATATTCGAACGTATAAAAGTAAAGATAGGGGTGAGGTGGTTGGAACCTTACTTAAGGAATGGGGGAGGAAATGAATAAACTACTATTACATGCTGAAGGCTTTGCCGTTTTAGCATTAAGTGTATATGCTTACGGATTAAATCAATTTAGTTGGTTATTATTTTTTATCTTGATATTAGCACCAGATATTTCAATGCTTGGCTATTTAGTAAATAATAAGATCGGAGCATTACTATACAATTTATTTCACACATATACCGTAGCGATTATAGTTATTTTTTTCGGTTTATTATTATCTAATCCAAGCACTATAGCAGTTGGAATAATATGGACTGCACATATTGGAATGGATAGGATGTTTGGATTTGGATTAAAATATCAGTCGGAATTTAAAGAAACTCATTTAAATCGTGTATGATTGAAAAAACTTTTAAATACTACTTTTAACGATGTATTTATCGCCCTTTGATCTATGTAGCTGTAGCCATTCATGTTATAAAAAGAATAAACCTCTCCATGTATGATTGAAGAGGTGTGGTTAGCTGGAGTAAAGCACCTATTTTTTAATTTGGTTAATAAGATTGTTTATGCGTTGTTGTAACGTTTCGATACTTGGTATATCTATACTTTTACGAGAACTAGTACGATTAAGATTACTGTTCACTTTCTGTTCCATTTCATTTATCTTTCTTTTAATTTCATCTATCATATTTAGTACCTCCTTTCTGATACTTAGAATATGATAGATTTTTATGATAGTTATATTTCACCTGTTATTATAAAATTAGTAGTTTTATCCAATAGAGTTAGAGATTACTTATCTGAAAGCATTTTTGACATCAGTTCTGTCATTTTCTTCATTTGTTCTTCATCATCCATCATTTCTTTCATTACGTCCATAGCTTGCTGTTTCATTTCTGGATCTTTCAACATATCTTTTAATAAATCAGGTGCATTTTCTGTATTACCAAAACTTTTAAATAGATCTTCAAGATTTAAATTCTTTGACATCGTTTTCATCACTCCCTTAATCGATATTTTTTTTTGCGTGTTCTTTAAAACTAGCCACTTAAACTCTTCACATATGCAATTCCTTCTTCTGTTTTCAGTGTGTTGATCAGCCCTAGTAATTTATCTATTGCTTCGGTATCTATTTTTTTATTATTCCATTGCTGCTTTAGCTGAAATAGGAATTGTTCGCTACTGGATAACGTATTCTGTATATCATGATTTATTGTGAACGCTACATTAGAAGAGGTGTTTCTTTGATTGGGGATACGATGTTGCCTATTATATTTTAATTGTCGGTACTTTTGGGCTCCAGTTTTTTTATTCGGCTTCTTCAAATAATTTCAGCAACCTTACCATTAAATCTCTCAATACATAGGTATGTTTGAATCGAACAATGGAAAGTGTGAATGTCTATTTGATCTGTAAAATATATGATTACCTATTAATAATTAATAGGAATTTTTCTAATCCTAAAATCTAGTTTAAAGCGAATAGATAATAGGTTAGATTTCTATTAAAAATAACTATTTTTACGAGTTTCAAAGAATTTTGTGTCTTCGTTCAAACGGTAAACATAAATCCCATATTCTATTAATGTGAAATCTCATAGAAAGACTATGGGAGGTGAATAGGAATGTTAGTAGTAGCTTTACTTCTATAATTTGTCTGGTTCTTTAATTTCACACCAATTATTCTATTAATTGCCCTAGTTGCAGCTTTATTTTGTTAGTAGATTAATCTAACCCTCCAACTTTTACAATTCAGGTAGGTGCTTTTATTACAAAGTACCTACCATTTAAATTTAATCTGTATAAATTGATATCCTTCCCAAAAACTATACATGTATGCTGAAAGGGGGGATTTCTATTATGGCAGGTAAACCAAAAGGGCCAAAACAACAAAAGCAACCTGATTTACCACTTGGTCCAGAACAACCTTATGGTGAACCGTTAAGCGGATCTAAAAAGGTTAAGAATCGTAATCATTCAAGGCAAAAACAAAATCCACATCATGATTTTTAGATATGTTAAAAAAGGTAGTGAGGAGCTACCTTTTTCAATTATGCAGGATAGGGCATAAACTTTCCTATCCTGCATAATTGCAACTAAGGCATTCACCACTTGGCAAATTCCAAGTTTTTTAATCTCAATTGCGCAGTCTATCACGCTGGTCTACAATAGAATAGATAACGCAATACATAGGAGGAATATTAATGAAAGAAATTAATGATGAATGGTTTACAGTGCAGGAAATAGATTCGAAAACATTCGCTATTAGTGAATATGGCCACTGGGAAAAAGTACATTCCTTCTTGTTAATTGGTGAGGAACGATCCGCACTAATTGATACTGGATTAGGAATCGACAATATAAAACGAATCACAGACCAGCTTACCGATTTGCCAATTATCGTGATCACTACGCATGTTCACGTGGATCATATAGGAAGTCATGGAGAATTTGATACGATATTAGTCCATGAAGCTGAAAAAGATTGGCTAGTCAATGGAATAATGGGTTTACCAGTTGAACAAATTAGAAAAGATATTGGTCGAGATATTACGAAACCAACTCCTACAACATTTGACCCTAGTACATATACACCATTTCAGGGACAACCAACAGAGACATTATCTGATGGAGATTTAATTGACTTAGGTGATCGTTTATTAACGATCTTACATACACCTGGCCATTCACCAGGTCACATTTGTATTTTGGACAATTCTAGGGACTTTTTATTCACTGGCGATTTATTTTATACAGGAACTCCTATTTATGCATTTTATCCAACGACAGATCCAGAGGATTTAGTGAATTCATTAGAAAGAATATCTTATCTAGAGGGTGTTCAGAAGATATATGGCTCACATAATCAGTTAGGAATCGATCCAATTATTTTATTTGAGGTATTAGAAGCGGTATATGAGCTACGAAGTAAAAATGTTGTTCGACATGGGACAGGTATCCATCATTTTAAATCGTTTAGTGTTCAATTTTAGTGAGGGAGATGCTAGTGGATTGGATTCAGTATATGGCATTTCACGGTGGTGAGCTTGACCGAGGGGCAAAAGGATTTATGGAGAGTAAATATACAGCAAGGTATCCGATAAGCAAAACATGATGAGTACGTCTTAAGTCTGAAACATTTTCAACCCAAGGACCGTAGAGATTATAGGGCACAACATATAGAATGTAACCTGTATTAGAAAAAGAAAGGGATGGGGATATGGAACCTATAATCAAGGTTGAAAAACTAAAAAAGTCTTACAAAAAAAGAAAGTCAAAAGAAATCGTGAAAGCAGTAGATGATATCTCATTTACGGTGAATAAAGGAGAGATACTTGGACTACTTGGACCAAATGGTGCAGGAAAAACGACTACAATTAAATCCATTTGTGGGTTGCTAAAGCCTGACTCTGGAGTGATCACGGTTAATGGTATCAACAATCAAAACAAAAGATTGCAGGCATTGAAGCATATAAGTGCTGTGTTAGAAGGAAACAGAAATCTATATTGGCGTTTATCTGTTCGAGAAAATCTTGAATACTTTGCTGGAAACAGAGGACAATCCCGAAAAGATGTTGCAGGAAAAATTGATGATCTACTTGTAAAATTCAATTTGAAAGAAAAAGAAAATGAGTTAGTTAATCGACTATCAAGAGGAATGCAGCAAAAGCTCGCTATTGCTGTTGCAATGCTTGCAGAGAGTGAGGTTATACTACTCGATGAACCGACCTTAGGATTAGATGTAGAAACTGGCTATGAGGTACGAGAAATGCTACGAGAGATTGTTAGGGACTATAACCGAACAATTATCATTAGCTCGCATGATATGGATGTTATTCAAGATTTATGTGATCGTACAGTGATCATTAATCATGGAAATATTGTAACTGACGATAAGGTGGAAAATCTGTTGCGTTTATTTGAAGTGCGGGCATATTCCATTACGCTAGGCGGTTTACTAAGTGAACAGCAACATCAATTATTACTTCAGAAATTCCCACAACTAGAATATACTCCAGATACAGTTCAATCCATTTTAGAAGTTGATCTAACAAAAAGTGAAGAGATTTATGATTTATTTGATGTGTTAAAGCTAGAGCATACCCCTGTCGAAGCAATTGATCGTAAAACCGTTAATTTCGAGGAAATATTTATGAGAATTGTAAAGGGGGAGAAGCAACATGCACTGGTTTAACCTTCTTAAAGCAAATGTACGAAAAGAATATATAGAATTAAAACGGTATTTGCCAAATACACTTGCCATGTTATTTACATTTTACTTTGTTTTTCTTGGTATGTTTTTAGGAATTCAAGTGATTGGTGATCCAAGCTCACAAGATGTAAATACACAGTACGCAATTGTTAATTATATTTTTTGGTTTTTAGCCTTCACGGTTATCAATAATATCGGTTGGGAAGTTATTAATGAAGGAATGAGAGGAACGTTAGAACAACTTTCTATGTCACCAATGGGAATATGGAAAATCATGACGACAAGACTCTTTGCGACAACAGTTCTTAACTTTATTATTGTCATTATCTTACTTTTCCTATCGATGATAACCACTGGTCAGTGGCTCAACATAGATGTTCTCACAATTTTACCCATTCTACTCTTAACATTAGTCAGCATGTTTGGGATTGGGCTATTCATTGCAGGGATTTCCATCATACTGAAGCAGGTTCAAGCATTTCTGCAAATTTTACAGTTTATCTTAATGGGATTAACGTTTGTTCCATTATCTGTTGCTCCATTTTTAGCGTACTTTCCTTTTGTTAAGGGGGTAGATCTAGTACGTAATGTCATGATTAATGGAGTTACTTTAAATGAAATAAGCATGGGTGATTTTGTAATACTTGGAATCAATGCTATTGTATATTTTGCTGTCGGTCTTGCAATCTTTTTGTATTGTGAGAAAGTTGCTATGAGGAAGGGCTTGTTAGCACATTATTAATGTGGGCGGTTCCCAGTCATAATGATATTTTCACTAAAATAGGTTACTGTCTTATACAAGTATCGGTCACCTGTCATAGTTTATTAGTGAACTTATCACAAGAAAGGGGATATTTATGAGACATCGAAGACCACATTTTGGGTGCCCTAAACAAGTTGTTCACCCAACCAAGCAGGATGTTGTACATTGTTGCTCAAAGGAAGTTGTGCAACATGTACATCCATCGCATACGACAGTAATGAATCACCATCTAATTGAAAATCAACATGTTTATCCACATTCAACTTCAACAGTGAATACAGTGAACAGTATTGATGTATTTGGTGGAGCTTATAATGTACCGGCACCAGGGCCGGGAGTAGCTCCTGGGCCTGGAGTTGGCCCTGCAGCAGGACCAGGAGTGGGTCCAGTAGGTGCACCAGGAAGACCACCAGTACCGGGTGCAAATCCTTGGAGATAGTTGTATAAATGATGGTAACATGAAAGAGCTGGCAGCTAATTGTCAGCTCTTGTACATATTTGAAAAGGATGTTTTCATATGAAGGTCCTAGCTGTAACAGGATATAAACCGATGGAGTTAAATATATTTAAAGAGAATGATCCTAAGATCGCATTTGTCAAGGCGGCTATTACGAAAAAGCTGGTAGGCTTTATTGAAGAAGGATTAGAATGGGTGATAGTTAGCGGTCAAATGGGAGTTGAATTATGGACAGCAGAAATTGTGCTTGATCTTAAGGAGGAGTATGACATTCAAATTGCCATTATTCCTCCCTTTGAAAATCAGGAAAACCGGTGGCCAGAGCCTTTACAACTTAAGTATCAAGAATTAACCATGATAGCAGATTTTTATCAGCCGATGTACCAAGGCGATTATAAAGGTCCATATCAATTTGTTGCTAAAAATAAATGGTTGGTGGATAAAAGCGACGGTTGTTTGCTACTATTAGATGAAGAGTATCCAGGAAGCAATCGTTATTTTCACGAAGAAGCAAAAAACGCGTCTAAAGACTACCCAATCTACGTAATTACTCCATTTGATCTGGATGAAGTCGTAGAAGAAATCCGTATGTCCGACCCAGATAATTGGGGATAATATAATATTTTTCGACAAGTGACAGGCACCGACAAAAAATAATGCTGAGTGGAGGTAGGTTCATGAGTGATGGGAAGAAGAGGGAGTATGAAGTTGAGGAACGTTTGCAATACAAGGATCATATGACAGAAATTATTAGGAAGGCTGAAGATGAGGGGCATTTTGAAGATCTTCCTGGTAAAGGAAAGCCTCTTCATCTTGGGCGTAATTATGGTGGAAATTCCTATGAGGCACAGCTAAACAAAACATTAAAGGATAATCATGTTCTTCCTAGATGGGTAGAATTAGCGAATGAGATTGATCATTTGAAAGAGCAGCTCCAAACAAGGGAAGGGAAAGAGCGAAAAAAGCTGGTTAAAGAAATCAATAAAAAGATTAAAGAGTATAATTATGCTTGTCCTCCATCATTACAACGAAATAAAGTAAGTGAATAACATGAAAAGGAGTGGATTAACCTTCCACTCCTAGATGATTACCATAAATATTCGATCATTTCACCTGTAAATAGATTTGTGTCAATATTACAAGTTTCCGCATCGATTGCGTACTGCCAACCGTACAGCAATGCATTTTCAGGTCCTTCAGGGTTATATTCTGGAGCGTTTTCCTTAGTTGTTACATCCTCTTGAGGATAAGCTGACCATACAACTGTATCTTCTTGAACGCCTTCTTCCAATCCGTTAAACGCTTCAAATAATTCGCTACCTTCATCAAATACTCCATAGATAGCTGGCTCATAATTGGAATCATTTAATGCATCATACCAGCCTTCCATAAATGCAGCATCTACTGGATATTCTGGCTCGATATCAACGAATAACGCAACACCTTCAGGAACACCTAAGTCATTTGCATATTGAATAGCTGTTTCCCCGTGTTCGACACCATGGTCATATCCTCTTGCATCATTGACATGGTTGTAAATAACGAGAATTTGAATATCGTTTTCATGGAAGTAGTCAACTTCATCACTATCCATTCCTTGAGAGACGCCTTCACGATCACCTAAATAGCGTCCCCACACTTCTGGTTCACCAAAGTTGTCTACAACACATGAATACATATTTTCATCCGTATAGCTTGCGGAGTCTACGCCCCATACAACTTCATCGCTATTGTCGTTATTTTGGTCTCCTTCTTCACCAGAACCATCAGTGTTTCCTTGATCACTTTCTTCTTCATCATTGCCGTCATCTGAATTATTATCTTCATTTTCCTCTTGAGGCGGGTCCTCTCGTGGTGAACTATCTTGGTCATCAAAAACTGCTAAATTTAAAAAGATCGGGATTGCAATTACAATGGCAAGACTAATTAGTGTGAATATCTCGTATTTTTTCATGAAATAACTAAAACCCTCCTTTCATCCCTTATTGCAGTCTATTTAGGGATAGGCGGATTTGTGTGGGCGAAGGTAGGAGGGGTGAATAGTTATTCATTTTTTTTAGTTAGGTCTTAAGGTTTATTGTTTGGTATAATTGGAGGTGATGAATTTGTTAGTGCTTATACATATTTAAGGAGGGTTCTTTGTGGGAGAATTTTTTGCGTTTTTAATGCAAATGGTTATCTATATGGTTCCATTTGTAATTTTATTTTTTGTCATCCAGGCTGCAGTACGTAATGGAATTAACTATTCTGAGGTAGGTAAGTACATAAAAGAAAAACGAGAAGCAGAAGCAGCTAAAGAAGTAAAAAAGAAAAAATAGATAGCACCATTTGTGAGAGCATTGTAATTGGGCAATGCTTTTTTTGATGCAAAAATGTTATTTGAACCTGTTGTTAAAGTGTTATAATGGTTTAAAATATTAGAATTTATCGTTAATTTTCAAGGGGGGGAGACGGAATGCAGATCTTTAACTTTAAACAAGAGGTTGGAACAAAGATTACCCATTTTGATTCTAATTTTGTTATGTCACGAATTTTGAATACACAAGGATCTGTTCATATAGGTTGTATGCATTTAGAAATAGATGGTGTAATAGGCTACCATCAAGCAACGGTTTCTCAACTTCTGTTAATTGTAGAAGGAGAAGGTGAAGTTAGGGGGGAAGAGGATAGATTTATCCGTGTTACCAAGGGTGATGCTGTATTTTGGGAAGCTAGAGAGTGGCATGAAACGAAAACAGAATGTGGACTTACTGCAATTGTTATTGAGGGGAAAAATATAAATCCAACTAGCTTAATGCCAAAAAAGGGAGGAGGCATATTATAATTCTTCATTACTCTTCATTACCCATTTTGATGTACATAATCTATTAAAAGGAGATGGAAGTTTTGAAGGAATGGTTACTAGTTGTGATCGTCCTTGTCGAAGTTATTATCGCTCTGATCATCGGGTTATGGTTGACAATTTTTGTGATAACACCTTTTTATGAATCTGTTGGAATTACCGTCTATGGGGATGTCTGGGTCCTTTGGTTTGCAGTCGCTATTTTTCTTTACTCTATTTACACCATGATTTTTTCTTCAATTGTAAAATATCCACTTAAACGAAGGCTTCGATCGAATTTATTTTGGTTTCTTTTTGTTGTTTCTATTTTATTAATAGTAATCCCGTTTATTCAGGGAGAGGTTCCTTATTAATAGGAGGTAGTTTGCAAATGGTGAAGTATGAAAAGGTATTATCAAAAAATGAAATTGATAGTTTAAATAAAGTGGTTGGAGAAAGATTGAATTCTTTATATAGTCCATCCCTTAATTCGGAATCAATCACAAGTCCTTTATATCATTTTTATCAAACGGTTTTGCTAAGTTTTGAAACCTTCTACATAGCTGTCGATATTGAATACTTAGAAACGGAGGGTTGGGAAGAGTACTGGGATATTGAGATTAAGGAGCAATTAACTCCTGAACCAATAAAGTATAACATTGATCCAAATGATCAAATAACTATTTATCATCCACTAGTATCAATAGGGATTTGGAAAAAGGTAAGAGGATATGCAATATTTACTGAAGAACATAAGTCTGAAAAAGAATATATACATTCTGATGCAGCAATTATTTTTAATCTAGAAAATGATTGGAAGATTTGTCTATCTGGAAAGACGAATTGGTCTGCATTAGAGCTTACGTGGGATGAGGGAAGAATAGAAGAAATTATAGACGGTTGTTATGAAAGGTATAGTTATAGCTCGTAAAGGAGGAAGAGAATGATTCAAGCCGTGTTCATCGATAGAGATGGAACGATTGGGGGGAGCGATCAAGTAGAATATCCAGGTGAATTTGAATTATTTTCACATGCTCAAGAATCTATTAAAGTATTAAAAATGAATGGTAAGAAAGTCTATTCGTTTACTAATCAACCTGGTGTATCTAAAAGAGTAGTAACTAAGGATATGTTTGTACGTGAATTAACAGGATATGGGTTTGACCAAGTGTATCTATGTCCTCATCAACATGAACAGATGTGTGATTGTAGAAAGCCGAATATTGGTTTGTTAGTCCAAGCTACAAAGGATCATAATCTGGATTTGGAACATTGCGTGGTTATTGGTGACAGATGGACAGATTTATTAGCTGCTCATCGAGCGGGTTGTAAGAAAGTGTTGGTACAAACCGGTGCGGGTAAGGAAGCTTTTCATCAATTTCAAAAAGGGGACTATTTTGGTGAATGGGCTGATGTGGAACCAGATTACGTGGCAAAAGATTTGAAGAGTGCTGTCGAGTGGGTGTTATCTGATTAAGGAGTGAAGGGGAATTTCGTATGCTGAACGCTTTACGTACAAGGCTATTAGATAGGTTAAAATTTTTAAAGATACCTGAACTTGATGTCTCCGGTGATTCAATTACGGAATTTGAAAGCCTGTACGAGCAATATGTTTCCTCAGGTAATGGCGAATTAATTCCGTACGATCTACCTGATCCCAAATACATATTTCTAAATTATTTAATTGAAAATAAAAATATAGTAGTGCATGGATCCAATAATCCTAATATCAATATATTTGAACCGAGAGATCAAACGTTATTTAATGGGAAAAAGGTAACCGCTGTCTTTGCGGCTTCTGATAGTATTTGGTCTATGTTTTTTGCAGTTATCAATCGAAGCCAATATGAAGGTTCATTAAGAAATGCCTGTTTAACGGCGGATACTAAAAAGGGAGTTAAACGTTATTATTATTTCTCACTTAATAAAGATTATCATGGAAAACGTTGGACAAACGGAATGATTTATCTATTCGATAAAGATGGCTTTCAACAAGGTGGAGCTAAAAATGAATGGATTTCTGAAAAGGAAGTAAAGCCTATCGCAAAAATACCAGTTGAACCTAGTGATTTTATTTTCAAAGATTCTATTAAACTACATGATGAAGCAACTTCACATGTGAAAAATATGATGAGAGATTTAACTAGGAAGAGATAGAATACGTCTAATGTATAGGAGATAACGAATGGATATATTGATCAAAAAGAATTTAATAAATTCGTATAATAAGCAGGCAATGAATAGAGATTCAATGTTAATACCTGATTGGAAAACAAAAGAGAGAGACCACTTTATGGAGTGCTTAATAAACGAAAATAAGAAAAACATACTTGAAATAGGTGCAGGACCTGGAAGAGATAGTTTGTATTTTAAAGAAAATGGAATGGAAACGATGAGTATTGACCTTTCTCCTGAAATGGTTAGATTATGTAAGGAAAAAGGGTTGAATGCAAAAGTCATGAGCTTTGAAAATCTTGATTTTCCAGATGAATGTGTTGATTCCATCTGGGCACTAAATTGTTTGTTACATGTACCTAAGTCACATATAAGAGAAGTTCTTGCTGAAATCAGACGTGTACTAAAACCATCAGCCCTTTTTTATTTGGGCTTGTATGGAGGCATGAATTGGGAAGGTGTTTGGCCAAATGATTCGTATGAACCGAAGAGATTTTTTTCATTTTTCGAAGAGGAGTCGATTAAAGAACTACTAGCTGATTTCTTGGAAGTGGAATATTTCAATGTACTTCCAGCATCAGTAGTCGGTGGAAGCCTTAGTTTTCAGTCTATTATATTGAGAAAGTAAATTCCTAGGTAGAGGTGTAAGTATGAGGCAAATTGAATTGATCCGATCAGAAGAAAAGAAATACCACGATTATTGCTACGATAATTATAAGTTGTTTGAAGCGGGCTCTTGGCTACACAGACCTGTTAAGACTGTCATGGAATTATTACCGTACTTTGATATATATGAGGAGATAAATGTACTGGATTTAGGATGTGGTGTTGGTAGAAATAGTATTCCAGTAGCTAAAGCCTTTGTGGATAAACAATGCCGGATAGATTGTGTTGACTTACTAGATTCAGCTATCAGAAGATTGAAGGACTATAGTTCAGAATATGGTGTTTCGAATCTAATAAAAGCAGTCAAAGCGAATATAGAAGATTACCATATAAAGCCCAACGAATATGATTTTATCATTGCAGTGTCTAGCATAGAACATGTTGATTCACAGAAGCAATTTGATCGTGTAATTCGACAAATGGCTGCGGGTACGAAAAATGGAGGAATTAACTGTATTATCGTTAACTCTGATGTGAAAGAAATGGATATAGAAACGGGTGAGAAGCTTCCTGTTCAAATGGAAATTAACATTTCGACTAGTAATATGAAAAAGAAACTAGAGGAGATGTATGGTGGGTGGAATCTAGTTAAGCAAATCGTAAAGCCGCTAGAATATAATATTAATAGAAATGGAAAAGAAATTTTACTAAGAACAAATGCAATTACCTATGTGGTAAGGAAATAGGCTGAAGGGGGGATAACGGTGGACAAATGGAAGACGCTACAATCAAACTATATATTCAAAACTCCTTTTGGAAACGTGCGAAAAGATACTTGTGAATTACCGAATGGTCATCTAATCGAAAGCTATTACGTAAATGAGTATGATGATTGGGTCAATGCTATAGTTGTAACAAAGGAAAATCAAATTGTCTTAGTAGAGCAGTATCGACATGCAGCACAAGATTTCTTCTTAGAGGTTCCAGCAGGTAAACCAGAGGATGGAGAAACATATCGTGATGCAGTAATAAGGGAGGTAAGAGAGGAAACAGGGTATATATCAGAGAAAGACCCAATATGCTTAGGTGAATACTACGTAAATCCAGCAACGCAGACGAATAAAGTGATCACCTTTTTCATTCAAGATGCTTATCTAGCGTATGATCAAAACTTAGATGCTACAGAGTTTATTGATATACATTTAGTAGATATAGATGAGATGGAAGCTAAGATATATGCAGGAGAAATTAATCAATTGTTTACTGCGAATGCATTTTTTATGAGCAAGTCTTTTTTTAATGGGATTTCAAAAGACTAATATGCCAAAAGGACGCTTTGTTGGGACTTTTCATATGGAAACATCTCCAGATTTGTTACTTTCAGATGTTGTGAACCTTTTGTCGCGGAGTAAACAACATGAGGTACGGTTAGTTATCAATCCAAATAAATGGGGGGAAATCGATGAAACTATACGGAGACTATACAAAAGAAGATTGGATGAAAAACTTAGGAATGAAGGAAGCTTATATTCCAGGGACGTTTATTATTCATGGCGAGTATGAACATGAAGAAAATATGGAAACTTGGAAAAAACTCCTAACCAAAGAACAGTGGCATCCTACCTGGAATTTAGTTGTAGGAGAGCATAACAATCAGCAAATAGGTTTTGCGAATGTCTTTGGTGGACCATCTGCTTCGATGGTTGCCCATCGATTTGCATTAATGGGAACGGAAAATTTGATCCAAACCGGATATTATGGTGGATTATCTTTAGATATTGAGTATGGTGACATTTTAATTGTAACAGGTGCTTATATGGAAGATGGAGTATCTCAGTGGTATGCCCCAGGTGAAACGATGGTATATGCTAATTCTGAATTGGTTTGCGCTGCAATCGATTATTGTGAAGAAAAAGGCTATCGATACGTGACGGGATCGGTATTTTCTACAAGTGCGATGTTAATGGAAACTGCAGAGCTTGTTAAGAGTTGGTCACAGGATGGTCATATTGGAGTCGATATGGAAACTGCAACAACATTTGCCATAGCGAGGAAATTTAATCGAAAATCGATTGGATTACTTAATCTTTCCGACCATATTATTGAAGGGGATACATTTTACTCGCGAGCGAAGCATATCGATGATGTTATGGATGAAACCGATAGGCGAATACGTGAAATTTCTTTATACCTTGCAGAGAAGTTTTAATCGAAAGGCTGAGGGAAAATGGCAACTCCTCAGCCGTTTTGATTGCCATGAATATCCGTGATTAATGCAAATTTCATTACTTTTTCCTTTTAAATAATAGTTGATTAAATTCTACTTTAACATCTCCACCTCTTCCACCAACCTGGGGGATAACATTTACTAATTCCCAGCCTTGACTACCATATTCATTTAATTTTTCCTCGAATTCTTCACGATCTGCTGAAGTGATTCCTAATGTCCAAGTTTCTACTGCATACTCCCATTTTTCCAATATAAACACTCCTTTTAATATAAATAATCAGATAGGGAAATTGTGTAAATTTTTTTCAGTTAATTATATTCTATCATAGATTAGGTGTTATAATATTTTTAATATTATATTGATTTGCTAATTATAAAAATCAAGGAGGATACGATGAAAGAATCGCTAGTAAGAGTTGGAACAACATATTTGCCAGTAAAGGATGTTCAAGAGTCAACGAATTGGTATATCGATCATTTAGGTGCAATTCTTAATTACATAGATGAAGAAAAGGCAATTTTAGATTTTGCTAATCAAAGCTTCTTTTTAGTTAGGGCTAAAAATGGGGAAAATGTAAATTTCTATGATGCGCATGGTCGACAGCATTTTTCCTGTACGTTTGAGGTGAATGGATTAGAAGCACTAGAAGTCTTACATGAGGAGTTTAAAGTGAAAGGGATTACTGTTGGGGAAATAGAAAATAGGGGACATACAGGAAGGAATTTTGTTTTTTCGGATCCAAACGGAAATATGTTTGATGTGTGGAGTGAGCTAAGTGAAGAATTTAAGAAAAGGTATGGTTATTAAATAAATGAAAAAGGCTATCATTATGAGAAATATACTGAATGTAATTGGATTTCCATTATATTTGATTAATAGAACCATTCATAACAAAAGGAGACAAGCACCAATTGGTGACTTAATAGAAGTAGGAGGTAAAAAGATCCATACGATTGTAACAGGAGATAAAGACGCAAGGTGTACGGTTATTTTAGATGCGGGGCTAAGTTGCTGTTCGCTTGATTGGGTACACATCCAACCTGAATTATCTAAATTTACTAGGGTAGTTTCATTTGATCGTCCCGGATATGGTTGGAGTACGTTGGCTAATGGAAAATATACAAGTGAAGATATGGTCAGCGATTTACATCAATTGTTAACAGAATTATATATTGAAGGACCTCTCATCCTAGTAGGGCATTCCTATGGTGGTTTGAACATGCGTTTATTTGCTAGCAAATTTCCAGAAAAGGTTGCGGGGATAGTGTTAATTGATTCTGTACACGAAAATCGTTATATAAGCAATTATTGGGACCAATCCCGTAAGAAGGAATATAAAAAAAGTAACAGACTATTTCAATTAGGATTTATAATGTCAGAAATAGGGATTCCTAGATTATTAGGACTTGCTGTGGGGAGGAAGTGGTTGCCAGCTCCCTATCAAGATGTAGCTCATTATACAAGTTATCAACCTAGTGCTTACGAAGCCGTCTGTAAGGAATTTATCTATGCTGAAAAATCTGCACAGCTGGTTAAACAAGCATCGCCATTAGAACAAAATTTACCGGTAACAGTCTTAAGTTCGAAAAATAATGATCCAACATGGAAACAACAACAAGAACTTTTAGGTAATCTTACAAATAATGTCTCAACAATCCAAACGAATCATGGTCATTCTATGCATCTAGAAAACCCAAAATTAGTTATTGAGGTTATAAAGGATTTAGTTTTAATCATAAAAGGAGAGTTAAATGAAACCAATAATTAGAAACTATGAAACAAAAGATGAAAAACAGCTAAAACAATTAATAAGACTAACGAATCAAGAGGATTATTTCGTTCATCTACTTGCTAGCGGCAATACGATACAAGCTTTTTCTGCAGTATTTGAAGAAAGATTGGTCGGTGTCATCATTGCATGGAAAAGCAAATTTCATCCATATTGTACCTATATACGCATTGTTAGCAATCCTATATTAAGTTACTCCATATTCGAAAGAGATTTACTGGAAATGGTTGAAACCAATTTAGCAAAAGTAGATTATCCGTTGCAAGTGTCTGTATGGGATTCATCGGTAGGGTTAATAGATTTCTATAATCGTAATGGTTTTGAACTTATCCGAAAAACATATATGACGAAACTACAACTCGATCATGTACAAGATTTATTATTCCCAAATCAAACAGAAGATATAAAATCACTAGCTGAAATCATAGAAGATGAGGTAAGAATGAGGGAACTTACCAAACTAGTAAAAGCTAATTATGAAGAAACACATCGTTCTAATCCGGTTGCAGACTTTGATGAAAATAGATGGAAGGCACTTATATTGGAGGATATTTTGTTAGATGGTAGCTTTATTCAATTTGATCAAACGATGGACAATATTCTCGCTTATTCCTTTCTTCATCACTCTGATGATCATGTGGAAACATTGGAATTAGGTTGGTGCGGGTGTAGAAGTAGAAATGATCGAAGTTACATACCAAATTTAGTTATAGCTCAGATACAGTATGGGTTAGTAAAAGGGTACACCTTCTTACAAGGGGAATTTGATACGACAGATGACTATGCACTAGAGGTATTAAGAAATATACCATTTCCTCCTTGTGCTGCTTGGAATACCTATCAAAAGAAGTGACTAGAAACGGAGGAAATTAGCTGAAAACAATTGGGTTGAATGGAGAGAAGTGTTGGGAATCAACAATAGAATATTATCTGATAATTGCTGATGCAGTAAATGAGAAACTGGGTGGGCTACATTCAGCCTAAATCCTTTTGTATAGTGTTACACGCCTTTGAAGCGGTGCTTTAGATTAATTAGTAAAGGAGAAAAATTATGGAATTCAAGGATTTTAATGCTGCTCAAATACGAGTTGCTCGACCAACAGACAAATTTGATCAAGTTATTAGCTTTTATGAAAAAGGAGTTGGACTACCACGAATTGGTGATTTTGAAGGTCATCGTGGGTTTACTGGTGTGATTTTTGGACTGCCTGATTCATCCTACCAATTAGAGATTACGAAACATGTTGATGGAAGTCCTTGTCCAGCTCCAACAAAGGATAATCTACTCGTGTTCTATATACCTAGTAAAGAAGAATTAGATCATGTAGCAAAACGATTATCTCTAATGGGGTACTTTGAGGTAGAACCAGAAAACCATTATTGGAAAGAGAAAGGGATTACGATAGAAGATCCAGATGGATGGCGAATTGTTCTAATGAATACGAATGGAATATAAGCTTATCCTGCATATAACTAGTAGGGACTTCGAGATTAGAATGGAACAGTATTAATATGGAGTTGTTATAATGGATAAATTGATTAATTTTGAGGAGACAAGATGGATCTTTGATGAACTAGATACAAGCCACTACTCCCAGGGGATGACAGTAAAACATGTTATTCCACCCAGGTTTTTGAAATATGGAAAGATTCTACAGCCATTATTTCGAGATAACCTTATTAAGAATGAATCTTTAACTTTTGAAGACTGTAGGGATAGTGATTTAGATGAAATGGACCTTGGTGAAAAGTTTACATATAAGGATATAGCTTGTAAGTACGGAATGCCATACGACAGTGAAATAACTACAGCCACTTTTATTTCTTTCTTTGGAGGATCACTACCTTGTTACCTAATTACCTCTGAGGAAGGCGATCTAGACAGAGGTATTGTAGAATCTCTTGTAATCTTACTTCGGGAATTTACGGGAGGTAAGTGTTATTTCTACTATGCTCCCAACAGTTGGGTTAATGAAGAGCTATTATTTTACGGGAAACTTACCGAATTAATCGCTCTAATAAATGAGGTTGGTAGCTTTCCAACCTACTGTTGGTCTGAAGAACGATCTTGGTGTATTCATATGAATTACAATGTAGACTTTGCGTTGATAGGAGGACAAAAGCAATTAATCGACCAATTAGCTAACTCGGATATAGAAATGTTTAAGATAGAGTACTCTGATATAGTATTAAAATACAGGTGATAAAGATGAAAATAAGTAGGTTCTACGTAAATCACGATGAAATAGAAAAGGTAGTTCAATTATACGACCTAGTTTGGGATCAACAGGATTCCGAGATGTTAAATAGATTGAAACGGCATTCCTCCTACCCTGGATTTGTTGGATTGGTAGCCCATAGTAAAGATAATGAAATAACTGGATTCATTTATGGTTATACATCATTAACGGGTCAATACTATCATGGCATACTTCAAGAAGGTTTAGAGGAAGAAAAAGATTTTTGGTTACATAATTGCTTTGAACTTGTTGAGATAGCGGTTCATCCAGAGTATCGAAAGAAAAAAGTAGCAGAATCATTGTTGAATAATCTACAAACATATTTGCACCATAGAACAGCTATTTTAACAACACAAACGAATAATATACCAGCTCGAAGACTATACGGGAAGAATAATTGGTTAACGATCAGAGATGATTTTTATCCAGTAAAAGAGGGGCCGCCTTATGTTATTATGGGTAAATTACTTCTCTCCGAATAGTTTATTTAACTAGGAGGTCTTAGATTGACTAACGTTTCACTACTTACAGTTACACATGATCCAAAAGGAAAATCTATAAGTTTAATTAAAAGTGTTCAGCATGTGCTGGAATCCATATATTCAGGGCTTTACATTACGGTTAGTGAGGAGTCCTCGACAGAGTTAATCACTCTTTTAAGGAATAGCACGTTACATGTGAAAATCATACCCAAAAAAGGGGCTGCTCATGCAAGAAGAGAAGCTGTTAAATTTGGTTTATCTAGTAATAGTGGATATTTTCACTATGCTGATTTTGATAGAATCCTAGCATGGGCAAGCTATCATGAACAAGAGTTAAAACAAGTTGTTGCTGAAATATCCAATCAAGACTATTTAATCATTGGTAGAACAGAAAGAGCATTCCAAACCCATCCAGTAGAATGGGTGGAAACAGAGAAGATAACAAATAAAATTTGTTCTTTGGAATTAAATCAAGAAGTTGATATTACAGCAGGGTCGTGTGCATTCTCAAAAGAAGCTGCAAACTACATTGATCTGTATTCGAAAGAAAAAATGACTGATGCCGAGTGGGCAATGATTGTACATAGAATTGCAGGATTAAATGTGGCTACTTGTAAAGTAAATGGATTAGAGTACCGGGAAGAAGTTAATGGTGTCAACTATAGTACGAGTACTGCGGAAACATGGCTTAGTCGATTAAAGCTTAGCATGATTATTAGTGAGACAGCATGTAGAGTTGGAAAATAATTGATGGAATGAAGTTCTTAAGTAATTAAGAACTTCTAAATTAAGTACATTTAGAAAGGAACTTAACATGTTAAAATACACAATTGCTTTTATTAAACGAGGAGAAGAAATTCTATTACTCAACCGTGAATCATCTACGTGGATGGGAAGCTGGAATGGAGTCGGGGGGAAGCTAGAAAAAAATGAAACACCGACAGAGTGTATTATTCGCGAGATTAAAGAAGAAACCAATATTGATTTAGAGCGTATAGAATACAAAGGTACGGTTACCTGGGATTCGGACACAGCTAATTCAGGTAATGGTATGTATGCTTTCGTTGTTGAATTACCAATTACATATGACTATCAATCTCCGATTAAAACAGTTGAAGGAATTTTGGATTGGAAAAAGATAGATTGGATTTTACACCCCAAAAATACAGGTGTCGCTAACCTACCATACTTTCTTCCGTGTATGCTAGAAAGTAGCCGTATTTATAATCACCATTTTATATACAAGAATGGTGACGTAATAGATTTCAAATCCTCACCTATAAATGAGGGCGCTTATACATAATTAACTGAAATATGGAGGAAGTATTATGACAGGAAAAGAGATTTTAGGTAAATTTGGCTTTGAAGTAGAGTCAAATCCTGAAAGTATTTATCCGTTTTCACCAGTTTATAAGATTACTAGTGAAGGAAAGGATTATATTGTAAAACGAACACAGAAACAACCTCATGGATTGATGAACTATGTAAACATGCTACGGGAACATGAGATAAGAGTTGTGTCACCAGTAGAATTAGAAGTAGAAAACCCACAAACTATAGGTGATGAAACATATGTTGTTTATCCATTCATCCTGGGTAAACCGTATACTGGTAGTAAAGAAGAAATCTATGAGGCTGGAAAACTACTCGGTAACATACATGCTCGGTCACCGAAAGAAAATACGTATCAACTTGGAGAGTATGATGTATATGATTTTAATGAAGAGGAAATAGACACGAGTGTTAAAGATATCGTAAATCATGCTACTAAAGTGAATATATCAATTGATAGTAATAGGCTCGAGAAGAAGTTATTAGAAATTGTTTCTCATCAAGTTGAGTTAAAAAATAGCGAATTACCATATATTGCTACGCCGCATGATTATAAAGCGAATAATTTAGTCTACACCCCTTCTCCGTACTTGATTGATCCAGATAACGCAACGTGGATTCCAAGGATTTTTGATTTAGCTTTAGCATTATTGTTATTTCATAATGAAATGAACGGGGCACCTGATAGATTATTTACAAAGGAAGAATGGGACGTATTTTTGTCAGGCTATAAAGAGTCGATTAACTTAGAAGAAAAGGAAATAAGCTATTGGACGAAAGCAATTGAGCATGTTTTCTTAGACGAAGTTATGTGGCTAATGGCCGAATACGAGGAGGATTGGGAACGCCCAGCTCAACAAAAGTTATTTATTAATTTATTAGAGACTCTATACGATAGTTCCGAGTATCCGCTGAGGAGGTAGTGAAAATGAATATTTCCCGTACCTATGACTATGAACTGATAGCAAAGCTAAATAAACCAGTTCATGAGTTGCATGTGAATTTGTACCCAGAGTTTTTTAAAGAATATAATTCGGAGTTGATAACAGAAGCTTTTAAAACGATTATGCAAAATAAGCAGCAACTGTTTTTTGTAATTATAAAAAATAAAGAAGCTTTAGGTTATATTTGGACTGAAGTCGTTCAGTACCAGGAAAATGTGTTTCGTAACAGCTATCAAACGTTATTTGTACATCAATTATGTGTAAGTCAAACCGACAGAAATAAAGGATATGGTACGAAACTAATGGAGAAGGTCTATCAAATTGCAAAAGAAAAAAAGATACATAGAATTGAACTAGATTATTGGGCTGGCAATGATATCATGAAGTCTTTTTGCGATAAACATGGATTTCAGAAACATCGTCAATTTATGTACAAGCAGTTGTAATAAGCTTAGTTACTTAGGAGTGGTCATTATTGATTTATTTAAAATCAGTAACCATGAAAAATTACAAAAAAACTAATAATTATCCCTTTAATCTTCCTTTCATTATTGCTACGCATTCTCCGATGTTAATGGCGTTTCCAAATGCTGATAATTTTATGATAGAGAATAACTTTATCTATCAAACATCATGTGAAGAGATAGAGCATCCAAAATTACCAGGGATTTATTGAATAACCCAGAAAGCTTTTTAAGGCATTTATGAAATATATTTCATTAAATTAATAGTAAATTTTTACTAATTTTTGAAACTTTTTTCTTGGTTAATACGTCTAATATATATATAACTATGGAATTAGAAAAATACAGGCTTTTATGATAAATGTTTTTCAGGAGGAGAAAATGAAAAAGTCCTTATCTATCTTGATGTTTATTGGGTTAATTGTTGTTTCAGGTTGTTCACATTCTACATTGAAAGAAGCGATAGATAATAGTGGTCTTGCACAATATGATGAACCTGAGATATTATATCGTAACGATGATGAGGGTATCGTCATATTTTTAACGAAGGATGCAGAAGGAAGCTACATTGTTTGTCGTGGTACATATACGAAAAAAAATGATCGCTTTAAAGTAGATGATAGCAGTCATTTTGCTAGAAACGTAGATATTGTAAATAAATATGAATTTCTAACGATTGATTCAATTGAAGATGAATCCAATAATCCAAAGAGGTTTATTTGGGGCGGGGTATTTCATTATCCTCAAGCTGAAAAAGTTCAATATATTATTAATGATGAAGAAGGCAATGAACTACACCAAAATAGTACTGAGATAAATAATAAACATATTTTTCTTGATACAATACCTGACGATGTTAAAGATCTACATGAAGTTAATTATCAAGTATTAGATGCAGAAGGAAATATTTTATATGATCAAAGTTAAACAACAGGATGTCCTTAGGTTGGGATATCCTGTTTTTTTGTATTTTTGGGAAGAGAATGCTAACTCGAAACGAAAATCGATAAATCAGAACGAAAGCCATATCTCGGAATGAAATCCGAATCCTCCAAATAACCCTATTAGCATACCACATCCTCTTACTCGAACCGTAATTAACCAACTAGAAAAAATTACATTTTTATTTTCAGTTGGTATTGGGAATTTTATTAAGGGTAGTGTGTAAGGAGGATAACTATGGAGCGATCGAAACAAGAAGAAAACAATATGAAGTGGTGGCAATTATCCCTGTTTGGTGTAGGCTGTACGATAGGTACAGGCTTTTTCTTGGGTTCTAGTATAGGAATCCAACTAGGTGGTCCTTCTATCATTATTGGGATCATTTTAGCAGGTATTACTACGTATATTGTTTTTGATGCTCTAGCAAGATTAACCGCGAAACATCCTGAAAAAGGAGCATTCCGAACCTATGCTAAACAGGCATTTGGTCATTGGGCTGGTTTTAGTATTGGTTGGATGTACTGGTTCGCAGAAATATTAATCATGGGAAGTCAGTTGACCGCACTTTCTATTTTCTCTCGTTTTTGGTTTCCAAATATCCCATTATGGTTATTTGCGTTGGGGTATGCGATTATCGGGATTTTTGTATTATTAATAGGTGCTAAAGGATTAAGTCGAATCGAAAATGTTTTTGCTGTCATGAAGCTTGCTGCAATAGTTATGTTTATTTTTATCGCAGGTGCATTTGTATTTGGGTTTGTAGAAGGAACGGACAACTTAAACACACCGAGTTCATTAGAGGAACTGTTTCCTACGGGCATGATGGGATTTTGGGCAAGTTTAATTTTTGCGTTTTATGCTTTTGGAGGCATTGAAGTTATGGGCTTAATGGCTGTAGAGTTAAATGAGCCAAAGGATGCTCCAAAGGCTGGTCGAGTTATGGTTTTATCCCTTGTTACTATTTATGCCATCTCATTAGCATTAGCTTTGGTTTTAGTTCCTTGGGATGTTTTTAACACGGAAGAGAGTCCCTTTATTGTAGCTTTTAAGGATTTCAATCTAGGGTTTGTTCCTCATGTTTTTAATGGGGCTTTAATTATTGCTGGTTTTTCTACGATGGTTGCTTCCTTTTACGGTGTTACAACCATACTCGTCTCCTTAGCTAACGATGGAGATGCCCCTGCTATTTTCGCTAAGGAGGGAAGGCTAGCTGTTCCACTTCCATCGTTAGGTATTCTTGTTTTAGGTCTTGCTGCTTCAATCATTATGGCGCTTGCTCTACCAGAAAAGATTTATACGTATATTACAACTGGTGCGGGGCTGATGCTATTGTACAATTGGTTATTTATCATATTATCTGCTCGAAAACTACAAAAAGTAACCATAAAACAACAAATAAAATATATTGTAGGAATAGTATTCTTGTCTGCTGGAGTAAGTGGAACCTTAATAGATCAAACGAATCGACCAGGATTTTTTATTAGTCTCGGTATAGTTACATTAATTGGAATTGTAGCTTACTTCATGAATCGTAAATGGAAAAAAGAAGCTAACCATCACTAGTGTTCTATTAGTAGGGAGATTCCTTGTGTTCCAAAATATAATCCAAAACCAACGAGTGCTAATCCAGAGATAACTGCAATACCGGTAAGGATTCGATCATTAAGTACCTTTCTGAAACTGCTCGAAACTGCAGCCATCACAATGTCCCACGATAACAAACCAATAAATATCGCACTACTATAAAGAATTAGTGCCTGATAACCATAATTGGCTGCCGTTTTTGCTAAAACAGAACCATAAATTCCTAACCAAAACAAGATTGTTAAAGGATTAGTAATTGACATAATGAATCCTGCGAAAAAGGATTTATGTAATGGTTCTACATTTCTATCTTCACTTGCTTTTACTTCCTTGGCACTAACCATGCTTTCAATTCCTGTATAAATTAAAACAAATCCACCAAATAACCATAAGAATGTTTTAACGAAGGGTGTTTCAATTACGTGAACTACACCTAAATAAACTATTAACATATAAATAGCATCAGCCGTTATTGCACCGAGTCCTACGAACCAAGCTGGTAAAAATCCACCTTTTATTCCCCTATCTAATTGAGCGGCATTAACTGGACCGATTGGTGCCGCAAGAGA
The DNA here is from genome assembly GCF_009728145.1 of Ornithinibacillus caprae. Classification (GTDB taxonomy): domain Bacteria; phylum Bacillota; class Bacilli; order Bacillales; family Amphibacillaceae; genus Ornithinibacillus; species Ornithinibacillus caprae. The sequence continues at coordinate 132,542 of NZ_WOCA01000007.1, read as the reverse complement.
CAATCCTAATAAAACATAGCTAAAAAACACACTCAACGTATACACTCCTTTACTGCTGAAACGTCCTACTTATGTCTATTCACAACAGAGTGCTTGTACAACTAAAAAATAAAAATAACAGGAAAATAGCTAATGACATCGAATAAGTAATAAAGACGTTTTGAGGAGAGAAGCGGATGGATATTGAAAAAGTCGTGATGAAATTAATTGGAGATCAAGTTAAAGAATATACGAAAATTGAAGGCGGATTGGATAGTTTAGTTTGGAAGATAACCTCTGTAGAAGAACATACATATGCATTACGGGTGCTACCTAAACATAGATATCACCAGTTCGTTCAGGAACAATCCACTCTCAAACTGGCTGGGAGAGCAGGGGTACCAGTTCCTAAGGTTCATAAAGTGGATTGTTATGATCAATATACTGTTATGTTAATGGATTGGTTACCAGGAAGAACAGTATTTGAAGAAATAAAAATATCCCCAGAAAGTGTAGATAAGTTTGGATTTGCGTTTGGGGAAACACAAGCAATTATTCATTCAATTCATATGGAACAACCTAGGATATCTAATTGGTTAACAGCAGGAAATAAAGAAGAAGAAAAGCTGATCGAGTCGATAGATAATAAATATCCACAAGCGAATACATTAATTCACCTTGATTATCATCCGTTAAATGTCATGACGGATGGTGAAAAAATTACTGGTGTTATTGATTGGATGAATGCTTCCGTTGGGAATTATCAATATGATATTGCTCGGACAATGGCTGTGTTAAAAATAGACGGAGAAAAGCTAATCGAACCACAAGTATTGGAATTATTCATTGAAGCTTGGATAAATGGGTATGAAAGCGCTGGTCAACCGGTTGGAGATTTATCTTTATTTTATAGCTGGGCTAAGGTTCGCATGATCAGAGATGCTAAAGAGAGAACATAAAAATTACTAGATCAGAGATGAGGATAATATAATGAATATAATAATAAAAAATATGACGGAAAAATTTGCTATCGAAATTCTAACTTGGAAGTACGAAAGACCCTATGATATGTACAATAATGTCTTAAGTGGAGATGCTATTATAGAACTTCTTGATCGATCTTATAAAGCGATTACAGACGAAAATCATAATTTAATAGGTTTCTACTGTGTAGGGAAATCTGCTCAAGTTCCTGCAGGAAGGAAATATCAAGCTTATGTAGATGATTGTATTGACCTTGGGATTGGTATGAAACCAGAGTTAACAGGGCAAGGGTATGGAACTCATTTTTTGGCACAAATATTAGAGTATATAACTAAACATGATGAAAAAAGAGACATTCGTTTAACAGTTGCAACCTTTAACAAGCGAGCCATACATCTCTACGAAAAATTTAACTTTATCAAGAAAATGACGTTTCATAGGGATGATACAGAATTTATAACGATGATTAAAGAAAATACAAATGAGGTGAGTCGATGAAAATAAAGGGGATTAACCACCTCCTTTTTTCCGTTTCAAATCTAAAAACTTCTATTACATTTTATAAAAATGTATTTGATGCAAAACTTTTAGTGAAAGGAAGGAGTACTGCGTATTTTGATCTCAATGGGCTGTGGCTCGCACTAAATGAAGAAAAGAATGTACCACGAAATGAAATTCATCAGTCTTATACTCATATTGCATTTTCAATTGATGAAAAAGATTTTCAGGCAGTATGTGATAAACTCGAAAGATTAAACGTAACTATATTAAAGGGAAGAAAGAGGGACAAGCGAGACAAACAATCAATATATTTTACAGATCCAGATGGACATAAATTTGAGTTTCATACTGGTACACTTAATGATCGTTTAGATTATTACAAATCGGAAAAGACTCATATGCAATTTTTTAATTAGAATTGGGTTAGCTACTATCAAGAATAACAAAATTCCCAATCCAACTTCAATTGGAGGGGTAATATGTACAAAGTAGTTATAACTGTATTAATCGTTTCTTTCATTGTGTTACTAAGTGTTGCAGGATGGCATGTATACAAGATGTTTACCAACAACGAAGAAGCAACAGAAAATATATCAGATGAGGAAATGGAAGCTGCAAAAGAAGAGCTTGAGCAACAAAGAATAGAGATTCAGGGAAACATTAAAGAGGAAGATTTAAACCGTTTTGCTGATGAAGGATTAAATCCCTTTGGTCAAACGAAACAAATGCATGAGCTAAACGATATTATATACCAAGAATATATACATGGTATGGCTCATCAAAAGGTAAAGGCAAGTGAAAAATGGGGATTCTATGAAATTCATCCAGAACGTATTCAATGGTTATTAGATGGATTAAATGAAGTTAACCTAAAACATGAAACTATTTATCGCGATATTCTAGAAAAATGGGCAAAAGGGGACTTCTCCTCTGCAGATGCTGATCACAATACAATTTGGAGACTGCAAGGTGGAACTATTGGCAAAGCAACAGGCGTGTATAGTCCCGAAGAGGAGAAGGCATATTTAGAAAAACAGTCAGATGAATAAAGGGAATCTTCATCAATCAGTGTGAGAGTGGTGGTTTTACTCCACGTTATATACGGGATAAAAATAAAAAATTTCATAATAATTTTCTCCATGATTTAGTTTTGGTATGATAAACATAATGAGGCAATTGGTTTTAAACTAATTGCTTTTTTCGTAGGCAGGTAGGATAGTATGAAACATTGCTGCCCTGCTTAATGGAACTGCGGCTTGGCAAAAACAAGAAAATGGTGGAGGAATGATTGTGGACAAGACCTGGTGGAAAGAAAGTGTCGTCTATCAAATATACCCAAGAAGTTTTAATGACAGTAATGGTGATGGAATTGGTGATATAAAAGGGATGATTGAAAAGCTAGATTACTTGAAGGAACTAGGAATTGATGTAATTTGGCTATCTCCTGTATATAAATCACCCAATGATGATAATGGGTATGATATTTCAGATTATCAAGATATTATGGATGACTTTGGAACAATGGCGGATTGGGAAGAGCTTTTATCTGAAATACATAACCGGGGAATGAAATTGATTATGGATTTAGTAGTAAATCATTCGTCAGATGAGCATGAGTGGTTCCAAGAGTCAAGAAAATCTAAGGATAATCCTTACCGTGATTATTATATATGGCGTCCAGGAAAAGGCGAAAAAGAACCAAATAATTGGGAATCTACTTTTAGTGGACCTGCATGGGAATATGATGAACAAACAAATGAATATTATTTACATATTTTCAGTAAAAAGCAACCCGATTTGAATTGGGAAAATCCTAAGCTTCGCAATGAAATTTATAAAATGATGAAGTGGTGGTTGGATAAAGGAATTGATGGGTTCCGTATGGATGTGATTAACTTTATTTCAAAAGTACCAGCCTTGCCTGATGCACCAAATCCTGAAGCGAAGAGATATGTATCTGGAAGTCAATACTTTATGAATGGTCCTCGAATTCATGAATTTTTACAAGAAATGCATAAAGAAGTTCTTTCCCTCTATGATATCATGACAGTTGGAGAAATGCCTGGTGTTGACGTGGAAGAGGCCAAGAAATATACAGATCAGAATCGTGACGAATTACAAATGGTTTTCCAGTTTGAACATATGGATTTAGACTCTGGCCCAAATGGAAAATGGGATTTAAAACCACTGGATTTGAGAGACTTGAAAGAAAGTATTTCGAAGTGGCAAACAGGACTACATGGTGTTGGTTGGAATAGCCTATATCTAAATAATCATGATCAGCCACGGATCGTATCCCGATTCGGTAATGATAAAGAATACCGAGTGGAATCAGCAAAAATGCTAGGTACATTCCTGCATATGCTACAAGGTACTCCTTATATCTATCAAGGTGAAGAGATCGGCATGACAAATATAAAATTTGATTCGATCAACGATTATCAAGATATAGAAATTCTTAATATGTACAAAGAGAAAGTGACCGAAGGCAACGAAGATCATGATAAAGTAATGGAATCGATTTATGTAAAAGGAAGAGATAATGCTAGAACGCCAATACAGTGGGATGATACAGAAAATGGTGGATTTACTACTGGAGATCCTTGGATTCAGGTGAACCCGAACTACAAAACAATTAACGCTAAACAGGCTGTTAAAGATGAACATTCGATCTATCATTACTATCGAAAATTAATCAAATTACGTAAACAACATGATTTGATCGTATATGGTGAATACCAGTTAATATTACCAGATCATGAGCAAATCTATGCTTATATGCGTTCTTATGAAGGAGAAAAGCTACTCGTTGTTACCAATTTCAGTGAGCAGTATGTGGCGTTTCAGCTTCCAGAGGACGTGACATTTAAAGCAGAGGAAGTGCTAATTGGAAATTATGATATTGATGGCATAGAGGATTTCTCTTCCTTTACGTTAAAACCGTATGAAGCTAGAGTTTATAAAGGTATATAATAAATTTGCCCAGGTTATAAAATAGCCCGGGCAAATTTTTAAATTAATTTCCGAAAAGGATGAAAGTAAAGTCTTATAAATAGGAGGAAAAAAATACACGCTGAGACCGAAAACAAAATTGGAATTGGTAGCCACTCAGCCCATAGTCCAGCAATAAATAATCCAAACGGAAGGGTTAGTTTCATAAGCATGGATGAGGTGCCCGCAACACGTCCCAACAAGTTGTTTGGTGTGAATTCTTGTCTAATGGTAAAGTATACGATATTTGAAATGGTTGTTGAAAATGTTCTTATAGCCAGTGAAATCCCAATCACCCACCACGAAGGTGCAACGATCAGACATAACATAGCTATGAAATCAATCAAAAGACAGAACGTATAAATATTTCCCCTGCCAAATCGCTTTCTAATTTTACTAATAACCATTGCACCAATAAGACCTCCAATAGCAGAGATGGAAAACATTAGACCAACCTGTGCCTCAGTTGCAAGTAGCTGATCAGTGACATAAAAGACGAGTACACCAATCACTAAGCTTGAAGCGAAATTAATAAACAAAACTGTTATCGTCGGAGTTAATAACGTTTTATTCTGAAATAGCTCTTCGATTCCTTCTTTTATCTCTTTCCGAAAACTATGCTGCTTTTTTTCTTTATGGCCATCAGAGGGTAAATAAACGAATTGAATACTTATAAACAAGATACCTAAACAGACCGTGTAAATCATTAATGTTGAAGTGAAAGAAAATAATACGAGTACAGCCCCAGCTAAACCTGGTCCAATGGTTTGGATAAATGTACTTACAAATGACAGTTTTGCATTTGCTGAGGTTAATTGCTCTTTTGTTACAATTTGCGGTAAGACAGAATGGTGTGCATTCCAAAATGTATATCCTGCAGAAGATAATAAAAATCCTAATATGTATAGGTGCCATAATTGAATTTGATCCGTAAAAAGTAACAATACGATACCTAACATAGATAATACTTGTATAAAACTAGCCCATAACATCATTTTCTTTCTGTTAAAGCGATCAACGAATACACCAGCAATAATCCCTAGAAATATATTAGGAAAGAATTCAATTGCCCTCATCGTACTCATTGCCAGAGCTGATTGACTGATATGGTAGATTAATAGGGGAATCGCAATCGTATACATTTGTGAGCCAAAGCTTGAAATGGTTGAACCTCCCCAAATTAACATGAAGTTTTTATTTTTCCATAGTGTTGATGACTTTTCTTCTAATTGAACTGCTGCATCTACTTTCATATTACATACCTCCTATTGCGTATTCCATTATTAAATTGTAAATTGATTAAAGGTGAAGAAAAAGCGATGATATCATAAAAATATAGTTCACCTTTTTTGGAGGGGGATTTGATGAAATACATGGAATATGTAAGGATTTTAACAACTTACTTTACTAAAAATGTACAAGTAGAAACTACAATTGCACAGCTTGCTAGATTATTTAATTGTTCCGAACGTCATACGAAATCAATTGTTAATTACCTAGACCAACATAATTGGATTAAATGGGAAGTACAACGAGGACGGGGAAAGAAACCAAAACTAACCTTGTTTGTTCAAAGTGATGATATCCTATACCAGGAGGCAATAAATAAAGTTGGATCAGAAAAGTATCAAGAAGCATTTCGTTTACTACAACAAATGGATTCAATGTACCAAGATAGATTTCAAACATGGTTTAAAAAGGTTCTAGGTATCTCTCAAACCAAGACGGAAGATGAAGAACCACTAGACGTACTAAGGTATCCTTTTTATGAAACGATGCTCTCTATGGATCCATTAACAATCATGTCTAGACATGACAGCCACATGGTTCAACAGATTTTCGATCGATTAGTAGCGTACGATCCAAAATCAGACAAGTTAATTCCACAGATTGCGCATCACTGGGAGACCGTTGATGGTATACGGTGGTATTTTTATTTGCGAAAACAGGTGATGTTTCATCATGGACGAGAACTTACCAGTAATGATGTCAAAGCGACGATAGATCGTCTTCCGAAATATGATGTGATTAAGAAAAACTTAGTAACGATAGAAATAAGGAATCAAACCGTGATTATATTTAAATTAAAGGAAACAGATTATCTATTCCCCAGATATTTAGCAACTATGAAAGCATCCATTATTCCAATAGAAATGGTCGAACAAAACGAAATCAATTTTCGAAAAAAACCAATCGGAAGTGGACCTTATCAATTAACAAGGCATGACCAAGAGAAAGTTCAACTTGATGTATTTTTAGATTACTATGGATATCGGCCATGGTTAGATCGAATCGAGATTATAAAAACGCCTGAGAAGTTAGTGGGCAATCAATCACACCCATTTCTATTGTCAGCACCAGACTCATCTTGGAAGGGAATAAAAGTACAAGAGGAGGGGGCGGATTATATTACGTTTAACTGTCGAAAAGATGGCCCATTGAAAAATATTTATTATCGTCGATTATTATGTAATTTGATTGATGAGAAGGAATTTTGCCTTCATAGTAATCATGAGAACGAATCAGTAGCACATAGTTTTTTAACAGAAAGATCGAAGGAAAAGACAAGTAAAACGAAAGTACATGACAATGTAAATGAAGATATGTTTTTACAAATTGCTGCTCAGCAAATCCGAGAAGGTGTGAATCACAAAAGAGAGGCTTTGATTTTACAAAGTCAGCTTGAAAGAGCTGGTATTTCTTCATCTGTTGAAATAGTTAATGCCCAAGATTTAGGGAATCCACAAGTGTTGAATAAATTTGATATTGTTGTTGCTGGAATTGCTTTAACAGAAGATCGTTTACTGTCTGTATTAACAGCTATCCAATCCAGTCAGCTAACCATATACCCAAGTTTGAATGAACAGATGAGAAATGAAGTGGATCAACAAGTTTCTGCATTAAAAAAGCTTCATGATACGACTAGACAATGGCAAATGTATGTTGCGATTGAAGACTATTTAAAATCAAATCATGCTATCTTCTTTTTAAATCATCGGACACATACGGTGTATGAGCCAAATAATAGTCAATATATGAATATTAAACTTGATAGTAATGGAAGGGTAGATTATCGCAAAGTTTGGAAGAAGGAGTAATGAATTGCTCATAGGGAAAATAGTAATTAACTTTATCAATAAAAAAGAGGTCTGTCCAAAGCAAATTTCATGACTTTTGGACAGCCTCTTGACTCAATCGTTATTCTAATTCGGTTACATGTAGCAAATCAACTAGATAACCAGATTCTGTTTGCCGCTTATTTATAAACTTCCAATGTGGTTCAAACATCTTTTCCAACGTTTCAAGTTGATCTTCATTCAACGGAATGTCATAGAACTTTGCATCTTCCATTCGATAATTTGTACCTTCTTGTAGTGAAAATTTTAAATCAAGAAGTTTTTTAATCCCAAATTTAGATACATATTTAATTCTATAATCTGATTGAATTGCCTCGATAATTGTTGCGTTTGCCTTATTACTTGCTTGTATTAACTCTGCATAATCAAACGTGTCATCAAAATCATTTAATGCTTTACTATCTTCGTTTTGTAGATAGCTGATTAATGTTGAGCTACTCATTCCTTTAGCAAGTAGTGTTTCAACCATATAGGATTCCCACAAAGAAATAGCTGGAGTCACTGGAATTCCTCCTTTAAAATATTATTCACTTAGAGTAATCTCATCAACATAATAAAGCTCGTCCAATCTAGGTGTATAATTGATGCGGTCATTCACACCGTAACGTCCCTCTAATTGGAATAGATAAACTACAGGAAGTTCATCGGCAAAGATTTGTTGAATTTCTTGGTATTGTGCCGCTCTTTCTTCTTCATCCATGTTATATGCTGCAGCATCAAGTAATTCTTCGACTTTTTCATTCGAATAGCTAGTTACATTATCTTCTTTAAAAAGTTCAAGAATACTTCCATCAAACATGTCATTCCCCCAACCAACGAATACTCCTTCACGAAGGTCTTCGTTAAACAGGCGGTTTGCGAACTGACTTTGTTCAATTAGTTCAATGTCAGCAGTAATTCCAACTTCTGCAAGCATTCCGACAACTACCTCTGCCATCTCTGTGTAGTAGTTATTCACAGAAATCTCAACAGTGACACCATCTTCATAGCCAGACTCTGCTAAGACTTCCTTCGCTCGTTCTGGGTCATAACGATACGTGTCATATAATGATTCATCTGCTCCGAAGTTTCCTGGTGTTACATGTGTTCTTGTTGCAGTTGCAGAACCTAGTAAAATTTCATCAATAATTACTTGGTTATCAATTGCTAAATCAATTGCTTCTCTAACAGCTGGATCAGCGGTTGCTGCACCCTCTTCAGTAGAAAGCCATAATTGTATAACACGTTGGATTGGTGCAAGAGCTACATGTGTACCATCATTTTCATTGATACGGTTCATGTCTGCAGTAGGAATGTTGAATGCAATATCGATTCCATCTGTTAATAATTCTGATACACGAGTAGAATCTTCCGGTACGACTGAGAAATGTACCGTTTCCCATTTAGGTTCACCTTCAAAATAATCATCATACTTAACAAGCTCTACATGGTCATCACGTTCCCATGTGCTAAATTCATAAGGACCAGTACCTACTGGGTTATTGAAGAATTCGTCAGCTCCAACTTCGTTGAAATAAGTGGATGGAAGAATACTTGCAGCAGGTGTAGATAGCCGGCTTAGAAGCTGTGGATCTGGTTCTGTTGTCACCACTTGTACCGTCGCGTCATCGATAATATTTACTTCTTCAATTTGTCTAAATGTTGAATTTTGTTGTAGTGTTGTATCGGTTGCAACACGTTCAAGAGAGAATTTTACATCCTCAGCAGTAAACGTATCTCCATTATGGAATGTTACGTTTGGCTCTAAGTTAAATTCCCATGTATTATCATCAATTTTTTCCCAAGAAGTAGCAAGATCAGAAACAATCTCTCCTGTTTCATCTCGTTTTACTAACTTGTTATAGATATTTACAAGTACAGCAGAGGTAGTAATTACACTATTGTTATGTGGATCTAATGTTGTAATGTCTGCTGGATTTGCAACAGTTAGTAGTTCATAACCATTTCCTTCTTTTTCTGTAGAATCTGAGTCTGGATCAGAAAATCCACATGCTGAAATAAATAAAGTGATAAATAGCATGGTGCTAATGATAGATAATTTTTTCATGAAATTATTCCTCCTAGTTTTCTCTATTGCTAGCTTGTTCAGGATAATGACAAGCATATTCATGATGTTTCTCATGCTCTATAAGCTCTGGAGCATTTGTCTTACAATCTTCTTTTGCATTCATACAGCGATTGTAAAAGGGACAACCGCTAGTGGTAATATCAAAGCTTGGTGTTTCCCCTTGAACAAGCGTTTTTTCTTTACGTAAACGTGGGTGAGACGGGGGAACCGCGTTAAGTAAAGCTTTTGTATACGGATGCTTAGGGTTTTTAAAAATTTCCTCCTTATCCGCAATTTCTACAATTTTCCCTGCGTACATTATGGCAATACGATCACTAATATGTTTAACGGCTGGTAAACCATGTGCGATAAAGATAAAGGCGATCCCGTAGTTTTTCTGTAATTGTTTAAGCAGGTTTAGGATTTGCGCTTGGATAGATACATCTAAAGCGGATACTGCCTCATCACATACTATTAGATCTGGTTTTAAAGCAATTGCCCTAGCAATGCTTAATCGCTGCCTTTGTCCACCACTAAATTGATGGGGATAGCGATTTAGATGCTGCATGCCAAGTCCAACTTCCTCTAGTAGTCCTAGAGCTCGCAATTCCAATTCCTTTTTTGATAGTTTTTCATGAATAAGTAGTGGCTCTGTTACAATTTCTTTGGCAGTCATTCTTGGATTTAGGGAGCCATATGGGTCTTGAAATACCATCTGTAACTTTTTCTGGGTTTGCTTTCTATCTTTTTTAGATTGTGTAAACACATCATTACCATGAAAAACAACTTGTCCATCTGTGGGCTGTAGTAATTGCATGATTAATTTAGCAACGGTTGATTTTCCTGATCCTGATTCCCCAACTATCCCAAGGGTTTCACCGGCATTTATATAAAAATTAACACCATCCACCGCTTTTACATAAGCTTGTTCCTGTTTCTTCTTTTTTCTTGGGAGTGGGAAATGCTTTTTCAAATCTGTAACTTTTAGCAAGGCATCTTCATTGCTCATGGTTATTGCCTCCCTTCCCAGGGTATATACAGCGGGCAGAATGATCATTTAATATGGGATTTAATTCCGGTATCTTTTCTACACATTTTTCCGTTGCTAATGGACATCTTGGATGAAAAGGACATCCTTTCGGCTTATTAGCAATATCAGGGGCATTTCCTGGTATGGGATCTAATAAGTCCGATTGTGTCTCTAGTGTTGGCATTGCCTTCATGAGCCCCATCGTATATGGGTGTTGTGGGTTCTCAAATAGGTCGTACACTGTTGCTTCTTCTACTATCTTTCCAGCATACATAACAAGTACTCGGTCAGCGATATCAGCAACAACACTAAGGTCATGCGTAATAAAAATGACTCCGGTACCGTTACGACTGTTTAAGTCTTTTATTAAGGCAAGTATTTGCGCTTGAGTGGTAACATCTAAAGCTGTTGTTGGTTCATCTGCAATTAATAAATTGGGTTCTCCTGCTAATGCAATGGCAATCATTACTCGTTGACGCATCCCGCCAGATAACTGGTGGGGGAAATAGGTCGCTACCGTTTCTGCATTAGGAATCTCTACCTGTTTAAGTAGCTCAATTACTTTTTCCATTCTTTCTTTTGGTGATTGCTTTGGGACATGGATTTTCAATGCTTCAGCTATTTGCGTTTTTACTCGTAACATCGGATTTAGAGAGGACATTGGCTCTTGAAAAATCATAGACATTTCTTTGCCTCGTAATTTTCTGCGTTCTTTTTTTGACATCTCTACCAAATTATGTCCTTGATACAGGATTTCCCCATTAGCAATTGTTCCACCACTCTTTAACAGCCCCATAATAGATTGAGAGGTTATGCTTTTTCCACTTCCAGATTCTCCGACAATCGCAACAATTTCTCCAGGTTTCACATCGAAGGAGATATCATCGACTACTGTGATGTTTTTCTTTCCTTTTGCTGGAAATTGGGTAACTAAATGGTTTACCGAAAGAAGGGCATCTTGATGTGAATCATGAGTCATCTTCGTCCCCTCCTTTTTTTAATTTAGGATCAAGTATATCGCGTAACCAATCTCCTAGAAATGTAATCGCTAAAACGGTAATGGTTATTGCAAGTCCTGGAAATGTAGCAATCCACCAACTTGTTGCAATATAGTTTCTTCCATCATTCAGCATGCTTCCCCAAGTAATGTCAGGTGGTTGTACACCTAGACCTAAGAAACTTAGGGAGGATTCTGTCATAATCGCTGTTGCGATCCCAATAGTAGCAACTACAATAAAGGAAGATAATACATTGGGAATAATATGCTTTCGAATAATATGGGTATTACTAGCTCCTAATGTTTTAGCAGATTGAACAAATTCTCTTTCTTTCACACTTAGTACTTCTCCGCGTACTAATCTAGTATATTGAGCCCAGCTCGTAAGACCGATTACTAGAATTAAAGTAACTAATCCTGGGTCAAACACAACGATGGCTACTAAAACTAATAATAGAGTAGGAATGGCAAGCATAGCATCTACAATTCGCATGATTGCTTGGTCAACCAAAGTCCCTCCAAAATAACCGGATATTAGTCCGAGAAATAACCCAATCGCTCCAGCAATAAGTACTGAAAGTATTCCTACCAATAAGGACACACGACTTCCATATATTAGTCTGCTAAGGATATCACGTCCAACATGATCTGTTCCTAATATATACGTGCTTGATCCACCATCTATCCATGCAGGTGGGGTCAAGCGCTTAGTTGCGTCAATTACAAATGGATCATGTGGAACAATCCACGGAGCAAATATTGCCATTAATACAATGATACTAACAGTAATAAAACCTATAATCCCTAATGGTGTGGAAAGTTCCATCAACCGGGAGCGAACTTTCTTGATTTTGCTTAAATGTGATAGATTGTTATTCAACGTAAGACGCTCCTAATCTGTTTCTGATCTAGTTATACTTAATTTTAGGATCTAGTACACGGTAAATAATGTCAGTTAACATGTTTGCTAGAATAGTAATTATAGCAATCACAAATACGATGGCCTGTACGACTGCCATATCACTAGTTTCAATAGCTGTTAACAGTAGCCTGCCAATACCTGGCCATGCAAAAACAGTCTCAACAACGATTGCTCCACCTATTAGCTGTGGGAATTGCAATCCAATGATGGTTACAATAGGGATGAGTGAATTTAGAAAAACATGTTTTCCAATAACAATGGACTCTTTTTGTCCTTTGCTTCTAGCTGTTTGTACATATTCCTGTTCAATTACCTCTAATACACTAGCTCGTACTAGTCTAGTCATTTCTGCTGCAAGTGCAACACCTAGTGTAATAGAAGGTAAAATGAAATGGAGTGGGGTATCTGCCCCAGACACAGGGAAAATAGGTAGTGTTACAGCAAAGAAAAGAATTAACATGATTCCAATCCAAAAATTAGGCATCGCTTTCCCAACAACGGAAACACCAGAAACAAGAAAATCAATAATGGTATTTCGTTTTATGGCAGCAAGTATTCCCAATGGAATCGAAATAAAAATCGCGACTAGCATAGCCATTAAAGAAAGAGCAATTGTAGCAGTAAGCCGTTCTGTAACTAATTCCAATGCTGGCTCTTGGTATTGGTAGGACATACCAAAATCACCACGGATTAGGTCACCTACGTATTGAAAATATTGAATATGAAATGGTTGATCTAGACCAAGCGATTCACTAAGTATTGCACGATCCTCTGCAGTTGCATTTTCTGGGAGCATTTGTGATACAGGATCACCAGCAACGTAGACGAGTGCAAATATAATAAGCGTTAATATCAATAAACTAGGTATTATTTGTAACATAGATCGCTTTAAATAGCCCAAGAAATCACCCCAATTTACTAAAAAATAGGTTGCTGAATTTATCAAATTTATTTGTTTCAAAAAATATAATTTGACAAAATTAACAAAAACCAATAATCCCACTATATTTAGTATGAATTGAAAAGTCAAGAAGATAAACTTGCCCTCCAATTGGGCGATATTGGTAATAGTGGTACTCAAGAGTTATAATAGATAACATACAGGAGTAAACACTAAATGAGGTGCTTATATGAAAAAAATTAAATTAGGAACAAGTAATATACCCGTATCTAATATAGCTTTAGGTTGTATGAGAATGGGGGAGTTGTCGAGCTCAAAAGCAGCAGTTGTAATGAATCAAGCCTTAGAGTTAGGAATTGATTTCTTTGATCATGCAGATATTTACGCTGGTGGTAAATCAGAGGAAATTTTTGCTGAAGCAATTGGTATGAATCCTTCTATTAGAGAGAAGATGGTTTTGCAAACTAAGACTGGTATTCGAAAAGGGTATTTTGATTTTTCAAAAGAACATATTATAGGATCAGTTGATAAAAGCTTACAGCGTTTAAAAACAGATTATATTGATGTATTACTTCTTCATCGTCCGGATACACTTGTTGAACCAGAAGAAGTAGCAGAAGCATTTGCTACATTAAAGGAAAGTGGAAAAGTTCATCACTTTGGCGTAAGTAATCATAATCCGATGCAAATTGAGCTGTTAAAGAAATATGTAGAGCAGGATTTAATTGTAAATCAATTGCAATTTAGTATTATGCATACGGGTATGATTGACACAGGTTTACTTGTAAATATGAAGCATGAAAATGGAGTGGATCGGGATGGAAGTGTATTAGATTATAGCAGGTTACATAATATAACTATTCAAGCATGGTCTCCATTCCAATATGGCTTTTTTGAAGGTGTATTTGTAGATAATGACAAATTTCCTGAGTTAAACAATAAGCTTGCAGAGATCGGTGATAAATATAACATTTCTAAATCAGCAGTAGCTATTGCATGGATTTTACGGCATCCAGCGAAGATTCAGCCTGTAGTAGGTACGATGAATCCAGAACGTCTGTCAGAGATTGCTAAAGCAGCTGAGGTAGAATTAACAAGAGAAGAATGGTATGGTATCTATTTAGCAGCTGGTAATATGTTGCCGTAAGAATGTAACGATTTGTTCTTTTGTGCTATTGAATTAATATGATTAGGTCATAGAAAAATGCAATGTATAGGACTATTCCATGAAAGGGTGTTTTTGTTGGGATTTGCAATTGCACTATTAACACTTTTATCATCAGTTGGATTCCTGTATTATTTGGGAAAACTTAGTTAGGATTAACATGGTAAAATAAAGAATGTATTTTAAATGGACAAGCTTTTTTCTAATAGCTTGTCTTTCTTTATTTTAGAAACGGGTCAATTGTTATATTAATGATGTTTTTGTATAATTTAACAAGAATAACTAGGTTTATAATTTTTCTAAAAATCAATAAAGCAGAGGGGAAGAAAATGGTACATACAATTATTCAACCCGATGATACATGGATTCTTTGGGCGTTTTTAGCTGGTTGGGCAGCAGTGAGTATTTACTTAGAACAGAAATACGAGTGGGCATCGAAAATTTCAGGAGCAATCATTGCACTAGTTGGAGCAATGCTATTAGCTAACTTCAATGTTATTCCAACTGATTCCCCGGTATATGATACGGTATGGAGTTATGTTGTTCCGCTGGCAATTCCGCTACTATTATTTCAATCTAACATTCTAAAGATATGGAATGAAAGCGGAAGGCTATTATTGATGTTTTTAATTAGTGCAATTGGAACAGTAGTTGGAGCAATTGTTGGTTTCTTCCTATTAAAAGATCTAATTCCAGTTTTGGATAAAGTAACCGCAATGATGACAGGCTCATATATTGGGGGAAGTGTGAACTTGGCGGCTTTATCTGCTAGGTTTGATACACCTGGTGAGTTAGTTTCTTCGGCTGTAGTAGCTGATAATTTGATGATGGCATTATATTTCCTTGTACTGATCTTAATTCCAGCATTAAGCTTCTTTCGAAAAAGATTTAAGACGCCGTATATTGATGAGTTGGAACAAAATAGTGAGGATGGAAATAGTAATCTAGCTGCTTCCTATTGGAAAGGGAAAGAGATTTCTTTAAAAGATATCGGACTAGCTGTTGGGACAGCATTTGTACTTGTAGCGATTTCCTTTAAATTAGCTGAGCTTTTCGGAAGGATCATACCATCGGGTGTAGATGCTCCATTTCTATTGAATGCTATAAGTGGGATTTTGGGCGATAATTATCTAATGCTTACTACGATTACATTACTATCAGTTACAATTTTTTCTCGGTATTTTGAACGTATTAATGGAGCACATGAAATTGGGACGTATTTGATTTATATTTTCTTTGTTGTTATCGGTGTTCCAGCATCTCTTCCAATCATTTTACAAAATGCGCCGTTGTTACTTGTACTGGTGTTTATTATGGTTTCGATGAATATGATTATTTCATTTGTACTCGGTAAAATCTTTAAGTTCAACCTAGAAGAAGTAATTATTGCGAGTAATGCCAATATTGGTGGACCAACTACGGCAGCAGCAATGGCTATTTCAAAAGGCTGGAGTAAGTTAGTAGCACCGATATTAATCGTTGGTACACTTGGATATATTATTGGAAACTATATTGGGGCTGTAATTGGTTATTGGTTTGGGTTGTATTAAGAAAAGGAACAATCCACTTTCGGATTGTTCCTTTTCGTTTAATTTTCACTCTCGACTTCTGTGGTTACCATTTGTTTTTCGTTGTTTTCATTTTCGTATCGAATTCGATTAAAATCGATATCATCTGGTAAATTCTTTTTTCCTACGATATTTTCTAGTAATTCTTTAACATCGATGCCGGATGATGCTTTTAGAGACTCTTGTAATGTAGCCATTAAGTCTGTGGCATAGCCAGATACTTTATTCGCACCACCATCGCTACCACTGCTACCAGTATCAACAACTGTAATCTTATCAATATTAGATAATGGACTTGCCACTTCTTTAGCATACTCAGGAAGCATTTTGACAATCATATCGAGGATCGCTGCTTGACCATATTGATCGAATGCCTCGGCAATTTTTCGTTTCGCTTCTGCTTCTGCTAGACCTTTTAGGCGGATAACCTCTGCTTCGGATTCCCCTTGAGCTCTTTGGGAATCGGCTTTTGCAAGACCATCCACTCGAACTTGTTCCGCTTCAGCTTTTGCTTGTGATTCAATTCGGTATTGATTCGCATCTGCATCAGCAATTTGTTTCGCTTTTTCTGCAATGGCAGCTTGCTCGACAGCGTAACGGTCTGCGTCTGCTTTCTTCTTAACTTCAGAATCGTATTGTCTCTCACGACGTAGAATCTCTTTTTCTTCCAATTCGATTTGTTTTTGTCGCTCGATAATTTTAACTTGCATTTCGTGCTCGGTAACTTCCTGCTTAGAACGTGCTGATTCAAGATCATAGGCTTGGTCTGCACGTGCTCTTGCGACATCTTGTTCACGACGATAATCGGCAGTTTTCATTTGATTTTCTTTTTCAGCTTCTGCTATTTCAGTTGCACGTTCTAATTCTGCTTTTTTCGCATCTTTTGCTGCTTCAGCTTGTTTAATACGTGTTTCTTTATCTGCTTCCGCAGTTGCGATATCGGCATCTCGTTTTACTTGAGCGATTCTTGGTTTACCTAATGATTCCAAATAACCATTTTTATCTCGTACATCTTTTATGGTAAAGGAGACAATAATAAGTCCCATTTTCGCTAAGTCTTGAGAGGCTACACGTTGTACCTCTTGAGAGAACTTCTCACGGTTTTTATAAATTTCTTCGACTGTCATTGAACCTAGAATAGAACGAAGATGCCCTTCTAATACTTCTCTAGCCTCGTTTTCACGGTCTTCTTTTGATTTACCTAAAAATTGTTCTGCTGCTGTTGCAATTTCACCAATGGAACCACCAATTTTAATAATAGCTGTTCCATCAGCCATTACTGGAACCCCTTGTTCCGTATAAACTTCTGGGGTTGTAACATCTAGTTTGCTAGATAGTAAGCTTAGAGGTTCTGCTTGTTGGAAAACTGGTAATACAAACGTACCTCCACCACGAATGATTTTAATTTTATTACCAGATTCATCCGTATGTACGGTTTTTCCACCTAGGTAACTACCAGTTACAATAAGTGCTTCATCAGGACCGGCAGTTCGATATTTCTTAACAAATACTGCTACTAATGCAATTAATAAGAATACGACAATACCTATTACAATTGATATGCCTGTCAAGCCATCTGTAAACATGTATTTCCTCCTTTAAAATAATTATTTATAAATATACAGACCCTAATGGGATTGCATAATTATTAAGATTGCTCAGTATCCAAGTCTTCATAGGGAACAACGTGTAGGACACCTTTTTCAACTTCGATTACAAGTACTTGTGTACCTTCTTCTATGGGTGTATTTTCATAGCTAGCTACTGGTTTGGAAATGGTACCACTTTTACTTTCGATAATGATTTCACCAAATCCATCATCTGGGATCGGAATGATAATTTTTCCTACCCTTCCTTTCAGGGATTCTTCAGTGTAACTTAAAGATTCTTCCGCTGATGATAGAGGAACAAGTACAAAGAAATGTAGAATGGTATCTAGTATAAAAGCGGTAATTACTGAGATAACAATTATTAGAATGCTAGATAGTGAGGTAATTACTTCTAATATATAACCAGATGCAGAAAAAAACGTAATAAAGGATAAAATTAGGGCAGGATTTAAGAAGACAATACCTTCTCCTACGGCGTCCAACACATCTCCAAAGAAAATATATAGAACAGTGATACATCCTGAAACAAGTAGTATTGTTAAATAAAATGAGTGAATATCCATTCCAAAAACAGTCATATGCATCCATCCTTATCATCTGAAAATCTCGTATGTTATGACATACTATACGTTCATCATAAAGAAATAGTTTCAAAAAATCAAAATTATTTTATTTTTTTGGTGCCTGTCACTTGTCGAAATTCGACAAGTGACAGGCACCATTGGTATGATATAAGCAAAATATTTAGTTGGAGGGAAGTTTATGGCAACGTTTGATGATTTTATGAAGTTGGATTTACGGATTGGAACAGTAGTCAAGGCAG
Source organism: Ornithinibacillus caprae (assembly GCF_009728145.1). Taxonomy (GTDB): domain Bacteria; phylum Bacillota; class Bacilli; order Bacillales; family Amphibacillaceae; genus Ornithinibacillus; species Ornithinibacillus caprae. Next base: position 113,887 of record NZ_WOCA01000007.1, on the reverse strand, counting down.
AGCCATTTCCAGAAGCTCGGAAACCTGCTATCAAGTTGGAGGTTGATTTTGGTGAGGAATTGGGGATTAAACAATCTTCCGCACAGATTACCAAACGATATGAAGCCGATCAACTGATTGGTCGACAAGTAGTAGGAGTAGTAAATTTTCCACCAATGCGAATTGCTGGATATAAGTCGGAAGTTCTAATCATTGGAGGAGTACCTAAAGAGGGTGATGTCGTTCTATTAAAACCAGATGAGGATGTAGAGAACGGGACAAAAATCTCTTAATAATGGATATCCATGTCTACGCTTATTAAAAATGGGGGGGATTACTTCATTGAATGGGAATGTTGAACTAAAAACAACAGCAAACAAAACAAAAAAGAAATCTTTGTTGAAAATAATAGGGATAATTCTCGGGGGATTGGTATTACTATGGGGTATTCTTTATTTTTTTCCAGTACCTAAAATTTCAGAACATCCCTACTTTGAGAATGATCGTCCTCTAGTAATAGCACATCAAGGTGGAGAGCATTTAGCGCCATCTAGTACGTTAGAGGCATTCCGTAATGCTGCGGATTTGGGAGTAGATGTCATTGAATTCGATGTGCATATAACGAAGGATGGTCACCTAGTAGCCATTCATGATCCTACGGTTGATCGCACAACAAATGGCGAGGGAATAGTCAACGATATGACATTAGCAGAAGTACAATCCCTTGATGCAGCAACGTATTTTACGGATATAAATGGAGAGAATAGGTATCACGACCAAGATGTGTATATACCGACCGTGGAAGAAATTTTTGATGAAATCCCCAATATGCGTTGGAATATTGAAATAAAGGATTCTAATTATCCTGAGTTGTACCTACCAATCGCTGAAAAACTTTGGAGTTTAATTCAGCAGTATGATCTAGAAGAGCATGTTCTGATTGCATCTTTTGATCAAGAAATAATGGATATGGTTAAGGAAATTTCCAATGAAGAAGCTTTAGTTAGTGGTGGAAGAAAGGAAGTTACCAAGTTTGTTGCCTTTCACAAATTTTTACTTAATGGATTATATTGGCCAACTGTAGAAGCGGTTCAAATACCAACACAAGAAGGCAGCTTTGATTTAATGGATCCGAAACTGATTAAAGGTGCAGAACGAATCGGATTGGATGTTCATTATTGGACAATCAATGAACAAAATCTAATGACTGACTTAATCGAACTAGGCGCAGACGGCATTATTACTGATAGACCAGATCTTTTAATAGACTTATTAGAGAAATAATTGATTCTATAAAATTATCGTAACATCATACTAGGGTCTCAAGTGAGAGTCTCTATTTTTTTCGAAGGAGTAAATATGATGTATAAGAATTCAGAAAAATTTTTAGCGGCTTTTAATCGAATTGAAAAAGCATTAAGACAGGAATTGCAAAATAGTAAAGGAATAGGGTTTGCAAAAGCAGTCAAGATTCTTGCGAAATATAATTCTATTGTAAGTAAATACAGTGATGATCTGTTAGAGTATGCGGAGCTACGTAACGCTATTGTTCACGATAAGATTGATACGATGCATGCTATTGCTGAACCTCATGACTCAGTAGTTAAGCATATTGAAAAAATTGAAAAAGATATTACACAACCAAAAGTAGTCATCCCTATGTTTTCTAGAAGGGTAGTATCCTTTCAGGTTAAAGATTCATTATCCGACGTTTTAGAGGCAATTCATGAAAAAGGTTTTTCAAAATTTCCTGTTTATTACGAGGATGAATTTAAAGGGCTTTTTACAGAAAGTGCTATTACAAAGTGGTTAGCGGATAATAAATTTTCTTCGGGTTCAGAAACTTTAATAGAGGAAATATTACCATATCAAAAGAACAGTAATTTTAAATTTATTGGTAGGGATACAACTGTATATGAAGCGATTGGCATCTTTAAAGATCAAATTGAAAAAGGAAATCGAATTGATGCATTACTTATTACAGAAAATGGTAAGAATTCTGAGGAACTATTAGGTATTATCACATCCTGGGATATGATGGGGATTCAATCATGAACATACCGACAGGGTTATATCTGTCGGTATTTTTCAATCTGAAAGGTATATTTCTTCTCATCAACGTATTTCCCGCTTTTATAGGTACGCTCTACAAAGGTCACTTGATTATCTTGATTAACGAGTAAAATCGTTGAACAACGAGTACCGTAGTCAGGCATATCGATGAAGAGTGGGGACAGCTTCCGTTCTAGTTTTGACCCCACTCCAGTGTCAGGAAGTTCTTCATCTTTTGCTTCTTCTGCATCCATTAGAATGTGAAAAAGCTCGTCTATGCTTAACTCTTTCTTATTTTTAACATATTGTTGCAAATTATTTTTCCCTTTAATCACTTTTGGCCAGGGAGTATTTAAGAAATGGTTGCTCAAGCCATAGGTCTGGCCACGTTCGATTTCTTTAATTTCATCTTCAATATTATTATAGTAATATAGTTGGTCAAGATTGCCTACTAGTACATTGAATCCAATATAATGATCTTTCTTGTCTTGTATATCTTGAAGATAATCGCTTGGTAGAGTATGACTTGCTAAGTAATTACTTACGATTTCTCCGCGTGAACGCTTTCCTACTCCCATATGTGCTGGGTCTCGATAATTGGTTAATGCAGCAAATTTTCCTTGCTTTGTTATTCCAAGCCATGTTCCCATTTGCAATAGATCACGTCCAGCTAAAATATTCGGGTGGTCTTCCCAAAACGTTGCTTGAGCAGTAGGTCGATTATAAAATTCATCACGATTTGCTGCAACAATTAGTTTATATGCTGGATGCTCATGAAATTGGAAGTTTATTAAGCACATTTGATAGACTCCTATTTTAGATTATTTATATAAGCATCTTTCTTTTCGTTACTTTTTCATTTGTGATACAATAACCTATTGTTATACAGTTAAAGGTCACAATAAGCATTCATAAAAAATGCTTGTTGTGGTATCAATATAGTAACAGAAATAGAGGAAAGAAGGAAGAATATGGTTAAAAGTCAAGTTCCTGAACAACCAGGAGATCAAACCACTATAAACAAAACACCACTGATGATTGTATTGCTTTCAGGGGCTTTTGTAGCTATTTTAAATCAGACACTTTTAGCCACTGCATTGCCTCATATCATGGCTGATTTACAATTAACAGAAAATACAGCCCAATGGTTACAATCAATTTTCATGCTAGTTAACGGGATCATGATTCCAGTTACAGCGTTTTTAATTGGTCGATTTACGACTCGTAGACTTTTTCTCACTGCAATGGGATTATTTGCTTTAGGAACATTAGTTGCAGCGTTATCACCAAACTTTACGTTTCTATTAATGGGTAGGGTACTCCAGGCAGCCGGTGCAGGGATTCTCATGCCGCTAATGCAAACGATCATGTTTTTGATTTTCCCAATAGAAAAGCGAGGGCAAGCAATGGGAATGTTTGGGTTGATCATTTCCTTTGCACCAGCAATTGGTCCAACACTATCTGGTTATCTTGTAGAACATTTTCCGTGGCGTAGTTTATTTTATGTCATTTTTCCAATAGTTGTTGTTGATATTATTGTTGCTTATTTCATTCTTAAAAATGTGACGAAGCAAACCTTTCCGAAGGTCGATGTTTTATCGATTATCTTATCTACATTTGGATTTGGGGGACTTCTATATGCGTTTAGTACGGCAGGAAGTACCGGCTGGACTAGTACACATGTATTAATTTCTCTAATTGTTGGAGCAATCACATTAACATGGTTTATCTTAAGACAGTTGAAAATCGATGAACCAATCCTTGAATTTCGAATCTTTAAGTATCCTGTCTTTACATTGACAACGATACTGGGTATGGTTGTATTTATTGCAATGATTGGTGGAGCTGTCATTTTACCGCTATATGTTCAGAATATGCTTGGATTTACTGCATTTGAGTCTGGGTTAATATTGTTACCAGGTGCACTTGTTATGGGATTCATGAATCCTATAACTGGGAGATTATTTGATAAATTTGGTGCGAAATGGTTATCCATTATTGGATTTATAATTTTAACTGTCACAACATTTATGTTTGCGATTTTAACGGAAGAAACAACATTTACTTATTTAACAGTCGTTCATGCATTCCGTATGCTGGGCGTTGCAATGGTTATGATGCCAGTTACAACTGCTGGTTTAAATTTATTACCTAACGATCTACTTCCTCATGGTACTGCAATGAGTAATACAATGCGTCAAATAGCAGGTGCAGTAGGTACAGCCTTACTTGTGTCCGTGATGACGTCTGCAGCAATACCGAAAGAAGGGATTCAAGGTGCTATTCATGGGGTAAATGTATCCTTTATTGTGGCAGGTATTACATCTGTACTGGGGTTAATAATTGCTATCCTAATAAAATACAAAAAACCTGAGCAAGAGAATACCACTTAATCGAAGGCAAATTTAAAAAAGCGACCCAGCGGGTTGCTTTTTATTACTATAATTATATGGCATATGAACAGCAGTTAGTGGATATGTTTTTATATAGAGGATTTTATAAAACATAATATGACAATAGTATCTCTAATTCGTAAAAAGGGGCTGTTATGCGTGAGGATACTTCTCGTCGGTGCAAGTGGAACAATTGGAAGTACAATTGCTAAAGAGTTAGAAGGAGAACATGAAATTATACGTGCAGGAAGAAATGGGGCAGATGTTTCCGTTGATCATACTTCTGTAGAAAGTATAAAAAACATGTATCAACAAGTTGGAAAAATAGATGCAGTGGTGAATGCGGCTGGTGGTGCTAATTTTGCCTCTCTATCTGAACTGACTCCAGAATTAAATGAACGGGGCATCCAGAGTAAGCTAAAGGGACAGGTAAACCTTGTTTTACTAGGGTTAGACTACGTTAATGATGGAGGGAGCTTTACGTTAACAACTGGTGTCATGATGGATGATCCTATCCCGCTCGGTGCATCCGCAGCGATGGCAAATGGTGGTGTAAAGGCCTTTGTTAAAGCTGCATCTATTGAAATGCCAAGGGGAATTAGAATCAATAGTGTTAGTCCTAACATTGTGCAGGAATCCTGGGATCGATTGGGAACCTTTTTTGCAGGATTTGAACCTGTTCCAGTTCAACGAGTAGCTCGTGCATTTAAGAAAAGTGTTGTTGGAAAGCAAACTGGGCAAAATTTTGAAGTGTATTAATTTTAGTTAACCAGAATAATCCAGTATCTTGTTAGCGAAAATCATGTTATCCTAGTATAGCGATGAGCTGATTTGTGTAAGTCGAGGAATAACGTAATACATGTGCATGTGAACCACATGATTCTTCGCCACAAATATACGTATAAAGAGACGTCTACTAATAGGCGTCTCTTTATTTTTGTAAATTTTTATTTGAAGCCGTGATTTAATACGTAACATGTAATATAGTGAAAGAAGGGGGCTGAAGTGATGATTAAAACTATTATATTTGATCTAGATGATACGTTGATCTGGGATGAGAAAAGTGTAAATGCTGCTTTTCATAATACTTGCTCCATTGCTGAAGAGAAGTATGGGGTAGCTCCATCCTTGTTGGAAGAAAAAGTAAGACTACATGCCAGGGAACTTTATGCGTCTTATGATACATATTCCTTTACTAAGAAAATTGGAATTAACCCATTCGAGGGGCTTTGGGGAGAGTTCGACGATGAAGGAGAATCGTTTCGTGAATTAAGGAAACTTGCTCCATCCTATCAAAATGAAGCGTGGACAAGAGGATTAAAAGAGATAGGTGTTGACGATGCATCATTGGTCGAGGAAATGTCTAATAAATTTCCAGAGGAACGGAAGAATAATCCATTTGTTTTTGAGGATACGTTCGAGGTTTTAGAAAAGGTAAAAGAAAATTATCAGCTACTACTTCTAACGAATGGTTCACCAAGCCTACAACAGACAAAATTAAGGATTACTCCACAGTTAAAAGATTATTTTGAGTATGTGGTGATTTCCGGTGACTTTGGAAGTGGTAAACCAGATCCTAATATATTTGATCATGCACTAGAGTTAGGTTCTGCAAATAAAGATGAAGCAATTATGGTAGGGGATAACCTACATACAGATATCCTTGGTGCGACAAGAGCGGGAATAAAATCTGTATGGATCAACCGAAAATTAAAAGAATCAACAAATATAAAGCCTAGTTATGAGATTGAAAGACTTGAGGAACTTTTGACTATTTTACCCCAAATATAATGAGGTGCCAGTCATTCGGGATGCGACCTTTATTCTTTTTACCCAAAAGCATATCGGAAAACTCAAAACGGTAACTCATCGAAGTGATGAGAGCCCAAACGCTGATGGGAAAATGCAAAACGGTAACTCATCGAAGTGATGAGATCCCAAATGAAGCGAGGAAGCACTCAAACGGTAACTCATAGAGCCGATGAGTGCCCAAATGAAGCGAGGAAGCACTCAAACGGTAACTCATAGAGTTGATGAGAGCCCAAATGAAGCGAGGAAGCACTTAAACGGTAACTCATAGAGTTGATGAGTGCCCAAATGAAGCGAGGAAGCACTCAAACGGTAACTCATAGAGCCGATGAGTGCCCAAATGAAGCAAGGAAGCACTCAAACGGTAACTCATAGAGCCGATGAGTGCCCAAATGAAGCAAGGAAGCCCACAAACGGTAACTCATAGAGCCGATGAGTGCCCAAATGAAGTAAGGAAGCCCACAAACGGTAACTCATAGAGTTGATGAGAGCCCAAATGAAGTAAGGAAGCACTCAAACGGTAACTCATAGAGCCGATGAGTGCCCAAATGAAGCAAGGAATCCCACAAACGGTAACATCCATGCGCAATGAAAAAATTTAGAATATTACGTTAAAAAATAAATCTGTACAAGAGAAGAGTAAGCAGGGATTCCGTTCTATGAACTTAGTTTTTTTACATAAAGATAAAAGAAAAATGATAATGGATACTGGGAAGCAGTAAGTATCCCTACGTTATTCACGGTACATATAAAATAGGATAAAGTTTTTGGTCAGATAGGAAAGTATAATCTTTTCTATCCTACATAAGTGCAACTTGTCATTCTTCATAAGACTTGTCGAATGCCGAGTTTTCTAAAAACCATGGAAGGATAAAATTAGGTGGACGAAAAGATATATTGATACCAATAGAGGAATTTTTGAAATCTTTGAAAAAGGAGAGGGAGAACCATTAGCAGTAACACATCATTATAGTGCTTTTGATGAGCGGGGAAATTCCTTTGCCAATCCTTTTACAGAATTTTATCACGTGTATTTGATTAATTTAAAAGGAGCGGGTAATTCAGAAAAAGCAATAGATGATCATGAATATAGTATGGATCATGCAGTGAACGATCTAGAAGCGATTAGAGAAACCCTCGACATAAACAGGTGGGCATTCGCAGGTCATTCAACAGGTGGAATGTTGGCATTAACATATGCGATTAAGCGATCCCCATCGTTAACGAAAATTATTGCGGGTGGAGCAGCTGCAAGTTATGAGTATGGAGCAGACCCTGAATGTATTTACTGTAGTAAAAATTCTAATTTTAAACGAATAGTTGAAATCATGGATAAATTAAATGATCCGACAACCCCTATTGAGAAACGCAGAAAATTAGGCTATGAATGGGATCTAATGTCTTATCACTCGGAGGAGAAACTCCAACTTGCGATGACAAAACCAAATAGTGGAAAAACTGTTGGAGAGCGGCTGGATTATTTTAGGAAGGTTGAATATCCTACCTATGACGTTAGGGAAGAATTAAAAACTGTAACTCTACCAAGTTATATCTATACTGGGAAATATGATGTTCAATGTCCAATGAAGTTCGGAGTCGAAATTGCAGAATTAATTCCGAATGCTAGATTAACGATTTTTAAGGAGAGTAATCATAATCCATTTTCAGAGGAGGAAGATAAGTTTAGGGAGTTTGTGATTAGCACACTATAAAGTTATTAATTCTCTCCGCAATTTCTTTAATGTTAAACGAAAAAGTTTTATATAATCAAAATTGTAAAAAAATCAAATCAGTCCAAATAAAGCACAAAATATCAAGCTAGATAAAAACATTCCGTATATACTTCCAATAAAGAGTATGGATAAGGAAGGGGGACTGATTTTGCGGGAATTTACAGTTCAAGTACTTCAAATGAGAGAAAGTTCATTTAGGATTGGGCTAAATATGGGAGAATATATTCGAAATAAACCAATAGTAAAGCTCTTGGAAGCTATTACAAGAACAGAGATCGATTATCAAAATATGAAATGTATATATTCTTCCTTTGCTCCACATTTACTAGACGAGTTAGAAGGATTATCACAAGGTTTAGAGATTTCATCTAGTAAAGCAGCTGCTTTATTTAGTGGATATGATGTTCCAAAAATGGAATCGATGGGATGTTCTTCCATCATTACAAAAGATTATTATGTCAGGAACTATGATTTTTCACCAGATTTTTATGATGGGATATTTAGCTTAATTCAATCGAATACCTCTTTCGCCTCAGCAGGGTATAATCTTCAACTATTGGGAAGGCATGATGGGGTAAACCAAGAAGGATTAGTGGCAGGATTGCACTTTGTAAGTAATAACGGATATACAACTGGTATTTCTCCTTGGGTTGCAATAAGGGTCATATTGGACCAATGTTCTTCAGTTGATGATGCAATTAATATGCTGAAAGAAATGCCTCATGCGGCCTGTTACAATTTTTCGCTCGGAGATAAAAAAGGTAGTATAGCTGTTGTAGAGGCAAGTCCAGAAAAAGTACATGTGAGAAGAGGAGAAGTATTATCTTGTGTTAATCATTTTCAGGACGATAGACTTAAAGATAAGAATAGAGTATCAATTGGAGGATCGGTACAACGGAATAGACACCTACAAGATTTATTTAAAAGTAAATTAACACATGATGAAATGTTTGATCATTTTAGAAGGGGAGATTCACCAATTTTTTTTACTAACTATGAAGAATTATTTGGGACCCTTCATACATTTTCATACTCCTATAATAAATCAAGAATTCTTACTACCATTGCACACAGTAATCAGGTTTTAGATATTAATTTTAAAGATTGGGTGCAAGGTGAAGATATAGATCGAGATTTTATACAGGGAGGAATAGTAGAAAAGTGAAGTACGAACACCAGGCTACCATAAGGTGCTTGGTGTTTTTTTGTTCTCTTTTATTAATAGATGCGATTCTTCCATACGAAGGGTCGTTTTTTCTTATTTTAAAGTATAGTTTTTGTAATTTAACAGGCTTTAAGGACAAAAACCCAAACGATACATAGTATGTTATATATTTTTAAAAAGTAGGTGAATGTATTGAATTATTACTATCCATACCGACAAGACTGGTCTTCTGTAGTACAGTATTTAAACTACAGTTTGAACGGTGAACAAATGGTTTGTTCCATGACGTCACAATTATTTCATATTCCTGAAACTGAAAATCTTGAAGGAAATGCAGAAATGCATAATCACCTTGTTCCAGCCTCCTACCATAGGGTTACTGCACTAGGCTGTGCAAATCGATTGCAGAGTGGAGAAGATCATGAATCCATTATTAAAACTCTTATAGCATGTGTTCAGAATGGATTAAAGGAAGACGAGGAAATAACAAAATGGTTAACTGTTATGAAGGAAAATGCTCCAAATAACTATAAGGGATTTATGGACTCAGTTATAGGCTGGCAGCAGCAAACAGAGCAAAGTTTAGCTATTGTCCAGCAGCTTCTAGGACAAATGGGATTAGATATGGAAGTTGAAAATGAACTTTACTAAATTAATCATTTTTAAAGTATACATGTATTAAACGTGGCTGACCCAAAAGACCATAAATCAATGGCTTTTGGAGTCAGCATTTTTCTGTTTTGAATATAGTAGTTATTATAAAAATACAGAAGATGAACTCAAGCGTTTCTTAGTACAAAGTTGGTTAGTAAATTATATTCATTCTTATATTTATAAGGAGTAAATGATCAAGTTTCTGAACGAAAGGTCTTTCCTAGCTCCTGACCCAATCCAAAGTAATGTCTAAAATTATAAATTAAAGGACTCCATTTTGATGGATCGATATAATTTTCATTTTGTATAATACTGTCGTTTGCATGGAAGTGTATTACTTGTGTTTCAACAATAGCAAACAATGAGTTATATTCAGGTATGCGAATAGTTTTAACTACTGCTTCCATATGAATAGGGCATTCTTTAATACGAGTGGGTAATACCGATTTCGAATATAAAGGTGTTAACTCAGCTGATTCGTATTTTTCTTTATTATAAGAGAACCCTATCTCTTTTTTATAAGGTGGTATCTCCTTTTTACCAGTGTAAGATGATATTTTTTCAATATTTCCCCAAAGGTTTGGACTAGGTAAATTGATGACACATTCTCTATGTCTTTCTAAGTTCTCTATTGCCTTTCCTCCAAGTCCAATTCCAAGAACAATACAGTCACCTAAAGCCCAAGATGAAGACATAGGGCTTATGTTTGTTGTTCCATCTTCATTTAACGTGTTTAGAAGTAGTGTTGGTGTCCCATAATACATAATCTTTGGTTTAATTTCTTTAAAGTTATGCGTATCCATTTTCATCATTTTCCGTTTTTTCCTCCCTTTAATGTATTACATTTATATTGTAAATGTTTAAAATTTCAACTATCATCGAAATATGAATGTAAGGAGGGGAAAATATGAATCCAAATGTTTCGAAAGTTGCTTCTCTATTATCTGATCCAACTCGATCTGCTATATTATTAAGTTTAATGGATGGTAGAATACATCCTGCCAGTGAATTGGCTTTTATTGCAAAAGTAAAACCCCAGACAGCAAGTTTCCATCTACATAAAATGCTTGAGGCAAATCTTATCAGCGTAGAAAAACACGGAAGACATCGTTATTATAAATTAATAAATAGTGATGTAGCAAAAGTGATAGAACAAATCTTAAGCATTTCACCTAACTCTCCAGTAACTTCATTAAAAAATTCAAGAGAAAAAAGTGCCATCCATTTCGCTAGAACGTGTTATGACCATTTAGCTGGTTATATGGGTGTGCAGATTACAAATTCTTTAATACAACAAGGTTTTGTCAATAAGGTAGATTTAAACTTTGAGGTAACACCTGAAGGTTCAAACTTCTTTCGAGAGTTCGGAATTGATTTAGAAGAACAAAAAAATAAACGAAGAGCATTTGCACGTTGTTGTTTAGATTGGAGTGAACGACAACATCATATTGCAGGAGCTTTGGGTAATGCATTGTTAGTAAAAATACTTGAATTACAATGGATAACACGTATACCTAACATACGTGCTGTTAAAGTAACATCGAAAGGTAAAACCGAACTACAGAAACTTTTTAATATAAATGTTGAATGATTTTATTCTTCTCTGAGGAAAATCAAATCTAGATCAGTACTCCATAGCATCTGCTTTTACGGATTGTAGAAGCAGGACTCATTTAGAAAAATTCTGAAATTTCGATTACGGAAATATGATATTATGCTAACATGGATATAGATACAGAAAATAGGGTCCATCATATAAATTATTCCGTTCTTTCAATAAGAACTATAATAAGGAGAAGACGTTTTATGACAATCATTAATAAGTTAAACCTTACTAAATACACAAATATGCCGGTTATTAATCAACCAAGTGATTATAATATTTTTACGGATCATCAGACAACACTATCTGGAAATCATGATGCTATTTTTATTTTTGTAGAATCGATTGATGAGATGGTTGAGCATACAAAACATATTATTAACGAGCAACATCTATTAGAAAAAGGTTACTTATTCTTCGCATATCCGAAAAAAGGTAACAAGAGATATCAAACCTATGTTCATAGAGATGAAATATTTCCAACATTGAACGTAGGTGAAGATGGGTATGTAGAAAATAGCCACTTGAAATTTTCGCGGATGGTAAGTATGGATGATGTTTTTACAGCTGTCGGTTTAAAACATGAGAAAAAGAATGCCAAAAAGTCGTCTACTGCAAGTCAATGTGTTGCAGATTATGAGGACAATGTGAAGGATGTAGAAAAACTATTGGCAGGCCATATTAATGAGTTGGAATTTTATCGATCGCTAACACCTGGCTATCAAAGGGATTGGGCACGTTATATATTTTCTGCTAAACAGCAAAAAACACGTGACAAACGCCAACAACAAATGATAGATATCTTATCACAAGGGTATAAATCAATTGACTTATATCGTTTGGATAAGAAATAGGGATTCCTTGCTGTGAAGTATATGTAAACAAAAAAAACTCCCATGGGAGTTTTTTTAGAGAGATGAGAAAGTATAAGCTTTCTTATGCTGCAAAAGCTAAGCTTTTAAATTGACTAACATGATCATAATCCATACATCTTAACTACCCATTAGAAATTTCTTAACTAACTCTTAAATTATTTTGGATACAAAAAATGAACGCCTTAATTAGTCCAAGTTCCAGTGATACGAGGAGGAATATAATGATTATTTCAGACAAGCTTTATGGAAAGGTTAAGGTCGAAAAAGTAATAGAAGAATTAATTTTAAGTAAGCCAGTACAAAGGTTGAAGGGGATACACCAAGGAGGGGCAAGTTATTTAGTGAATGAAAAATGGAATGTTACTCGGTACGATCATTCCATTGGAGTCATGTTACTAATTAAAAAACTAGGTGGTTCCATTGAAGAACAAATTGCTGGGCTATTACACGATGTATCACACACAGCCTTCTCTCATGTGGTGGATTTTGTTTTAGACCATCAAAATGAGGATTATCATGAAGTGATTTATGAATCTGTTATAAAAAACTCTGATATTCCAACCATCCTAGAAAAATATAATTATAGATATGAGGATATGTTGCTGGATGACTCCAAATGGACATTGCTAGAACAATCAGCTCCTGAACTATGTGCAGATAGAGTAGATTATACTTTACGGGATATGTATGAATATGGGCATATTTCTATGGAAGAGGTTCGTACGTTTTTAAGTAACTTAATCGTTATGGATGGAAAAATGTATCTGCAAAACGTTGATATAGCTGAGTGGTTTGTAAGAACATATTATAAAGAGGTCATTGACTTCTTTTTAGATCCTTTAAATATATATGGCTATGATATGTTGGCAAAGGTACTAAAGTTATCGATAGATAAAGAAGTTATTACGCTTAAAGATTTTCTGGAAGACGATGAGAATCTATTAAATAAAATAAAATCTTCTAATGATAAAGAACTCCAGGGTCTATTAAGCCAACTTAATCATCATGTGAAGGTTAGGGAGGATTCAACTAACTACGATATACACCTGAAAAAGAAGATTCGCCTCATTGATCCATCTGTTTTTAATGGCCAGGAATTAGTAAAATCATCTATTCTTTCAGAGAATGTAAGAGAAATGAGCAAAGAGGCATTTGAAAAAGCTTCAAAAGGAATGTATGTGAAGGTAATTCAAAGTTAATTTATGTACCTAGGATTGGGTTTTCTTATATAGTTATTATTAAGAAATATTTTGCTACGTTATGTTATATTATAAATTTTTAGATCAGAAGTCATACAAAATAGAATAGGAACGAATAATCATGATTATTACAACAGCAGGGCGTTCACAAAGTGAATTAGTATCCCAAGCAAAAAGACTGTCTCATTCATACGGTTTGCCTTACTTGGAAAGAAACGGTGCCCCCATTGAGAGATTAAAGAGACAATACCAGGAAGATATTGTTGTTGTTGGTAAGGAACGTTTATTTATTTCTCCACTACAAGGTGAAGAAAAACTGTTTTTTCACCCGAATTTAGCAATGGTTAGAGCGAAGCGCGTATTTAAAGGTGAAGAAGAACCGCTGATTTCGACTGCAAAGCTCAAAGAAGGAATGTCCTTTCTTGACTGTACGTTAGGGTTAGCATCAGATAGTATAATTGCTAGTATTGCGGTAGGGGCTAGTGGTTCTATTACCGGAATTGAAGGTAATCAGCTGCTATATTTTTTAGCTAGAGAAGGATTGGCATCATTTGTTAGTGGAAACGATTTCTTTAATCAAGCTATGAGAAGAATTAATGTTATTCACAATGACCATTATTCATTTTTGCTAGGAGCAGAAACTGGTTCTTTCGATGTTGTATACTTTGATCCGATGTTCCACACAGGTATAAACACGTCAACTGGAATCAATGTAATCAGGAAACAAGCGCTTACTACAAATATTTCCGTAGATGTAATTAATGAAGCAAAACGTGTAGCGAGAAAACGAGTAGTTATAAAAGATCATTGGAAAAGTGAAAGGTTTGATCAACTTGGGTTTACGCAGCATAAGCGAAAAACATCATTGTTTCATTATGGAACAATCGAATTAACATTAAAGAAGAGATGAGGTACAGGTTAGAATGCTGTACCTCCTAATTATCGGCCGTCAGAGCAAACAATCGGCGTTCAGGATGAAGAATCGGCCGTCAGCACAAACTATCAGCATTCATCCCAAAATATCATCCGCCCACTCCACTTCAATATTACCCACATCTACAAATCGATCGCTTTCACATCTTTTATTTCGTCTAAATCTTTTAAAGCCTTAAGTTCATCATTCTCTAGATGCTTATCAATTTTTAGTACCATAATCGCATCTCCACCCATATCGGAACGATCCACTTGCATGGTTGCAATATTAATCTGGTATTCAGCAAGTAGACTACCCATTCTCCCGATAACCCCAGGTTGGTCATTATGGTGAATGAAGACAATATGTCCTTTTGGAATAACGTCTACCCGGTAATTATCTACCTTAACAATTCGTGATCCTAACCCATTTAGTAATGTTCCAGAGATATTTCTTGTATCAGATTTTGTCTTTATTTCACAAGTCATCAGGTTGGTAAATCCTTTTTTCTGAGTTGTTTTACTTTCTTGTATGGTGATACCTCTTTTATTTGCAAGATACATAGCATTTACATTGTTTACATGTGTTCCAAGATGCCGTTTTAAAATTCCTTTCATTGTATTTCTTGTAAGGGGAGCAACTTCCAATTTGGATAATTCTCCTGCATAGGTAATGGTTACTTCTTCCACTGCTTCATCAATCAAGTGAATTAAAAATGTTCCAAGTTTTTCTGCGAGATTAAAATACGGTTCGATTTTATTCATAATCTCTTTAGGGACAGATGGTAGATTAACAGGGTGTCGAACAATTGAACCACTAAAGAAATTTAGGATATCTTCACTTACATCAACTGCAACATTTTCTTGTGCTTCAATTGTGCTAGCACCTAAATGGGGAGTAGCAATTACTTCTGGTAAATCTAAAAGCTTGTGATGGGAAATGGGTTCTTCTTCAAATACATCTAAAGCAGCGCCTGCTACCTTGTTAGAAAGAATCGCTTCGTAAAGAGCATCTTCATCGATAATTCCCCCACGAGCACAGTTTATAATTTGTACGCCTGGCTTCATAAGCTCAAAAGCTTGAGCATTAATTAAGTGCCTTGTTTCCTTTAATAACGGAGTATGTACCGTTATAAAGTCACTTACACGTAATACTTCTTCCAACATTCCATATTCAATGCCCATTTTAGCCGCTTTTTCTGGACTTAAAAATGGATCATATGCAATAACCTTCATTCGCTGTCCTTTAGCACGGGAGGCAACCTCGGCTCCAATTCTTCCGAGTCCAACAATTCCTAATGTCTTTCCTCTGACTTCTACACCAATGTATTTCTTTCGATCCCATTGATGATTTTTTAATGCGTAATAGGCCTGAGGAATTTTACGAGATAAAGCTAGAATCATTGCCATGGTATGTTCCGCTGCTGAATTGGTATTTGCATTTGGAGCATTTACGACCATGATTCCTAGCTCTGTGGCTGCTTCGATGTCAATATTATCAACTCCGACACCAGCACGCCCTATAATTTTTAAACGACTAGCATTCTCCAATAATAATCTCGTTACCTGAGTTTGACTTCTAACGATTAACGCATCAAACTCTGAAATTTTGTCATGTAATTGTATTGCTGATAATCCAGTATCCACAACGACATGTATATTCTTTGCATTCTTTAATGGTAAAATGCCAACTGCGTTTAATGGATCAGCAATTAATACGTTGTACATCACTTACGAAAACCTCCTAGATAAACCTCTTGAGCTGCTTGTGTTCCCGCACCAAGCGTAATCTTTTTACCAATCATTTGTAATCCTATTTCAATACTGCTTATCGTTTGCAAAACATCAGCAGGGGAGCAATACCCCATATGACCGATTCGAAATATTTTCCCTTTTAAATTTGCTTGGCCACCAGCTAAAACGGTATGAAAATGTTCCTTTACTATTTTCCGTAGTGAGTCTGCTTGAAAATCAACAGGTTGTATAGCAGTAACGGTTGGTGAGGCGTTCGTGTCATTTGTTAGTAATGGAATGTTTAGATTTCGGAATGCTGCTCTTGTCATGTGCATCATGAGCTGATGTCTAGCAAAAACATTTTTAAGACCTTCATTTTCGAAGAGCTCTAGAACCTGTTTTAAGCCATATAACAAAGAGAGAGAAGGAGTGAATGGTGTAGAATCTAGTAAGCTATTATCTCTGTACTTTCTTAAGTCTAAATAAAAGCGTGGTTGTTGGTTGGCATTAATAGCTTGCCAAGCTCGATCACTAATCGCAATGAAGGTTAAGCCAGGTGGCAACATGAATGCTTTTTGCGATCCAGTAACTACGATATCTACATCCCATTCATCCATTTTGGTTGGTACGGCCCCCACAGAAGAAACTCCATCAACAATAAACAATGCTTCTGAGGTACGACGTATAATGTTAGCAAGCTTCTCAACTGGATTTAATATCCCAGTAGATGTTTCACAAAAGGTAGCGAATACAGCTTTAATAGCTGGATGATTATTTAGATATGATTCAACTAAATCAAGGGGAACGGCTTCTCCCCATGTAACATTGATTCGGTGTGTTCTTAGGTGGTAGGTTTCACAGATTTGCGCAAAGCGATCACCAAATGCTCCAGTAACAATCACTAATACTTCATCATTAGGCTGTACACTATTTATAACAGCTGTTTCTAATCCAGCAGTTCCACTTCCAGCGATGATGGCAATATCATTTTTAGTATCAAATATCGGTTTGAGCTTTGGTTTTATTGTTTGAAGTAAATGTTTAGTTTCTTGATCTCGATGGCCAACCATAGGTTGACTCATTGCGCGCTGAACACTAGGGGGAATAGGAGTTGGGCCAGGAATACGTAAAAATTGTTGATCAGATAGCATGAATGATTTCTCCTCTCTTTATGCGATAAGTAATGAATCCATTTTACATAAGATTCTTTGGATAATCCACTGAATTTTACGAAAATTAAATCATATAAAAAGAAGGAGTCGCAAGAAAAAATTACTCGCGTTTCCTTCTTCGTGTAGGTTTATCACCTGCAGGAATTTCTTCTTTCCTTTTTAAACTTTTAAACCAATCGATTATTCTGCTTTGTCTTTTTCCAAAGGCAATGCGATTTTCTAGATAGTAAATGGTTTCTTCAATAACAATTAGTAGAATAATAATGCCGATTATCCAGTACCACCACATATGTATTTCTCCTTTTTGGCAGAACGGAACGTACAATATTTCCGATCCTGATAAAGTACAACTAAGTCTTTTACCATAAAAGGTTTTGGCAAAAGCCAAGTTTTCTAAATAATTTCACATTATATATTATATACTAAAGAATACCAATCATTACTAGAAAAGTGAATGTTTTTTTACTAGATTTAAAAAGCTTGCTGAGGTTATTTGTCCCGCATATAACTGGCCAAGTCCTATCGCATTATCGTCACTAGCACGTCCTGTGCGTCGTAAGCCCCCCCACTTCAAACCTACGAGGTAAAACTAAGAAGGTTAACTTGGGGCGCGGGCTACCCGTAAATGTCCGATTTGTTCAGTGGCCTTTAGGTCATAGCATTAAGGTGCAAACAATCAGTGGGGGATGAAGAACCCCCTGACTGATTGAAGCTTCAATTACTTATTCCATATTTCCTCAGCTATGTCTACTACGAATTTTAATTTAGCCCATTGCTCATCTTCAGTTAGTTTGTTTCCATGGTGTGTAGAAGCAAATCCGCACTGTGGGCTTAGGCATAATTGATCTAATGGTACATATTTTGCTGCTTCATTAATACGTGCTTTAATTAATTCTTTATCTTCTAATTCTCCACTTTTCGATGTAATTAGGCCAAGGACAACACGAGGTCCTTCTGTTGGAATATGTTCTAATGGCTGGAATGTTCCTGATCTTTCATCATCATATTCAAGGAAGAAACCATCGACATTTTCTTTAGCTAATAGAGTTGGTGCTATAAGTGCATAACTTCCTTCAAATGCCCAAGTAGATTGATAGTTACCACGACAAAGATGTGTCGTAACAACTAAATCCGCTGGTTTATTTTCTAGTGCACCATTAGCAACCCGTAATGCAAGATCAATTAAGTATTCTCTAGTATACTTTCCATCGTTAAATGGAATTTTCGGAGATGATAGTCCAGCTATATACACGTCATCTAATTGTAAGTAACGTACTCCAGCATTATAGAAAGCTTGGATTGCATCTTGATAGGTCGTAATAATATCAGCTGCATAATCTTCAATGTCTGGATAAATGTCAGGGTTGTAAATGCCTTTGTTAAACAGTTGGTTTGGACTTGGAATAGTTTGTTTTGCAATTGCGCGTCCATCCACAAAATGATTTAATTCAGCAAAGTCCTTGATAAAAGGGTGATCCGGATTAAAGGAGATTTTTCCTGTGTTTCTTACGTCATACTTTTCTGTTTCTAATCCTTCAAATTGATATCCTTGTTCTGGTACATAGCCTTCGATTCCGTTTAGGTGTTCTAAGAAGTCTAAGTGGAACCATGTTCGTCTAAACTCCCCATCTGTAACGACGTCTAGTCCAATTTCAATTTGTTTGTCTACGACACGTTTAATTTCTTGATTTTCAACTTCACGTAACTCGGAAGCTGAAATTTTACCGTCTTTATAATCCTTTCTGGCTTGGTGTAAAACCTCAGGTCTTAGTAAACTTCCTACATGGTCGGCACGGTATGGTGCCTTTGTTAGAGTTGTTGTCATTAGTAAACGCTCCTTTTCCTATTAGTGTTTATATAAAATAAAAAACCTCTTCTTAGATAAGAAGAGGTTGATTTTACACCGATCGCTCTTCTTATCTTCAAGCATAATGCTTCTGGAATTAGCACAGTACCCATTATGGTCTGTTGCTGAGGCTTCAAAGGGCCAGTCCCTCCACCTCTCTGGATAAGAATTGTAAAAATATTAAATTATAATAATTAACTTACACTTCTTAAATAAAGATGTCAAGGGGAAATTAGAATTATGCTTTTGTAAAATACTAATGGTATAATATGGATATATCCGAATAAACCTTGACGATTGTCATTGTAGAGTAACGTTTGGGTTATTAACTCCCAAATATAAAGTCATTTACATGACGTGTCCATTAAATATAAAAGGCTGTGTGATCCGAAAATATGGACTTTAAAGCGAGCTAGGTGAGGATTAACAGCCAGTAAATATCCGATTCGTTCATCTCTAAATAATCGGTGGGTTGAAAGAACTCCCAATGATTAAAGATTCACTTAGTGAGACCTCGCCCATTTTTAGGGTAGAGGTCTTTTTGTTTACATGGAAGATAGATTTGTGAAAAATTGGGATACTACATAATGAAAGGAGTTTTTTCATGGAATTTTATCGTAGAACTGCCGCTGAAGTATTAGATACAGTTAACGCTTCGGAAAAAGGTCTCACCAATGAAGAAGTGCAAAAAAGAATAGAGCAAGAAGGATACAATGAAATTGCAGATAAAGAAAAAGTATCAACCTGGAAGCTATTTTTAGAAACATTTAAAGATCCCATGGTAATTGTACTGTTAATTGCAGCAGGGGTACAGCTTGTTTTAGGTGAGATCGTTGAATCTGTCATTATCTTTTTAGTCTTAATATTAAATTCCGTTATTAGTGTTGTACAAACGAAAAAGGCTGAGAGTTCACTAGATGCATTGAGAGATATGTCTGCTCCAGAAGCGAAAGTTATTCGTAATGGAACGAAGCAATCGATTCCAGCTAGAGAATTAGTACCTGGAGATATTGTGTTTTTAGAGGCTGGTGATTATGTTCCAGCTGATGGAAGAATTATTGATAGTGGCTCACTAAAAGTGAATGAGGGGATGTTAACTGGAGAATCCGAAGCAGTTGAAAAGAGTGTGGATGCGATCCCAGACGAAGTAGCTTTAGGTGATCGTTTCAATATGGTTTTTAGTAGTTCACTTGTAGTTTATGGTCGAGGAACATTTGTTGTAACAGGGACCGCTGAGAAAACAGAGATTGGTAAAATTGCAGGATTGATTGCAACTGCTGAGGCAAAACAAACCCCACTTCAACAAAAACTAGAGGTATTTAGTAAGAGATTAGGTTTAGGGATATTACTTTTGTGTATTCTGATTTTTGCTTTACAGGTAGGAAGAATATGGTTTGGTGGAGATACAGTAGACACAACGACAGCTATTTTAAATGCATTAATGTTCGCAGTTGCTGTTGCAGTTGCTGCCATTCCGGAGGCACTTTCTTCCATTGTAACAATTGTACTTTCTGTTGGAACAAATAAAATGGCCAAACAGCATGCCATAATTCGGAAACTGCCAGCAGTGGAAACGCTTGGCTCAACGAGTGTCATCTGTACGGACAAGACTGGAACATTAACCCAGAATAAGATGACCGTTACCAATCATTTTTTACCCGGTAATCAAAAAGAAAAATTACCAGAAAATCCTGATGATTGGTCGGAAGCAGAAAAAATATTAGTCCATATCGCTGCACTTTGTAATGATTCTTATATCAATAAGGATGAAAAAGAGATCGGTGATCCAACAGAGGTAGCATTAATTAATTTTGTTAATAAAAATAATAAAAACTACCAGGAAATTAGAGATAAGTATGAACGGGAAGTGGAAATACCCTTTGATTCCGACCGAAAGCTAATGTCAACAGTGCATACGATAGATGGTAAGCGGTTAATGCTTACCAAAGGTGGGCCCGATGTTATGTATCGTCGTGCATCCCATGTTTTTTGGGATGGTAAAGAAGAATCGATTGATGACGAACTATTGAACCTATTTGAACAAGCAAATGAGGATTATTCAAATCATGCTTTGCGAGTACTTGCTTTTGGATATAAACAAATCCCACAGGACCAATCAACCATTTCCGAAGAAGATGAATATGATTTAGTACTAGTTGGACTTACTGCAATGATCGATCCTCCTAGAGAAGCGGTGTATGATTCTATTGAGGAGTCGAAAAAAGCAGGTATCCGTACCATTATGATTACAGGTGACCATAAGACCACTGCTCAAGCAATTGGTCGAGATATTGGATTGATGGAAGAAGATGACATCGCAGTTACAGGTCAAGAACTAGATGCGATGTCTGATAAGGAATTAGAAGAAAAACTTGGACAAATATCCGTATATGCACGTGTTTCTCCTGAAAATAAAATACGAATTGTACGAGCTTGGCAGAAAAATGGAAAAATTACCGCGATGACAGGCGATGGTGTTAACGATGCACCCGCATTAAAACAAGCTGATATAGGAATTGCTATGGGTAGTGGAACAGATGTTGCGAAGGATTCATCAGCTATGATTTTAACGGATGATAATTTCGTATCTATTGTTAATGCAGTAGGTGTTGGACGTACGGTATTTGATAATATTAAAAAAGCAATCGGTTATTTATTTGCTGGTAACCTCGGTGCGATTATTGCCATCTTATTTGCAGTCATTCTGAACTGGTCAAATCCATTTACTGCACTGCAATTGTTATTTATCAACCTAGTGAATGATTCGCTTCCGGCAATCGCTTTAGGAATGGAGAAATCAGAACCAGATGTTATGAAAAGAAAACCACGCCATGTTGATGAAGGAATTTTTGCAGGCGGAACAATGAGAGCTGTTTTAACAAGAGGTATTTTAATTGGGATTGCTGTTATTATATCTCATTATATTGGATTACAGCACTCCGCTGAGATGGGTGTAGCGATGGCATTTACTACATTAATATTAGCTAGAACATTACAGACTTTTACGGCACGTTCCAACTCCCAGTCCATTGTTGGAGTTGGGGTGTTTAGTAATAAATATGTACTTGGTGCTGTTGCAGTATGTTTCGTTTTATATAGTATTACCATTATGCCATTTGCGCGTGAGGTATTTGCTATTCCAACAACATTTGGCTGGAATGAATGGATAGTTGCTACAGGCTTAGCTATAGGTTCCGTATTGCTTATGGAGGTAGTTAAAGTGTTTATGCATAGAAGTAAATAGAAAACAGTCCCCAAGGCTTGGGGACTGTTTGATTTTGCGCATATGAGAGCTCTCTTGTGCGCAATTAAGGCTTTTGTCATAAATAATTGGCAAAAGCCTTAGTTATCTAAAAAGAGTATAAATCGGAGGAACCCACTACTTGAAATTTCCGAAAAGATATAAAATTAGGATTGATTTGTATCCATATATTGGTATGATGGAAATATCATGAAAACACCTAAATAAAAGAATTAAAAGGTGGGATAGGATGGACCGTTTAAACCCGAATGATAAACAGGATATAGTAAAAGAAGAGTTGAAAAAATTAGTATATGAAAATTTAATTTCAGAATCGATCTATCAGGAAGTACTTAATGGACATAGGCAATATTATAATGATCTAGCAAAGAAAGAACGTATCGTACCGAAAGAAAAAGAACAGGTGGAAAAATCAGTTGAACAACCGATTGTAAAACAGCCGGTTCAACCCAAAAAAGAGAAGAAGGTATTGACTCCTCAGCAAATTAGAGAACGAAATATTACATGGGCTCTAAATCTTGGGGTCATTTTATTATTGCTTGGAGGATTAGTATTAGCTACTAGTACATGGGAGACGCTCGGAAATTGGACGAAAACAGGAATGATTGCGCTTGTTTCAGTGTTGTTTTTTGGTCTCGCATGGATTTCGAAGCGAGTCTTAAACATAGAAAAAACAGCTTATGCGTTTGTAGTGCTAGGTAGTTTATTTTTACCAATCGTACTAATATCTGCAGGGTATTTTCAATTGTTTGGTACATATTTTTCGTTCTTTGGAGAAGGAAGGTATATTTATGGAGCCCTTGGAAGTTTAGCAATCTTACCACTTTATCTATACTTTTCGTATAAGCTTGGTTCACGTTTATTTGTTTGGTTTTCTTATATGACCATAAGTGTTTTTGTTAGCTTCGTAATTGGTGCGCTATATTTGCCAATCGACGGTTTTTATTTGGGTCTAATGGTATATAATGCAGTTCTCATGTTTGGTTACGGTTATTTAAAAAAGCATAAATTGTTACAGGCGTTTACAAAGGAATTTATTCCTTTTATTCAAGCTAATCTAATTCTGTCAACCTTGTTCATGTTGTTCTTTTCTAATCATGAATTACTTTACAGTTTCAATTTAATGTTAACAGCCGTATTATATTTGGCAATGATTTATGTGACAAATCAAAAATCCTATCACTTTGTATTTACGGTCATGCTCGTTTATGGTGTATACCAATTGATTGAGTTCGCTGGGATACATGAAGTTGGAAACATTTTATATGCGTTGCTTGGGTTCTTATTTATAGTAATTCCTAAGTGGTTGCAAGATAGAAATGATTTAAAGAAGTCATTTCAATATACGAGTGCGATTGTATCCTTTTTAGCATTTATTTATATCAGCTTTGAAGGTATCTTACTTCGAATGAATGAAGCTTCTATTGTTTTAGTCATTGCTTATATCATTATTTCATTGAATTTCTTATTTTTATCCAACCTAGTAAAACAGCGACTATTTATGTATTTGAGTCCTATTTTTATGGTAACTGCTTTATTCGAAATCGCCTTACTGGGGGAAGTGTGGTTTGGATATGAAAAAATCAGCTTGCCATTATTTGGGCTTAATTTGTTGTTATATATTGGGATCGGCTGTTTAATAAGAACATCATTTTTTCGCGTTATTAAACAAAGTACTCGTGATATAAGCAGTGTGATCATGCTGATATGCTTATTAGCAAGTATTCAATCCATGGATTGGTGGCACGTAGCGACGATGTTGTTGCTCTTGAGTTTTATCGGTTTATGGATGGAAAAATTTGAAGATCGTCCACCATTTATTGCGTTAGCTCCTTGGATTCATGCTATCGGTATCGCACTTTCCATTGTTTCTTTATATGCTTCGTTTATTTATTGGGATTGGATGTATGTCTATATATTCCCTTTAGAGGCTGAAGGGTATGTGTTGGGGAGCTTGGTTTTATTAGGAGTTAGTTTTCTATGGAGGTATGTTAAACAAACTGAAAAATTTAAGGCTGGATTTTTTAGTGCACAAATCATTTATGGATATGGAATGTTATTAACGATATTTACTGAGGAATGGATGAGAGTTATTATTCTGATTGGCGGAGTTGGGATGGCTTATCTTTTATATAGAAAAACAAAATGGTCGTCAACTCCTTTTGTAATGAGCGGATTAACACTTGTAAGTTATTTTGCCCTGTTAATTGCGGTTCACAATTATATGGAACAACTTCCTGACTATTTTAACTGGCTACAGTTTGCCTTAGGGACTGTATTATTACTGATTACTAGTGGCTTTTTTAATGATAAAGATACAAGGCTTATGAAAGCTTATCAATGGGTCGGACATCTTTACATGCCTTTTGCATTACTAATTAGCTTATTTCTATATGAAGAAAATGCTGTTTGGTCATTTTTAGTTGCTACTATCATATATGGTGTAACAACTCAATTTATAAAGCATGAATGGTTGATTAGAACATTTCTGTATGCTTGTTTTACGTCTTTTTGGTCTGTGATCAGCTTATTGATATGGTTAATAGAATATGATTCCTATAGCCATTATGGATTTTTAATTACAAGTGTTGTAATTGCTTTTTTCTACTATATAAGTAAGCCTGAATGGAATAAAAGAATTACATATTATCTCGTTCCTTTTTCAAGTATTGGAATAGCTGTTTTTACGGGGGCATATCCAATCGATTTAACCATGCTGGTAGTAACTATTTTATATGCCATTGGGTTGTTAGTGATTTTGCATAAACAAATGTGGACGATATTAAATGTAATTCCATTAATGCTGGTTTTTATTTCTACTCAAAATTTTGGTTATGAAAGACTAGGCTGGGAAGGGCAAATAATATTAATCGCTGCCTTTGCAGTAATTTTAATCATAGTTGGATTTGTAATGTATCCATCCATAATTGAAAAGTCTTCTTCTAGTAAACTACAGTTAAAAACAATAGATTGGTATTCCATAGTGGGCTTATTTGTCTTATTTATACTTTATGAATATAGTTGGGCTGGGCTTTGGACTAGATTACTACCTGGTATACTGATTTCTATATATATCGTATTACAAAGAAATCGTATACCGTTGCTCTCGGCAAGGTGGTTCATCTTTGCAGGAGGAATTTATCTATTACAGCCATACTATGTTCTCTTAGATCATTACGCACTACCAGAGTTGTTTGAGCGAGAACTATATGTACTTCCATGGGTCATTTACATTGTACTGTTGAAAAAAATAATTACTGAGAATAATAAAGCATTAGTGAACAACATACAATGGGTGGTTTTAGTAATTGTTTCCTTATTACTTGTTCAGGATGGATTAGCAAGTAATACGATTTATGATGCTTTAATTGTTGGGGGATTATCACTTGCCTCCATGGTAGGAGGAATGGTTTATCAACTTAAATCTTTCTTCTTTATTGGAGCGGGTGTATTACTGCTTAATGTCTTTCTACAAACACGACCATATTGGGGGAATCTTCCATGGTGGGGCTATTTATTAATCGCTGGGTCAATCCTGATTTCAGTAGCTAGTTACAATGAGTGGCATAAACAAAAAACATCTGATGGAAAAGAAACCTTGTTAACGAAGTTTAATAGAAAAGTTGTTCAAAAGGTAAGGAAGTGGGAATAACATCAGAGAGCAGTTCATGTATAGGGGTGCTTCTAATGTATTTGTTAAGGGACTGTCGCCAAAATCTATGATACGATAGAAGAAATTAATGCTTATAAAGGGATGTTTAGATTGGAATATATTTCAATAGACTTTGAAACAGCAAATGAAAAAAGGTTTAGTCCATGCGCTGTGGGGATTGTAGTAGCTAATGAAACGGGTATTATCGATGAATATTACAGCTTAATTAATCCAAATATGTATTTCAGTTCATTTAATACTCGAATCCACGGAATTACGGAGGATGATGTAAAAGAAGCACCCACGTTTGAAGAAGTATGGCCAACATTAAACCACTTTTTGTCAAACAGTCTAGCAATTGCTCACAACGCTAGTTTTGATATGAGTGTCATACGCCAAACACTAGACCGCAATAGAATCCAATATCCTGAACTGGACTATCTTTGTACCGCAAACATTGCTAAAAGCGTGTGGCCTGATTTACATAATCATAAATTAAATACGCTTGCTGATTATCATGGAATTTCATTTGATCATCACCATGCTTTAGAGGATGCTCGGGTAGCGGCAAAAGTCTTTTTAAAGGCACTAGAAGCATATGAAGCGGATTCGATTGATACCTTTTTAGAAAAAAGTAAAATTACTAAGGGTAGAATTTTTGAACGAGGCTATTATCCGCCAAAAGTAAAACGCGCGAAAAAACAAACGACGAAAATATATCTGCAACTATAAATTTTAAAAAATGAGGGAAGAATCGAGGGTATAGGAGAATGGATGGATCTTATTATGTTGGCTGGGGAACGTTAGCTTTAATTAATGCTGGTATTGCACAAGGGAAGAATCGGAGTGGATTAAATTGGTTCCTACTTTCCCTATTATTAGGGCCAATCGCTACACTGTCTTTAGTTCTTTTTGAAAAACGTGAAAGTAATGAAAGGATGTAAATATGGCGGAAATAAAATATGAAATCGTAGAAACGATTGCGGTATTATCTGAATCTCCTAAAGGATGGAAAAAGGAATTAAATCTAGTGAGCTGGAATGGCCGTGATCCGAAGTATGATATTAGAGATTGGTCACCAGATCATGAAAAGATGGGCAAAGGTATTACCCTTTCGAAAGAAGATGTTCAGAATTTAAAAGTAGCATTAGAAAACATTAACTAAATGCAGGATTTTTGATTGAGTGCCACAAATTTCTTCAATAAGCAGGGAACATTCACTCATATCTTTATAATACGAACTATATGTTCTTTACTAAAAACATGGGATCTTCAAGAAAGATTTCCATGTTTTTTATTATCTTTTGTTTTAGGTGGTCATATTAGAGATAAGCTATAAAATAGTGTATCATTTTATGTATAAAATCAACTTGGAAGAATTTGGAGGAGATAGAATGAATGCAAAGCGTTGGTATGCACTACTTGCAGCCGCAGTTCTATTAATTGTATCTGTCGGCTTTCAATTTATAAGTAGTTTTGCTACTTCTAACTTTGAACAGATATTTGCGCTTCAAGACAAGAAATTCAATGAAGAGGTAATCGAAGAAGGTCTTGGAAACAAAATAGTTGTTCTTCATCTTGATGGTGTTATTCAGGATACAGCACCAAGTACTCTCATAAACACTACTTCATATAACCATAAACGATTCTTAGAAATGCTAGAAGAAGCAGGGGAAGATCGTAGTGTCGATGGGATTATTTTACGTATCAACACACCTGGTGGTGGAGTAGTAGAAAGTGCAGAAATCCATGACAAAATCGTAGACATACAGGAAGAGTACAATAAACCGATCTATGTATCTATGGGGAATACTGCAGCTTCTGGCGGATATTACATTTCAGCACCAGCCAATAAAGTTGTTGCACACCCAGCGACATTAACTGGATCCATAGGTGTTATTATGGAAGGATATGACCTTTCTGGCCTAGCTGAGGAATTAGGAGTCGAATTTAATACGATTAAGAGTGGAGAATTTAAGGATATCATGTCTATATCACGAGAAATGACGGATGAAGAGCGTGAACTACTGCAAACAATGATTGATGATATGTACGATGATTTTGTTCAAGTAATTGTTGACGGTAGAGATATGTCAGAAGCTACTGTTAGACAATTAGGAGATGGACGAGTGTACACTGGTAGACAGGCTCAGGAGAATGGGCTTGTAGATGAGCTTGGTTCATTACAGGATGCCATCTCGATTATGAGTGAGGACTATGAATGGAATGATGTACAGGTAGTGAGATATAATAACCAATTAGGATTTGAACAATTCCTTGGTATGTCTATGCAAAGTCTATTTGCCAAGGAAACAGAATTTTTTAGCATGATGGATATGATTAGAGAATCCAATGCACCACGTGCTATGTACTTATATTCGAATTAAGGAGGTGCCATCATCATGGGTGAGGAAAATGCTCATACAGCAACAGATCATCTAATGCCGACAAAACGATATGCAGGGTTTTGGATGCGATTCTGGGCCTACATACTAGATTTAATTGTTGTATTTAGTATAAACGGTATTCTGTTTGTTCCATTTAAATTTATTAATGATGGTACAGTCATTAATATCGGATTTTGGACGTTAACAGGGATTATAGGTTCGATTATTTTCTATTTATACTTTTTATTAATGACAAGAAAGTTTGGTCAAACTTTAGGGAAAATGATCTTAGGCATCAAAGTTATACGAGAAGATGACCAGCCATTAGAGTGGAGTGATTTACTATTCCGGGAGGTAGTTGGAAGGTTTCTTCACCGTATTTTTGGATTTTTAGCCTTGCTTTATATTATTGTTGGTTTCACAAAGGAAAAACAAGGGTTACACGATATAATCGGAAACACGAGAGTCGTATTTGATGAGTAAAATAAAATTGGAAGAACATTATCTTTCAAACTAATGGATTGACTACCCATTAAAAGTGAATTTTAACGGAATGAGGATCCACTCTACTGATTTATCCGATCGGATCCTTATTCCGTTTTTTCTAATGCATAACGTTCATGGGTCAGTCATCTTTATACAACATAAAAACATACAGTTCACTCTGAGTTGAACTGTGCGATTAACTGTTTGAGTTTAATTGTAAAGGCGTTAATACCCCATTTTTAACGCCTTATTAGCTAGGTTCATATCATTTTGTAATAACTTTTGTATATCATAAGCTGGGTAAAGACCGTTTGCATACATATAGTTGAATACATTAGCGTGGCAGTTAATTGCTTTTTGAAGGTGATTTGTTAATGTCTTACGGACTTCGGGAGTTGCTGTTTCTGTAATTGCAATGGCATAATTCCGCACCGCAGTCTTACAAAATGCTAGTAGGTCTCCTGCAAAAAATCCTTGATCGAGCCTAGCAGAATCTTCATCCACCTCTGCTCTAGGTGCCAAGGAATAAAATTTTAATAAATCATTAATATTATTTTCAAGATCCTTAATGGTCTGCACATATAAAGCATGTAGTTTTTTATCACTGATTTTGCCAACTGAATTCTTTATCTTCATTAATCCCACCGATTGAAACGCTACCAATTCATGTATTTCTAGTGTTTCATGCCATGCTAAATGACGTGGCTGTCTATTCTCTGTCGTATCCATATTGAGTTCCTCCTAATATATAGTCATTTTCACTATATTCACATGAAAATTTTTAGGGACTTGACCATATGAAAATAGGCATGCATCACAGATAAGAGAAGGTTGAATTACACTTGCGATGAATATTTTTCTGAATTATAATAAAAAATAGAATTTTCCTTTTGTTTGTAGTCATCAAAATACTTTTGAGGAGTGGGAATTTATATGAACACAAATACAAACGTACTTGATGGTCTTGATAAGGTGTTGGAACGGGTAAGGAGAAATACGTTAGGTGATTTACTTGCTAGATCAAGAGAACGAATGCCTGAAAAATTTGCTTTAGCATATAAGGATCATCGCCTAAACTATGCTGAATTAGATGACTTTGTGAATCAAACTGCTCATGCATTTATGAATGATGGTATGAAAAAAGGTGACATGATTACAGTAATGTCGAAGAACAGTTTGGATTTTACTATCGTTAATTTTGCTTTGGCTCGGATTGGGGCGGTAATGATCCCGATAAATTACATGCTGACTGTGGAAGATGTAGCATATATTTTAGAGCATGCAGAGGTAGATGGATTTATTGCATCAGAGGAATATGCACCAATACTTGATGAAGCGACAGGACGATTAGTAATTAAATATCGTTATTTAATGGATGTAGTATCTGTAGATAAACTAGCAGACAACTTATCTTCATGGAAACCATTAATAACAGCTAGACAAGGACAATCAACTGATTTAGTTGACGCAGAGATAGCAGATGATGATTTAGCACATGTATTATATACCAGTGGTACTGAATCTCGTCCAAAGGGCGTTATGCTAACGCACAAAAGTATTATCAGTGAATACATGAGCTGTATTATCGATGGCCACATGTCTGAAAGTGATGTTTTAATTCACGCACTACCACTTTATCATAGTGCACAGCTTCATTGTTTCTTAGGACCAAGCATCTATTTAGGATCGAGTGGTATTATTCTGCCGGGTGCAAGTCCGGAATTGATTTTGGAGACAATTGAAAAGGAAGCAGCAACCCAGCTTTTCTGTCCTCCAACCGTATGGATTGCTTTATTGCGTCATCCTGATTTTGATAAACGTAATCTTTCTACTTTAGAAAAATGTTACTATGGAGCTGCAATCATGCCAAGAGAAATTTTGAAGGAGCTCTCAGAACGATTACCAAATGCGAGGTTTTGGAATTTTTATGGTCAGACAGAAGTAGCTCCATTAGCGACTGCTCTTCAACCAGGGGATCAGTTAAGTAAACTAGGTTCAGCTGGAAAACCAACACTAAATATGCAAACAAAAATTGTTGATGAAAATGATGTAGAACTTCCAAGAGGAGAAGTAGGTGAAATTGTTCATCGTACACCACATGCGATGAAAGGTTATTTACATGATCCAGAGAAAACAGCAGAAGCCTTTAAAGGTGGCTGGTTTCACAGTGGAGATCTTGGTGTGATGGATGAAGAAGGGTATATCACCATTATTGATCGTAAAAAAGATATGATTAATACTGGTGGTGTCAATGTATCCAGTCGTGAAGTAGAAGAAACGATATACCAGTTAGAAGGAGTATCTGAAGTAGCTGTAATTAGTATTCCAGATAAATACTGGATCGAAGCAGTTACGGCAATTATTGTTCCAAAGGACGGGGCAGTTCTAACCAAAGAGGACGTTATTGATTATTGTAAGCAAAAGCTTTCCTCATTCAAAGTTCCGAAATATGTTGATTTTACAGATTCTTTACCAAAGAACCCTAGCGGAAAAGTATTGAAGCGTTCATTGCGAGATCAATATGAGGATTTAGGGGGAAATGAAGAGCAATAATCATTCAAAACAAAAACACAAGTCCCGACGACTTGTGTTTTTGTCTACTAAAGAACTGGTTCTACCTCGTAACCTTCATCTTCTAAAATGGAGATTACATGTGGTTCAAGGATTAGATGTAGACTACCTACGATTACGAAATACGTTTCTCCACTATCTTCTTCTAAAAATTCTATAATCGTCTCAGCCATGCCATAATTTCGATTATCATTTAAAGCTTCCATAAATGCTTGTTCTTCATCACTAGCTTCTACATCTTCTGCAACTAGATAATTCAGTAGTTCTTCTGGATCACCTTGCTTATACATGGAAAACATATCTTGCATCTGTTGATCGAACGCTTCTATATCGATTAAGGATTCTTCTAGCATTTGAATTTGATATTCAGGGCTTGTATCAGAAAAAATACGTAATTGTTCTTCAACCGTTTCTAGTCCAATTACCTTCTTGTTATCCTGATCTGCTCTGTTTAAAAAGTATTCATCAACACCGTGGACATAACCTAATTGTTCCGTCATTAGCTGCTGTATGGTAGAAGATAAAAACCATGGTTTAAAGTTATTTAACATTTGGAGAGGCAGTCCTAATTCCTGTAATGTTTCATCTAATAGGCCATACAAATCCTCAGGAATATGGTCTTCTATTGTAGTGCCATCTTCATATGTAGCAAGTTCCATTGTAATCCCCTGCATTTCAAATGGGTTGACATTGTTTAAGTCGATCTCAGGCACCACTACATTGGATTCTGCATATGCCTGTTCAATTTTTTCATTAAGCGGATAGAAATCTTCTGTTCCAGCATGAATAGTTCCTTGTAAATATACAATTGTATCCCCATTTTCTACTTTCCACAGGAATCCACCTGGGCCATCTGGTGAACCAACGACTTCAACATCGAGTGTAGTAATAACTTCAATACCTTGTTCACTCAGTTTACTCAATAGATTTGATGTTTCATCAAAAGGGTTACCTACAATGATTACTTCTTTTAGATTATCTAGCTGTTCTAGTATGGAAAAGTCTTGAATGTTATTATCTTGTAAATTTAATGTCTCTAATGCATCGAAGAATTCTAGTCCTTCCAATTCTTCAATCTCTAATCCTGAGAGATCCAGTTCTGTAACTTCGTTAACATCAGATTCATATAGTTCCTCTTCATTTTGCTTTTCAATCTCTCCTCGTATCGCATCTTCCAACCTTTCATCAGAAAAAGATAGGGTCTCTTCTGATTGACATGCAACTAATATGAGAGTAAGAGCTAACGCAAAACACACATGTAAAAACTTTTTCATAAAATCAACTCCTCATCTAAGTTTATCCTAACTAAGTTAATTTTCACAACGATAATCTACATATTTTACAAGGATAAAAGCAAACTATTTTGAAACAATAATTAGTGGAGGTGTAGTTTCATGAGTAAAAAAAATGAAAATTGGAGTAAGAAGCGGGTAGATACGAGTGTAAACCCCCAAGGATTGACAGATGATGTTGCAGATCAACAACCAAGGTCCCAATTAGAGCAGCGGACAAAAAAGAAGAATACGAAAATTTAGTTGTGACAAAGTAGGTGAATATCATCGACAATACATTACTTTATTTGAGAGAATCGTTAGCAAACTATATTGAAAATGATTTGTGTAAGGAAATTTACCGTAAAATAGAGTCCAATCACTATGAAAGTGAAGAAGAATTTATTGAGGATTTAGATGACAAAGAAATGGCTTATTTGGATTCATTATTGGAAAGAGAGTTGAATTATGCTAAAAACGTTGGAGATGATACCAGAATTGACCAATTAACTGAGGTATTTGAACTACTTTTTTAAGTGAATATAGGCTGATTCACTCATTTTCCAGTATTGGTTGGAATTAACATTGATATATGTCCCTAACCATAGTAATATATAAACAAGCTACGATGTTCGTATTTATTTAAGTTTTAACCTCTAATGAGATAATAGGGAGTTTTACATTGAAGCTCTAATGTCGTGCCGTCAAGAGCGGAAGGCAGGAAGGTTTCTGCAAACACCCACTTTGGTGAAGTGGTGGTTTAAAACTTTTTATGAAAATACGGCATAGGTGGCTATTGAATACTAAATTGGCTGACCAACTTCCTTTAGGAGGTTGGTCTTTAACTTTTATGTTTAACTTACAGATTTTAAGAGATAGTAAGCCATTTCTTCAGATATGGGATGAATAATTAATTTGAAATGGTTACGCAAGACGGTAACTCATCGATGTTATGAGAGCCCAAACGCTGGTCGGAAAAGTCCAAACGGTAACTCAAGGGAGTAATGAGAGCCCAAACGCTCGTTGGAAAACGCAAAACGGTAACTAATGGGAGTAATGAGAGCCCAAACGCTTGCAGGAAAACGTAAAACGGTAACTCATGGATGTTATGAGAGCCCAAACACTGATCGGAAAACGTAAAACGGTAACTCAAGGGAGTAATGAGAGCCCAAACGCTGATCGGAAAAGTCCAAACGGTAACTCATAGACGTTATGAGAGCCCAAACGCTGATCGGAAAACGCCAAACGGTAACTCAATGGAGTTATGAGAGCCCAAACACTGGTCGGAAAAGTCCAAACGGTAACTCATAGACGTTATGAGAGCCCAAACGCTTGCCGGAAAACGTAAAACGGTAACTCATAGACGTTATGAGAGCCCAAACGCTGGTCGGAAAACGTAAAACGGTAACTCATAGACGTTATGAGAGCCCAAACGCTGATCGGAAAACGTAAAACGGTAACTCATAGGAGTTATGAGAGCCCAAACGCTGGTCGGAAAACGTAAAACGGTAACTCATTCCCGTTAAGCTGTGAGAGTATCAAAGGATTTTTTTGTAGTACATATAAGGAATTCTTTTCATCCTTGATTTGTAATTTGTATTATGCAAACGTACGTATTTCCCATAAGCTAGAACTATAAAGATTATGGGAGGAAATGGTATGGAATTTGAATACGATAGAATTGATCATGTTCAATTAGCAGCTC
Organism: Ornithinibacillus caprae; assembly: GCF_009728145.1. Lineage (GTDB taxonomy): Bacteria > Bacillota > Bacilli > Bacillales > Amphibacillaceae > Ornithinibacillus > Ornithinibacillus caprae. Next base: position 79,427 of record NZ_WOCA01000007.1, on the reverse strand, counting down.
CGATTGGTGGGGAGCAGAAAGCACGTGATTTTTATCAACATATTTTGGGGTTCAAAGAAGTGGAGAAGCCCGATACCTTACGAAGACGTGGAGGCGTTTGGTTTCAAGCTGGAACTGTCCATCTACATATTGGTGTTGAGGAACCTTTTACCCCAGCTAAGAAAGCCCATCCTGCCATTCATGTGAAAAATATTGAAGGTCTGAAAAAGTATTTAGCTAAGATGGGAGTTTCTTTTCTAAATGACACAAATTTACCTGGAGCAAATCGGTTTTATGTAACCGATCCTTTTGGAAATAGACTGGAATTTCTAGAATGGGAGTGACTTTAGGAGACCTAGTTTGGGTCTCTTTTTTGTTGTTACTAAAAATTATGTGAGTATAAATAATGATAGAATAGTAGTAGGGGGCGTGTCATAGAGATGGGGGAAGATGATGAAAAAGCGAATCATAATGATTTCAGGAATAATAGCTGGGATCTTTATAATAGCTACGATATTTGCAGGTAATTATTTTTACAATGAAGGAATAAAACGTGGAACGGAAGTACAATTACATCAGGAATCAGAAGCGGTAAATGCGACAGTAGGTGAAGAAGCGCAATCTATTATTAAGGATGCAATAGAATGGTATAGTAATCAACAACCACAGGTTCTTGAAATAACTTCTTATGATCAGTTGAAGTTAGTAGCTGGTTTCATTGAAAATGAAGCGGATACAGGGAAAGCAGTAATTTTAGCACATGGATACCGAGGAAATCGAGATCATATGGATGACTTGGTTAAATTTTATTATGATCAAGGCTATGATATTTTAATGCCGGATGCTAGAGGTCATGGAGAGAGTGAAGGAGATTATATTGGCTACGGCTGGCATGATCGACTAGATTATTTAGAGTGGATTGATTTGATCATTGAAGATTACCAAGCTGAACAAATCATTCTACACGGTAATTCGATGGGAGCATCATTAGTGCTAATGGTTAGTGGAGAAGATTTACCGCAAGAAGTGAAAGGTATTGTAGCTGATAGCGGTTATACAACGGTGAAAGAGGAGCTAAACCATCAATTGAAGCACCTATATAATTTACCTCCGTTTCCGCTTCTAGATATAACAAGTATGATTACAAAAATCAGAGCAGGATATACCTTTGGGGAAGCTTCAGCTATTGATCAAGTAACGAAAAATACGAAACCCTTATTTATTATTCATGGGGATTCGGATGAGTTAGTCCCAACCGAAATGGCATATGAGCTTTTTGATGCTGCTGGTGGAGAAAAAGAATTATGGATTGTTCCAAATGCAGGTCATACAAAAGCTTATACTGTTGCAACAGTAGAATTTCAAGAGCGTTTGAGCGAATTTTTAAATAATAGTACAGAATAAAAATTAGAAGCACTTTCCAAAGTGGGGTGCTTCATAAATTATTCGTCTTCTTTTTTCACAAAGCCCTCAAAATCAATGTATTGCTCTTGCTTCAATCCAAGTGTCTCATATTCGATCAAGATTTGATGAATATCATGATCGTGGTTGAAATCCTTGAATTGAACTTTTAGTATAAGTCTTAATTCGCTTTCTTCCATCCTATAGTCGTTTACGGGGACATAAAAATCAGTAAAACCTTCACTTATTGCATACTCTTCATCGATAGCACCAGTGATAAGTTCACCTGTCTCCATGTAAGGTATTATGGTAAGCTGTTGATCATCTGTCCCCAACATTAATCCATCTTTTTTGATAAAGGAGATATGATGAATAGTCGGTGTGGTTATTCCATCCCAATGTAATGTATATCCCAAATAAAGGGCTTCATGACTTTCTATAGCTTCCTCGCCTGGCCAAGTATGGTTCCATTTAGAAAACTCTCCTTGTTTTACAACAAATATAAATAATGCAGGTATCACTAGAAAAATAAATAGAGATAAAGAGAGTATAAGTTTTTTTGACTGGATCATTTATACACCACCGACTTGTAATCTTGTTTTATATGAAGCTGTTTAAATTATATATGAAATTTTCGAAAAATAACACAAAATATTTGGATGTAGATATACGTGAGAAAATGGTATAATAAACATTCGACTAAAGAGAGTATTTAAACGGCATTCGTGAAGGAGATGAGGAGATTGAAGCAACCTTCTACAGTAGATATTCATCAAATGAAAAAATTTCCGATCGTTGCTGTATTGCTACCAGGTGCATTTTTAGCTATCTTAAACCAAACATTATTAGCTCCGGCGATTCCAATAATGATGGACGATTTACATATTACGGAAAACACAGCTCAATGGGTAATGACCATATTTATGTTAGTGAATGGTATTATGATTCCGATTACCGCTTTTTTAATTGAGACATTTACAACGAGAAGGCTATTTCTGTTTGCCATGACCTTGTTTGCGTTAGGAACGGCTGTATGTGCGGTGTCACCAAATTTTACAATACTTATGATTGGACGGATTATTCAGGCATCAGGTGCTGGCATAATGATGCCGTTAATGATGACTGTATTTTTACTGATTTTTCCTATTGAAAAAAGAGGAACTGCCATGGGAACAGTTGGTTTAGTTATTGGTTTTGCTCCAGCAATTGGACCTACACTATCGGGATGGTTATTAGAAAAATATACATGGCCGGTACTATTTTATATCGTATTGCCATTAGCAATTATTGATATGATTATCGCTTACTTTGTAATGAAGAATGTAACTACTAGAACATTTCCTAAGGTTGATGTCCTGTCTATTATCTTATCCACCTTTGGCTTTGGAGGTTTATTATATGGGTTTAGTAGTGCTGGAAATTATGGATGGTCTAGTTTATCAGTAATCGCTTCAATTATGGTTGGTGCCGTAACCTTAATCTTATTTATTCAAAGACAATTCAAATTAAGGCAGCCGATATTGGAATTCCGTGTATTTAAAAATCAAACATTTCGTATAACTACGATCATCGGGATGATTGCCTTTTTAGGTCTAATTTCGGCAGAGACCATATTACCAATCTACATGCAAAACATGGCAGGGTACTCACCACTTGATACGGGGCTAGTACTTTTTCCAGGAGCATTATTAATGGGGTTAATGTCGCCAATTAATGGACGAATCTTTGATAAATTTGGAGCACGTTGGCTAGTGATCATTGGATTAACGTTATTAACCGTAACTTCTTTCTTATACACACAGCTTACACCAACAACTTCTTTAAGTTTTCTTGCGATCGTATTTACTATTCGAATGCTAGGGATATCGATGGTCATGATGCCGGCAACAACAGCAGGGTTAAATCAGTTGCCCAATCGACTAATTCCTCATGGTACAGCAATGAATAATACAATGCGACAAGTTGCCGCATCAATTGGTACGGGAATTCTTGTTACGGTAATGACAAGTAAAGCATTTTTAACATCAAACTCTCCTGGATTAGTTGAACAAATTCAAGGGGTAAATGTTGCTTTTTTCGTTTCAGCTATTTTATCTTTAATTGCTCTTGGGCTAGCTTTCTTGATCAAAGGAACAACACCTGCAGAAGAACGAGCAACAATTGCTGAAGCAGAGAGTAAGTCATAAGGTAATCTTCAATCCTTCACTTCTTATAAATATCAGGTATGAAGTTGGTTGATCGTTTTATATAGAAAAGGTGCCTTTCATGTTAATGGGCACCTTTTCTACGTAATAAATTATGAAACTTGTTGGGTTAGTTCACTTTTTTTCTTATTAACATGTGATGATACCACACTATGCAATATCATCCCGAAAATTACAAGAAACATTCCAATAAAAGAAATAACTGTTGGAAAAGCAATATTTAGAACGATTAACTCACCAACTAAAGCAAACACGACTTCACCAGATTGTGTCGCCTCTACTCCTGCTAACTTTTGGTTATCATTCCGTACGAGTTCCGTTGCATAAAAGAATAAGACAGTGGCTATTATCCCAGAAGAAACAGCAACGATAAAGGTTTGCGTAAGTTGACTAGAACTTGGTGCGCCATGTGCAATAGCACCATAGATTGAGAGAATTAACCAAAATGGCATGGATGCAATAGTCATTCCTAAGATTCGTTGAAACGTGTTTAAACTTCCATCAACAACCTGCATCATTTTTCGATTTCCCAGTGGATAGCAAAAAGCTGAGATAATTAATGGAATGACACATAATACAACACTAGTAATTGGAACAGCTGAGGCATGTTCCAACTGCATAAGGAATACACCTGCTAGAATAACCAATGAAATAAAAACACTTTGAATGGGAATGCCTTGTTTAGCATTTTTATATAACAATGGAACTAATAATGAACCAGCAATAATGGTGATTTGGAAGGTTGCCGCAACAAGCCACCCTGGTCCGTAAATCGTAGCAAATGTTAAAGGTGCATAAAATAAACCAAAACCAATGGTACTCCAAAGGAACCATGAAAGTGGATTGTTTTTTATATGTTGGAGTACAGGCTTCATATTCTTTTTATATCCAACAATAATTAGTAACATGGGAAGCATAAATATAAAACGAAGGGAAGCACTCCATACCCAACTTCCCCCGTCTAGCTCCATGGAACGGTTTAAGACAAAAGTAACAGAGAAAAAGAATGCAGATAAAATACCTAGTAGAATCGCCTTCATTGTTCCCTCCAAAATTTAGAATAATTCGAATCTAATATTTATCATAACAGGTATTTTTAGGAGGGGAAAGTTATTTTTGGGGGTATATAGAGAAGCTTCTGAGTTCTCTTACTACCCGTGATATAGGCAAACCAACAACGTTGTAATAATCTCCAATGATTTTCTTGACTAATATTGCCCCCATACTCTGTATCCCATATGCACCTGCCTTGTCGTACGGCTCCTGAGTGGATATGTACCAATTAATATCTTCTTCTGATAATGTCCAAAACTCGACCGATGTTTTTTCAACAAATACTATCTCTTTTTCCAAGCTTCGGATCATAACACCAGTATACACCTCGTGTGTATTTCCACTTAATGCAGTGAGCATCTGAAATGCATTATCTTGGTTAACTGGCTTTTCAAAAATTCTTTGCTTAAAAGACACTACGGTATCAGCAGCTAGAATTACTTCATCATCATGATGAATTACTGCATTCTTCCCCTTTAGAGTTGCTAGTTTTCTTACTTTTTCCACGGGGTCATCTGAAATAATTTGCGTTTCATCAACAGATTGTTTTCGTGTGGAAAATGGAATCATTGCTTGTTGTAATAGTTCTTGTCTCCTTGGTGAGGATGAGGCTAATATTAATTTGTTAGACATGAAAAATTCCTCCAGTGACTTTTAGGATAATTGTAATGTATTTTTCTTGATTTGAAAAAAATATAGTCTTTTGTATTCTACTCTTTTCATATACTTTATAACGAACAAATTGAAAGGAGGGGGATATCGATGGGTAATACATTAATTAAAATATCAATTTGGTACTTTATTGTGGGAGTGACTTTAGGACTGTATATGTCTATGGCTCATAACTATAATCTTACTGGTGTGCATGTCCATGTGAATTTGTTAGGTTGGGTATCATTAGCCATTGCTGGTATCTTTTATAATCTTTATCCACATCTTGTTGAAACAGTATCTGCTAAGATTCACTTTTGGCTACACAATATAGGATTACCAGTAATGATGGGTGCATTAGCGTTAGCAATTCTAGGTGCAGGAGACATTTTCCTTACTTTTGTAGCAATAGGCGGCGTAGTAACTGTTCTAGGTATATATTTTTTTGGTTATAACATGATTAAGAATTTAGAGCAATAGTAAGCACCCCCCTTTTTACTTGTTAGAAGGGGGTTTTATGTGCTGTCATTTAAGGCAATTGCTATAAAGCCTTGGCAAAAGCCGAGTTATCTAAGGAGAAAATGATTAAGTTAAGTAGGAGAAGAGCGGAAATGTGTCGAATGATAATGTAGAAGAGAGTCAGTAAAGTTATATCATCGGACAGAAGCGTGAGAATATCGGACACAAGAGCGGGAACATCGGACGCAAGAGCGGGAACATCGGACGCAAGAGCGGGAATATCGGACGCAAGAGCGGGAATATCGGACGCAAGAGCGGGAATATCGGACGCAAGAGCAGGAACATCGGACGCAAGAGCGGGAATATCGGACACAAGAGCAGGAATATCGGACACAAGAGCAGGAATATCGGACACAAGAGCGGGAACATCGGACACAAAAGCAGGAATATCGGACACAAGAGTGGGAACATCGGACACAAGAGCGGGAACATCGGACACAGGAGCGGAATCATCGGACACAAGAGCGGGAATATCGGACGCAAGAGCGGGAACATCGGACACAGGAGCGGAATCATCGGACACAAGAGCGGAATCATCGGACACAAGAGCGGGAACATCGGACACAAGAGTGGGAACATCGGACACAAGAGTGGGAACATCGGACACAAGAGCAGAAACATCGGACACATGAGCGAGAACATCGGACACAAGAGTGGGAACATCGGACACAAGAGTGGGAACATCGGACGCAAGAGCGGGAATATCGGACACAAGAGCGGGAATATCGGACGCAAGAGCGGGAATATCGGACGCAAGAGCGGGAATATCGGACACAAGAGTGGGAACATCGGACACAAGCTCTCCCACACCATCCAAATTCAAAGTAGGAGGGAAATTATTGAACCATTCACCTGTAAAGTATACCGATCGATTAAGGAGAGTACTTGACCTAGCAATAGAGGAGATGAATCGGAATAATCAAAAGTCTATAAGACTAGAGCATATATTGATTAGTTTTTTTGAAGAAAAAACAGGAGCTCTAGCTGAAATCAGCCTTAAAGTAGGCGTAGATTTAGAGAGCCTTCGAAGTATTCATTTTCCAAACGATGAAGAGACCACAATATACCATGAACAACTTCAAACAACTTTAACTGCTGGAGTACAAACTGTGTTGGAGCAAGCAGAGAAGTACATGCATCGTTATAATCAAATCATGATAAACGAGGGACATGTGTTGAAAGCATTATTAAATGATCCTATGATAAACAGTATTTTTACGGAACAACAGAAACAGTTGTTATTAAACCTTGGTACCACAGCGAGAGATATGATTACCCATTTAGCGGATTACAACTTACCGAGAGATGCCCATACTCAACAGATTAGAAAAGCGATGAAGTCTGATAGCGATCATTTACTTTCTTTTATTGAAAAGGAGTTCTCTAGTGAGTGGATGCGTACCATTGAATCTGGTATGCAGGATGAACATCCGTCTATTTTTATTGCTATTGATGATGCTGAGAAAATAATAGGATTTGCTGCTTACGATGTATATCAACATAAAAAATGTTATTTCGGACCGATGGGAGTTGCAAAACGAAATAGAGTGAAAGGAATTGGTTATTCCTTACTGCATCATTGTTTAAAAGATATGAAGGAAATAGGCTATGAATACGCAATAATTGGTGGGGCAGGGCCGATGGAGTTCTATGAAAAAGCTTGTGACGCAGTAGTTATTCCTAAAAAGTGGTGATGTGATGATACGAATAGCAGTTGGCGCGATTGTAACATGTGGAGATCAGTTTTTGCTTGTACATAAATCAAAAATTAATACGAAAAACGGTAAACAAGATATGGAGAGTGAATGGGATTTTGTTAAGGGGGGTGTAAAATTACGTGATGCTGATCTAGAGAGCGCACTTATTCGTGAATTGGAAGAGGAAACAGGGACAAAGAGCTACAAAATATTAAATCAATTTGATGAGAAGTTATGTTTTCATTTTCCTGAAAAAATTCGGGGGGAGATTGGTTATGATCGTCAAGAAACGACTATGTTTCATGTTAAGTATATAGGAGATAAAGACAAGTTGATTCCACATGATGATGAAATAAAAGATGTGCAATTTGTAGATAGGGAGACCGCATTCTGTTACTTAACACATAAGGATACGAAGAAGTATTTTAAGAAACAAGTTGAATTAGGTAGGATCGTATAGTTTCAAAGCTTTTGGAAATAAATAGATGTGATAAAACTTATTTGGAGGGAACAAATTGAACAAAATAAGTAGTATTACATTATATTTATTGATTGCTTTTATACTAGTGTTATCAGGCTGTGGTGGAGACGATGCAGACAACGGTAACGATAAGGAAAGCCAAGATCAGGGCACCGAAGAAAACGGTGATGATAATGAAGAAGATGCTGCTGAAGATGAAAAAAATGGTGATAAACAAGAGGATAAAGATACAGAAGAACTGAGTGTGGGTGACTCTGCTGACTTAGAAGGTTTAAAGGTCACACTTAATGAAGTACGTGTAGAGCCAGGCGGAGAATTCGATGAACCGGAAAATGACCAATTTGTGGTGGTTAATTTAACTGCTGAAAATAATTCAGATGAAGAAATAGTGGTTAGTTCTATTATGAACGTTGAGTTATATGACGAAGAGGGGTATAGCTATACAACTACTATATTAACAGAAGGAATACAGGGACAGTTTGACGGAACGGTAGCACCTGATAAAAAATTGCGTGGAGAAATACCATTTGATGTTCCAGAGTCAGGGGAGTACGAGCTTCATTTTAGTGATCCGTTTGACTCCGGAAGAGCAGTATGGATTATTACATCAGAGGATCTTGGTAAATAAAAATAGTGGAAGGAGGGTTTCCGACAATGGTTACCTCCTTTTTTTATTCAGAAAAAGGGCAATATATTTCATGAGACAACACCCTATTTTTATATTTCATTAACGGAAGATCATGTGATCGTTCTACAAATAATTAAAAATTTCAAACATTTAATGACATAATTTTTGAAATTATTGTATAATTATAGTGAGCTATAAGAGAGGTGATTTTTTGAAGAGACCAGAGGTAATCTTGAACATTTTTTCTTCTGTTGATGGAAAGATTACAACAGCACCTAATCGGAATGTAGCGGAGTGGACGGTGGCAGGTATTGATGGGAATGCACATGATCAGGTGTATCGTTTGTATGATGAACTAAATTGTGATGGACTTATTTCCGGTAGTGAAACATTAATGGTATACGGAGAGCACTGGGTGGAACTAGAGGCCCCCATATATGAGCCGCAAAAATCGAAGGGGTATATTGTATTTGACGGCCGTGGGCGAGTCAATTGGTATCAAACTGATGGGCTTTTAGTTGTAACACGGGAAGATGTATCTCAGGAATATATCAATCAATTAAAGGAAAAAGGGATCCAATATATTCAAGCTGGTAAGGGAGAACATATAAATTTGTCTCTTGCGCTAGAGAAGATATATGAATTAGGCTTTAGAAAGCTAGGATTAAGTGGTGGTGGGGCTATAAATGGAGCGTTTTTAAGACATGGATTAATTGATGAAATCAGCTTAGTTCTTTCTCCAATAGCTGTAGGTGGAAGAACTACACCTTCTATTTTTGATTGTGATGAATTGAAGGAATTAGAAAATATAACCAAGCTAGAATTACAAACCATGAACAAAATTGGAAATGGTTCGGTTTGGTTACACTATAAAGTTAGTAAATAATAGAACTAATAGGACAAGCTATTAAATAATTTAGAGGAAAGATTGAGACGTGGAAGCAAGTATTAAATTCTATGTAGTATTTACCTGCTTCCATGGATCGAAATAAAAGATTAAAAATTTTGACAAAAATATATTGTAGTTAGCTTGGTTTATTTTGTATAATAGTTTTTGGGAGTGTTTAGCGACCATTCAAAAAAAATTACAGTATTATTTTCACATGGAGCTGAATACAATAAAAATCGAGTCGTAAGCGGCAACTTACGACTCTGACAGTTCATGTAAGATGCGGCGACTTCATTTAGGGAGCGAAAAAAGGTAATTATCCTGGGTTTTCCATACCGACAGGCTGATTACTTTTTTTCTTTGCTGTTTACAACCAACAACATGAGCGTTGAAAACATCAGCATCAATTCAATCGCTTTATCAATTGGTATCACAGACTTCAACCCCTTTCATAAGGGATTTAAAGTCGCCGATACTGCTCCTCTTGCTTTTAAGTCTTATTCACCCTACAATTCCTGTCCCCACCATTATACTATATTTTCAAAGTTTTAATATGAAATTAATTAGAAATGGTACAATATTCACTGTAATCTGTATGTTATGACAAATTTACTAGATGTTTTTTCAATTGATTTTAATTTGTCTTGAGTTATCGTGTTTATACTTTCGATAAAATTGAATCATTGGCTGTATGGTAGCTTTGAAATCAGGGCATGTAATACCAGAACCTTCTAAGTCAGTTACTGCTTGAGAGCAGTCATATGAGGAATGGACTGTAAAATAATCCAATGCTTCAGGTTCTATCTGTAACCATTTTCGTATTGAACTGCTTGCTAATGTTGCTTTAGCTACTGGAATAGGAATTTTTCCTTTTGGTGTTTTTCCTAAATAGTGCTCTGACAACATTCTTTGTAGTTCCCACATTTTATATGGCTTTGGATCTGTTAAATGATAGGTTTTCCCTTCTCCATTTGGATGAATAGATAAGTAACTTGTTGCTTGTAAGACATAATCTGATGGAACGAAATTTCCTTCTGCAGTTCCCTCTCCGAAATAAGGAATAATAGGAAATAACCTCAACTTGTCGAAAATATTCAACATAAAATAAAGGCCGTCAAATTTAATGGTTTCTCCAGTTTTGGAGTGTCCTTTTACAACACCTGGCCGAATGATGGTAGTGGGAACCTTATTTTTTATTTGTTGAACTAAGATCTCGGCATCATACTTCGTTTGTTCATAGTGATTTCGAAATAATTGCCCTTTAGATAATTCATGTTCAAAAATACGCCCCTCACGTTTGCCAGATACATAGGCTGTGCTGAAATAAATATAACGTTTTAATTCAGATAATGTGATAACCCAGTCATTTATATTTTTAGTACCGTTTACATTTACAGTAAAAGCAATATTTTTTGGTACAGCTAAGTCATATATTGCAGCAAGATGAAATACATGGGTTACAGATTGTTGTAGCACACGGTTAACCTTATCATCTAAATGAAGCTGTTTCTTTGTAATATCTCCAGTAATAAGTGTGAATTGTTTGTTGTTTAATGCGCACTTAGAAGAAATACGACTTAATTCTTCTAACGCCTGTTCTTTTAGGGTAGGCAGAACAAGTAAATAGATCTGGTCAATATGTTGCTGATGATCTTGGATGAGTTGTTGAAGCAAATTAGATGCTAGAAAGCCAGGATAACCAGTAATAAAATAAGTATCCTTCATATATGCACTACTCCTAATTTAGTGTTTAAACCTAGTATACTAGTACTCCAACCAAAAGTATGTAATTTTTGCAATATTTTTGGTAGGCTTAGATAAAGAGGTGAAAACAATGAGTACATTTAATTTAGAGAAAAAATTAATGGATCTTTACGATGGAAATAAAGATTATGAAGGAGTTTCAGGAAGTAGGTTAGCACATCGCTTAGGAGAAATTTCTAAAATTGGACTTACTACAGATTACGGCTCCAATCGTCCTGGATTTTCATATGAAGAAAAACAAGCAAAAGAGCTTGTGATGAAATGGATGCGAGAAGCTGGGTTAGAGGTTCGTATGGATGGTGCGGGCAATGTGATTGGTCGCCTAGAAGGGAAAAAGGATTTGCCTGCAATCTTAAGTGGATCCCACGTGGATAGTGTTCCAAATGGTGGACATTTTGATGGTCCACTTGGTGTTTTATCTGCCTTAGAAGTTGTTGAAGCATGGAAAGAGACTGGATACCAACCAGAGAAACCCTTTGAAGTAGTTATTTTTACGGATGAAGAAGGTGCTCGATTTAATGGAGGCTTTGGTGGTAGTGAAGCAATGCTGGGAACTGCCGATATAGATGAAAAACAAAAACAGGTTGATACAAACGGTTTAACTTTTGCAGAAGTGTTAGAGGAAATCGGTTTAACGGTAGATGGCTACGCAGCTTCCAATCGAAATCTGGATAACATAGAAATGTTTGTGGAAGTACATATTGAACAAGGAAAACGTCTGGAAAAAGAAAATCTTCCTTGTGGAATTGTTACTGGTATCGCAGGTCCTTGTTGGTTAGAATTTACCTTTATTGGAGAAGCAGGTCATGCAGGTAATACCCCAATGAACGATCGTAAAGATGCATTAGTGGCTGCTAGTGAATTTATTCAAGCGGTTCATAAACTACCTAGTCAGTTTAGTGATTCAGCTGTGGCAACGGTTGGGAAAATTCAGGTAGAACCAAATGGGGTCAATGTAATTCCTGGTGCTGTAACGTTATTTGTTGATATTCGTGATATTTATAAGAATACAAGAGATGCTCTTATTGAAGCCGTTATAGATACAGGAAAATCCGTTGGAAAGAAACATCATGTAGCGGTTACATCGAAAGAAAATATGCGTGTGAATCCTGTTCCTATCGAAGAAGAAACACAAAAGTTGTTAGAAAGATCTTTCAAGGAAAAAGGAATTAGACCATATAAATTGCCAAGTGGTGCTGGTCATGATGCAATGGTTGTTGGAGAAAAGCTACCAATTGCGATGCTTTTTGTCCAAAGTAAGGATGGGATCAGTCACAACCCTGCTGAATGGTCTGAACTTAAGGATTGTGTCGAGACAGTACATGTATTAAAGCAGTTTGTGGAGAGTCTACAAGTGTAAGGGTGGCCTATTATCGTGAAGATTTTTTTGCTTCGTTTTAGCTTATTTGTCCTATTGTGGGCTTATATGATTTGGCAATACAGCCCACAACTTTCTTTAAGTATATTCATTTTTTCAATAGCAGTCACTCTGTTTTTCTTCTTATCCTTAGAACGGATGCTGCTATTTCTTTACATAGGTCTATCATTAGTCACGATGATACATAGTATACTATTAATGGATGAGACTTTTATTACGTTTTTAATCATCCTATTTGTTACAGCTATTTCAGCATTTCAGTTGAGGGGTAGCCAAGAGCTGTACTATCTCATAGTTAATTTCATCATAATTGGTGGCTTGGCTCTGTATCACAGAAGTAATTTTATAGAGGTTATCCTTATGCTCGCGCTTTTTTACTTCTTTATCATTTCGTTGAATCGATTAACGAATGAACGGCAAGAGCAAATCGAAATCTACGATCAACTTTTAAGCGAATATCGAAAGTTTAAACGGATGAATTTGGTTGCTGAAGAGGATACCAGGCTACAGGAACGTAATCGGATTGCACGCGATATTCATGACTCTGTTGGACATAGATTAACAGCTTTGATTATGCAGCTAGAGATATTAGCCATACAGGAAAAGAAAGATTCTTATCGAGAGTTAAAGCGAATGGCTAATGAAAGCCTAGAGGAAACTAGGCATGCAGTAAAGGCATTACAGTCGGATGAGAATGAGGGTATTGCTACGGTAATACATTTAATTCGTAGATTAGAAGCAGAAAGCCATATTAGGGTTCAATTTACAACGCAGCAAGGCGTGTTATCTGTTAAACTTTCTAACGATCAGAGTGTAGTTTTATATCGAGTAATTCAAGAAGCACTGACAAATGCTATGCGTCATGCTCAATCAAGAGAAATACACATCATTCTAGGTAAATCTGCAATAGGAGATATTTCCTTTGATATAACAAATTCTATATATGAGGTAAGAAATTTTACCGATGGTTTTGGACTTACCAGCATGAAAAAACGAGTGGAAGAGATAGGTGGGAAAGTTGAGGTTTATCAAACAAACAGCCAGTTTATTGTAAAGGGAAGCTTTCCAATTGATCAGGGGGAGTATGTATGTGGAGGGTAATAATCGTTGAAGACCAAGCGATTGTGAGGCAAGGTTTAAAAGTAATTTTAGAACAGGATCCAAATATTACGGTTACACATCAAGCGGAAAATGGTGAAGAAGCAATTAGGATAGTGGAAAAGCATATGATAGATCTTGTTATGATGGATATTAGAATGCCTGTAATGAATGGCATAGAAACTACGAAAATCATTAAAACAAAATGGCCACACATAAAAATATTAATGTTAACAACATTTAATGATGACGAATATGCGTTACAAGCGTTAAAAGAAGGTGCAAATGGTTTTATGCTAAAAACTGCTGAATCTGTAAAGCTCATCGAAGCGGTTTACAGTTGTATGCAGGGTGGAATGACCATTCATGATGAAGTAGCTGCAAAAGTAATGCCTCGTTTATTGAATGCAAAAATAAATACAAGCTTGGATATTGATCTTTCAACACGTGAGTTAGCTGTAACGAAGCTCGTAGGGGAAGGGAGAACGAATAAAGAGATAGCAGAAGAATTATATTTGTCAGTTGGTACGGTAAAAAATCATATTACCCATATATTGCAAAAAGCAGGTCTACGTGATCGAACACAATTAGCTATTTATGCTGTAAAACATGATATAACGGATTGAAGTGTTCAACATATTGTTACATATTCGCCACACAGTAAAATCTGAATCCTTTATACTTAGTTATGAGGAACGATTTACAAGAAGGTGAATGTAATGCTCGATATCATTTTAGAAGAATTTCACTTTTCGTCATTATGGAATGGTGGAATTTTCTTATTGCTAAGTTTTGCAGCTATTATTTATTTGTTTTTATTGCCACATGACCAACGTCATACGATTTGGAAGTCGTTATTGTATTTAGCAGGGCTTATCATACTATTTATAGGTATTGGCAGTCCTATTAATATTATCGGAAGAATAGAATTTAGTACACATATCATTCAAATTATTTTATTATTATATGTGGCACCACCCCTTCTACTACTAGGTTTCAAACAAAAACCATTGGAAAAGCTCTTATCACTTTCCTTCTTTCACCATATAGTAAAGATTCTTAGTCATCCGATCTTAACAATAGGTTTATTTTATCTATTGTTATATGGGTATCATCTACCTGCAGTATTTGACCATGCAAGAATAGAACTCTATGCTAATTATTTTTATATGCTGGGTTTATTTATTTCGGCAATATTATTATGGATCCCATTACTTTCTCAGAATATCTTAACGGTTACCCAAAAGACCCTATACTCTGTCTTAAATATTATGTTGATCGTTCCATTTAGCTTGGCTCTATGGTTAATTAATGAAAGTTTATATACCGTATATACAGATATGACTACTTTTGTAGCATCTATGGAGCTATGTTTACCGCCTGGTGAGACATTATCTCCCGAATACTTTGCAATGCTTCTACCTTTTTATCCTATTGGTGAGCAAAAGCAAGGTGGTATGATGTTATTAATATCTCAACTCATCATTTTTGTTAGTGTAATTCTTATAAGTAGAGTAAAAAGATAACCTTCTATTTCGGTAGAAGGTTATTTTTTGTCCATTACTTGTAAAACAAATAGAAAACTGCCTTTTTTAAGAAAGTGACTTAAGTCATGTTTTAAATAGAAATGTTGTGACTGTGGTTAGTATTGGTAAATGATCAATTATTGTAATTTAAGTATATAGGGAGGAATACGGATGATTGAATTAGTTGAACTAACAAAGAAATTTAAACAAATACACGCTGTGAAAAATGTAAGCATGTTCATTGAAAAAGGTGAAATCGTCGGCTTACTAGGACCGAATGGAGCAGGAAAATCAACGGCAATTTCAATGTTATCTTCATTAATGGAGCCTACAGGCGGGGATGTACGTTACTTAAATAAAAGTATGTTGAAAAACCCTGCTCCTTTACGCAAGGTTACTGGCATGGTACCACAAGAGATAGCATTGTATACGGAACTAACCGCTGAAGAAAACTTGCGATTTTTTGGAAGGTTATACAGGCTGAGAGGAACAGAGCTAAATAAGAAAATAGACGAGGTTTTAGAACAAATAGGATTGACAGATAGACGGAAGGAAGTGGTTAATAAATTTTCAGGTGGAATGAAAAGAAGGTTGAATATTGGAGTTGCGATGTTGCATGATCCAGAACTACTAATTATGGATGAACCGACTGTTGGAATTGATCCACAATCAAGAAATTATATTTTAGAAACGGTAAAGAGGCTGAATTCAGAGAAACAAATGACAGTATTGTATACAAGTCATTATATGGAAGAAGTAGAATATCTCTGTGACCGAATTTATATCTTGGATAAAGGAAATTTAATTGCCTCTGGAACACAGGAACAAATAAAAAGCATTCTTTCCACAGAAAAAACTATTTTAGTTCAGGCAAATCGACTAACTGATGAATTTGTGAATGCGATTAAGACTAACCCTACAGTAAACCGCATAATTGTAGGTGAAATGGAAATCACCATCATAGTTCCAAAAGAAGTAAATATATTTTCTTGGCTAATTAAACTAGCTGAAGAATCAGGACTTGAATTGAGTTCTGTAAATATTAAAACGCCTACGCTTGAAGATGTATTTCTTCACTTAACTGGTAGAGCGTTAAGGGACTGAGGTGGGTGTAGTATGACCTGGAATATTATAAAAAAACAAGGATTACAGCTACTTCGGAATCCTCAGCAATTACTGTTGTTAATTGGGTTACCCATTATCTTAATTACCATATTAGGAACAGCACTAAGCAGCTGGATGAATGGTGAAAATCCAGATATCCGTGCCAAGGTTGCTTTTGTTGAACATTCAAATGAAAAAGAACAAGTGGAGCAATTTATAGACGGACTAAAAGAGACGATGCCATCAGGAGAGCTAGAATCTATAAGTGGAAATGTAGAGAATTTGATGGTTATTGATACGTTGAAAAACGACATTTTTGGTAATGAAGAGATTCAAGAATTTGTTGAACTTGATATAACTAATCCTTCGATGCTTAACCAACTTAAAGAAGACAATACCTTTACCGCAATAATTGAAGTACCTGAAAACTTCACGTATAACATGCTAGAAAAAATAATATTGGATAAAAATGTAGAGCCGTCCCTCTCCGTTTTATATAATGATACCCATCAAATAGGGGGTAGTATTGTAGAGAGTATTGTTACCCAGTTTCAAGAACAGTTTACCTTAAGTGTATTTGTAAACAAAAATGAACTCGACCAATCCGTTCTTCAAATGGATGAAGATGGAATAATTGGTGAAGTTACTACCATTAATCAGAAAAATTCAATTACATCTAAAGATTACTACAGTATAGGAATGGCGGTGATGAATGTATTGTTTATTGCTGCAACCATTGGTTCGATGGCGTTATATGAGAAAAAGAATTTAGTATTTGATCGAGTAATCTTAGCAGGTGTATCAAGATGGGTTTACTTTATAGGTGTATTTCTATCTGGAGCGTTATTTGGATTTATGCAATTAATGATTATTTATCTTTTTGCTTGGATTGCATTTGGTGTAACGTGGCCAAACTTATTAGCATTTTTAGTTGTAACAGTATTTTTTTCTATAGCAGTTGGAGGAGTAACAGTACTACTTACTGCTTTAAGCTATCGTATTAATTCTGAAATGATTACCAATTTTTTCTCCAGTATTATTGTTACGATTATGGCGTTTTTAGGAGGAAGCTTCTATCCAATTGGTGATTCATTGGTGGTTATTCGGACAATGGGTAATTTCACGCCAAATGGTGCTGGGATGTCAGCGTATTTGTCGATTTTAAGAGGAGACGGATTATCCGAGATTTCTGAGCATATTCTGTTTTTACTCATCTTTGCTATCACTACTATAATCGTTGCAGCATTTAGCTTTCCGAAGAGGGGGGCAGTAAAATGATTGGAATTTTATTAGCAAAATTTAAGCTGTTTTTACGAAGTCCGGGAACATTTGTGATTTTTACTGCTATGTCAATTGGATTTGCCTTTCTTTTAAGTGGTGCAGGAGGAATGACTTCTTTTCAAGTTCCAGCCTATGCCACAGAGGAAAAGATACGGGATAGTTATATTGGGGAACAGTTGGAGGAAGTAAATGCGTTATCACTACAGTGGATGTCTGAAGCGGAAATGGTGGAACAGATTGCCAATGGTAAGGCTGAAGTTGGGGTGGTTTTAGGTGAAGATAGCTTTAAAGTTATCGTTGGAGTAGATTCACCTAATGTAACGATGATTGAACAATCTATTCGTGATATTTACAAGAAAAAACATCAACTGGAACAATTAGTTGGGCAGTTACAAGATACGGAGATGGACATTCAACAGGTAATGCGTTCCCCGATTTTTTCTATACAAACAGGGAGTTTTAGAAGTTCAGATGCTGTTGTTTATGATAGCTCCTATCAAGCTTTATTTGGATTCACCTTATTTTTTGTCATTTACACGATTGCATATAATGTTTTGCCGATTTTGATCGAGAAGAAAGAAGGAGTATGGGATCGAGTTATTTTATCTCCAGTACGAAAATGGGAGATGTACGTGGCGAATTTAATATATAGTTTTATTACGGGATATTTGCAAATACTCATTATCTTTTTTGTTTTTCGATATTTGGTTGGAGTTGATTTTAATGGTAATTTCTTTATTACGTTAGGGCTTTTGATTCCTTATGTGTTTGCAATTGTATCCTTATCCGTAGTAATTACTGCTATTGTAAAAAACGTTCAACAATTTAATGCAGTAATTCCTATTGTTGCAGTGAGCATGGCAATGATCGGTGGGGCATATTGGCCATTAGAGATTGTCGAGTCAAAAGTGATATTAACCTTATCCAAAGTAAATCCATTAACCTATGGTATGGAGGTTTTAAATGGATTCGCAATATATGGATATTCTGTGGAGGAACTGTTATTTCCAATTAGCATTTTAGTTATGATGGGAGTTCTCTTGATGGGACTAGGGATTCACTTGATGGAAAGAAGACATGTTTAAACTTAAAAGTACAGCTATAAGGGATAGCTGTACTTTTATTATTTTCTAAAAATTGTTATAATAATTAAAAACTAGGGGGAGAACATGGAAGTAAATAAGAAAGCTCGAAATGAGTTGTGGAATGAGATTAATGGAATAGCCGAAGAAAACTTGAGCAAGAATACTTCTAATGATCGATGGTCTATTAAACAAATATTAGAGCATTTGTTTTTAGTTGAAACTGCATTTACTAGGATGATAGGGAAACAATTGAAAAGTGGGGAACTTGTTTATGCGGATGACCAACCTATTGAGTTAACCCTTAATCGTAGCTATAAGGTCCAGGCTCCTGAAACTTTACTACCGAGTGAAGAGGATAATAGTTTAGAAGAATTGAAGGAGAAGTTAACTTCATCTCATGAGGCATTATTGAAACTAGTTAAGAGAGCAGAACAAATAGATCTCGATGGAAAATCTATCCCCCATCCAGCGTTTGGGAAATTAAGCTTGCGACAGACCATCGAATTTATTGGTTATCATGAACTACGGCATATTGATCAGATTAGGGAAGTGAAAGAAGAGCTAGGATTGTTGGAAAAGAACTAGGTGATCGATCGACTAAATGTTAAATTGTGTAATCTGTTTGTAATACTTACCAGTAGAAAAGTCCCCTATATGGTCCGAATTTTTTGTATAATAGAATTATAGTTTTCGGAGGGGGCAGCATGATGAAACGTAAAAAGGTTCTTAAAATAGTTATTACGATTATTACAGTTTTATTAATTATAGATATCATTGCAGGCTTTTATTTTTATAATCTAGCAATTAGCCGTGGTCAAAAAGATTTTTTACAAGGAAATCAAGATTTAGAAGTATCTGCTGAGGCAATGACTGCGTTTACCGAGGGGGGATGGCGCAAGTGGGTAAGAGAACAGGATTTTGAGGAATTAGAAATGAATTCCTTTGATGATCTAACCTTAAAAGGATATCTCCTTGAAGCAAAAGAGCCCACGAATAAATTAGTAATTATGGCACATGGTTACCTTGGGAGCGGCTCACAAATGGGGTTGTATGGTCAGTATTATTATGAGGAATTAGGTTATAGCTTTTTCACAGCTGATGCAAGAGGACATGGTAATAGTGAAGGAGATTACTATGGCTTTGGTTGGCATGACCGATTAGATTATGTGAAATGGATTGATCTTCTAATTGAAAAACTAGGGGAAGATACGGAGATTGTTTTGCATGGTCTTTCAATGGGAGCAGCAACGGTTCTAATGACCAGTGGGGAAGAGTTACCTGATAATGTAAAGGTTGTTATTGCAGATAGTCCTTTTACTAGTGTACAAGATTTATTTTCATATCAAATAACAAGAATGTTTAAGCTGCCGTCATTTCCTGTATTAGATACTACAAGTCTAGTATCTAAAGCAAAGGCTGGATATTCATTCACTGAAGCATCAACATTAGAACAAGTAAAAAAAGCAGAACGACCAATTCTGTATATCCATGGGAACGCCGATACGTTTGTACCAACTGAAATGACTCATGAATTATATGAAAATACGAAAAGTGAAGCAGAAATGGTTACTTTCGACAACGCTAACCATGGAGAAGCATTTGTAATTCATGAAGAAAAGTATATCAAAGTATTGAATGAGTTTTTAAATAAGTATATGGACTAATAGGAAAGAGTTCTCTGCTAGAGATGGTGGAGAGCTTTTTTTTTTGACATTAGATATGTAATATGGAAACATCGGACACGGGAGCGAGAATATCGGACACAGGAGAGGGATCATCGGACACAAGAGCTGAAACATCGGACGCAGGAGCGAGGACATCGGACAGATGTGGTAGAACATCGGACACAGGAGCGAGAACATCGGACACAGGAGCGAGAATATCGGACACAGGAGCGAGAATATCGGACACAAGAGCGAGGACATCGGACAGATGTGGTAGAACATCGGACACAAGAGCGGAAACATCGGACACACGAGCGAGAACATCGGACACAAGAGCGGAAACATCGGACGCAAGAGCGAGGACATCGGACACAAGAGTGGAAACATCGGACACAGGAGCGAGAACATCGGACGCAGGAGCGAGAACATCGGACACAGGAGCGAGAACATCGGACACAGGAGCAAAGAATATCGGACACTTCTAAAACAACCACACCACCCCCAAAAAAAGCTGACGCACCAAAAAGTGCGTCAGCCCCTTAGCTATAAATCTTACAAATACTTTTCAAACCATCTGCAGATGTGGTTTAATCGTTCAATTCTCATTTCTGGTTTACCACTTCTACTTAATTCGTGGCTTGCGCCTGGGAAGCGAACGAATTCTACTTCCTTGCGGAGATGCTTTAAGGCTACAAATAATTGCTCACCCTGTTCAATTGGACAGCGGTAATCTTGTTCCCCGTGTAAAATTAGTAAAGGTGTTTCTACCTTCTCTGCATATTTTAATGGGGAGAATTCCCAAAGTTTTGTTGTATCATCAAGTAAGTTATGACCAAGCTCCCATTTTGTAAAGAAGTAACCAATATCACTTACCCCATAGAAGCTTAACCAGTTACTGATTGAACGCTGGGTAACAGCTGCTTTGAAGCGGTTTGTATGACCAACAATCCAGTTTGTCATAAAGCCACCATAGCTTCCACCAGTTACACCAAGTCGGTCTTCATCAATAAAGCTATAGTTTTCTAGTGCATAATCGACCGCACTCATCAAGTCAGTATAGTCATTTCCACCGTAATCAGCTCGGCAGGCATCAACAAATTCCTGCCCATAACCGTGGCTTCCGCGTGGATTCGTATATAGTACAACATAACCTTTTGCAGCTAATAATTGCATCTCATGGAAGAAGGTTTGTCCATACATTGCATGTGGACCACCATGAATTTCGAGTACAAATGGGTATTTTTTCCCTTCTTCAAATCCATATGGACGTAATAACCAACCTTGAATATCCCATCCATCATTAGCTTGATATGTTATCGTTTCTGGCTCACTTAATTCAACTTCTTCTAGAAATTTGGTATTGGCGTTTGTTAATCGAGATAAATTCGACTCATGATCTAATAAGTAATAGTTACAAGGATTAGTTGGTGTACTCACACCAATAACAAAGGATTCTGTATTTTCGTCATAAGTGAAACCAAATACATGATTATCATTCTTATAAAGAACCTTCAATTCTCCTTGTAAATTGACTTGGTACAGACCAGTTGCTCCATGGTCAGTACCGATAAAAAATAGTTTATCCTCGTTCTTTGACCATACTGGACCAGTTGTCGATGAACCTAGTCGAGTATCTCCAATCATTAAATCACCAAGTTGAAAATCCCACTCTCCACTAAGACAAGTTCGTTCTCTAGATTCTACATCTAAAATATATAATTCGTTTAATGTAGCTCCAGCATGTGTTTGTTCGTGACCAAAGAAAGCAATCTTATCTCCACTTGGAGAATAACTAGCACTATGATAGGAACCATTACCATTTGTTAGTTTCGTAACTTCTTTCGTTGTAACATTTACTGTATAGAGGTCATTGGTAAGTTCATATTCTGCATCCTCATTTAAGTTTCCGGCAAATAATACATTTGTTCCATCTGGAGAAATATCCTGATATCCATGGTGAGAATCCTCAGTAGTTAGTTGGGTAAATGTTTCACCTTCTACATCATATAAAATAATTTGACTCTTTTTATCATCATGAAAGCCTTTTGCATCAGATTTATATCTTAAACTTGTTACTATTAACGGTTGCTTGTTTTTTTCTTCTCGTTCCTTTTTACGTTCTTCTTTTGATTGTTCTTTTTGGGATTTTACATCATCATCACTATCTAGTGATGCAGTGAAGATAATGGTTCGTCCATTCTTAGACCACTCTGGATTTATAGCACCATTTTTAAACGTGGTTATTTGTTTTGCCTCGCCACCATCTGTATGTAATAGCCATAGTTGAGGTACACCACTTCTATTTGATTGGAAAACTACTTTTTTACCATCAGGAGAAAAGCGAGGATTACTATTTTTGTCATCTCCATATGTCCATTGTTTTAACTTATTAGTAGATAATTCTTGTACAAAAATTTGAGATGCATAATCATTATTATCCGTTACAGTAGTAGAAACAAATGCATATCCGCTTCCATCTGGTGTGAATTGTGGATCACTGTAAACCGCTAATTTTTTGAAATCGTTAGCTGTGATTGGTCGTTTTGAATTGGCCATGAAATAACCTCCAGTATATGTATGAAATTTTCTAATCTTTGTTTCAGTCTAAACTATTTCGAGTAACGAATCAATTAGATTGATATATTTTTTGGAGTTGGTCTATGCTGTTTTCTGTATGAAATAATCAATCCAGAGAGATCTTAATTAGATTATAACTTAATTTTCTGAAAAACACTAAGATAAAAGAGCCAACCCATAAAGAGTCGGCCAATCTAAAGATTAAACAGTTATTTTATTCTCTGTAATATTTGCATCTTTTTCATATGCATCTTGAAGTTTTCTAGTAATTATTTGTGGTTTTCCATTACTTACTTGTTTTCCGTTCACGTTAATGATTGGCATGATTTCCGATGTGCTACTTGATAAAAATAATTCATCTGCCTCAGCAATGTCATCCAATGTAAATGCTTCCTCGATAAATGGAATATTTAGGTCTTCCGCAAATTGTTCAACACGAAGACGTACACAACCATGCAAGATATTTCTAGTAGCTGGATGCGTATAAATTTTCCCGTCTTTAACGAGATAAACATTGGAAGAACTGCATTCAGTGACAAGTCCATCCTTGTGTAGGATTGCTTCAAAGCATCCTTTTTCACTTGCTTCTTGTTTGGCAAGTACATTCGGTAGTAGGTTCAAACTTTTAATATAGCAATTTTCCCATCGAACATCTCGCTGTGTAATAACATGAACACCATTTTCTAGCTTTGAGAGGTTACGAGGTAATTCCTGGGCGTATGCGTATATATTTGGTGAGACATCTTGAGGGAAGATATGATCACGTGGTGCAGATCCCCTAGAAACCTGTAGGTATACCTTAGCATCTCCATCAATATTATTTCGTTTTAATAATTCTAAAAGCTGGTCTGTAATCTCTTCCTTTGAGGATGAGAGTTGTATTTTAATTGCTTCAGCAGAACGAAACAAACGATCCACATGTTCTTTTAGTAAATAGTACTGTCCATTGTAGATTCGAATTACTTCATATACGCCATCCCCAAACTGAAGTGCTCGTTCTTCGATTGGGTACTTAACACCATCTCGATGAGTAAACTTCGTTTGAGAAAGGATGATTGGAAAAACAGACAATTATTTCGCCCCCTTCGTAGTTACGAATATTTTATAACGTATACGTATCATTGTAAATCAATATTTAGCATTAAACATTACATTACTTTCTATATGCTATTCTTTCATTTTTTTAATGTTATTTTTAAAAGAGTGATGGATATCACAAAGAATGGAGGTGATGTGGTTGTATAATGATGATGTACGAAGGAGGGAAATTAAATGATTCCTTTATTACATAGATTAGAGCCACATGAATGTGAATTAATTATAAATAGTTCTCAGCAAGTAGATGTTAAAAAAGGTGATAATGTCTATTCAGAGGGTGACCCTGCAAATAAACTGTATTTTATTAAAAAGGGAAAAATAAAAAACATAAAGCGAATAGGGAAAGGGAAAGAATTAATTCTGTTTACTCGCAAGGAACAAGATTGTTTTGGAGAAATTGGTCTTTTTAGCGGATTAACGTATACGAATACTGCGGTAGCTATGGAGAAAAGTAGTCTATATGTCCTTGAAAAAGAATGGGTTGAAAAATTAGTAACAGATAATGGAAGGATGGGCTTAAAGTTTACTAGATGGGTTGCTGAATCCTTAGAAGCTAGCAATGCTAAAATTCGAGACTATATTGCTTTTGGTTCAGAAGGAGCAATTGCAGCTGTGTTCATTCGTTATTCAAATATGTATGGAATAGTTACAAAAGAAGGAATTCGTATTACTGAACCAATTATGTTACGTGATGTCAGCAAACATATCGGGATTTCAAGAGAAACAGTTAGCCGTGTTGTGAATATGTGGAAATCTCAAGGTGTTCTTTCCAGTGAGAATAAATATTTCCTTATCAATGATCTTTCATATTTTCAAAGGTTGCTGTCTTGTGAAACGTGTTCCATTGAGAATTGTACATTATAGGGATTATGTTAGGGCTGAAATGTACTATTTTAGCCCTGTTAATTTTTTTGTAGAAAAATGTAATATTTTCTATTGCAAAGAGTAAGATAAGTTGTTATAATTAATTTTACATTCGAAATAGGTTATATAATTATTATAAATAAATATTACTTTAAATGCGGGTGTAGTTTAGTGGTAAAACCTCAGCCTTCCAAGCTGATGTCGAGGGTTCAATTCCCTTCACCCGCTCCATACATATGTCATAACGCAGTGTTTCGTAACATAACTTACGAGGTGTTGCGTTTTTTCCTTTTTAAGCGGATAGGAAAGCATAAACTTTCCTATCCTGCAAAAGTGTAACTATGCAATCACCATAAGTGCTAGGTGAATGCCAAGTTTTCTAATGTCTGTTGTTCCACATGATCATTCCTCTTTTACATAACCTATTCATCACATCACTTGAACATTTACTTATCCATACGTATTCTTAACATAACTATTACTTTAATATGAGGGATTTATGATGAAAAACATAATTCAACAATTAAAACAATTAGATGGAAAGGGATATAAGGCTTACAAAAGTGTGCAAGGTCACTACGTTTATCCCAATTTTGATTTATATATAGATTATGTACAGGGTGATCCGTTTGCATCTCCATCCAAAATTCGTGTAGTTGTTTCTAACTCGAAGAAATTAATCCATTCCGAATGGTTTACAGAAGTGTATCGAAGAATCGCTGTAGAAGATGCATTTGCAAGAGTGATCGGAAAAGCTGTTGATCAGAATAATACTTTTATTAAAGGTTCAGGAAAGAGCGGTGCAATATTTTTCGATAAACCAGGTCAAGAAATTTTAGAACGTACTGCTGTCTCCATTGATCCATCTAGTATTACAATCTGTTTGTCTATTGGCCTTCCTGCAAACGGGCGAAGAATAAATGGGCGTGAAGCAGAGAAACTTTTTACAAAAGTTATCCCTGGGATAGTTAATAACTCTGTTTTTAAAATCAAGGATGATACGCTCACACAAGCTATTCAGCTTGTTGACCAACAGGCTAAAATTCGTACGGAAATGTATAAAAATAACTGGATTGCATTTATTGCTAATGGATCTATATTACCTAGGGAAAGTGGGATCAGCAATCGTCCTTTAAAACAAGCTATTCCTTTTCAAAGTCCTATTGAAAATGAAGTTAGCATTGCCATTCCACATCAATCAGAACCAATCAAGGGAATGGCTATCAAAAAAGGGATAACCTTAGTTGTTGGTGGAGGTTATCATGGGAAGAGTACATTTCTAGAAGCGATAGAGAGAGGTGTGTACTCCCATACTTTTGGTGATGGGCGTGAGTTTGTGTTGACTGATCCAAATGCCATGAAGATTCGTGCAGAAGATGGACGTCAAATAACCGGGGTAAATATTTCGCCATTTATTAAAAATTTACCACATGGACAAAACACCAATGAATTTTCTACGGAAAATGCAAGTGGAAGTACTTCACAAGCTACTAATGTAATGGAAGCATTAGAGGTTGGTGCTTCTACCCTACTTATTGATGAAGATACGAGTGCAACTAATTTTATGATTCGCGATGAACGAATGCAACAGTTAGTTCGTAAAGATAAAGAACCAATTACCCCGTTTATTGATAAAGTTAAGCAAATGCGAAATCAGTTAGGTATATCAACGATACTTGTTATGGGTGGATCTGGAGATTATTTTGATGTTGCAGATACAGTAATTATGATGGACGAATACGTGCCACATGATGTTACGAGTCAAGCAAAGGAAATTATGAATCAACTTCCAATTAAACGAGAAACACCATCTGAAGCTGAATTTTGGACTGTATCTAATCGGCAGTTTCATCAAAGTTCGTTACAAACTAGAAAAGGAAAACGATCCAAAACACAGGCAAAAGGATTATATAAAATAGTAATGGGGCAAACAGAGATTAGCTTTGAAAACACAGAACAATTGATTGACGCATCCCAAACAAGAATGATTGCCGAAATCATTCAACATTTGGATCGTACCAATGGGCTTAAACAAAGAACCCTATCTAAGTTATTGGATGATATTGAAATGCAAATGGAGCAAAAAGGACTAGCATCGTTCACCATATTTGGAAATCAGCATCCGGGTGATCTGGCTCGGCCACGTCGATTCGAGATTGCTGCAGTATTGAACCGCATGCGAACAGCAAGTATTACGCAACAATAAGGAGGGGATCCCCCTTGAATACAGAACAATTAAAACAAGAAATAATTAAATACAGTAAAGAAATAGGGATTGATAAAATCGGGTTTACGACAGCTGATGTCTTTGGGGAATTGAAAGAACGACTTAGGAGACAACAAGAGCTTAAATATCAATCAGGCTTTGAAAAAGGAACGATTGAAGAACGAACAGAACCAAGACGTTTATTACCAGAAGCACAGTCAATTATTTCTATTGCTATTGCATACCCTTCTCGAATGAAGGATGCCCCCAAAAGTACCAAGGAAGAACGAAGAGGTATTTTTGCTCGTGCATCTTGGGGAATTGACTATCATCATGTATTACGAGATCGGTTAGAGAAATTAGAAGCTTTTATAAAAGAAAAGGTTTCTGATGCTAATACGAAGGTAATGGTTGATACGGGGGAACTTTCTGATCGTGCTGTTGCAGAAAGAGCTGGAATTGGTTTTAGTGGTAAAAACACATCCATTATTACTCCAGAGTTTGGCTCGTTCGTTTATTTAGGAGAGATGATAACCAATATCCCATTTACTCCTGATTCACCAGTTGAGGATAGCTGTGGTGACTGTACCAAGTGCATGGATGCATGTCCAACTGGTGCGCTAGTTGAAGGCGGCCAATTAAATGCACAACGTTGTATTGCATTTTTAACACAAACGAAGGACTTTTTACCAGATGAGTTCCGTTCTAAAATTGGGAACCGTGTATATGGCTGTGATACCTGTCAGATCGTTTGTCCCAAAAATAAAAAAGTTGATTTTCATATTCATCCCGAGTTTGAACCAGAACCTGAGATTACCAAACCGAAACTTAAACCAATGTTACGAATCTCTAATCGGGAGTTCAAAGAAACTTTTGGCCATATAGCTGGTTCTTGGCGAGGAAAGAAACCGTTACAACGTAATGCGATCATTGGATTAGGACATTACAAGGATACTACGGCGGTAGAAGAACTGATTGCTGTCATGAATAATGATCCACGTCCAGTAATTCGTGGAACTGCTGCTTGGTCATTAGGGAAAATTGGAACAGATGAAGCGTATGCTGCAATCCGTGAAGCAATGGAAAAAGAAAACGATGAACAAGTATTGTTTGAAATGAACAAAGGCCTAGAGTTTCAAACAGTAACAAATGGATAGAGGGATAATCATGCAAACCATTCTGTACTATGGAGAACTAGATACACCAATCGGTACGATAGTCATTATTAGTAATGGGGAAAATATCGTGCGGATCGATTATGGATCAATGACTGCATTGGAAGATAAATTAATGGGTTGGGCGAACAAGTTTATTGGGGAAGTTACATTCGTTTATATGCCTAAAAAAGTCAATCATGTCGTAGAACAATTGAATGGCTATTTTAGTGATGATCATCAGAATTTTTCTATTAACTTTAAATTCTATGGAACTCCTTTTCAATTAAAAGTATGGCAGGCTTTATATGATACGATCCCATTTGGAGAAACAAAATCATATAAAGATATTGCGCAAACAATCGGCAATGTAAAAGCAGTTCGAGCAGTTGGTGGAGCGGTAAACAAAAATCCGTTATCGATTATCGTTCCATGCCATCGGGTTATTGGAGCAAATGGAAAACTTGTTGGATATAATGGAGGTCTAGATAAGAAAGAATACTTGTTATCACATGAATCCATTAACTTATGAAACATTTAATCAATCCTTTTCGTATAGATTAGTAGCTAGCTTATAGAAAGGATTGTTATTTGTGAAAAAATCATTTTTCATTGGTTTGTCGCTGGCTACTGTTATATTGATAATAGGATTTTTTACTAATAACATTGAACTATATCGTTCAATTATTTTAGGGATTGGAATTGTATTTGTGTTAATTAGTGGGCTTATAGGTGGAATATTTACAACATCAGGACATCAGCAAGCTAATTATTCCGAACCAGAAGAGGATCGGAGGAAGAGAAGGAATTTCTTCCTAATTACTTCAACATTTGCAATACCTAACTTAGTAATTGGATTTTTACTTTATCTGTATCAAATACAACTTTGACAAGCTTCCCCTCCATATACATATAGTGGAGGGGATTTTTATGATGGATAAATTAAAATCGCTTTGGCTGGATTACTTAGAATCGGATCGCAATGATAGTAGTTGGTGGAATCGAAAGAAAGAATTATGTGAAAAACGAGGAGTTGATATTGTCCGGATAAGTGGGAATGGTCGAATTTATCAACGTATGAATCTAAGAAATGGAGAAACGGTAAACTATTTATTACATTTAACATTTTTAATGAAGCAAGAAGAACATTTTTATATGGAAGAAAATGTGAAGGCTTATCAATTTAGACTTGTTGATGGTCAACTATTAGATCATCAAGAGATATCCACGCCATACGATGATGTGGAGAAAGGAAAAGTCGACCCAGAATCAATTAGAAATGGGCATATAGAACGTTTTTCATATGATCGAATGGCGGCAGTACAATATGCGGAGCGCTGGTGGAATAGCTATAATCCTGAATACAGAAAATTTGATGTAGATTGTACCAACTATGTATCACAATGTTTAAGAGCAGGGGGAGCACCGATGCGTGGTGCACCGAATAGAAATCAGGGGTGGTGGTACCAAAATAATAACTGGAGCTATAGCTGGTCTGTCGCCCATTCGTTGCGTTGGTACCTAAGTGGTTCTACTCAAGGGTTAAAGGGGACAGAAGTTGCATCTGCTAGTGAACTTTCTCCAGGTGACATTATTTGTTATGATTTTGAAGGCGATGGTAGATGGGATCATAACACAATTGTTGTATCTAAAGACAATCATCGGATGCCATTAGTGAATGCACATACAGATAATAGTCGCCATCGCTACTGGTCTTATGAGGATTCTACTGCTTATACACCAAACATAAAATACAAGTTTTTCCGAATTGGTGAGTAGTGTTATAATATAAAAGTTAACATAATAGCAAGGAGAATGAGCAGTGAGTTTACACGTAGTACTATATCAACCAGAAATACCTGCAAATACAGGAAATATAGCTAGAACTTGTTTGGCAACGGATGTTACACTTCATTTAATTCATCCATTAGGATTTTCGACCGATGATAAAATGGTACGTCGTGCTGGCCTGGACTATTGGAAAAATGTAGATATCCAAGAGTATAATTCGATTGAGGAGTTGTATGATCGTTATCCGAATGGATCATTTTATTATATTGAAAACTTTGGAACAAAGCATTATACAGATTTTGATTTTAGCAATACTGAAGAGGATATATTATTTGTCTTCGGGCGAGAGACAGATGGGATACCGAAGAGTTTGTTAGTTGGTAAAGAAGATCAGTGCTTACGGATCCATATGA
Source organism: Ornithinibacillus caprae (assembly GCF_009728145.1). Classification (GTDB taxonomy): domain Bacteria; phylum Bacillota; class Bacilli; order Bacillales; family Amphibacillaceae; genus Ornithinibacillus; species Ornithinibacillus caprae. The sequence continues at coordinate 48,922 of NZ_WOCA01000007.1, read as the reverse complement.
ATGATAAAGTCCGTTCGTTAAATTTATCGAACACAGCAGCGATCATCATTTATGAGGCATTAAGGCAACAAGGATTTCCACATATGACATAAAGAAAATCCGTCATGAATAAACATGACGGATTTTGGTTGTTCATTATTGATTATTCTTTGGTACTCCTGGTTTTGCTTCATACCCAGAAGTAAACATAGAAGTAATGAATACGACAATTACACCAAGGATCAATGCTAATTTCATTTTATGCCCTCCTCAAAAGTACAGATTCCATATGTAAAATAATTATTACAATATATTCTGCCCTTATTATACCGAATAATGTCTATAATGTGAACTAGAAGAAATGGAAATTTAGTGAACAACTTTAGCATTTTACTTTATACATTCTTTTGAATATTTAATCACTTTTCGTCAAGATTAGTCAAAAAAACATACATATTTTAAAGAAATGAAAATAATTTGCATAATCCAACCAAGATATATTGTTCTCTTACGTAAAATAAGGTATATTAGTTGATGAAGTGATTCCTGAGTTCTATAATGGGAAATAATGAATTTAAAACCGTTTACAACGGAGAAAGTTAACTTCAAATGGGGGTATAAGACGTGGCACAGAATGAAGAATCTGCAGAAAGATTCTGGGGAGAATTTTATGGTCCAAACATGGGGTATGTAGAGGAACAATATGAGTTATATAAAGAGGACCCTCAAGCAGTTGATCCATCGATTAAAGAATTATTCGATCAGTACGGGGCTCCGGATTGGTTGTATCAAACAAAAGGTGTGATACAAGAAAATTCTCAATCTACTTCTATAAAAGATGTGAAGAAACTTACCTCAGCAATGAAACTTGTTGAGGCTATTCGTCGTTTTGGTCATTTGGAGGCGGATATTTATGCAGTTGGACTGCAAAAGGAACGCACATCTGACTTGGTAGATCCAAAAACATATGGTTTAAATGATGAAGATTTAAGATCTATCCCAGCAACTTGGTTATGGGAAAAAGCACCTAACAATGTCACAAATGGTTTAGATGTTGTTAAGGAATTGAAAAAGTATTATACAGGTACGATTACGTTCGAATATGATCATGTTAATAATGAGGATGAACGTGATTGGTTATTAAATGTAATTGAATCAGGTGAAGCGCGCCTAGATTTATCAAATGAAGAGAAAAAACAATTATTAGACCGTCTAGCACAGGTTGAAGGATTTGAAGGATTCTTATCTAAAACATTTGTCGGACAAAAACGTTTCTCCATTGAAGGATTAGAATCCATGGTGCCGATGCTTGATGGAATTGTAAAATATGCAATCCAAGATAGAGTAGAAAATATTATGATGGGAATGGCTCACCGAGGAAGATTAAGTGTGTTAGCACATGTACTCGGTAAACCTATGGATAAGATTTTTTCTGAGTTCCATCATTCACCGAATAAAGAGTTAATTCCTTCTGAAGGTTCAAGGGGAATCAATTATGGTTGGACTGGTGATGTTAAATATCACTTTGGTGCTGTAAAAGAAGTGGTAGACGGGGAGGAAACAACTACACGAATTGCCTTGGCGCATAACCCGTCGCATCTTGAGTTTGTAAATCCAGTGGTAGAAGGGTTTGCTCGTGCAGCACAAGATGATCGATCAACATCTGGATATCCAAAACAAGATGTCAATAAGGCGATTCCTGTATTAATTCACGGGGATGCAGCATTTATTGGTGAAGGGGTAGTAGCTGAAACCTTGAATTTAGCTAATCTACCTGGATATTCAACAGGTGGTACACTACATATCATTGCAAATAACTTAGTAGGGTACACAACAGATCAAGAGGATGGCCGTTCAACTCGCTATGCAAGTGATTTAGCGAAGGGATTTGAAATACCAATTATTCATGTAAATGCTGACGATCCAGTTGCTTGTGTGTCGGCTATTAAAGTTGCATATGAATACCGTAAAAAATTCAATAAAGATTTTCTTATTGACTTAGTTGGTTACCGTCGTTATGGACATAACGAAATGGATGAGCCAAGAATGACTCAGCCTAAATTATATAAGGAAATCGATAGACACCCTACAGCAGCAAATGTATTTGCGAACGTATTAGCGGAAAAGGGTATCGTTTCTGAAGCTGAATTTAATCAAATGAAGGATCAAGTTGAAAGTAAACTGAAAGAAGTTTATAACAGCATGAAAGAAAATAATGCTCGTAAAGTTGAGTGTCAACCGATTCCTGAAGCATTGAATGCAGATTTAAATCAATTTGATACAGCAGTTTCACTAGAAAAACTTGAAGCTTTAAATGAGGGAATGTTAAAACGTCCGGAAGGTTTTAACGAAAATAAGAAGTTAAGTAGAATATTAAAGCGACGTAAAGATGCTCTTAAAGACGGCAATAAAGCTGACTGGGGTGCAGGTGAGGCGTTAGCTTATGCATCGATTTTACAGGACGGAATTCCAATTCGTTTAACAGGGCAGGATTCAGAACGTGGTACGTTTGCTCATCGTCATGCAGTATTAAATGATACGGAGACGAATGAAAAATATTGTATTATGCATGGCTTAGATGATGTGAATGCCTCCTTTGATATTCGTAATAGCCCATTGTCTGAAGCAGGAGTACTTGGGTTTGAGTATGGATATAGTGTTCACTCACCAAACACGCTCGTACTTTGGGAAGCTCAATTTGGTGATTTCGCAAACGCAGCTCAAGTAGTGTTTGATCAGTTCATCTCCGCAGCTCGTGCGAAGTGGGGCGATAAATCAAATATGGTTATGTTGTTACCACATGGTTATGAAGGGCAAGGTCCGGAGCATTCTAGTGCTAGACTTGAGCGATTCTTACAAATGGCAGCTGAAAATAACTGGATTGTAGCTTATGTTACATCATCTGCACAGTTTTTCCATGTTCTTCGAAGACAGGCAGCGTTACGCGGACGTGAAGAAGCACGCCCGCTAGTAATCATGACACCTAAGAGTAGTTTGTTACGTAACCAAATGATTGCTTCGGAAGCGAAGGAATTTACGGAAGGAAAATTTCAATCATTACGTAATCAACCAAACCTTAAAGTAAGCAAGAAAAATGCGAAGCGATTATTAGTTGGTAGTGGAAAAATAATGGTTGATATTGAAGAAGCTATATTAAATTCAGAAGAAAAATTTGACTGGCTACGTGCTGTAAGAGTAGAGCAAATTTATCCATTCCCGAAAAAGGAATTGGAAAAAGTAGTAAAAGAACTTCCGAATTTAGAGGAAATTGTCTGGGTACAAGAAGAGCCTAAAAATATGGGAGCTTGGGATTTTGTAGATGACTACTTGAGAGATTTATTACAAGAAGGTCAAACATTACGCTACATTGGTCGTCCAAAGCGATCAGCACCAGCTGTTGGGGAACCAAATGTTCATAAACACGAGCAACAACAAATTATACAACAAGCAATTAACTTGAGCTTAGGAGGAGATTCTAGTGAAAGAAATTAAAGTACCAGAACTAGCTGAGTCCATAACAGAAGGAACAATTGCCGAATGGTTAGTAAAAGTAGGGGATAAAGTTGAAAAAGGAGACCCTGTTGTTGAACTTGAAACAGATAAAGTTAATGTAGAAGTAAATGCAGAGGTTTCTGGAGTTCTGACTGAAGTTGTTCGCGAAGAGGGAGATGACGTCGAAGTTGGAGACGTGATCGGAAAAGTAAGTGAAGAAGGGGAAGCAACAGCAGATTCACCTGCTCCTGAGGCAACGCCAAAAGAAGAAGTAAAAGAAGAACCAAAAGTAGAAGAAAAAACAGAAGCAGCTCCACCAAAAGAAGAGGTGCAAGAAGAGTCATCTAAGCATGATGTGATTGCATCCCCTGCAGCAAGAAAGAGAGCTCGTGAATTAAACATTGATCTTAGCGCTATTACTCCACGTGATCCTTTAGGAAGAGTTCGTCCAGAAGATGTGGATGCTGCAGCTAAAGCAGCTAATGAGCCAAAAGCAGAAGCAAAACCAGCTAAAAAAGAAGAACCAAAGTCTGTGGAAAAAACAGAGTTTGATAAACCAGTTGAACGAGTGAAAATGACTCGTCGTCGTCAAACAATTGCTAATCGCTTAGTAGAAGCACAGCAAACAGCTGCAATGTTAACTACATTTAATGAAGTAGACTTAACTAATGTAATGAAGCTTCGTAGTGAGCGTAAAGAAAAATTCGTGGATAAACATGGGGTAAAACTTGGTTTCATGTCATTCTTTACGAAGGCAGTTGTTGGTGCTTTGAAAGACTTCCCACTATTAAATGCGGAAATCCAAGGTAATGAAATAGTCATTAAGAAATTTTATGATATTGGTATTGCCGTTTCTACTGATGATGGATTAGTTGTACCAGTAGTACGTGATGCTGATCGTCTAGACTTTGCTGGTGTTGAACGCGAGATTGCAAACCTTGGTAAAAAAGCTCGGGATAAAGCATTAGGATTAAATGATCTTCAAGGTGGAACATTTACTATTACGAATGGTGGAACATTCGGTTCTATGCTATCTACTCCAATCTTAAATGCACCACAGGTAGGTATTTTAGGGATGCATAACATTCAAAAACGTGCGGTAGTAATGCCGGATGATTCGATTGAAGTTCGTCCAATGATGTACCTAGCACTATCTTATGACCACCGTATTGTTGATGGAAAAGAAGCAGTACAATTCCTAGTACGTGTAAAACAACTACTAGAAGATCCTTATGATCTATTGTTAGAAGGTTAATACGAAATTTATTTTAGAAACCTCGTAATGATGATATGTCATTGCGAGGTTTTTTTGATGTTTGGACAGATGTTTTTACTCAGTAATAATGAATATTTACATAGAATAAACGGCAACATATAGCTCAAACACTCCGAAAATACATTTCGCTTTCACATCCAGTACAATGGAGACATCCCGTTTAATCAGCTTCTATTCGATTTTACAGTTGCTTGGGTTAATACTTCGTAGGCTAAGTTAGTAGACACAAGTGTATCTATGTGGGTCTCCCCCGATGCCTTCCTAGTCCAGCGGGAACAGCATGTGTCTGAAGTACCGTAGTGAGGCTGGAGCTATATGATGAAAGGTAGTCACGGACAAATTGAATGCAAAATGTGAGAAAACGTCCATGAGGGAGATTAACCTTCCTTGCTCCCTTGTGCTGAGGAAACTCTTGCGAAGCGTTACTATAAGACACATGTGCAGTTTCGTTTTGTCCAGGAGGGAGCCGTGACAGTGGAAACCACCTACATATAGCTAGAAATTATGTAGATATTACTCGGTTATTGCCAGGAGAAATCATAAAAATAAGTGAAAATCATTGAAAAAGGAGTTAAAAACGAATATTATAGTATTTGTTGTAATTATTATTCGGAAAGAATGGTGTTTTTAATGAGTAATTTCTTTAAACTAAAACAAAATAATACAGATATCCGAACAGAAATTACTGCTGGAGTGACGACCTTTTTGACTATGGTTTATATTGTCGTTGTAAATCCTGCAATTCTTTCTTCTGCCGGAGTTCCGTTTGATCAAGTATTTATGGCAACGGTGATTGCTGCCGTTGTTGGTACACTTTTTATGGCTTTGTTTGCGAACTATCCTATTGCAATTGCACCAGGAATGGGGTTAAATGCTTATTTTGCAAGTGTTGTAGGTGCACAAGGGTTATCCTATCAAATTGTGTTTGGTGCTGTATTTTTAGCAGGTCTTATATTTATCCTTTTAAGTCTTACAAAACTTAGAGAAACATTAATTGAAGCAATACCAGCTTCACTGAAATATGGAATAACCTCTGGTATAGGGTTATTTATCGCTTTTGTTGGATTAAGAAACTCAGGAATTGTTGTTCCAAACGAAGAGACTATTGTTGGAATGGGCGATTTACATGATCCAATGATCATTCTTACTATAGTAGGTCTATTTGTAACAATCATTTTGTACGTATTGAATGTAAAAGGCGCTTTATTCTTAGGAATGATTGTAACTGGTATAATTGCCTATATGTCAGGGCAGTTAAATTTTACTGAGGGATTTGTTTCTGTGCCACCATCACCTGTTTTCTTCGATATCGATATTGCGGGTGTGTTTACACACGGACTTTACACAGTAGTTTTCGCGTTTTTATTAGTCACAATATTTGATACAACTGGAACAATGATTGGAGTAGCTGAACAAGCTGGTTTTATGAAAAATGGAAAGATGCCACGGGCTAAACAAGCTTTACTAGCGGATGCTACAGCAACAACAGTTGGATCTACGTTTGGTACCAGTCCTTCTACAGCTTATATAGAGTCTACATCAGGTGTAGCAGCTGGTGGAAGAACTGGATTAACTTCAGTAGTTGTTGCAGTATTATTTTTCCTTTCGATCTTCTTTACTCCAGTTATTAGTGTCATATCGAGTATCCCTGCAATTACTGCACCAGTCCTTATTATTGTAGGAACTTTTATGATGGAAGGATTATCAAGAATTGCCTGGAAGTCATTTGATGAGGCATTTCCAGCGTTTGCGATTATACTGACAATGCCATTTACGTCAAGTATTGCAACAGGGATAGCAATCGGATTTATTACGTACCCTGTCCTAAAGCTTGCTAGAGGTAAAGGTAAAGAAGTACATTGGTTACTCTATGTATTTGGTATTATTTTCTTGATTCAAATGATTTATTTCCCAGCACATTAATATGATAATGGCTTAAGCCTAGACCTTTTGTGGTCTAGGCTTCTGTTTTTTCTGTGGTAAAAACAACTGATATAGGAAATAACTAACTTAGAAATAAAAAAAGATTATTTTTATGGTTGAAAGACGTCTGACAACCTGTTAAAATGCAAAAGTGAGTTATTTTTTATGTAAGCATTTTCAATTATAATATTTTAAGGAGGCTACATCCGTGGATAAACTTCTAGGTTTATTAGCAATCATTGTCGTCCTCGGACTAGCATTCTTGATGTCAAATGATAAGAAAAGAATCAATTATAAAGGCATCGGGATTATGTTGGTTGCACAATTATTAACGACTTGGTTCATGTTCACGACTAAAATTGGACAAGCAATTATTAATGGTATTTCTGCTGGTTTCAATAAATTGATTGAATTTGGTTCAGAGGGAGTAAGTTTTATTCTTGGAGGAGTATTAAGTGGAGAAGGTGGCGTATTCTTCTTTGATGTATTATTACTTATCATCTTCTTTGCTACTATTCTTTCGGTGTTAACTTATCTAAGAATTTTACCAACGATTATTAAATATCTTGGTGGTATTATTTCTAAAATTACAGGGCTTCCAAAAGTGGAATCCTTCAATGCAGTGAATAGTATCTTTTTTGGGCAATCAGAAGCATTAATTGCTATTCGATCACAGTTCCATCATTTAAATAATAATCGACTATATATAGTAAGTGCTTCTGCAATGGGATCGGTATCTGCATCTATTGTAGGTGCATATTTGCAAATGCTTCCACCACAATACGTATTGGTAGCATTACCACTAAATATGTTTAGTGCTTTAATTCTTGCATCCGTGATCGCACCAGTAAATGTTCCAAAAGAAGAAGATCACGTTGATATTAAAGATGTATCAAATGATAAAAGTATTTTTGAGGCGATGGCTAATGGTGCACTTGAAGGTGGAAAAATAGCATTAATTGTTGCTGCTATGCTTGTAGCATTTATTGCTTCTTTAGAATTGGTAAACTGGATTATTCAATTAGTATTTGTAGGAACAACATTACAAGAAATTTTAGGTTATATTATTGCACCTATCGGTATTCTAATGGGGATTGCACCAGGGGAAGTTATTGAGGCAGGAGCTGTTATGGGGACTAAGATTGTTACCAACGAATTTGTGGCTATGCTTCAATTTGAAACCATGATTGGAGATCTTTCAGAGAAAACAGTTGGTATTGTTTCTGTATTCTTAACAAGCTTTGCAAACTTCTCTTCGATTGGTATTATAGCTGGTACTGTTCAGGGTATTGATAGTAAGAAAGCTGGAAAAGTTTCAGGCTTCGGTATGAAATTGTTGATCGGTGCGACACTTGCATCTATCTTATCAGCAACAATGGTAGGATTATTCCTATAATAAAAAACTCATCTCCAGTCTTATGCTGGAGATGAGTTTTTTGGTTTTTCAACCTGGTACCTTTTTTGAAGTTGGAACAATCTAAACAATAATGCGACTGCTCCACTACTTAATCCAATAATAATACCGACCCAATATCCGAAAGGCTCAAGTGCAGTGTAATTCGCAAGGAACCACCCGCTAGGAAGACCGATGATCCAAAATGATACAAACGCAATTACTAGTGTCGTGTTTACATCCTTATACCCACGTAACGCCCCTTGGATAGGTGCGCCGAATGCATCTGCCAATTGATAGAAAATAGCAAAGTAAATAAATTGCTTCGTTAACTCAATTACATCTGGGTTTGTATTATACAAACGGGCAACAAAGTCATCAAATAATAATAAAATTATACCGTTAAATATTGCAATAAATACACCACCGCTGATGCCGATTAATCCGTATGTTCGAGCATCCTTTAAACGATTGGCACCAACCTCAAATCCTATTGCGATTGTTAATGCCATTCCTACACTTAATGGAATCATATATAAGAGTGATGCGAAGTTCATTGCTGCTTGATGAGCTGCAATTGTATTGGTACTATAGACACTCATAAGTAATGTCACAGCTGAAAATATGCTTGTTTCAAAGAAAATAGCAAATCCAATCGGAATTCCAATTTTTAATTGTTCCCACCATTCAACAAAGGCAGGTTTAACCCAATTCGAAAATATATTATACCTTTGAAATGGTCGTATTCTTTTTAGAATAATTATAGCAATCACACTAACGAGCCAGTACGAAATTGCTGTAGCGATTCCAGAACCAATACCTCCAAAAGCAGGAAAGCCAAGTTTTCCAAAGATGAAAACATAGTTGAAAAATAAATTGATTGGTAATGAAATTAAAATAATTATCATAGATATACGTGTTTGCCCTAACGCGTCAATGAAACAACGTAGCGTATTAAATATAAATAATGGAATAATACCTGTACTTAACGTAATCAGATAGAATTTTGCAATATGTCGTACACTAGGTTCTAAGTCCATCGCGTTTAATATAGGATTAAGGATGAATGCGCCAATGATGATAACAGTTAGTGCAAGTGCTGTTGCTAAGTACATTCCTTGTTGTATTTTTTTTGGCACATCTTTAGTTGCATTTGCTCCGATCAACTGGGCGATAATAGGAGTAATTGCTAAAAGAATTCCATTTATTCCAGTAAAAATTGGTACCCAAAGACTTGAACCAATGGCTACACCAGCTAAATCTTCAGCACCGGCACGCCCCGACATTACCGTATCAAAAAAGTTCATTAAATACATGCTCAACTGAGTAATCAGGATAGGTAAGCTAATAATGGTAAATAGTTTAAATTTTTCTTTCAGTGTTTTTGTTTCATACATATAAAACTTCCTTTTTTATCTGATAAGAAAACTTTCTCATCTTACATACGTGTGACTAAGATTTTCATCATAAAACTTGACGAAAGTCAATTTTTCTAATATTTTCTAATAGGATAGAGGAGTGATTATTTAAATTCATATAAATGATATTATACGACTTTATGAAGCAATGTGAAAGAGAGGCATCTTATGATGAAAAGAAAACGAATTCTCTTTACCGGTGGAGGAACTGCCGGCCATGTAATTGTTAATTTAGCATTGATACCTGTCTTTCAACGAGAAGGATGGGAAATTGATTATATTGGTTCAAAAGATGGTATTGAACGGACGCTGGTTGAGCAATTGAATGATGTTACATATTATCCAATCTCGACTGGAAAACTAAGACGTTATATGTCTAAGGAAAACTTTAAAGATCCTTTCAAAGTATTAAAGGGTACACTAGAGGCTGCCAGGATTATCGGAAAGAGAAAGCCCAAGATTATTTTCTCAAAAGGTGGGTTTGTATCGGTTCCAGTCGTCTTAGCCTCAAAAATGCGCGGTGTACCTGCTGTTATCCACGAATCTGATTATACTCCAGGTTTGGCAAATAAGATAGCAATTCCTTTTGCAAAAAAAGTATTAGCTACCTTCCCTGAAACAATGGAATATTTACCTGATAAAAAGGCCGAATATGTTGGAGCCGTAATTCGTGAAGAACTATTTGATGGAGATCAGGAAAAAGGATTGGCGTTATGTAATTTTAACCGTGGAAAGCCTGTGCTACTAATCATGGGGGGAAGCGGTGGAGCAGTAAAAATCAATGAAACTGTAAGAGAAAGCCTAGATACGTTATTACCACAATTTCAAATTATTCACATCTGTGGTCAAGGTAAATTGGACCCTACAGTTAAACGTGATGGGTACGCTCAATTTGAATATGTGAATGAGGATTTAAAGGATATTTTTGCTGCAACCGATTTTGTGCTTTCTCGCGCAGGTTCAAATGCGATTTTTGAATTCTTAGCACTGTGCCTACCGATGTTATTAATACCATTATCCAAAGAAGCAAGTAGAGGAGATCAAATAATTAACGCAAATTCTTTCGAAGAGAAAAAATATGCACGTGTTTTACAAGAAGAGGAGCTTACAAAGGATACGTTAATAAAGGAACTAGAGATGTTGAAAAGGCAAGCTCCGGTTATGTTAGATTACATGAAAAAGTACCAAAGTGAAAAATCCCGTGACCGCGTAATTGAAATTATAAAGGAATATAGTAAAAAATAATGATATGCTCCTCCTTAAGGTAGACAGGTTATAAATAAATCTTGTTTATCTAAGGGGGATTTTTCTTTGTAAAAGGGAAAAGCATAGCATATGCAGATTTATATTTAAGTTTAATCTCCATAATGTTATGTTTTTTTATTTCCAATAATTGTATTTCTAAGCAAATCAAGAGAATAATAGAGTTATAGAGAGGAATTATCGCAATAATGCCATAATGTTGTTGATATGTTATCTAAACAATAAGAAATCCATAATAATCCCATAATATCCGCAATTAGTGCGTTTGATAAATATCGACAAATTCGATAACCTTAATGATGTTGCAATCATGATCACATAATCTTCACTTCCACTATTTTCTTCATCACCTATAAGCACGCCTTATTATTATCAAAAATACATTATCATTTTTACATTTTTTATAACTTCATAGTGTGATGAGAGATTAGGGAAATCATCATGGATTTGCTGAGATTAAAAACTTTTAGAGAAGGGGATATAAGATGAAAAAATTAGTAGCTCTTTTAGGTGTACTATTACTTACAATACTAGCAGCATGTGGTTCAGACACTGAGGGAGAAATAGATACAATCGTTCTAGGTGATGCTGGTTGGGATAGCATTCGTGTACATAATAGTATTGCCCAAACCATAATGGAAGAAGGGTTTGGATATGATACAGAAGTAACTTCGGGGTCAACCGCGGCTACTGTACAGGGACATCGTGATGGAGATATTAATGTTTACATGGAAATTTGGACAGATAACATTAAAGAGGTTTATGAAGAAGCAACAGAAGCTGGTGATTTCGAAACTGTTTCTGTGAACTTTGATGATAATAATCAAGGATTATATGTTCCAACGTATGTTATTGAAGGAGATCCAGAGCGTGGAATTGAGCCAATGGCGCCAGAATTAAGAACAGTAGAAGATTTAAAGAAATATCCAGAAGTATTTGAAGATCCAGAGGACCCTGGTCGAGGACGTATTATTAACGCTCCAAGTGGTTGGGCAGTTGCAGAAACTATTGATGAAAAATTTGAAGTATATGGTTTAGATGAAACAATGAATAACTTTATGCCAGGTTCTGATTCGGCTGCAGTTGCTGATTTAGTAGATGCATATGAAGCAGGACGAGCGTGGGTTGGTTATTATTGGTCACCAACATTAGTAACAGCAAAATATGATCTAACATTGTTAGAAGAACCAGAGTATGATGAAGAAATTTGGAATGAAACAAGAGGAACAGAGTTTCCACCAAATGATGTAGTTGTAACGGTTCATAAAGACTTTCCAGAACAAGCACCTGATGTTTATGAGTTTCTACAAAACTATGAAACTAGTAGTGAGTTAACAGAGGAAGCATTAGTTTATATGGATGAAAATGATGCAGAACCTGAAGAAGCTGCAAAATGGTGGATGGAAGAACATGAAGATATTTGGACTAGCTGGGTATCAGAAGATATCGCTGAAAAAGTAAAAGATGCTCTAAATTAATTATATGAGCAGCTGGCCATTTGGTTAGCTGCTTTTCTAAATTAATAAAATATAGTAAAGAGAGGTGTAATGGCTGCCAAGTAGCAGTCTGCCAATGGGGAATTTTCCGGATATAACCACCAATATTGGTGGTTTCGTAAAAAACTTAGTAGATTTTTTAGATGATAAACTAGAACTGTTTTTTGATTTTATCTTTTTTATTTCTTCACGCACAATTAATGGGATTGAGGAAGTACTTGTTTGGATGCCGTGGTGGAGCTTTATTTTAATTATTTTCTTATTAGGCTGGTATTTTAAATCGTTCTTCTCCGGTATACTTTACGGCTTCTTTATCTTTTTAATTGGAACGTTTGGTTTATGGGAAGATATGATGACGACGATTGCAATTATACTGACGTCAGTGATTATTTGCTTAATTTTAGGGATTCCATTAGGTGTTTGGATGGCATTTAATAAAGGGTTCTCCAATGTAATGCGACCATTGCTTGATGCGATGCAGACGATGCCAAGTTTCGTATATCTTATTCCTGCAATATTTTTCTTCGGACTAGGAAATGTATCTGCAATTTTTGCGACTTTAATCTACGCATTACCTCCAGTAATTCGCTTGACTGAACTTGCAATTCGTGGAGTTGATAAGGAAGTAATTGAGTCAGCACAGTCATTCGGATCATCTAGATGGCAAATGCTGAAGAAAGTTCAACTACCTCAAGCACTACCTACCATTATGGCCGGCGTGAACCAAACAACTATGATGGCGTTAGCTATGGTTGTTATCGCATCTATGGTTGGTGCACAAGGTCTAGGTGAGCAAGTTCTTGTGGCTATTAACCGAATTGACATTTCTTTAGGATTTGAAGCGGGTATTAGTATCGTATTCTTAGCTATTATTATTGATCGTATTACAAATGGGGTAGCTGGTAAGTTTCAAAAGCATAGGGGGGTAAGCTAATGACTACCAAGATAAAACTAGAAAATGTTTCTAAAATATTTGGACCTAAACCAAAATCTGTGATCCCTATGATCAAAGATGGTAAGTCAAAAGAAGAAATCTTAGCTGAAACGAATCATACGGTTGGTGTTTATGATGCTTCATTAGATATTAAAAAAGGGGAAGTATTTGTTATTATGGGGCTTTCTGGTAGTGGAAAATCGACACTAATTCGTTGCTTTAATCTACTAAACAAGCCAACAACAGGTTCTATTTTTATTGATGATGTAGATATTGTTTCTGCAGATAAGACTCTTCTTAAACAAATTCGCCAAGAAAAAATTGCTATGGTTTTTCAGCATTTTGGTTTGTTTAGCCATCGTACCATTCTTTCCAATGTGGAGTATGGACTTGAAGTTCGCAATGTACCAAAGGAAGAACGTCGAGACATAGCTATGAAGAACATTGAAATAGTAGGATTAAAAGGGTATGAAGATAAATATCCGGATGAATTATCAGGTGGAATGCAGCAACGTGTTGGACTTGCACGTGCACTTGCGAATGATCCCGATGTGTTGTTAATGGATGAACCATTTAGTGCACTTGATCCATTAATCCGGCGTGAAATGCAATTAGAGCTTTTAGATATTCAAGAAAGATTACAAAAAACGATTATCTTTATTACGCACGATGTCAATGAGGCTTTTAAGCTAGGGGATCGTGTTGCGGTTATGAAGGATGGACATGTTGTTCAGGTTGGGACTCCTGAAGAAATTATAGAAAGTCCAGCAAATGATTATATTACAGAGTTTATAAAAGATATTGATCGTTCAAAAGTGTTCCAAGCAGAGCATATAATGATTAAACCAAATGCATTAGTTTCTACAAAAGATGGAGTAAAGGTTGCCATAAAAGAAATGAAAGAAAACGGAATATCTTCGGTGTTTGTTGTTGATCGTAGTCGACAAGTAAAAGGAATAGTCACGATTGATGATGCAATTGCAGCGGTTAAAGAGAAAAAGACTTTAGAAGATATATTACGTGATGATTATTCTGTTGTGAACAAAGACGAATATATTAATGATCTTATTCCTAAAGCACTTGAATCGAAGTATCCACTTGCGGTTGTTAATGATGAAGATAAATTAGTTGGTTTTATTCTACGTGTGCATGTGCTATCAGGTTTAGTTTCAGAAGATGTAGAAGAAAGTGATCAATATTTTAATTAACAAAAAAACTGGCTGATTGATCGGCCAGTTTTTTGCTATATATTAATCGTACCGTGTCTTGTTATTCTTGTGTTTACTTTAAATTCAACGTTAATGTCGGGATATATTTCCTTCCATTCTTTTGGTTCAAGTTTTCCGTCATCCGTATTAATTCGGTAGATAATGCCATAACCGAAGGGATCTGCTTTCATTTCTTGTAACTGCTGCATAATATCCTCATAACGGGATGAGATCTTCTTCTCTATCTCTTTTTCGATTGCCTTAATTGATTCAGGGTTGTCTAAATCTATTTGGTCTGAGAGTTCTACTAGAGAAAGATCCATATTTATCTCTGTTATAAAAGATAACTCATCCTTTTTATCTTGTTTAATTTTACTTTTTCCCTTTTCAATGGTGTAGGCTGTATGAATACTATCTTCCTTAGGCTCTTTAACAAAAAAATCACGAAGAGGCTCTGTAGGGAGAGTTATTTCTAGAGTTCTTGCCTCTACTCGTCTTGTCATCAGATTAAACAATTCTAATTCTTCAATCGGAAGCGTACCTACTTGTTTATCTTCACTGAATATAGCAATGGAATTAATCTCTGGAACATCTAAATCCCCAATGGAAAACACAGGTAAAATAGGATCTTTACCAGCCATATTAGCAGTAGTTCCGAATTCCTGTAAAGTTACTTTAGGAAAATAGTTATTCGCAGCACTTTCTTCTATAACTCCTTGTAAGTATTGACCAATATTGGTGGTTATTTTTTTGGGTGGTGTCATAAGGATTTCTTTTGCAGTTGTATCACTTACTGTCAAATACACTCTGTCAGGTACCCTAGCATCACGTTTCAATGTGTCAAGAAATGGAGTAAGACCATCCTTGGCAACCTCTGCTCCGTAAACTTCAACCTGTAATTTTCCGGGAACTAATTTATAGTCTGATTCATTACTAGCATGATTGATCGTACCCTTTATAGTACTACCTCTACCCGTAACAATCTTCGTGAATTCTTCTGATTGTGCTTGAAATTGAAAAATAGCCATCGTGGCATCGATTTGTCCATCATCGCTAACATCAATTCCTCTAGAATGAATAATTGCCAATTTTTCGAGTTGATTAGACTCAATACAACTTGTTAGTAGACCCATAAGGAAGATTAATATAATACTGATTTTTTTAATCATTTTGCAGCACTTCCTTTATTCTTTCTCCACTTTTTTTTGATGATTACTAAGGGAAAAAGTATTAATGGATAGACAAATATGATCCAAAAGCTAACTTGGGAAACATAATCAGTAATAATTGAGATATGATGTTCATATTCCATGAAACTTACGATTACTAGAAAAATGACGGAAAATACATACACTGATATTCGTTGTGGGACTTTGTATAAACGTTTTACACCATAGGTTATTGCCCACATTAAAACTACTATGTTAGGTAGAATAACCATGACCCACTCGACGATTACAATATAATCTAATCGTTCAAAAAAGGTTAGAGAAACACTTTTAAATAATATTAATACAGACCAATCTACATGTTCTAATCCTTTGTGAGAAAAGTAGCCAATTGAAATAACGGTTGTTACCATCAAAATAAATGTCGTAAATGCGAGACCAAGTAAGGCTGGTAGTTTTATTTTTTCTTTATTTTGGATAAATGGGTATATGAGAAATAGAATCTCAAACCCTGCTAAAGTATAGGTAGTCGCACGAGCTCCTTTTAATAATTCGGGTACAGTGGCCTGAAACATTGGTAATAGGTTTGTCCATTCCATCCTCGTTATTGGGTCATAAAATAGGAGTATTAACCAAAAGGTTAAGAAGAAAAATATAAAAGTCACACCTACAACAACCCTAATTCCACCAAAAACAGCATAGATGGTTAAAAATAATAACATCGCTCCAAGTGTAAAATTAGGGAATGTGTGGTAAAGGAATATTTTAACAACTTGACTGTAGGTAAGTAGAATCGATAACAAACTGGAAGCAAGATATAAAACATATAATGTACCTAGTATAGTCCCAATCCATTTTCCGAACACATCGGTCTGAATGCCAAAAATATCAGCATTTTCGTACTGTTTTAGTATTGTTATCATCACTAAAACAACTATGGACATAAATACAAAAGCGATCAGTATGGAGACCCAAGAGTCTTGTCTGGCTTCTGTAAATATGAATCTTGGAGCACCCATTATCCCTACTCCTATCTGGGTACCTACAATAACATAGAATAAATAAAATGCTTTAATTTGTACATTTGATTTAACATTAACATTTATATCCATATAGGCACCTACTCATCAATGTCACGTTTTTTTGTCGCATCTTTTTTGCTGAAACGGATTAGATCCTTTGGTCGATAGGACTGAGCTCGGTTATACGTATAGTTAAATGGAGTACGGAAAAAAACCTTATTAAAATCGTGTAATTTTAATGGATATAATGGCACAAGGTAAGGTCTTCCTAATGATGTTAGACGTAATAAATGAATAATTAACCAGCATATACCAAATATGATTCCAAGAAATCCTAAAAATCCTGCAAGAATCATCATTGGAAAGCGGATTAATCGAATAGTTGTACCAAATAAATAACTAGGAATCGTAAAGGATGATAGTGCACTCATTGCTACGACGATAATTAGAATATTACTTGTAATACCAGCTTCTACAGCTGCAGTTCCTACTACGATACCTCCTACAATACCCATGGTTTGGCCAACTTTAGTTGGTAGTCTTGCACCAGCTTCCCGTAAGAGTTCAAGTAAAAACTCTAAAATTAAGGCTTCAATTATTGGTGGAAATGGTACAGCAGCTCTTGATTGTCCAATCGTTAATAAAATTTGTGTAGGTATGATTGTATATTGATACGTAGCAGCTGCTATATACATTGGTGTTACCAAAATCGAGAAAATAACGGCAATAAATCTTAATATCCGTAAAAAGGTTCCTGCTTGCCATCTCATATATAAGTCTTCGGTCGTTTCCAAAAAACTATATAGAGTTGCTGGAGCAATGAACCCAGACGGGCTATTTTCCACTAGTATGCCAATCTTTCCTTTTTTAACTGCATAGGTAAATCTATCAGGTAACTCCGTATGGTCAAATTGAGGAAATAAATTGGTTTGTGAATCTTCTAGATATTGTTTTAAGACGACACTGTCTTCAATCTCATCCACATCTAACTCTTGAAGGCGCTGTCGCACCGTGTTCACATCTTCTTCATTAGCAATGGATTTCATATATACTAATCGGATATCATGTGGCATTGTTTTTCCTATTTTGAATTCTTCTAGGACCAAATCAGTAGATTTAATGCGCCACCTTACAATATTCAAATTGGTAGCTAATGATTCCGTAAATGAAATCTTAGGGCCGAGAACAAGAGATTCAGTCTCTGCTTTCTCGAGTGATCTGCTCTCTTTGTGAAGTAGTAAGTAGGATATAGCTTCCTCTTCGCCTTCCGCGTAGATGAATACTTCCCCTATAACAAGTTTTTTCAATATATCTTCGAATGAAGAAATTTTAGTACCAGAATTTATTGGTATTTCATTTAGAATGGAGTCATTCGTCCATTCTTTTTTCATGCCTAACAAAGGAACTAATAGAGCCTGCTGTAATTTATCTGAAGAAACTTGATAGTCAATGAAAAATACTGCAATCTTTTGTCCTTGTTGATCATATTTAGAAAACTTTAAATCAGGATTGTTTTCAAATTTACTGGATAAAGTTTTTTCCAATTCATCGATTGTGATTGGGAAAATGGAATCTTTCTTGTTTTTAGAACCATGTCTTCTTCGCATTAGAACCTCCAAAACGAATAACTAGTAGTTTGTAGTATGTGTAATTATGAAATAAATTATGAAATAGTTGGAATAAATGGTGAGAAAAAGCACAAAGTGTCAAATGAAAGAAGAAGTATTTATTTTGATTAGTTTGTCGCTGAATGTAAAATTTGAAGTAACTTAAAATGGTGATTAATGCGTATATGCCGCTCCGAAAATACACTTCGCTTTCCGCGGGCGGCTGGTGAGCTTCCTCGTGCTGTCGCACTGCGGGATCTCACCGATGCCTGTGCTCCCGCAGGACAAGGAAAGCTACGTCAGCGTTTCATCGCACGCAGAAAAAGTGCTTTTCTTTTTCAAGGAGTCTTCGTGTATTTTCTCCGCTATTTTTGCAGTTTTTAATTATAGTGAAAATCTTCTTTTAATAAAGTAGGTCCTTTTATGTCTGGTAATTGAATCTGAGGGCAGTCGAACCCTCGAAAATAAAAATCAATTTTCTTCGTGGGATTTAATACTTTCGAAGTATTCCTTGGGCCTGCGATTACTTGGCCCACCGAAACCCTTTGTCCTGTGGGAACAGCACATGCCTGAAGACCTTGCAGTGTTGCTCCTGCGTCCTCTAGTATCGCTTCGTAGCATAGTTCCTCGGCGCAAAGGCAAAGAAGCGGATTAAAGATGATCCCTGGATGAGACCATGCCCACGGCAAAGTAGACACTGTGAAAGTAACTGGAAGGAGCTTGAACAGATGTCGCCCTTGTACTGGAAGTGAAAGCGAAGTATTCTGACGGAGCGATATTATAGGGCTTGTTAAAATCAGGGTGTTACAGCAAATGCTCAACAAAGTAACCGCGCAATTCTACATCAATTTTTCGTTAAGATTTATTGCCAGGAAAATGCAACGATCTTTTAGTAAAACACCAAAAAATAATTTTTTAGAAATTTTTTCTAAAAAATAGTTGACTAAAAATATTCTAAATAATATAATTGTTGGGAATCAAAAAATGAAAAGGAGGTTACAACAATGGAAAATAGAGTATTGCAAGAAAAAATGAACTTAATATGTATTGTGACCTTCGGAGAAACTGTATAATTTTTATACATAATTTATTGTCTTTTAAAGGTCACATCGTTCTGTGGCCTTTTTGTGTATATAAGTGAAGTAGGTATAGCTGTGTTCTCTCTATAACTCTAACCTTGCATACGTCGCAGGACGACGTATGCATTTTTTTATGCAAAAAACAAAAGGGGATTACGGGAAATGTAAGATTTAAATATTATTTTACGTAGAAAAACTTAGAAAGAGAGAAGAAGGTGATTTTTGTGTTTGAAGTATTTAAAAAGTTAGATTGGTTTTTTAAACATTATTGGAAGAGATATACGTTCGCAATTATTTCATTGATTATTGCTAGTGCTATCGGATTGATTCCTCCTAAGCTAGTGGGGTATGCAATCGATCACATTCAGTTTGAAACCTTAACAATGCAATTATTAGTCACATTAATAGTTGGGTATCTGTGCCTAATCGTTGTTCATTACGCTATTTCATTTTTATGGGATTACACATTATTTGGTGGAGCAGTTATCTTAGAACGATGGATTCGCAGCCGTTTAATGGACCATTTCTTAAAAATGACACCGACGTTCTATGGAAGAAATAAAACAGGTGACTTAATGGCAAGAAGTACAAATGATCTAAAGGCGATTGCTCAGACAGCCGGATTTGGAATATTGACATTAGTAGATTCTACAACGTTTATGTTTATGTTAATCGCGGTGATGGGATTTACGATTAGCTGGAAGTTGACCTTAGCTGCATTAATTCCACTACCAATTATGGCAATAGTAATGAATAAATATGGTGCTGCGATACACGCACGCTTTACAAAGGCACAAGCAGCTTTTGGAAATATGAACAATGAAGTATTGGAATCTATCCGAGGTGTACGCGTTATTCGTGCATTCGTACAAGAAAAACAAGATGCCAAAAGATTTAAAGAGATGACAGAGGACGTATACGATAAAAATATTGCTGTTGCTAAAATAGATGCTTTATTTGAGCCTACGATGAAAATACTTGTGGGGCTCTCTTATACCATTGGATTAGGGTATGGTGCATTATTGGTTTTTGAAAACCAAATAACATTAGGAGATTTAGTTACCTTTAATGTTTATCTTGGGATGTTAATTTGGCCAATGTTTGCTGTTGGGGAATTAATTAATGTATTACAGCGAGGGAATGCTTCTTTAGACCGTGTAAATGAGACAATGAATTATGTAGCGGATGTACAAAACCCGGAAAATCCAAAAACAGTAGCTTCGGTCGATACGATTGATTTTGATGATTTATCATTTTCATACCCAGAAACAGAGACAAATCAATTAAGCAATATTTCTCTACAAGTGAAGAAAGGGCAGACAATTGGTATTGTCGGAAAAACAGGTGCAGGTAAAACAACTTTATTTAAATTAATGCTGCGTCAGTATCCAGGAATTAACGGCAAAATTAAATACTCTGGTCAAAAAATTGAAGATATTAGTTTAGAACAGATACGTAATTGGATTGGATATGTTCCACAGGATCAGATGATGTTTTCAAAGACGATTCGAGAAAATATTCAATTTGGTAAAGAAGATGCAACAGATCAAGAAATATACCGGGTAATGGAATTAGCTCATTTCTTAGACGATATCAAACAACTGCCAAATGGATTAGATACCCAGGTAGGAGAAAGTGGGGTTACTTTATCTGGAGGACAAAAACAACGTGTTGCATTGGCTAGGGCTTTTATTAAAAAACCAGAGGTATTGATTCTTGATGATTCGATGTCTGCTGTTGATGGGAAAACAGAGGCAAAAATCATTGAGCATTTGCGACAAGAACGTAAAAACAAAACAACATTTATTGCCGCTCATCGAATGTCAGCTGTTACGCATGCGGACCATATTATCGTATTAGAAAATGGAAAAATCGTGGAAGAGGGTACACATGATCAGCTAATGAAAATAGGTGGGTGGTATAAAGAACAATACGAACAGCAACAAATGGGAAATGACGAGGAGGTGATCTCCTAATGAAGAAGAGATCAACAGAAAGACGGCTTTTACATTATGCATGGCAATTTAAACGTGGAATTTTGCTAGGAATCATGTGTTTAATCATTGCGACCACACTTGAACTAGCAGGTCCGTTAATTGCAAAAACAGTTATCGATGACCATATTCTTGGTATTGAAGGAAATTGGCATGAAGTTGAGGAGATCCATGATAAAAATACAGTATCTTTTAGGGATACCTATTATAAACGTGAGGATCGTTTAACGGACAATGATCAATCACTAGATGTTAACACTTTATTACAAATTGGAAGGGACTATTATTTTATTCAAGATGATGTTCCATTAAATGGAAAACGAACGGTGGATGATGGTTTACTTACGATAGAAACTGCTGATGGTAATGTAACATTTGAAGCAGAACGAATATCACTCTCTGAGGTTTATGGTTTCTTTAAACCGGAGCAAAGACCAATTCTTTTGTTACTAGGTCTATATATGGTATTACTCGTAATAGCTGGTTTTTTCCAATTTTATCAGACGTTTATTTTACAAAAAGCATCAAATCAAATTGTTAAAAAAATGCGTAATGATATATTTGCGCATACACAACGAATACCAATTGATTATTATGTCGATCAACCGGCAGGAAAAATAGTCGCACGTATTACAAACGATACGGAAGCAATTCGAGATTTATATGAACGAGTGCTTTCTATTGTAGTAACAAGCATGATTTATATGACAGGTATTTTTGTTGCTTTATTTATATTAGATGCCAAGCTTGCTGCATGGTGTTTATTGCTTATTCCATTAATCCTGGTTTGGATGAGAGTTTATAAATATTTCGGGTCAAAATATAACAAAGTAATTCGCTCTACCATCAGTGAAATTAATGGAAATATCAATGAAGCGATCCAAGGGATGCCAATTATTCAAGCATTTCGAAAAGAGAAGAAAACGAAAGAAGATTTTGAAGTACTAAATGAACGACATTTTACCTACCAACGAAAGCTTGTAAAATTAAGTGCGTTAACTTCTTTTAATTTAGTTACTGTATTTCGTAACCTTGCTTTTGTTGGGTTCATCTGGTATTTTGGTTCGTTTTCATTAGATCCTGGAAGTATTATTTCTATTGGTATGCTTTATGCGTTTGTTGATTATTTAACAAGACTTTTTGAGCCTGTTAATGATATTGTCAATCAACTTCCATTAATTGAACAGGCTAGAGTTGCAGGAGGAAGAGTATTTGAGCTGATGGACCTTGATGGAGAGGTTGTAGAGAATAAACCTGTTAATAGATATCAAGGGAATATTAAATTTGACCATGTTTCATTTGCTTATAAGGAAGATGAATATGTACTGAAGGATCTTTCATTAGAGGTGAAGGCAGGGGAGACAGCAGCATTTGTTGGTCATACGGGTTCTGGAAAAAGCTCGATCATGAATTTACTATTTCGTTTCTATGACCCACAAAAAGGGAAAATAACCATTGATGGTTTTGATACAGAAGAATGGTCGAGACAACAGGTTAGAAGTCATATGGGAATCGTGTTACAAGATCCATTTTTATTTTCTGGAACAATCGTAACAAACGTAACAATGAATGATCCTAGTATTTCTAGAGAAACTGCAATAAAGGCGCTGAAAACGGTTGGTGCAGATCGTTTTATCGAAAGATTGCCTAAAAAGTATGATGAAAAGGTAACAGAAGGAGGAAGTACTTTCTCGTTAGGGGAACGTCAATTAATTTCATTTGCTCGTGCATTAGCATTTGATCCAGCGATTCTAATTTTAGACGAAGCTACAGCGAATATTGATACAGAAACAGAAAGTATTATTCAGCATGCATTAGAAGTATTAAAGCAAGGAAGGACAACATTGGTTATTGCCCACAGATTATCAACGATCCAGCAAGCAGATACGATTTTTGTTCTAGAACATGGTAAAATAATAGAACAAGGAAATCATGAAAAACTGATTGCAGAAAAAGGTACGTATTATCAAATGTATCAAATGCAGCAAGGAAGTTCACAGCAAAAAGCAGTCTAGTGACATTCTACCAATGTGGGGTGGCTTATGGATAAAGAGGATCACAAGCACGATATTATTGATGAAGACCTATATGAAGAAATTGAAGACGAAGAGCTTTACGAGCTTGTACAAGAAGAAAAGAGAAAAGCTTTACAAAAAGCTGCATTAGAGAAAGATGATGGTATGAAATCAAAACGCCCATTTCCAAAGTGGGTGTTTTGGCTCATAGCTATTGCTATGTTTATGAATGTAGTTGCTATATTACCACAGACATTTTCAATACCAGCAATTGACTTTTTAATGACTTCGGCAAGACTTTCTGCACAGGAGGACATTCAAGCGTATAAACAGTCAGTAGTTGTTGTAGAAACAGGCGAGAGTAAAGGGACGGGTTTTTCGATTTCTGATGATGGGTTGATTGTTACCAATTATCATGTAGTGGACGGAGAAGATACAGTAACGATTGCCTTTCCTGAAAACGGATTATTTTCCGCCTCCGTAACAGAAACATATCCTGAGGTGGATTTGGCAGTCCTGCAAATAAATGACGCCGAAAACTTACCTTTTTTAGAGTTGGCTTCAGAGACAACATTTGATGTAGATGAGGAAATTTCCTTTATTGGTAATCCATTAGCATTCAACGGAATTGCTAATGAAGGCACTATTATTGGCTATACACAATTATCAAGCTGGGATGAACCAGTATTAATGCTTGAAGCTCCCGTTTACAGAGGGAATAGTGGTAGTCCAATTATTAACCAAAAAGGAAAGGTTATTGGAGTTGTGTTTGCGACTTTGAATGACGATGACCATGGTAAGGTTGGACTCTTTATCCCAATTGATTATTTTCATAAAAGATATGACGATTAAGTATAATTTTTAGAAGAGATCTTTCTCTTCTATTTTTTTGTCGAATTTAATCTTTTCTTAATGAAAATGTAAATAATTTGAGATAGCGAGTTGACAAGCTTTCATGTATATTTATATGTATATGGATATTTTTAATAACGACACCCAAATATTCACTTTGGGATACGAAATTTATAAAAGTCAGGGGTGTTCATAATCTATGGCCACTGTAAGAAATACAATTGAAGACATCCCGTTAGAAGAAATGGTTGCACTAGCCCAACAAGGAGACGAGTCTGTACAAAATTACCTATTACAGCAATATCAGCCGTTTATTGCTAAATGTGTCTCAGAAGTTTGCAAACGTTATATTGATCCAAAAAGGGATGATGAGTTTAGTATTGGACTTTCTGCGTTTAATGAATCAATAAAAACATACTCCGAAGATCGTGGTACTTCATTTTTAACCTTTGCAACATTAGTAATTAAACGCAAGGTTATCGATTATATTAGATACATGAAAAAGGGACCATCTTCTGTTTCGTTAGACGAAACGTATGACGAGGAACAAATGGAAAACCCGATGGAATATAGCGTAGTGAAGGATCAATACGAAAGGGAACAAGATTCTTGGTATCGTAGGCAAGAGATCTTAGATTTTAGTAAGAAGCTCTCTTCGTATAAATTATCACTAAAAGAATTGACAAAGGTTTCCCCTAAACATAAAGATTCTAGAGATACAGCTGTACGTATTGCCAGAATGATATATGATGATGTACAATTGCGTGAGTTCGTGAAAGAAAAGAAAAAACTTCCGATTAAAGAGCTATCCAAACAAGTGGAGGTAAGCAAAAAAACGTTGGAACGAAATAGAAAATTTATTCTTGCGATATTTATTGTTCTTGATGAGGATTATGTATATCTCCAAGACTACCTTAAGGGGGTGGGATGTTGAATAAGGGAATAGTAATGGAACATCAGCGGAATTATACGATTGTAATGACAAAGGACGGCTTATTTGAAAAAGCACATCCCGTCAGTAGTGAAATAGGTGAAGAAGTGCTATATGAGCCATTTACTTCTAAAAATTGGTTTCTAGATGGTTTATTAGCAATGAAAGAAAATGCTTTATCTTTTCGCGTTATAGCAATGGCATGTGTAATTACACTAATAATGATTCCAGTACTTACAATTATGAATCAAGATAAAGCATATGCTTATGTGGATATCGATATCAATCCTAGTGTTGAATTAGAAATTGATAAAGAATATCGTGTCTCTTCGATTAATCCTATAAATGAAGATGCTTCGATGATTGTACAGGAACTTGATCATGTGATAGGAAAAAAAGTAGAAACAGCAATTGAACTAGTCATTCAAGAGGCGGAGACAACAGGGCTATACAATCTTGATAGAAATGTTTTAGTCGGAATCAATTATGTGAAGGACGGGGATACAACCCTCGATGAACTCCTAGATGGTTATTTCTCTGAGGATCCTAATTTTGAATGGAATATTGTTACTATGCAAATTCCAACTGAAATAAGAGATGCAGCCAAAGAAATGAAGCGCTCCATGAACCAAGTTTTAGCAGAAACAATAGAGGAAGAATCTTCAGAAGAGATTGTTGAACTGGTAACAAATGATGAAAGAGAAATTATTCAATCTTTTTATAATGATACGGATGAAAGCCTTGTTATCGAAGAAAAATCTGATGAAGCTGAAGATGATCAAAATGCTAAAGAGAATAACGGTAAGAGCGACATCTCTAAGGATGATGAGGAACACCCTAGTGAGTTAAAAGGTGAGAATGGCAAGGTTAACTCTAGCGGCAAAAATATTGAGAATAATTCTAAAGTCAAAAATAGTGTAAACAAAAAAGATGATAATGCTAAGCCTAGTAATAGCCAAGCCGATAAAGCTAAGAAAAAGCAAAAAGATAAGGGTAAAGAACCAGGTAAACAAAAAGATAATAAACAAAAAAATAATAAGAAGAATGACAAAAAAAATAATAAAAAAAACGACCATAAAAACAATAAAAATAAGAACAACGGCAACAAGAGTAAAAATCATCCAAGCGAAAAAAACTATTGGAAATAAGGAAAGAGGAATGCATCGCATTCCTCTTTCTTTTTTTATACTTCCATAATCGCTGTTGGTGTGTATTTCATAGCGTGGTCTATATAATACAGAAGGTTGTCATGTGATTGTAAAATTTTTTGCTCATCCAGTGAGTAGTGGTAGGCATGTAAAAATTGTTGGATCTTCTTTGACAATAAATCATCATTGGTCCTTACCATTAATACAAGTAAATCATCCCATTGTCCCCATAACGTGTAATACAATGCTTTGTCATAATCTGGTATATCCATAAATTCCCCTCCTTAACATCCAAGGGTAATTATAGTTTCCCCGTATTATATATATATTTACTTAAACAAAAATGGTGTAGTTACCAATTTAAGGATTACAAATGATAAAAGAATAAACGATATTCCATGTTACATACTAACATCAAACGGGAAAGGGAGGTTTATAATTAATGAAGTGGAAAATTCTCAGTTTAGTCACTGCGTCTTTTATTTCGCTTGCAGCATGTCAAGCAGCAGATGAACAGGGACAACGCTACGATAATAATGATGCAAACAATAATATTGAACAAACCAGATTCGGTAATGGTTATAATACCGGTAATACAACGAACAACAATACTGGTGATAATTTCAACCGTGACCGTAACTATACAATGGATCGTGATATTGAAGAACGGAACAACCGTAATAATATCACGAATACACGAAACCAAAATAATCAAGGAAATCAACAAAATACTCGTTACGATGTTGCAGATGAAGCTTCTGACCAAATCACTAGTCAGATTGATGAAATTGAACGTGCGTATGTCCTAACAACTGACAACAACGCATATGTTGCTGCGGGATTAGATAACGGTGACCGTAGAAATTCACAATACAACAATCTTACGAAAAATAATAATAACCGTGGCGATGAATTAACAGATGAAGTAAAAGATCAAATTGGTGACATTGTTAAATCTGTTGATAACGACATCGATAATGTATATGTGTCAACTAACCCTGATTTCGTGGATTTAACGAACAACTATGTTAATGACATGAATAATGGGGAACCAATTGAAGGTTTTTTCGATCAGATGGGGAATATGATTGAACGTTTATTCCCACAAAATAGATAAAGTAATAAACGAGTGCTCGTAATTTAGGCACTCGTTTTTTGCTTAAATCGATAACATTTGGTATAGTTATACATATAATTCGTATTAAACAGAGTTGAATACTAAGAATTAAAAAATGGAGTTGAAAAAATGGGGAGAGAATTTATCGATATATTTGAGGATTGGGCTGAGGATTACGACCATGCGGTATCCGGACACGATCCACAATATAAAGCTGTTTTTGCGGATTATGAAAATATTTTACATGAGGTTGCTAAAGCATCTTATGGCAATGTACTTGAATTTGGAGTAGGAACTGGAAACTTAACCGACAAATTACTTCAAGCTGGTTTACAAGTAACGGGAATTGAACCATCACCTGCTATGCGTGAAATTGTTCGTGAAAAACTTCCAGAAATCGAGGTAGTAGATGGAGATTTTATAACGTTTCCAAATCCTACAATCGAAATTGATACGATTGTCAGTTCGTACGCTTTTCACCACTTAAATGATGTGGAAAAAGAACAGGCAGTAAGGCAATTTGCAGAAATGCTTCCTGTTGGTGGGAAAATTGTTTTTGCTGATACCATGTTTGAGTCCAATGTAGTAAAAGAAAATATTATTCATGATTCTATGCAAAAAGGGTATACCGATTTAGTAGACGATTTAAACAGAGAATATTATCCTATAATTGATGATATAAGAAATATATTTGAACGAAGTCATTTCGATATTTCGTTTAAACAAATGAATGATTTTGTTTGGTTAATCATAGCTAATAAGAAATAAGAGAAAAAGGAGAGGTTCTAATGGTTAAAAAAATGAATGTAGAAAGCTTTAATCTTGATCATACAAAAGTAAAAGCACCATACGTGCGTTTAGTTGGTGTTACAGAAGGTGCAAATGGGGATAAAGTGTATAAATACGATATACGTTTTAAGCAACCAAACAAAGAGCATATGGAAATGGCAGGGTTACATTCCATTGAACATTTAATGGCTGAAAATATACGTAACCATATGGAAAACGTATTAGATATTAGTCCAATGGGATGTCAAACTGGATTTTACCTAGCTATATTGAACAATGATAATTATGATGAAGTATTAGTAGCTCTAGAGAAAACACTAAAAGATGTGTTAGAGGCGGATGAAGTCCCAGCATGCAACGAAGTGCAGTGTGGTTGGGCAGCTAATCACAGTTTAGAAGGTGCAAAAGAAATTGCACGGGAGATGTTGTCTAAAAAAGAAGGATGGAAAGAAGTGTTCTAATATTGTGAGGAGAATATAAATGGCTATATATCAGTCAATTCGAGAGTTGATTGGTCAAACTCCTTTGTTGGAAATCAAACAATTTCCATTACCAGAAGGAGTTCGTTTATTTGCAAAGCTGGAGTTTTTCAACCCAGGAGGAAGTGTGAAAGATAGGCTTGGAGTTGAATTAATCGAGGATGCCTTTAAAAGAGGCAAGCTTAAACCGGGTGGAACAATTATTGAACCTACTGCTGGGAACACTGGAATTGGATTAGCACTTGCAGCAAAAGAAAAGGATGTAAACGTAATCTTTTGTGTCCCAGAACATTTTAGTAAAGAAAAGCAAATCATCATGCAAGCATTGGGTGCCAAGATTGTCCATACGCCTCAAGAAGCTGGAATGGTAGGTGCTATTCAAAAAACGGAAGAATTAGTGAATGAAATTCCGAATAGCTTCTCGCCACAGCAATTTGCTAATCCAGCTAACCCAAGGACATATTATAAAACACTAGCACCCGAAATATGGGATGATTTAGGTGGGCACATTGATATTTTTGTTGCAGGTGCAGGTTCTGCTGGAACATTTATGGGATGCTCTACTTATTTCAAGGAAAAGAATCCGAGCATACGAACGGTTATTGTAGAACCAGAAGGATCAATTATAGCAGGGGGAGAACCTGGCCCTCATCGAACAGAAGGAATTGGAATGGAATTTTTTCCAAGCTATATGAAAAAAGAATATATTGACCAAGTTCATACTGTCTCAGATGGTAATGCGTTTCAAATGGTTGAAGAACTTGCAGAAAAGGAAGGACTCCTTATCGGTAGTTCTTCTGGTTCAGCTATGTTTGCTGCCTTATCGGAGGCAAAAAAAGCATCAGCAGGAACTAATATCGTTACCGTTTTTCCAGATGGTAGTGATCGCTATTTAAGTAAAAAAATATATCCTGAAGTATAGAGGATAGACAGAGGTGAAAAAATGCGTGCAAAAACGAAAATGATTCATGGTGGGATCACTGGAGATGAACAGACAGGAGCAGTATCCGTACCTGTGTATCAAGTAAGTACGTACAAACAGGATGGTGTTGGAAACCATCGAGGATTCGAATATTCTAGAACTGGAAACCCAACAAGACATGCTTTAGAGACAGTCATTGCCGAATTAGAAAATGGAGAAGTAGGCTTTGCTTTTGGCTCGGGAATGGCAGCAATAACATCTGTCATGATGCTATTTGATGCTGGTGATCATGTTGTTATGACCGATGATGTTTATGGTGGATCCTATCGTTTAATGACAAAAGTATTAAATCGATATAACCTGGATCACTCGTTTGTAGATACGAGCTATCCTGAAAAAGTAGAAGCTTCGATAACAGAAAAGACAAAAGCGTTATATATTGAAACACCGACAAATCCATTACTAAAAATTACTGATTTAGAAAAAATGGCTGAGATTGCTAAGAAACACGATTTATTGTTAATCGTGGATAATACATTTGCAACACCATACTGGCAACAACCTTTAGATTTTGGTGCAGATATCGTATTGCATAGTGCAACAAAATATATCGGTGGACACAGCGATGTTGTAGCAGGATTAGTGGTAGTGAATTCGGATGAATTAGCTGAACAACTCCATTTTATCCAAAATTCAGTAGGTGCTGTATTAGGACCACAAGATTCTTGGTTATTAATGCGTGGAATTAAAACTTTAGCCATTCGTATGGAGGCAATTGAAGCAAATACACAAAAATTAGTTGCATTTTTACAAAGTCATGAAAAAGTGTCCAATATTTATTACCCAGGATTAGAAGAGCATCGAGGGCATGAGATTGCAGCGAAGCAAGCTTCCGGACATGGTGGCATGATATCCTTTGATGTCGGTAGTGGTGAATTAGCAGAAAAGGTATTACAACGTGTTAAATACTTTACACTGGCTGAGAGCTTAGGCGCAGTAGAGAGCTTAATATCTTTACCAGCTAAAATGACTCATGCCTCTATACCTGCTGATAGAAGAGCAGATCTCGGTATTACAGATGGGCTTATTCGTGTTTCGGTTGGAATAGAAGATCATGAAGATTTAATTGAAGATTTAAAACAAGCATTAGAATAAAAGAGAGGACAGTCTGTTATGGGCTGTTCTTTTTTGCAATATTAGAATTTATAAACGGGTTCCTTTTTTTGTGGGATTGGTAGTACACAGGAGGAAAAACATTGGACACAGCAGTGAGAACATCGGACACAGTAGAGAGAACATCGGACACAGGAGGAAGAACATCGAACACAGGAGGAAGAACATCGAACACAGGAGGGAGAACATCGGACACAGGAGGGAGAACATCGGACACAGGAGGGAGAACATCGGACACAGGAGCGGGAACGTCGGACACAGGAGCGAGAACATCGGACACAGGAGCGGGAACATCGGACACAGGAGGGAGAACATCGGACACAGGAGCGAGAACATCGGACACAGGAGCGAGAACATCGGACACAGGAAGGAGAACATCGGACACAAAAAAGAAACCATCAGACATAAGAACCAAATTACCTTCTACAAGCCTCAAACATTAACGTCTCTTTACATAGTATGCTAAAATTAAGTAAATAAACATTACAAAGGGGTGCCATGAATGAGTGAACAAGCTTTACAGTATTTATCAGATCATCGTGATCGATTATTAAACAAGTTAAATGATTTTTTAGCTATCCCTAGTGTGAGCACAGATAGCGTACATAACAATGATATAAAAGAAGCTGCAACTTTCCTGCAAACATATTTACAGGATATTGGTTTTGAAAACGTACAGCAGCTAGAAACAGATAAGCATCCGTTAGTGTATGCGGAGTATAATGGAGCAGGACCAGAAGCACCAACTGTATTATTTTATGGGCACTATGATGTTCAGCCGGTGGATCCAATTGAATTATGGCAAAGTGATCCTTTTAAACCTGAAATACGTGATGGGCGTTTATATGCGCGTGGGTCGAGCGATGATAAAGGACAAGTCTTCATGCATTTAGCAGTATTTGAAGCAATCATGAAAACTGAAGGAAAGCTACCTTTAAATGTAAAGGTTTGTATTGAAGGGGAAGAAGAAATCGGCAGTGAAAACTTGTATGATATGCTTCATGAAAAGAAAGAATTATTCGATGCAGATTTTGCAGTAATTTCTGATTCAGGTATGGTTGCAAAAAATCAACCAACTATTTTGTATGGACTTAAAGGATTTACAGGTATTGAAATTACAGTAAATGGGCCTGATCATGATCTTCATTCAGGTATGTATGGTGGAGCAGTAAAAAATCCAGTTATGGCATTAACACAAATTCTAGCTTCAATGAAAAATACGGATGAAGTAGTTACAGTCGATGGTTTCTATGATGGAGTAGAACCTCTAACAGATGAAGAACGAAAATTAATTAAAGAGGTTCCAGGGGAGGATTATAAAGAGGCAACAGGTATAACAGAAACAGCTTCTGAAAAAGGGTATACTCCCAAAGAGCATACGATGGCTCGTCCGACATTTGAAATTAATGGAATTTATGGGGGTTATCAAGGAGAAGGAACAAAGACAATTATTCCATCTTCAGCTACTGCAAAAATCACATGTAGATTAGTCCCAGGACAGGATCCTGAAAAAATTCAAGGATTACTAGAAGACCATGTTAACAAAGTTGCGCCAACAGGTGTTACAGTAGAAGTGAAAAAAGAAAAACTTTCTGCGAAGGCCTATAAGGTAGAACCAGATCATCCATTGATTCAAAAAGCTGCTGAAAGCTATACGAAAGCTTTCGAAAAGGAAACAGTATTTGTTCGCATGGGTGGCTCTATTCCAGTAGTGGAGTGGATTGAAGACATCTATAACATTCCGATTGTACTTTTAGGGTTTGGGACGCCTGACGATCGCTTACACTCACCAAATGAAAGCTTTCCATTAGATAGCTATGATAAAGGAATGGAAACCTTAGTTTACTATTGGGATTCTATTAACAAATAAAAAATAGGGCTTCTCATGTTTCAACATTAGAGAAGCCCTTACCATTTTACAATCAATGGGGAAGTTTCCCCACTAATTAAAGATTTACTTTATGTTAAAAATCAGCATTAGGGGTATTACTATGTATGAAAAAAAGAGCTACAAGGAGTAATGTTAATGAAAACGGCGGTAATTACAGGAGTATCAAGGGGACTGGGAGAAGCTGTAGCAGAGTTATTTTTGGAATCAGGTGTGTACGTGATTGGTATTTCACGTAATGCCAATAGTCATTTAGATGAAGTTGCTAAAGAGAACAATTCAACGTATAAGCATCTTGCTTGTAATTTAGGTAATCAGCAAGCCTTAGAGAATACGTTAGAAAGCGTAAAACAATATGTGATTAATAATGAACCATCAATATTATATCTTGTTAATAATGCAGCGGTGATTGATCCAATTGATCAGTCAATGAACATAGACAGTAAAGCATTGGTAACTCATGTTCAAGTCAACACAGTTGCACCAATGGTTATTATGAATTCGTTATTAAAACTTGCTACGGAAGTAAAATCAACTTTAATTGGCGTTAATGTATCTTCAGGAGCAGCCGAAAGACCGATTTACGGTTGGAGTGCTTATTGTAGTACAAAAGCTAGCATCAATATGTATACACAGACAGTTGCGCTAGAGCAAGCAGAACGAAAAACAGGACATAAAGTCATCGCTTTTAGTCCAGGTGTGATGGACACCAATATGCAAGAAAAAATCCGTTCAAGTTCACGGGAAGCATTTGTAGAAGTAGATACATTTAAAAATTATAAAGAAAGTAATTTATTACGGGATGCCAATTCTGTTGGAAATGTATTATTTGATATTATGAGAGATGAAGTAAATTTAAAAAGTGGAAAAATTTATAATGTAAAGGATTATTTTTAAAGATAGTCCTAAACGAAAATCTGCCTGTTATAGGCAGATTTTTGTTTAGCGGATAGAAAAGTATAAAGCTTTTCCATCTTGCATAAGTGTAACTAAGGCATTCACTATAAAGGCCCTGCGAATGCCAAGTTTTCTAATCAAATGGAGGATTATTGTTTAATCTTAGTAGACTCCTCTTCCAAATCCACCTGCACCAACGATAATCAAAAGAATAAATAAGACGACAATTAATGCAAAACCGCCGCCATAACCACCAGCGTAGCCCATGATCTCACCTCCAACTAAAGATGTATATTTGAAGTAGGGTTAGTTTTACCATACATACCCACTAGCTCCAACAATAATTAATAAGATAAACAAAACAACAATAAACGCAAAAGCACCACCAGCTGCTACTCCTTTACTCATCACTTCCCACCTCCTCATTATAAGATATGTTCTGTTATGGGTATTGACAGGGCGAATGTACCTGTTAAAACAAAAGACATGTATCCACGAATGAATACATGTCTTAGACTATTGCTCTATATAATTTTTTGATAATCTTTATTAGAAATTTTCTTCTGTAGCAAGTAATGAACAAGTGCAGTTGCAATGAACATTAAAAGTAACAAAAGAACAAACGTAACGATTCCCCCTTGAACAAATGGAGTATTCCATATGATGACTACTATAATACCTAAGGGGACAAATTCAAAAAGCAAAGCTAAGAAGCCAATTAATCTTGCTTTAAAAACCTCTTGTTCATCCGTCCAATGTAACTTCGGATGAGAAAAGTCTAGATAGGTCCCCATTAGACTCGTAAACCAACTTGCTACAAAAGAAAGTGCTAACCATAGGGAAAAAAGTAGCCATGAAATATCTAGTACAACTATTAATCCTATAGCAATCAAAAGAATTGAAACTAAATTAATGGTCCAACCCGCTGCAATCTTACTTAAAAATACTTGCTTTAAATCTAAAGGTAAAAATAAATTAGTATGCCAACTTTTTCCTTCTCTAGAAATGGAAGAAATTCCTGTTGCATTAGCAGATAAAATAAATAGAGTTGCAGCAAATAATATTAAAATTTGTTGCTTATAACTAAATTGATCAAGTGTACCAGAAAGCGAGTTGAAATTTGAATCCATCATCAATATGATCACTAAAAATATTGGACCAAATAAGCTTTGTACAACACATTGCATGAAAAATGTTGGTGTACGAAAAATGATCCGTAACTCCTTTTGTAAATACGATAACCAAACTGGATGCTTTCTAAGTTTCTTATGAAGTCTTTCGCTTGATATATTTTTCTTATTACCAACGTTAATACCAAGTACTCCACCTAAGTACAGCTTCTGTCCAACTATAATAAATAAGAAGATGAATCCAATGCTGATACTAATCATTAGCAAGAAATATAATAATGATTCCCAACCTGCAACAGTTAACGCCTTAGATCCGATTAAAGCTGGTGGATATGCAGCTGTGATCATTTGCAATAAGCCATCTTTTTCTTGGATGAATTGTGCAAAATTCTCCATCATCTCATCCGGGTTGGCATTTAAACGAACTACCACATTAAGTAGAATGATCATGAGTAGTACAAATATACCACCAAGTACCTTCGAGCGATCTTTGTTTTTAGCTATATTAACAAAGCGCATGATAAACATGACGAAGATCGCAGCAAGTACGAACGGAATAAATGGCAAAAACACAAAAAGGATGATCCCAAGTAAATAGTAAACAATAGAAGCATTGCTGTTACTACCAAAGTAAAATAGAACCGGAAAGTAAATAGCAAAAGTAGTTACGTATAAATATAAAAGCGGAACAGTAGCCTTTCCTAAAAGTATTTGATAGGGTTGGATCGGAAGCGGTATAAACGAATTTATATCCTCCGCAAAGTAAAAGGAACTAATAACCAACACAAAGCTTATAATAAACAATAGGGCAGTTAACAGTAAGAATAATAGACCTATAATAACGGAGCTTTGTCCAAAAGGTTCTAGTAATTCGTACAATCCACTTACTGCATTGTTAATCAATCCCAAATAAAAAAATAAAAAAGGAAACAAAAATATTCCTGCAATACTAAGTAAAATGATTTGTGAATTATTATTTCCCGCTCTTGAGTAGTGTATTTTTAACATGTTTTTCATAACGATCCATGTTTTACTCATCGTTAGTCAACTCCAAAAATACATGTTCTAAGGATTGGTCGGATTGGTATGTTTTACGCATTTCATCTAATGTTCCATAAAACAACAATTTTCCATTATGAATAATCGCAACCTCATCACATAATTGTTCGACTACTTCTAACCCATGGCTAGAGAAAAATACTGTATTACCTTTATTAGCGTGTTCGCGCATCATTTCCTTCAACATATAAGCTGACTTTGGATCTAACCCTGTTAATGGTTCGTCTAGAATCCAAATGTCGGGGTCATGTAGTAAAACGCCTGTTACAATTATTTTTTGTCTCATACCATGTGAATACGTTTGAATATAATCTCCTAACGCATCATGAATATTAAATGTTTCTGTTAAGGTTTCAATCTGTTCCTTACGAATATCGACTGGGATATCGAAAATATCTCCAATAAAATTTAAATATTCGATCCCTCTTAGGCGTAAAAACATATCAGGTTGGTCTGGTACGTAACCAAATATTTTTTTAGCCTGTAATGGTTGTTTTTCAATGTCATGTCCATTTAATGTAATGGAACCATCATCAATAGGCAAAATTCCTGTCATCATCTTGATGGTTGTTGATTTCCCAGCTCCGTTTGGTCCGAGAAATCCCACAATCTTTCCATCAGGTATCGTTAAATTTAATGAATCAATTGCACGTTTTTTTCCTGCAAAGTCTTTGGAGACGTCTTTAATTTCAATCATTTAGATCCTCCGTCCTTACGTAATTATTTTTATTCAGGTGGTTGCTACTGAAAGAAGTTTAATTATATGATAAACTTATTGAATGTAAAATATATATAGTATTAGTTTAACATAGAGAATATGTCTGTTAGTGATAGAAAGGAAGTTTTTTTATGATTACAAGAAAAAGTAAACGAGAAATTGAACAAATGCAAAAAGCTGGTGATTTGCTTGTAGAAATTCACAAAGAAATTGGCAAAATGATCAAGCCAGGTATTACGACACTTGAAATTGATACCTTTGTAGAAAAGTATTTAGAAGAGCATGGTGCAACTGGAGAACAAAAGGGATACAATGGGTACCCATACGTAACATGTGCTTCTATAAATGATGAAATTTGTCATGGTTTTCCTCGTGATGAAGAATTAAAAGATGGTGATATTGTTACGATTGATATGGTTGTCAATTTAAACGGTGGTTTAGCAGATTCTGCATGGACATACGCAGTAGGTAATGTAGATGAGAAAGTTAAACGCCTTATGGAAGTAACAAAAACCTCTCTTTACAAAGGATTAGAGCAGGCAAAAGCAGGGAATCGTATTGGTGACATAGGTCATGCCATTCAATCATATGCTGAGGGAGAAGGTTTTTCCGTTGTCCGCGATTTCACTGGTCACGGAATTGGACCAACTATTCATGAAGATCCTCATATCCCACACTTTGGGTTACCAAATAAAGGACTTCGCTTAAAAGAAGGTATGGTTATAACGATTGAACCGATGATTAACGAAGGAAGCTGGAAAAGCCAGATGGATAGTAATAATTGGACCGCAAGAACAATCGATAAAGGACGTTCGGCTCAATATGAGCACACGATTGTTATAACGAAAGATGAACCAATCATTCTTACAGACCAAGACAAGTAACGTAATAGGGGGAGTATGAGATGCGGGTGGTTTCACTTTGTCCAAGTAATACAGAGATTGTAGCTTATTTAGGAAAAACAGACTGTTTAGTTGGAGTTGATAATTATTCGGATTGGCCAGATGCTGTACGTAATCTTCCTAGAGTAGGTCCTGATCTTTCCATTGATATGGATAAAGTTGCTCAATTACAACCCGATCTAGTTCTAGCATCCCTCAGTGTTCCAGGAATGGAAAAAAATATTGAAGCGCTAGAAGAAAAAAAACTCCCATTTCTTGTTCTTAACCCTAATTCATTATCCGAAATTGCAGAGGATATTAGGATGGTTGGAATTGCCTTAGGCTACGCCGACCTAGGAGAAGAGAAAGCTCATGAGTTCTTACAAGAAATAGAAAACGTTAAGCATAGAACTTCTAATAATGATAGGACTCCATCGTTATATTGGGAGTGGTGGCCAAAACCGATTTTCACTCCTGGCCGCTTGAACTGGCTAACGGAAATAAGTCAACTTGCTGGAGCAAAAAATATTTTTGAAGATCAACCTGTGGCTAGTTTCCAAACAGACTGGGATGATGTGAAAAACAGGAATCCAGAGCATATCTGTATGGTTTGGGTTGGTGTAAAGGAAGAGAAAATGAATCCTGAATTGCTTAAGAAAAGACCCGGATGGAATGAAATGCAGGCAATCCAAACAGGAAAAATTCATATGCTAGAGGAGTCTTTATATTGTAGACCATCCCCTCGATTGCTAGAAGGCTTGAAAAAACTTGTAGATGTGTTGGAATCTGAAGGAATATAAATTGGGATTGAGAAGAAAGCCGATACTTTGAGGTAAAGATTGGTAACTGGAGCTGTTAGCTCATCCCACCATCAAAGCCATCACTAAATAATAATAATTTCCAGTACAAAGAAAGAGAGTTCTCCTTTACTAGATAGAGTGCTCTTTTTTTCATACACTAAGTTCAAATTCTTTTTCATTTTTGAAAAATCAGTTATAATAAATGGAAATTTTCTAAGTAAAAGGGGAACACGGGATGGAGACATTAGATACTGAAAAACAGCACGCATCACCATCATTACATATGATCAAGAGGGGAATAACTGTTGGGTTTCCGATTATGCTTGGCTATTTACCAATTGCGGTTACATATGGTGTACTTGCGAAGCAAGCAGGTATGACATTAACAGAACTGACGTTAATGAGTATTATGGTTTTTGCCGGAGCAAGTCAATTCATGGGGGCAAATATGATTGCTGTTGGTGCTGGTGCTTTAGAAATTATCATCGCAACTTTCGTCCTTAATTTCCGGCATTTTGTAATGAGTTTATCCTTCATGAATCGGCTTAGAGGGATCAGTTTAAATTGGAAAGCACCATTATCGTTAGGGCTAACAGATGAAACCTTTGCTGTATCCGCATTACATACAAAAGAAGCAAAAATGGAAAAAGGACCGCTATTTTATACGTCTTTATTTTTAACTGCTTATATTTCATGGGTGCTTGGTTCTTTGTTAGGTGGTGTGCTCGGTGATGTGATTCCTGAGCAATTAAGTCAAAGCATGGGAATTGCGTTGTATGCTATGTTTATTGGTCTATTAGTTCCTTCTGTTAAAAAAGAATTACGGGTTGGGTTAATTGCTCTCATAGCAATGCTAGTTAATGTAATCTGTGTTCAGTTTATGAGTACGGGATGGGCTATCGTTATTGGGACGGTAGTTGGTGGCTTTAGTGGAATCTTTTTATTGAAGGGGGAAGAGCAATGATTCTACTCATCATTTTAGGAATGTCACTTGTTACGATGATACCAAGAATACTTCCTGCCTTTATCGTGGATAAACTCCAATTCCGTGATTGGGTTAATCGATGGTTAAATGCAATTCCTTATGCTGCTTTAGGAGCTCTTATTTTCCCTGGAATATTATCAGTGAAGGAAGACGCACCACATATTGGTCTGATTGGTGGACTGGTTGCAATTGGCTTAGCTTATATTGGACTAAATGTAATACTAGTTGTTATTGGAGCAATTGTTACTGTTTTCCTTTTAACTGCCGTGATATAGTAGAGTGGGATGTAAAGTTACGGGAATTTGGAGGGGAACAGATTGTTTACAATCCGAAAGGGAAATTTTGAGGATGCAGAACAGATTGCTGATGTACATGTAAGTAGTTGGAAAAGTACTTATCAGGAATTATTAGATGAAAAGGATTTATCTAATATTACATATGAAAATCGAAAAACTTTATGGGAAACCATTTTAAAAATACAAAAACAAGATCAGTGTGTATATATCATTAAACAGAATGAAGATGATAAAATCATTGGTTTTATTTCTGGAGGTCCAGAACGGACAAAGAACTTTAATTACGATGGTGAAATCTATTCGATCTACCTACTAGATGAATATCAAAAGAAAGGATTAGGTGCTCGTTTGCTGAAAGTTTTTGCTGAGCGAATGAAGGTGTTAGGGTACCGGTCGATTCTAGTTTGGGTTCTTACACAAAATCCTTCTAGTAGATTTTATGAACGATATCAAGCAAAACCAATTGGAACAGAAAAAGTAACAATCGGCCAAGGAACCTATCAAGAAACAGCTTATGGCTGGGGAAATATTGATGATCTATTAAAATTAATAGATTAGAAAAGGCAGATACACATTCATCTGCCTTTTAATAGTTGAAATTCAAGTAAAATGTCTCCGGACCAGTTGGTGTGTGGCTGCCTCCAAGTGGTTCAATACTTACTTTAATAAGCTTTAATTGATTTATATCCGAATTACGGTAATAGATATGGGCGGTGCCATCACGTAAATGTAATAACTCACCATTCCAATGGTCATCCTGATCAACGAACCATAATTGGTAATCCTGGGTTGGCAATGGATCCAATCCATCTACTCGTAAAACCATTTCATTTGTTACTTCATTTAACCAAACATCACCTTTTACATTTTCATTGATCGTAGCAGGTAATATATCTAAACGATTAGTATCCGGATTTTCCATAAAGCTTTTTTCGGGGATTTGTTCATGTTGTGCCGTCACAAAGTATGGATCTGATTCAACGAACATTTCAGGTTGATTTAATTGGTGGACACTTACAATCAGTAATAAGATGATCGCAATACCTGCAACGATGATCCCATGTTTCTTTGGCCATCTCCATTTACGTTTCTGTTCTATTTCAGAGATGGTGTGATTTATTCGGTTTTGAAGCTCTAGTGATGGGCTAGTTTGGTTATCAGTTGATAATATCTGTTGCCAATAATTCAATTCATGTTGGCACTTATCACAGGTCATTAAATGTTTTTGAATGGCTTTTGCTTGGTCTTGGGATACCTTTCCCAAAGCATAATCGATAATCAGTTCTTCATTTATATGCTTCATAAATCTCACTCCCTATCGGTCTTTGCCCATTGTAATAAGGATTTTTGTTTCCGTAAATTCTGTAATCCATATCGAATAGAAGATTTGATGGAACCAAGCGGTTTGTTTAATGTCTGAGATAATTCTACCTGTGTTTTTCCTTCAAAGTAGGCACCATAGATTACTTCCTGCTGTTTTTGTGGCAATTGTTTTAACGCATCTAACAAAATCTTGTTTTCTATTTTAGACAATACGTCAACCTCTGTTTTAACCGCCTCAATCGTATGTAGTTGCTCCAATTTATGTAACAATACAGGTTTACGTTTTCGAAGTCGATCAATACATCGATTTCTTGTTTTTACAGCGAGCCATGCCTGTATGCTGCCACGCTGGACTTGGTACTGTAATGGTTTTTGATAGACTTCCAAAAAAATGTCATGACAAACGTCTTCTGCCTCATTTCGATCTTGTAAAACCTTTATAGCAACATGCAGGACAAAAGAGATATGAGATTCATAAAATTGATTGAAGGCAGATTGTGACCCTTTTGCAATTAATTTTAAAAGCCTGATATCTTCTTCTTGTTGCCTATCCATTTTCTTTCCCCCTCTTATAAGGATTCTATTGCGCATCAAGTGTATCTTTATTTAAACCAAAAAAATTTCTAAAAAAATTTTAAAAAAACAAATCCATTTTTTCAACTTTTACGTACCATGGTTGAAATAATTTTAAGGAGGATTTGTATACGATGAAAAAAACTATCTTTTTACTAGTTATGTTTTTGTTTGGGGGTATCATGATAAGTACAGATACATCACATGCAGATGTAACAGTGTATACTCCTTATACAGGTCTTTCAGT
The DNA here is from genome assembly GCF_009728145.1 of Ornithinibacillus caprae. GTDB lineage: Bacteria > Bacillota > Bacilli > Bacillales > Amphibacillaceae > Ornithinibacillus > Ornithinibacillus caprae. The sequence continues at coordinate 7,446 of NZ_WOCA01000007.1, read as the reverse complement.
TACACCAGGGGAAGACGTTGAGTACAGTGTTGATATTATAAATAATGGCAGTTCGATTGAAAATGTAACCTTTGATGTAGAGGGATTGCCAGAGGATTGGGAGTACTCTATTTCCGCAAATGGAACGAGTATTCAACAATTGTCTGTTCGACCAAACAGTGAAGAAGACATTCGATTAGTAGTAACAGTTCCGCTACAAGTGGAAAAGGGAGAATATCAATTTAATTTAGTTGCCAATGGAACGAGCGAAGATATGCTTCCTTTTATAGTAAATGTAACAGAAGAGGGAACCTTTGAAACAAATTTTACGATGGATCAACGAAATATGCAAGGACATGCAGAGTCAGAATTCACTTATAATGCAACCTTGAAGAACCAAACAGCTGAGCAACAGCACTATTCTTTAACCGCTCAAGCTCCACAAGGATGGACTGTCCAATTTAAAGCAGAAGGTAATGGGGTTACTTCCATTACATTAGAGCCTAGTGAAGAAAAAAGTATCGAAGTACTTGTTACACCAGCAGAAAACGCCAAAGCAGATACGTACACCATACCTATAGTAGCTTCAGCAGGTGCAACTTCTAGTGAAATAGAGCTTGAAGCAGTAATAACTGGAACATATGGTATAACTTTATCAACACCTGATGGTAATTTAAGTGCAGATGTTACAGCTGGTGGAAGAAGAACCATTGAACTAGTAGTAGAAAATACTGGTACAACAGATTTAACGGAAATCAATTTAAGAGCAAATACACCACCAAATTGGGAGGTAGAATTTAATGAAGATACTATCCCTACATTGAAGGCTGGTGAAAAATCAAATGTAAAGGCTTCGTTAACTGCTCCTGACAATGCAATAGCCGGTGATTATGTTACGACATTTACTGCTCAAACTGCAGAAGCTTCATCCGATGCTACGTTTCGGATGTCAGTTAAAACCTCTACACTTTGGGGATTAGTTGGGGTAGGAATTATTATTGCAGTAATCGCTGGATTGTATTTGATCTATAGAAAATATGGGAGGAGATAAGTCGTGAGCGAGACAATTATTACGATAGAGGAATTAACCAAAATATACGATGACAAGCCCGCTGTTGATCGGCTGTCACTCTCTATAAATAAAGGTGAAGTTTTCGGGCTGTTAGGTCCTAATGGTGCTGGTAAATCTACAACGATTTTTATGCTACTTGGCCTAATTGAACCGACGAGTGGTAGTCTACAGGTTTGTGGGATAAATTCTACGAATAATCCTATTGAAGTTAAAAAACTAGTGGGCTATTTACCAGATGATTTAGGTTTCTATCAGAATATGTCTGGTTTAGAAAATCTCATCTATACGGCATCATTGAATTCGATTCCAAGAAAAGAAGCAGAAACAAGAGCCCGTAGATTATTAGAGCAGGTTGGCCTAGAGAATGCTATGGATAAAAAAGTAGGAAAATATTCTCGGGGGATGAAACAGCGACTTGGCCTTGCAGATGTGTTAATTAAAGAACCAGAAATTATTATCCTAGATGAACCTACCCTTGGAATAGATCCTAAAGGAGTGCAAGAATTACTCAAACTTATCAAGAAGTTAAACAAGGAAAATAATATTACCGTTCTATTATCATCCCATCATTTACATCAAGTACAGCAGATATGTGATCGTGTAGGTATATTCGTTGATGGACAATTACTTGCTCAGGGGAATGTAGAAGATTTAGCGCATCAACTATTTGGAGAACAATCCTATGTAATTAGTGTAGAAGTGAAGCCATTACATGAAGGGTTATTACATGAGCTGCAAAATATTTTCGGAGTGAAAAGCATAAAACGAGTAAACGATTCTAGTATTGATATTTATTGCAACAAGGAGATTACACCGGAAATTTCAGAAACAATTGTAGAACAGCATGCCAGTCTATATAGCATTAATAATAAAAGCTACGGTTTAGACGAAATATATCACCTCTACTTTGAAGGGCGTGAAATTGATGAGACAACTACCATTCCTTAAAAAGAAAGAGGAACTAGAAGAACAGGTAAGATCTAATAATGGGGTCTTTTCAGTTATTGTTAGGAAAGAATTTACGGATTTTATAAAAAGCTGGCGGATCATCATTTTATTAGTAATTATTGCCCTTACCTGTTTAGGGTCATTATATACGGCATTTACAACCATTAAAGATGCTATTTCCCAATCCGAAGATGCAACAGGGATTGCTAAAGACTCTTACTTGTTTTTAAAACTATTTACAACATCAGATGGTACGTTACCACCATTTATCACTTTTGTTTCTTTTTTAGGTCCATTACTAGGAATTGCTCTTGGTTTTGATGCAATAAATTCAGAACGAAACAAAGGTACGTTAACACGGTTAATGGCACAGCCTGTTCCAAGAGATTATGTAATCAATGCAAAATTTGTAGCTGCTTTATTAGTAAGTACGATTCTTTTTTTCTCATTAGGATTACTAGTGATGTCATTAGGTATCTTACTAATTGGGATTCCGCCTACACTGGAGGAATTCTTAAGGGTACTTTGCTTCCTTGTTTTATGTATTGCCTATATTGCATTTTGGTTGAACCTAGGAATATTATTTTCAGTTCGCTTTAAACAAGCAGCAACCTCAGCATTGTCCAGTATTGCTGTTTGGATATTCTTCAGCCTCTTTTACAATATGATTATTGATTTTATAGGAAAGAGCTATGTAAATCCAGAGTCAATAAGTAGTACAGAAGAAATGATTAATAAACAAGAAACGATTTTAAACCTACTTCGCTTATCACCGAACTACTTATTCTCAGAATCAACATCAACCCTGTTATCTCCATCTGTCCGAACGTTGGGTCCACTTACCATGGAACAAACAGTAGGAGCAATTGCAGGTCCGTTACCATTCGGGCAGAGTTTATTATTAATTTGGCCACGGTTAACCGGGCTGATTGCAGCTACATTAATCTGCTTTGCAGTTTCCTATGTATTATTTATGCGACAAGAAATTCGAACAAATTAAGAAAACAAGCTCTCTACATGTGGAGAGCTTGTTTTCATATACCTCCATAACCGTACATACATGTTAAAATTTTTATAAAATTTCCATTGCAATTATTCATAAAATTTAGGATAATAGAGTAAAGGAGCAAAGGGGCGTGTTCCCATGAAAAAGGAAAAGGTTATTTTCCGATATCATCCGTATAATGGAAAAGTATTGCAAGCAAGAAGAGAAATTCCTTATGAAATAAAATTAACTGCAAGATTATTATTGGATGAATTATGCTTTAATTGGAATAAAGAACACTTAGAAGCACAATTAAATAGCTCCATTGAAAAAGGAAATAAAGAAGAGTTTGAACAATTACGTAAAGTATATTTGGATTATATTTGGGAATCAAATACACCTTAATACATCTTAGCCTTGCCTAGTTTGGTGAGGCTATTTTAATGCAGGCTGTTTCAAGCAGTCACTCTTAACACGTAATTGATGTAAAATGCGAAGTAATTTGGAAATGATGGTTAGTGGTATAATACCGCTCAGAAAATACACTTCGCTTGTTTTCTGCTATTTAATTTCATAACAATAAATACTCATGAGGGAACAGCACATGTCCGAAGACTCCGCATTGATGCGCCTGCGTCTTCTAGGATCGCTTCGAAGCATAGTTCATCGGCGCAAAGGCAAAGAAGCATATTCAAGATACTCCCTGGCTGAGGCCGTGCCCGCGGAAAGCACGTTGCTGTTACTTGACCAATACTAAGTGTATTCTACACCCATCATTTACTGCGCAATCTATATCAATAGCGACGCAAATGAAACTTAATAAAAAGAATGTATTAAAGGAGGAAGCTATGAAACTAGATGCAGCAATTAAACATCGACAAAACGGAATATTATTTTATATCCTTGTATTTTCCTTATTTCTAGGATTAGGTGCAGAAATCATCGTTGGTGCACCAATGGAAAATATGTTAACGCTTGGCATAGGTGGAGGTTTTTGTGTCCTTTTAATTGGTCTTTTTCGGTACAAGCAAATCTATAGTGGAATCGTGCCTTATATTGCTATTGTCGGCTTAACAGGAGTAGCACTTGTTATTATTTTAAGTTCCGATTATGTAACTAATATGTTATTTACATTTTATATTTTAGCAGTTGCCGCAGTATCATTATCTCGTGCTGTTTTAGTTACCGGGGGCAGCCTGGGCCTATCCTTATTAACCTTTTTTGTTATGACAAAAGGTTCTTTGATTGGATTTGATAGTAGGGCTACAGCTATTACGATTGTATTTTTTATCTTAGTTTTTATTGTATTATTCATTCAGGTGAAAGTAGCACGTAATTTCTTAAGTGAAATGGAAGTTACGCTATCAGAGAGTGAAGCTGTATCCAAGGAACAAATGAACCAAACGCAGCTTGTTCAATCTGGAGCTAAAAATGTCCTTACTCAAATGAATATAATTGAAAAGGATAGTAGCTTTAATGCTCAAACAATGCAGGAAATGAGAGAAGGTTTTCTTGAAATAGCTAAAGCAAGTCAAACACAGTCGGAAACAGCCGCCACCATATCATCTACAACAAATTCCACAACCGAATTACTGGAAAAAATGATGGGTTCATTTACAAGGAGTACAAAAGATGGGGAAGAGTTAATTGAGCTTTCGTCACATGGTAAACAGTCTATGGAAGATCTATCTAAAACAATTCAAGGGTTTCAATCGTCCTTCGAAAAATTGATGATTAATATGGAGAACTTGGTAAAGAAGATACAAGAAAATAATACGTTTGCTGCAAAGATACAAGATATAGCTGAACAAACAAATCTGTTAGCACTAAATGCAAGTATTGAAGCAGCAAGGGCTGGTGAATCAGGGAAAGGTTTTGCGGTAGTTGCTGGTGAGGTTCGGAAATTAGCTGAGGTATCACAACAAACGGCAAAACAAATAAGTGAAAATTTAGCAATGGTAGAACGAGATGCAAAAACGGCTCAGCAGGAAGTTCATAATAATAAATCACAACTTCAGGCAAGTGCAGAGAGTTCTAAAGAAGCGAAATTAAACTTTGAAAAAATAACAGATCAATTAATGAACTTTATAAAATATCTACAATATTTAAGAAAGCAAGCTACAGAGATCCAACATTCTTCCAAAACGATCGATCAGTCAGTTGATGATTTAGCATCTGTTATTGAGGAAACTACAGCAACAATAGAAGAGCTTGAAGCGATGGTAGATGAACAAGCCCATCGTATAGAAAATTTAGCAAAGGCGATTGAAGAAACAAGTCAAACCGCGGCAACTCTTGAAAAGGTTTAACTTTGTAAACGTTTCCTAACTTTTGTAATGAAAAGTTTACGTAAATTATATAAAAGTTTGAAGCTTGTTTGATAAGATGAAAGGGAAAGGGGTGTTTGTGAGGGTTGAATAAAAATAAGAAATCACAACTGAGCTGGGCACTTTATGATTTTGGTAATTCTGCATTTGCAACAACAATTATGGCAGCAGTACTGCCTGTATATTACTCAAGTGTTGCGGCTAAAGGGTTAGACGAAGGTTTAGCTACAAGCTATTGGGGATATTCGAACTCAATCGCAGTGTTTATAGTAGCTATTTTAGCACCGATTTTAGGCGCAATTGGAGATTATTCTGCTGCTAAAAAGAAATTTTTACGCTTTTTTGCTTTTATGGGAATCATAGCGAGTATTTTATTAGCATTTGTAGGGGAAGGACAATACATATTTGCTTCACTCCTCTTTATTATTGGTTCAATTGGATTTTCTGGTGCTAATGTATTTTATGATGCATTTCTTCCTGAAGTAGCTGATGAAAAGGATATGGACAAGGTTTCTTCAGCTGGGTTTGCATGGGGATATGTTGGTGGTGGACTATTATTACTTATTAACGTATTAATGATACTAAATCCAAGTTGGTTTGGATTGCCAAATACAACTGTAGCTAGTCAAGTATCATTTGCAACTGTAGGAATTTGGTGGTTGATCTTCTCAATTCCATTATTAAAAAATATCAAGGATGAAAAAAGAGCTCCTGTAAAACGAGATAAATCGTATATACGGATTGGTTTTTCTAGGGTAGGATCAACCTTTAAAGAAATTAAACAGTATAAGCAACTTTTAATCTTTTTATTTGCTTTTTGGATGTACAATGATGGTATTTCCACTATTATACGAATGGCAACCATTTATGGTAGTGAAATTGGCATTGATCAGAATTCATTAATTGTGGCTTTATTGATTACGCAATTTGTCGGTATACCATGTACGTTTTTCTTTGGTTGGTTAGCTACAAAAATAACTGCCAAAAGAGCATTGACGTTATCTTTATTTGTATATTTAGGAATTGTTGTTTTAGGGTACTTCATGTCATCAGCACTCCATTTTTATTTACTAGCAATTTGCGTAGGACTTGTTCAAGGTGGAGCCCAATCGTTAAGTAGATCAATCTTTGGAAAAATGATTCCAGCTGGAAAGCAAGGAGAATTCTTCGGGTTTTACGGTATATCGTCCAAGTTCGCAGCTATATTTGGACCATTTTTCTTTGGATTAGTTGGTCAATTAACAGGAAATAGCCGATTAGGGATCTTATCTTTGGTATTCTTCTTTATCGTGGGTATTCTTTTACTAAGCTTTGTTAATGTAGACAAGGGTATAAAGGATGCCAAAAAAATGTCGCCTATTCATCCAAATTGATCGTTAAGGAGGATTATGGCGGTGAAAATAAACAAAATTAGAAGAACATTATATTGTTTTGCACGGATACTTGGAGATATAAATGCGGTTAAAAAAGGCAGAGTAGGAAAAAGAGTAGGAAAAAGAGTAGCGGGTAGGGCTACTGGAAAAATGCTTCGAAAGCTATTTAAATAGGAAGTAAATAAGAATTTATCCTATAGCTTAAATGGATCAAATCATATATTTTCCACACGTGAGTTCACGAGATACTCACGTGTGTTTTTTGAGTCTAATGAGTTAATCAAACCATTTTCAAGTTAAAAGGATCGGAGGTTATACCAATGGGAGAAGCAATCGTGGTTTCATTTTTATTAGTAATTTTACTAGTTTATTTATATGATTTTGCAAAGATTAGAAGGCAAAATTACACAATGATTAAACAGAATGAAAAAATAATATCTCTTTTGGAGGATATTAAGTGTAATAAGTAAAGGATCAAAAAAAAGCACATTTCTAGATAAAATGTACCCTATAGAGTAGACACTTTAAAAAAAGTCTACCTATAGGGTACTTTTGTGTAATAATAAAGAAAAAATAGTAAATGGGGAAAGAATATGAGTAAGAGATTGTTTACGGAAAAGGAAATTAAGATATTATCTAAAAATCTCTATGTAAAATCTGTTAGTGAAAAAGGAATCACTTATACCGATGAGTTTAAAAGGATATTTATCACTGAGAACGAACAGGGTAAATTTCCAAGACAAATATTTGGGGATCATGGAT
>NZ_WOCA01000006.1 GCF_009728145.1 Ornithinibacillus caprae | reverse complement strand
TTCTATACTTACAAATTCCACTTCATTTTGAGTATTATTTCTAGTATGAAACACAGTTACCACCGCCTTGTATTGTTACTTATATTATAACAAATTAACGCGGTGAATTGTTAAAGTATTCTAAATAAAAACAGGCTGTCGAGGGTTTTTCGACAGCCTGAATGCCGTGGATCTCCACGGCATTTTTGGCTAATAATTTTCTTGTACTGTATTTCGCAACTTTAGCAATCTATCATAAAAGGTTTAACTGGCTAGTTTTAACGAAAAACATACTGTTTTACTTTCTTTGATACTAATAAAAATAATGATTGCTTTGTGACTAGTGGTTTATTCGATAGTGATTCTTGCTCTTTTTGTAATTGGTCAGGATAATCTCCTAGTTTCCCAGAATAAATTAATTGTAGCCCTATCTGATCCCGTATATCTGCAGGAGTTACAAAACAGATTGGCTTATTCAAACGAAAATCCTTACAATCTTGTAATACAGTTGCAACAAACTGTGAACAAAACAATGCGTTCTCTCTATTTATTTCTATTTGGAGTAGTACACCAAATAATCCTAAAAAGTTATATTTATAATTTTGTGATTCTTTTTCTATTTCTCGAATATTAGAGCGTATTTTATGATAATCTTCTTCTGTAAGTTGGAAAGAGTAGATCATACAATTAGCCTGTTTAAGAAATTCACCACGGATATCTTCCCTAACAAATCCCCCACTAAAAGGATTTCTTGGATTGATTCGTCCAAAACTATATACTTCATTTAATTCTGCATCAAAACCTATGGATACATGATTAAGAGATTGTTTTGTACAGTAGTTTATGGCTCTTGATAGATATGTCCCTGTATCCGAAAAGAGAAAATATATTGTTCTTTCTCTCATAAAAATCCCCCTCACTCGATTCCCCACTTACCTATAAATATAAATAATACCATATTCAAAACTTTACCGAAAAATCAAGAAATAAACAAGGTTATTTTTTATATTTTAAATTAATTTATGAGTAAATTTACAAAAAGTGTCCGAAATATCTGTACTTCACCCCCAAAACCCGTTAAATGATTGACGAAAGCCTATAAATCACGTAAGCTAACGTTGATGATGATTATTAATTATTGGAGGATATATTAATCAAATGATAACTGTTTCTAATGTTAGTTTACGATATGGTGATAAGAAGTTGTTTGAAGATGTTAACTTAAAATTCACTCCCGGAAATTGCTATGGAGTGATTGGAGCAAATGGTGCCGGAAAATCGACATTTCTAAAGATATTATCTGGAGAAATTGACCCACAATCCGGTCATGTATCCATGTCTCCTGGGGAACGTCTTGCAGTATTAAAGCAGGACCACTTTGCTTATGAGGAACATGAAGTTTTAGAAACTGTTTTAATGGGACATGAGAGACTATTTGCAGTTAAACAAGAGAAAGATGCCATTTATATGAAGGCTGAATTTAGTGAAGAAGACGGCATGCGCGCAGCAGAGCTTGAAGGAGAATTCGCCGAAATGAATGGTTGGGAAGCTGAATCAGATGCAGCGATCTTATTAAAAGGTTTAGGCATTGGAGAGTCATTGCACAACATGAAAATGGCTGATCTTGCTGCTGACCAAAAAGTAAAAGTATTATTAGCACAAAGCTTATTTGGAAATCCTGATATTTTACTATTGGACGAGCCGACAAACGGCTTGGATATCCAAGCTATTCAATGGTTAGAGGAATTCTTAATCAACTTTGAAAATACGGTCATTGTTGTATCCCATGACCGTCACTTTTTAAATAAAGTATGTACCCATATTGCTGATGTAGATTATGGCAAAATTGAAATTTATATCGGAAACTATGATTTCTGGTATGAATCAAGTCAATTAGCTTCCAGAATGGCTCAGGAAGCAAATAAGAAAAAAGAAGAGAAAATAAAAGAATTACAAGCTTTTGTTGCTCGATTTAGTGCAAATGCTTCTAAATCAAGACAGGCTACTTCACGTAAAAAACTACTAGAAAATATTACTTTAGATGATATTAAACCTTCATCTCGTAAATATCCTTATATCGCCTTCACGCCTGAACGAGAAATTGGAAATGACCTATTACGTGTGGAAGGGTTAACGAAAACAATCGGAGGCAAGAAAGTACTTGATAATATCAGCTTTACCGTGAACAAAGATGATAAAATTGCATTTGTTGGGAAAGATGATATAGCTAAAACAACGTTGTTTAAAATCTTGATGGGTGAAATGGAACCAGATGCCGGCTCATTTAAGTGGGGTGTAACAACATCTCAATCCTATTTCCCTAAAGATAATAGTAAGTTCTTTGAAAATAACGATCTCACATTAGTTGATTGGTTGCGCCAATTCTCACCTGAGGATGAAACAGAAACATTCCTTCGTGGCTTCTTGGGAAGAATGTTGTTTTCCGGTGAAGAAGCTTTGAAAAAAGCAAGTGTTTTATCCGGGGGAGAAAAAGTACGTTGTATGTTATCTAAAATGATGTTAAGCAATGCTAATGTCCTGTTATTAGATGAGCCTACCAACCATTTAGATCTAGAATCTATAACAGCATTAAATAATGGGTTAATTAAGTTTAAAGGGTCTATCCTATTTACGTCACATGACCATCAGTTTATTCACAGTATAGCTAACCGTCTGATCGAGATTACACCAAAAGGAATTGTCGATAAGGAAATGAGCTATGATGAATATGTGTCAGATAGAGAGTTACAAAAGAAAATAAGCGAAATGTATGCTTAAGTAGAGTGAACTCCCCTTTTATTGGGGGGTTTTTTTATGATTTACCGAAGCTATTAATAAAGACCAAATCATCGTAATGATTTGGTCTTCTAATTATAATATGTTTTTTCTATAAAGTGATTTTTATTCCGTAAAGGGCTTACTGCCAACTACATATTTTTCAATGCTAGCTTTTCCTCAACTTTTTCAAGCATAACCTTGGTCATTTTATCAAGATCATACTCCGCCTTAAATCCCCACTCTTTTGCAGCTGACGACGAATCAATACTGTTTGGCCAGCTATCAGCTATTTTTTGTCTCACGGGATCAACATCATATGATAATTTGAAATCAGGTATATGCTTTTTAATCGCCTTAGCGAAATCTTCAGGAGCTGCTGAAATCGCTGTAATATTAAACGCATTACGATGCTCCAATTTACTAGGATCTGCCTCCATAAGTTGTACAATTGCATTTAATGCATCCGGCATGAACATCATATCCATATACGTGCCTTCACCAATATAAGAGGTGTATGCTTTGTTTTTAACCGCTTCATAATATATTTCTACAGCATAATCCGTAGTTCCCCCACCAGGAGGTGCAACATACGAAATTAACCCTGGATAGCGAACTCCTCTTGTGTCTACTCCAAAACGCTGAAAGTAATAATCACACAGTAACTCTCCAGATACTTTATTAACACCATACATTGTCGTTGGTCGCTGTAATGTATCTTGCGGTGTATTATCCTTTGGTGTTGATGGTCCAAACGCACCAATTGAACTTGGAGTAAAGAACTGAAGATCTAGTTCTCGAGCAACTTCTAATGCATTGACTAGGCCACCCATATTGATGTCCCAAGCTTTTTTAGGTGCTTTTTCCGCTGTTGCAGATAAAAGTGCTGCAAGATGCATAATGGTATCCACTTTATGTTCTTTGGCAACATCATATAATCGGTCAGCATCTGTAACATCTATAATTTCAAACGGTCCTTCATCATCTATACCATCAATTTTTCGTATATCCGAACCAATAACATTTGATGTACCATATATTTCACGAAGTTTCGTAACTAGCTCTGATCCAATTTGGCCAAGAGCACCAGTAACAAGTATTTTTTTCATGTTATTCCCTCTCTATGCTTTATGCTTTGTCTATATATTCTTAAATTAATCCCATTTCCTTACCAACTTTTTCATATGCTGCGATTGCTTCATCAAGCATCTCTTTCGTATGTGCAGCTGTAGGCATATTTCTTACACGACCAGTTCCTCTTGGTACCGTTGGGAATACGATAGATTTAGCATATACGCCTTCTTCATAAAGACGCTTACTAAATTGTTGCGCATCTTTCTCATCACCAATAATACAAGGTGTAATAGGAGTCTCACTATCACCAATATCAAAACCTAATTTCTTTAAGCCTTCCTTTAGGTAATTTCCATTTTCCCATAGTCGATCATGTAATTCCGTGCTTTCCATCAAGATTTCGATTGCTCTTTTACTTGCAGCAGCATCTGCGGGAGATACGGCTGTAGAAAATAAGAATGGACGTGAACGTACTTTTAACCAATCAATTAAATTCGCTTTACCTGCAACATATCCACCAATGACACCAATTGCTTTAGATAGTGTTCCCATTTGAAAATCAATTTTATCTTGTAATCCGAAGTGTTTGACTGTTCCAGCACCTTTCCCTAAAACACCAGAACCATGTGCATCATCAACATACGTTATTAAATCAAATTCCTCTGCAATTTCTACAATTTCTGGTAAGTTTGCTACATCTCCATCCATGGAGAACACACCGTCAGTAATTACCATAATTTTGTTATATTGCCCAGACTCTACTGCTTCTTTCGCTTTTTTGCGAAGGTCATCCATATCGGAATGATTAAATGGGATAATCTTTGCTTTTGATAAACGGCAACCATCAATAATCGATGCGTGATTTAATTGATCGGAAAGAATTGCATCGTTTTTATCCATGACCGCAGAAATAGCTGCCATATTACAGTTGAATCCTGATTGATAGGATATTACTGCCTCTGTTCCTTTAAATTCTGCTAGTCTTTTTTCTAACTCAATATGAAGATCTAACGTACCGTTAATTGTACGCACTGCTCCCGCTCCAACACCATGCGTATCAACTGCTTGTTTCGCTATCTTTTTCAGTCTATCGTCGGTAGACAGGCCAAGATAGTTATTTGATGAGAGATTGATTAGCTCTTTCCCATCAATTTGAATTTTAGGACCATTTGCTCCTTCAACAGGGTCTATCTCATTATATAGTCCACGATCTTTTAAATCTGCAATATTTTCATTTAAGAATTCATCCAACACTTTACTGGACATATTACAACCTCCTCTAATATGTAAGCGCTTCATATACATTTGTTCTTCTCATGTGTACAAAACCGTAACTGAAGCCTTAATTTAATACCAGTTTAACATAAACTGGTGTAAATGTTTACTATGAGTATACACATATACATTAAACAATGTTCCTTAATTTTAGTATTCATTATTAGCGAAAAAACATGCAAGTTATGTTGAAGAAAATAGTGATGGATTAGTAAATTCTTCATTTATTGGAATCGGTATGACAATATTGTAAGATTTGCCTGTATTTTGTTATGAAAAAGGATGGTCATAACTGTAAAATTTTATTATACTAAGTTGTGTTGAAATTTTTCTTATGGAGGCAGTTTAATATGAAGAAAGTATTAATTGCTTTGTTTATGATGTTAATTTTAGGTTTTAGCATTGTTGGGGTCGTGCAGGACTCTAATGAAAATGAGATAGTTGATCCAAGCTCTCAATCTACTAATACACAATACTAGTAAATATATTTTCCTTATGTATTTTTGACTATAATGATATATAATTTGAAGTTGAATGGATTTTGGATTAAAATCCAGGTTATGCTTCAAATGATTGTTATTTAGAATAAGGAGCGAGAATCCAAGTAATTAGCAGTAATTTAGCAGAGCGGATTCTGGTTCTTTTTTTTTCGTATTAGATAACAAATTGTGAATTAGACAAAAAAAGAAAGTATCATGACAGATACTTCCTTTTCTAAATCCTTATTTCTTATCAATAATTGTAACGTCTACTGTTCTTACACCCCAGTCAAGTGCTTCTGATTTAGTAGGTAAATGAATATCAATTTTATTACCTTTAATCGCACTTCCGATATCCGCAGCAATAGCGTATCCATATCCTTCAACATATACTTCTGACCCTAGTGGTATTACATTTGGATCAACAGCAATGACTTTTGCATCTGGATTATTGTTCAAGTCAACTCCTGTATACGTTATACCTGTACAACCGTCACATTTGGCAGTATATGCAGTGGCTGATACTGAAATAGTTTCACCTTGAGGTTCCTGTTCTTCTTCAGAATCTACCTCCTGTGATTTAGTAGAAACTGTAGCTACCGATTGTTCTTCATTATCATTAACAGAATCCTTAATCGATAACTCTTGTCCAATTAGAATCAAATCGGATTTCAATTCATTCCATTTCTTCAAATCCTCCACAGAAACGTCATGATCTTTTGCAATTGCGTATAAGGTATCACCTTTTTGTACTAGATATTTTTTATAGATCAATAGTTTTTGTTTTGGGAAGATAATCGATTCATCTAGTTCGTTTATATCAATTAGGTTATCTACTGTAGTATTGTAGTCTTGAGCAATCTTCCAAAGACTATCTCCTTTTTCTACTTCATAATCTGCTGCGGAAACATTCATTACTGAAGCACTCGCTAACATAACACTTGAAGCAAGTACAGCTACTAACTTCTTCATAAGTAGTCCCTCCTTAAATTTCCGACATTGCCAATCCTACCATATAAATAGGAGCAATGCGGTTACAAGACTTTTAAAAGTCCATTACAAGGATTGCCAGAACTACTAGGTTTTATTACAAAAATAATAGATTTGTGACAAAAGTAACAGATCTAGCCCATAATACCTATTAATCTTGTAGTTTAGAAATAGAAGCGACCAGTCCGAACGGGTGGTTTTTGAATTTGGAAACATTTGTTACTGATCAATCATAAAGAATTTTAACACCTAGAAGAATTTCTTATCGGAGCTTTTGGTAAGTCTAGATTTGTCCAAGTGATTTTCGTTTCATTTAAAAATTTGTCCTTTACCAAGCTTTTATGCAAAAGAGTTAATTGGACTAACGCAAGAAAAGAACGCTTCCTTTCTTTTTTGCCAAAAAAAGAAGGAGCTCCTAAGAGCTCCTTCTTCTGAAAGTTTATTATTACTCAGCTACAAGTGGTTCTTCTTCACTTACAGCGATTTCATGACGAATATATTCACCTGGTGCTATTGTGTAATTTAGAACACGGTTATTTACCGGCATTAACACAGAGCGATATAATGTTGGGAATACTGGGATTTCGTCTACCATTAATTGTTGCCATTCTTTGTAAACATCTTGACGGTATTCTACATCAAGTGCAGCCTCAGAGTTACCCTCTTTTAGTAAGCGATCATTTTCTTCGCTAGCATAACGTGGGTAGTTAAATGAAGCAGTACGTCCATATAGACCGTCTGGGTTTACATCAGTTCCTGTACCCCAAGCACCTTGGTAAATATCAATTCCAGGATCGTCCGCTTCAACACGATCGTAGAATGTATTGAATTCTAATAGACGACCATCTACAAGTTCAACATTTAGTCCAACGTTTTTCCAAGATTGGATATAGTATTGGGCTAATGGTTCTGCAGTATCTCCACCAGACATGGAAGCGAAGTTAATTGTTAACTCCTCACCATCTTTGTCTTCACGAATTCCATCACCATCAACATCAGCATAACCAGCTTCATCTAGAAGACGGTTAGCCTCATCTGGATCAAATGTTGGTGTTTCAATTGTTTCATCATGATAGTCAGGGAAGAACGGGATAATTAACGTAGTTGCGTTCCAACGTAATCCATTATAGAACTCATTACCAACTGCATCATTATCAACCGCATGCCACATAGCTTTACGTAAGTTTACATCAGCCATTTTAGCGTCTGGATCCATTACAACTTCCCCAGCATCTGCATCCCAATGACCTAATTTGAATCCAATGTACGTATATGCATTGTCAATCATTCCTAAATATTCAACATTAGACAAGTCAGCATTATCTGGGAATTGATCAACTGGGAAACTGTTAACTAAATCAACGCCACCAGTTTCTAATTCATTTACTACAGTTTCTGGAGCAACAACTTTAAGTACAACTTCATCAAGTTTTGGTTCTCCACGCCAGTAGTCTTCGTTCTTCTTATATACTACAGACTCACCAGGAACAATGCTATCTACTTTATATGGTCCCATACCAATTGGGTTTTTACGGACTGCATCAGAAGAAGACATATCAGCTACTGGAATATCCTCGAAGATATGCTTTGCTAATGCATAAGACCAAATACCACCAGTTACCATAGATGGGCCAGTTTCATGATGTGTAATTTTCAATGTTTTTTCATCCACAATTTCAATACCAGAAATAGAATCTGCTTCTCCATTATGGTATTCTTCCATACCTACAACATTTGCGAAATCAGAAGTATATCGCACACCGTCATAATCTGGGTGACCAATTACTTCATATGCGAAAGCCCAGTCTTCTGCAGTTACAGGCTCTCCATCATGCCAGTTCACACCATCTTTAATTGTAAGTGTAAATGTTAGACCATCATCAGAAATTTCGTATGATGCAGGTCCTTCATTTGTATACGTATAGTTTTCATCTGTATACAATAGCGGCTCATCAAACCATGCAATTACTTCATAGTCAGGGTTGCCAGAATAGAAATTAAAGTTTAATGTACCTTCAAATACAGTATCAGAAACTAAACCAAAAGTAATTGATCCACCATCAATAGCTTCACCTTGGTTTGTTTTGTCCATGCTGAAATCATCGATAGAGAACAACCCATCATCTTCAGCCGGCTCTTCTTCTTCTTCTTCTTCAGTTCCTTCCTCGTTATCAGCAGGCTCTTCTGTATCCTCATCATCACCAGGATCTTCACTGCCAGTCTCGCCGCTACATGCCGCTAATACTAGCACCATTGCAAGCATTAGAGCAAATAACCACTTTGTTAAACTTGTCTTTGTCATCTTAATACCCTCCCTTTTAATTTACCCATTAAGGCTGCGTTAGTTATATGTGCAGTTTATATAACTAACATTTATACTCAACACCAATACATGCGCATTGATGTAGGTAACAGATCTTCAATACATTTGCTCCTAGCCTCACCTCCCTAAAAGATATGGTCATTTAATTACATGGATCATGTAATAGAATAAAATTACTTTTAGAAAGAGAATATTACCCTCTTCTTTGACGTGCATCTGTAGCGCGTTTTAATGCTTCACCGACGTTTCGAACAGCTAACATTAATAATAAAATCAAGACGGAAGCAGGCACCCAAATCCACCATCTATATTCCAATGTTTGTGGATTTCTAGCATAACTTAACAATGTCCCAAGAGACGGTGTACTCTCTGGAAAACCAAAGCCTAAGAAAGATAATCCTGACTCTAGACCAATGTTTCCAGCAAGGTTCAATGTCATTGTTACGATAATTAATGATGTAATATTCGGTAAAACCTGTGTGAATATAATTTTAATATTTGATGAGCCTAGTGTTTTTGATGCTTGAACATAATCTAACTCTTTTTCTTGTAATGCTTTTGACCTTATCAAACGAGCAATTCCCATCCATAGAAAGGCAGTCATAATCAACGAGAAGGTCCATATACTGTATTTCGGAACAATTGCTACAAATACAATTACGATCATCAAGAACGGTAGTATTTGGAAGAAGTCCAAAATACGCATCAAAACATTATCGACATGCCCCCCAAAATAACCAGCAACTAAACCAAATACAATCCCTATTAAACCACTCATTAACGTAACTAGTATTCCAATTGATAAAGAGTTACGTGTACCAATAATTAGTTGCCCAAAAATATCACGACCACCATAATCCGTTCCTAGCCAAAACTCTTCAGACGGTGGTTCATGGATTGAAAATAAATCAACGGTTACGATCTCTTCTTGATCTAAAACAAATGAAACCCCATAAACAAATGCAGTAATTAATATTAGAAAAATAAGTGATATTAAAGCTAATTTATCTCTTACTAGCTCACGCCAGATAATGCTAAATCCAGAAGGACTTTTATGTGTTTTTAATTCTTCGTTCGTATTTAATTTATTTGCTTCCATTTTTTCACCTCACAATCTACCTATTTAATTCGAATACGCGGGTCAACAAGACTTAATATAATGTCTGACAGTAGTGCTCCTAATATTGCAGCAACACCAAACAGCAATACTACCGCTGTCACTACACTATAGTCTCGTAAAGTTATTGACTCAAAAAACAATAGCCCCATACCTGGATAGTTATATATCGTTTCGACAAATATAGTTCCACCAATTAAAAAGGTAATTTCGTATCCGAAAAATGCCGCAATCGGTAATAGTGAGTTTCTTAAAATATGACGATTATACACTCTTGATTCAGAAGCACCTTTTGCTCTTGCAGTTAAGATGAAGTCTTTTTGTTTTGTATCAATAATCTCACTTCTTAAATACTGAACAGTATTTACTGTTGCTATTAACGCCATTGCAATAGCTGGCAATATTAAATGATTTATTTTACTCATTACATAAGCGAAAGTCCCTGGTTCACTACCCGGACTTACACTTCCGCTAGTCGGAAACCAGCCAAGCATAAAACCGAATACCCACAGCATTACTAATGCAAAAATGAAAAGTGGGGTTGCAAAACCAAGATACGTATAACCTGTAATAGTTTGATCTAATAAACTATCATTATAACGACCACTAAGAATACCCAATGGAATTGCAATTAAATACGTGAATATTAAAGTTGCAACAGATAGCCAAAATGAATTAACAATACGTTCTCCAATCAATTCTGTAACAGGCATTTTAAAGCGAAAAGACTGCCCAAAATCTCCTTGTACCAAACCACCAACCCAATCAGCATACTGAATATGCCAAGGATCGTTCCAACCTAGTTTTTCACGTAACTCCTCTAGTCTTTCCGGACTCACATTAGGATCGATCATCCCCGTTAATGCGTCCCCAGGCATCATTTTAGCCAATATAAAGATCAAAATACTTAATAGAATTATTTGAGGAATCATTATTAAAATTCTTCGCAAAGTAAATTTCCACATATCAATCAACCTTTCTCCGGTAATGCTACAAGATGCGTGTCAGATACTGGCTGTAATTGGTAGGCTAAACCTTCATCATCAAAGTAATCATTGTAGGACTGTTCGTATTCCGCTTTTACTTCTTGGCGGAATTGAGTTTGTTCTTGACGCTTTTTCGGATCAATATCAGGTATAGCGGCTACCAGTCGTTTCGTATAAATGTGTTGTGGATTAGTAAAGATTTCTTCTGTCGTTCCTTCTTCCACATATCTTCCTTTATACATGATGCCGATATTATCACACATATGTTTGATAACTCCTAAATCGTGCCCAATAAATAAGTACGTCAGATCTAACTCTTCTTGAATATCTTGCATGAAATTCAAAACTTGAGCTTGAACCGATACATCGAGAGCAGATACCGGTTCATCAGCAATAATAAGTTTTGGTTTCAAAGCGATTGCCCTAGCGATTCCAATACGTTGACGTTGTCCACCGGAGAATTCATGTGGATATTTTAAAATGCTTTCGGGACTTAGACCAACTAATTCCATTAATTCTTGAACTCTTATTCTTTCTTCTTTTTTGGATAATTTTTCAAAGTTTCGCAATGGCTCAGCTACAATATCGATTACTCTTTTTTTAGCGTTTAGAGATGAATATGGATCTTGAAAAATCATTTGAATATCTTTCCGTACGTCCGATTTAGATTTCATTCCAGTAATATCTCTGCCATCAAACATTACTTTTCCAGAGGTAATCTTATTTAGTCCGATAATTGCTCTACCAGTAGTTGTTTTTCCCGAACCAGACTCACCAACTAATCCGTAAGTCTTTCCTTTTTCAAGTGAAAAGGAAACACCATCAACAGCTTTCACATGACCAACTGTTCTACCAAATATACCTCCCTTTATAGGAAAGTGTACTTTTAAATCTTCAACTTCAAGAAATGCCATGATGTTGTTCCTCCTTGCTACTTCCTTCAGGAAAATCAAAATGTTTATAGCATGTGCATCGGACAAAGTGTCCACTACTTACTTCATGAAGTTCTGGATGCTCTTCATGTGCTGAAGCATCAATCCATGGAATCCTTGCACTAAATCGACAGCCTTCACGTGGAAGGTTTTGTAACGATGGAACGATACCTTGGATAACATGAAGTTTTGATTTTGCTTGTGCTGTGTTAGGTACTGAATTAAATAAGGATCTAGTATACGGATGTAATGGTTTCTCAAACAATGTATGGACGTCAGCTATTTCTACTATCTGACCTGCGTACATAACCGCAACCCTGTCCGCCATTTCAGCAACTACACCAAGGTCATGCGTAATGAGTATGATTCCAGCATCCATGTCATCTTTTAATTCCTTAATAAGGTCCAGAATTTGTGATTGAATGGTTACGTCTAATGCCGTTGTTGGCTCATCAGCTATAAGTAATTCTGGTTCATTTGCAATTGCTGTAGCAATAACTACCCTTTGTCTCATACCACCAGATAATTCATGCGGGAATTGTTCATATACATGTTCTGGACGTGGAATTCCAACTTTATTTAATAAATCAATTACCTTCTCTTTTCTTTTTGTTTTGGATAAATCTTTGTTATGAAGTAATAACGCTTCACCAATTTGGTCTCCAATTTCCATTAAAGGATTTAATGCTGTTAATGGATCCTGGAAAATCATTCCCATATTTTTACCACGAAGTTTATTTAAATTCGATATGGATAAATTAGCTATATCCTGATCCTTAAAGAGGATATTCCCTTCAATTTTTGCACGATTGTGTAACCCCATTATGGAGAATGCAAGAGCACTCTTCCCACAACCTGATTCACCAACTATTGCTAATACTTCATTTTTATTGACAGAAAGAGATACATCATCTACTGCAGCATAATAATCATCTTTAATTCGGAATGATGTTTTCAAATTTTTGACCTCTAATAATTTTTCTGACAATTTATTCCCTCCTTACCCGGTGTCCGCGATAATACACTTTTTTATAGTTAACATAATTTTTGTTTTATTTTAAAATTAGCACAACTTAATGAGCAGGTGTGTCTTGTTGTTTGATTTGTTAGTGATCTGCCCTTATTTATGCCTATTAATTTATAATTTTCAAAAAATTTAGTGTTAAAAATAATATAACCTACTATTGCATTATTAATATTAACGTAATATTTTTGTAACAATAGGTTCAATTTTTTAAAGTATATATTATTTTCTGATTTTAGACAAGAGGTTTTTAACAATTTATTATTAATTTTTTCAAAATTAACAGTATATGCAATAGTGTAAGTCTAAGCCCAATTAGCAAAACAACGCTTTTTTCATGTCGCAAATACCAAATTTATATATATTTATACATTTGGGTAGTTTTAATAATAAATGTAGATTTTTGTAGAAATAATAGGGGTTTTGTCGATTAAGGGATTAAAAATCTAGTTCCTTAGAATTAGTTCGAAGTAATAAACTTTTCATTAACTAATGTCATGTTCTTTTAATAACAGAACAGAAAGCAAGCACTCCTGGGAAGAGAGGTACGGGCTGGATCTGCACTTACTCGTCATTCTCTAGATTCAGTATTATCTTTGATTATTCAGCATTTCCGAGAATAATTCAGTATTTCAAGCGGTTAATTCAGCATTTTCAAGATTTATTCAGCACATCTTGTCAATCATTCCGTATTTCATATATAGCTACAACATCTCGATCATCCGTTTTGCGGGTTCATCTTTATTTTGTGTTTTTTCAATTAGGACTTAGCGTTAGAGCTGGACATGGCTGTTCTACAACTGAATAAAATCTTATCTGCTAAAAAAAAAAGCCCCAACCGGGACTTTTTTTAAAAAAATTATTCTGCAACAATTGGTTCTTCTTGAGTTACAGCAAGTTCGTGTAGATAGATTCCAGTACCATCACCGATTGCATAGTTATGCACACGATTGTTAACTGGTACTACTACAGAACGGTATAATGTAGGGAATGCAGGAACTTCTTCAACCATTAGTTCTTGCCATTCTTTATATACTTCCTGACGATATTCAACCTCAAATGCTTCTTCAGATACACCATCAGCTAATAGACTCTCGTTTTCTTCGCTTGTCCAACGAGTGTAGTTGTAAGCTGCAGTTTCTCCCCAAAGTCCTCTAGGGTCAATATCAATACCTACACCCCAAGCACCTTGATAGATATCGATTTCTGGATCATCAGCTTCAACACGATCATAGAAAGTATTGAACTCCATTAGACGACCATCTACAAGCTCAACTTTTAATCCAACATTTTCCCAAGATTGGATATAGTATTGTGCTATTGGTTCTGCAGTATCTCCACCAGACATAGAAGCAAAGTTAATTACTAACTCTTCGCCATCTGGATCTTCACGGAAACCATCATCATTCGTATCAACATAACCAGCTTCATCTAGAAGCTCATTAGCTTTATCTACATCATATTCACGACCAGGATTTGATTCGTCATGAAATTCTGGATGTGATGGCGGGATTAATGTTGTTGCATTCCAACGTAATCCATGGTAGAAATTATCAGCAACTGCACTATTATCTACAGCATGCCACATTGCTTGACGTAAGTTTTTGTTTGCCATTTTTGCATTTGGATCTGGAACTACTTTACCAGCATCTCCGTCCCATTTACCTAATTTAAAGCCCATGTAAGTGAAGGCACGGTCAACGTTACCTAAGAATTCCACGTTTGACAGATCCGAATTATCCGGATATTGGTCAACTGGGAATGAACTTACTGTATCTACTCCACCTGTCTCTAGTTCGTTAACTACAACAGTTGGGTTAATTACTTTTAACGTAACGCTATCAAGTTTCGGCTCTCCACGCCAGTAGTCTTCATTCTTTGTATAAGTCACAGACTCACCTGGAACAATAGTTTCTACTTTAAATGGACCAAAACCAATTGGGTTTTTACGTACTGCATCAGAAGAAGACATATCTGCTACAGGAATATCTTCAAAGATATGTTTTGCTAATGGGTAAGTCCAGATAGAACCAGTTACAAGAGAAGGTGTAACTTCTTTGTAAGTGATTTTTAACGTTTTTTCATCTACTACTTCGATACCAGAAATTGTATCAGCTTCACCAGCATGATATTCTTCCATACCTTCAATATTTGTAAAGTCTGTTCCGTAACGTGGACCATCATAATCAGGGTGTCCAATTACTTCATGAGCAAATAACCAATCTTCAGCTGTTACAGGCTCACCATCGTGCCAGTTTACATTATCTCTAATAGTAAATGTAAATGTGTTACCATCTGCTTCATAAGTTGCAGCACCATCATTTGTATATACATAGTTTTCATCCCATGTTAATAGTGCTTCATCAAACCAAGTAATTACTTCTGCATCAGGGTTACCAGAATAGAAGTTCCAGTTTAAAGTACCTTCAAATGCAGTATCAGATACTAGACCATAAGTGAATGATCCACCTTCAATCGCTTCACCTTCATTTGATTTAATATTGCTGAAGTCATCGATTGAAAACAGGCCGTCTTCATTAGCCTCAGACTCTTCAGTTGTAGAGTCATTATCAGAATCAGTATCACCCGACTCATTATCGTCACCACCACACGCTGCAAGCGCTAGTAGCATAACAAGCATGATTGCAAAAAGCAGTTTTTGTAAACTTGTTTTTGTCATCCTGTTGTCCTCCCTTTTTGATTCAAGTTTTTATTTTTGTTGGCCGACTGTTGTTGAACCGTGGCCAACATATATACTTAACATCTATTAGATGTAAGTAACTTATTCATTAAGATTATTCTTTGGCGCTGTTAGACACTGCCGAAAATTCTGTCAATAATGTTTAAATGAAAAGGCTAATGGGGGACTTCCCCCATTATTTAGCCTCTACGTTGCCTTGCATCAGTTGCACGTTTTAACGCTTCTCCAACATTTCGGATAGAAAGCATTAATAATAAGATTAAGACGGATGCCGGTACCCAAATCCACCATCTATATTCCAATGTCTGTGGATTTCTTGCATAACTTAGTAAAGTACCTAAACTTGGAGTACTTTCTGGGAAACCGAACCCTAAGAACGATAGACCTGACTCTAAACCAATATTTGCAGCAAGGTTTAAGGTCATTGTTACTATAATTAATGAAGTAATATTCGGTAACACTTGCGTAAACATTATCTTAAAGTTAGAAGACCCAAGTGTTTTTGATGCTTGGACATAATCCAACTCTTTTTCCTGTAATGCTTTCGACCTTATTAGACGGGCTATCCCCATCCACAGAAATGCTGTCATAATCAACGAGAATGTCCAAATACTGTATTTCGGAACAATTGCTACGAATACGATTACGATCATTAAGAATGGTAAGATAAGGAAGAAATCCAATATACGCATCATGATGTTATCAATATGGCCACCAAAATATCCAGAGACCAAACCGAATACCACACCAATAATTCCAGTCATTAATGTTACAAGAATCCCAATGGATAGGGAATTTCGTGTACCAATAATTAACTGTCCAAAGATATCACGACCACCATAATCCGTACCTAACCAAAACTCTTCACCTGGTGGCTCATGAATAGAGAATAAATCAACGGTTACGATTTCATCCTGGTCCAGGATGATCGAAACACCATATACAAATACTGTTATTAGTATAAGAAATATTAATGACACAAGCGCAAGTTTATCACGTACTATTTCACGCCATATGATCGAAAAACCAGATGGACTTTTTTCTACTTGTTCTATCTCGTTTTTATTTTCCATTTTTTTCACCTCACTGTTTACCAATTTATTTAATACGGATACGCGGATCTACGAGACTAAGGATAATATCTGATAGTAATGCTCCAAGGATAGAAGCTATACCAAATAATAGAACAACAGCAGTTACAACACTGTAATCACGCAATTGAATCGATTCAAAGAATAGTAAGCCCATACCTGGATAACCGAAGATTGTTTCAATAAAGACTGTTCCTCCGATTAATCCTGTAATCTCAAAACCTAGAAATGCCGCAATTGGTAAAAGTGAATTTCTTAAAATATGGCGATTGTAAACTCTTGTTTCAGACGCTCCTTTTGCACGAGCGGTTAAGATGAAATCTTTTTGTTTTGTATCTATAATTTCACTACGTAAATATTGTACGGTTGATACCGTCGTAATCAACGCCATAGATATAGCAGGTAAAATCAAATGCGTAATTTTACTCATCACATATTCGAACGTTCCTGGTTGAAGTCCTGGAGATACACTACCACTTGTAGGGAACCAACCTAGCATAAATCCAAATACCCAAAGCATAACTAATGCGAAAATAAATAACGGGGTAGCAAAACCAATATACGTATAACTAGTAATTGATTGATCTAACCATGTATCATTATAGCGACCACTTGTAATCCCAAGCGGAATTGCAATAAGGTACGTAAAGAATAATGTCGCTATAGATAACCAAAAAGTATTTACAATTCGTTCACCTACTAATTCAGTTACTGGCATTTTAAAACGGAACGATTGTCCCAAGTCTCCTTGAACAAGACCACCAACCCAATCCGCATATTGCACATGCCATGGATCGTTCCAACCAAGTTTGTCTCTAATTTCTTCAAGTCGTTCAGGGTCTACATTTGGATCAACCATACCTGACAATGCATCACCTGGCATCATTTTCGCTAATGCAAAGATTAAAACACTTAATAATATTATTTGAGGAATCATTATTAGAATTCTACGTATAGTAAATTTCCACATATCTATCAACCTTTCTCAGGTAAAGCCACTTTATGTGTATCCGATATAGACTGTAACGGATAGGCTAAACCTTCGTCATCAAAGTAATCGTTATAGGATTGCTCATATTCTGCTTTTACTTCTTGACGGAACTGGCGTTGTTCGTCACGTTTCTTCGGATCAATATCAGGAATTGCAGCAACTAAACGTTTTGTATAAATGTGTTGTGGATCATCAAAGATATCTGATGCAGTACCTTCTTCTACATAACGACCTTTATACATAATTCCGATTTTGTCACACATATGCTTTATAACCCCTAAATCATGGCCAATAAACAAATACGTTAAATCCAGTTCTTTTTGAATATCTTGCATAAAGTTCAATACTTGCGCTTGAACAGATACATCTAATGCAGATACTGGCTCATCGGCAATAATTAGTTTTGGTTTTAAAGCAATTGCTCTTGCAATACCAATACGTTGACGTTGTCCACCAGAGAATTCATGTGGATATTTCAAAATACTTTCAGGACTCAAACCAACTAATTCCATTAATTCCTGAACTCGTTTTCTTTCTTCTTTTTTTGAAAGATTTTCATAGTTACGAAGTGGTTCAGCAACTATATCTATTACTCGTTTTTTCGGGTTTAAGGATGAATATGGATCCTGGAATATCATTTGTACATCTTTACGAAAATCTGCACGTGCTCGGCGTAAGTTCGTGATGTCTTTTCCTTCGAAAGTGACTTTACCAGAAGTAATGTTATTTAATCCGATAATTGCTCTTCCAGTAGTTGTTTTTCCAGATCCAGACTCCCCTACAAGGCCATACGTTGTACCTTTTTCCAAAGAAAGGGAAACACCATCAACTGCTCTTACATGGTCAACCGTACGTCCAAAAATACCACCCTTTATTGGGAAATGAACTTTTAAATTTTCTACATCAAGAAACGCCATGTTTCTCCTCCTCACTTTCAGGGAAATCGAAATCTTTATAGCATGTACAACGTACAAAATGTCCAGGTGAAATTTCATGTAGCTCTGGATGCTCTTCATGAGCAGAATCCTCAATCCATGGAATTCTAGCTTTAAAACGACAACCTTCACGAGGCAGGTTTTGTAATGCAGGTACAATTCCTTGTATTACATGAAGCTTGTCCTGTGCTTCATTTGCATTAGGAACAGAATTCAACAATGAACGGGTATATGGATGCTTTGGATTTTCAAATAAGGTGTGTACATCTGCAATTTCCACGATTTGACCAGCATACATAACAGCTACACGATCAGCCATTTCAGCAACAACGCCCAAATCATGTGTAATAAGGATAATACCAGCGTCCATATCATCTTTAAGTTCATTTATTAGTTCTAAAATTTGTGATTGAATGGTTACATCCAATGCCGTTGTTGGCTCATCGGCAATAAGTAATTCAGGCTCGTTCGCTATTGCCATTGCGATCATCACACGTTGTCTCATACCACCAGACAATTCGTGTGGGAATTGATTAAATACTGTTTCAGGGCGGGGAATACCAACCTTATTTAATAAATCAATAATTTTTTCCTTGCGTTTTTCTTTTGAAAGGGCTTTATTGTGTAAGAATAGAGTTTCTCCAATTTGCTCACCAACCTCCATTAGTGGGTTTAGTGATGTTAATGGATCCTGGAAGATCATGCCCATTTCTTTACCACGCAACTTATTTAATTCAGAAGGTGACATATGTGCAATATCACGGTCTTTAAACATTATATTTCCATCAATTTTCGCACGTGTATGAAGTCCCATTACAGAAAATGCCAAGGCACTCTTTCCACAACCTGACTCACCCACTACGGCAAGTACTTCATTTTTGTTTACAGATAGGGATAAATCATCCACAGCTGCAAAGTAATCATCTTTTATACGAAATGATGTTTTTAGATTTTTTATTTCCAAAAGCTTTTCAGACATTCCATTCTCCCCCTATACATTTTAATGCGAAAAAGGTATATCAACCTTCTTTAGGGTTTACCTTCTCTTATTATTGATAAATTCTTTTGTTATTATTATTGTTTAAATTATTCTGATAATTTAGCGTTATTAAATTTATCTGCATGATGAACATTATACTACCTATCTAGTAAAAATGCACCCCATTTTTTCAAAATTTATATATTTTATAAGAAAAAAGTCGAAAAATGTCGGATTTAATCCCTCTTCTAACCCTCATAAAATAACGGTTTCTGAGGACTTCCATAGAAATAATTATTTATTTAAAAAATAAATCAAAATCATACACATAGAACGTTTTTGCAACGATAACTAAATTTTCGTAATTTTCCCCGTCGTTAAATAACTGTTTTTTGCTAAAAGAATAAACTTTTTTAATTTTTAAAATGGTATTTCCTAGCTTTCATTTAAATGTTTTAAACAAAGAATACAAAAACCACATCCAACCTAATTCATATTGAATCATAGTTCGAATTTTCCTTGACTAAAATACTTTTCCCCAGCCTCATTTGCCAAAACAAAAAAAGCCCTCTATATAAAAGGGCTTTGCTTGAGAACAATTATTTTAATTAAATAATCCTTTAAAGAAATCACTTAACATTTGGAAGAATTCACTAAAGAAGTCTCCTACTTTTTCCCAGAATCCTTCATCATTAATAATGTCACCTAATTGCTCTTGCACTTTAGAAGCTATATCACTCAGCTGGTTCTTTACCTGATCAAAGTCGATGTTTAAATCGCGCATTTTATCGAATAAATTAATAAGCAGCTGACGATCTTCCTCACTTAATGATATTTCCATCTTATCTAATTGTTCCTGTACAATTCGTTCAATATCTTCTACATTTGCAGGGTTTTGTTCTGCAATTGCTTGTTTAATTTCAGCTAATAATTCACTGACCTTTTCCTTATTCATTCCTTCTTTTTCAGCAAGATCTGTTGCTAGACCTAATTCCTCATTAGCTAATTCCATTCGTTCTTTATCTAATTCTACGCCTTCTACATCATAAGCTTTATAAATACCTGTTAAAGCTGAATGACCACTTACTGTAACAGGAGATGCCACATCAACTGTTGCGTTTTCAACACCAGCCGTTAGTAAAGCATTGGCATACATTTCACTCGTTACCTCAGTAATATGATCAGGAGTTATGATGTTAATGGTAAGACCTTCTCCTTCTTCCTCCATTGTTATCTTCGCGGAGGAAAACATTCTTGCATTTGGATTACCATTAATATATCTGGCTAAGTCTTCTCCAGTAACGGTATGTTCATCAACCATCTCTGGGTCGGTAACTTCCAATAACTCTCTCGTTTCTGCCTTCTGTTCATCAGTTAAGTTGTCACCATAAACAACAATTGGGACACCCAATTTTTCATTGATGCTATTTGACTCATCTGCTAAAACAGGTGATTTTATTCCTGCAACTAACCCTAAAACCAAGACTGCAATCAATGATATTTTCAAAAATTGTTTCATATTGTTTATTACTCCTTTTCAAATTACTAATATCAATCTATGCAAGATTAATAAATATAATAATGAAAAAATTTTAGCTATGCTTCTATTATAATGCTTTATTCCCTTTTTGAACATCTTTAACCATATATTTCATGTGCAAATGACTTTCTTTCATGTTTAAAATGATATATATTTAGAGTACCGAAATAATTTTAAGAAAGAAGGGCATTTCCATCAGTAGTGAAGACTTAAATATTAAACGTAATTTAGCAATCATGTGGTTTGCTAACTTTTTTATTGCCGGAAGTGTAACCATGGTTTTACCATTTATCTCTTTGTTCATTGACTCATTTGGTAATTTCTCAGATTCATATGTACAAAGTTGGTCTGGATGGATCTTCGGAATTACCTTTGTAGCTGCATTTATCTTTTCACCAATTTGGGGACGTGTAGGAGATAAATACGGTAGAAAAAAACTATTAATCTTTTTCGCTATCGGATTAGGCTTATCTGTATTTTTAATGGGGTTTGCCACAAATGTATGGCAACTTTTCATATTACGATTATTTATGGGGATGTTTACTGGTTTCATTCCTATGTCACAGGCATTAATCTCTACCCAAACACCGCAAAGTGTCGCTGGTAGAGTACTAGGTTCCTTACAAACTGGTAGTATTACAGGTTCGCTTATGGGCCCATTACTTGGTGGAGCTTTAGCGGATGCTTTTGGTTTTGCTACAACATTTAAATGGGTATCCATTACAATCTTTATTTCAGCTATAATCGTTGCACTAGGAGTTAAAGAAAAACGGATGGAGTATGCAGATGATAAGGACCATAAAGCATATTCTAGAAGAGAAGTTATTATGCATATCGTAAAACACCCCGTCTTACTCGTAGTTATGCTTGTATCAACTCTTGTTCAAGTTGCACACTTTAGTATTCAACCAATTCTTTCATTATATGTCGAGGAGATTCATGGTCCTGCAAGCATTGCCTTCTTCTCAGGAATGGCCTTTTCAGCTGCAGGCTTAGGAAATCTATTAATGACTCGAAATTGGGGTAAGCTAGGTGACCGTGTAGGGTATATTAAAATATTAATTATCCTATTATTTATGGCTGGGATCGTTTATTTCCCTGGAGCATTTGTAACCAACATCTGGCAACTAGTTATTCTTCGTTTCTTGCTCGGAGTTTCTATCGGAGGAATTATTCCTCTTCGCATAGCCTATATCCGACAAGAAGCACCGCTTTCTATGCAAGGTGAAGTACTTGGCTACAATACAAGTTTACGGTTCCTCGGTAATATAATTGGTCCAGCATTGGGTGGAATGTTAGCCGGCTTTTACGGATTTTCAGCAGTATTCTTTGTAACTAGTGGTTTATTAGTATTATCAGGGGTCATCATGCTGGTTGCTTGGTATAAACATGAGTTCGCTGGCAGTAAACAACGAAGTCATTCACTTTCTTCATAAATATATTAACGCCTCCATTTTATATGGGGCGTTTGTTTTAGTTTTCGTGCGATTATTTTTGCTTTGGCGCTTTCACGACTTGAGTAGTGCGATTATTTTTGCTTTGGTGCGTTCACACCCGTGGTTGGTGTGCTTATTTTAATTCTAGTGTGCACGTTATAATTTAAAAAGGCTGACCCGCTAAGGTCAGCCTTTATTAATTACTCTTCAATTGTAACGTCTTGTAATTGTAAAATACCTGTTGGATCTTGAGTTAGTCCTTTAACCTTATCACTTACACCCAATAAGTATTCTTGGTGATGGATGTAAAGCATTGGCGCAATATCAGTAAGTAATTCTTGCGCTTCTTTATACAATGCTAATCTTTCATCAGGATCAGATTCTTGACGTGCTGCATCTAAAATAGCATCAAGATCTTCGTCTTTTGTAAATGTACGGTTACCTGGATCACCAACATTATCAGAATGGAATAATGCATATAGACCGTAGTCCGCATCACCAGTTACAGTAGACCATCCTAGAATGAACATATCATGTTCACCGTTAGCAGTTTGCTCTAAGTAAGCACCCCACTCTACAACCTCTACTTCAACATCGATACCAAATTCTTTTAGTTGCGCTTGAACGTTTGTCGCTACGTCCATACGTTCGCGGTTATCATTAGTCCAAAGTGTAGTAGAGAATCCATCTTCATAACCAGCTTCAGCTAATAATTCCTTCGCTCGTTCAGGATCGTATTCTAAACCAGATACAGAATCATCATATCCAAATACATCTGGAGCTAATGGTCCAATAGCTGGAATTCCAATACCATCATAGATACCATCAATAATTTGGCTCTTATCAATAGCCATATTTAATGCTTGACGTACTTTTGGATCATCAAATGGCTCTTTATCCATATTAAATCCAATATAAGATAAACTTACACTTGCTTGAGTCGCTACAGATAATCCATCTGTATTTTCAATTTCTGCCACATCAGAAGGACTTAGTGGGTCAGAAATATGAGAATCACCAGTTCTTAACTCAGCTACACGAGTTAAGTCTTCATCTACTACTTTAAATGTTACAGAATCAAGCTTTGCAGGCTCTCCCCAATAATCATCATTACGTACTAGACGTACATGTTGACCTGGCACCCACTCATCAAATTTGAAGAAACCTGTACCAACAGGGTTCTCATTAATCACACTACCCGGATCTTCACCAGCTTCCATCGCTGCATAGTCAGCTTCGATTTGCTCTAAAGAAACCATCGCCCCACCATTATGAGCTAAATGTGCAGGAAGTGCAGAGAATGGAAATTCCGTTGTAAAACGGACTGTATAATCATCTACTACTTCAATATCTGTAACCATTGAATATAAAAATGCACGTGGTGAAGCAACATCTGGATCAAGTACACGCTCGATGTTTGCTTTAACTACATCTGCATTAAAGTCTGATCCATCATGGAATTTTACTCCTTCACGAAGTTTGAACTCCCATACATTATCTTCAACAGCTTCCCAGCTTTCTGCTAGACTAGGTTGAAGTTCCATGTTTTGGTCTTGTTGTACTAAAGATTCATAGATATTTGCGGCAACATTACTAGATGGAACATCGTTTGACCCCGCTGGATCTAGTGAAACAGCATCAGACGAATTTGCGATAACTAAATCGTTTCCACCAGCACTGCTCTCTCCTTCTTCTGTTGTTTCATCTTCGTTAGTTTCGCCAGTTTCTTCCGTGTCATTATCGTCTGTTGTTGAACCTGTTTCCTCAGGCTCACTAGCACAAGCTGCGATTACAAGAGTTAACAATAATGCCATCACTAAGAAGATAAAAGAATTTTTTGATATTTTCATACGCTATCTACCCCCAATTTCAATTTGTTAAGCATATATATTAATATAACGGATTGAAATTAGAATTACAAGATAATTTTATTAATTCATATTGTAATAAATAAGGTGAATGATATAATAATTAGTAATTATGCAATTTAGCAAACTATTAACTACTAAACTAGAAAGGGTGTTACTACTATGAGTGAACCAGCTATCCAACAACCAGCCACTACACCACCACAACCAAAAAAACCTAGTAATCTATGGATGGAAAATTTTAAAAACTTTTATAAGAAGTTAAGAAAAAATAAAGCCGCAATGATCGGCGGTTTCCTAATTCTATTTTTTATTATAGTGGCTATATTGGGTCCATTTCTTACTCCACATGATCCAGATACACCAGATGTAGTGAACAAGCTCCAACCACCATCTGCTGAACATTGGTTTGGTACTGATCATCATGGAAGAGATATTTTCACACGTATTATTCACGGAATGTCTATTACATTATATGTAGGATTTTTCTCCGTTATATTGGGAGCTACTTTTGGAGTATTAATAGGAATAGTATCCGGATATTATGGTGGACGTACTGATTCTTTCTTAATGAGATGTATGGATGTTTTGCTCGCATTTCCAGGTATTCTATTAGCCTTAGCTATCGTAAGTGTATTAGGTGGTAGTTTACGAAATGTAATTATCGCCGTAGCAATTTTCTCCATCCCTGTTTTTGCAAGGATCGTTCGAGGATCTACGCTTGCTGTCAAGAAGCTGGAGTATGTTGATGCGATTAAAGCATTAGGTGCAAGTGATATACGAATTATATTTAAACATATATTACCAAATGTCACTTCACCTTTAATCGTACAAGCTACGTTAAGTATAGCAACTGCTGTACTTACAGCCGCAGGACTTTCCTTCTTAGGATTGGGTGCAAAGCCACCTACTCCAGAATGGGGGGCTATGTTAAGTGAAGGACGAAATTATTTATATAGTGCTCCACATGTAGCGTTTTTCCCAGGTATTGCAATTGTTTTAGTCGTGCTAGCGTTTAATATTCTAGGTGATGGATTAAGAGATGCACTTGATCCAAAAATGAAAAAATAGAGAGGGGTGCAAAAAAATGTTTACTTATGTATTACGACGTATCTTACAAACAATCCCTGTTTTAATAGGTGTTACACTTCTCGTATTTAGTTTGATGCACCTGATTCCAGGTGACCCAGCTCAAATTATGGCCGGTGAAAGTGCACCAAAGGAACAAGTTGAAAATATTCGAGAACGGTTAGGTTTGAATGACCCCTATCCTGTTCAATATTGGAATTATATATCTGGTGTTTTGCAAGGTGATTTGGGAAATTCCGTTCGTACTGGACGTGATGTAACCAATGAAATCGGAGTCCGCTTTTGGGTAACCGTTGAACTTGCCTTTTATAGTATGATCCTTAGTATATTCCTAGGTTTAATTGCCGGAATTGTATCCGCAACTAGGCAGTATTCATTTAGTGATGTCACGTTAATGATCGTTGCTCTGTTCGGTTTATCCATGCCAAACTTTTGGCTTGGTCTTATGTTAATTCAGTGGTTTGCAATAGGAATGGATGTCCCAAGTTGGATTCCATTTATAGAAAACACAGCTTGGTTCAAGCCTTCTGGTTGGGGCAGCTTCGAGCAGATTGTATTGCCAGTTATCACATTAGGTACTGGTGGGGCAGCCATTATTGCCCGTATGACCCGATCAAGTATGTTGGAAGTAATTGATCAGGATTATATACGAACCGCTAGAGCAAAAGGTGCAAAAGAACGTGTTGTTGTTTACCGTCACGCACT
The DNA here is from genome assembly GCF_009728145.1 of Ornithinibacillus caprae. Taxonomy (GTDB): domain Bacteria; phylum Bacillota; class Bacilli; order Bacillales; family Amphibacillaceae; genus Ornithinibacillus; species Ornithinibacillus caprae. The sequence goes on along the minus strand of NZ_WOCA01000006.1, from coordinate 207,346 downwards.
TAAGAATGCCTTAATTCCTGTAGTAACTGTTGTCGGTTTACAATTCGGTGCATTACTTGGAGGTACTGTTTTAACAGAAACTGTATTTGCAATTAACGGAATGGGGAAATTGGTCATTGATGCAATCCAAGCCCGAGACTTCCCTATCGTTCAGGGAACCGTTTTAGTTGCTGCATTATTATTCGTACTTGTAAATTTACTTGTCGATATTACGTATCGCTATTTAAATAAACGAATTGACTTAAATTAATTTTAGCTACGAAAGGTGTGAAAAGGTATGCCCAACACAAATAAATCAGAAGAAAATATTCTTGAAATCAATAACCTACAAACAACATTCTTCACGGAAGAATCTGAGGTAAAAGCAGTTGATGGGGTTTCCTTTACCATCCCTAAAGGGAAGACTGTCGGAGTGGTTGGAGAATCCGGATCTGGAAAGAGTATTACCTCTCTGTCCATCCTTCGCCTAGTTGATAAGCCAGGAAAAATTGTTGGTGGCGAAATCAAGTTTAAGGGTGAGAATTTACTTGATAAATCAGAAACAGAAATGCGGAAGATACGTGGAAAAGAAATTTCTATGATCTTTCAGGAACCAATGACTTCATTAAATCCAACTTATACTGTAGGTCAACAGATAAATGAGGCATTTAAGATACATGAAGGCTTGGGAAAAACCTCTGCTCGCAAACGTTCTCTAGAAATGTTAAAGCTTGTAGGAATTCCTTCACCGGAAAAGCGAATAGATCAGTACCCACATGAATTATCTGGTGGAATGAGACAGCGCGTAATGATTGCAATTGCACTCGCTTGTAATCCAGAATTATTAATTGCTGATGAACCTACAACTGCATTAGATGTGACTATTCAAGCTCAGATCTTAGAGCTTATTAAAGATCTACAGCAAAAATTACACATGTCAGTTTTACTTATTACCCATGACCTTGGAGTTGTGGCTGAAACATGTGACTATGTAGCTGTAATGTATTGTGGAAAAATCGTTGAATTTGCAGATGTTAAATCTATTTTCAACAACCCACAGCATCCATATACTGTTGGATTACTCAGCTCTCTTCCACCACATGATCGTGACATTGAAGGAGATCTTCCAGTAATCCCAGGGGCAGTTCCAAGCCCAGATGAACTACCAGTTGGGTGCCGTTTTGCACCACGCTGTGCACATGCAAGTGATATTTGTAATACATTACCAAACTTAGTTACGAATGAAAATGGAAATCAGGTACGTTGCTGGATTTATTCAGATAAATGGGACGGAAATCCGGAGGTGGAAGTAAATGCAGAAAGAACTACTTAAAGTAACCGATCTCAAACAGCATTTCCCAATTAAAGGTGGGGTTTTCGGACGAACAGTTAATCATGTAAAGGCAGTTGACGGTGTATCGTTTACTATTTATGAAGGAGAAACAGTTAGTATTGTAGGTGAATCTGGTTGCGGAAAGTCAACAACTGGACGTTCAATCCTACGTTTAGATGAACCAACATCCGGTCAAGTAGAATTCGATGGTAAGGATTTATTAGCATTTAGCAAACGTCAAATGCGTAAGAATCGTAAAGATATGCAGGTTATCTTCCAGGATCCATATGCTTCTCTTAACCCTAGGCAGACTGTACGTCAAATTTTAAAAGAAGCGATGACGATTCAAAATGCAGTTCCAAAAGAAAAACAAGATGAACGTGTGATTGAACTAATGGAAACTGTAGGACTTGGAAAACACCAAATTGATCGATACCCACATGAATTTAGTGGTGGACAACGACAAAGAATTGGAATAGCACGTGCCTTATCAGTGGATCCTCAGATAATCATCTGTGATGAAGCTGTTTCAGCGCTAGATGTTTCCATTCAAGCACAGGTTATTAACCTATTGAAAAAGCTGCAACGAGAGTTCAATTTAACTTATCTATTTATCTCTCATGACTTAGGAGTTGTACGACATATCTCCGATCGAATTATTGTTATGTATTTAGGTAAGATTGTTGAAATTGCTGATAAAAAGTCACTATTTAGTAATCCACAGCATCCATATACAAAATCATTATTATCTGCAATTCCAAGTGTTAATCCAGATCAAAAACGTGAACGAATTATTTTAACTGGTGATGTTCCTTCTCCAATTGACCCACCAACAGGCTGCAGGTTCCATACCCGTTGTCCATTCGCTACTGAACGATGCGCAACGGAAACACCGGAGTTACGTACTTCAGATTATATGAAGGATGGCCATCAAGCAGCATGCCATTATATAGAAGAAATTGAATCTGGTTTACACCAAGTTAAGCAATAGAATATTACATTTCTAGGGAATAGCTTTTAAAAGCTATTCCCTAGTTTTGTTTTGAAAAAATATTTTATTTCTTGATTAGTCTAGGATTTTTTCGCATAGTATATTGCTATTGGTTTAGAATGTGCAGTTGGGAAAATCCATTAAATTCAATTTGTGCATTTCCTAATTAAAATGCACAAAAGAACTGCTCTTTAAGATTCTTTGCTTAAAAGAACGCATTTTTTAAAAGACCACCTTAATCTATGTCTTTATCTTTCTATTTCCATCAAAAAGATGTAAACTATTTCTATTGTAATGAAAGAAGGATGCAACATGTCAGAAAATAAAACGAAAAATTTAACATTGTTCGCCTTAACATGGCCAATCTTTATAGAAATCCTACTCCATATGTTGATGGGGAATGCAGATACATTGATGCTAAGTCAATATTCCGATAATGCGGTTGCTGCTGTTGGTGTGTCTAACCAAATTTTATCGGTTGTTATTGTTATGTTTGGTTTCGTCGCCCAAGGTGCAGCAATTCTGATCGCCCAAAATTTAGGTGCTGAAAACAATCAAATTGCTGGTAAAGTAGCTGTTATGTCTATCAGCTTGAATCTAGTATTCTCCTTATTATTAAGCGCTGCGCTATTTATTTGGGCGAGACCAATATTGAACCTTATGGATCTTCCTTTGGAATTAATGGGCGAAGCTTCCTCCTATATGCAAATAGTTGGTGGTCTAATATTTGTTCAGGCTTTAATCATGACAACGGGTGCAATTTTGCGTAGTTATGGATATACAAAGGATACAATGATGGTAACGATAGGAATGAATATTCTTAACGTTATTGGTAACTTCTTTGTAATTTTTGGACCTTTTGGCTTTCCTGTACTCGGGGTAGTCGGTGTTGCGTACGCCACAGCATTCAGTCGCTTTATCGGTTTTATAGTGCTAGTATTCTTACTTATTAAGCGTAGCCAAGGTGAATTGGATTTCAAGAGCTTTTTCCGATATCAAAAACGTCATGTGAAAAGCTTGTTAAAAATCGGTATCCCTTCTGCTGGTGAACAGCTATCCTATAATGCTAGCCAAATGGTCATTACGTATTTTGTAGCCCAACTGGGAACCGTAGCGATTACGACGAAGGTTTACACGCAAAATATTATGATGTTTATTTTTCTATTTTCGATTGCGATCGGTCAAGGTACACAGATACTAATCGGACATATGATTGGTGCAAAGAAAATTGAGGATGCCTATACGCGTGCTATTAAAAGCTTACGGATATCAATTATTATCTCCTTAGTTATGGCTAGTATTATATATATAGCCGCTAAACCATTATTAGGACTTTTCACAGATAATGCTTCCATTATTGAACAAGGAGCATTTTTACTGCTTTTAACCGTTACACTTGAACCAGGTCGTGCATTTAATTTAGTCATGATCAGTTCCCTTCGCGCGGCTGGTGATGTTAAATTCCCTGTTTATATTGGTATTCTTGTTATGTGGGGAATTGGAATTACGTTTGCTTGGTTCTTTGCTATTTACTTAGGCTTAGGTCTAGTTGGTATTTGGATTTCATTTATTGTCGATGAATGGATCCGAGGTACATTGATGCTAAGAAGATGGAAAAAACGCTACTGGGTAGATATGAATTTTGTTGAAGAAAAAGACCAAGCTTAATATAAGCATGATTATTGATTTGGATTTGTGGTTATGTTAAAACTAACACAGTCCATTTTATAGAAAGAAAGTGATAGCTATGGGAATAGTCGTAGTTGAGGTTTGTGACGGAAATGCAATCACTACATTAAATATAGAGGAGATACTCGAAGAAGAATTCCCAGAAGTAGCCGTCTTAACAAGTGACTGCTTATCATTCTGCGGATTATGTCGAGTTAAGCCATATGCATTAGTAAATAATAAACGCGTTTTTGGTTCCACACCAGAAGAATGTCTCGATAAAATTAGAGCTGCAATAAAAGAAGAACTAGCCATTTATCAATAATGGCTAGTTCTTTGTTTATGAAGTGTAAACTTTCCTATCCTGCATAAGTGCAACTAAGGCTTTTTGCAATAAAGGCTTGGCAAAAGCCAAGTTTTCTAATCTTTTTCGACAGATTCCATTTCCCAGGAAATATTCTGTCGGAAATTACGATTGGTGTAAAAATTACAAACTTGCTTTGAATATTTCTATCGAATCTTGTTTCGACAACGTCTTGAAGTTACCATATTCAGGGCGAGCTACAACTGTTTTATCTGCCATAAATTCTACACTGCTTTCATCAATATCATAGTCAGCTAATCGAGAAGGTGCACCTATCTTATTCCAGAAAGAACGTAATGCATCAATTCCTTCAATAGCTATTTCATGATCAGATTTCCCATCAGGATCCACTCCGAAAACTCTTGTTGCTAATTGCTTAAAGCGACCGACATTTTGATCATCCAATACATGTTTCATCCAGTTTGGGAAAATAATTGCTAATCCTCCACCGTGTGGAATATCATGTACTGCTGATACAGCATGCTCCAAATTATGGGATGCCCAATCGCCACGGTAGCCCATATTTAACATATTATTTAACGCAAGTGTCCCACTAAGCATAATGGTTTCACGATATTCGTAATTCTCTAGGTCACTCAGTAACTTTGGTGCTGTTTCCATAATTGTTAGTAATAAAGATTCACAAAATCGATCCTGGATTGGAGTATTTGTTGTTTGATGGAAATAATGCTCGAATACATGAGACATCATATCCACAATTCCATAAATCGTTTGGTCCTTAGGCACTGAAAACGTGTGAGTTGGATCTAAAATAGAAAACTTCGGATAGCTAAATGGTGATCCCCAGCCATGCTTTTCATTGGTTTCCCAATTTGTAATTACTGATCCTGCATTCATTTCAGATCCAGTGGCAGCAAGCGTTAATACAGTTCCAAATGGTAGCGCACCTTCTGGCTGTGCCTTTTTCGTTACTACATCCCACATATCGACATTTGTTTTTGCGCCTACCGCAATTGCTTTGGTGCAGTCAATCGTACTTCCACCACCAATCGCTAGAATGAACTCAATTCCTTCTTGTTTACAGATCTCTACACCTTTACGAACAGTAGAAATTCTTGGATTCGGTTCTACTCCAGAAAGTTCATACACTTCCGCATCTATTTCCGCTAACTTAGCTAGCACATTATCGTAAATACCATTACGTTTAATACTTCCACCGCCGTAGACAATCAGAACTTTTTTTCCATAGTTTTTAACTTCATTCGGTATTGCTTCCAATTGCCCTTTTCCAAATATTAATTTGGTTGGATTATGATATGTAAAGTTATCCATCATCTAAGCACTCCTTTGTTATTGTGTATAAACTACTGCATCCATTTCCACAAGAACATTCTTTGGTAACCGGCTAACTTCTACTGTTGCTCGTGCTGGATAAGGCTCTTGTAGATAGCTTCCGTAAATTTCATTTACCACTGTAAAGTCGTCCATTGATTTCAGATAAATGGTGAATTTAACTACTTGTGAAAAATTCGATCCAGCTTCCTCCAAAATGGATTTTAAGTTTTCTAATACCTGTTTCGTTTGAGCTTCAATACCTTCAACCACTTCTCCGTTTTGTGGATTGATCCCTATTTGGCCAGAGATATAAATAAAGTCACCCGCTTGGATCGCTTGCGAATATGGACCAATTGCTGCAGGTGCGTTTTCAGTATGGATTTCTTTAACCATTCGTATTCACTCCTAGTAAATATTTAATCTTCTTATATAATAACATTTCCGCATCCTTCATTGCTTGTTCCACGGTTTGTCCTTTATCCATTGTAGAATGAACAATTGAAAAAATACTTCTTAACAACGTTTCATCGGAGACACTTCCAGATACAAGCCAAATCGGTATATTGCACTTTTTAGCTATCTCAGCTACCTGACCAGGTGCTTTACCAAAAAGTGTTTGTTTGTCACTCTTCCCTTCTCCAGTAATCACCAAATCCGCATTGGAAATAGCTTGTTTTAGTTCTATCGTTTCTCCAATTAGTTTAGCACCTGATACAATCCTTCCACCTAACACTAAAAATCCAAACCCTAACCCTCCCGCTGCTCCTGCACCAGGAGTGGATGCTAAAGATTGAGAAATTTCTTCTTGAATGAATTGGCTATATTTCATAAGTGCTTGATCTAATAATTCCACTTGTTTACTTGTCGCACCTTTTTGAGGTCCAAATATGTTACTAGCTCCATTTTCTCCACACAGCGGATTATCCACATCACTAGCAATCTGGATGTCACAATGAGCTATACGAGGGTCAATGGAGCTAAAGTCAACTCGCTCCATATCAAGCAGATCTCTTCCAAACTTACCAACTGTAATTCCATCTTTATTCATGAATTGAGCGCCAAGTGCTTGAAGCATTCCAAACCCGCCATCATTTGTCGCACTCCCGCCAAGGCCAATAACAAACTTTCGTAATCCACGATTTAATGCGATTAATATTGCTTCACCAATCCCATAGGTTGTTGTTTGATATGGATCTCTCTTTTCTTTCGGAACCATTGTTAAACCTGAGATGGAAGCAACCTCTATAATTGCCATATCATTGTTTACAATCCCCATGCTAGTAGTAACGTTATCTCCCAATGGACCTGTAACTTGGATGGTGATCCTTTCACTTTTGGAGGAAGCATTTAATAACGCATCTACGGTACCCTCGCCACCATCTGCCATTGGTTTCATGATCACCTGATGACTTGGATTGGCTTCCATAACCGCTTTTTTTATAATGGAAGCCGCCTCTACTTGTGTTAAGCTGCCTTTAAATGAATCTGGTGCCACAACAATTTTCATTTCCAAACACCTCACTAATTTGCAGATATTACTTCTTTATAGGTCATAACGGATTTCACATAGTAAATATCACCATAGCAAGCATTATATTGCTTCGCTTCTTCTCGTAAACAACTATAAATTGATTGATCTGGAGCATTTTCGTACATATGTTTAGAAAAGTCAATGGCAATATCCTGTGAATAACTTTGCGAATGCTCCAACACATAATCGATGAAGCCTTTCCCAAAATTATAAGATTGAATCGCTAGTTCTAAATCTCCATTTGCTGCATCTAACGTTTGAGAAAAATAATAGACTCCTTGTTTAATAGATAGTTCTGGGTCGTCAATACACCCAACAGCTCCACAATAGCTTTCAGAAGATTGCATGGGGTCATTCCCCCTCCCACCAGACTCTTGCATCATCATAGCTAATAGTACATCTACATAGTTAGATACGCTATATTCTCTAGCATACTTTTCCACAAGTGGTTGATAATCAAGAACTTCTCTACTAATAGATGGATAGTCTACCTCTACCTTACTAGGTGGTTCATAGGATAGATAAGAAATAATAACAAATATAGATATAAGAAAGACAGTTACTAGAATTGACTGCTTTAGAGCGACTTTAGTTCTTTTTTTCATATATCTTCAACCTTTAATTTTTATATAGGATGTGGATAAGGATAAGATTTTAAAATGACAAATTATTATTCACAGACTTATCCCCATTTATCCACAGAGATTCATGTAGAACTATACAATATTTTGTAGATAATTTTATTACACCAATCAAAATATTGAGTTTATCCTCAAGCTATCCACAAACTGTTAATAACTTAAGAACGTTTTTTTGTGAATAATTCCTTTTCACGCCATTTCCCGTATCGGTAGTACATATAAGCAAAAATACTACTAATAATAAAACTGCTTCCCATTCCGATAGCAATACCTGTATCCCCTAGCCAGTTTGAGAAAAATGCAGTTAATGGGAATCGAAGTATCCAGAATGAAATAATATTAAGTGCTAACACTTGATACATTGCACCAGAAGCACGGACAATTCCATTTAAAATAAAGTTTATTCCTAAAAATGGATAACATAGGGCTATAATTTGTAAATACTTCGTACCAAAAGCTACAGCCTCTTGATCCTGGATAAATAATTGAACACCATATTGAGCGAAAAACACCACTACTAATCCAATTGCAAACATAATCCCAAAGTTATAAAGGACTCCATACTTAGCAATACGACTAACTCGATTCCAATCTCTTACTCCGATATTTTGTCCTGCCATACTGTTTACTGCTGTACCGAGTGCATGTGCTGGAAGCATTAATAAACTATCAAGACGTTGTGCTGCACTAAATCCCGCAACAACGTCTTCCCCAAAGGTCGTAACAACACTCATTATTGCTGCAGACCCAGCTGAGATAACTGCCATTTGTAGTCCTGATGGAATACCAAGATTGAGTATTAAGACTACCTCTTGCTTAGAAGGTAACTTTGGAAACATAAATGGAGCTAGCTTCTTATATAGGACGTAAACCAATCCATATACAAATGCGCTTCCCTGTGATACAACTGTCGCGAATGCCGCACCCTCAATTCCGAGGTTAAATCCGGCAATAAATAATGGATCTAAAACAATATTTAGCGCTACTGCTATCATTACAAAACGCATCGGTGTCTTACTGTCCCCTAAGGCACGTAGTACGGTACTGATAAAATTATAACCAAATAAGAACAAGATCCCGAGGAAGTTAATTTGTAAATAAGCTTTTGCGCTTGTCATCATTCCTTCTGGTGTACCTAATAATTTCAATAATTGCTCAGAAAAAATAAAACCAACTAAACCAAGGAAAATAGAAAGTCCTGCTAAAATTACAACAAATGCATTAAGATATCGACGCAATCCATCTTCATTAGAGCGTCCCTTTTGTTGTGATAGGATCGTCAAAGCAGCATTATTCAAGCCAATAATAAAGGACAGTACGGTAAAAATAATGGCACTTGAAATGGCTACAGAACCCAATGCATTTGCACCTAGCAAATTACCTACCCACAAACTATCTGCAAATTGATACGATGTCTGCAATAAGTTCGTAAGCATAATAGGTCCCGAGAAAAACATTAGCTGCTTTAAAATATTACCTTGGGTAAAATCATGTTGCATTTTTTTCATATATTACGCAAACCCTTCATTTTTAAATCTACTTACCATTTTAGCACTTGTTAAATCATATTTCCTCTATTGTCGGTGCCTGTCACTTGTCGAATTTCGACAAGTGACAGGCACCGACAAAAAATATTGTTGTAATTTTATAAATACTTATAATAATATGATATTATATAAACAAGTTCTATTTTAAAGGAGATGGTATGTATTATGATGCAAGTTCCATTAACGGTTGGATCCATCTTAGAGCATGCTGAAAAATTTTTCCCAAAGAAAGAAGTCATCTCGCAAACTCATGACAAATTGCACCGAGTTAATTACGGGGAAATTGGACAACGAACAAGACGACTGATGAGTGTATTACATGAGCTTGGAATACAAAATGGTGATCGAGTTGGTACATTAGCCTGGAATCACCACCGACATCTAGAAATTTATTTTGCCGCACCAGGTATGGGGGCAGTTCTACACACCATAAATATTCGTTTATCGCCAGAGCATATTATTTACATTATTAATCACGCAGAAGATAAGGTTTTATTTATTGATGAAGATATCCTTCCCCTCATCGAGAAGATCAAAGATCATCTTACTACTGTAGAAGCTTTTGTAGTTATGACCGATAAAGCTGAACTCCCAGAGTCCAATCTTACACCACTTTATTCTTACGAAGAAATACTTACCACAGGAGATCCAACCTATGAATTTATTAGCGACATAGATGAAAATGAACCTGCAGGAATGTGCTATACTTCTGCCACAACGGGAAATCCAAAGGGTGTGGTTTACTCCCATCGAGGCATTGTATTACACAGTTACGCACTTGGCCTAGCTGACACTGCAGCGATATCGGAATCAGATGTATCCATGCCAGTTGTTCCACAGTTCCATGTAAATGCATGGGGAACACCATTCGCGTGTACATGGTTTGGCACTACTCAAGTTATGCCTGGTCCACGGTTCACCCCAAAAAGACTTGCAGAGTTTATTGAGAAATATAAAGTCACAATCACAGCTGGCGTTCCAACAATTTGGCTTGGGTTATTACGTGAGATTGAGCAAGGCGATTATGACATGTCTAGCTTACGAGCTGTACTTTGCGGAGGCTCTGCAGCACCTTTAGGACTTATTAAGGCTTTTGAAGAAAAACATAAAATACCGTTTTACCATGCATATGGAGCTACTGAAACCACACCACTTGTTACACTTTCGAGACTAAAAAGCTACCAGCAAGATTTATCGGCCGAAGAAAAGTTAAAAGAACGAGCACGACAAGGAATACTTGTTCCTGGCCTAGAAATGAAAGTGGTAGGAGATAACGGGGAAATTGAGTGGAATGGAAAAGATATGGGAGAACTACTACTTCGGGGGCCATGGATTGCGAGTGAATATTATAAGGATGAACGTACAGAACAAGCATTTGTGGATGGTTGGTTCCATACTGGTGATGTGGTAACGGTTGATGAAGAAGGCACCATTCAAATAGTTGACCGGACAAAGGATTTAATCAAAAGTGGTGGAGAGTGGATTTCTTCGGTAGAGATTGAAAACGCTATCATGACACATGAAGCCATTTTTGAAGCTAGTGTTGTCGCTATCCCTGACGAAGAATGGCAAGAAAGACCGATTGCTTGCGTTGTGTTACATGAGGAATTTAAAGATAAAGTAAATAAAGAAGATATCCTAGAATTTTTAAGGCCGCAATTTGCCAAATGGTGGTTACCTGATGATGTTTTATTTATGGAAGAAATCCCCAAAACATCGGTAGGGAAATTTTTAAAGCGACAACTTAGAGAACAAGTGAAAGCTCATTATAGCTTACAAGATTAGTTAGTCGATCAGCGAGCTACCTATCCCGAAGCGCTCGCTGATCTTTTATACAAATACAATCTTTATATAAATTTCTCTTTTTTTCCACTTGACAATATTGTGAAAATTCCGTACTATAATATAAATTACATAAAATCTTTTTTGTTACTAACCTCACGTTTAAAATACAGAAAATTCAATTAATTGTCCTTATATATGATTCACTACAGCACTTATTATAAGGGGGGAAGATATATGAAAATTAAGCTAGCCGTCTTTGGGTCAGATGATTTAATTAATCGTTTTAATGATTGCTTAGCACAACATAATGATATTGAAGTTATTCCATTTACGTATCGTAAAGCGAAAGAAGCGGTAGATTTAATAGATAAAGCTTTTATGTGTGATACGTATTTATTTTTAGAATCCCTTCCTTATCTCTATACAAAACTCAAAATAAATAAAAAGCGATTGCCGACTGTACAGGTTGCTTTTGATGAATTAATGATCTTAACATCATTTTATCATTTGAAAAACACGTATAATCAGTCATTAGATCGCTTATCAATAGATGTATTAGATAGAAAATATGTCAAGGAGGTACTAACTGAATTAGACCTACGCGACCGTGATATATATACATATAGCTACGGACAAGATGATGTGGTCGATATTCAAAAGATCGTTCGTTTTCATAAGGATCTATGGGACGAGGGCAAAATTGATTATGTCCTTACTTCCCTAACGGAAGTCGAAGAGCAGCTGAAAGACTTGGGAATTCCAACCAATGCAATGGTTATACCAAAGATTAACATTGATAAAGCAATTGATCGGGCAAAATCTGTCACAACACTAAATCAGAGTAAAAGTGCCCAAATAGTAGCTGGGTATGCCAAAATTAAAGATTATGAAGGCTTAAAAAAGGAAAAAGGAGAACTTATAGCTGAACAATTTCAACAAAAGCTACAGGATATTCTATATAAATTCGGACAAAAAACATTTGCATCCGTGTTTACAAACCAAGAAAATTATTACGGTATTTTTGGCACTCGTGGTGTGTTAGATCATATTACGAACCATTTTCGTGATTTTCCTTTGCTACGTGAAATTGAAGATTCATTAAAAACAGCAGTAGATATAGGCTTTGGCCTTGGGTTAACAGCTAAACAAGCGGAAGATCATGCAAAACTAGCTTTAGAGGCTTGTTCGAATAATAAAAATAGTAGTTGTTATATCGTTAATGACCGCGGAGAGACAATTGGCCCACTCGGTGTTAAAAAACATTTCGATACATCGCAACTCTATCAGGCATTAATTCACAAGGCACGACTTAATAATGAATTGTCCTACAATTTTATAGACTTTATAAAGATTCGCAATAACGAGCCCTTCTCTTCAAACGATATTGCGACCTTTTATAGAGTTACGAAAAGAAGTGCAGAACGAACGGTCAACAAGCTCTTATCAGGAGAAGTAATAAAAGTAGTAGGCGAAGAAAAACCTTATGTAAAAGGTCGTCCTCGAAAACTATTCCAGATTAATATGTGAGAATAAGACAAATGTGTGTCAATCAATGGAAAATCCGAACTTAGTTCGGATTTTCTTTTGGGATATTTCATAAGCTTTGTTGAAGATTTCACATAGAATGCTCAGTAACTTTCGCTTAGATTTACTTTCTTTCGCTCCTTACGAATCTAGTGCTATAACACCGCTACGGCAGAATACTTCGCTTTCCGCGGGCACGGCCTCAGCTTCCTCGGAAGCAAAACCACCTTCCTGCGGGATCTTCGGACACGTGCTGTTCCCGCAGGAGTCTACGTATTCTGCCTACGCTAGTGATAGTGACTCGATTATTGGACGGATTCCCTAGAATATATGCTTAAGAATGTTACTTTCGAGGAGTCAACTCCGTTCTGATCCAATCACTATACTTAAAAAGAACATCAAAATATAAAAAGAAAACATCACTATGGAACTCAAAACTAGCGGAGAAAATACATGAAGACCCCTTGAAAAAGAAAACCACTTTTTCTGCGTTCGATGTAACGCTGACGTAGCCTTCCTTGTGGCTGCGATTGCTCGGCCTTACCGAAAAACTTTATCCTGCGGGAGGGAAGATATCGGTGAGATCCCGCAGTGCGACAGCACGAGGAAGCTCACCAGCCACACGCGGCAAAGTAGACACTGTGAAAGTGACTGCAAGGAGCTTGAACAGATGTCGCCCTTGTGCTGGAAGTGGAAGCGAAATGTATATTCGGAGCGATGTCGAGACCAGTACATTACTTCTTTAATTTTATCCTAGTTTCATACCATTAGTTACTGCGCTTTTTACATCAACTACGAATTAAGATTCGGCCATAAAAAAATAACATTCTATACTCCATTCGACTTTGGAATGGAGTGCTTGTTTTATCGCAGCCTCTTTATTAACCTTGTATATCCTCACTACGTTGGTAACCGTTGTTTTCCCTCAATACATGTACGACTGCATCGTAGTCCGGTTCATCTACTTTGCCCTCTAACACATGGATTTCTCCATCTAGTTCTTGTTTAGAACTTGCACTACTGTAAAAAGCTCCATATCCAAAATTCATCGCCGCTTCACTTGATGTAGCTGTAAAAGGGAAAACGGTATAACCTCCACCCTCATTAGGAATTTTATCGACTCTTAATTCATGGGTATGTAACGTTTTTAAACTAGCATGCGCTGATAAAAGATCATCTTCTGTTTTAAAGTACGCAATAAATTCTTTAGCCAACTAGAATCAACCTCTCTACATATAATCTATTCGTTATTGTTTACAAAACAGCAGCAAATAAACAAAAAGAAGACACGAAATTGTGCCTTCTTTATATATTTAGTAGCTCACGTACATCCTCTTCACTCAAGCTGGATAACATTGTTTCACCTGGTTGGATAACCTGATCAATAAGCTCCCGTTTCTTTTGCTGTAGCTCATATATTTTCTCTTCAATTGTACCTTCCGTGATCAAACGAATTACTTGAACAACATTTTTTTGTCCAAAGCGATGGGCACGTCCAGTTGCTTGATCCTCTACAGCTGGATTCCACCATAAATCATAAAGAATTACAGTATCTGCACCTGTAAGGTTTAATCCAGTTCCTCCCGCCTTGAGTGAAATAAGGAAGATATTCTTTTCTCCATTATTAAATCGTTCACTCATTTGCACACGTTCTTGGGACTTGGTTTGCCCTGATAAATAAAAATAGTCTATTCCTTCATGCTGTAATTTCTCCATAATTATCTCATGCATGCTTGTAAATTGAGAAAAAATGAGCATCCGTTTTCCGTTAGCAATCGCATTTTGTATGGTTTCCATAAGAAGCTCTAACTTACCAGATTTTCCTTCATAATTTTCTATAAACATTGCAGGATGGCAGCAAATTTGTCTTAGGCGAGTTAATCCGGCTAAGATCTTCATTCTGTTTTGCTGGAAGCCACTTTCCTTCATAGATTGCACCGCTTCCTGTTGGACTTGTCGCAAATAGCCAATATACAATTCTTTTTGCTGGTTCGTTAATTCTGATACACTTACCGATTCGATTTTATCTGGAAGTTCTTTTAGTACATCCTTCTTCAGGCGTCGTAAAATAAATGGTTTTGTAATAGAAGCAATTTTTTCATTCGATAGCTGCTTGAATGCCCTTTGGTTAGGCATTAATCCCGGTAAAACAACCTGAAAGATCGCCCACAATTCATCAATGGAATTTTCTATCGGTGTCCCACTTAAAGCAAATCTTCTACTTGCTTTCAATTGACGAATCGCATGCGACGTCTTCGTTGCATAGTTTTTAATAAACTGTGCCTCATCTAGAATTAACGTTTGAAATGTTAACGCCTGGTAGTGCTCAACATCTTGCCTAAGTGTAGCATAGGAGGTAATCCAAACATCCATATCTGTTAACGTAGCAATTTTTTCATGACGTTCTGCTGGAGACCCTGTTAAAATCGCAACACTTAAATGTGGCGCAAACTTTTCCAGCTCATTTTTCCAGTTGTACACAACAGAAGATGGTGCAACAATAAGATGTGGATACTCACTAGGCTCTGAAGCAATATAAGCTATACTTTGTAATGTCTTTCCTAACCCCATATCGTCTGCCAATATACCACCCAAGTGATAATTACTTAATGACTTAAACCATTGGTAACCAGTCATTTGATAATTTCGTAAGGATGCTTGAAGAGATTCAGGAAGTTCATAATGCTGTTCCTCCGGCGACTTCAGTTCATAAAGCAACTGCCTAAATGCTGGATCATAGCTTTTTTTCGTATCTATTAACTCATCAACCTGTGTTCCTCGGTAAACAGGAACCTGGATATTGCCATTTTCCACATCGGATTTTTTAATATCCATGTCACTAAAGAATTTTTGAATAGATGTAAATTCTTCTCCCTCTAGCGACAACATCTGCCCACTTTGCAAACGATAATACCGCTTCTTCTCAATTACCGCATCTAATATTCGATTGATCTCATCATCTGCAACCCCATCGATATCAAAGCCTATTTCTAGCAGATTGGTAGATGACTCCATTGTTACACTCGTACTCGGAATCGGATCATTTTCAATTATAAAGCTCCGGATTTCTGAGGTTAAAAACAACTCCACATATTCATCTAATATTGGTAATACCTTGTAAAGAAAATCATAGAGTTCTTCCTCATCCGCTTCGATATATAATGTTTTCCCGTTATAATGAAAATTAGCATGTTCAATTAGCTGCATAATTTGCTGCTCTTTTTCCACATCACGAATAATAATCACATCATGTTGTTCTCGCCCACTAAATGGGTTAATAACTTGCTCACCATAATGATATTCCAGTCTACCAACAATCCAATCCTCTTGTGCTTCAAGATAAAGCTTTGCCCGTAAAGGTACCTGTATAATCTCTTGTTGGACCTTTTCTTCAATTTCAACATCGCCAACCTTTTTTAAGGATGGTAATACTTCAGATAGAAAAGCATCCGCTTGATTTTTGGCAATTGGAAGCTGTTGATCAATCTTCCCAAATTGGCTAACATGCTCAAGAATGGGAAGCTGTTCTTTGGCAGGGAAGTAAAAAACTCCATTAGAAAACAGCATCTCATATGGCTTGAAAAAAATTCCCTTCTCTACATCCTGCATAGTTAACATTAAGTCATCACGTTCATTTTTCGTTAACGCAAAATGGTAAGGTAACGTATCTGTTTCAATAGATAACTGACGATAGATTTTTCTTCCTGACTCTTCCACCGTCACATCTCTTTCCGCCAATTTTTCGAGCAAATCTTTAGCTACAAGTGGTGGAATAATAATAGAACGCTTATCATTTATATTCCCTTGATAATGATAAAATCGATAGCCACTATATATTTTTTCATTCTGTAATATTGAATGGAGCATGTCAAAAATAACTAGGTCTTGTTGTAATACATAATGCTGCTCTGGTGAGTAAGTGAATGTCTTTGTGAAAAAGTGTTCATTGCCATGTACAACATCTTCTAGGAATCTGCCTGCATCCTTAACGACATATGTCCTTTTTTCACCAGCTTTTAGTTCTACGAGTAAATTCTTATCATAGGACCATTTTAGAATATACTCTATATGGATCGGAATTTTATCAGGCAAAATTTCAAGTGTATCAGATGGTTGTGTAATAGAACTTAATGCCTGTATAAAGCGATTCGTTGTTTGATAATCATAATTTGCAAACGAAGGGACCTCATTTGTATCTTTATTCTTTATACTGATTAAGGTAGCTGCAATGTGTTTACATGATTTATACGTATCAAATGCTGGACAATCACAGTACGTATCAATGGAACCCTCATCAAAATCCTTCATGCTGATTTCCACAAAGTACTCTTCAGAACCGTGTACCGTCGCAGTCCAAACTTGATAATTGATATCATATAATAAATCACTTACAAGACCTTGTTTATAATAATCCAACCCACGTTTATAAATAACGGGCGGAAATAATTTTTGTATATTAACATCGCTCAATTTATTCAAGACTCTATTAACCTGCCTTTTTACATTCTACCTCTATTGTAAACGAGAATAGCAAATTTTAAAACAGGTGCCTGTCACTTGTCGAAATTCGACAAGTGACAGGCACCTATTATTTTATAACCTTTAGTAATAGATAAATATATATACATATAGAGATCAGGACGGACCCTGCTGAGGCTAGATAGATTGCTGCATAGTTAAATAGAAAGGCGATTTGGCCAAACAATATCGCACCAGCTCCTACCCCTAAATCAAACGAAGAAAAGAAAGTCGCATTCGCCATACCCTTTCGATTGTTTGGGGCTTTTTCAACAGCCCAAGCTTGCAACGCAGGTTGGATGCCACCAAAACCGAGCCCATACATTCCTGCAGCAACAAGCATAACTGTGGTATTTGGTAACCAAAATAGTAATAACATCGCAATAAATACTAGTGTTGCCCCCGGAAGAAAAACATAAATATGACCTTTACGATCATAGATTTGTCCAGCGAATGTCCGTGATAGCATTAAAAACAAAGCAAATACAAGGAAATAAAAGCTAATTCCTTCTACATTTTTTTCAATCGCATGTAAAGGAAGAAATGTCGCAATTCCTCCAAATGTAAACGTAATGAATAACAATAAAACAGACGGCTGTAAGGCTGTTTTTTCAAAAATATCAAATCTAGCCGTAACAGCTTTTACAGGTGATTCTTCCACTTTTTTATAACGAATTTTTGAAGATAATAAAAATGCCATTAATCCTAGTGAACCACAAATTAAAAATAATTGTGTAAAGGAAATTACATCAACTAATGCTAGACCTAAAGCTGGACCAAACGCAAGTGCTATATTACCTGACAGTCCAAAGTAGCCCATACCTTCCCCACGTCTTTTGGGAGGGATAATATCGGTTGCAATGGTACCTGTAGCGGTAGTGGATAACCCCCAACCTAGCCCTTGCACAACTCGCATCAGCAATAAAAGAAAAATACTTCCTATAAATGCATAAGAACCGACCGAAAGGACAAAGATCCCCAACCCGGTCATATAAACAAATTGTCTACCCTTGGTTTCTAAAGAATGCCCTGCAAACGGGCGGATAATTAGCGCTGAAAATGTAAAAATACCAACAATGATCCCTATTAATTGATCACTGCCCCCTAGCTCCTTTACAAATAAAGGGAGCGTTGGTAATGTCATTTGAAAGCCAAGAAAAATAAAAAAATTAGCCAGACAAACTAGCACGAAATCACGCGACCAAATTTTACCGGCTTGAGGAGCAGCTGACTGAGCGCTTGCATTTGAACTCATTGTATACCCCTTCTTTCTTTCGATACTCGAAACAAATTATACAGGAGTTTCACTCGAAAAGGAATACATTAGCTTCAATTCTTTCTAAAACTGTTTAAAATGTTTCTAAAAAGCCAATTACAGCAGGACCTAACAACACAATGAAAATACAAGGAAAAATAAATAAGACAAGTGGAAATAGCATTTTAATTGGCGCCTTCATTGCTTGCTCTTCTGCTCGCTGTTTTCTGCGCTCGCGGATTTCTGCTGACTGTACAGTTAAAAATTGCGCCAAGCAAACTATTTTACTTTAATCTGACTAACCACTACTACTTATGTTCTATCAGTTAAAAAATATTAAACTATATACAGTACTATAGATATGGTATAATGTTCTTATTAATACGAATTAAAAAAGCCCAGCTGCAACTGGGCATCTAGCATCGATAAGCGGTTCCCTTAGAGGGTTCGGCTAGTTAGAATGAATAGACCTTTCCCCACCATGTTCCAAAGGCTAAAGGGAAGGTCTATTTTTTATGGTTGATCATCGTTACAACTAAGGCAAGTAGCGCGATTAAAAGTGTGCCAAAGCTCCCCAAGACCATCATTACTTCATACATTCTCAGGAACATCACCACCTTTATTAAATTTAGCCTACCAACTCTAATAGAACTTTATCTTGTCTACGAGTATAACATAGCACCTCCAAATATGCGAACATATATTCGCATATAAATTTTAATAAGTGGGTCTGTCCTATTCATTGAAAATGAATCCTCATTCCATTAACCAAGGCATTCCTCAAAAATACATAAAGGACGCTTAAATAGAAGTAAATCCCTATTTAAGCGTCCTAATATGATTGTGTCTATTATTTTTTATCCACTACCAAATTTAATCAAAATAATCTTACAACAAAATCAGCAACGATTAGCATAATTAATGCTACACCCCAAGCAATGGTTGTTGGTACAGACCAAACTAGAATCTGCTCTTTTACATTTTTAATTCCTAACATTCTGTTTACAACCCAGAATAAGCTATCATTAAAGTAAGAGAAAATCATTGCACCTAATGCAGCTGCTTGTGCAGCTAACACTAAGTTTACGTCTAGACTTGCAACGATAGGAGCAGAGATAGATGCAGCTGTTATCATTGCTACCGTTCCACTACCTTGTACGAGACGAACAAACGTAGCAATAAAGAAAGGTACTAAAATAGCTGGTATTGACCATTGTGCAACTTGCTCAGCAATTAAATCACCTGTACCACTTGCACGTAGTACATTACCTAGCGCACCACCTGCTCCTGTTACAAGTAAAATAATACCTGCCGTCTTAATTCCTTCTTCCATACGATCTAGCGTTTCTGATTTACGAAGATTATTCGTGAGCGTATAGATAGCAACAATTAATCCAAGTCCTACAGCAATTACTGGGTTACCGATAAACATAATATAAGAAAGCAATGTCTCATTTAATGTTATAACGCCTGAATCATGTAACGCACCAAAAGTTGTATTAATGAAAATCAAAATAATTGGTACTAGTATAGGCATTATAGCTTTTGCAAATGAAGGAAGTTCTTTTTCTCTTTCATCTACGGCATGTAAAAATTCTTTATAAACTGCACCCTCATCCAACCTTACAAAGCCTTCTCCGTCTTCAGCTGGAACCTGGTGTATTTTCTTTCCAATCCATTTAGCATATAACACACCAACAATAATAATAGGTACAGAAAATAGAAGACCTACTAAAATCATTAAACCTACATCTGCACCAAATATCCCAGCTACTCCTAATGGACCTGGTGTTGGTGGTACTGCATGGTGGGTAACCGCTAATCCAACAGCTAAAGCCACTCCTAATGCAACAACAGATTTACCTGTTTTTCTCGATAATGCTTTCACTAGTGGGTGTAAAATAACGAACGCTGAATCTACAAAGATTGGAATTGCTACTAGATAACCTGCAACTGCCATCGCCCATTCTTCTTTTTTCTTTCCTAATTTTTTAATTAGTGTATAGGCTAGCTTTTCTGCAGCTCCTGATACTTCTAATATCCGCCCCATCATTACCCCTAAACCGATAATAATACCAATAGAGCCTAATGTACTACCAAAACCATTGGTGATTTCTGCAACTACATCATTAGGATTCATACCCCCTACGATTCCTGTGATAGAAGCTGCGATAAGAAGTGCGATAAATGCGTGAACCTTTGTTTTTAAAACCAAAAGAATTAATAAAGCAATACCTAATATTAGACCGATAATCATTTGTGTACCTGAAACTTCCATGGACTTTCTCTCCCCTCATGAAATGGCTTTCATTTTTTTACCAATTTTGCTGAGGTTATTAAACTAACCTCAGCATTTATTTATCCCAATGTGTCTCTAGTAAATTTCGGTGCATATTCAGCAGCTAATTTGATACATTCTTCCATGC
The DNA here is from genome assembly GCF_009728145.1 of Ornithinibacillus caprae. Taxonomy (GTDB): domain Bacteria; phylum Bacillota; class Bacilli; order Bacillales; family Amphibacillaceae; genus Ornithinibacillus; species Ornithinibacillus caprae. The sequence continues at coordinate 186,488 of NZ_WOCA01000006.1, read as the reverse complement.
TGACACTTGATGCAATGTTCTTCCCAGCAATATCAAACGCTGTACCATGGTCGACAGATGTTCTTAAAAATGGTAGACCATTTGTAATGGAAATGGTCCGGTGAAAATCTGTCATCTTCGCAGCAATATGTCCTTGATCATGGTACAACGAAAGGACAGCATCATATTTTCCGTTCAATGCTTGGAAAAATACCGAGTCAGCTGGAACTGGACCAACTGCATCGATTCCATCCTGAACCGCCGCTTCGATTCCTGGTCCGATTTCATCAACCTCTTCCATTCCAAATAAACCGCCTTCTCCACTATGTGGGTTTAGACCGGCAACCGCGAATTTGCGATTTTCGACACCTAAACGTTGAAGTGCTTTATCACAACGATTTAGATAATCTCGAACACGCTCTTTTGTCATTTGTGCAATCGCAGCTTTTAATGATAAATGACGTGTTAAGAAGAAGATTCTCATGCCATTCACTTGGAACATGGTTAATGGATCTTTTGTATCTGCAAGATCTTCTAGCATTTCTGTATGTCCAATATAAGGAACTTTTGCCGCTTTCAATGACTCTTTATTAATCGGAGTTGTTGCTAACGCTTTAACAGTTCCTTCTTTTGCAAGGTCTACAGAAGTTTTAATGTATTCAAATGCAGCTTTACCGCATTGCGCTTGAACCTCACCATATTGTAATTGATCCATATCAATATTTTTCAAATCGATAATATCAACAGTTCCGAATTCGTATTTACCTTCTTCCGGTTTTTCAATTACGTTAATTTTCAGGCTTGCTTCCACAATTTCAATTGCTTTAGCGAATACTTTTGCGTCCCCTATTACAACCGGCTTACACATATTATAGATATCTTCATTCACTAAAGATTTTGCTGTGATCTCAGGGCCAATACCTGCTGGATCCCCCATTGGTATAGCGATTATCGCTCGTTCGTTAGTCATGTTTTATACCCTCCTGTTCGTTTTTGTACGTAAATATTTCACACTTGCATAAATAGACTTCTTATCCCCAACCATACCGCCTTTTGTAACGATCGGTAGTCCAGGGAAATGGCCGCCAATCAATGTCCCATAAGCTGCTAATGGTAAAACTTCATCCTCTAACTTGATTCCTGATGCCATACTTAGTGCACATAAAGAGGCGGTAACATCCCCACCACTTGTAAAACATCCTTGAACGGGATAAGTCGTTTTTTCAAGAACCCGCCTCGTTATTTTGCCAAGCCCATCCGTAATTCGCTTAGCCAGAGCATCTTGTGTGGTGTTTTCTCTTTCAGCAATAGCTTTAAAGTTAACTAGTTTTGCCCCGTCTTTATGGGTAGTAATAATCAGCACATCATCTTGTTGAATTCGTTCAAGTGCTACCTCTATTGCCCTGTTTACTTCTTCCTCCCAGCTAGATTGTAATGTAGCTAGTTTTTCTGCGGAGACATATACAGGTGTAGAATTCGTCTTTTCTTTCAAATATTGAAGCTGCCTGGCAGATAATGATGTCACGCTTCCAACTGTTACAATAACCTTGCTCTGCTCAACTAATTGATGAGAATATGCCTTTGAATAGGCAGCAGTCAAAGGACCAGGATCAACAGGAACAAGCTTAACGTTCTCAACCTCTACCATTGACTCAGCTATCGTTTCAATATCTTCATCCGTAACAGCGTCAATGACTATAATTCGTTGACCAGCCTTTACCCCTCGATTAATTGCATTTTTTAATGGTTCAGCACCAGCTAACACCATATCTAACCCAATATGTCCAACCGAATATTTACTTTGCTCCTCAATAATAGCTGGGACATAGGATTGGGTAATTGGCATTACCGGGTCTTTTGCCACATCAGTATCCTGAACAGGAACGCCCTCTACTAATAAATAGCCACCAGATGAAATTCTTCCAGAATCGGGAAATGATGCCACAACGATTGCAACACTCTCTGGTCCAGTTGCATTAAGAACTGTATCGATTTCTAGTCCAATCTTCCCTCGAACAGTGCTATCAATTCGTTTACATATAATCTTTGCATCCCATTCCTGTAAATTTCTTATTGCTTGGTTTACTCGATTTTCAACAATTTCATCCAAGGCATAGCGGGAATCGGTATCAATACATACCGCATCTAGTTCTCTCGAGTCTGGAATTTTATCATTAAATACAACCGTAGCAGAGCTAAAGCCTTGTTTACTTAAACGTACACCTGTAGCATTTGCTCCCGTTAGGTCGTCAGCTACTACTCCAACTCTCATGATGCCTCACCTCGTTTGTTATAAAATATCTATCGAATCAGATAATTCATTTTTCATCGTATCTGAAATATCTTGATCGGTAATAAATCCAGTTAGTTCGCTTAAATTGCAAACTTTAGAAAATGCTTTTTGATCAATTTTACTTGAATCCGCTACAAGCAATGTACTCTCTGCTGCTTGAATCATTAGCTGTTTAACTAGTGACTTTTCAAACGTTGGAGACGTTACACCAGCTTGAACATCAATCGCATGTGCTCCTAAGAAAAATAAATCAACATGAATATTTTTTAAAAATTGATGTGTTTGTGGACCAAATAATGCACCGACATCATTTTGTAATTCCCCACCTGTTACAATTACCTTCAGGGAACTATCCACTAATTCAGCTGCTATCTTTATGTCATTGGTAATCACTGTAATATTCTCTCGATTGCGTAGTAATCTTGCTAATTCTAGTGTAGTTGTTCCTGAATCTAGTATGATCGTTTGACCTTCTTTTATATAAGAAAGTGCCTTTTGAGCAATCATTCTTTTCTGTTCAATTCTTCTGCTTTCCTTTGCGAAGAACGGGGTTTCAGTTATAAGCGGCTTCGGCAAGACGGCTCCTCCGTGAATACGGATTACCTTCCCCTCCTCCTCCAGCTGATCTAAATCTCGTCGAATAGTCATCGGGGAGACATTTAGCTCTGCAGAAAGCACTTCAATTTCAACTTTGCCGTTCTCTCTTACTTGTTGCATAACCCATTCTCTACGTTCAGTTGGTTGCATAGGATCAACCCTTCACTTTGTTAATTTTAAACATTTAATGTTATTTACTAACACCATTATGTAACTTTATCACAAAAATGTCAATAATAAATGTTATTTTTTATCAAATTAGCAGAACCATGAGATAGGAACCCTGGACCAGGACATCCAAGCTACCCTTTCCACGGATCATCACGGTCAACTCTCCTAAAAATACAAAATGGTAAATATTCGTATAGAACAAACGAATACTTACCATTTTTGTTATGAATTCACTCTAAATCTTTTTTAGTGTTCTTTTTATTAAATTATATACCAAAATCATGCTTCCTATACTTAACAATAGAGTTATACATATAGAGAGGAATACTAATTCTACAGTGAATGTAAGTACAGTACTTGATATAATGATACTTATAGCCATACCAATAATAAATGAGGGTATGATCCAAGCAATTGATTCTTTCATAAAAGTATTATGGATGTCTTTTACTCGCCAACCAATATCCCTTAAAGTTAAAATTTCTTCTTTTCTAATAAAAAGGAATGAAGAAATACTATCAATTATTGTAGTTGTAGCGATGTAAAGAGTTGCTACTAATATGACCAAAATCAAAATCAAAATTAGATCATTAATAAACACCCCTAAGTTAGTATCACCAGTTGATTGATTTGTAACAAATAAGTTTGCAGGTACGAAATTGAATAAAAATGTAACAAATATTAACTGAAGGAAACATAAAATTATCAATTTTTTATAGAATAAAACATTTTTCAACCAAACCTTCTTAAATTTAACTCCATTAAACCTATTAGTTGATCGTAGTTTATTTTTAACTAAAACTATAATCAAAAAAGGAATTAAAAAGGTTAACAGGACAATAATTAGGTAGATTACTAATGTAATACTACTAACTAGATTAAACAAATAAAGGATAAAAAGTATTAATCCTCCTAATATACCCGAAAATATTATTAACAAGTAATTTTCTATTAAATGGAATTGCTTAATATGTCTTACTTTCCAGCCTATATCTGATAGTAATTTAGTTTCATTTTTTTTCGTATACTTTCTAAACATGGCGTGGTTTACTATGTATACTATACTAATCATTAGAAATACACTTGAGATTAATAGATTAGTTGTATTCCAACCCTCAGATATAGTCGCCGCTGCCCCTAGACTAGTCCACGATTGCTCAACCTCCCCTACTCCTTCTACGTCCATTATTACGGGTGATGGAGATGCTCCAGCCACCACTACGATATCAAAACCACCAATTTCTGAAATATCGAGAATAACATCATTAATTTTCCGTATTGCTTCTTCGTTGTATGAATTAATACCATCTACCCTTAGTCTAATAGCATCAATAGGGGCATCTCCCTTGATATATGCAGCATCCTCTAAGCTAACAATTCCATGTGCTGGTGAACTAATAAAGCTACCAGGAGTAATTGTTTCATGAAGGGTTGTGCCGTCATCCAGCTTAGTGGTTGGTGCTTGTTGATAGATGCCTAATGGGCTTGCGGCCAACGATTCCTGATGAGATTTTGTTGTAAAGGTACCAACTGGATATAAAAGAAATGGTATATCCTCCCGTTTCTCCCTAACAGAAACTCCTTGTTTTTCAATTTCTCGGTATACAGGAACCCCTGAATCTTGCCCTATTTGTTTAACCTCCAAGGTTTGATCTTTACGAATTGTGTAATCAATTGGTTTTGTACGATAAAATATAGGAGTCTCACTAATTCCAAATGAATAGTTTTCCTCCCCACTGAAGGTACCATCATAATTATAAGAAAAGGGTTCATAATAAAATGGTTTTATTTGATCAGATAAGAAAATTTTTATTCCCTCTGTATTCAAGCGCTCGATTTTCGATAATCTATCCCCTAAGGTTTCATATTTCTCAGAAAAAAAGAAAGCCTCGTTATCTTGGAGATCAAGCTCTTCCTTTAATTGAATCGTTTGTTCACTACCCCAATCTAATTCCGATAAACTTGTTTCAGCCCTCAATGAAACAAAGGAATCAGATAAGTAAATAATCGGAATATTTCTCTTTGCACCATACTGACTATAGCTCCATTCAAGTTGTGCTGGAATTGGATTTTTAAGAGCTGAAAGATCTATACCTGTCAATTTTTCCTCTTCTTCTTGATCGACTCCAACTGTAAGGTGATAGGTTAGGGGAATACCAAATTCAGGTTTCATACCTTCTCCTATATAACCATGACCAGGTTCTTTATAAAAATCAAATCCTTCTAGGTAGCCCTCTTGTTCTAAAACATAAAAATAACCGCCCTCATCACGAATTGTATATTCATTAACTCCATCGGTTGTATTGAATTCAGTTTCTATATAGCTACTAGTATGTGGGTAAGCTAAAGTAAAGGTTTTATTTTCTCCAGTGAAGTACCCTAGGGAAGCTATTGGGGCTGCTATCTCTACACTGGACAAATTTTTAATTTGTTCCCACTCCTCCAGAGTGATGCCCCCATCACCTGTTGTTAAATAATTTTCTTCTACCTTTCCTAATTCTTCCTCAAACTTCTGTTTTGGAATTACTTGAACGAATTAATATGTCATAGCTACCTCTCGCGTATACTTGTATATTGTCATCGACTTTTGCTTGTATATCAAATAACGCCGAAATACTAACAGGTCCCGCTATAAATATAGCAATAAGGGAGCACATGACTAAAAAGGATGACCAAAAGTTATTTTTCACCGATCGCCAACTATAACGAATCATAGAACTACTTCTCCTTTATGAACATCCTCTTCATGAAAAGTAAGTATATTTTTTCCTTTTTTAGCAACAATTTCATCATGTGTAGCCAAAATAATAGTTTTTCCTTTTTTATGTATCTGAGTTAATAACTCTAAAATAATATCACGATTATTAGTATCCAAATTTCCTGTTGGTTCGTCACATAAAAGAATAGAAGGATCAGTAATAAGGGCTCTTGCGAAAGCTACGCGTTGTTGTTCTCCACCTGATAGTTGGTGTGGAAAATGAGTTACTCTATGGGTTAAGCCAACTTCATCAATCAGTTCTCTTGCCCTACTTTGTATCCTTTTTTTATTCTCATGAGGGATTAACGGCAACATAATATTTTCTAATACGGAAAACTGAGGGAGCAGTCTAAATTGCTGATATACAGTTGATACATGTCGACGTATAAATTCATGTCTTTTGTGAGCTGAAAGCCCATTAATATCAGTTTCATGTATAATCACATTTCCCTCTACAGTATCCAGTTTTCCAGATATAACCTTTAAAAACGAAGTCTTTCCAGATCCCGATGGACCTACAAGAGATACCCACTCTCCAGTTTTGATGTGCAAATTAATGTTTTTTAAGATTGGTTTCTCTAATGAAGGATAAGTTACGTTAATGTTTTTAAGTAGAATCATAAAACAGTCTCCTATTTATCTTATAATTATAGAAGAAGCAACTAAGAGATAGTTGCTTCTTCTATATGTAAATTCACTTTAACGATAGTGTCTCACTACTTTAATAGTACTATCGTAGCTATAGCCAGTTACTGATGCTCTTACTTCATAACTATCGCTATCACGATTACCTAAATAATAATTATGGTTTAGTGAATGGCTTGTTGCTGAAGTTGATCCAGATCGAGTCGAATCACCATTACCAGGAGTAAAGGTCCATCTGTACGTACCACCACCTCTGTCACCCGAAAAATTCAACTTGAATTGTGGAGATGCATTCGAACCATATATACTTGATGGTGCTTCCAGTCCTATAACTGTTGGGTAAGCGAATGGTGCGTTTTCATTTAATTGAGAAATTGGCTCTAATTCATGTGATTCATTGAAATGTGCTTCAGCTATTGTCGGTTGAAATCCTAATGCCAGAGTTACAACTAGTCCCAATCCAATTGTTAATACTTTTAATTTTTTCATATCATTTCCTCCTTGATAAATTTTACAGTTAAATTACACCATTTAAATATCAGAAAATAAATAATAAATTAAAAAGAAACATTATTGAGCTAATTACCTTTTGAAAACAGGTCTAAATTACTATATTTATCTTGTTTACTTTATGAAATCAGACCTTAAGACCCGCAAACTTAATCACCTTATCAAATAAAAAGACATAAAAAAGAGACCTTCAAAACTGAAAGTCTCTTTGTAAGCTATTCAGCAATTACACCACAAGCAATTCGTTCCCCTGCATCACCGGCGGGCTGTGACTCATAATCATCCGCATCGGAATGAATCATTAGGGCAGTTCCACCTTCTTTTAAAAGTGAGTGTTCCTCTCCTTTTTGTAAGGTTACATGTTCTGCAAGTACTTCTGCTTTTACGGTACCATCTTCTGCTACATCAATATTTGGCAAATCTCCTGCATGAGGTCCCTCCGGATGATTAAATCCGTGCCCTTTTTGTGTCGGATTGAAATGCCCTTCGGCAGAGCCAAATGTTGGTGGCTGACATTTTCCAACCTCATGAATATGAAAGCCATGTGTACCGGGTGGTAAGCCTGTTGCTTCCAGTGTTATATTTACACCATCTTGACGTTGTTCTAATTTTGCTTCGCCAATTCTCTCTCCACTGCTATTTACTAGAGAGACAAGAGTAGATGTTTCCTTTGCAATCTGATTGCTAATTGTTGCAATTCCTGGATCTTCCTCCGTCTGCCCTTGTATGTCTTCTTTATTATTGTTATTTCCACATGCGCTCAATAGGAGCATTGCCAAAACTAAAGGTAATAATCCCTTCATCAAACATATCCCTCCATAAAATAGATATATCATCCATTGTTTACATCGTATCAATGGAATAAACATCTCCATTTAAAAGTAAGTTACTATTTAATCTAATTATTGATATAATAAAAGCAGAATGAATAATAGGAGGTCATTTTCATGGGATTATTTGATGGTATGATGGGAAATGCATCCGAGATCGATAGCAAAACAGCAGAAAAAGAACTAAAAGATCTGCTTGCGCCTACAGAGAATGTAGAGCATGCATATAAACTTATTCGGGACTTATTTGTATTCACTAACAAACGGTTAATTCTAGTAGACAAGCAAGGGGTAACAGGTAAAAAAGTGGAATATCGCTCGATCCCTTATAAAAACATCACGAACTTTTCTGTAGAAACAGCAGGGACATTTGATTTAGACGCAGAACTAAAAATTTGGGTTTCTGGTTTATCAGCACCAATCGAAAAGACATTTAACAAACAATTAAATATTTATAAAGTACAAAGCGTACTAGCTGAATATGTGTGCTAGGCGAGCTTAAAAAGCTGATCTTCCTTTTCGGAGGATCAGCTTTTTTCTTTGTTTTTATGCAACTGCAATTTCTTTTTTATCTCTTTTTTGTGGAGTATAGTTTTTCAAGAAAGGAATGATCCATCTGTCTAAACCATAACGACCTGCATTAAACCCTGCTACAATCAAGAATACGGTTAGTAATACCATTTGTGCGTTTGTGCTTACTGTTCCACTGAATAAAAATGCGAAGTTCATCGTAATTCCCATTAGTGCTGCAAAGTTAGTAAAGATTCCTAGGATTAATGCTACTCCTACAAGCACTTCACCCCACATTACCAAAAAGCTAAATAGTCCTGCATTTGGAATGGCTACACTTTCTAAAAATGCTGCCCACCAGCCTTGTACTGCTGGATGCTCTCCACCTGCACTTGCGACTGCTCCATGTAAGAATCCACTTGCATCAAATCCGCCACCAGTTACTTTACCCCAGCCACTTGTTAGCCAGCTATAACCAATATATACTCGAATAATTGCTAATACTCCTGCGAAAATTTTATTATTACGGATAAAGTTCATAATCATGCTTACCATCTCCTTTATGTTTTGATTCATTTTCATAATGCTCATTGTTTCACAATATATTGTAAGGTGTTTCCTTATTACACTTTGATAATAACACGCATTTTACTAATCGTAAATACTATTTGCTCACTTTTTCACAAAAATAATGTTAATTTGTCAAAAATGTGAACAACACCACTTTCGATTACGGTTTATGAAGAATCTTCAATATTTAATTGACAATTATAATTAATATTCATATACTGTATATAAATATATAAACAGCATAACAGTTGTAAGGGGGATTTTATATTGAATACATGGAAACAAGCATTTAAACTGGCAACTTTTGAATTAAAACAATCAAAAATAAATTTAATTTTTTCTCTTGTAATTACACTATTTCTTTTAGGTTATCTCAGAAAATCCCTACCTGAGTATGTAGAGAATGGATTTCTAGGATTTGATCTTTTCTTTATGATTTTATTTTCATTTGCTACAGCAATGCCTAAACCAAAGGCTTTTCAAATTCAAAATATACAACCAAACTTTATAGTCTCTCCTATATTACTAATGCAAAAACATTTACCGATTAAAGAAGAGGTTCTGATTAAAAGTAGATTTATTATCCATTTCATCTATACCTTTCCTTTTCAGGTCATAGCAATAGTAGGATTGCTATATTTAGCAACTTTTCCTGCCCATTTTTCTATTGATAGTATGATTGCATTTGCTATCTTATGGTTATCGTTTAGTTTCTACGTAGGTTTTATATTTCCTGCAAGTGATACAGGTGATAAAGGCTTTTTAGCTACGACTGCTGGATTGTTTATTATAGGAATACTCACTGTAGGGATAGGGAGTATCTTATTTACGCTGTTTCACGCAATTACTGGCCATGGCTTTGTTTATTGGTCCATCATTGCAGCTGATAAATGGCCATTGTTTACCTCTATTGCTTCAATCATTGCTGCATATAGCGGTTATCATTTTTGGAAGAATTACATGAAAAGAAATATGAACAAAATAGATTATATATAGGGGGGAAAACAAGGTGGTTAACGATATGAAGGAAGCAATGAGGATAGCATCCTTTGAACTACAAGCATCATGGGCAGGATTTATCTATACCATTATTTTCTTTGCAATTTATACTCTGCTCATCATTTTACTAACAGAAACCGCAAATAACATCGGAATTTATGATCTATTATTCATAGTATTATTTACATTCGCGCCGATTTGGATGAAACCAAAAGTATTGCAGGACCAAGTTATCAGAGGCGACTTGTGGATTTCTCCCATTTTGCACAACCAAATGCAGCTCCCATTACCCAAAGAGGTAATTGCTAAAAGTAGGCTCATCATCTACTTCGTTTACTCACTTCCAGCTCAAGTTTTGGTGTTAATTTGTATGTATTTATTTTCTACTGAGTTACAAAATCTATTAGCTCCTAGCAATTACATTGCTTTTTCAATAACTTGGCTGTCATTCGGAATTTTTTTCGGATCCGCAATAGTCACATATGATACTGGGATGTATATAGTTCCTAACAAGAAACTAGCTTTTATATTATCTGGATTACTTCTAGTCTTTATTATTTTTGGAATTGTAATTTTTCCATGGATCTTCTCTTATGGAATCGTTCATTTCACTGCAATCGCTGTACAAAAATGGCCAATACCAATAGTGATTTTCTCTATCTTGATTGCTTATTTTGGTTTACATTATTGGAAATATAAAATGATAAAGAATATGGAAACTATCGATTACCAATAATAATATCCACCTTTTGATAAATTTTTATATTATAGTTGCCCAGAAAGGGGTGTGTTCCATGGAACTACCGATCCGTTTGTCCCAAGATTCACGCGAACCAATCTATCATCAAATTGAACATCAACTTAAAGCTTTAATTGCAGGTGGACATTTACCTGCTGGAACTTCACTACCTTCGATAAGAGCCTTATCAAAGGACCTTGAAATCAGTGTAATCACGATAAGACGGGCATATCAAAATCTGGAGATACAAGGGTTTATCAAAACGATTCAAGGAAAAGGAACCTTTGTTGCAGAAGTAAACGAATCCTTAAAACAAGAGGTTAAAGTTTCATCTGTTAAAAAAACCATTGAAAATGCAGTGCAAACTGCTTTGAATTATCACTATTCAATCGAACAAATTAAAGATATTTTTGATCAGGTATTAGATACCTATAGAGATCAAGAGAAGGAGGATTAATCATGCAATCATTGTTAAATATCACTCACCTGCAGAAAAAAATAGATGATTTTCAACTTGGTCCAATTAATTTAACTATCGAATCAGGAACGATTACCGCTTTAGTGGGGAATAACGGGTCTGGAAAGAGTACCTTATTAAAAATGATTATGAATCTAGTCAAACCAGATCAAGGAAACATCAAACTTCTCGATCAATTTGTGCACGGACCAGGTGAAGACTGGAAACAATCTGTAGCTTATCAACCACAAACGATCATTGGTTGGGATGCCTTTAATGGCAAACAATTAAAGGAACTAATATCTCCTTTATATCCGAATTGGAGCGAGGAGCTATTTGAGAACATGGTTCACCTTTTTGACATACCGTTAAATAAAAAATTCAGTAAACTATCACAAGGAATGCAGCAAAAACTTAACTTAGCACTAACTATTCCAAGAAATGCACCATTATTAATATTGGATGAACCAACATCTTTTATGGACATTCCTTCTAAAAAACTATTAATTGATGTATTAGTAGATTGGATGGATCAAGGAGAGCATGCCATCCTCATAGCCAGCCACCAAGTTGAGGATATTAAGAAACTTTCTGATTACTTATTCGTATTACATGATGGAGAAATGATTGGCAACTATGAAAAAGAAGCATTAACCGAAAGTTATAAGCGTTTCTGGTTAAAGGATACCGTATTACCAAGCTCCAAAATTCCAGGGGAGATAGTACGTTACAACCAACAATTAATTTCCAATCAACCAGATGTAACACAGCAGTTCTTACAAGAACAGGGAATCCAATGGACGGATCATTCTGCAGTTGAATTAGAGGAGATTATTTCATTGTTGCTAACTCCAAACATATAATTTGAGGTGAAACCATGCTCTTAACCATTATCCAGGTTCTACTTATCCAGCTATTATTACCTGCTTGCTTTCTCTATATGCTTTGGAGAGCAAAGATAAATAGCAAACTTGAATGGGGCACTTTGCTTGTAGCTACCATTATGATTATTACTTGGTTATTTTTATCGGGAAATTGGTCTTGGGTTAGCTACTACCTAAGATTTGTATTTCCGTTATTATTAGTCATTACCATTTTTCTGTCCTGGAAAAAAATAAAGCATCAAAAATTTGAAGATACTACTCAACATAAAGCAAGAAAATTTTCTATTGGTGTAAATGTTTTTTTAATCATTATTTTTGGCCTATATAATATTTCTGCTTTTAGTAGTTTTTCAATAAAAGATGAGTCTATCGATCTTTCTTTTCCTTTACAAAATGGAGTCTATTACATTGGACATGGCGGGAGTAGTACAATTATGAATTACCATCACGCCTATGAACCTCAACAGTATGCACTAGATATAGTCAAATTAAATAAGTTAGGGACTCGAACAAAAGGATTATATCCTAAGGATCTAGAAAAATACGAAATATTTCAAGATCCACTATATAGCCCTTGTAATGGAACCGTCGTGGAGGTAAGGGATGGGTTACCTGATTTAATTCCACCAGATTCTAATCCAAATGAGCCTGAAGGAAATTATGTTGCACTAGAATGTGAACAAAATGTCGTCGTCTATATAGCGCATATGCTTAAAGAAAGTGTATCCGTGGAAGTCGGTGATACTATACAAGAGGGAACCAAAATCGGAGCAGTTGGTAATTCAGGAAATACATCCGAGCCACACCTTCATATCCATGCAGAAAAAAATGGAGTTGGAGTTCCAATATTCTTTGATGATAAATTTCTCACAAGAAATAGTTTAGTATGGTAGGATTTACACAGGGAGAAAAATACAGAAAGGGTGAATACGAATGGAAGTCATGTTAACAGTTAAAGATCTTGAAAAATCTTTTAAAGACAAAAAAGCATTAAAAAGTATCTCTTTTGATGTTCGTAAAGGAGAAATTATGGCTATTCTCGGCCCAAATGGTGCTGGAAAATCAACAACGATTCGTAATATTATGGGGATCATGTATCCAGACCAAGGAGCGATTACATTTCACAATAATGGAAATGGGATTCCACGCCATAAAATTGGCTATTTACCGGAAGAGCGTGGCCTATATAAAAATGTGAAAGTAATGGATATATTACTCTATTTAGCTGACCTAAAGGATTATCCATTGGATAAAGCAAAAGAACGTGCTTTACAATACCTTAAAAAGTTTGACCTAGAAGGGAAAGAGAATGTAGCTGTTGAGGAGCTCTCAAAAGGGATGGGACAAAAAGTTCAGTTTATTGGTTCCATTCTCCACGAACCAGAGCTGCTAATTTTAGATGAACCATTTTCTGGACTTGACCCAGTTAGCCAAGAAATATTTAAAGAAGAGATCCGTAAGTTAGCGAACAATGGAACTGCTATCTTACTATCTTCTCACCAAATGAATTTAGTAGAAGAAATGTGTGACCGTTTATTCATGATTCAGCATGGGCAAAAAGTTATTTATGGAACATTAGATGATGTGAAAACAGAATATGCGAATTTCAAATGTACTATTCATGGGAAAAATGAAATCTCAGAATTAGAAAAAATCCCACAGGTCCAACGGGTAGAACAAAATGATGACATATCTATTCTATTCTTGGAAAAGGATATTCAACCAACAAATTGGATAAAGAATTTACCAGAAAGCATAACTGTGAATGAATTAAAAATAAATCGAATCTCTCTTCATGAAATCTTTATTGATATTGCAACGGATAAGAATCTATTAAAGGAAGCAGGTGAGGCAAATGCGTAATACATGGAAGGTAGCAAAATGGGAAATCAAACGAAATTTAAAGAATAAGACATTTGTCATTGGACTATTTTTAACACCTGCTCTTTTCTTAGTATTCTTTCTGATCGGTAGTTTAATCGGTGATTCTGATGGTGAGGACACCTCTACAACAGTTTTCGTAAATGATGAAATTAATGCAATGACTAGTATACAAGAAACAGCCAATCTTTATGAGTTAGATTGGGATATAGAAACTACAACCCTATCAGAAGATGAAGCGAAAGAGGAACTTGAAGATATGGAAGATACAGCATATATCTATTTAAATGAACAGGTATTAGAAAATGGTGTTGTGTCTGTATATACGAGTGAAGAAATTGACTCATATTTTAATCAACAAGTTCAATTACTAGGCGAGCCTCTTCAAGGAATGCGTATTGCACAACTAGGCTTGTCAGAAGAAGAGATGGCTATTCTATCTCAAGGAGTGGTTTTTGAAAATCAATCAGAAATAGAAGAATCAACTATAGAAGGGCAAAGTGGTACAGATTCCGCTAATTTAGAACGAATCGTGCCAGGGTTATTTGCTGGAATTATTCTATTTGCCATTGTCATAACAGGGATGATGATTTTCCAAAGTGCCTCACAGGAAAAGAAAGACAAAATTGCAGAAATCATTTTATCATCCGTTACTCCTGGAGAATTAATGCAAGGAAAGATTTTCGGGTATTTTGTTCTAGGGATGATTCAAGTAGTGGTTCTACTATTATTCGCTATTCCAATTGCCTTGTGGCAACTTGATCTACCAATTCTTGAATATCTATTTGTGCCAGAAACATTATTACTAGTATTTATCGCCATACTTGGGTACCTATTATTTGCAGCGATTTTTGTAGGAATTGGAGCAACGATGGCAGATATGTCGACCTCTGGTAACTTCCAAGGTATGGTTATGATGCTGCCGTTTATCTCCTTTATTATCGCTGGTCCAGTTATTGGAGATCCAAGTGGAATGATTGCAAAGGTTAGTTCTTACATTCCATTTACTGCTCCTGGTGTTCTAATCATGCGCCTAACTACTTTAGAAGATTGGCCATGGATTGAATTAATCATTGCTATTGCCGTATTAATCATTAGCATCTGGATCTTCATGAAGCTTGCTGGGAAAATATTTAAAGTGGGTATTTTAATGTACGGAAAAAATGCTACTCCAGGTGAGATTTGGAAGTGGATCCGATCTTAAAGAAAGAAACGAAGGAGACTCTTACCTTCTTCGGTTTCACCTCATAAGTTTAAAGTGGGTATTAATAACTATTAAACACGGGTCAAAAATCCGAACGAAAGTTCGGATTTTTATTTTGATCTGTTTTCGAAACCTTATTGCAGATTATGGTTGTACTACGCAGCAAATAACTTTGTATTGTTAGTTGTTCTTCTTCAATATAATCTCACCGTTCACATTAAACAATCACTTTTTTAGATTTGCCTTCATTAATGAAGAAATCTGATGCTCATTCGTGTTTGAAAATTGTTCTAGTTGATTAATAACTAGTTCTTGTCGCTGTAATGAATGATTTTGACTCAACTTAGCTTTTCCTTCTATCTTTTTGATTTTAATTTTAAAACCTTGTATCCCTTTTTTCATTCCAGAGAGAAACTCAGCATCTACATCTTCTAATCTATATGAACTGTCAGGCGCTTCATATTTCAATACCATTTCATGTAAGGAATCCTTTAATTCAATTTCATCCTTTAACAACTCGACTTCTCCATAAACATGAACAGTCACGTAATTCCATGTCGGTACTGCTTGATTCGTCTCATACCAAGATGGGGAGATATAACAGTGAGGTCCATAGAAAATAGCTAGAACAGTTTGGTTTTCGATATCTCTCCACTGAGGATTAGGACGAGCAAAGTGTCCATATAAATATGTATTTTCCTTGTTTAAAATTAACGGCAAATGAGTGGCAAATGGCGCTTCATTATGCTCAGAAAAAAGAACCGCAAAACTGTGTTCTTTCATAATTTCGTAATTCATTGCTTCATCTGTTATTTTGAATTGTGTTGGTATATACATAATCATCCACCTTTCAATAATAGTTATAGGAGTGTTTTGGTCATGATAAAGTCCGTTTGTTTGTCATCACCCATATAAAAAGCATGAGCTGCAGTTTGAGCAAACCCCATTTTCTTATAAAAAGCAATAGCATTTTCATTTTTTTCCCATACACCTAGCCAGATTTTCCTTTTATTTTTTTCCCTCGCCATATCCATAGTATGATTTAGCATATACTTACCAAGACCATGTTTTTGATATTGATTCTTTATATAAATTCTTTCAATTTCTAGTGCCTCGTCACCCATCTCTTCCGACTGAGCTTCATTGGTATTGACCTTTATATATCCAGCGACTTCATTACGCACATAAACAAAAAAGAATTCCGATGAGACATTGGACAATTCCTTTTCCAATTGGATTAAGTTAAATGCTTTTTCCAGATAGGCTTTCATATTTTCAGGTGAATTCTGGTCTTTAAATGTATCATTGAATGTTTCGATACTTATTTTTTGGAGAATTTCTAAATCTTCACGGTTGCACTTTTTTACTTTTACATTCATGTACTACTCACGCTCCTTAATCAATTAATAATTTCGCTTGTTTCCCCTTTTTACATATTCCCAGTCCTTTTCTACATTTTTTCTTACCTTTTGAAGAAGATAGAAAAGGCTATCTGCTTCTCTTTCGGAAAATCCCGCTAATGCGACACTATTTGAATAATCATTTTCTCTTTTAATAAAAGGATAAATCGTTTTCCCCTTATCAGTAGGAAAGAGCTTTCTTATTTTTTGGTTATGAGGATCTTCTCTTTTTTCAATAAAGCCATTACTTTCAAGTTTTTTTATTGCACGAGCTGCTGTTGTTCGGTCTACTTTAATCATTTCTGCTAACTTTTCTTGAATGATTCCTGCGTTTTCACATATTCGCACTAGGTACAAATACTGACCTTTTGTCAGGTCATATTCTTTAAATTCGATATTACTTATAGAGTCCAATGCCCTAGCGATCATTCCTATTTCACGAAGTATTTCCGTCATTATGACCCTCCTCGTATAATTTTTGTTGCAAATGCAACAAAAATAACATATATTAAATTTAACGTAACTTTGTTGTATTTGCAATAAAAAAATATAAAAAAGAGAGCGAGTACAGTGAAAATGAGATATGTTTTTTATGTATTAGGAATTTTAATATTAACCCTTGGTATTTCTTTAACGATACTAGCAGACCTTGGAACTTCACCTTTTGTTGCACTATTGGTAGGACTGTCGATAAATGTGGGGCTAACTGTGGGAAGCTGGGAAATCATAATCGCTATCATTTTAGTATGTTGCAATTCACTTATAAGTAGGAAAAGACCAGAAGTTTTGGGGCTGTTAACGGCATTTATAATGGGTATAGGTATTGATTTTTGGCTTTTTGTATTACAATATTGGAATGCACCTGAACTCTTATATAGCAAATTTGTGTTTTTTGGAGTCGGCTTAGTTGTGATAGGGTTAGGAACTGCAACATATTTACATACAAATTTTGCACCAATTCCAGATGACCGATTAACATTAATCATTCAAGAATTAACGAGAAGAAGTATATTTTTTGCTAGAACGTTGATTTACCTTCTATTCTTGCTACTGGCAATTATTTTTAATGGACCAATTGGCGTTGGGACATTATTAACGGTGTGTTTAGGCGGCCTAATACTTAATTACTTTATGCCACTAACTAAAAAAGTAATAGACCGCATATTAACACACTATAGTACAACACTAAATTATGAAAAAGATAGAAACCATTCAATATAGGATAGCTGCTGCACAGTTTCTAGTCTAATACGAAAAAAGACCACCCTAAAAATAGTGATCACCTTGCAAGATCATTTAATTACAAGTATGGTTGTACTGTGCAGCTATAACTTTTTGAAATTTCTTTTTTTCACATAACCTCCCCACCAGTCAAGTAATTAATTGGTTCCCTTCGATTTTTCTCTATAAAAAGTTCACAATTTTGTCACTTACGAGAAGTTCTTCTTTTTAACTATACTTACTAAGTACAATTTAATATAAAGGAGTGGAAAAATTTTGCCTACAACTAGAAAAGAAGGTTTATATTTTGGATCTATGATGTGCTTTGGAATGGTTGTTGTAATGACCTTTTATAACATGTTTATGAATGATTTGTTTGGCATCATATCATTTAAGGGGATTGTCATTCAATTCGTTCTTGCTTATGTCATTGCTCTTGTATTGGATTTATTCTTTGTGGGTCCATTAGCTAGAAAAGTTGTCTCTTTATTACCTTTTAACAAGAAAAACATACCATTATTTGTTTTTTCTATGTCTACATGTATGGTATTTGGCATGGCTTCTTGTATGTCTTTTTATGGTTTAGTTACGTCCTATATACATGCTGGGGTTCAAAATGGAACTCTCTATAAAGACTACCTGCATATTTTCACTATGAATTTCATATTTGCTCTCCCTTTGCAAATTGTAGTTATGGGACCTGTCATTCGCTTGTTATTTATTAAATTTGTTCAAAAGAAGAACACACATTCAATAACAGCAACCTAATATCTTAGCTCTTTTCATATGGAAAGGGCTATTTATTGTACTCTAATTCCAAGTTAGTTTATGTTTTTCTCTTATATACCATATACCCTTTTTGTAAATCTTTATTGCACAGTATTCATCAACTACGAATTAAGATCCAATGATTAAATAACCAGCTTCCCTACCCTATATACCCTATATCACTCGCCTTTAGAATGATGCGTGTTAGTTTTTTTATAATTCATACTCCCATTCTTCCTTCATGTAAAGATAAAGAACGAGTAATATATTTTCTAATTCCTGATTTGTTTTTGTACCAGCTTCCAGACCGATTTTCGATAATAGAATGGAAGCTATTTCTTTCGTTAATTGGACTTTACGATAATCCTGTAAAGTTGGAAATTTTTGTGTATAGGTTTTTAATAATTTCCAATCTTTTTCTCCAAGTGAGCGAATTACCCATTCCTCTACTTGTAGCGTATCTTTTGATAGTCCTCGTCGGTCTATTTCTTTTTCAATAGCACTCTTTGACTGCCTCTTTACTTGTCGCTCATGAACAACAATTGTTCCTGCAGCCATATCCCCCAACCGCTTATGCTTCGAATGAAAGAATATAAGAACGATTCCTAAGAAATAACTAGTTGGAAGCATATCAACAATTCGTAATAAATTTCTAATTATCGCAGATAGAAAGGTAACACTATGCCCATTTTCTTGGATTACCCTAATTCCAACCATATGCTTTCCAATCGTTTTCCCCCCGAAAAAAAACTCGCACACAAAAAAATATCCCCAGTTAACTACAAATAACACAATAATAAAAACGGCAAATAACCAGCCTGGTTCGGCCATTAACATAATGTCTGAGCTGGTTATAAACAATAGTAACACTATTGCTATAATATTGAGGATCGTTAAAATAACTTGGTCTAAAATCATTGCTGCTGCCCTCGATCCAAGACCCGCAAGCTTAAACTGAAGGGAAACAAATTCTGGGGTTTTTATATCAATCTGTTCTTTTGTCATTTTCATCCCTCAATTTCTAATGTGCTATCCTGAAGCCTTCTTCTTTCAAGCAACAGTTTTCCACAAATAATATAGACTACTAAACCAATTACCGTTATACATGCAACTAGATATTTAACTTCAAGAGATAAAGAGGAAGGGGTAATAAACCCTTCAATAACCCCCGCAATAATAAATAGTGGAACCGTGCCTAAAAAAAGCTGAACAGAACGAATGGCTTGTTGCTTTAATTGGTAGCCACGTGTGTAAGAGCCCGGCACAAATAATTTATACCCCATTAACAATCCAGCTCCACCCGCAATAAATATAGCTGCTAATTCAACCATGCCATGTGGCACAATATATGCCCAAAATTCATAGGACATACCTGAATGCCAGAATACAGCTGCAAGCGCACCTATTAACATCCCATTATAAACTAAGACATAAATAGTTAAGATTCCAAAGGTAATACCACTGGCAAAGGCCAACATAGCCACTTGTATATTATTAGTCATAATTTCTGCTGACATTAGTGAGGAATCAATTGCATCATGACCAACACCCAGTTGTTCTGGATCCACCCCATATGCCATCTCATCAGGAACTATGGAGTAAAGGTGAAGCGGATCATTAGCTACAGAAATGAAACTGGCTATTCCACCAATTGTAAATAAAATCATCGCAAAGATAATAAATTTCCATTGTTCCAGTAAGAGCCCGATAAATTTTGTTGAGAAAAAGTAACGAATCTGTTGGAAGCTAGACATCTGATCCTTATATAATAGATTATGTGCTTTCGATACTAACCCATTTAAATAAGCAGTTACATCTTCTTTCGGAAAAAAAGTTTGACTATAGGATAGGTGTTGTGCCACCTTTTGATACAAATGGTGAAATGCATCTATATCATTTCCACGAACTTTTCTTCTACGTTTATGAAGAATCGATATGTATTGTTCGAGTTGCTTCCAATCCTCACGATGCTGCTTTACAAATTGTTTACTATTCATTCCAACACCTACCGTTATGGAGTATTTACCTCGCCAGTTGTACTTCTATAATAATCCTTGGTTCATAATATGAATATATCTGGATACCGCTTCTGATGCTAATCTATCTTCCTTTGCTTCAATCATGATTAGCCCTTGCGCTTCCCATTTTACCTTTTCTCGCTTTTTATACTGCACTTGTTGTTGGGCGATACTCTTTATCATTGCTGATTGTACTGTTTTAGAGTTCAGTCTTGTTGTTGTAAGTAATTCCTGATCTTCTACTCCGATCATAAGAAATAAATGCCTTTGTCGTAATCGTTTTAAATAAAGCAACGTACTTTCCTCATGTAAAAATGTATGTACATCACTAAACATCAACATAAGACTTCGCTTCTTTTGAATAGATTGTAAGTAGTTCAATACAGCTGAGAAGTTGGATTCAATTGAATCTACTTCTAAATCGTATACTGCTTGTAAAATCTTTTGTAGCTGATCCATTCCCTTTGCTGGCGGTACATATACTTTTACATCTTTAGAGAAAGCTAACACACTCACATAGTCATCATTTTTAAGTGCAGCAGCAGCAACTGTTAAAGAGGCTTCCAAGGCTTTTTCTAAACGGTTTCCTTTCTTAAGCTCCGCTCCCATCATTCTACCGCAATCAATTAAGATCGTTATATATTTACCATGCTCCGGTTCAAATTCGTTTGCCATTACCTCTTGAAGCTTTGCTGTTTGACGCCAGTTTATTTTACGCGGGTCATCTCCAACAACATAATTTCGAATTCTAGAAAACTCTCCCGCTCCACTTTTCTGCTTTCGTATTTTAGTACCTTCATACAAAAGAAATTTCTGTGCATTTTCCAAATATCGTTTTGTATCTGTCAAATCGGGAATGACCTTCACCTCATCCTGCTGCTGAATGAATGTTTGTTTTTCCCACAAACCTAGCAAACTGCTATATCTAACATAAATCGTCTCCAGATGATATTTTCCTCGAACTGGAGCAAAAGTTTCATACGTAACAGTTGTAGATGATCCCTTCTCTACCATTCCTTTTATTGGAAAACGTTTTTGAAACGTCTGTGGAATTCCGTCAATCAGTTGAAACCTATATGAATGGTCGGATTCATTGTGAAATTGAATTTTCACTTGATATCGAATTCCTCTTTCCATTTCTTCTTGTATATTTCGTACAGCATGAATCTGTTTTCTTTTTGGTGAAAATAACAAATCAAATAATGTCCCTAAAAGAAAGAGTAGATTAAACGAAATAATAACTGGCCATGATAGACCTAAAACAGAGAGCATGATGAGGAGGGATGAGAAAATCACATAAATGAGCAATAATCTATTCGTTGGTAGAATCCCTCTATCTTGGAACAGGAATCGCTCCCACAAGTTCTTCAATGATTTGGTCAAGGCTCACTCCCTCCAATTCCATATGCGGAGATATCTGAATACGATGGCGTAATGCTGGTTTGGCTACCATCTTCACATCATCAGGAGTTACATAGTCGCGTTCGGCTAAATAGGCCCATGCCTTTGCAGCTTTGCCAATAGAAATTGCCGCCCTAGTACTTGCTCCAAATCGAATAGATTCCGTTTCCCTAGTTCGCCGTACAATTTGGATAATATAGGCTAAAACATCTTCATTTAATGTTACAGCTTCAATTTCTCTTCGGATTTCCATAAACGTTTCTATATCCAATATCGCTTCTATGACCTCTTCGTTATAACGATTTTCTAATACATTACGTAACACATTTGTTTCCTCTTCAGCTGTTGGAAATTTAATATCTAATTTAAACAGGAAACGATCCTGCTGGGCTTCCGGTAGAGGATAGGTGCCTTCAAATTCAATCGGATTTTGGGTTGCGACTACAAAAAACACCTCAGGTAACTTGTATGTCTCGCCTTGAATCGTTACCTGCTTTTCTTCCATGGCCTCTAATAGAGCTGCTTGTGTTTTTGCAGGAGTACGATTTATTTCGTCTGCTAACAGGACATTAGAAAAAATTGGTCCTTTAATCGTTTGAAACGTATTCTCCTTCAAATTAAAAATCGTACTACCAGTTATATCACTTGGTAGCAAGTCAGGTGTAAACTGAATTCTATTAAATCTACCACCTAATAGATTAGAGAGCGTTCGAACCATCTGTGTTTTCCCTGTACCTGGCACACCTTCAATAAGCACATGTCCACCTGCTAAAATCGCAGATACTAATAGTCTTAAATTCGCCTTTTGACCTAGTATTTGTTCATCATATGATGTTAATAAGGCTGCTAATTTACTGTTCATCCTTCTTCCACCTCTTTCTGTAATTGATCCATTCGTTTAGACCACAAAACATATTCTTGTTTATTAATAGATTCTTTATTTAATAGCTTTGTTATCTCTTTTACAAAAGATAGGATCTCATCCTCTGTCATTTGCTTTCGTCTTACCTTGAGTTGATCTGTACAATCTATCCATTCTTTTCGATAAGGTATTCCCCATCGTTCTTGTAACAGTAGCTTAACATAGTCTGCTTGAATCCTTAAGGAATCCTGATAACGTCTTCCACGCTGGTACCATGAGGCAAGTGCTTTAATTCGTTCATTACTAAATCGAACGACCTCTTCCCTCGGCCGTATAACCTGTCCAAAGCGCTTCCCTCGATTCCATAGCCATGAGACAGCAATTAATCCACTTTGAAGAGCAAAAACTACTATCCATTTTGGATAAAGTGATGTTATTTTCGGCCCATGTCCCGTAACATGAATGTATTCATCAAACAAAATAGTGTCCCAGCTTTGATTTTCCTCAAGGATTAGAGATGTAATCAATTGGAGGTGGTCCTCATCCAGGATGATTTCATTGGTTATCCAATTAGGTGCGTTTGCAACAATTAATTGGCCCTCTCCAAAGGAACGTTTTAATGCCACAACGCCGATTTGATCAGAAAGTAATACCTCATCATTTTGGCTGGCCCTCATTCGAACGGGGGAGGTTATAGATGCTTTGTATCGCTCCTCTTTACCATCCCGAACCTCAACAGGACCATCCTGTTCTAGGACATATTCTGTCTTCAGTCCAAACATTCCATCTGGATTATTGTCCAGTAATACAATGGTATTACCTGCTTCCATAAACGAAATGTAACCATCCATTTCCTTTTGCTCAGGAACAAAAAACGGCTCTATCATGAACAATAACTGCTGATTTTCCGCTTTTTTTAATAAATGTGGTTCATGAGACCACCTTTCTACAGCATCTGTTTCCCCTTGCAAATATGTATAAAATGCCTTTACACCTGTTGGTGATGGCGATTCAGAAACATAGCTTGGATATTCCTGCGGCTGCTTAGAGACGAGAAAATAATTAACAGCTACAAACATGAGTAATATGATAACTAGCCATAGCCATGTTTTATTTCTTAACGAACGCTTCTGCAATGCTTCTGAACCCCCTTCTAACCTTCTTCTACCATTCCATTGTCTTCCCTATGAATCCATTTAAGTGCATCCTGGCGATATGCTATATACTCTTTTTCTTCTAGGTTCCGCTCACCATAAACAACTTCATCAAACAAATGAGCCAGCCGATAAAATGCAGAAGCTCGATTAGTGTTTGATTTTTGTAATTCATCAAAATACTCCCAGTTTGTTTTCCAAACCTGCGCTATTAACCATTCTTTTTCATGGAAGTAAAGCAACAAAGCTAAGAATATATGTCGTGTAGCTGTGGAATAATCTCCCATTTCCTCATGTTTTTCCGCTTCCTTTAGGTGACGGTTTACAGACCATTCCATTTCCGATTTAGACAGCAATGGTTGATGTTCCTGGAAAACTCTCTTTCTTCTAATCAATCGAATAGATAAAAAGATAGCCACAGCAATTAATAATATGACCACTCCAATTAAGAGAATAAGTAGTGTATCCGCGAATCCAGAAGATGGATTTAAGTCAGCGAACAGCTTCGATAATAGATCTCCAAACCAGGCAGACAATTTATCCCACCATATGTCGAAGATGCTTCTTTGATCCTCATAATATACTTGATATTCCCTGTTATTTAGAATCTCTTCTATTTCACTTTTAGCTTTATCGATGTTTTCCATCCTCATCACCTTACTTACAAACTAGAAATTTTATCCCACATAACGGTCAGTAAAACCCTCACTTCAAGACTTTGAAGTGAAGAAGGATAAGTGGGGGATCAACTGCCCGTAAATGTCCGATTGGTTCAACTAACATTCAGCGGGGGATGAAGAAAACCCCCACTGAATGAAGTTTCACTTTATTGATTGTTGTAATCATCAATCATTTCTTGGAGGTCGTCCCCATCTTGCCTTGTCTTTAGATCAAAATACATGACCGCATATGCAACAGCAAAAATCATGGATGTGAATAGCGAAACCAAATTCACAATAATTGTAAACAATACACTATTACCTAATATAAAGGTGAATATCCCTTCAATGGCTACCCCGATAACGATTGTAATCAAGCCTAATACAATATAAAGTCCTAATATTCGCCATGAATTTTTACGGGTTAACCTAAAGCTTCGTGGTAATCCTGGTGCATCATGTTCTAGTACAGTGACAGATAGATAGAAACTCCATCTAGTTAGTAGCCATGCAATTAAAAGACCTAAACCTAAAAATAGAATAATTGCCATGATAATCCCTAGTCCTAAATCAATAACTCCTCCAATTATACTAGGAATGAATATAAACACGAACAAAGCAAACAATAAAATAAACGCGATTAATCCAAAAAGTAAGCTACTCCCCAAAATTGGCCAAAATCTAGAAAAAGCTTGCTTAATTACAGTACTTACGGTAAATTCCTCATTGTTTTTTATCATCTGAATTGCAAATAGAGTTGCAGCATATGCTACCGGAACTAGGACAAGCATTGCCATACTAATTAATAGATCTGCACCTAAAGACGTGTTGTACAGTGCTTCATCATAGCCGGACATAATTTGCTCAAACCATGTACTTCCGCTACCTATTTGTCTAAAAAAACTAGTGCCTGAAGCAAATAAGGAAAGTGCCTCCAGTAAATAGAGCGGTCCTACTACAATCAGAAAGATAAGAAAAAGTTTTGAAAAATGATTTTTACATAGGCGAAATGTGTGATCTAGTATTTCACCAAATCCTTTTGGTTTACTAAATTGGTCGTTCAAACGTACGTCCTCCCCTTATGTATTTCCTATATTGTATCATTAACTAAGATATGCTGAGCATGAATTAGTTTGAGTATTCATACTCACTTTTGTAAGAGGTATAGAAGGTTTTAACTGCATCCAAATGGCTCCACAAATAACCATGGACATTTCCTGTCACCCTTTTTAATTGGTTTTTCGTAAATGTCTGCGAATGCTTTAGTTTTATAACTTCCTCTTCTAATCTAAGTATATTCTCAAGAAGACTCTGTAAATACATTTTCGTGGTTTGATCATATTCTTCTCTAAATATTAATTCGGTGACTATCTTTCTGTTACTTTGTATTTTAAATAATGTATTACTTAACACATCTTGATCCACTTGAGCCGTTTCTTTAGAATTCAACCATGGTAGTTCATATAGTTTCATTAGTGATTGAACTTGCGCTGTCATATAGTCATCCGCTGGTTGATCCTCATACAACTGAGTGAATTCATCTAAGTTAGCCAAATATTGCCCCATCACTATATTGTCTGGATTGTAGCGAATTTGCTTATGTAAACTAAGTGTAGAAAATGGAAATTGCCATGTTATCGCGATTAATACAAACACAATGACTAGTACACTAATTAATAATTTTCGTTTATTCAATTTTTTCATTACGATTCTCCCTAATTATCTAAGTCGTTTTTAATGAATAGACCATTATTTTCTTCCTTTTCCTCTATTCCCAATTTTTCTTTCACTTCAGCTAAATCTTTCAATAGTAGTTTTGTATTTAACCATCCTGCAATAGAAGCAAAAACAGCCACAATTAATATTAAAATAATAATCATTTCTAAACCGTTCATTTTCTCACCTCATTTTTCTTATTTAGTATTACGAATTATATAGGAATTTGTTTCGTGATCAGGAGTATTCATCTCCATAGAATTGCTTTTTGTTGTTAGTAACGCTAAGCCAACTGCACTCACCCCTCCAACAAGCTTACCGACAATTAATGCAAACGTCATTTCCTTCTCTATGCCCGCAACAAATCCAAGATGACTTCCCAATACAAATCCCGCACTTACTGCAAATGCAATATTAATCACTTTTCCTTTTGGGTCCATTTCCTTTAGAAGACTCAGCATTGGAATAACATGTGCAAGCGATGCAAGCAGACCGGTAGTGGAGCTGTTTCCAATTCCTAACCAAGAACCGATTTTTTTCAATGGCTTTTGAAACACCTGTTGAATAAAGGTAACCATCGGAAAAGCTCCAGCTAGAAATACCGCAATTGTTCCAACTATGACTATCCCTTCATTTATAGGAGTCATATTAGGGATTACCACATAACCAGTAATCGTTTCTATGATTATTGCAACTAACCCTATAATCGCGATTATCTCAATTAATTTAGCAAAAATGGTAAAGCCCTTGATCATCTTTTCAGGCTTTTTCCATAACCCGATTGCAATGAAGATCGAAAACAAAATAGTGGGGGCTAAATTTTTCAAAATCATGATCATATGTAAGTTTGCTACTGCCCCACCTACTAAACAACCAATCGGAACCGTAATCAAACCTAGCATAATTCCCTTAGCTAAATAGGGGTGATCTTCTTTTTTTATGATTCCAAGGGCAACTGGTATGGTAAATACGATGGTTGGCCCCATCATTGTTCCCAAAAAAACCCATGAAAAAATCTCTGCTTCTTCACTTAACGACATCTGTTGAGCCAATGCATAGCCACCCATGTCAATAGCTAGAATCGTATTGGCAAATGCAGCAGGATCCGCTCCTATTAACCGATAGACAGGAGTTACAACTGGAGCGATTAGATCTGCAATTACTGGCGCCATAGAAATGATACCAACCATCGCAATCGTCAATGGCCCCATGGCCATAAAGCCTTCTGCAAAGCGTTCACCTAGTCCTAGCTTATTTCCTATTAATTTATCAAAAGCACCTAAACAAAGGAAAAACACAACAATAAGCACAATAACATCATTCATCCACATTTCCTATCCCCATTCTTAGAGGTAATTTTCAACCTAATATTTCCCTATGTTCATGAGCTAATTGAAGCAACTCAAAATTACCACTCTTTATGCTAGTTAGGACTTCTTCTACTTCCTGCCAAGCTAACTGATATAGATCGTGATCGATGTCACCCTTAGATAACGCTTCTTCTAACTCATCCTCATCTAGTAAAATAATCTCTCCCGTAGGCAAAACGACAATATCAAGAAATAAGTCATCCATCCATGGAATATCGTTTTCTATCCCATTTTCAAGACAAATATCTATATACCATTGGACAATTTCCTCTTTCTCATTAAAGGTTACTGTTATGGAGTGGTGTTTACCATTAGGAAACTGCTGTAGCCAGCTATATCCATGATCGACAATACAAACATCCTTTTCACCATAGCTAACATGAAGTTTATCTTTTACCTTATTCATTTTTAAAAGAGTAATATATCCATTAAACTTTTCCGATTGAATATATTCCTGCGAATAATCTCTATCTATAATCCTTTTCCAGTTTGCACGGTCCCCATATTTCCTTTTCAACAAATGCTGCACCCCGTTTATACTTATGCTTTCGTATCCCAATTCCTTCAAAGTTTACTTATACTTAATTAAGTTAAAACATCTATCCTTTACAAATTCGACCAATTATCCAGAATTTCCTGCAAAAATCGATTTTTAGAAGTAAGTTTAAAATAGCAAATTATGGACAATCTTAAGTATTGGCATCAATTTTTTTACAGCAAGGAGATTACTATGAAAGTCTTTCAAAATTTAATAGCTATGTTTAGTTTTTTTCTGTTACTTCACATGTTTGCAATCACGACAGAAGCAAAGAACGGGGATACTTATGAAGTTATTGTAAATTCGTTACATGTTCGAGATTCTCCATCAACTACCGGAGAAATAATAGGAACCTTACAAAAAGGCAACACGTTCACAAAGCTAACCGAAAAGTCCGGATGGTATCAAATCAACTATAACGGAGAAAAAGCATGGGTAGCTTCCAACTACGTACAACCCGTTGAACCTCTACAAGACGACATTTTCTTCTCGTCTGGTGCTTTGTCAGACTATACCATAGTCGTTGATCCCGGTCACGGAGGAAAAGACCCTGGAGCAATTGGTCATAATGGTGTACTTGAAAAAGATATTATTTTAACTACTTCTAAGAAGATCGCTGATTATTTAAACTCCACTGGAGCAAATGTTATTTTAACTCGAACGAATGATAAATTTGTTTCGCTCGATAAGCGCATTGAAATCAGCAATACAAATAAGCCTGATGCGTTTATTAGTATCCACTACAATTCATTTTCCATGGAAAATGTCGGTGGATTCAACACATATTATTACTCCTATGGCTCAGACCTTGAATTAGCGAATTCCATTCATACGTCGCTTGCTGAGGAAGTTAATCTACGGAACCGCGGGGTATTACGTGATGATTATCGAGTCCTACGATATAACAACAGTCCTGCTGTATTAATCGAGCTAGGCTTCATTACGAATTCAAATGATTTATTAGTTATTCAAACAGAGGAGTATCAGTCTGGTGTAGCCAAAGCCATTACAAACGGAATTAAAAAGTTTCTATTGGAGTAAAGGAAAAGAAGCTGCCTGATTGGTAGCTTCTTTAAAGTTCCTTTTCATAACAAATACATTCATGGACACGCTTATAGTTAGCTTTTATCTTTTTGGTCTCTTTTCCGGTATAATGAGCAAACACTTGAACTGGATACAGAGAAGGTTTTTCACTAGTAATAGTGTTTTTCAATTCATTTTGCCCATCCATATATACATGCAAATAAGAATCTACACGTCTAAAGTTATTTTTTTCATACCAGCTATTAACCCAATCGTCATCTCTAGTCCAAGCTTCTAATCGATTTAGCCCTTTTTGTTTTGCTAGTTTTTCAGCTTCAGCTAATAACTTATTGCCAATGCCGTTACGCCTAAAATCAGGATGAACAGCAAGATGCCAGATCATTCCGCCAAGTCCGTTTCCTCTAGAACACAATGTTCGCTCCGTCTTTTCGTATTCTACATCGATCAAGCCTACTAGTTGGTCGTCTTTTACTGCTACTAATTCAATTGCTGGATTCTCATAGGTTTCTTTTTCTTGAAGTACATTATCGTAATATGCTGTTTGTAAAAATGATAATACTCGACACCTTAACCAACCTTCCTCATCGGATGACTGATATTCCCTAACCTCCATAACGTATCTCCCGTCTGTATTAAAGTAATGATTATTGTTTTTTCTATTATATAATACGAACCGGAGATATAACATACTCCTCCGTACACCGCTACGGAAATACACATTGCTAGCGTTACACTCTGTGGTCAATGATTGGAACGGAGTGTGCCTACGGGAACAGCACATAACTGAAGACCCAGCATTAATTATAGATCATCAAATCCATTGAGATCGCTTGTTTTTGCGTATTGACGTGATTTCTGTTCAAAGAAGTCCGTTTTCGTGCCATCAAACTCATCTACATATGCTCGAATCCACTTCATTGGATTATCTACATTTTCCGAATAAATTTCACTTAATCCCATCATCCGTAACATTTTATTTGCCCGATACTTTATATATCCCTTCATTTCTTCCATATCCATTCCATCTACTTCTGCTAGAACATAGGAAGACCATTCGATTTCAAGCTCTACAGAATGTTTAAAATGCTTATACACCCAATCGGTAAATTCACTTGTATTTAAATGAGGATTTTCTGATAAGGTTGCTCGAAATAACTCGGCAATAAATCTTCCATGCTCCAGCTCATCTCTATTAATATAGCTAATCATCGTTGACGTTCCTACCATTTTATTATGTCTAGCTAAATGGTAAAAGAATGCGAACCCTGAATAGAAAAACATCCCTTCTAATAATGCCGTATAAACCATTGTTTTTAAGATATTCTCTACAGTTGGCTCTTCGACAAACGCATTATATTGTTCCATGAGCTGTTCGTTTCTGTTCAAAAGAACTTGGTCCGTCCTCCCCAATTGAAAGGTATTGTTTTGTTCGTCTAGTGACACAACAGATGATAGAACATAGGAATAGCTCTCATTATGAACTGCCTCCTGCTGTGCGATGACCGCCATAATCGATTGAACAGATGGATCTGTTGCATACAACGATAGTAGCAATGCAGTTCTTGTTTGGGGTGCATCTAACGTTGATAATAAACCGATAATTTTCAAGTATGCCTCTTGTTCTGACTTCGATAATGTTGAAAATTGCTTAATGTCGCTTGCCATATTTACTTCGTCTGCCTGCCAATAATTTCCTACAAGCCGTTTATACATTTTATACCAATGTGGGTATGCAATATCATTCCAATTTAAAATTCCACTAGATTTCCCACCAAAAAGTCCCGTTGATTTATTAGGATGCATAGGCTCTAATGTTTTAGCTCGTTTAAGCAAGGATTTTTCCATGATGTATTACTCCTTCCAACCAATGTTCAATTAGAGCTTCTTGTGCTCCTCTTGGTGATTGTTCTATTTTTAAACCTGACCACTTACTTTGGTAGAAATGTACTAACTTATCTACTGCCTTACAAAATAATTCGTCTCCGCCAAATTGCGTATCACCTGTCCCAAAAACAGCAACATTATTTGGCTTATATCCTACTTCCAAAACAAAATCCTTTACCTCTTCCGGGGTAGCCCCTCTATCCCAAGTGAAAGTACCAATAAATATGAAGTCATATTCGTTAGCATGAATAGGTGGATCAATCCCCATTCGATGCCGATCCACTAAAAACCCTTGCTCTTCTAGATTTGAAGCAATCATTTCTGCAACCTCTTGTGTGTTTCCGCTATATGACAAATAAGCTATAACCGCTCTCAACTTGCACACCACTCACATTCCTCAATATCACTTGAAGTAGATCGAACATAATACGTTGTTTTTAAGCCTTCCCTCCATGCTAATAAATGCAAATCTAGAAGAACAGAAGCTCGAATAGTATTAGGAACATAGAAATTAAAGGATATGCTTTGGTCTATATGTCTTTGTCGAGCAGCATTTTGCCTAATTGACCAACGTTGGTCCAAAATATAAGCTGATTTCCTGTAGAAATCATAGGTTTGATGATTAATATCTGGTGCTGTTGTTGGAATTTTAAAATCTTTTTTCTCTTCGTAATAAAATACTTTGAATATAGGGTCAATACTTGCTGTTGATCCCGCAATCATTGCTGTTGTTGAGTTTGGAGCTACTGCCATTAAGTATCCATTACGAATCCCGTATTGTTGGATATCCTTTTGAAGGTTTGCCCAATTTTCATCTGTGTAATTTCTTTCCTGAAAGTAATCGCCTGTACTCCATTTACTTCCTTCAAATGCTGGATAACTTCCTTTTTCTTTACTCAGCTCCATACTTGCCTTTATGGTTAAATATGCTATTTTTTCATAGACTTCTGTCGTATATTCCACTGCTTCATTTGATTCCCAATGAATATTTTTAAGAGCCAATAGATGATGCCATCCAAACGTTCCAAGTCCAATAGCACGATATTTTTGGTTCGTCAATTGCGTCTGTTTAATTGGCAATGTGTTTATATCGATAACATTATCAAGCATCCTTACCTGAATCGTAATCAATCGTTCAAGAACTTGATTAGGAATTGCTCTACCTAAATTTATCGAGCTTAGATTACACACAACGTAATCACCCGTCTTATATTTTTTTACAATTGTATTTTCATTTTCAACGTACTCTTCCAGAAACTCTGTCGGTGACTGATTTTGTGTGATTTCGGTACAAAGATTCGAACAATAAATCATGCCATTTTGTGGATTAGCATTTTTTCTATTTACTTCATCACGATAGAACATAAATGGTGTGCCAGATTCAAGCTGAGATTTCATAATACGTTTCATAATTTCAATTGCTGGTACTTTTCTTTTTGTAAGTAAATCAGACTGAACACACGCTTCATATTTCAAGCGCCACGTTCCACTACCTTTTTGTTCATCGTAAAAGTCTTCCAATGAATATCCCATTACCTGTCGTACTTCATGAGGATCAAATAAGTACCAATCTCCTCTATTTTCAACCTGCTCCATAAAATAATCTGGCAGACAAACACCAGTAAAGATATCGTGAGCCCTCATGCGATCGTCACCATTATTCAGCTTTAAATCAAGAAATGACTCAATATCCATATGCCATACATCTAAATAAATAGCAATGGCACCTTTTCGAGTCCCTAGCTGATCCACATTCACTGCTGTGTTATTTAATTGTTTAATCCAAGGAACCACACCACTGGACATCCCTTTAAAGCCCTTTATCGAACTTCCTCTAGCACGAATTTTCCCCATATAGACTCCAATCCCACCGCCATTTTTGGACAGCTTAGCAATATCTGTATTGCTGTCATAGATTGATTGCAAGCTATCATCAACGGTATCAATAAAACAGCTGGACAATTGACCGTGGGTTTTACCTGCATTGGTTAGCGTTGGCGTTGCCACTGTCATATATAGGTTACTAAGTGCCCAATACGCCTCTTTCACCAATTCTAACCGCTGTTCTTTGGGCTCATCTTGCATAAGGTACATCGCAATAATCATCCAACGCTCCTGTGGCAATTCATATGTATTTTTTTCATGATCTGTTGCCAGGTACCTCGTTGCTAATGTATATAATCCAAGATAGTTAAAAAGCAAGTCACGATCTGGCACAATTTCCTGCTCTAAATCATTTATCTCGGTTTTTGAATAGTTATCTAGCAAACTAGTAGTATATATCCCTTTATTCGTCAATATATCTATTAGATGATACAAACTTCCATACCTTCCATCATAATCATAATCACGATTGAAGGCTGCTTTTCGATACAATTCTTGTAAATATATTCGACTAGCTAAATACGTCCAATTCGGATTTGCTTCATCTATGTTCTCCAATGCATTTTTAACTAAAATATCCATCGCATTTTCCCAAGAAACGTCATTGGTAATTTGCCTAAGTGCCTTTTCTTTATATGCTTCTAAGTCTAAAGATAATCCACTAGCATTGTGTTCCAGGAATGTTATTACGTTTTCATGTACTGATTTCGTTTCGGTAATCATTGCAGTTCCTCCTATTATTAAAAAATACAAAAGCCGTTCACTCTAATTGGAGGAACGGCTTAAAACGACAGAAATAAGTATAGAATCCTATCGTCCCACCTTCTCTCGCCCCGGAGAAATGAAACTACAAGTTATGGCAGGTCTCCTGACTCGTGTTTCTCTCTACTAAAGACCTTCCCATATCTCGCGAATGCTAGATACAGTGGTTACCTCGTTCGTCCACACTTACAGTTGCGGGGACAGTTCTAGATTTTCACTAGATTCCCTTTTAAGACAATGCGTGTCACCTTAACTCGTTAATACTATATATAGTATGATTGTTATTAAATTTTCTCAATATATTGTATTTAGATACTACCACACTAAAATGGAGGATGCAATAGTTTAACAAAATTAATTTATTAATCTTGCATATACGAATCCGAGAATATCATTAATCTGTTGCTTTTCTACTTGAAATCCATGGTAAGATAACCATTCTACTAACAACGATTGATCTGCATAAAATTCGTCCTCAATACAATCTATAGCTAACTGATTCTCGGCTTCACGAAAACTACTTAGAACTTGTTCACGGTGTAGTTGATTTTTAAACATTAGATCTCCAATACAAATTTGACCACCTGATTTTAGAACTCTAGTCATTTCCTCTAACGCGATTAATTTTTGATCGTCAGGCAAATGATGTAAGGCATAGCTTGATACAACCGCTTCTACAGAATGATCCAATATTGGAAGAGCTAAAAAATGCCCTTTTCTCGTTTCTATTTCTGGATGCTTTTCTTTACATGTTATAAGCATTTTTTCAGACTGGTCAACCCCAATAACTTTTACTCCAAGTGGCAAAAATTTTGCTCCTAAATTCCCAGTACCAATCCCTATATCTAGACAAGTATCACCTAGATTAAGGTTTATTTTATTTTTTATTTTCTCCAAAACTGTATCATATCCTTCATGGACATTAAAACGATGACCTTGCCTTTTAATATTTTCATCGTAATGTGTGGCCTGACCATCGAAATTCCAACGATCCTTCCAGCTCTTACGAATCCGTTTTAGGTTACTTAAATGATGAGCCAAGTCATAGAAGTTTTCTGGAAGCACAGAATCACTTGTGGTTTCTTTCACCATGTCATCAATAGTTTCAATCATATCTCTCATTTCAATCCATTTTTCATATAGTACAGATCGTTGGATGTTAAGATACTCTGGAATACTTATCGTTGGATGATCTAGTAATTCCTTAATCTCATCAACCCGAACTCCTACTTCCCTTAATGCAAGAATCGTACTTAAACGAACAAGGTCCTTTTCCGAAAAATATCGATAATCATTTACTGTATCCTTTTTAGGAGTAATTAATCCTTTTTCCTCATAAAAGCGAATCGTTCGTGCTGTTGTATTCAATCTTTCTGCTACTTCTTTAATTTGCATACCTAACCTCATCTCCTTTTTCTCTACTATAGAGATTCACGTTACGTAAAGGTCAATAAAAATTTAGAAAAATTATCTGCCTTTATTTTAACAAAACAGAATGTAGAAAAGACGAAAAAAATGACTAGTAATAGATAATCCGATTATCCTATAAATATAGGGATTTTGTTAAAGCTTTTATGGCAAACTTTGGCTGTACTACAGACAGCATAAACTTCGTAACAAAATCGTTAAATCTTTTTTACTTCTCATCTTACTTTTATTTTTGATATAATTAACACCTAGTCATAATAGCTAGTACTTACAATTAATTATATAGATAAATTAGGAGGACATCATGGCATTACTAACTGAGATAAATACTTCCGTTGAGGTTCAAAATTATATTGACCACGTTTTTGAAAAAGTGAAAAGAAGAGATCCGAATGAAGAAGAATTTCATCAAGCGGTTTATGTTATTTTTAAATCCATCAAACCGGTGTTGATGAAAAATCCAGCATATATAAAGCATAATATTTTAGAGAGAATCGTGGAACCAGAACGTCTAATAACTTTCCGAGTTCCATGGGTGGATGATCAAGGTGATGTACAAGTAAATCGAGGATACCGCGTACAATTTAATAGTGCTATTGGGCCTTATAAAGGGGGATTGAGATTTCACCCATCTGTTAATACAAGCATTATAAAGTTTCTTGGCTTCGAACAAATATTTAAAAACGCCCTCACAGGTCAACCTATCGGTGGTGGAAAAGGAGGCGCTGATTTCGATCCTAAAGGCAAATCGGATGGCGAAATTATGCGTTTTTGTCAAAGCTATATGACGGAATTATCTAAACATATCGGTCCTGACATTGATGTACCAGCGGGGGACATTGGTGTAGGAGCACGAGAAATAGGCTATTTATTTGGGCAATATAAAAAAATGCGTGGAAGGTTTGAAGCTGGCGTATTAACCGGAAAAGGTCTACTTTATGGTGGAAGTTTAGCACGAAAAGAAGCAACTGGATACGGCGCGATTTATTTTGTAAAAGAAATGCTAAATGATCAAGGGCAAACATTGGCTGGAAAAAAGGTTGTCGTATCAGGATCTGGTAATGTATCCATTTACGCTATGGAAAAAGCAATGGAGTTAGGTGCGAAGGTCATCGCTTGTAGTGATTCAAATGGTTATATTTACGATGAAAAAGGAATTAATTTAGACACCGTAAAACAACTAAAAGAAGTGCAACGTAGACGTATTAGTGAGTACGCTTTAATCCACCCTGAAGCATCGTTTGTGGAAGGAAGCTCTGGAATATGGTCAATTCCATGTGATATCGCACTACCTTGTGCAACTCAAAATGAATTGGACGTAAAAGCTGCAGAAACACTAGTAAATAATGGAGTAAAAGTTGTTGCTGAAGGAGCAAACATGCCTTCTACTGCTGATGCAATTGCTGTGTTTCTGGAAAATGAAATTCTTTTCGGACCAGCCAAAGCTGTTAATGCAGGTGGCGTAGCAGTATCAGCATTAGAAATGGGGCAAAATAGCTCGCGAATGTCTTGGTCTTTTGAAGAAGTAGATAAGAAGTTACAAGAAATCATGAAAAACATTTATCATAATAGTTTAACGGCTGCAAATGAATTTAATAAACCAGGCAATCTAATATCTGGAGCAAGTATTGCAGGGTTTACAAAGGTTGCAGATGCAATGTTAGAACAGGGTGTAATTTAGTATAAAAGGCTTTCCTTAGGTGGAAAGCCTTTTTATGTTGGTTGCTTGGATATATAATCAGCGCTTCTTTTGCTGGTTTTTCATCGGATTTTTTATTTATTCAGCATTTCCCTGCTGGATTCTAGCACATATTACAGTTATCAGCGAATAGTCCATCCCATTTCAAGTGGCTATTTGTGACGGCTTCTCTCTTGAACGGTCTGCTCTCAATCACCCTTAGAAAATGCCAATGGTGTATGATGATCATAAGATTTTCCTAGTCGGTAATAGTGGTCGACAATGTATTGGTTTAAATCCTTATATTTATCTGGAACTGGTGGTAATTGATCAGCATCTTCTTGCTTCCAAACTGACTGGCCTGGCGCAACAAAGCGGTTGTCACCAATAATGACGTGATTTGTTACGGTGGCCCCGTGCATAATAACACAATCCCTTCCAATAACTGCACCATAAATGTTTGCATGCTGACCAATGAATGTGTTCCTTCCAATGAAAAGTGGTCCATGTACGGCTGCATGGTGAAGAACACTATTTTCCCCTTCTAAATAAACACCCCATTTTTTTCCACCGATTTCTACGTGTTCGCTACCGGGGTGGACATGCATAAGTACATAATCTTGAATGTTCGTATAATCACCTATGAAATAAGGATATCCAGAATCTGCTCGAAGTAAATTCTTAAAGCCAATAAAAACATCATCCGCTACCGTAATGTCTCCAATAATCATGGAATCTGTGCCAACTACTGCTTCTGTGCTTATTTTAGGCTGACGAACACTTTTTACTTCTTCAACTGGTGGATTCGAATGAATAATTGGTTTTTCCACATACATCAATCCCCTTCACATAATTCAACTCGTTTAAAATTAGGCTATGTAAAGGGGGTTAGATTGGTTCTTAGAATGACAAACAAGAGCTTCAGTTCGCACCATTGATTAGAAAAAATCTACTCTCAAAAAATAAAAACGCCACACATGTGACGTTCATATCGTTTAACCGAGTACTGCCCGATCACTTTCAAACTGTTCCCCTCGAATACGTTTAAACTCCTGTAATAAGTCTTCGATGGTTAACTGTTGTTTCTTATCGCCATTAATATCTAAAATAATTTGGCCTTTATCCATCATAATGAGTCGATTTCCTAGATCTAATGCTTGCTGCATATTATGTGTGACCATCAATGTGGTTAATCCAAACTTTTGTACCACATCTTGTGTAATTTTAGTGATTAATTCAGCACGAGAAGGATCAAGTGCGGCTGTATGTTCATCAAGTAATAAAATATTTGGCTCAGTAAATGTTGCCATTAATAAAGAGAGCGCTTGTCGTTCTCCACCCGAAAGCAACCCCACCTTTGCATTTAAGCGATCTTCCAAACCTAGATTTAAGGTTGTTAAATATTCACGAAAGTACTCTTTTCTTTTTTTCGATACACCTAGCTTTAATTTTCGTTTTTTATTTCTTGAGTAAGCCATCGCTAAGTTCTCTTCAATCGTCATCGAAGGTGCTGTACCAGCCATTGGATCTTGGAAAACACGACCGATCATCGTAGAACGTTTATACTCTGGTAAAAAAGTAACCTTATTATTCGCGATGGATACATCACCTACGTCTGGAGCTAGATTACCCGAAATAACATTCATTAGTGTCGACTTCCCAGCACCATTACTCCCAATCACCGTAACGAATTCCCCTTGTTTCAGCTCAAGGTTTATACGTTGTAAGGCTTTTTTTTCATCTGGTGTTCCTTCGTTAAATGTAATAGAGATATTGCTTAGATTTAGCATATCACGATGCCTCCTCTATTTGTGTGCTTAATTCTGCTCGTTTACGTAAGCGTCTTTTTTGTTCTTTCCGAGCGTTCATGATTTTTGGTGCAACTAAGGCAACAATAACAAGTACTGCAGTTATTAATTTCATATCACCTGTTTCCAAGAAATCAACACGAAGCGCTAATGTAACTACGATTCGATAGATGACTGCTCCACCAATAACCGCAATAGTTGCAATAGCAATGGTCTTTTTACCAAACAGTGCTTCCCCAATAATAACCGAAGCAAGACCAATGACGATCATTCCGATCCCCATTTGCACATCAGCAAATCCACCATGCTGTGCAATTAATGCCCCTGAGAGTGCTACCATCGCATTAGAAATACCCACTCCGACAATGATTAAATTATCGGTATTAGCGGAAAAACTTCGGATCATACGTTTATTATCCCCGGTTGCTCTTAATGCTAAGCCAACCTCGGTTTTCAAGAAATAATCAGTTAAAAATTTAATTATTAGTACAACAACAATCATAAAGAATACAATTACCCACGTTGACGGTACTCTATCTGCACCGAATAGTTGTAAAATACCATTGAAAAATGAATCAAGACCAACTGCAGACCATAATGGTTGTAGCTGTCTAAAAATAGTAGATTCACCTAATAAGGATACGGTTGGTGAAGCCATTATTCGTAAATTAATGGAATATAGAGCGATCATCATCAAAATCCCAGATAGAAGCGCATTAATTTTTCCTTTTGTATGAAGTAATCCCGTTATACATCCTGCAATAAATCCAGCGATTATCGCAAGCATAGTAGCAACAATTGGTGATACACCATTTACGATAGAAATGGCTGCTACTCCTGCACCAGTAACGAAACTACCGTCAACCGTTAAATCAGGAAAATCCAAAACGCGGAAGGTAAGGTATACACCTAAAGCCATAATTCCATATATAATTCCTGATTCAATAGCACCAAATAATGATAACAGCACCCTTGATGTCCCCCTTCTCGCACTATTTTAGTAAGTTTCTTAGAATAACAAAGCAGGCTTGAGCCTGCTTTGCATTTATTTACTCAATGAAATTTTATTGATTTATTCTTCTTCCGACTCTACA
The DNA here is from genome assembly GCF_009728145.1 of Ornithinibacillus caprae. Taxonomy (GTDB): domain Bacteria; phylum Bacillota; class Bacilli; order Bacillales; family Amphibacillaceae; genus Ornithinibacillus; species Ornithinibacillus caprae. The sequence continues at coordinate 146,772 of NZ_WOCA01000006.1, read as the reverse complement.
AATTGTGCTTCATCATCCCATGCATCAACCCATTCAACAGCTTGCTCTTCCACCGCTTCTTTATTGATAAATAGTTGAATTTCTGGTGGATATTCCACATCGATGTCCTGAGTTGTTTTTTCCCCTGTTAAGATCTCAACAGCCATTTCCCCTGTACGATAACCAATGGTGTAGTAGTCAATTCCGTAAGTGACAAAGCCGCCTTTTGCTAAAGAATCTGGTTCCCCTACAACTAAAGGTATATCTTGATCATTTGCTACCCCCACAACACTTTCTAATGCAGAAACAACTGTGTTATCGGTAACGATATAAAATACATCAATATCACTAACTAATGTAGTTGCTGCTTGTTGTACTTCTGAAGAGTTTGCTACTGTACGCTCTTCAAAACTTAAACTAGTACCTTCAGCAGCAGATTTTACTGCTTCAATTTGAGTCACGGAGTTTTGTTCACCAGCGTTATAAATCAATCCTACTGTTGCATCTTGGAAATACGTATCTATAAATTTCACAGTTTCTTGAATTGCATCTGGATGAAGGTCAACAACCCCAGTTATATTTTCGCCTGGTTCATCCATTGCAGCTACCAAACCAGCATCTACAGCATCTGTAACTGATGTAAATAATACTGGAATATCCTTCGTGTTTTCAGTAGCTTGTAATGCTCCCAACGCACTAGGTGTTGAATTTGCAAAAATCATATCTACACCGTCCGCTACAAAACCATCTGAGATCGGTTTAACATTGTTTTGATCTCCTTGAGCACTTTGAAAGTCATACTCTACATCTAATCCCGCATCTTCTAATGCAGCTTGAAAACCTTCATATGCTCGATCAAGCGATGGATGCTCTACTATTTGTGATGCTCCGATTTTAAACGTTTTTCCATCACCATCTCCGCTCGTACTATCGTCACATGCAGCTAATACTAAGACGCTAATCATTGCTAAAACCATTAACTGAAGCCATCTCTTCATTACGTATTCCCCCTTATTTTCATATAATATTCAAAATATATTTGACAAATTATATCATACTCTTAACCGGAGTCAAGCAATTCTAAAATATTTTACAATTTTGTAAACGCTTACCCATTAGAGGTTGTAAGGATTTATAAATTTTTTATTTTTCTAGTTACATTTTCCTAATCGTTTAAAAACTTGGTTATGGTTAAAGGGATTCTTGAAATTTTAAGAAGCCCTATACTCTTGATGCAAGCATTTATTGAAAGAGCTAGGTTCTGCTTAAGCATGCCAAGAAAATTAACTTTAACGCTAAAAATGAACTACTTTTTCAATAGCTATTTGGACACGCTTTGGTGTCGGAAGGTAATGTTCCTCCAAAGCAAAGAATGGTACTGGAACATCAAATCCTGTTACTCTCTCGATTGGAGCCTTCAAGTAAAGAAATGACGTATCATTAATCACAGATACTATATCATTCCCAAGACCACTAGTAGCATGAGCCTCATGTACAACCACAGCTCTACCAGTTTTTTGAACAGACTCTGCAATGATGTTTCTGTCTAATGGATACAATGTGCGTAAATCAATTACTTCACAACTCACCCCATTTCGTTCTATTTGCTGTACCGCTTTTTCCACAGTTGGGATCATCGCTCCCCAAGCAATAACCGTAACATCATTCCCTTCCTTGCGAATGTTTCCTTTTCCAATTTCTATACTGTATGAATCTACCGGTACTTCTTCTTTAGTTGAACGGTAGCTACGCATTGGCTCGAGATATAATACTGGGTCGGGATCTTCTACTGCTGCAATCAATAATCCTTTTGCATCGTGTGGCGTTGCTGGACAAACGACTTTTAACCCCGGCATGTGAGTAAAAAGTACTTCTGCAGAATCAGAGTGTACTTCTGGAGCTCGAACTCCCGCTCCATAGGGCGCCCTAATTACCATAGGAACCGAGAAATGCCCCATTGTTTTCATTCGCAAACGAGATACATGAGTCATAATTTGATCATATGCCGGATAAATAAAGCCCATAAATTGAATCTCTGCAATCGGTTTGAACCCATTTACAGCAAGACCGACAGAGGTTCCGATAATACCTGATTCTGATAGAGGGGTATCGACTACACGATCCTCTCCAAATTGTTCTTGTAGCCCATCCGTTGCACGGAAAACTCCTCCGTTTTTACCAACGTCCTCCCCTAAAATCAGAGTCATCTGATCATTTTCAAGTACCGTTTTCATTCCATCATTAATCGCTTGAATCAGTGTCATTTTCTCTGTAACAGCATTCTGTTGAGGTGTTTTTTTTACCTGTGTAGCCATATTATTCCCTCCTTAATAGTTCCAAGTAAGTGTCTTTTTGTTCCTGCAATTGCTTTGGAGGATTTGCATATACATGATCAAATAAATCTTCTACTTTCGCTTTTGGATATTCTTCCATCCCTTTAACAGCCGCTTCCACTTCTTCTTCGATATTCATCTTCATTTGCGTAATTTCTGCTTCATTCCAAAAACCGTAGTTCTTCATAAATCGCTCTAGACGAGTAATTGGTTCTACAATATCCTTCCCTTGATCCTGTGGTCGATATTTAGTTGGATCATCTGCAGTAGTATGAGCTCCTGTTCGCCAAGTTACTGCTTCAATCAACGTTGGACCCTCACCATTTCTTGCTCGCTCAACCGCTTTTTTTGTTTCAAAATAAACGGAAAAACAATCATTTCCATCAATTCTTACACTAGGTATTTCATAGGCAATAGCTTTTTGGGCTATTGTTTTTGAATTCATTTGTTTATCAAACGGAACCGAAATAGCATACCGATTATTTTGATTAAAAAAGATCGTTGGTGTTTGAAAGACACTAGCAAAGTTTAACCCTTCATGGAAATCACCTTCTGATGTTGCTCCATCTCCAAAGTACACAATCGATACATTATTGGTCCCTTTTCTTTTTTCTGCCCAAGCAGCACCTGCAGCATGTGGTAATTGTGTTGCTATCGGAACAGCTGCAGGGAAGATGTTTTTCCCATTAGGAGGCACACACCCCTCTACTCTTCCATTCCAATACAGAAAAGTTCTTATCATATCAGACCCAAATGTTAACATCGCTCCATGATCACGATAGGTCGGAAACATCCAATCATTTGGCCCTAAAGCTAATGCACTTCCAACCTGTGCTGCTTCCTGCCCTTCAAACGGCGGATATGTTCCTATTCGTCCCTGTCGTTGTAGATTTTTCGCCTTCTGATCAAACGTACGAATTCTACACATATGGTAATAAAATTGGTAAACCAGCTGTTTATCTAACTTTTCCCTGTACGATTCTTCCAATAAATTACCTTGATCATCCATTATTTTCAGGATAGGAAAATTATTCTCCATGCCGAAACCTCCAATTCTAGTAAACTACATTATCGTATATCCCATTTAGGTTTAATAGACCTCGTATAAAAACTATTTCTTCTCGCTTTCTCAGCGATAATTCTTTCACATATTCGATTTGCAGCTTCATTAGTTGTTATTTGGTGGATTTCTGCTTGTTGGTAGACTTCGAGGATCACATGATAGATTTCTTTCGTCTTTGCAAGAACTCGTTCTTTATTCGCACCATATAATTCATCTGCTACCTGTATAAGTCCACCAGCATTCACAATGTAGTCAGGTGCATATAATATACCTTTTTCTGATATTTTTTTTCCATGCTCTTCTGATTTCAATTGGTTATTAGTGGAACCAACAATTGCTTTAGCTTTTAATTGGTTAATCGTATCATCATTAATCACTCCACCAACTGCACACGGTACAAATATATCCACATCCTGAGAGTAGATTTTGGTTTGTTCAACTATTTGGACATTCCCAGCGGTTTGAGTTGCTTTTTTGTTTATAGCCTGCAATTTTTCTTCACTTACATCTGTTACAACGATGCTCGCTCCTTCATCTAGCAATCGCTCGGCTACCTTAAAGCCCACTTTACCGAGTCCCTGTATAGCATAGGAGACCCCATTAAGTTTCTGTTTTCCAAATAAGGCTTGGTTTGTTGCCTGGATACCGTATAGCACTCCCATGGCAGTAGGGATGGAAGAATCACCGCCTCCTCCATATGCTTCTGGCACCCCAACAATATTAGTAGTTTCTTTCATTGCCTGAATAAAATCATCCATGGTTGTACCCATGTCAGTTCCTGTATAAAATCGGCCTCCGAGTGAGTCAACATATTGGCCAAATGAGCGGAATAGTTCTGGTGTTTTGTCTGTGAGGGGATCGCCGATGATGACGGCTTTTCCACCACCAAAGTCAACATCTGCTGCAGCACATTTATAAGTCATACCTTTTGAAAGACGAAGCACATCTTCCAAAGCCTCTTCTATACTTTGATAAGGATGCATTCTACATCCTCCAAGTGCTGGTCCTAATGTTGTATTATGTATTGCAATAATTGCCCGTAACCCTGAGTTTGGATTATTACAAAATACAATCTGTTCGTGTTCGGACATTTTATCTAAGAGTGTAAATTCTTCATCTATTGATAACCCTTCTATTAATCCCATAAAAAACCTCCTACGCGAGGATTCTTTTACATGTTTTCACTTTCTGGTACAGATAGTTTTTGTTGAATCACTTTTTTCGGTAGAATTACTTGTTTAACTATCCCTTTACCAATAATCCCTTGTTCATTATATGCTTCAACCTTGGTAATTACTTGTTGATCTTTATATTCTGTAAGAGTTGCGATTAATTTCACTTTAGAATGTACTGGTGACGCATTAATATGTTTTAGTTCTACTGCAGCTCCCATACCCTCTTCATGATCCTCTAAAAACGGTAGTATGATCTTTCTAGACACCCATTCCATATGGTAAACCATTGCTACAGTTGAATATGCTGGATGTACAACTTTTCCTTCAAAACTAGCAAACATATCTTCGGTCACTTCTATTTCTATTGATTCCTTCCTGCCAATTTCCATTCCCGGCTTCAAGGTACCACTCCTTTTCCCCATTTCCACTGTTAGTATAGGGTTAAATACATGTACAAGTTCATTGAAACGCTTACATTATTACCTTATTTAATGAAAAGTTATTATATGACGTTATTTAAACGTTATTTTATCACTGCGTAACAATGCAGTCAATTATATATTTTGAAAAGTCAATATATTTTATTTGTTATTTCGACTAATGGATCGGGGAACAGATTGTATTATTTGGGAAGTACGTTGCGTTTGTTGATTTGCTTCCTGGACCATCTTTTCAAAGAGTTCTGCAACACTTGGTTCATCCTGAATTAAGCCTGCTACTTGCCCACTATTTAAGAAACCATTATTCTCGTCACCTTGAATCGCTCCTCGAATGTGTTGGTCTTCTGAAGTTAGCCGATTATATTCTTCTAAAGATAAACCACTTTTTTCTAAGGAATATAGCTTTTCAGCATAGTTATTCTTTAATACCCGTCTAACTCTTCCTACTGAACGACCTATGATAATTGCATCTGATCCTTCAGCCTGGATCAACCCTTTCTTGTATGATTTATGGAAAGGAGCTTCCTTGGTGGCAATTAATCGCGTACCCAGCTGAACACCACTAGCCCCTAATGTTAATGCAGCTGCTAATCCTTTTCCATCCCCAATTCCTCCTGCTGCAATTACAGGTATATTCACCTGCTGAACTATTTGTGGAATTAAGGTAAATGTTGTAAGTTCTAAATTTGAATTTATTCCTGCTGCTTCAAAACCTTCTGCTACTAAAAGATCAGCTCCAGCAGCCTCTGCTTTTTGAGCATGCTTTACTGCCGCTACTATAGCAATTACCTGTATATTATGTTCATGTAAAATTGGTATGTAAGGTGCAGGGTTACCTGCTGATAAAGATACGATCGGAATCTCATGTTTTATAACTAAGGTAAGTAACTCTTCTACATACGGAGTTACATTAATAGCAATGTTCACAGCAAAGGGATGATCAGTTAGTTGTTTCATGGAGAGTATAATTTTTTCAACCTCTTCTGGGGACATTGTTCCACACCCAATCGTCCCTAGCCCTCCTGCTTCTGAAACAGCGGCTGTTAAGGAAGCATTACTTATATTCCCCATTCCTCCTTGGATGATTGGATAACTGATATTTAGTAACGTACAGATATCGTGCATGTTGACCCTCCTTTAATGATGATTTAGACTGGCTGGTGCGTTTGTGGCCGATGTTGGTGCGCTCATAAGATCTCACCTTATAAAACTATTTACCTCTAAACTCTGGCTGACGTTTCTTACTAAATGCTAGTAATGCTTCCATCCGATCCTCTGTTGGAATTGTTAGTTCATATGCCTTTGATTCAATTTCGAGACCGGTTTGAATATCCGTATTCATTCCTTGAATAATCGCATGTTTTGCCTGTTTAACAGCAATTGGTCCATTTTTCATGATATCTCTCGCTAGTTGCTCACATGTAGAAAGCAGTTCTCCTTCATCTACTACTTGAAGCAACACACCTAACTCTAGTGCTTCTTCTGCTGTTAATTTTTTTGCCGTTAAAATTAATTCCTTTGCCTTCATTTCACCAACTAGTCTAGGTAACCGCTGTGTTCCTCCTGCACCTGGTATAATTGCCCAACTCGTTTCCGTTAAGCCCATTTGAGCACCGCTTACTGCAATTGCAAAGTCACAAGCTAGTATTAATTCAAAACCACCACCAAACGCATACCCATTTACTGCAGCTATCGTTGGTTGCGGAAGCTGTGCAATCTGATTAAAGACGTCGCGAATCTTTTTTACATTTCTACGTACTTCTGTTTCAGTGAGCGTTTTTCGTTCTTTAAGGTCAGCTCCAGCACTAAATGCCTTCTGCCCCGCACCAGTAATAATAACTACTTGAATCTCTGGATCGATATGGATTTGTTCGATTACCTGCTGAAGGTTTTGGAGTGTTTCAAAGTTAAAGCAGTTTAAAGCTTTTTCTCTATTGATCGTTACATAAGCAATACCGTTTTCCTTTTGATAAAGGATGTTTTTCAAGGTTGTTAAACTCCTTTCAAGTATATTTTCCGTGATACTGAAAAAATCATTATGAGCGATTATTTTGATTTATGAACACTCCCACACTATATATGAGTAAATCACCTTCTCCTCGACCCTCACTAACCATGTTCAATCAACATTTTCCACAACAACAGATATGCCTTGACCTACACCGACACACATTGTTGCTAGACCATACTGTGTATCGCGTTTTTTCATTTCATGAATGAGTGTTGTAAGGATACGTGCACCACTTGCACCTAATGGATGCCCAAACGCTATTGCTCCACCATTCACATTTACCTGTTCATGATCAAGACCTAACTGACGAATACATTCGATAGACTGAGAAGCAAATGCCTCATTTAACTCCACCAATCCAATTTGATCAACCATTAACCCAGCTCGATTCAACGCCTTTTTCGAGGCATAGATTGGACCTAATCCCATTATCGATGGTTCAAGACCTGCTGTTGCACTAACAACATATTTCACTAATGGATTTAACCCTAAATCCTTAGCCTTTTCAGCACTCATGACTAGTAAGGCGGATGCACCATCATTTACTCCTGATGCATTTCCCGCTGTAATTGTTCCACCATCAAAGATTGGCTGTAAAGTAGACAACTTTTCCAATGTCGTTTCAGGACGTGGATGTTCATCCTGGGCAACTACAACCTCATTCCCTTTTCGATCATGATAAAAAACCGGTACGAGCTCATCTTCTAAGCGGCCAGATTCTACCGCTTGCTTGGCGCGTTGCTGACTTTCATAGGCAAATTGATCCTGCTCTTCCCTTGTAATGCGATAACGCTCAGCTACATTTTCTGCTGTTTGCGGCATAGAGTCCGTCCCATATCGCTGTTCTAGTTTTTTATTAACAAACCGCCAGCCAATCGTTGTATCCAAGAGTTCCATATTTCCACGTGGAAAATCCTTTGTTGGTTTGGCCATAACAAAAGGAGCACGTGTCATACTCTCTGTGCCACCTGCTATGAAAATATCACCTTCACCCACCGCTATAGCTCGTGCAGCATACATAACCGCGTCTAGACCAGAACCACATAATCTATTAATCGTTGTTGCCCCCACCGTTACTGGTAACCCAGCTAGAAGGGTAGACATTCTGGCAACATTCCGATTATCTTCTCCAGCTTGATTGGCATTACCAAGGACTACCTCTTCAATTTGCTCTAGTGGAACGGATGGATTTCGGTCGACCAAAGCTTGAATAACCGTTGCGCCAAGGTCATCTGGTCGTATACTTTTTAATGCACCTTTATATCTTCCAATTGGCGTACGGACAGCATCCACGATTACGACATCTCTCATTTTTTCACCATCTCACCTTTATCGGTATAGTCATAAACACCTTTGCCTGTTTTTCTTCCTAATCTTCCTGCCTTCACATATTGTTCAAGTAAAGGTGCTGGTCGATATTTTTCTCCTAATGTTTCATGTAGGTATTTCAAGTTATTTAAGCGAGCATCTAAACCAACTAAATCACCAAGCTCTAATGGTCCCATCGGATAATTCAACCCGAGTCGGATCGCTTTATCGATATCTTCAGCAGTGGCAACTCCTTCTTGTAGCATATGAAATGCCTCATTTCCGACTAAGGCACTAATCCGACTGGTCACAAACCCCGGAAACTCGTTCACTTCAACCGTTTCCTTGCCCATCTTTTCAGCTACCTGTTGAATAATGGAAACTGCTTCTTGACTTGTTTCTAGCCCTTTAACTATTTCAACCAAACGCATGCTATAAACTGGATTAAAAAAGTGCATGACGGCAACTTGTTTTGGTCGAGTAGTATAAGAACCTAACTCCGTTGGGCTAATCGTAGAGGTATTTGATGCAAGAATAGTGTGCTTCGGTGCATGTTGATCAGTTACCTCTAGTACATTCTTTTTCAACTCACGTTTTTCTGGTACTGCTTCAATGATTAAATCAGCATCTTTTACGGTTTGCTCCAAATTTATAGACGTATGTAAATGATTGAATAGATTTAGAGATTCATCGACTGTTATCTTCCCTCGTTGGACACCTTTTTCCGAGGTGTTTTTGGCATATTCATAGGCATCTTGAAGCTGTTTTTCAGATATATCTACTAACGTTGTGCGGAAACCAGCAAGGGCCGAGACATAGGCAATGCCTCGCCCCATTACACCAGCTCCCACGACTACGATATTTCGTATTGTCATGGTATGCCCCTTTCTTTATACTCCAAAAGGATTTAGTGGTTTAGATCCATAATAAGCAAGAACACTTTTATCTTCCATGTATAAATCTAGTGTTTCCACACTTAACTCTCTACCAAATCCTGATTGCTTGTAACCTCCAAATGGCGTTCCTGGAAATGCAGAGAACGGACTGTTCACCATTACAATTCCCGCTTCAATTTGATGGGCTACACGAGTTGCTCGAGCTTGATTTGTCGTCCATACTGCAGAACCTAATCCATATTCGGTATCATTCGCTCGCTTAATGACATCTTTTTCGTCGCTAAACTTCTCCACAACAACTACTGGTCCAAAAATCTCCTCCCGAACTGCTTTCATGTCCGGTGTCACATCGACAATGATGGTTGGCTCATACCAATAACCATTTTCAAATCCTTCGATTTGCATTTCTTTACCACCGGTTAAGATAGTTGCTCCATCTTCTACGGCAGATTGAACATACGCATCAATTTTTTCTAATTGACTACGACTGATAATAGATCCTACATGTGTTCCTTTATCGAACGGGTCGCCTAGTTTTAGTTTCTTCGTTTTCGCGACAAATTGCTCCATGAACTCATCATAGATTGACTCATGAACAAACATGCGTGAACGTGCTTCACAGGACTGGCCAGTATTAAAGAAAATACCAAAAAGAGAACCAGGGACTGCTGCTTCTAAATCTGCATCCTCAAACACAATATTCGGTGACTTACCACCAAGCTCAAGGGTAAGTCGTTTTAATGTGCCTGAGGCTTTTTCCATAATATCTCTACCTGTTGGTGTCGAGCCGGTAAATGCAACTTTATTCACATCTTTATGTTGTACTAAGTAATCTCCAACAACTTCACCAGAACCTGGAATAGTATTTACAACACCCTCTGGAACACCTGCTTCATGACAAATCTCATTTAAAATAATGGCAGTTATAGGGGTTAAGCTAGCCGGTTTCACTACTACCGAACACCCTGCTGCAATAGCTGGTGCAATCTTCCAAGCAGCCATCATCATTGGGTAGTTCCACGGGATAATTTGGGCGCAAACTCCTACTGGTTCTTTATGTGTATAATTGAAGAATCCATATGGCATATTGTTTACCTCACCACGATGCCCAACGATCGCACCGGCATAAAATTCAAAGTCCTCAATTGATTGATTAATTTGCACTTGTGCAGCGCCAACAGACTTTCCACTATTTAATACTTCGATTTCTACTAACTCTTTAAATCGTTCCCTCATTATTGCTGCAATCTTATTCAATACACGAGCACGCTTCCCAATGGGATACTTACGCCACTTCCCATGGTCAAATGCATTTCTTGCCGCTTGAACAGCCTTTTCAGCTTCCTCTTTACTAGCTTTAGCAACAGTCGCTAATACTTCTCCTTTTGCTGGATTATATGTTTCAAATACTTCACCAGTGCTACTTTCCACACGTTCCCCATTTATAATCATGGAATAATGTTGCCGTTTCATCGTTCCTACTTCCGTAATTCCTTCTTGAGTTACTGCTTCTGCCATAATTAAAAGCCTCCTTGTTTTCTATCTACCCGTAAATTTTGGTTTACGCTTTTCTGCAAATGCATGTAGGCCTTCTTGATGATCTTGAGTCAAACCAGCGATCCGCTGTGCTTGTGCTTCTTGCTCCAAAAATACATCTAATTCACTATGCATTCCATCCAACATATACCTTTTTATCAATGAAAAAGATGTTGTCGGTAATGCAGCTAAACGATTTACAAATTGCTTTACCTTTTCATCCCACTCAGATGAATCATAAACTTCCGTCACCAAACCAAGTTCATATGCTTCCTCACCTGTAATTGGTTTTCCTATTGCGGCTATTTCTAATGCCTTTGCATATCCAACTAAACGCGGAAGTATATATATAAATCCCGAGTCAGGTACTAGACCAACATTTAAAAAGGCACTAATAAATTTTGCTTTTGCTTGCATAACACGAAAATCAGCCGCTAACGCTAAACTCATTCCTGCCCCAGCTGCTGTCCCATTAATGGCAGCTACGATTGGTTTTGGCGCTTGTTTCATCGCCATTAACATCGGATGATATCGTTCCCGCAAAAAAGAGGCATGATTTGTATCTTCATCAACATCTGCTAAATCCTGACCAGAACAGAATGCCTTTCCACTACCTGTTAGGACAATACATCTAATATCCCCATCCTTACTGGCTGTTTTTATTGCCTTCGTAATTTCCTTGTTCATCATTTCCGTTATTGCATGATAGGCTGTTGGACGATTCAACGTAATTGTTGCTACTTGTTCATCTACTTCATACACAATGGTTTCAAAACCCACGACTACACCCCCTTAAAAGAAGGTGGACGTTTTTCTTTAAATGCCTGCATTCCTTCGTTTTGATCTTCAGATGCAAATGTGACATAGAAGTTTTTCCGCTCTAGTTTTTTCCCCTCGAGTAGTGGTAAGTCTTCTGCTGCATATACTGCTTCCTTAATCAATCTTAATGAAATAGGTGCTTGCTTAGTGAGCTGATTTGCTAATCTCATTGCTTCTTCCTCTACTAGCTCAGGAGCAACCACTCGATTAATTACGCCATAATGTGCCGCTTCCTTTGCAGACATAGATTCTCCTAGCCATATCCATTCAAGAGCTTTTCGTCTACCCATGGCCTTCGTTAAAAATTGTGTCCCACCAGCTCCTGGCATCACACCTAGCTTCACTTCTGGAAAACCAAATTTCGCATCTTCAGCCGCAATAATTAAATCGCAATGCAAAGCAAGTTCAAACCCACCACCTAATGCAAAACCATTTACAGCAGCAATAATAGGCTTTTTTATAAGACTAATGCGATCCCATACCGCAAATGGATCTGTCATTTCGAGAGTTAGAGGAGTATCTTCCATCATTTCCTCAATATCTGCACCTGCTGCAAAAGCGCGATGATTACCTTTTAAAAGAATGACTCGAATCTGATCGTCTCGATTAAATTCTTCCAGTTGTTCAACAATTTCATCCACCATCAATCGATTAAGTGCATTCAACGCGTTTGGTCGATTAAGCTGAATAATACCAATTGGCCCCTCTTTTAAAACATTGATATACGTTTTACTCATCAATTTCCTCACCAATCATTAGTGTTACAATATCCCCTGCGAATTGCATTACGTCTTTACCAGAGGCTCTGCCTTCGTCTGTCTTCATGGCCTTTTGTAGTGATTCATGGTCATCATAGAACATCTCACAAAGCAAGTAATACTCACTTTTTCCCATTGGAGAGCCGACAATTCTTGTAACCTTCATATCTCGTAAACCAGGAATCTTTCTCGTAATTGGTGCATGGGTATTAAAGTAATGTTCGTCAAATTTTTCCTTATCCTCCGGTTGCTTATATAAAGCGATTAATTTAACCATGTGTTAAAACTCCTTTTTTAATATTATTATTTATCCGCCTGCGTCTACTAGCATTGTTCCGAAGTATAGTTCCTCGGCGGAAGAGTGAACAAGTCAAGCTGTTCCCTTGGGTGAAGCCGTACCCGCGATAAAGTAGACACTGTGAAAGCGATTAAAAGAGCTTGAACAGATGTCGCCCTTTTGCTGGAAGTGAAATCGACTTCTAGAGAGTAAATCTCTTTGTAGTTAAATGGCCATCTTCTGAGCGTTTTCCGAACAATAATTTACATCGCATTTTACATCTACTAAAAAGATTAAACTAAATATCTTGTGAAAAGTGTCTAGGATTTTGTCAAACTTACGACGGGTTTCATAGCTTCGAATGGATTTCTGCAAGCACTACAATATAAAATACTGCGACAAGCTGTAGGACCAAACACATTTTCCATTGACGTATAATCGGACCCACAAAACGGACAGTTAACCGTCCACTCATCACCAGGTTGATAGTTTTCAGGTGGTGGAGAGATTCCATGCTTTTTTAACTGTTCTTTTCCTCGGTCCGTAATTGCATCTGTTGACCATTGATGTTCAAATGTAAAATGCACATCACAAGTGTCCACCCACTCGACATCCTCAACGGCTTTTTTAACATTTAATTCTATAAAATCCAGTGCTGGACATCCCGCAAAGGTTGGAACCATGGTAATCATGACATTTCTTCCCTGTAACGTGACATCATGAACCATACCAAGATCTAAAACACTTACAGAAGGAAGTTCTGGATCATCTACCGTTTGTAAAACGGAGCGGATATTCGCTATACCTTGCTCCCCATTCATCTCTACTCCCTCCTCTCAACAATGCTAGAATGGATTTACCAAACTGCTTTTTTGTCACTGTTATAAACCTCAGCAAAGGTTTGTAATGCTTGCTTTAAGTCCGCAGTATGGACTCCATTTCTACCGCTGCCATACTTCTTTCCAAGTGGTGATTCTGGTGGGTTAGCTATGTTCACACCTACCTCTTTTAACCATGCTTCCTTCAAATAATCCTCACTTGAAATTAATTGATGCTTTAACATGTCATTGGCATAGCTTCCGAGTTCTAATACATCTTCAAATTCACTCCAAGCTTCTTCAATCCGACTGTTAATTCGCTCACGAGCATCTTCTGTAGCATGTTGCAATTGGTTCATCCACATTTTCCAATGAGCCAAGTGATAGGTTTGCTCCATTAACGCTTTAGAAGCAACATTAGCTAATGGTTTATAGGAACTAGTTGAAATCGCTTCCATTTTTATTTTTTTAAAGGTTTCATAAAAATAGTTTCGAACAACAGCTAATGCCCAGTCATAATAGGGTTCCTCATGATATGCCCCTTCCCCATTACGCTTTTCTAGATATATTCCATTTCTCCTTTGCTCTAGAGTTCGTTCATGCGCTAATACATCAGCATTCCCTTCACCTAGTTCTTCTAATAGTTCATAGAACATCACAGCATGCCCCATCGTATTTTGGGTAATGGAAGAAAATGCAACATCCTCCTCAATATGAGGTGCTAACCCTAACCATTCTGCTCCACGAAAAGATATAATAAAGTCATCATCTGCCAATTGATAAACTAGTTCCGTCAATGCCTTTAAGTAGGAGGGATCTTTTTTTGCTTGTTCTGCATTTTCCACAACTGTCACTTCTTGCCCACCTCTTTCCATGATAAAATTTCTTTTTCATCTAGCATGCCCTGTTCTTTTTCCTTCCACTTCTTTCGTAAATAACCATATCCCTTTGTCGTGCGGTAATCTTTATTATCTAAACGTTTCGTCCATTGTTGCCGCTCTTCACTAGACATTTTTCGAACATTATTTTGTTTAACGACCCATACATCTATTACCTCTTCCCGACGCATGAAGTTCTCTTGGGCCATCATAAGCGCCATTTCTTCGTTTGGTGCAAGCAAACTAAACTGATGTTGCATTGGTGCTTTTTTTCCACGTCTACTAAACACCTCATAAATTTGGTAAAAATCAGATTCCTTATCCATCACTTTTCCCCCTCTACCCTTTAGGATCCAATTGTTTCTGGTACTAAGGCTTGACGTACCCAACGATTATTTTCATAAGCAATTTCACGTAAGCGTAATCGCTCCTTAGAGCGTGGTCCCTTATTACGGATGATTTGCTTAAATTCATTCCAATCTGGTTGTTGATAGATCCATTTTCCTTCTTTTTCATCATAATGTACGGTTTCATCTGGAACGGTTAACCCAAGTGAGAAAACTCGAGGCAAATATTTATCTAAAAAAGCTTGCCTTAGCTCTTCATTCGTACTTTTACGAACACGATATTTAATCATAATATCTTGCTTGGATGATCCAGTAGTAGCAGCTGAACTAGGGCCGAAAAACATCAATAAAGCTGGCCACCAGCGATTTAATGACTCTTGTAATATTTCACGCTGATAATCCGTACCTTCTGCCAAAGCCATAATAATTGCTTCCCCGTGTTGAGCATGGAAAACTTCTTCCTGACAAATTCGTTGTAGTGCCCGTTGGTATGGACCATAGGATGCATCTAGCATATTTGTTTGCGACATAATTGCAGCGCCGTCTACTAACCACCCGACCATCCCCGCATCTGCCCATGTTTTGGTTGGCATATGGAAAACATTATGAAACTTCAAATCTCCATTTAAGAGATCTTCCATTAGGTTCTCTCTTGTCTTTCCATATGGTTTCATCAAGTCTTCTGCAACACGTAATAATAACTGACCATGCCCCATTTCATCTTGAACTTTCGCCATAATCCCAAGCTTTCTTCTCAAGGTTGGTGCTTTTGGGGTCCATTCTTTCTCCGGTAATGCCCCCATAATTTCACTAATACCATGCATAGAAATCAGTTTAATTAATGCTTGTCGGTACTCAGTTGGCATCCAATCATCTGCTTCAATTTTTTCACCTGCTTCGATGCGAGCCATGAACTGTTCATATTTTTCTTGATCTTCTTCGACATACGCAGTTGTTTTTGAGTCCCCATCCTCCACATAGTTATACATCGCAATCTCCCCTTGTTACGTTTATATAACGTTATGGTATCAAATTGTTATATAATGATCAAGAAGAAACCAAATTTTCTAAAAAATATTTACACTATTAGCATGTTTTTTATATTACAAATTTATGTTATTCGTTTTTTATTTAGCATAGGAATATGAAAAAATTAGGAGGAATTAGTGAATATTTTTTTATTCTGTAGTACACTAATCTTTATAAAGTTAGCCATCAAGTAAAGGGAACAGGAAAGGAAAGTCTATGGAAAAGCAATTCAACACAAGATCAATGATTTTCACATTATACGGGGATTATATTCGTCATTATGGTAATGTTATTTGGATTGGTAGTTTAATTCGTTTATTAAAAGAATTTGGTCACAATGAACAATCTGTACGTGCTGCGATATCTCGTATGAGTAAGCAAGGTTGGGTGCAATCTGAAAAAAGAGGTAATAAAAGCTATTATTCTTTGACAGAACGTGGAAAGAAACGAATGGAAGAAGCTTCGAAGCGCATTTATAAGCTAGAATCACCTTCTTGGGACGGTGACTGGAGAATGCTTGTTTACACGATTCCTGAGGAGAAACGCCACTTACGGGATGAGCTTCGAAAAGAGCTCGTATGGAGTGGGTTTGGATTACTATCCAATAGTTGTTGGATCACACCAAATCCATTAGAAGAGCAGGTACAAAATTTAATAGAAAAGTACAATATTGCTCCATATGTTTCCTTTTTTCGGGCGACCTATGAAGGGTTGCAAACGAATAAAAGCTTAGTAGAGAAGTGCTGGGACCTGGATAATATTAACGAAAAGTACTCTCAATTCATTCAGGAATATAGTCAAAAGTATATTCTTGATAAGAACAAATTAGAAAAAGGCGATATGAGTGATGGCAATTGCTTTGTTGAATGTGCATTACTTGTTCACGAGTATCGCAAGTTTTTATTTGTTGACCCTAGCCTCCCACAGGAATTACTCCCAGAAAAATGGTTAGGTGACTCTGCTGCAACATTATTTAATGATTATTATCATATGTTAGCCAAGCCTGCTAAACGCTTTTTTGAAGCCGTATTTGAACAAGGAGTTCCGATTGAAAAATAACAGTAATAAGCTTAACTTGACCTAGTCCTTCTGCCAAAACCCTTAATTATACCTATACTTTCATGTATGCCATACAAAAGGTACCCCCATCTACGGGAGTACCTTTTGTCATAGCCTAGAAACTTCCTCTAAAATATCTACTTGTTTAAATTCCTGCCCCTTTTTAGCATAGGTTTGAATCGCATCTTCAATCATTTCAAAGTCTTTATCCGTTAGTTTCCTAACCACCTTACCTGGTGCACCAAGCACAAGCGAGTGTGGTGGAATCACCTTTTTAGATGGAACTAAGCTATTTGCACCAATAATAGAATACTCTCCAATCTCAGCTCCATCTAGAACTGTTGCACCCATCCCAACTAAGACACCTTTTCGTAGTATACACCCATGAATAATAGCATTATGTCCAATCGATACTTCGTCTTCAAGGGTTAATGGAAATTCCTCATATAGATGGCACATTGCGTTGTCCTGAATATTACAACGTTTTCCTATTCGTATCGGACCTTCATCCCCCCTGATCACCGCGTTAAACCAGACACTGGAGTAAGCTCCAATTTCTACATTCCCAATAACCTTGGCTCCATCCGCTATATATGCTGTCTCATGAATAGTTGGTGTATAATTTTTGTATCGATAAATCATTTAACTCCTCCTCCCCGATCATCATCCCCATAAATATATCATAAATCATACGACATTTAATATTATAGTTACACATCTGAATGGTTGACAAATTTTTATTATTTAAATATTCTTTATATAACATTATTATAATAACCGTATAATTTACGTCATATAGTATTTTGATTATTGTATGGAATAGTTCGGGAAATTCAATATTAAAATGAGGGAGAGAGCTGGAAAATGAAGGAAGAGGTTGTTGATATTACTATTATTGGTGCAGGACCAGTTGGGTTATTCACGGCATTTTATGCTGGAATGAGGGAGGCATCCGTAAAAATAATAGATAGCATGCCTGAAGTAGGTGGTCAGTTAGCTGCGCTTTACCCAGATAAGTATATATATGATGTAGCAGGTTTTACGAAAGTGAAAGCAAAGGAATTAGTTGAACAGCTTCATAAACAAGCTGAAGCATTTTCTCCAAGCATCTGTTTAAACGAGTCTGTACAACAAGTAAAGAAGTTAGAAGATGGCTCATTTTATATAGAAACTACCTCCAGTTCCCATTATTCTAAAAGCATTATTATAACTGCAGGTGCTGGTGCATTTCAGCCTCGCAAACTTAAGCTAGATAATGCTACAGAATTTGAAGGTAATACACTACACTATTTCATTACGAATTTAAATCATTTTCAAGATAGGCGAGTATTGATTTGTGGTGGGGGAGATTCTGCTGTTGACTGGGCATTGGCATTAGAGTCCATCGCAAAACAGGTCACCCTTATTCATCGAAGAAATAACTTTCGGGCACATGAGCACAGCCTAACCTTACTGAAGCAATCAAATGTAGACATTCAAACACCTTTTGAAGTAACAAGTCTTATCGGAAATAACGGAGAAATCAAGCAGGTAATTATTCAAGAGGTAAAAGGTGGAAAGAACGAGGTTCTGGAAGTAGAAGATATCATTGTTAATTATGGTTTTATCACAAACATAGGACCAATCAAAAATTGGGGATTAGAAACTACCAAGAATGCAATCAACGTTACTATGCAAATGGAAACAAATATTCCTGGCATTTTTGCTGCAGGAGACATATGCTCCTACGACGGCAAGCCAAAATTGATTGCGACAGGCTTTGGTGAAGCGACTATTGCTGTGAACCATGCGAAAAAGTTTATCAATCCAAAAGCCAAACTAAGCGTGCATAGCACTCATTTATTTGCATAATATGTTTTTCGAATACAAATCAGATGCCATTAGGAAACTTGGCTTTTCAAAAGCATTACGAATGCAGTATAAGAAAACTAACTTATCTAATAAAAAATGGCTGTACCATGAGTCATGAAACATGACTTATGGTACAGCCTCACTTTTATGTTATTTTTCAGAGGGACGTGTATTTACTTCATACCATTTTTTTGTAGATGCATATTCGCAATCTCTAATTTTTTTAAATGTTGCTTTTGGAATTTTCCACTTTAAATAGTTCGCTTCGTCTTCGGTTAGTCGTAATTCACGGACGCGAATTCCATCTTTAAATGATTCTAACAAAAACTCATCAAACTCTTTTTGATTCGAAATCACTTAATGCCCTCCTTCAATAATAGTGCTTTTTAACTGATTGGTTAGGCTCTATTCTTTACGATTCTTAACGATTAATTGATTTAAAACGTGTAGAAACAGCAACGTGATTTCCACTCCTGGCAGTCGCTTTTCGAACGGTATAAACGCATCAACTATCATTTCAAGTTATTACAAAATCTATACAACTCACGCAAAAAGAGCCTTTAGTTATCAGTGTACATGCACATTTTCAGGATGTTATTTATACTATATTTATGACATCCTAACCATAATATGCTCACTTTATGCTTGTTTCACTTTGGCTATTTCACTTCAACATTTTCTTTATTTAATCGATCTAGAGCTATACCTGCACCATAGTCCATTCCTTGACAACCAGCAAGTAAGACTAAATCATTGGTGTTAGCTCTTGATAGTCCTTCAAGAATAGCATCTGGTAATTCATCATACAAATGCACCTTAATGCCTGCTTTATCCATAACATCTAAAAAGGCTTGCACTTCATCGTCAGTAACTTCGTCTTTAGGTGTTGTATGGGAATTACTACGTGTTGCAATTACTTCTTTCAAGCCTAGTCTAGATGCCCAATCCACAACTACTTCAGCATTTTCTTGATTGATCACAGCACCACGCTGACCTCTAATCGCATAAACTAAATGTAAGTTATTATAGTCCATAAAATCTAATGTCTGTAATGTAACATTAATATTTCCTGGATTAGCAAAATGATCATCCACAACTTTAAATTCATCTTCATAAATAAATTCAAACCTACGTGGTACACCAGTAAATTCTTTTAACGTCTTCTGAATCGTTGGGATAGAAACTCCGCTAAGTAAGCCAATTGTAATAGCGACCATTGCATTATATACGGAATGTAATCCTGGAACAGCTAACTCTACAAAAAATTCACTTGGCTTATAATCAATTCCACTTGCTGAGAATGGTTTTAAAATCTCAACCGTAAACCTTCCTCTTCCTGTTGTTAGGTCAAGGTTTTTACAATGAATATGTCCCGAGTTATTATTTAATCCAAATGAAATAACTTGTGCTTTTGTTTGATCAACTAAAGAAGCTGAATATGGATCATCTAGATTTAGTACAGCATGACTATTCTCGGAAGCATTTCGAATTAAACTAGATTTTGCCTCAAAGTACTTTTCAAATGTACCGTGCATTTCCATGTGCTCACGGCTCATATTATTAAGGGTAACAATATTGTAGTCTACTTCCTCCACACGATGTAATTCAAGTGCAGCGGAAGATACTTCCATCGTAACATGTGATACATCGTTTTTAACCATATCATTTAAATACTTTTGTAGGTCTAATGATTCTGGAGTGGTTAAATCAGCCGGAATTGATTGGTCTCCATTTTTAATGGTAACCGTACCTATTAACCCAGTTTTATGACCTTGATTCTCTAAAATGGCATTAGCCATATAGGAAGTAGTTGTCTTACCATTTGTTGCTGTAATTCCAATCATATGCATTTTTTCAGATGGATAATTATAGTAGGCCGCACCTAATTGGGCTAACGCTTTTCTGCTATTAGCTACCACCACTTGTGGTACGTCAACATCTTGTTGAATCTCTTCAACAACAGCTACCTCAGCTCCTCGTTTCACTGCATCCGCTAAATACTTATGCCCATCTGTCTTATAACCACGCACACAAACAAATAAATGTCCTTTTTCAACCTTTTGAGAATGATATGAAATTCCTGTTACTTCTAAACCGCTTAAATCAATGTTATTTTCTACTTCAATCGATTGTAACAATTGCTTTAATTTCATATTAAACTACCTCCTAACCATTAACGTTAATTAATTATTTAAACGACTTTGCAAATGTATGTAATTCTATACAAATTGCACATATTCCTTTATGTTAAGCCTTCCCTAAGAATAGGGTTTTATAATAGATAAACTTAAATATTCACCTACGAACATTATACGCTTGTCGGTATGTTTCATCAATATTAATCGCAGTCTGTAAATGAGTCGAAATATATATCGTAAAAAACCACCATCCTGGAACTAATTTGATGGTGGCTTTATCTTAAAGTTATTCGATCATCGTGTGTTTTTTAAGGTGTTCATTCTTGTTTTTTTATATTATATTAGTTCTCGATCCCAATGTCGATGAGCAGCTATTGCAATTGTAAAGTTATCCACAAACTCTTGTACATTATCTGTTGCAATAACGCCTTTACTATTCATCATATCATTTTCTTCAATCCACTTCTTCCCATCATGAGTTGCACCGATTGGCTTATAATGCATGAAAGCTTCCGTGACAAATTTATTTGCATCTTTGTGGAATTTCTTATCTTCCCCACTTCCACCTACAATATAAATGGCATCGTATAATACGGAGTCTGTTGTTGTAAATGTCTCATCTACGGTTAGCTGTTCTCCATTAGCACCGGTAACTTTTCCTTGTTTTGCACTAATGATTTCCATATGGATTCCTTCCTTTTTTAATGCATCCAATATCGTTTTTACGTCCATATGATTAAACCCGTTATTTAAAATAACACCTACTTTACGAGTCATCGCTACTTTTGCTGTATTCTCCTGACTTAGTGCTGGAGAACTTTGCGTAACAGTTGACCCTCCCTTTGCAGGTGGTTCTGCACCAATATCCTTCGCAAATGCTGTTGCTAATTCCAAATCAACATTGGCAAACATATCCACTACCTGCTGTCTAACAGATTTATTTTTAACCTTACCTACTTCAAATGCAAATGCTTGTTTGATATGCATTTTTTCCGGTTCACTCATACTATTCCAAAATAATTTTGGTTGAGAAAAATGATCTCGAAAGCTTTCACTTCTAGCTTGAACCTTCTTGCCCTCTACCTTTTCCTGATAATGTTCATATCCACCTTTTTCCTTTGGTACCGCATCTGGGGTATTTGCTGCTAAGGAATTATTATGATATGCAACTTTTCCTTGATTGATCGTCTGTCTATGGTAGCCGTCCCGCTGATTATTATGAAATGGGCATACTGGTCGATTAATAGGGATCTCATGGAAATTCGGACCACCAAGTCGTATTAACTGTGTATCTGTATAAGAAAATAATCTCCCTTGTAATAATGGATCATTTGTGAAATCAATACCTGGAACAACATGACCCGGATGAAAGGCTACCTGCTCTGTTTCCGCAAACACATTATCTACATTTTTGTTTAACGTCAACTTCCCAATAATTTGTAATGGAACATCTTCTTCTGGCCATATTTTGGTTGGGTCTAAAATATCAAAGTCAAACGCAAATTCATCCTTTTCTTCAATAATCTGGACACCTAATTCATATTCTGGATAATCCCCTTTTTCAATTGCTTCATATAAATCTCTTCGATTATAGTCTGGATCCTTCCCTGCTATCTTTTGCGCTTCATCCCAAACCAATGAATGAACACCTAACTTAGGTACCCAATGGAATTTCACAAAATGAGACTTCCCTTGCTCATTAACAAATCGGAAGGTATGAATTCCAAACCCTTGCATCATACGATAGCTTCTAGGTATAGCACGATCAGACATTAACCACATGACTTGATGAGCTGATTCCTGATTGTTAGCTACAAAATCCCAAAACGTATCGTGAGCACCTGATGCTTGCGGCATTTCATTATGTGGTTCCGGTTTTATCGCATGAACAATATCCGGAAACTTAATTGCATCTTGAATGAAAAAGACCGGCATATTATTTGCTACAAGATCATAGTTTCCTTCTTCTGTATAGAATTTGGTTGCAAACCCGCGAACATCGCGCACAGTATCTGCAGAACCACGGAAGCCTACCACGGTGGAAAACCGAACAAATACCGGTGTTTTCTTTCCTGGCTCTTGTAAGAACTTTGCCTTTGTATATTTTTTCATGGATTCATAAACCTCGAACTCTCCATGAACACCAAATCCCCTCGCATGTACTACTCGTTCCGGAATTCGTTCATGGTCAAAATGAGTCATTTTTTCACGAAAATGAAAATCTTCCATTAACGTAGGTCCACGTTCTCCTGCTGTTAAGGAAAATCGATCCTCCGAAACTTTTAGTCCTTGGTTTGTTGTTAAATCCTTTCCAGAATCATCTACACGATACTGTTCTAATTGATCATCCTTGCTATTTTCATTTATATTCTGTTTATCATCCATTACGGTACCCCTTCCATATCAATTTCCTTATATGTTCTAGTATTTCCACGAAACTTTATTAATATGAAAGGAGTTCGTTAAAAGTATTTTAAAATAAGCAGATGATCGCCAACCATTTGCGGTACTTATTTTAGATTGCAAAATTATCTTTTTGTTTCTAAAAAAATTAATAGAATAGCTACTAAGTTATGGTATGATTATATTAGGAAAATTTTCCTATATACGTGTGGGGAAGGAGGACAACTACAATGCGTGTGAAGGCATTTATAATTTCTTTATTTTCCGTTTCATTTATTGTGGCGCTTGTTTCTAAACAAGTTACACTCGAACCCAACATTTACTTGATAGCATTAGTATTCTATTTGTTGTTCTCAACACTTTACTCACACCTAGCAGTAATTGTGAAAAAAGGTAATGTAAATATGGACTACGGGGTAACCTATAGTTTATCAATGGGACTTTTTGCCGGACCACTAGGCATTTTTATATTTGAGACACTTTATCGATTTACCGTCTATTTTATTCGCAAATTTACAAAAACAGCAGATCCAGATGAATTTTTGCATGTTTTCTATAATATTGGTTCGTTTGCGTTGAATAGTTCAATTGCATTTTATGTATATCATTATATTTCTCCTTTTTTTGAGGCAGTTCCCCTTGGTTTTTGGTTCGTCATAATTATTCTCGTAATTGCTATGTCGTTATTATCTGATCTCTATTTAATCGTCTTATTTACATTTATGGGGGACATAAAAACAATAAAAGACGCCATTGATTTCATTAAAAGTCGAAACATTCTAGATATGGGGAAAATAGCTTTTTCAAATGGACTACTCTTTATGTTCTTATTACATGAACAATGGGAAATGCTAATTGGCTTATTCCTGCTAAATTATCTTGTTAGTCGTTCCTTTATGGAAAAGAACCAAAGTATTCAGCATAAAGTCGAACGAGACAAATTTGAGCAAATGGCCTATACCGACTTTTTGACAGAGGTATATAACCGAGCATATATGGATAAAACCATGAATGAACTGAACAAGACCGGGGAGAAACTAGGCATCATTGTTACCGATATTGATTCCTTCAAGCCAATCAACGACACGTATAATCATGCTGTTGGAGACCGCGTCATTCAACACTTTGCCGCAACTCTACAAAGCTATCTTAAGGATGAGGATTATCTGTTCCGAAGTGGAGGAGAAGAATTTACCATTTTCTTAAGGAATAGAGAATATCAAGAATGCGTGGCTCTTGTTGAGAAAATGAGGGATGGGGTTAAAAATAACCCTGCAACAGCAGAATATAAGACATATCCTGTAAAAATTCAACATACCGCTTCGTTTGGATTATACTATTACAAAACTTGTGAAGAAATTGAGATTAAAAAAGCTTACGTATATGCAGATCAGTTACTCTTAAAAGCCAAGGATCTGGGGAAAAATCGATTGATATCAAAGAATGGTTACAACGATTTACCATTGTCTGTTCGTTTTAAAAGCAAGTATTAAAGGGATGTTAATCACATCCCTTTCGTTAACTATTTCAAATGTTTCGGTACTTGTTTGTCATGCCCATTATCTGCAACTTCAGTAAAAATAGTGTCTGTATGTTGGGACTGATTTAATTGTTTTTTGATTTGCATAATTTGCTCATTCATATGAGCGATAGTAGGATTTGAAGGAATTTGGCTTAACGTTTGATTCATTAAATCTACTAACTGTTGAAATTCCTTTTTTGTTACAGGTGTTGCCTCTGGCTTTAACGTGAATCCAAGCTGACCATTAGGCTCCAATGTAGCATATTGAACATCTTCTATTTTGGAAACGTTTTGTTGTCTCAGGTTACCTTCTAATTGATCAACTGTTAATCTAACTTTTCTCAAGTTAGCCTCATTTAACTGCCCATTCTCTATTAACACCTTTGAGTTTCCAGATATAAGCTTTTCAAATACATTGCCTTTTATTTGTGTATACTCCATGATAACCAAAGTAATAACTAAAATAGCACCTGCACCAATTGTCCTCCATATATTATCTCCAGCAACAGGCTGTATTAGTAAAGATCCAATACCAATCATAATAACGGTTTGTGGCAGAGTCATTTGGGAAATTGACTTCCTACCAGCTATCCGTAACAAAATGGTCCCTGCAATTACAACAACTATTGCCTTCCAAATCCAATCCAACTCCATACCTAATCTACCCCTTTAATAATCTATAGGAATAGTTTCTCTATCCATTGCCTTATTATGCGTTATCGTAGTCATATACATCTTCAATGCGATCATCATGAAAGAAAAAAGGCTGGCCTCCACCATCCTTATCGATAATACGAAGATAGAGGAAGTCCATTACTATATTAAAATCTTGGTAAAAACTTGATTCATCGGGACCACGATGCTTGATTAGCTCCATAGCCTGCTGAATATAGAAAGGTAGTCGCGTTTTATTTTAAGAGTATGCCAAGAAAGCCACACACACCTTACACCTTCTCTATTCACGATTTACAATCTCAAAGCTTTCTAGCATCGAATTCAGGCGTACTCCATGCCCTTCAGCAGCTTCTAAGAAATATTCCTGTTTAATTACAAAAAACTGATTATCTATTGGTTCCGTTACGTAATATCTATTAATTGGAGTATCCCACTGATGTCCGGTTTTTCCATGCTCATTTGTATATTCCGGTCCAAGTGCTTTGATCACAAAACCTTCTATTGGAGTATCGACATGCTCTTCTTGATTAATGATTAATCCATCCGCCTCAATCGTTGCTTTTATCTCTTCGATAACTTCTTCCACGGACACATTTTCTTTACGTGTAATTTCCATAGATACATCTGGAAATCTATCTTCTAATTCTTGAGCAGGAACGATTCGATCACCTGTATCTGTTTTGGTCATTTTATAAAAAGATTTATCTACATACATGATATATTCGAGTTCCTCATTTGTTTCTAATTCGACATCTCTAATCTCTTTATCCCCTTCTATTTCTATAACTTGTTGCTTTTCTTCTACAAACATTTCCTTAAGTCCTTGAATCATTGCCTGACCTGGTTCAGTTACACCAAATACGATTGCAAAAAGAATTATTGCTGCACTTACTAATGTAAAAATCGGTTTCTTTCTTGATTTTTTCTTAACTTTATTTTTGGAAGGAAATAATTCTTGATTAATTTTATTCCATGTTTCTTCTTTTAGTTCTGTGACTGAATCCGTGTCTTCTATCATATGTTTGGTAATTTTCTTATTCAGTTCATCGTTATTCATGCTTCATCCCTCCCATAATTTTTTTCAGGCTTTGCCTTCCTTTATAAAGTCTAGATTTTATCGTATTAACATTAAGCTCTAATAGCTCTGCAATCTCCTTAATGGAAAAACCATTTAGATACTTTAATGTAATTACTGTCCGATGAAGCTCATCCAATTGTTCTAAACCCCATTCAAGATCTTCTTTCGCCTCTCCATTTTCCTCTTCCTGTGAAATATAAAACAGGTAATCCAATGCATGTTCAAATTCTACATTCATTTCTTGGTTGGATGACTTTTTTAAATACCTTTTGGTCTCATTTATTAATATTTGATAGAACCATGGTTTAAATGGTTTGGACGTATCATAGGAATCAATATTTCGATAAACTTTAATAAATGTTTCTTGAACGATATCGGATGCATCACTTTGATTTCTTGTAATCGCAAATGCTGTTCGTAGTGAATAATCTGCATAGGCTTCATACAATTGTTTGAACGCAAATTGATTTCCTTTTTTTATTTTTTTTATTAATTTTTTCTCCCGTTCAGACAATACCTTCAGTCCCCCTTCTATTCGTTCTTACTATATATACCTCTGAAACTTTAAAAAAGTTTTCGACAAGTGATATTTTTTATGCTTTTTTCGCTAGCCCTATAGATTCAAGTTGGTTATCAACGCTGTTCTCTGCCTCGTATATAAAAAATCGTTTGTACCATATTAAAAAAGTATAA
Source organism: Ornithinibacillus caprae (assembly GCF_009728145.1). GTDB lineage: Bacteria > Bacillota > Bacilli > Bacillales > Amphibacillaceae > Ornithinibacillus > Ornithinibacillus caprae. The sequence continues at coordinate 119,686 of NZ_WOCA01000006.1, read as the reverse complement.
ACAGTCCATATTTTTCTTGTATTATTTTTCTTTTCCGAGAAATGGTCATTTAACAAATCCATCAGTACCTGTGGATGAAAAAATTTTTCTGCAATATCTGACTGAAACATTTCTCTGATTAAGTTGTAATATTTCTCTTCCCTAATCCACTGTCGAAACGGCACTGGAAATCCAACCTTTTTCCTAGTTGACCATTCTTTTGGCAGGACTTGATTAGCAGCTTTTCTTAGGGCGTATTTATTATCTCTAAACTTACTAGGTATTTTAGTAGCTAATGTCATTACTTCTTTATCAAGAAATGGGACTCTTACTTCAATCGAATGAGCCATACTCATTTTATCTGCCTTTAATAATATATCCCCGGGTAACCATAGCTTTAAATCTAGGTATTGCATCTTGGTGAGATCATCTTTATCTTGTACATCCGCATATACCTCTGATGTAATACTTTGTATAGTTGGTGAACTTCTATACTCTACCTGTAATACATGTAGAGCCTCTTCCTCTTCAAATATTTTTGCTTGGCCAATAAACTTCTCCTCTATATTCTGCCCACCTTTTATTAAAAAGGTCGTTACTTTATTTTGAGGTAATAGCTTACTGAATCGAGCGATTGCCCGACGAATAGTTGATGGTAATTTCTCATATATGTTAGACTTTAATGACTTTTGATACCAAGCATATCCACCAAATAATTCATCAGCTCCCTCACCAGATAGCACTACTGTCACATGTTCACTTGCTAGCTTTGAAACAAAATATAAAGGAACTGCGGATAAATCAGCAAGTGGTTCATCCATATGATATTGAATGGTTGGAAGGGAATCAAAAAAGGTTTCAGCATCGAGCAGTTTTTGATGATTTTCTATACCAAGCCTCTTAGATAAATCATTTGCTATATTGGTCTCATTAAAGATTCCATCGTAGTCTTGAAAACCGATAGAAAATGTTTTATTAGGCTCAAGTAATGCTGTGATATAGCTGGAGTCTACCCCACCTGATAAGAACGATCCCACATTTACATCACTATTTTTATGGTGTTGTACAGAATCATTTAATTGTTCATTTATCCGATCCATGCACTGCTGTTCACTAAGATTATTCTCGTTAAAATCGATAATGGAATATGGCTTTATTTCGATACTCCCTTGTTTATATATCAGATAATGGGCGGGCTTAAGCTTATGTACACCTTTAAAGAAGGTTTCTTCAAACACAGAGTATTGAAATGTTAAGTATGGCTTTAATGCTTCTTGATTGAATTCCTTCTTAAATCCTGGGTATGGGAGGAAGCTTTTAATTTCCGATCCAAATATAAAGGATTCATCTGAAGTATGTTGGCTGTAATATAATGGTTTAACACCAAACATATCTCTCGCTAAAAATAAGGATTCATTCTTATGATCCCATATTGCAAAGGAAAACATTCCTCTAAGCCTCCTTAATAGTTCTACACCATACTCTTCATATGCGTGGATAACCACTTCGCTGTCTGTATTACTTTTAAAGTGATGTCCCCGATCTAATAATTCCTCCCTTAATTCTTGATAATTATAAATTTCTCCGTTAAATACTAATACACAGCTTTTGTCTTCATTTTGCATTGGTTGATTTCCTTCTTCAGAAAGATCAATAATACGTAGCCGTCTAAACCCTAAAGATATTTTTTCAGAGCAATACTTCTCTCCACTGTCAGGTCCTCTATGTTTAATGGTATCCAGCATCCTATCCATTACGCCCTCTTGATTTTCTTGATTACTGTTTATAAATCCAATAAACCCACACATACTTACTCCCCCTAATTACGTTTCGTAATATATACCTTTAAAAAAGTAGAAAAGTTTTTAGGGAGAGGTATTTTTTGTATCGGGGAAGATGGGGATTTGCTGAACTACATTAATATTCGCTGTTAGAAAATTAGACATTAGCCAAGCCTTTATGATGAATGCCCAGTTGCACTTATGCAGGATAGGGAATTTCATTCTTTCCTATCTGATTAAAAAAAAGAAGCCGCCTTTGTCAATGTGGTTATTTCCTATGTGAATTGAATGTTATTTATATGCTGACTTTTAAACCAGGTGGATAATTGTCATTTTATGTTAAAATAATTGTAGAAGTTTTGAAAGAACGTACTTGAAAATCACAAAACAGCTGTATATAAAATTTTTGATTGGTGATTAAGGAATTGAGGCTGCAATTCCTTTATTCTTATTTTGCTAAACGTTTGGCATAAGTTGAATAAGAAATTGTAGCTCCTATTGTGTGAAATATTTAAGGGGAAATCTAAAAAATGTTAGAGAGTAAATTTATAAAACTTAAGCCTTTATTAAGCCGTATTTAGTTGAAGAATGGCTCAATTTCTTTGTGTTATCACATTATTTTTAATGAAGGGGGAAAGTATTTTGAAAAACTATGAAACTTTAAAGATTATTCTCTTGGTCATTATTGCAGGAACCTTTGTTTTTATTGGATTTCAAATTAAAGAGTTGATTGAAGTATTAGAAAGCATTTCTAATCATTTGGGGAATATTAATCTTAATATTTAGGATTACAATATATCCTGTCAGTAAGCCACTTATTCACTGATGGGTGCAATAGTTATACAATAGGATTGTCATAATGATATTGCCTCAATATTTTTTCGTGCATTAATAGGGCTGGGTTTTTAGAAAATAACAGAGGGGGTAAAATGTTTGAAAAGAGTCGATGTTGCATATGTACTTCTATTTGACGAGAAAAATGAAAAAGTATTGATGGTAAAAAACAGAGGACAAAACTCATCTTACTATACACTTCCTGGTGGTGCAGTAGAATGTGGAGAAACAATAGAGGAAGCTGCGATTCGTGAGGTTAAAGAAGAAACGGGGTTAGATGTTAAGTTAGGTGGTATTTTTACTGTAAGTGAAGCATTCTTTGAAGAAAGAGGACATCACGCTATTGTCTTCACTTTTAATGGAGAAATAATCGGGGGAGAAATAAGCATCTCGTTTCCCGAAGAAATTGAAAAAGTTACTTGGATGGAAGCTGATTTGGCAGAAAACCACATACATATACCAAAAGAATTAAAAGGGTTAATAAAGAAAAAATCTACAGTACCTTATATTTTTAGGGGGAATGTTGTTCATAATTCAAACTAAGGTCTATTGAATTAACGGGGGCAACAGTGAAATAAGGGATCATCAAATTGATGGTCTATATTTTTTGGATAATTGTTTGGAATATTATGTTAATATTGAACTAAGTTTATTAAGCTAAAGAAGCAGGTTAGTGGAATAAAAAGTGATTTAATCCAATATATTATCTGTATTATGTTAACTGCATAATTCAGTTGTACAGAGATAATAAAGTTGTTTAATTTGCAATTATTTTGCGGTAATGAAATTAATATCAAAAATAAAGGAAATATCTTCTTGACAGTCGAATATTAGCTTAGAACCATAATTAACTATTCCGATGAGGAGGATTCTTGTGCGTCCACGACCATTATTTATTGAAAATCCAGAGCATGATAGGTATGTTAGTCTTGTGCCAGATGGAGATATTGAAGAAATACTTAGTAAGCAACGAACTAAGACCATTACCCTTTTAAGCAGCGTATCAGAGGAGTCAGCAAGGAAGGCGTACGCACCAGGGAAATGGACTTTAAAAGAAGTGATTGGGCATATGACCGACTCGGAACGTGTGATGTCGTATCGAATGCTTGCCATTGCACGAAATGAAATTGCACCACTCCCAGCAATGGATCAGGATCAATACGTTTCTGCGGCAAACTTTAACAAATTATCCTGGGAGCAGTTACTAGCTGGTTTTGACACGGTACGTTCCAACACGTTAAGCCTTATTTCAACCATTGATGAAGCAGCCTGGGTTCGTAATGGAACTGTAATGAACAGCCCAGTTTCAATAGGTACCATTGCATATGGTATTGCCGGGCACGAGTTACACCATATGAAAGTGATTAGTGATAAATACTTATAAGTCTTTTTCTATTAATGGAAAAACCTAATTTCTCATTTAAGGCTGAAAAATTAGGTTTTTTAATATTGAAACTTCCTTAACGTTGTAAATCTGCATTTTCCTGACGCTACCTCTTATAGGGAATTTACTATACTTTCAATCAGAACTAAGGAGATAATTTATGTTGGATTTAGATAAAAACCAGAGAAAAAATCATTGGCTTAGATGAGTCAGATGCTAAAAAGCATTGAAATGATGACCACCGCAGAAATGAAAAAATACGGAATAGGTGTCTTTACAATAACACCTTTCATATTTAAATTTCATTCCATATATCTTTCTAATTATAAGGTATAATTGACATCCTCTCCCACCTAAAATCCTAACGGATTTTTGAGGAAGGAGTCTTCTCACCCAAGTTCGATAAAAAAATACGCTTAGGAACATTTGATATGAACTGCTCCCAAGCGTTTTTGTTTACTATTTGTACTGTTAATTATAGTGCTAAACATACGGTGTTTTTGCATTCATGTTATTTTAAGTTTTCTCCACAGTATCAGAACCACTTATAAATAGACAGCTTCCCTATTAACCAATATTTTTCTTTTTGATTTGCTTACTTCGTAATTGTCCACATGCAGCATCGATATCTGCACCGTTTTCCCAACGGACTCCGCAGTTTATACCATTTTCTTTTAGAATTTCAAAGAAAGTCTGTATAGATGTTGAATCACTTCGTTGATACTGATTATGCTCTTCAACCGTATTATAAGGAATTAAATTCACATACGATAAATGACGTCTTGATTTGAGAAGCTTCGCAAGTTCATGTGCCTCTTCTTTATGATCATTGACATCCTTAAGCATAATATACTCATAGGTGATACGTCGATTTGTTTTTTCGAGATAATAATCAACTGCTTTCATCAATTTTTCAATTGGAAATGCTTTATTGATTTTCATAATACTCGTACGTAGCTCATTATTTGGAGCATGTAGAGATATAGCAAGATTAACTTGTAAACCGGTATCAGCAAATTCATATATTTTGTGAGCTAAACCACTGGTTGATACAGTAATATGTCTAGCACCGATGTTCAATCCGTGATCTTCATTTACTACTTTGATAAAATCAACCAAATTGGTGAAGTTATCAAACGGTTCACCAATACCCATTACAACAATATGGCTAACCCGCTCTTCTTTACCCTCAGCATCAAGATGCTTCTGAACCATCATGATTTGTTCAACAATTTCACCACTTGATAAGTCTCTAGTCTTCCTTAGTAGACCACTGGCACAGAAAGTACATCCGATGTTACAGCCTACCTGTGTCGTAACACAGACAGACAATCCATAGTTAAAGCGCATCAATACAGTTTCAATCAAGTTTCCATCATCTAATTTGAATAGGAATTTAACCGTACCATCTTTTGACTCTTGTTTAATTTCTTCCTCTAATGTTTCTAAGATAAAGTTGTCTTCCAACAAAGCGATCGTTTCTTTATTCACATTCTTCATATCAGAAAAATGGTTGATACGCTTCTTATAAAGCCAATTCCATACTTGATCAGCACGAAATCTTCTTTGGCCGTGTTCCTCGAGCCAATCTGTTAATTGTTCATATGTTAATCCATAGATGGATGTTTTACTCATTGTATACCCTCGTTTCAAAAAATATACTACCTATCTATACTACCTAAAAATACGCGCGGTAGCAAACTGTTTTTTAGAAAACTTAATATTCCAATGTCTTAATACTGCGCAAAAAATGGATTGTAATTAATTCGCGATTTACTTTTCCTGTTAATAATTGAAATATAATTTACTACTCTCAAAAAAACTCGCCTTTCGACGAGTTTTACTGTTCTTTTTGCTGTAAATGTAAAAACAAGCTTGTAATCCCTTTGGCAACTAAAAAGATCCCATAGTAAATAAGGAAGATATAAAAGTAATTAATTGCATCTACTTTTATAAAAAATTCTAGATTTACCAAAATTGGTTTCATTAAGAATGCAAAAATTGCTGATAATATCCCTGCGTATAGATATATATTTTTGTTATAATTTAATGTCCATTGATAAACAAGCATATAACAAATAGGTATTAACGCAGCATCTAGAACAAAGCTAGGCAAAAAAGGAAGTAGCTGATAGGGATACTCCCATAAGCCGAATCTAATTCCAGTAGCATTTAAATAATGGAACCATACATGATAACTAAGACCAAAAAAGCCGATTAATAATATTTTACGCCTGTCAATTACAACAAACAAAATAATTAATGGGATGATAATTAGCAACACGATTGCCCATAATTGCCAAGTTCCAAAACCAGAATAACTCCACCAATATTCATTTTGTAATCTTGTTAATTCTTCTGTAAGGAATCTAAGTTTTTCAAGCCATTCTTGTTGTTCTTTTTGCATCTATTACTCTCCCAGGCTTCTAAGATTTCTCCTTATTTTAACCTGGTAGCTAATAATCTATTCCCGATTGGAAAGAATTGATTACGTTTATATTCATTTAAGGCAAATCTGTTGCTCCCATTAAATAACGGTCACATTCCCTCGCCACTTCTCTACCTTCGTTAATTGCCCAGACAATTAGACTTTGACCACGACGCATATCTCCTGCTGCAAACACACCATCAACGTTTGTCGTATACGTACCATATTCTGCCTTAACGGTAGTATTTGGATTACGTTCAATATTTAACTGATTGAGTAAATCTTGTTCAGGTCCATGGAAGCCAATAGCAATTAATACTAAATCAGCAGGCCATACCTTTTCCGTACCAGGGATTTCCTCACGTACTTTATTTCCTGCCTCATCATATCGTAGCTTCACATTAACTGTGTGTACTTCTTTAATATGTCCATTTTCATCGCCTACAAATCTTTTCGTCATAACGGCGTAAGCTCTGGGATCATGACCCAATTTTCTTTCAGCTTCTTTATGTCCATATTCTACACGGTGAATAATAGGGTATTGTGGCCACGGATTGCTTTTTTCATCGCGAACTAAACCTTTTTTATCATAGATATCAAATTGGGTTAAGCTCTTACAGTTATGCCTAGTTGCAGTAGCAAGACAATCTGTTCCTGTGTCTCCACCACCAATAACAATCACATTTTTATCAGCAGCTGAAATATAATTTCCATCCTCTAATTCTGAATCTAACAAACTCTTTGTATTTGCATGTAAAAAATCCATCGCAGGGTGAACACCTTTTAAATTGCTTCCCTCAACCTGTATATTACGGTGAACCGTTGCACCTCCACATAGAATGGTTGCATCAAACTCCTCTTCCAATTTGGAGATAGGGTAATCCTGCCCTATTTCTGTGTTGGTAACAAATAATATTCCCTCTTGCTCTAAAATATCTACACGACGTTTAACCACGTCATAAGAAAGCTTCATTTCAGGAATACCATAAGTAAGTAATCCCCCCACACGATCGTTACGTTCAAACACCGTTACCGTATGTCCAGCCTTATTCAATTGCGCAGCTGCAGCTAGGCCAGCAGGACCCGATCCAACAATCGCAACTTTCTTTCCAGTTCTCTTCTTCGGAGGTTGTGGCACAACCCAGCCTTCTTCAAAACCTTTTTCAATAATGGATCTTTCAATGGTTCGAATTGCAACTGGTGGCTCATTTATACCTAGTACACAAGCTCCCTCACATGGTGCAGGACAAGCAATCCCGGTAAATTCAGGGAAGTTATTTTTCTCTTCGGCACGTTCTAGCGCTTCCTTCCATTTTCCCTCATAAACTAATTGATTCCATTCTGGGATCAGGTGATAAACAGGGCAACCTGTAGTTACCCCATCAATTTCCATTCCCGAATGACAAGTAGGCACACCACAACTCATACAGCGAGCACCTTGGATTTGGATCTCCTTTTCTGTCATAGGAGCTGTATAATCATCCCAATCAGCAATTCTTACTGCTGGGTCACGTTCCTTTCTTGCTTGTCGTTCATATTCCATAAATCCAGTTTGTTTTCCCATGAAAAGCCCCCTTCATTGTAAAATGATCTGTCCTTTCTATTAGGACTTTAATTCGAGTTTTTCTTTTTGTTTTATCTGCAGATTGGTTGCATAGCTTTTCAATTCCTTAAATCCGTTCTTGCTTTCTTCAAAAGCATTCATTTCAGCGTCAAATTGGGATAATCCACTTTCTACTAATACTTGAATTCGTTCTTGAATATTAGCGTAAGTTTCTGGAATAACCCGCACAATTTTTGGCACATAAGTTTCCCAATATGTTAGGATGCGTTCAGCATGTGTACTATTTGTATACTCGACATGCTTTTTAATTAGTTCATAAACTTCTTCTATTTCCTTATGGTTTGCCAATGCCTCGACACGTACAAGTTCAGAATTTACTTTGTCACAGAAAGTGTTGTCCTCATCTAATACATAGGCAATACCTCCAGACATTCCTGCGGCGAAGTTTCGACCAGTTGAACCGAGAACCACTACCTTTCCACCTGTCATATATTCACACCCGTGGTCTCCAACACCTTCAACAACGACATTAGCACCACTATTACGTACACAGAACCTCTCTCCTGCAATGCCTCGAATATACGCCTCTCCAGATGTAGCACCATAAAAAGCTACATTTCCTATAATAATATTTTTTTCTGGAGGGAATGTCACGATCGGGTCTGGGTGTACAATGATTTTCCCACCAGATAATCCTTTCCCAACAAAGTCATTCGCATCTCCAATTAATCGCATCGTCATGCCACGGGGAATAAATGCTCCAAAACTTTGGCCAGCTGATCCACTAAAATTTAATTTGATCGTATCTTCAGGAAGTCCTTTTTCTCCGTAATATCTCGTAACCTCACTTCCTAGTAAGGTTCCAGTAGCACGATGGATATTTCTTATAGCTGTCGTAAACTCGACAGTCTCTTTCATTTTAAATGCACGTCTACAATTTGGAATAAGCTCTTGATAATCCAATGTTTTTTCAATCCCATGTTCTTGCTCAATTGTTGCATAACGACCAACATCTTGAGATAACGTTGGTTGATACAGTAATGCTGATAAGTCTATCCCTTTTGCTTTCCAATGATCGATACCATCATTGACCTCTAATACATCCGTACGACCAATCATCTCATTCATGGTCCGGAATCCTAATTCTGCCATAATTTCACGTACTTCTTGTGCTATAAAGTGCATGAAGTTTACAACATGGTCTGGGTCACCTGCGAACTTTTTCCTCAATTCAGGGTTTTGTGTAGCAATACCTACTGGGCATGTATCTAAATGACAAACACGCATCATCACACACCCTAAAACAGCTAGTGGCGCAGTTGAAAAACCATACTCTTCAGCACCTAATAATGTAGCAATGACTACGTCGCGTCCAGTCATCATTTTTCCATCTGTTTCTACTGCAATTCGGTCACGAAGACCATTTAACAGCAATGTTTGATGTGTTTCCGCTAAGCCGATTTCCCATGGTAATCCAGTATGCTTTAAGCTAGTATTCGGTGCAGCACCCGTACCACCATCATAACCACTAATTAAAACATGGTCTGCTCTTCCTTTAGCAACACCTGCAGCAATCGTACCTACACCAACAGCAGCAACTAATTTTACACTGATTCGTGCTTGTGGATTCGTGTTCTTCAAGTTATAAATCAGTTCCGCCAAGTCTTCAATGGAATAAATATCATGATGTGGTGGTGGTGAGATTAATTCTACACCAGTAGTTGAACCACGCACCTCAGCAACCCATGGATACACTTTTTTACCAGGCAAATGTCCACCTTCTCCTGGCTTTGCGCCCTGAGCAACTTTTATTTGTATTTCGTCAGCATTTACTAAGTAATGGCTAGTAACCCCAAAGCGACCAGATGCTACTTGTTTAATAGCACTTCTCCTTAAGTCACCATTTTCATCCGGTGTGAAACGATCCGGTGATTCTCCACCTTCACCAGAGTTACTTTTACCACCAATTCTGTTCATTGCAATAGCTAATGCTTCATGTGCTTCTTTACTTATTGCCCCAAAAGACATAGCACCCGTTTTAAACCGCCTACAAATAGATTCAACAGACTCTACTTCCTCAATTGGTATGGGGGATCGCTTTTTAAACTTGAGAAGTCCCCTTAGTGATTGTAGATTTTGTTTTTCATCGGTTAACATCGTTGAATAAGATTTAAAGAGATCATAATTACCTGAACGACAAGCATGCTGAAGTGTAAAGATAGTACGAGGATTATATTGATGATCCTCTCCATTTTCACGGTACTGATATTCATCCCCAGCATCTAATGTTCGGTTACCTCCACGATTCTCCTTAAAGGCACGTTCATGACGCATAAGTGTCTCTTTTTCAATCATATCTATTCCAATTCCGCCAAGTCTTGATGCTGTTCCAGTGAAATACTTTTCAATAACATCCATTTTAATCCCAATCGCTTCAAAAATTTGAGCTCCACGATAACTTTGAATGGTCGAAATCCCCATCTTAGAAAGTATTTTCACAATCCCGTCTGTAACGGATGAAATATATTGATCTACTGCTTGTTTTGCTGTAATATTTTCTAATTCCTTGTTGTCTACTAATTTATCTATTGTTTCATATGCTAAGTACGGATTAATACCTTCTGCGCCATATCCAATTAATGTCGCAAAGTGATGTACTTCCCTCGGTTCTCCAGATTCTAATAAAATACTAACTTTCGTTCGTACGCCATTTCTAATCAAATGGTGATGTAGTCCCGAAACAGCAAGCAGTGCTGGAATAGCTACATGATTTTTATCGACACCTCGATCAGATAAAACGAAGAAGGTTACTCCCTGTTGGACTGCTTGATTTGCTTGTTCAAATATCTGGTGCAATGCTTCCTCCATAGAACCTTCCTGAGGATCAAACAAGATGGAGAAGGTTCTAAATTTAAATCCAGATATCTCTTCATTACAAAGTTTAGCTAATTGATTATTTGTTAATATTGGAGTATCTAAACGGATATGATTACAGCTCTGCGCTGTCGGATGTACTAAGTTCCCTTCTGGTCCTATCGTAGTACTCGTCATCGTAACCATTTTTTCTCGAATCGCATCTAGTGGTGGATTGGTTACTTGAGCAAATAGTTGTTTGAAGTAGTTATACAATAGTTGTGGTTTTTTTGACAAAACGGCAAGAGGGGAATCATATCCCATAGAACCAATTGGGTCTTTTCCATCTGTTACAAGTGGTTTAATAATTTTTTGAATTTCTTCACGTGTATATCCGAAAGCAAGCTGCTGATCTAAAATCAGTTTGTCAGATTGCGGCTTCTGCTTATCGACCACTTCAGGAAGTTCATCAATATCCTTTAGTTTAGTAAGCCATTCCTTATAAGGCTCTTCAGACGCCACTTCACGTTTTATATCCTCATCCGGAATAATAATACCCTTCTCTAAATCTACTAATAGCATTTTCCCTGGCTGCAGACGATCCTTGTATAAAATGTCATCAGCAAATATATCCAATGCCCCAACTTCGGAACCAAGGACAATCATGCCCTTTTTCGTCACATAATAGCGGGCTGGTCGCAATCCATTTCGATCCAAACAAGCCCCAATTTGTGATCCGTCAGTGAAGACAACGGCACTCGGCCCATCCCATGGCTCCATCAAGGTGCTATGATATTCATAAAAGTCTTTTTTTTCAGCGTCGATAGAAGGATCATTTGCCCATGGTTCTGGTATCATCATCATTGCAGTATGAGCAAGTGATCTCCCGGACAGATGGAGAAATTCAAATGTATTATCGAATATGGAAGAATCACTACCATCTGCGTCCATGACAGGTAAAATTTTCTCTAAATCTTCCTCGTCAAAATATTCAGAGACACATAATTGTTCCCTAGCCCGCATCCAATTCACATTACCGCGTAATGTGTTAAATTCCCCATTATGGATCGTATAACGATTTGGGTGAGCTCTTTTCCAACTTGGAAAAGTATTGGTACTAAAACGAGAGTGAACTAGCGCTAGTGCGGATTTGAAATCGGGATGGTTCAAGTCAATGTAGAAGGAATCTAACTGCTCAGGGATAAGCATTCCTTTGTATACGATAGTACGAGTAGATAAGCTACTAATATAAACATCTTCATAATCTGGATTTTTCGCAACTTCTTTTTCTATACGCTTACGAATAACATATAGTTTTCTTTCAAACGCCATTTGATCAAGGAGGTCTTCCGATTTTCGGATAAACACTTGTCGAATGGTTGGCTTACTTTTTGCTGCCATTTTCCCAATAAACGACTCATTCAATGGCACTGGTCGCCAGCCTAAACATGTTTGCCCTTCCTCCTCAATGATCGATTCAACGATATACTTACATTCCATTCGAGTATCTAGATGATTTGGAAGAAAAAACATTCCAATTCCATATTCACCTTTACGAGGAAGATGGATATTTTCCTTTAAGCATTGTTTTTGGAAAAAACGATTTGGAATTTGCGTTAATATTCCAGCGCCATCACCAGTACTTGTGTCTGCTGATTGCCCTCCCCTATGCTCCATGTTGCAAAGAATATTAATCGCATTTTGAACTATGTTGTGTGTCTTTTTACCATTTATATTTGCAATCATCCCAATTCCACATGCTTCGTGCTCAAAATCCGGATGATATAATCCCTGTTTTTCAGGGTAGCCGTTTCGTGTCATCACAACAACTCCTTCCCACGTTTATAGAAGGTGCATTCATTTTTAGGAGAAAAAAAATGAATACACCTTAATGACTAAAAATTAACAATTTAGATTATTATAGCATAAAGTTTATCTTTACGCAAAATTCAGAAAGTTATTTTTATGCTAAACCCTTTATAATCAATAGGTGAAAACGCTAACATTTATTAGCTTTTTATCTATAATTATTCAAAATTAAGGATGTTTTTGTTGCTTTTTTAAATAATGAACTTTCTGCATCATAACCTTTGTTCACAACTTAAATAAACATTATCTATTAGATTTTGAACACGAGTATTCGAGCGAATAATTGGACTCTGTTACAAATAATATGTATTATTTCTTATCAAAGACATCCGTATAATTAGGAGTGAATGTAATGTCTACGAATTTAAAAAGATTTCAACATATACCGTTATCCGTTTTGGATTTAGCACCTATAAATGAAGGAAGCAATCCTTCTGAGTCCTTCAAAAATAGTGTTGATATTGCTCAACATGTGGAAAATTGGGGATTCAATCGCTATTGGTTAGCGGAGCATCACAATATGCCTGGAATTGCCAGCTCTGCTACCTCCGTGATCATTGGACATATTGCAGAAAAAACGAACCACATTCGGGTTGGTGCTGGAGGAGTCATGCTACCTAATCATGCAACGCTTGTTATTGCAGAACAATTTGGCACCTTAGAATCACTATATCCAGGACGAATTGATCTAGGGTTAGGGCGAGCACCTGGAAGTGACCAAGCAACTGCATTTGCGCTACGCCGTACACTAAACATGAGCGTGGAAGACTTCCCAATGCAGGTGAATGAGCTACAGGATTATTTTTCAGATGAACCCGTTTCAAGAGTCAAAGCTGTACCAGGCCAGGGATTAAATATTCCATTATGGCTACTTGGTTCTAGCGGATTCAGTGCACAACTTGCCGCACAAAAAGGATTACCATTTTCGTTTGCAAGTCACTTTGCTCCAGGTTACCTTCATCAGGCGTTACGTTTATATCGTGATAATTTCCAACCATCGGAACAATTAGCTAAGCCGTATGTGATGTTAGGCATAAATGTTATTGCTGCTGATACTGATGAAGAGGCAAGATACATCGCCACTTCCCAACAGCAACAATTCCTAAGTATTCGTAAAGGAAAACCATCCAAATTACAACCACCAGTTGATAATTTGGAAGAATTGTATTCTCCACTAGAAATAGCAGCATTAAGTGAAACGTTAGACTCACGAACAACTATTGTAGGGGATAAAGATAAAGTAAAACAAGGCCTTGAAAGCTTTATACAAGATACGAAAGCTGATGAATTAATTATAAGTTCACAAATATTCCATCATAAGGATCGATTACGTTCCTATGAAATCGTATCTGAATTGATGAATTAACAAGTAAAAGGAGCCACTCAACATAATATAGTGGCTCCTTTTCATTTATTTTATTGGTTTTCTTTTTTTAGTAATTGCTTAATTTCATGTAATTCCTTTTGCACTTCTTCCAGCTTAATATCTGTTGGTGTTGGGGTCTCTTCTCTATTTGCTTCTTCTACATTACCAACCACTACACCGACAAATAAATTAACAATGACAAAAGATCCCACTAGAATAAAGGATACAAAGAACCACCATGACGATGGATCAGCTGCTAATATCGGACGCATAACACCACTTGCCCACGATTCTAACGTTATTACCTGAAATAACGTTAACAATGAATCATGAAGACTTCCAAAATATTCTGGTGCGATGGAGGAGAACATCATCGTCCCTATTACACCATAAATATAAAAGAATAAACCTAATAAAAGCATGATGGTCCCCATAGAAGGAATGGTTTTTACAAGTGCATTAACCATTTTTCTTAAGGACGGTATGATTGATATCGCACGTAAAACACGGAGAACACGTAGTATACGTAGTACCGTTACATAATGACCGCCGACTAATACGTGACCACTTGCTACAATTACAAAATCAAACAAGCTCCAAGGGTCCTTAAAGAAAGATCCTATAGACTTACTACCTATCATTCTAATTATTATTTCGAATGTGAATACCCAAAGTAATAGTTTATCTATAATGACAAACCAATCATGAAATCTATTAATAAAATATGGGTATGTTTCTAAACCTACTAATATTGCATTTACTATAATTAAACCGATAATCGTATTGGTAAATAGAGGATTCTCGGCGAGTTGGGCAGATTTTCTTCTTACGTTAGTCATACTTTCCCTTCCTCCTTACCAATCTATTTTACTTATTATTTCTTTTTCTGTCATCTTTGTGATTAATATTATTACACTTATGCAGCATAAGAAAGCTTATAATTTTTCTAAAAATAGAAAAAAGCTAACTAGAGATAAATCCAGTTAGCTTCCTTTTTCTATGGATTTTAACCTTTCACACGACTTGCCACATCAACGGTACGTTTAGCCTGATGCTTTACAGCAGCTTCTACATCTTCTACCATTTTACCATCTTGTCCCTGGGTGACACTGGTCCCATACGGGTTTCCTCCCGCTCCGAATAATACTGGATCCGTGTATCCTGGTGGAACAATGATTGCTCCCCAATGCATCATAGAAGTATACAGAGATAGAATAGTTGCTTCTTGTCCCCCATGAGGATTTTGGGCAGATGTCATCGCACTGACAACTTTGTTAACCGTTTTACCTGATGCCCATAGTCCACCCTGTGTATCTAGGAACTGTTTCATTTGCGATGCAACATTCCCGAAACGAGTTGGTGTACTGAAGATGATTGCATCAGCCCATTCAATATCATCCGAAGTTGCTTCTGGCACATCTTTTGTAGCATCATAATGTGCTTTCCATTCTGGATTAGAGGCAATTGCTTCTTCAGGTGCAAGTTCTGGAACCTTAACAACCTTTACTTCAGCCCCTACCTCTTTTGCACCTTCCTCTGCCCATTTCGCTAACTGATAGTTTGTACCTGATGAACTATAATAAATAATCGTCAATTTTACATTTGCCATGATTTTCCATCCCTTCTACTTAATTTCGGAAGTATTTCTAGAAATCCATGGTAAAAGTTTCCCCTGCGACGATAAATTTATTCTCAAACTTTTCTACTGATTGTTTAACAACGTTAAGCCAACAGCAATTTTTGCGCCAATCACTGCGTTATTTTTAACCAATGCTATATTTGCATCCAAGCTTTTTCCATCCGTTAATTCTTTAACTTTCCCCAATAAGAAAGGTGTTGCATCCTTTCCGGAGATCCCCTTTTGTTCTGCTTCTTGTAGTGCAGATTCTATCGCTTTTGAAATAAACTCTTCAGACATGGCATATTCTTCTGGTATAGGATTAGCAATTACTGCGCCACCAGTCATATTTAAGTCCCACTTCGCTTTTAGTGTGGTGGTAATGGTTTCTACCGAATCCGCGCGAAAGTTTACTGGATACTCACTCGTACGCGTGTAGAATGCTGGTAATTTATCGGTTTGATACCCAATAACAGGTACACCTTTTGTTTCTAAGTATTCCATTGTTAAACCAAGATCTAAAATAGATTTAGCACCAGCACAAATAACTGCTACGTTCGTTTTCGCTAATTCCTCTAAGTCAGCAGAAATATCCATGGTTGTTTCAGCACCACGATGAACACCACCAATACCTCCTGTAACAAAAATACTGATATCTGCAAGTTCTGCACAGATCATTGTAGCAGCTACCGTGGTAGCACCTTTTTGCTGAGTCGCTAATAAATATGGAAGGTCGCGTCGTGAGGCTTTGGCAATACCTGTACTATTTCCAAACGATTCTAACTCTTCATCCGACAAACCTATTTTTATTTTTCCATTAATAATTGCAATCGTAGCTGGTACTGCACCATGATCACGGACAATTTGCTCTACTTCACGTGCTGTTTTAACGTTTTGAGGATATGGCATCCCATGAGAAATGATAGTCGATTCTAAGGCAACGATCGGTTTTCCATGTTCTTTTGCCTCTTGCACCTCTTGGGATAATTCAATATAGTTTTTCACGATAATTCCTCCATGTCTTTGTATAATTGTTCTGCATGTAAATCTTGCCTAACAGTATAAGCTGATTGCAGTGTTTTCGCTGCATTAATCACACCCGCTTTAGCAATTTCGGTTAAACTTTTCCCATTAAGCCATGCATGTATAGCAGCAGATGAAAAAGCATCACCTGCACCAGTAACATCTTCAACCTTACTAACTTCTATTGATGGTATATGAAATATGCCTTCATTCTTATTTCCAATACTAACACCATGTTTCCCATTAGTTATTACTACATTTTTGATTCCTTTTTCCAGCCATTTATCCACCGCTTGTTCTAAATCTTTGCTATTTGTAATATTCATCGAGAAATAACTACTAGTCTCATCTCGATTAGTAATCAACCATGTTAAACCAGCGAGATTCTCTGGTAGACGATCCATTTTTGGTGAAGATACAGCCACAAAAATAAGCGGAATTTCTTTACCTCTAGCAAATTCACATAGATACTCAAGTGTATCTTTGGGGCAATTTAAATCTACCATTAAACATTTGGACTGGGATAATAGAGGAATATGTTGTTCAATTAACTCAGGTTTGATTAAGTCATAAATATCCATATCAGCTAAGGCAATAAATAGCTCACCAGAGTTATCTAGTACCGCTGTATATGACCCGGTTGATTCTCCGGTAAAATGCGTAACATATTCTAGGTTCATAAAAGAACTGGAAGCCTTCTCAATTATTGACCATTCAGCATCCATACCACTTGCTGTAAGAAGTATAACTTCCTCTCCAAGTCTTCCTAGATTTTCCCCAATATTGCGCGCTACTCCTCCTGCATTTTGCGAAGAATGGACGGGGTTTGAAGTACCTAACGTGGTTTCCCCATCTATATAAAATTTACGATCAAGATTAGCACCGCCAATACAAACAACTGGTTGTACTTCATTCAAGATATACGCCTTCCCTTTAATATACCCTTTCTTAACTAAACCAGAGATAATATTAGCAATAGACGGTCGAGACAACTCCAACTCACTAGCTAACTGTTGCTGCGAGATAAAAGGGTCCTTTTTGATTAACTTAAGAACGGTCTGTTCCTTCTCGCTCAAGAGACTTATTCTTTTTTTCAATCACAATCACCACCTTAAACTTATGTTTATATTTTAAACTTATGTTTATATTTTAACTCTTAAAGCATTTTTGGTCAATCCTAAATGAAAGTTAAAAAAATTAACATTCGACAAGCCTTTATGGTGAATGCCTTCTTAGTTCCACCTATGCTGGATAGGAAAATTTATGCTTACCTATCTGCAAATTTAAAAACCTTGGTCTTCGCCAAGTTGCGAGATCCAAGGTTTTCATTTAATCGTCAATCAGTGGGAGTCTTATTTCCCGTTATTTGAGATCATAGCTAATATTACTGTTCCGCAGTTTTATTTTGATGAAGCGGCGGAGGAACTAGCCACCCTTTTTCTTTAATCAGACGAAGTACTTTCGATGCGAATGTCGCCTTCTGTGTATGGAACTGACCAAACATAGTTGCTATATCTTCGCGAATACATTGCCCGATTATAGTACTACATGTTATCAACCCCGCAGCAACATCCGCTGATAAAGTAGCCGCTATTTCATTATCCATAGCACGTGCACCAGTTGGAATATCTTCTAAGTCTGCCTTCGGTCGTTCGGGGGGAGTTGGTGGCAGCCCGACACCATTTTCTTTTAGCAGTGTTTCCATCTCTTGCATTTGTAGATTACTTAAATCAATCGCCTCATCAATTAGCTTTACCAAATCCTGATCACCAGCATGGTTTCTTAGAGTCTGATAACCAACAACCATTGCTTTCTTTGCATGTAATGCCGACCATACACCATAAACCTCTCCATAATGCATCGGCTCTTCTGTTGGATTTCCACTTAAAATTCCCATATCTTACCTCCTATTCTGATTCTGCACTTCCACTATTTTCTAAATAACACAATATTAGAATCCCTTGATTCCCCTATTTTATACTTCTTATTTTAAATATTGGTTATTACATCTTCGCGACATGTATAATGTATGAAAGAGTTTGTTTTTCGGAGGTGCTTTTTTTGGATATATCTAAAATTATCAATACACTAAAAGATAGGAAACCATCGATCCTAGGCTATGATGAGCTAAAAAAATCAGCTGTATTACTACCCTTAGTTGAAGTAGAAGGAAAAACACATGTCTTATTTGAAGTGAGGTCAATGAATTTAAGGAGTCAGCCAGGTGATATTTGCTTTCCAGGGGGAAGAATTGACCCAAAAGACTCCACACCTCAGGATTGTGCAATTCGTGAGACTACAGAGGAGCTAGGCATTCCCTATAATGCAGTTAAAGATATTATTCCACTTGATTATATTGTTTCTGACTTTGGAAGAATCATTTATCCTTTTGTAGGAAAAATTACCAATCCAACTATCATAACACCAAATGAATCAGAGGTGGGTGAGGTTTTTACCGTACCGTTATCTTTCTTCCTACAAACACCACCCGAATCGTATAAAGTACATTTTCAAGTAATACCGGAGGAAAACTTTCCTTTTGAATTGATTGTCGGTGGTAAAGATTATAATTGGCAAGTAAGACATATTAATGAGCTATTTTATAAATATGAGGATAAGGTTATTTGGGGATTAACTGCAAAAATATTAACGCATTTTCTTGAGTTAATTAGAAAAGAAATTAAATGAAGGCTCCCAAAATCGGTATAAGATGCGAAGCAAGAAAAAATAGATACCGGAATAAGGATCGAAAAAATCAGTCAAGTTAATCCTCGTTCCGTTAAAAAGGCGAAAAATCCACTTTAGATAGTTCCAATTATTAGAAGAATAAATCCCCTAGAATATATGTTTTGATAACGTTAAATCGGATGTGAAGAATGGGCACTTCATTTATTAGAAGTAGACTGTCCTCCGTTCTAATCACTAAACAAAAAAGTTAAGATTCACTATTAACTGTACAGTATAATACTAGCGGAGAAAATACACGAAGACTCCTGCGGGAGGAAAGGCATCGGTGAGATCCCACAGTGCGACAGCAAGAGGAAGCTCACCAGCCGCCCGCGGCAAAGTAGACACTGTGAAAGCGACTAGAAGGAGCTTGAACAGATGTCGCCCTTGTGCTGGAAGTGAAAGCGTAGTGTATTTCCGGAGCGGGATAAATGCACTAGCTATCATTTCAAGTTACGCGCAGTTTATATATAATCTCCACTAACATGGAGACTTTTTTAATTTTGTACTCCTAAATAGGAGAGCCTTTACTTTTTATTTAAACCAACCTTTTTCTTTAAATTTAGAGATTGCCTCAATTCGATTGCTTACATGTAACTTATCTAGGATCACAGAAACATAATTCCGAACCGTGCCATTTGTTAAAAATAATTGGCTAGCTATTTCTTTTGTGGTTTTCCCTTCAGCTATCAATTTAATAACTTGTTCTTCTCTCTCTGTCAAAGGATTCTCTTCATGAAAAGCTAAATCAACTAATTCCGGAGCATAGATTTTACGACCTTCCATAATAGTACGAATAGAATTAGCTAATTCTTCACTTGGACTATCTTTTAATAGATAACCGCTAACATTAGCTTTTCTAGCACGTTCAAAATACCCCGCTCGAGCAAATGTAGTAAGAATAATAACTTTACAAGGATGATGTTTTAATAATTCTGCAGCTTCTAGCCCGCTTCGAACAGGCATCTCTATATCCATAATACAAATATCTGGTCGATGCTTTTCCACTAAAGTTAAAGCCTCTTCTCCATTCTTTGCTTTTCCAACGACTTCCATATCTTCTTCTAAGTCTAGCAATGAACCTAAGGCCCCCAAAAGCATTCCCTGATCCTCTGCAATCACAATCCTTATCACGATTCTCCCTCCCCTGTCTGTTGAATAACGGTAGGCACCTTAATGGTTAACCTCGTTCCATTTGTTGATGAATCAAATAGTAAGCTACCATTTACAAAGTCCAAACGCTCTTTCATTCCCTCAATCCCATGTCCGTTTAGATCTTCCATATTTTCTAGCAACCCAACTCCATTATCTTCAACAAGAATAACTAATTCACCTGGTTCATTACGTAAAACTACCTGACAAGTGTTAGCATTACTGTGCTTAACTACATTGGTTATAGCTTCCTTTAAACACATGCTCAACACATTCTCTACTAATAAAGGCGTATTAGAAAGGTCTAACTCACCCTTTTGAAGATATTTCATCTGTGCTGCTTCTACAACTTGTTTAATTCGTTCCAACTCATCCTTTAGTTTCGTACCCTTCATGTCCGAGACTAGTTCTCGTACTTCTTTTAAAGCCGTTCGAGCAGTTTGATGGATATCACTAATTTCTTTTTTTGCCTTAGCAGCATCAATTTCCACTAATTTTTTTGCTAGGTCACTCTTTAATCCGATTAGAGAAAGCTTTTGTCCTAAGGTGTCATGTAAATCCCTAGCAATTCGCTGTCTTTCTTCCACTACCCTTAATTGGGATATTCGTTTATTCGCATCCTCTAATTGACCTTCCAATCTCTCTTGTTTATTCCTGCTATATAAGTTAAATGGCAAGAGAATGACTCCGATGATAGTTATAATAATAAAAGGAAGTTGTGTATAGAATGTTTGACTTTGAATAAAAAATCCAAAAGCAATTGCAGTAGTCGTTGTTACCAAATGAACAACATATAGCGTAACAAACCCTATTTTATTTTGGACATTTCCAATATAAAACGCTAAAAAGAGTGCAAAGTATACATAACCAAAATACAAAGTCATACCAACGTTTATTACAATCTCAATTCCAATCGACACATAAACTGTCCATCCTCTCTTTATAAAAGAAAGACGGTATACAGCAAAAAATAATATAATCATGATAATTCCAATAAAAATTTCGACTGTGTCGGATGATCGAATAATAAAATAGAAAGGGAGTAAGCAAAAAATAATCCAAGCATATAAGCTGAGTCCCGTGTTTTTCGGAAAAATATGATACCAATTCCTCATTTATCTTACCCCCATTCCATTTTTTCTCATATCCTTTATATTAGTATAACAAAAAGCAGAACAAACCCTTCAATTAATTGAAGGGTTTAATTTCTTACCTATTACTTTCCTTGAGCTGGGTGGTTTGTCTTTATTTGTACGTTAGGTTTCGTACGATGCAAAAGCTCTTTTACTTCTTTAAAACTAATAAATGTTTTATTTTCTTCATCATATAAGCGAAAACGAATAGATTTCAAGCTTGATATTAAAGTGATTGTTGTTGCTTTTTGTAAAGGCGGTGTTGATTCATGAGCTTTTTCCAAATGATAATTTGGTACTCTTGGACTTAAGTGATGTACATGGTGGTAACCAATACTACCAGTAATCCATTCCAATACTTTGGGAAGCTTATAATACGAGCTACCATCTACGGCTGCTTTTACATAGTCCCACTCTTCCTCGTTTTCAAAGTAGGAATCTTCAAATTGATGCTGTACATAGAACAACCAAATACCTAAAAATCCTGCCACAAAAAGAATTGGTGCTTGTACTAGTACGAAGGCTTGCCACCCGATAACCCAAATTAACAGCGCATAGATTAAAACGATGGATACATTAATTAGGTACGTATTCAAACGTTCCTTCTTTTTAGCACCCTTTCTGTTAAATCGGTTAGATAGAAGAAATAAATGAAGTGGACCTAAACCAAACATAACTAACGGATTTCTGTAAAGACGATAACCTAATCTTTTCCAAAAGGAGGCTTCCACGTACTCGTCAACTGTCATTACCCATACGTCACCTGTCCCACGTTTATCCAAATTTCCACTTGTAGCATGGTGAATAGCGTGATCTCGTTTCCATTTTTCGAATGGAAAGTGCGTGATAATTCCTGTAACCGTTCCTAGAATTCGATTTGCTTTCTTATTTTTGAAGAAAGACATATGTGTACAGTCATGAAAGATGATAAAAATCCGAACAACAAAACCTGCAGCTATAACCGAAATAGCCAAAGAAAGCCATATGGAGACTGAAATACTTTGATATGCTAGAAACCAAAGAAGAAAGAAAGGTGGAATTGTATTTATTAATTGAAATACACTTGCCTTTGTATCCGACTTCTCAAATGGTGATACACTTTTTCTTAATTGTGCTGTTTTCTTTCTACTCATAATGTCCTCCTAATATAAAGATCCTAATTTAATATCTCTATAATAGAGGATTATTTTTCATGATTTAAGTCACATTCGTCAGGAAATGGACATGACAAATGTCATGTATTATTTTTACAATTAAGAAGCAGCAGATTCACTCTTTTCTACTGTATCATCCAAAAATGTAAAGTATGGTAGTAATAAGCCAGCTATTGATACAGTACAAATAACACTTCCTATCAGAATATATAGCGGTCGTACTCCCCATAATTCACTTAATACTCCTCCTACTAAAACACCTAGAGGCATCATCCCACGAACAATTAGTAGGCGAACGGAAAAAACTTTACCCATTAAGTGATTGGGAACTGTCTGCTGACAAAGGGTTGTATTATGTACATTGAAGAATGCCATAACAATTCCAGCTATTGTTTCTGTGATTAACGCAAATATGATGGAGTGGGTAACACCTAAATTTATATAGGTAAGCCCTCCAATAATTAAGGCTCCCAACATTAATACCCTTCTACTAGAAAACGATATTTTTCCAACTAGAACCGTACCTATGACATAGCCAAGAGGAAAGCCAGCCATAAAGTAACCGTACATGGCATAGTTTTCACCTAACTCTTCCGTTATGTAAGGTAAATTGATCACCATTGTAACACCGACACCAAATTGAACAAAAGCAAGAAATATCCCTAGCCATACAATTGTACGCTGCTTGAAAAAGTAACGCATTCCCTCCGTAAATTGCTCTACCCATTTTTTTCGAATATTTAGTTGAACTCTATTTTCTTTAATAAATAACAAAAGAGCCCCGCTTGTTAACAGAAGAAAGCAAACGAGAATTAGCGTTACATGAATACCTATGTACTCAATAACTACTCCTGCGGTTATAGGTGCCATAAATGTCATTAAACGGACTGTTCCATCAACATAGGCATTTGCTTGCATTAACTGTTTTTGCGTAACAATGGTAGGTAAAATGGCTTGATTAGCAGGTACATACAGTGGTGTTATCAATCCAATAACAAGTTGTACAGCATAAATATGCCAAGATACTAGTCCACCACTTACATATGCAATTAATGGAATGAGAAAGATAAATCCCCTGCTCCATAGCGCAATGATCATCACCCATTTCCTACTCCATTTATCGATATAGGGCCCAATAACTAACTGAAGTACGAGAGATGGTATAAAATATAATAACCACATACTACCTAAAGCCAGTTTTGAACCGGTTAATTCATAAATCAATAGGGAATTACAAAAGGTTCCAAAAGCTCCTCCTAATTCAGAGGTAGCATTTCCAATCCAAATAAAGGTAAATGATTTGTTCTTAAATACACTCACTTTTTACACCAGTTTCTTTTAGACTCTGGGTAAATCTATGTTGTAGATTCATTATAACTTAAAATTTTTGAATTAAAAGAAAAAATCCAACATCCCTTAGCTGAGAATGTTGGATTTTCCTGATTAAAAGTTAATTCTTAACGATTGATACGATATTTTGTTCGTTTTGTGTAATTTCTCCTTCTTTAAGAAGTTTAACCGCTTCCCCTTCTTGAAGGTTTGTAAATACTATTGGTGTAATAATGGAAGGTACATTTTCCTTAATAAAGTCTAAGTCAACCTTCATTAGTTTTTGTCCTGCCTTAATTTCATCGCCTTCTTGGACAAAAGATTCAAAGCCTTCACCCTTTAGTTTCACTGTATCAATACCAAAGTGAATTAAGATCTCACGGCCAGAATCAGACTGAATACCAAGTGCATGTTTCGTAGGGAATACGTTGATTACTTTTCCATCTACTGGAGATACGATCGTGTCATCCATTGGTTCAATGGCAAAGCCATCCCCCATCATTTTTCCAGAGAATACTTGGTCAGGTACTTCTGTAATTGGAAGAAGCTTACCCTTGATTGGGCTAACTAGATTGAATTCTGCATTTTCATCTACTGTTACGTCTTCTTGTTTTGGTTGTTCTTTAGATGCTCTTGGTGTTTTACCACTGATAATATCTTGAATCTGTCCTTTTATAGAGTCAGATTGCGGTCCGAAAATTGCTTGAATGTTATTACCTACTTCCATTACTCCAGAAGCTCCGAGTTTTTTCAAGCGATTTTTATCTACATTGTTTTTATCATTAACAGACACTCGTAAACGAGTAATACATGCATCCAAGTGAGTAATATTTTCTTTTCCACCAAGACTTTCTAATACTTCATAAGGAAGATCTCCAGCTTCTTGACCTTCACCAAGTTCAAAATCCTCATCATCTTCACGCCCCGGTGTTTTTAAGTTGAATTTGCGAATTGCAAAACGGAATCCGAAGTAGTAAAGGAATGCGAACCCAATACCAACTGGAATAACTAACCATGCATTTGTAGATAATCCCCAATACAATACATAGTCAATAAATCCACCTGAGAAAGTGAACCCTGCTTTAACGTTTAGTAGGTCCATAATTACAAATGAGAAACCTGCAAAAACAGCATGAATCACAAATAATACAGGTGCAACAAATAAGAATGCGAATTCAATCGGTTCTGTAATACCAGTTAAAAAAGATGTTAATGCCGCAGACGCCATGATCCCAGCAATTTTTTTCTTATTTTCTGGTTTTGCTTCATGATAAATCGCTAGTGCTGCTGCCGGTAATCCAAATAACATGAATGGGAATAAACCAGCCATAAATGTTCCTGCTTCTGGATCTCCAGCGAAGTATCGAGTCATATCTCCTCGTACAACATTTCCCGCGTCATTCACAAACGTTCCGAATTCATACCAGAACGGTTGATAGAAAATATGGTGTAATCCAAACGGAATTAAGATACGCTGTCCAAAACCAAAGATAAAAGCAGCGATGGTTGAGCCTGTTTCAGTTGCTAGTACAGAGAACCAATCAATAACATTTTGAATTGGTGGCCATACGAAAAAGAATAAGATTCCAAGTAATACAGCAGTTGCAGCTGTAATAATAGGAACAAAGCGTTTACCAGCAAAAAATCCTAAGAACTGCGGTAACTGTATATTATAAAACCGTTTATATAATATAGATGCCACAATACCCATTATGATACCGCCAAATACACCCATTTGCAGGGTTGTAATTCCTAGCATCTCTATAGTTTCTACACCTCTGGCCTCAGCCATGATTCCGAGTGTGACATTCATAACTAGTAATCCAATAACAGCAGCCAAACCAGCCACTCCATCACCATCAGAAAGGCCAATCGCAACACCAATGGCAAATAATAAAGGTAAATTATCAAAAACAATTCCACCAGCTTGCGCCATAATAGGAATATCTAGTACATTTTCATGCCCAATTCCAAGCAACAAACCAGCTGCTGGTAAAACGGACACTGGAAGCATTAATGCTTTACCAACCCGTTGTAGTAAGCCAAAAGCTTTTTTAAACATGATGTTTTCCTCCTATAAAAATTAAAATGTATTGTTAAGGTTAAGCTTCCCAAAAAACCAGTAAACTAATTTCCTAAAAACCAAAAAAGGCATGAGTAAAAAAGACTCCGCCTCAAAACAAGGATAGACTGATCCCGTTATTGAAACGTAAATCTTCTTCACTCATGCCTGAATTTAATCAGTTACACGTAAAGAAAAATGTATGATTCGATTATTAATCCATTAACCGCTGTAAATGAATCGTTAAATAAACGACTTCTGATTCATCTACTGGTTTTTGTAAGGTTTTCTGCATGACCTTAACGATTTTCCAAGCAAGATTATAGCATAAAGGATATTCCTTTTTCAATACATTTGCTAAAATTTCTTGGTCCTTCGTGTAATTCCCACTGTTCACTCGTTCAATAGCATGTCGTATATGCTGAACTAAACGATAATAGTTAATACTATCACGTTCTAATTGAATCTCAAGGCCATCCTCGATCATCTTCACTAAATGAAAAACTAATTTAGAGTACTGATTAATTTCACTAAGATTTCTATCGGTAACTGAGCTGTGAATATGTAAGGCGATCAGTCCAGTTTCCCCTTCTGGAAGATTAACCCCACTATATTCTTCAATCATATTAACAATATCCCTAGCAACCATATATTCTCGGTGATACAGCGCTTCCGTTTCTACTAAAAAAGGATTTTTAATGAAGATGCCTTCCCTCGCCCGTTTAATGGCAAAAGCAATGTGATCTGTTAGCCCTATGTGTATATGCTCATTAACGATCTTACCCATTTCTTGTTGAATATGACTAAGAACATCATGCATAAAAACGATAAAATCTTCATCTAAATGCGGAAGTAACTGTTTATATTTATCTTGTTCCTTCTCATCCTCTAAACGAAATACTTTTTCAGCTGTATCGGGATTAATCATTTGACCTGCTTTTTTGTTAAAACCAATACCTTTTCCGATCAAAATTACTTCTTTTTGAGAGGGATCTATTGTGATAACGACATTGTTATTTAGAACCTTTTTTACTTCCATCATTATCTCCCTTTCTAATGGCTACCTATCAGTATAGCAACTATTAAAAGGAATGTCGAAATCTTAGAAAACGAAGGTTTTTGCCATAATTGTTGGTCAAAAACCTTCGTTCCATTCCTTCATCCCTCATCAAGTGATTGCAACAGGTAAAACTGCTGTTACCTTATTAATATATCTGTCTCTCTCTTCCTCCGTCATATACATGTGAATCAAACCATGATCTTCATGTGTACGAATTAAGCGGCCTACCCCTTGTCTTAACCGTAGTAACATATATGGAATGTCTACCTGTTCATCAGGGTTTTCCGTATGTTTACGCTTTGCCTGGAAAACAGGATCTTTAGGTGGAAACGGGAGCGAGGAAATAATGACTTGTGTCAGCGCCTCGCCTGGAACATCTAATCCTTCCCATAAATGATAAGCACATAAAACAGCTGTTTCATCTACCTGGAATTTTTTCACCATTTCACTTATTTCTCGATCACCCTCAAATAACAATTCAAATGCCCATGCTTGATTCTTTGACCATTCCTTAAACTGGCTCATTTCATTTGCAGAGTTAAATAGCACTAGTGACTTCCCGTTATTTTCAATTAATTGCTTCCCAATAGACTCCCATTTATTAGCAGAATCGAAATGTCCAAAAATCTTCGTATTTTCCTTATAATTAAATGGAGAAGAAACGGTAAAGGAATCATATTTCTCAATTCCTAAACTGGAAGCTATATAAGAAAAGTCACCGTTTTGAGATAATGTTGCTGATGAAAAAACAAATGGTATATCATTTGAAAACACTTCTTTTTTCAACACATCTTCTACTAGTCTTGGCATCATAACAAGGGAGGTTGTTGTTTCATTTTCTTCTAACCAGAAAATTCCTTCATTGCTTTTACGGAATATGGATAAACCATGAAAAAAGAATTCTAAGTATTCTTCAATGATTTTAATGTGATAGTCATCCATAGTAAACATCTCCGAATCAAATACAAGTTGATCCAGCAACTGCTCTACTTTGTGATATAATCTTTCAACAAATTCTAGTATTTCTTCAGACTGGACAACTTCTTTTCGATTGGACCCTTCTACATCAGATGAAGCATTAATTAGTAGCTCAAACCATTTATCATGTAATACTAGAATATCTTCTATAAGTAGCAAAGATTCTTCTCTAACATCTTGACCCATATAGCCAGTAAGTACTTTTTCTAATGTTTCCGAATTAAACCGATATGTCAGTCCTTTTTGTGCAGCAAATTCTAATAAATGACCTTCATCAAAAACAACTGTACTCGCCTCAGGCAGCAATGGTATTTGCCCTTCCCGTTTCCTGGAATCCTTCGTCCAAACATGCTCCATATAAAAATCATGTGAGCAAATAATAAGGTCAGTTGCATGTCTGTAATAGTCACGATTTAATGTTTGACCACTTCGATGACGCCATTCACAAGTGGAACACTGCTGTAATGGGTCCCAAGCAATCTTCTCCCATGTTTTATCGGAAACCCAAGGATATTCTTTTCGATCTCCGTACCGTTCAAATGATTTTCTTGATGTACCTTGGTCAAAAACAAAGTCTGGAATCTGATCATGAACACGTATAATATCCTCATTTTCTGTTTGATCGATGAGTGCGTCTAATTTCCGGGCACAAACATAATTTTCTCGTGCTTTTGCTAATCGTACATCTACGCTTAGTCCTAACGCTTTTTCAAGTTTTTCAATATCGCCATCTTTTTTCACAAGCTGTTCAATGAGTGTTTCATCAGCACATGAAATAATCGCCGGGCGCCCTTTGTACCGAGCGTAGCAAATTGCATAGAGTAAATAAACAAATGTTTTCCCTGTTCCTACTCCTGCTTCAGCAAAGATTGTCCGTTTATTTTTAAAGGCTTGCTCTAGTTGAAACGCCATATAAATTTGTTCATCTCGTAATTCGTACCCTTTTTCCGGCAAAATATCATAAAATACATCACCGACATAATCACCTAGTCGATCAAAGAAATTTTCCGTTTTGGATACAGTAAATGGTAGTGCGTTGGTTTTCCTCATATAAAACTCCTTCTCAAATCTAACATTTAGCCATGCCATTATACTTAATTGTAACTCACCTGTCATTTATTTAAACCATCTGACTATTATAGTTATATCAAAGTTGCATTCATCATCATTTATTTTTTTGAAAATTAAAGTTAAAATATAGGTAATAATGCATTTTTATGCTCTTTAGAGAGGTTGTTCTATTTGGCTATACCAATTGGATCATTGCTGTTTTTATTTGCAATTATGTTGTTAACTGGTGTGTTAGCAACGAAATTTTCGACTCGCCTTGGTCTTCCTGCACTTGTATTGTTCCTTCTAGGAGGCATGCTACTAAATAGATACTTTTACTTTGATAATGTTGAACTAACACAGCTCATTGGGATCATGGCCTTGATCATTATCTTATTTGATGGAGGTACACAAACCAAATGGGACCATATCCGACCAGTTATCGGTGCTGCAAGTGTGTTAGCAACGGTTGGGGTGTTATTAACTAGTACATTGACCGGGTTAGCTGCCGTGTACATATTCGACTTTAGTCTATTAGAGGGAATGCTCTTTGGAGCTATTGTTGGTTCAACGGATGCAGCTGCTGTGTTCTCCGTATTAGGAAGTAAAAATTTTAATAAACGTTTAACAGCTACATTGGAAGCAGAATCAGGATCTAATGATCCGATGGCAGTTTTCTTAACGGTTGCACTAATCGAATTGATTCAAATCCCTGATAGTTCGATCTGGGTTGCAGTTGGAAGCTTTTTTGTTCAAATGGGGCTGGGCCTAGCATTTGGACTGCTTCTCGGTAAGTTTACCGTAACTGTCATTAATCATATCAAATTAGATACGTCTGGTCTATATCCTGTTCTAGCAATGGGGGCTGCTGTATTCACTTATGCCTTTACGGATACTCTTGGCGGTAGTGGGTTACTTGCTGTATATGTAATGGCGGTATTTGTAGGAAATAGTGATTTAACCTATCGATTTACTATTATTCGTTTCAATGAAGGTTTTGCATGGATGATGCAAATTGTCATGTTTACTTTACTAGGGTTTTTGGTTTTCCCAAATGAGTTAGTAGATGTGATATGGCAAGGAATTTTGTTGGCAATTATTTTAATGTTTATTGCTAGGCCAGTTGCAATTTTTATCAGCATGCTGTTTATGAAATATAACAATAAAGAGAGATTATTCATTTCTTGGGCTGGGTTAAAGGGTGCAGTACCAATCGTATTAGCAACCTATCCGGTATTAGCAGGAGTGGAAAACAGCGACTTAATTTTTAATGCTGTATTTTTCGTTGTATTATTTTCGGCATTGGTTCAAGGAAGTACGTTATCTTGGCTCGCAACGAAGCTTGGACTTACCATTAATGAAGAAGATGCAGCGACTCCTAGCTTAGAATTAATTCACTTGGGGACAACTGAATCGGAAATCATGAGACTAACCTTAACGAAGAAAAACGCTGCCGTTGGTGTTCCGCTTTCAGATCTAGAGTTACCTGAACACACATTGATTATTGGTATTACCCGTAGGAAAAAGCTATTAACCCCTACCGGAAACTCCATTATCAAACACGGAGACACCGTATTCGTCCTAAGCGACAAGGAACATCGGGAAGAAGCAAAAAAAGTATTATTAGGATAGATCATTTGTCGGTGCCTGTCACTTGTCGAAATTCGACAAGTGACAGGCACCGACTCTATGATTTTTCTATGAGTTCTAGTTGAAATTTCCCTTGAGCGTTTTCTTCATATAAGTTTGTTAAAGAGGTGGAATAGTTGTTTATTGTTGCTGAAAACTGCAGATTTTTATTTGGTACGCTAACAAGAAAATCATTTTTATAAAGTAATGTTGTTACATCATGGTAATCTTCATGAGTGACGATAAACTCAAAAGTGATTTTATGTAACGTTTTACCATTCTTGATAGCAGTACTTTCCACAAAATTCTCTGCTTGTATCCCAAAACCATTGATTAGAACCATTTCTTTCATTTCAAGTCACCTCTACCTATGAATCATTTTTCATAAACGTTTTCGGCATAATAGCTGCTATTACCTCACCTTTTGCGCAGCATACATCCCCAGCAAAAACCTCTGTATGAACCTTCCACTTCTTCGGATGAATTTCTTCCACCGTTCCAACTGCTTTTAATGGCACACCTTGTGGAGTAGGTTTTAAAAAATCTACATGTAAGGAAGCAGTAACAAATCGTGGAGGTTCCACCCCATCACCTGGTTCATGACCATTCTTTCTGTATAATGCTAATGCCGCAGAACCCGTTCCATGACAATCCACTAACGATCCAATTAGGCCACCATAAACAAACCCAGGTATTGCGGTATGTTCAGGTCTTGGTGTGTAGACCGTTATTGTCTTATTTCCCTCCCATCCCGTACGGAGCTTTAGACCTTCTTCGTTTAACCTTCCACAACCGTAGCACCATGAATAGTCATCTGAATAATCATCCTGTATGGCATGTACTAACTTCTCACTCATCCTACTTGCCACCTCTTTTTTATTTTTAGTATACCATGTTATAACACACCGTCACTAAACATGACACATATAAAGGAACCTTGTATAATATTCCTAAGTGAGCGATACCACTTAAAATATAATAAATTCTAATAAAGGGTGACATAATGGGGAAGCGCATTTTTTATTTTCTACTAACTAATATTCTAGTATTACTTACCATTAGTATTATATTTTCTATCTTCAATGTTAGTTATATCGAAGGTGGCACGATTCAGTTTGGATCATTACTAGTTTTTAGTGCAATAATTGGTTTTACAGGTTCATTTATTTCACTAGCAATGTCTCGCTGGATGGCAAAACGAATGGCTGGTGTTAAGGTCATTGATCCAAATGGGCCAATGTCTTCATATGAAAGAGAAGTCGTTGAAAAGGTTCATCGTCTTTCCAGAGCAGCTGGCTTAATGCATATGCCTGAGGTTGGAATCTATCATTCTCCTGAAGTGAATGCATTTGCAACTGGTCCATCCAAAAAACGTTCGTTAGTCGCCGTCTCTAGTGGTCTATTAGAAGAAATGGATGATGATGCAGTTGAAGGTGTTATTGCACATGAGGTTGCCCATGTTGCCAATGGTGATATGGTTACGATGACTCTATTACAAGGTGTTGTAAATACATTCGTTGTATTTTTAGCTCGTATTGCTGCTTTTGCTGTATCACGATTTGTAAGAGAGGATTTAGCACCGATTGTTCATTTTATCGCGATTTTAATATTCCAAATCGCTTTCTCTATTTTAGGAAGCATTGTTGTAAATGCCTACTCTAGACATCGCGAATTCCACGCAGACAGAGGTGGAGCAGACTTAGCTGGAAGAGATAAAATGAAACATGCACTAGTTAGTTTGAAAGCATATACCAATCGCATCCGTGGAGATGAGCAAACTGCAATCTCTACGTTGAAAATTAGTGGTAAAGGGAAATCAATGCTATTCTCTACACATCCAGACTTAGATGAACGCATCAAACGTTTAGCTTAACTATTAGAAAATGACACTACCAAAGGAAGCTTCTCATTAGAGAGCTTCCTTTTTTGGATGATAGGAAAGTGTAAACTTTCCTATTCTACACAAGTGCAACTAAGGTATTCACCATAAAGGCTTGGTGAATGGCACGTTTTCAGATGTAATTAAGCATGTATTCACCTCATTCAGAATAGAGTAGAAGTAAAAGCATTAGTAAGGAAGAGGTGAGCGACATGTATTATTCATATCCCTACATAAGATCTAATTCAGATCCACGGCAAAATGATCGTAAATTATTAGTAACCGGAGAAGGCACGGTTTCTGTTGAACCGGATCGAGCTGTGGTCATCTTAGGTGTTGTAACAGAAGACTCAAACCTTCAAAAAGCACAGCAGGAAAATGCTGAATATACAGACAATGTTATCAATGCTTTACTGCAAGAAAATATCCCTCGAAACAATATACGGACACAAGATTATCGAATTGACATGAATTATGATTATAAGGAAGGCGTTCAAATATTTAGAGGATATCGCGTGACAAATTTACTACGGGTTATCATTGAAGCAATTGATAAAGTCGGACTTATTGTTGATATTGCGGTTGATCATGGAGCAAATGTGGTTCGCAACATTGAATTAACGATCGCTAACCAGGATCGATATTATGAGGAGGCGCTTAAACGAGCAGTTGAAAACGCTCAAGTAAAGGCAAGCATTATTGCACAGGAGTTAGGAGTTAGTATTAGTTCTGTCCCATATTCACTAAAAGAAATATCCAGACGCGAAGATACCGTACCCCGTCCAGTCGTATTAGGAGTATCAACCGAGAGTCCTACTACCCCCATAGAACCTGGTAGATTAGAAGTTAATGCAAAAGTAGAAGCAGAATTTCAATATTGAACTTTGACCTTTCACTAAGTAATAGAAATGAATTTCTTTTACAATGTATAATACGCTCGGTTACATTCCGAGCGTATTATATGTACCACTAGACTATGGCTTTAGTCATCTTGATGATGCCCCCAAAAATAGTCCATTTTATTATCTTCAAAAGGGAATATTTTTAATTCCTTCGCTTGATCCGCATGTTCTGTAAAAATTTCGTCCAATAATTCATTTGCACTTTTATCTTTTGTATCAATACCTAGCTGTGTAGCTGAATTATAAATTTTAGCTTCATGAATTTCCTGAACAATTTCATGTGTTTCTTTTCCTTCTGTTTCTACACCATGAACTTTTGCTTCCTGATCCAATTGTGCTCGCATGACAGCTTCTCTTAATTCATCCAGATCTTTCCCTTCGGATTCAACACCTAATTCGTCTGCTTTTTGTTTTAATTTTGCATCATAAACCTCTTTGGCAAGCTCTTTTGGATCCTTACCTTCCGTCTCTATACCAAGTTCCTCGGCTTTTTCCTTTACTTTAGCATGGTAAACTTCTTTTCCAAGTTCCTTTAAATCTTTACCTTCTGTTTCAATCCCGTACTCTTCTGCTACCTTATTTAATTTCGCTTCTTTTACTTCTTTAGCTAACGTTTTTAGGTCTTTTCCTTCTGTTTCAATGCCTAGCTCTTCCGCCTGCATTTTTATCCAGCCTTCATGCTTTTTAAGACCACCTTTTTTCTCACTACCTTCATCATGATGCTCCCCTTTTTTATCCTCTTCATCATCTTCTTTATCCTTTTTAAAGAAGTCAAAAAAGCCTACTTCGTCATCTTCCGTTTCAGCTAAAACAGTCGTTCCCTGCCATGCTAAACCAACCGCTAACACAATAGTTAACAATGCAATGAAATGTTTGTTCACTTTAGTCATCCTCCTGTTGTAAGATATGGTATTTTTTTCATTTGGTAGTATTTCCAACATGTGAAAATAAATGAATAAAAATTATAATCTTAATCTAGTCTTCCTAGTGTTTCTTTGGTAATCTGTAATAAGGGGCAGTTAGTAAGCGTTTTCGATTGAATACCCGGTTACTAGCATATTTCTCAACAGGGATGGGGGTAATAGAAATGAGAAACATTGTCATATTAGGCGGCGGATACGGTGGATTAAAGGTAGCTACAGGATTATTAAATCAACAATTACCAGATGACGTGGAAATCACACTTGTTGATCGAAATCCATACCATTCATTAAAAACTGAATTTTATGCGATCACAGCAGGAACTGTTGCTGAAAAAGAAGTTCGCATGGATTTCCCTACTGATGATCGAGTCAATTACGTATTTGGTGAAGTGAAAGAAATTAAAATTGAATCAAATGAGATTATTTTCCATAATTCTAGCCAAGTAGTTTCCTTTGATTATTTGGTTATTGCGCTCGGATGTGAAGATAATTATCACGGTATTGAAGGCGCGAAGGATTATACGGAAAGTGTCCAAACAATAGCTAACGCACGTAAAGCTGGAGTTTCTGTGGGAAATCTAAAAGCATATGGAAAAGTGACTGTTGTTGGAGCTGGATTGAGTGGGATTGAGGTGGCTTCGGAAATCCGTGAAAGTAGATCTGATTTAAATATTCGGTTACTTGATCGTGGGGAATCCGTGTTAAAAGCATTTGACCGAAGAATTCAAGCCCATGTCGAAGATTGGTTTAATAAAAATGATGTAGAAGTCCTGCATCACGCAAACGTTGAGTATGTGGAGAAGGATGGCGTTTGTAATAATGGGGTTTGTTATGTGAATGACGTAACGATTTGGACAGCTGGAGTCCAACCCAATCATATCGTTCGGGCACTACCTTTTGAAAAAGATAAACAGGAGAAAGTAATTTTAAATGACTTTTACCAAGTACCATCACAGGAAAATATTTATGTTGTAGGTGACTGTGCCGCATCAGAATACTCACCTAGTGCACAATTAGCTGGAGCTCAAGGAGAGCAGATTGCTTCTATACTAGGGTCTGTGCTACATGGAAATGAGCCTAAGGAGCCTAAACCGATTAAATTAAAAGGTACTCTTGGTTCTTTAGGGAAAAATGATGGTTTCGGTAATATGATGAAGCAGCCTTTCACTGGACTATTACCGCGACTAGCCAAATCCGGTGTGTTATGGATGCATAAACGACATTAAAAGCTTGTTGACCTTTGTCACAAGCTTTTTTTTGGCTGCTTTTCCGTACGATGATATTAATTCGTAATTGATGTAACATACGTAGTAGCTTAAGGTATGAATAAACCGTTCTGACCCATTATTAATTATTCCAAGAGTTCATCAACTTTTTTTCAGCAAATAACGGGACTAGGTTATCAAAAATATGTGTATCACCTGTTAAACTCACGGAGTACCCTCCATAATAGTTATGTTTCTTATTATCATTTCGAAATACCTTCATTCGCTCATATAATTTCTCTGCTAATGAATAATTATTGGATTCGATAGAAAACAATATTAAGATTCCATAGACTGCTGGGGATTCATAAGTTACAACAGGCTTCTTGGTGCTTTTTTCATATTTCCCGTTAACCACACCCCTATGTGCGATTTCTTCCTCAACAAATCTAACAAAATCATTGGACACAATATTTAACTTGGCAAGATGGTAAGCAACTAAAGCTTGATCCACCATATTGATCTCACCTTCAAATAGATAGGTTTGTTTAGTCTCGTGGTAAGATTTAGGATAAAATCCATGTTCTAATGGTGCACTTACTAGAACATCCATCGTATTTCGATATGTTTCTTTGTCCAAATATTCTCGTTGAAACATTTGCTCCAATGGTTCTGGATCTATATAGGACAGTGTAATAACATCACTACTGTACTGATGCTTTCGGTCATAGAAATCCGTTAAAATATTGTTCGTCACATTAAATCTACTAATATAGTTGCTGATTATTCTTGCTACTTCCATGTATTGTTCGTTTTCCCATTTCCGATAAGCGCTAAGTAACCCACTAATAATTCTTAGGTCGTCGACTAGAGCATTTGTATCTACTTCACTAACTCCTGATTGATTCAACTTCCAATGAATAAAGCCGTCTTTTTCTAGAAAGTAAGTCGTTAATATTTCAAATGCATCTTGAAAAAGTTGCTCATTTTCCTCTTCTAATGCGTATTGCATCCAAAGCCCTAACGTTTCTGACAATGCCTCTCTTCCTTGAACCAAATCCTCATCCAATTGATTACTTTCTTTTATATATGTAGCTAATGTACCATTTTCATTCATAAGCCATCTTTTAATGAATTTTTCCGTAGCAAAGGAGTGATGAACTTCCTGTTTTTGAATAAGAAAGATGCCGATCAAAATAGATGTACAAACAATAATAATGATTGCCAAGAACTTCCTCACCCCTCGCCACATCCTATAAACACATTTTTATATAGTTAATCTTTAATCAGTGGGGTTTTTCTTTATCCCTACTGGTTGTTAGCACCAAAGGATAACACCTATGACTCTGTACGAAACTGATACATATGGACTACCCGCCATCTGTATCCCCCCACAGGTTTGATATGATGGTCTTTTTTCCCGTTAAAATTAAGCTGTTTTGTCTTTAGGAATAGCTGTCTGTTCAAAACGTTTGGTCTTATACCACTTTACCTCTTGTCTAAATAGTACCCGTTTTATTTCTAAAAATGATGCATATATAACTAAAAATAACCACATTTGTGAATAGCTAAAGTACATAAAAATAATCGCTAAAAAATTCTTTTTCGTTAATTGGCCTTTTTCCATACTTATGGAAAGAATCCCCTCCGTTACAAACAACAAAAATCCGATAATCAATAAAAGATAAGATACCAATCCAATAGATAGATTCAAGTCGATAAATAGATTGATAATAAATATTGCGTGGGAAATTAATACGCCGCCAAAAAATAGTAAGTACGTAAATAGAAAATAAAGCAAATCAATACCAATTCTTCTACTCTTTAATTTATGGAATCCTAATATAAATTTCACAATGACATATATATTCCCTCGAGCCCACCTTGTTCGTTGTCTCCACCAAACCTTAATGGACTCTGGTTCCTGCTCCCACGTTACGGCGGATGGAAAAAATCGAATATAATAGCCTAAATTGTATACACGAAAGCTCAGTTCCGTATCCTCAGAAAGTGCTTTTTCATCCCACCCTCCTAATTCTTCCAAAATAGAACGGCGGATAGCAAAATTGGTTCCAGGGATGGTAGCCATTTTAAACCAAAACCACCTTCCCGCTTGTGCCAACCATTGAAATGTTAATGTTTCCACATTTATTAGCCTAGTCAATAGATTCTTATTAGCGTTAACTACACGAAATTTACCTACGATTGCCCCTGCTTTTCTATCATTAACCAATGCTAAAGCAAGCCAATAGATAGCATCAGGTTCTGGGCAATTATCAGCATCATATACACAAATAATATCCCCTGTTGACATTCGCAGCCCATTATTTAACGCTCCGGATTTTCCTTTGCCTCCATTAGGAGGTTTCGTGTGAATCACCTTTATAAATGTATATTTTTGAGCGTATTTTTCAGCAATTTCACCAGTTAGATCATTGGAGTTATCATTAATTACGATAACTTCTAAACGTTCACTAGGATAATTAAGATTACTCATTGCCTCCAACGTGTCCCCTATAACCACTTCTTCATTATGGGCAGGGATAAGAATACTTACTCGAGGCATGGGGGTTTTTAACCTCTCTAACTCTCTTTCTTTTTTTCGATAGTGCATCGAGTACCAATATCCTCCCTGCATAAGGAACATATGATAAAAAAGCATCGTCCATATTAAAAACAAAGAGATATAAACGAAAAAATCAGCCAATTATTCCCCTCCTCTTATAATATATCGATTTCCGAGATCTTTTTCTCGTTATGACTATATAAGAAATGAATAAAGTTACAGCTACAGTCCCAGCACCTACCATGAGCCATGTTGCATTGACCGCAACTTTTTTAATGTGATATAAAAGAAAATCTATTGATGTAAAGAATAATTTTAACCGGTCTATATCTACGATTACCTCTCCGTTTTCAGATTTGATGTGTACATGTTCTACTTGAACATTATTATTCATCTGCTTTAAGTCAATCCACTGTAACCCTTCTATCTGTTCTAGTTCATCCAATACTTTGGTGAATTTTTCAAAATGATCTTCATCAAGAAAGGGATGGTAAAAGCCTGCTATTATTCCGTCCCTTACGATTGAATAATCATGTATGTTTTGAATCATTTTTTCAACTGCTTTAGGATCAACTTTGTCTATAAATCCAATTGTCTCAGGAAGTAACAGCATCCCCTCTAGGAATGTAGGTGTTGTAATATACGGAGATGTATTCATTATTTCCCAGTTATCATCACTTAATTGGATTTGCCCTACATAGGTAGAAAAGTACTGGGAGGTTTGTGCGTATCCGTTTTGGGACATGGTGTAATGTGGTGCTTCAAATGCTAATGGATATATCCCGTAATTTGCTAGTTCCTGAACTCCCCTTGTTAGCTTACTTTCAATATACTCATTCTCAAAAGCCAATAATTCCTCAAGATAATTTTCATATTCTAAAGGCGTATCAAATTCATTTTCTGTCTTTATTAGTACCTCATCATCTGGACCATGGTATATCGGCATATTATGATCTACATCCCAAAACTCAAAACCCTCTCCAGTCTCATCATCTCGAAATTGATGTGTGTAACCATGTAGGACAATACTTCCCCCATTATCCTGGATATACTTTAATGCTTTTAATAACTGGGGAGAATCTTTAAAATAATGTCTTTCCTTTGTATCAGGATTAGTATAGACAGGTATTACGGCAACCATATATGGAATGTCACGCCTTTTAAGTTCTTTTGCTACTTTCATAACTTTCTCTGGTTCCACTAATGGATGGATATCTTCTAAGCGAATATAGGCTGGATGCTCATGTGAATGATCCATCGCAAATACTTCATGTAACACTTCCCCTAGAAAAATAGAAAATGGAGGTTCAAGCTTAGAAGTTCCATAATAATGCGTATTTCCGTTAGTAATAAATAACGGGTATTCTACACCCTTTCCGTAACTTCCCTTTACTAAAACATCAGAACCAGTAGTAACATTTACGTTTAATATAGTATCTGGCATGATGCTAACCGACTTCTCTTCATCACTACGAAGTGAAATTTTCGTAACTAATTCCTCTGATACTAACTCAATAAACGAAAACCGTTCTTGGAGTTGATCTGCATTAAACCCTATAGCCGTCACAGTTCCGTTAAATTGCTCTATCATCTGTTTAATTTCTGTTGATAAATGTTCTTTCGATTGCCCATAGTAAAATACATGGGTAACATGTTCAAAATCTGCTTCACGTACCTCTGAAGTATGTTTAAATGTTATAGATGAAGTGAAATGACCGATGAGCATATCAAGTAACCGCTGATGTTCATCTACTGTTCCACTTTTTGAACTATAAACAACCAAAACCACTGGCTCATCTTTACTTTCAGCATTAAGTTGCTGAGGAGTTATTGAAATATACAAGCTAAAGAGAATTATTGGTAGAATACTTAACATATATCGCATTACGATCACCCCCTTTAGTTTCTTTGAAAAGAATCATTTGTTCCCAATAAAGAACGATGCAAGTAAAAAAATAAACCTCACTTATAGACTTCTTTCTACTCTTCCTAGTAATAGATAGGTTATCAGTACCATCGTTATTGTGATCCCACCACCTATAGAGATCCACAACACACTTTCACTTGATACCTGACTTAAGAAATACTGAAGCCATTTGCTTTCTTCCTCTTTATCCTCTTGTTTTAAATGTTTAGGAGTTGCCTTTCCATTTTCCATCGTAATTATTACTCGATCTGTTTCTACCCTATGATCCATCTCATTTACATTAATCCACTCAAGATCTGGAATTCTCTCCATCTCATGCACCAAATCTTTTAATCCATCTGACCCTAAAAACGGATGATAGAAACCACCGATTATTCCATCACGAACCATCGTAAATTCATCAATTCTCTCTTTCATCTCTTGTATCGAAGTTGGGTCTTCATAGCGTATATACCGGATAGTTTCAGGAATTAGTTTCATTCCATTTAAAAAGCTTGGAGTAGTAATATTCGGAGCCTCAGTCATTATCCTCCAATCTTCATCTGTTAATTGCACTTGGCCAACATACGTAGAAAAGTAGTTTGAAATAACCTCATAACCATTTTGGCTCATGGCATAATGTGGTGCTTCAAATGCAATTGGGTAGATACCATAATCGACCAATTCATGTATTCCTCTGGTAATGCGGTTTTCAATATAGAAAGATTCCAATTTGTTTCGATCAATCATGTCACCGGTTCCTGATATAGTGTAAAAATTTGTTTCTATATTTGTTCCCAGTTCTTCCATCATTGGTGAATTTTTATCAACGTCCCAAAACTCAAATCCATCTCCAGTTTTCCCCTCACCATACTGATCTGTATAACCATGTAACACGATACTAGCTCCATTTCTCTGCATGAATTCCAATACTTTCAGCAGCTTAGGTGTTTCTGATAAATGATATTCCTCCTCTGTTAGTGGATTCACGTATACTGGAGTAACAGATACCATATATGGAATATTTTTTTTATGTAAAAACATAGCAATCTCCTCTAATACTTCTGCATCTGTTCTTGGGTGGATATCCTCTAATCGTAGGAGTGCGTAGGTTGACGAGGATTCATGTGACATATCAAAAAAGGTATGAAGCTCGTCTGCTAAAATGGTTGCTACCGGTCCGAATAAGTTAGGGGTAGCATAATAATAGATATCATTCTGCTTCATAAATAAGGGGTAATTATTCTCTTTTTGATTCATTTCGACTAAGACATCCAAATCTTGATCAATTGTCATAGTTACAATTGGATGTGCATTCACCTTAATAAATTCCTGTTCACCTCGTTTTATGGTTACATCATTTACTATTTTCATCTCCATTGAGTCAACATATGAAAAATGACTCGTAATTTGTTCAACATTATAACCAATCCCAAGTACCGGACCATGATAGGAATCTAATAAACGGACCAATGAGGAAGGTAATTCTTCAGGTACCTGACCATAATAAATGAGATGGGTTACTTCAGATACATCCTTTGCTTTCACCTCTGCACTAGAAACAAAGGTGATCGATGATGTAAAATGCCCAATGAGAAGATCCAATAATCGTTGATGTTCATCAACTTCCCCGTTTTCCGAAGAGTAAATCACGAGTACTTTTACTTGATCTGCAGCTGAACTTTGAGCATATAGAAGGTTTGAGAACAAAATCAATATGATGGTAAGGAAAATGACTTTTCTACTAAACTTAACCATTAATTGCCTCATCATATTATTCTCTCCCATCCAAAATCGTTTGTTATAAAGAACATATATTATATGTATAA
Organism: Ornithinibacillus caprae; assembly: GCF_009728145.1. Classification (GTDB taxonomy): domain Bacteria; phylum Bacillota; class Bacilli; order Bacillales; family Amphibacillaceae; genus Ornithinibacillus; species Ornithinibacillus caprae. The sequence goes on along the minus strand of NZ_WOCA01000006.1, from coordinate 77,503 downwards.
AGAACGCAAGTGTTTTATTAATATTTATTGATAAATCTTTATAAAATTTAAAAATTAAAATGCGACACTCAAATTTGAGTATCGCATTTTAATGTTACTCATCATTTTTTTGCTTACCTTCCCTACTTTTCCCTCTCATCATAAGTGTTAGTGGCTTTTCTGAGCCAGAAATAAACTTATATATCAAGGACGAGGTTAGATTGTAGCTATTTTCTATTTGCTCTACAATATGACTTGTGCGCTCAAATAAAATCGCACGAATATGATCTACTTGCCTAATCGTTTTTTCCATCAATGCTTCTTGGTTTTCAAAGCTATTTAGTACTTGATCTTGCTTCTCTTCTTGTTTAGTTATTTGTTCTGCCATTTGTTGGTGTAATTTATATAATTCATCCATCTGAGAAGTGAGTTGCTCTGAGAATGACTCGTGCTGCGTAAGTTGATTAACAATTTCATGATTAGACTGACTGACATTCTTAATTTGATCCATGATCTCCTGCTTTACATTTACTTCATTCGCCATTAATTGCTGAAGCTCTTTATTATTTCTTTCTAACATTTGCAACCACTCCCGTGCATCATGTTCAAATTTCTCGTGTTGTAACGTCCTTTTCTTTAGCTCTTCTAATTGCTTACCCATCTCATTCCATTTTTTGGCTTCTGTGAATTCATACTGCTGGTGCCTTATTTTTATTTCTCTTATCCCTTTGGTCAAGGATTCATTTAACTTCTTCTGTTCTTGAATTAACTCCGCAAAATGATCCGATTTAAAATAACTTTGATTTTGTCCTTCTATGTCACCTTTATGTTGAAACACACCTGGATGATCGGATTTGTTAATAAACAGTCCCATTTCTGACATCACCTTTAATACTTTTTTATTATCATATGCCACTTACTTTGGTATGGGACAATTGACCAGGCTTTGAAATCCACTAGATTAACTTAGTAGGCCATCGGAGTAGAAGAATTTGCAATAGAGGGGATGGGAACACGGTAGTTTTATAGTTTAATACCGAAGATACTGCCTGATGAAAGCCTAGTCTAAACTTTGATTTTAAAACCATTTTTTATTAATAAAGAAATACTAACCACACTATAATTCCGAAAATTTAAAAATAATGATATAATTGCTGTATGGATTTTTAATTTCCCCCTTATCTATCTCCAAGATGTTTTTTTTAACATACCCACCTTTAACGTTTGAAACATCATATATTTCTTCTTATCACATCTCAAGAAAGGTGGTCGTACATGGATAGTATTAAAGAAACAATATTAGAGGTAGTCTATTCTGTTCTACCATTAACTATTGTAATTACCGTATTGCAATTCACATTGATTTGGCTTCCAATGGAAGTTTTTATCCAATTCCTTATTGGAGTAATCTTCGTTGGCGTTGGACTGATCCTCTTCTTATTAGGGGTTAATATTGGCCTACAGCCTGTTGGAGAGCTGATTGGCTCTGCTTTATCAAAAACGAAAAAAATATGGCTAATTGTACTTTTTGGGGTCATTGTTGGTGTAGTTGTAACCATTGCCGAACCAGACGTAAGAGTGCTATCCTCTCAGGTTGACCAAGTATCAGGAGGGGATATTCCGAAATCTATTTTAATTTTGGCTGTCGCTTTAGGTGTTGGAATCTTCGTTGGACTTGCCATGCTCCGCATTATATATAATTTTAGCATTGTCTATATTCTTACTATAGGTTATGGGTTAATTTTCTTATTAGCGGCGTTTACTCCAGCAGCGTATGTTCCAATTTCTTTCGATTCAGGTGGCGTAACGACGGGCCCGTTAACCGTTCCGTTTATTCTCGCTCTGGGTGTAGGTGTGGCTACGGTTCTACGTGGGAAAACAGCCTCTAGTGACGGATTTGGTTTGATCGCACTAGCCTCTATCGGACCTGTTTTGTCGGTACTTATTTTAGGGGTGATTTACGGATGAACATACATATTTTTGAAGGATTCTCAGATGTATTATTAGAAGTGCTAGTCGCATTAACACCCCTTCTTATCCTTTTTATTATCTTTCAATTCTTCTTCTTACGACTGCAGCTTCGAAGATTAATCGACATCGGAATTGGATTTCTTTTTACGTTTTTTGGACTTTCTTTCTTTTTACAAGGTGTCCATGTTGGGTTTATGCCTATTGGCGAATTAATGGGTGAAAAACTTGGAAGTATAAGTTTCACCTGGATTTTAATCCCGATCGGATTTGTACTCGGATTTGTAGCTATCTATGCTGAACCAGCTGTGAGTGTACTTGTACGACAAGTTGAAAAAGTTTCTGGTGGATACATTCCACAAAAAGTTTTATTGTATACATTATCAATAGGAGTAGGACTATCCATTGCGCTTTCTATGGTTCGAATAATTTTTGGCTTTTCCCTATGGTATTTTATTGTACCAGGCTATATAATGGCACTAGTTATGGTGAAGTATTCAAGTAAAACCTTTACATCCATTGCCTTTGATTCAGGCGGAGTTGCAACTGGGCCAATGACAGCTACATTTATTCTAGCCATGTTTGTGGGAATTGCTTCTGTAACAGAAGGACGTGATCCATTACTCGATGGATTCGGAATGGTGGCACTGGTAGCATTAGCTCCAATATTATCTGTGCTGACGCTCGGAATTTTGTTCAGTAGAAAGGAGAAGGCCCATAATGACAGAAAAAATACGGGGACAGAAATTAATCGTCACAATCGTGAAAAAGGATAAAGCAAAAAAAGTGGTCCAGGCTACCAGAAACGCAGGTGCTCGTGGTGGTACAACACTATTGGGCAAAGGTGTACGCTTGAATGAAAAATTACGCGTTTTTGGCATACCTGTTGAGCGGGAACGAGCAATTATTCTGACCTTAGTTTCAAATGATATATTTTTAGATGTTATGCTTGCGATTACAAATATTGCAAAATTAGACCAACCAAGACAGGGAATTGGTTTTGTTATAGATACGAAAAAGGTAACAGGTATATGTAATATGTTAGGGTTAGAAGCGGAAAATGATTCGGATACCGATAAGGAGGTACCAACTGTGGTGGAACAAAAAGTCCTGTACGATTTAATTATTACGATAGTAAATAGAGGAGACTCTGAGCAAGTTGTTGAGGCCTCTAAAAACGCCGGGGCTGAAGGTGGAACCATCATGAATGGCCGTGGTACGGGAATTCACGAAAAGGCGAAACTATTCAACATCCTAATTGAACCCGAAAAAGAAGTGGTATTAACCCTTATCAATCGAAATAAAACTCAAGATGTATTGAATGCTATTGAAGAAGATGCTGAACTAAAAAAACCCGGAAAAGGAATTGCCTTCGTTTTACAAGTAGAACAAACTATTGGCATTAATCATATTTTAAATCATATGGTTAATGAAAAATGGGAAGAAAGAAGCGAATAAGGAGAGGATGATCCCCTCTCCTTTTGTTGTGTTTAATCCTCCCTGGTATCACCTTGTAGTGTTAAAGCGGAAGTCATATTTGCCTTTCATTATAAGCTAGATTAAAAGTGCCACCAAATCTATCATTTGATGACACTTTTTTACCTGCTTTCTATTTTCCTAGTGCATTTTCAAATGCTTTCTTTCCTCCAACTATTGGAAGCGATACATTGCTTTGTCCTAATGACACATCAAAAGTAGCCCTATTTTGATCTGGTATATATAGATTATTATAGTTACTTCCTGCTATTACGATACCAATACGATGTCCTGCTTTAAATACATAATCTTCTGGAAGTGTATCCCACTGAAAACGGTAGCTTTTCCCTGGATTTAATAGATCCGTAAAATCTAGTGATTTCCAATTGGATGCATCTAACCAACCATGTGTCACAATTTCGTATGGTGCCTCATGGGTTGTCTTTTCCGTTTCTTTGTAACATGCATCATCTGCCTCTGTACTATGTCCCCAACACGTTTCTTCTGAGAGGGTACGGATTCCTTCTCCTCTGTCAGTATGATTGATTCTTACATCTGTTCCGTAGTCTACAATTAAGGCAGTTAAATGTGTGTTTTCTTTATCAACCGTTGCTCTAATATCAATCTCAGGAACACCACTTAGTCGAATATCTTCATCTAATTCAGAAGTTAAAAACATTAATCGATGATCTTTTGCAGACTGTTCGTCTTCTACCATTTCACTTTCTCGTTGATAAGGATCATCCGTAAAACTTTGTACGAAATTTCCCGTAACTGGGCCAGTCGTTAATGTCCCTGGTGAATTTTCATTTGCAGGTGCTAGTCTTACCTTGACAGATTTAGCATCCTTATCTGGCCATGAATCGTAGGTTTCCCATTCATCAGCCCCACGTTCAATGTCAACCATAGGTTCATCCATGATGCCATTGTCGATATCCAATAACCAATGGTCAAACCAGCGGTGAAGCGTATCAACCCATTCTGCTCTTCGGAAATCAAATGGATCTACATGTCCCGTTTGTGTTAACCAAAGCTTTCTAGGGACATTATTATCTGCTAAAGCTTCCCACCAATTTGAAAAATGGTTTGCTTTTACATTGTAATCATTTAGACCATGAATAACAAAAACACTTGCCTTTATATTGTCTGCATCTTTTACATAATTTCGTTCGTCCCAGAATGAATTATAATCACCAGTTTCATCATCTGCTTCAATTCTTATATTTTCATGAATAGGAGCACAATCTTCAACTCTATCGCTTGTTGTCACCCTACTTGCTAAACCTCCAGGTCCGTTATTATAAAATGCGGTTCCTCCATAGCGATAATAGTCATACCAACTACTAATAGCACCAATAGGTACAATTGTTTCTAAACCATCTACACCCGTAGCAGCTACACCATTTGCGAGTGTTCCATCATATGATTTCCCTATCATTCCTACTTTTCCTGTAGACCAATCTGCATGGATCTCATTACCATCTACATCCCATGCTCGACCTTCTCCATTCAACCATTCAATGACAACTTTAATACTTTCAATTTCTTCATAACCACCAGTAGTTGGGCATCCATCAGAATTGTTTGTTCCTACCATGTCAACTTGAACAACAGCATACCCTTTTGGAACGAAGTAGTTATCGTAGAATAATGGGAACATATCATTAACTCCATCACCATCTGTATCTTTGATTTCCCCTTCATTACCGCGTCCCAGGGATTCATAATAGGGACTAGCATCCATAATTACGGGAACGTTTAAATCTCCCTCGGATTCTTGTGGACGAATAATATCAGCAGCAATCCGATCAGGATTACCATCTTCATCACTGTCTAATGTTGATTCCACATAAATGGTTTCCATTATGGCATCCTCATAAGAGTATTGATCTGTTGTTACACCATTTTCTAGTTCAAAGCTATTTCCGTCAGCGTTTGTTTCAGCTTCACTAGCATGCGTTATCACGGGTGTTATACACGTAAATACCATCACTAAAGACAACGACAATCGAAACATTTTGTTTCTTGTATTATTCAAGACTATCCCTCCTATTAAATCTATTAATAATCATATTAATCGTTATAATAGAATAATAGAAGAGATATTTATACTAATTTTTAGAAAAATTATAATTGTTATACATATAAAGTATTAGGAAAATAGTTAGAATCGAAGCAGATCTGAATAGGAGGGAAAATAGGGAAAATTGATTCGCTGGTATTATAGAATAGCCTCACCCATAATTCACGGTGTAATAATTAAGGAGAGGTTACATAACACCTCTCCTTTTGTATTTCCTTTATAAATCTTTACGACTTACATATTCATTCGGCTCATCGCCACCATGAATCGCATTATTTTTGTACTGGCTCTTACGCCCATTACGATGCTCGCCATGGTTTTTATTTTCTTTAAACATATTATTTTTCTCTTGTTCCTTATTATTATTTACCATTTTCCTGCCCCCTTCCTAACTCACATGATATGTTAGTTTTTGTGTCTAAGAGCAAACTTATACATGTAGCTACGAACGTTTTTTATTCCTCAAGATTATGCCAATGATTTTTTCATACTGCTCCTTTTTAAAGCGTTTACGTTATCGTCTTTTAACCCAAAATAGTCTATTATGTATTCCACCTTTATAATGTAAAAAACTCCTTTTCGCATGTAATGGAAACAAAAAGGAGTTTTCTCACCGCTTTATCATCCAAAGCAAATATGCCTTGCTGGTTTTAGCACCTTACATTTGTAGGTTGCTGTGATTTCCTTGAGCCAGATCTCTCCACCACTCGTAATAATTATTTAATAATGCCTTTTTATAGCACAGTTTATTTTATTGCAAAAAAATCAAATTGGTGACTATTTCTTACCATCTTGTTTCGACTACTGATAAGTAAAATTATTATTGAAGAGAATTAGAAATATGGGGAGTGGGTTCCACATCTACAGTAGGGTAAGCTTAACTTTTGGAGAGTATTGCTCAACTTCTATGTGGTGTCGCTCAACTTTTATGTGGTGTTGGTCAACTTTCGAAGATTGTTGCTCAACAATATCCAACCACAATAGTGCCCCAACTAAGCTGAGCGCTAACTTTATAATACGGTTTCAAATAATATAGAAGACGCGCTTAGTTTAGCGCGTCTTTTCTACTAATCTAAGCTAGCTATTATTGATTGATTAACATTATTGCCTTTCCCCAACTCTTCCACAACACTTCTCCCAGCAACTCTCCCACTAAACAAACATCCACCTAAGAACGTACCCTCTAACGCACGGTAACCATGTACACCACCACCGCCAAATCCTGCAACCTCTCCTGCTGCATATAGTCCAGGAACTGGATCTCCATTTTCACCTAGTACTCTTGCAGATAGATCAGTCTGCAGGCCACCTAATGTTTTCCGGCTTAATATATTTAACCGTACAGCAATTAATGGTCCGTTCTTTGAATCTAATATTTTATGTGGAGAAGCAACGCGAATTAGTTTATCTCCTCGATAATTACGAGCACCACGGAGCGCAGTTACTTGTAAGTCTTTTGTAAATGTATTATCCATTTCTCGGTCTCGCGCTTCTATTTGTCGCTTTATTTTATCGAATTCCAATAAATTATCTCCTGTTAACTTATTCATCCCATCCACCAATTCCTCTAAATGATCAGCAACAATAAAATCCTCTCCATGATCCATAAATGCCTTTACAGGTGCAGGTGGTCCTAGTAATACTCTAGATAGTAATTTCTTAATGCTCTTCCCTGTTAAATCAGGGTTTTGTTCCGATCCAGATAATGCAAATTCCTTCTCGATAATTTTTTCCGTCAAAATAAACCACGAATAATCATATCCAGTTTTCATAATTGCTTCTAATGTCCCCAATGTATCAAAGCCTGGGAAATTCGGTGTAGGAAATCTGTTTCCCTCTGCATCTAACCAAATGGAGGATGGACCAGGTAGAATTCGAATGCCGTGCTTATTCCATATTGGATTCCAATTTTTTATCCCTTCCGTGTAATGCCACATGCGATCTCGGTTTACAATCCGCCCACCAACATCCTCCGTTATCTGTAGCATCCGTCCATCAACATGTGCAGGAACACCCGATATCATCTGATTTGGGGGTTCTCCTAATCGAGCTGGCCAGTTCTTTCGAATTAACTCAAAATTAGCTCCGATCCCTCCACTAGATACTACAACCGCTTCTGCTCGATATTCAAAATCCCACACAACTTGCCGTGAACTTTCTTTTCCACGTTCCACATCATCTGGCTTAAGAACGGAACCACCTGCCCCTTTTATAATTCCGCTTTCATTTATTAAAAAATCAACTTGGTGACGAGGACGATAATCAACTAATCCGGTCTTCATGTGTTTTCGAACACGCAGTTCAAATGGTTCGACAATCCCAGGTCCTGTCCCCCACACGATATGAAATCTAGGTACCGAGTTTCCATGTCCTTCAGCCAGATAGCCACCACGCTCAGCCCATCCGACTACTGGAAAGAATTTAACCCCCATACTACGTAACCAAGAACGTTTTTCACCAGCTGCAAAATCTACATAAGCCTCTGCCCATTTTCGTCCCCAATAATCTTCATCCTTTAAACGATCAAATCCAGCAGTCCCTAGCCAATCCTGCCAAGCTAATTCTTTAGAATCCTTAATACCCATTCGACGTTGTTCAGGAGAGTCTACTAAAAACAGGCCTCCAAATGACCACCAGGCTTGTCCCCCCAGTGAAGTTTCTGGTTCCTGATCCAATAACAAGACCTTTTTCCCTGCATCAGCAATTTCCGCAGTAGCCACTAAACCAGCTAACCCAGCTCCAACCACAATGACATCAAAGTCCATGGAAACACTCCTCATTGGTTATATTTATTTTAATTTTCTGAAATTATTATTAAATCTAGTATATAATTCGATTTGGTGTTAGTCAATGAGGTCTACATCTACATAGTTTGTTTGGCCATTTGCCCACCTAGCAATCCTCACCACATCCTTTTTGAAAATAAGCATCTTTTTCACCTAAATCATGCTAAAATGAAAAAAACACAGTCACCAGGATTGAAACATCTTTTCAAAACACTACGTCTTATAAATGAGCTTTTACGTTAGGAGGAAAAAGAGTGGGCCACTCGAAAGCTTTCCATCCAACATACGATGAAGATGAAATACTACAACAGGATAACACAAGAGCAATTGAGATGATCATGGACACGTATGGTGATGAAATCAAACGATTAGTATACACTTACATGAAAAATACAGCAGATACAGATGACGTAACACAGGAAGTCTTTGTTACGATTTATCAAAAATTAAATATGTTTCAAGGGAAATCTTCACTTAAAAGCTGGATATATTCCATCGCAATCAATAAATGTAAGGATTATCTACGGAGCTGGCATGCACGTAATAAGCGCCTGAAAGAAAAACTAACACACGCCGCTCATTCCTCGGAGAACACTAATGAGACTCCAGAAGAATATTACATGAATCAAACGGAGTCGAATCAACTATTGAATCAAGTAATGGATTTACCAATCAAATACAGGGAAGTTATTACCTTGTTTTATTTTAAAGAATTATCAACGAAGGAAATCGGTCAAGTTTTAGGTATGAAGGAAGCTACCGTCAGAACCCGACTTGCTCGTGGACGTGATAAATTGAAGGAATGCTTATCGCAGGAAAGAGGTGGTGCAAGCCATGGATAAGCAGTTAAAAGACCTGAAGACTAATTATGAAGATAATATCCCAACGTCTTTTACCGACCATGATAAACAGGCAGTTTTAGAAAAAATCAAACGAACGGAACATAAACAGCCAGCTAAAGTATTTCCCTTTTATCCGAAAATGTTAACTGGAGTCGTTTTAGCAGCCTTGATCTTAATTATTGTTATATCCGTTAACAATCAACCTAATATGTTTATCGGCTCTAGTGACGAATCTGCTGAACAGCATGATATGGCCGGTGTAGATGAGAGTCAATCCGAGCAAGAAGCAGAGATTTCCATGGAAGATTCTACTAGCGATTCCGATATGGAGATAAGGGGATCTGTAAATGCGCGATTTGTTCCAGAATCAGTAAGAGTCGGGGACTACTATGGGACAATGGAAGTAGTGGATGTTAATCGCCAAGGTGAGAAAACTACTGTTAAGTTTAACGGAAATATGGAGCTATTTGGCGACTTTGCGTTCGAAGGAGACCAACTGAGGTTTTCCCCTCACGAAAACACCATCCCAAACATTCCATTAGCTTCAGAAGACGTTGTGGACGATATATTGTTTTATCTAAAAAACGAAGAATTTATTCGGTCGGAATATAGTATTAGTGACCAACAATCACTAGAAAACTCTAATCAAGAATATTTACTTGATGTAGTAGGCATGGAATATACCTATTCTCCAAATGGTTCAACAGTGTATCTTGAGGTGTTTGAAAGAGTATCAAACACCTATGAAACAACTATTGAGCTTTCAAAGGAATTACTAGCTGTATATGAACAGTATAAAAGCTCACTTGATGACAGAGAGCTACGTAATTTAAATCCAATTGATTTATTTAAGATGCATTACTATGCACAAAATCAGGATGATGAAGAAGTATTGTATTCCTTATATATTCAAGGTGATATGTATGGTACACCTAATTCGGATAAATATTTCAATGATCCATTTTTTGAAAGAGATGATACAGTGAAAGAAAATGAGAAAATGCTGTATCAAAAGCTTTTAGAGGTAGATGTCTTTGAGGAGGTATATGTATCTCAGGATGAGGCAATCATTCAGTTCGATTTAGATACTCCTGATAAAAAAGCTTTTAGGTTAATCAAAGATCACAAACTGGATGTTTGGAAAGTCGCATGGTTACCAATGCAATAATATCCGTAGCCCTACATTATGGGCTACGGTTTTTTTACTGCTCTTGGTGCACTCTCAAAACCAATCTTTCTATGCGTACCATCACAAAACGGTTTGTTTGATGATTGCCCACAACGGCATAGCGAAAAGCTCTTTTTCGTCTCAAACACATTGCCTTCTTTATCTACAAGCTCCACATCGCCTGTTACACGTAATGAACCATTATCATTTACTTTAATCTGCGCCTTTTCACTCATAATAAGAATCTCCCCTTTGTTTCACCCAATCAGAGTATAGATTTAGAAAAATGAATCAATTCTTCATTTATTCATTATATGCATATATAACCTAATAATGAAATTCTCCTTCTATGACTTCATTCTCCATACGGCCAATTTTTTCAATCTCTAGTTGTACTTTATCCCCACCCTTTAAAAACTGAGGAGGATTCAATGCAAATCCAACACCATCTGGAGTCCCAGTTAATATCATATCTCCTGGTTTTAATGTCATCAAACTAGAAATAAATGAAATCAAATATGGGATATCGAAAATAAGCTTACTTGTGTTGGAGGATTGACGTAACTCCCCATTTACACGAGAATGAATATCTAAATTACTTGGATCACCAACCTCATCTGCCGTTACGATCCAAGGACCAACTGGGGTACTATTATCCAGGGATTTCCCCTGTAACCATTGTGGAGTACGTTTTTGTAAATCCCGAGCTGATCCATCATTGCCAATTGTATAGCCAGCAACATAATTCAAAGCATCTTCTTGAGTAACATTAGACGCTTCTTTTCCGATGATCACCGTAAGCTCCACTTCGTAATCGAGCTTATTTGTTTTAGAATTTTTCACAATCTGATCCTCAGGTCCTACTAAAGCATTAGCAAACTTAGCAAATAGTACTGGATAGTCTGGCACCTCACTTTTCATTTCAGCTGCATGCTCAGCATAGTTTTTCCCTACACAAATAATTTTCGATGGTTCTGGAATAGGTGTAGCTACATACACTTCATCCCGATGAAATGAAATCTCTTCTACTTGATTTTCCATGACATATGTATAAGCTTTTTTTGCTTTTTCAATTGCAGGTATCCCTATTTTATAAAACGCATTCGGCTCAGAAGGTAGCATATATTCCATTTCAGTTGAATGCCCTGGTAACTGCAGAAATGCTTCTTGGACATCAATAATTTTATCATCCATGACAAACCCAACTCGTAATGTACTCGGCTTTTGTTTCAATTTATAGCTAACTAGTTTCATATATACACCTCTATTATTTTCAGAATTATATATTCATTTTACCATAATTAATTTGCTATAAAAAAAGCTAACTCCTAAAAGAATTAGCCTCTAATGTTTTTTCTTAAATTATCGTATTCTGTTCTTAGCATGGAATAAACAACCGTGTCATGAAATACTTCTCCATCAAAGTCTGTCTGCCTTAATACTCCTTCTTTTATAAACCCAAACCTTTCTAAAAGTTTTCTTGAACCGATATTATCAGCAAAAATATCTCCCACAATTCGGTTTAATCCTAATGACCCAAATCCAAATTCAAGTACCTTTTCTAGGATCTCTGTCATAACACCTTTGTTCTGGTAATCGCTACGAATCACCACACCCATTTCGGCCTTTTTATGCCACATATGTAGCTTATGTAGTCGGAATTGACCAATCAATTCTCCATTTTCCTTGTTAAGGATTACCCAAGGAATTTCTTTTTGCTCATTAAATTTTTCCAGGTATGATTGGATATTTCGTTGCAAGTCATTCTCGGTTTGAACAGGATTTGGTGTGATATACTTCATTGTCTCTTTATCTCTCATAAAAATGAACATACCTTCTGCATCCTCAATAGTCATACCTCGTAATGTGTAATTTTGTGTATGTAGTGTTGGAATAGAACTAAATTTATACTCCATCGTTTATTATGTACCCCCATAGCGGTGATAAAGGAGCTCTGAATATTGAATAGATATCCAAAGCTCCTTTTAATTTATTTTATTAATATCCAGTAGTTTACTGTACGGTTGAAACCTGCCATTCGATACCAAATTTATCTGTTACCTGACCATATGACGGGCTCCAAAAAGTTTCTTGTAATGGCATTTGTACCTTGCCTGATTCTGCTAACTTGTTAAACACTTCTTTAGTTTTCTCTATGTTATCAATCATGATTGCTATCGTGGTTTGAGATCCTAGTTGATACGGTTGACCCGGGAGTGTATCTGAGATCATTAAGTTTGTATTTCCAACTTTTAAATGCGCATTTAATACCCGTTCCTTCGCCTCGTCAGGAAGTGGCATTTCGGGGTTTTCTGGCATATCAGCAAATGTCTGAACACTTAATACTTTTGCATCTATTGCATTCTCTTGAACTACCCACCACTTATCGACCTTACGGTTCGATTGAAGTGGGGGATTCCTAATAACACTAACCTATAGGTCAGATATGGATTAGGCTATCCCCGCAGTCCCTGCGGTTAATCGTAATGCTTCATTACGAAGATTGATACTTGCGTTAATATCTCTTTGGTGATAACTGTTGCACGCTGGACAAGTCCATTCACGCAAAGCAAGATTTTTAACGTCTTTGTGCTTATGTCCACAATTGGAACATATCTGACTTGAAGCAAAGTTTTTGGCTACGGTAACGACTTGTTTTCCGTACCATCTTGCTTTATATTCTAGCATCGTTCTGAATTGTGACCAGGATACCTCACTAATTTCTTTTGCAAGATTATGGTTTTTTAACATGTTTTTTACTGACAAATCTTCTATTCCGATGACGTCGTGGTTTTTGACAATCTCGGTAGAGATTTTGTCCAACATATCTTTTCTAGAATTGGCGATTTTCTCATGGATACGAGCGACTTTTATTTTTTGTTTATGCCAATTAGAAGAACAAATTTTTCTCCTTGATAGTACGCGTTGAGCTTTTGCTAATTTTTTTTCTAGTGTTCGAAAAAATTTAGGGTTTGAATAGACTGTTCCATCTGAAAGAGTAGCAAAGTCTTTTAACCCTACATCGATCCCCACAGATGAATCTGTCTTCCTAAGTGGTTCAACTTCGGTTTCAGCCAAAATTGAAATGTGATATTTACCCGAAGGGGTACGTCTAATGGTTGCATTCATGATCCGACCTTCTACTTCACGACTTTTAGCAAAACGTACAAGACCTAGCTTTGGTAGTTTAATATGGTTATCCAAAACAGAGATATTCCCATTTACATATTTGGTTGTGTACGATTGAATAGGGTTCTTCTTGGATTTAAAACGCGGTTTACGATTCTGCTTCTTGTAGTATCGTGTATAGGAATCATTCGCCATTTCAACTGATTTCTGTAGAGCAATGCTATCTACTTCTTTCAAGAATGGGTAGTGTTCCTTTAACTCACGAACAGCTTTAATGGATTGGTTTTTATTGAAAAATTCACCTATCCAATTGTTCTGAGGTAATTGACCGTTTTGTACCATTTCGTTCACGATATCCCAATAGGCATCTTTGACTTTTTGCTTACCTACGAAATAGTTGTAGACAAAACGAGAACATCCAATTGTTTTATTGATTAAGACAGTTTGTTTTTGGTTTGGATAGATTCGAAATTTGTACGCATGTTTCACTTTCATTGATTTTCACCCCCTCTATCCAATTGTACCAAAAAGGATCAGAAGATGCGAACGTTTGTTTTGTTATTTGGATGTCGGACTGTGAGATGGAAACACCCATTCCTTGTCCGAAGGCGATTCATCCCCACTTACTCATTTGGGCTAACGCCCTTCTCATTCCTTGAAGATGAGGGGTTTTCTCACCTGTTTCAGATAAAAATTTATTGCTTCCTGACCATTACCATTTAAAACTAAATAAGGATAGATCTCTACAATCATGTTATACACCGCCTTATTCTATTATTTACTTATAGCACATTAACTCTAAAATTATTTCTTTATAATCCGATACTTTAGATGTGTCACGGAAGGGGAGTCAATTACTCTAGTTTTTTCCAATTCAATCTGTTTTGACCCTATAAAATCAAACAAACGAATACCATCCCCTAACAGGACAGGTACGATATGGACCTGAAATTCATCAATTAATCCTGCTTTTATATACTGTTGAATAACATTCGCTCCACCAGCAATGGAAACATCCTTAGATCCAGCATCTCTTTTTGCTTGATTTAGAGCGCTTTCAATTCCTTCGCTACTAAAGTAAAAGGTAGTTCCACCTTCTTTAACAATCTTTTCTTTTGGTTCATGCGTTAGAACATATACAGGCTTATAAAAAGGCGGGTTATCTCCCCAGTACCTTTCCCCATTATTATACATTCTTCTCCCCATCACAATGGCACCAACATTCTCTGAAGATTCTCCAATAACATCTGAATCACTATTTGCTTTTCCACCTGCAAGGCCATGTTGTTCCCGCCAGCTTGCTAATTCATATATCCATTGGTGAATTCTTTCTCCATTTTCACCAAGTGGAACCTTTGGCCCATCATTTGGTCCTGCAACATATCCATCCAATGATATCGATATATCAAATGTAACAACTCCCATTATAAACCTCCGCTTACCTATTATCTTCTATGACAAAAGCAGTCATTTCCTTGATTTTACCGCCTTTAAACTTATCTAACTTATAAATATCACAAAAAGCATATGATTTTATTTCTCCATTTTCATCAGGCATTTTCATGGTTCCTTCTATTGCTGCTGTATCACCATGGGTAATAATTTTTTTCGTTTCATATCCTTCTGCTACTACCCCTCTCATTGGTTCTAACATTTCCCTCACGTTTTCTTTGCCCACGATCGTTTGCTCACCTACCATATACCATTCAATATTCGGAGCAATATTTTCAATGAGAAAATCAACATCTCCTTTCATAAATGATTCATTAACCTTTTGGAAAAATTCCAGATTTTTTGACATAGTACTATTCCTCCTTAAAACTGAATGGTTTCATTCTAGCATGCAGAAAGCTGCTAAATTTCTTATGGATTGCTATGTTTTAGTTCTGTTTAGGAAATTCCTCATAAGTAATGGTAATGAAATTAATATTGGTGGATCATCTAGTCGAGGCTCTCGGAGTTTAATTTTTTGATGAGGAATGTCTTCGTACGGTGCGACTGTTATTGGTGTATTCGATTTGGCTCGTAAAGTTCTATGAGGAAGAAGAATGTCTGTTGCATGCATTTCAAAAGATACTGCAGTAGCCAATAAATAATATGTTCCTGGTCTAACGTCCGAAAAATAAAAATCTCCTGCAGAAGAAAGTAAGGTTCCATATAATGGTAGCCCCTCTGGAATCGGCTTTTCAAACAGACCAATTAAAATGATACCTTTAAAAACTCTTGGTGTTTCAATAGTTCCTGTCACCATGCTAGGAAACTGCTTAGATAGATTCATCCCCTCCCAATCATTCAGTTTTTTTAAGGAACTCAGGTGATTAGGTACTTGCAGTAAAGAGTTTCTAAAAGCAGATGGTGTAACACCTACCCGCTCCGTAAATCTAGTTGTGAATGTTCCCAGGCTTTGTTGCCCAATCTCCAACCCAATGTCTCTTATACTTAAATCGGTTTTTAATAATAGATCCTTTGCCCTCTGTAAACGAAGAGAAGATATATAATAATGTGGTGTAAGACCAATTCTTTCTTTAAAAATTCTTGTGAAGTGAAAAGGACTGTATGATACATGCTTTGCCAACCTTGTAAGAGAAAGAGATTCATCGAGATTTCGGTGTATAAATGCAATTACCTCATCAATTTCGGTGTAGTTGCTATTCATAAAAGTCCACCTCAAACCTAGTATATCTTATTATTAACTAAGTCTACCATATTTCACCAGTTTCTTTTTGACTATTTTCATATAAATTTGCCACCTTCCAAATCTTTTTTTCGATATTACATATGAAGACTTAGCATTGTTGAAAGGAGAAATCCGTCCTTTAGTAACCGACAGGATGAAACTCGTGGGTGGTGATTTTGTGGAAATATGAAAGAAAACAGACGATTGTCCAATTAATTTTTAAATCTATATCATATGTTAATAATGAATTACTATTTCCAATCAGAAATGGAGGAAAAGTCTATGAAGCTTTATTTAGATCCTGGCCATGGAGGATCAGATCCAGGTGCCAGTGGAAATGGACTACAAGAAAAAAATATTGTACTAGATATTGCCCTTAAGATTCGTGACCTTCTAGTAAATGACTATGAAGATGTTGAGGTCCGCATGAGCCGTACAGGTGATAGCACAAAAAGCCTCCAACAACGTACTAATGAAGCCAATTCATGGGGCGCAGATTACTATGTATCGATTCATTGTAATGCATTTAACGGTTCTGCCGATGGATATGAAGATTATATTTACAGCGGATTAGCAGATTCTTCGCAAACTGCGAGATATCGAGATATTTTACACGAGGAAATTACGAGGGTTAATCAATTACGGAATCGAGGTAAGAAAAAAGCAAATTTTCACGTACTACGAGAAACCAATATGGCTGCTTTCCTTTCAGAGAATGGGTTTATTGACAATAGCAATGACGCCTCAAAAATGCGTGACTCTTCATGGAGACAGCAAGTCGCACAAGGTCATGTGAACGGAATAGCACGTGCCTTTAATCTAACACCTAAACAAGATGATGATGATTCAGGTACCTTTTACCGTGTTATTGCCGGTTCATTTAAATCCAGAACTAATGCTGAAGAGCGAGCACAGTTTTTAATAGATAGGGGAATTGATTCCACTTTAGTTGCAGTCACTATCTCTGGTGAAACATGGTATCGTGTTCAAGCAGGAGCTTTCTCAAAGCGTGAAAATGCAGAAAGACGTTTGCGAGAAGTTAAAAATGCTGGTATTGAAGATGCTTATATTTCTAGCTAATAGACAAAGTAACCGCTAACCTAAAATAGCGGTTACTTTATGTCTACTTATATTTCCACTTCTTTCGGTTGATCACCAATTTGATTGGTCATCAATCTTATTGTTACTGGTTCTATCTCTAGAATAATATAATTCGGATCGTCTGGTCCTTCAAACCATTGTTCCATTTTCTCATTCCATAATTTCTTTTTTAATTCATTGGAGTTGTTAATCGATACTTTACCCTGATAGTCTACAAACTCATCGCCATACCCTTCTCCACCATAACCAATTAAAATATGCGTATACGGATTTTCTTCAATCTCTTCGGTCTTATCCGTATCCTTGCTTGTAGCTGTATATAGTTTTAGATTATCATGAAAAAACGTCATAAACCGAGTATGTGGTTTATTATTTTTCACCGTAGCCATTGTTCCAACTGAATGATTCTCTAACAGCTTTTCAACTTTTGCTCGTATTTCATGTTGACTCAATTAAATCATTCCTTTTTCTATAATTTGCCTTTAGTATTTCTAGATTAAATTAATTTAAACAGTCTATTGAGTGAGCAACATTAATTTTCCTTTATTAGAAAATTCGTAGCGGGGTCTTCGGACAACTGCTGTTCCCGCAGGAGTCAACTGCCCTCCACTCCAATCACTAGACTTAAAAGGAGCATCCTATGTTATTAAAAAACTAAGATGCAAAATGAATGTAGAGCCCAATAACAGCGGAGAAATACACGGAGACTCTTTGAAAAAGTTTGTCTCATCATCTAATTCAAAGAACCGCCCAATATCGGGGCGGTTCTTCATCTATGCTTCTACTCCAACACCATTAACCTGCTTTACAAATTCCTTCATCAACCCTGGCAAATCTGGCCATGCATGACCTGAAATAAGGTTTCCATCGGTATAATTCGATTCACTTCTATACGTAGCACCTACCGCTTCTACTTCTGGTTTACAAGCAATATATGCCGTTAACTCCCTACCTTTCATATACTCACCAACAGTTGTTAGTACTTGACTTGCATGACAGACAGCTGCAATCGGTTTATTTGCTTCAAAAAAGTGACCTACAATTGCAGGTACATGCTCATTTAAACGCATATGCTCTGGTGCACGTCCCCCAGGGATAATTAATCCGTCATACTCCTCTGGGTCAATATCTTCAAATTTTGCCGTCGCTTCGATGAGGTAGCCTTCTTTTTCTGTATACGTTTCCCAACCTACAAAATCATGCACTACTGTGTGTAGCTTTTTAGCAGATGATGCTGCAATCGTCGTTTGATATCCTTCCTCTAAGCAACGGAAATATGGATAGTAAATTTCCAATGCTTCTACCGCATCACCAGCTAATATGAGAACCTTTTTACTCATGAAAACTCCTCCTAAAATAGAATTATTTTACATATAATCTATATTCATATTTAAGACATAAGAAGTCCTCTTCTTTCATAAAATATTTACAAAACTATTGCTTGCCGGTTGTATAATGCTGCCACTCATAGGGTAACAGTGCTTGATATTTTCGCTGTAAAAAACGCTCATCTACTAAGGCAATGACTCCTTTATCGTTCTCAGAACGAATCAATCTTCCCCCAGCTTGTAACACTTTATTCATTCCTGGATATACATAGGCATAATCAAATCCATTCCGACCAATTGACTGGAAGTATTCCTTAATAATATCCCGTTCCAATCCTATTTGCGGAAGACCAACTCCAACAATTATAACTCCTTGCAGACGATCTCCTACTAAATCCACACCCTCAGAAAAAATCCCGCCTAATACTGCAAATCCTACCAATCTGTCATCTCGCTCTGAGTGAAAAGCTTGAAGAAACTCCTCCCTTTCTATTTCTGACATCCCTACTTCTTGTATAATCGTATTAATATGAGGGAACTCTTCCATAAACAACTCATAAACCGCCTGCATATAGCTATATGACGGAAAAAACACTAAAAAATTTCCTGGTCTTTTTTCAATGATCTCGATAAAAAACTGTACCATAGCCCCCATCGTCCGCTCACGATCATGATATTTGGTTGACAATGGTTGTATAATTACCTCCGCATTCTCCCGCATAAAAGGTGAGGGAATAGAGATTACATAATCTTCCGGACTACCACCTAACAAATTTTTATAATAATCTGCTGGTGTTAACGTCGCTGAAAAGAATACCTTTGAACGATAACCCTTCCCCATTTTTTGAATGAGTAAAGAAGGGTCTAAGCAAAACAACTTTACCTTCACTTCACTTTTATGTACCTCTACATACGTAACGAACCGCTCATCATATAGACTAGATATCTTTACAAATGCTTGGGCAGCAAAATAGGTATCCAGCAATAAGTCGTTGTCATCCCCATTCTGCACTAACTCTACTTCCACTTCTAGCACGAACATTTCCAAAAGCTGAATTAATTCTTCATCCAGTTCTTTCTGTATTAATTGTTCCTGTTTCTTAACAATTAGTAAATGGTCATTTACTGCTTTTGCAGACTTGGCTATCGCTTGATTTTTTGAACTATATTCTCGTTTTATTTGAAGAAAATTAGATTTGTATAATTCTGCTGAATACATTTCCCTAGCTCGTTCAACTAAATTATGAGCCTCATCAATTAGTAACACCGTCTGTTTTTTCTGTTCCTCGAAAAGCCTTTTTAACGAAACTCTAGGATCAAAAATATAGTTATAGTCACATATTACAGCATCAGCAGCATAAGCAAGATCCAGAGAGAATTCAAATGGACAAACTCTATGTTTGGTCGCATACGCTTCAATAACTGCTCGACTCATAAGCTTTTCATTTTCTAAAATATCTAGTACCGCTGTATTAATTCTGTCATAATATCCTTCTGCAAACGGACAATGCTCCTTCGAACAATTCATTTCCTCCTGAAAGCAGACCTTTTCCTTTGCCGTTATGGTCACTACATTCATATCCAAACCATTGTTAATTAACAAACGAAAGGCATCTTCTGCTGCAGTTCTAGTTATTGTTTTTGCTGTCAAATAGAAGACGCGCTCCACATGACCCTCACCTACCGCCTTTATGGTCGGAAAAATTGTTGAAATTGTCTTCCCTATCCCGGTAGAAGCTTTCGCAAATAAGTCCTTTTTATCTAGAATCGTTTTATAGACAGCGCCGGCTAGTTTACGTTGGCCACTTCGATATTCATCAAATGGAAATGATAACTCTCGACTAGTTCGATCTCTTCGTTCTTGATGTTTAATCCTTGTTTTTGCATAATCACCATATTGTTTAATAACATCCAAGACATATGCTTCCATTTCCTCATAGGTCATGTCACGCTGAAACTTTTTTTGTTCTTCTGTTTTTACTTGTACATAGGTTAATTGAATCGTAACTTCATTTAAGTCATGATCCCCTGCATAAATATATCCATAGAAAATAGCCTGTGCCCAGTGTACAGGGTGAGAATCCGCCATTATCTCCTCCAATGAATGGGAGGTAGATTTAATTTCATCAATTATGATGGTGCCATCTTCACGAGTCAGCAGACCGTCACAACGCCCATCAACCCGAATCACAATATCCTCAAAGGGAATTTCTGCCTGGACATATACTTCCTTATGATCACCTTCATGATATGTTTTTTGGATTTTTTGATGGATCCTTGTTCCTTCAGTCATGGAAGTCGCCGTACGAAACCCACTCTCAATACTTCCGCTTCGAAATACATATTCGACTAAATTTCTAACAGATATCTTTACTACATTCATCATCAGCTCACCTATCATTCATCATTACAATAAGTTTAGCAGTTTATGATACGTTAGGGAAAAGAAAAAATCCTAACCAATTATTAGGTTAGGATTAATCTTCTTTTACTTTACCCCTCGCTTGATTAAAGCGATTGATGATTAAAAAACCAACAAAGATTCCAACAATCCCCGTAATCCCCGCAAGATTCGGAGGGGCCGGAATTGGCAAGTTTAGTAGTGAAAAAATAGCTCCTAAAACAATTCCTGCTAGAAATGATTGAATAGTAAGTTTCAACGTGATCCCTCCTAAAATAAATTATTCACTAGCACAAATCCAGTAAAGACACCAACAATCCCCATAACACCAGCAAAATTAGGTGGAGCTGGGATTGGTAGTTCTAGTAAGGAAAAAACAATCCCTAATACAATACCTGTTAGAAAAGAGATGAATACGACAGCCAATAATATTCCTCCTAGTCTAAGAAACGGTTCCTAATTATGATACTTAATCTCTCTTAATTATTATAAAATATACTGTTATTTCAATAGCCATTCCGTAAATGAAAGTAAATCAGAAAAATAGAAGTCTGCGTCTGCTTCCGTATCTTCTCGATTCCCTACCAATACCGTCTTTGTACCTGCTTTTTTTCCTGCTTCTATATCAGGTTCTCGGTCACCAACCATATAACTTTTCGCTAAGTCAATATCATGCTTCTTAGCAAGTTCTAAAATCATTTGTGGCTCAGGCTTACGACAAGCACATCCTGAGTGCGGTTTATGTGGACAATAGGCAATATCATCAACGGTTGCATCATATTCAGCTAAATCGGCTTTCATTTTATCATGCACGTCATGGAGTGCTGTTTCCTTCATATATCCAAGTCCAATACCCCCCTGGTTGGTAACAACAAACACTTTATACCCAGCATCATTCAACCGTTTAATCGCTTCACCTACACCATCTAATAAGTAGAAATCCTTTGGCTTATTCACAAACTTCACTCTCTTGCTTAACACTTCATTAATGACACCGTCTCGGTCAAGAAAAATCCCAATATTACGCACAACTACCATCCTTTATACATTTATCTAATTATTAGTATTCCACACCAGACTCTTTTCATGATTGAATTTGTCTATCTACAATTAAAACGCTCCTAGATAACAAATTAATACAAACAATATCTTAAAACGTTTGTAATTTATAAAACGATATTTTATAATGTTTTATAAATTATGGTGAGGAGGATGTATATTTGTCGAAAGAAGATTTGTTTTGGAACGCAACAATGGAAGAATTAAAAACGGGTTTTACCTACGACCCTAGTTTAGAAGTTTACCAATGCATTATCTGTGAAAAGACGTATCAGCAAGGGATTATTTACCCTATCGACGGAACCCTGTATGAAGCTAAATTAGCGATGAGACATCACATTCAAAATAGTCACCAATCCATGTTCCATTACTTAGTTGGAATGGATAAAAAATATACAGGTCTATCTGATCTCCAAAAGGAAATTATTTCGTACTTTAAAGAAGGATTGACAGATAAAGAGATAGCTAAGAAATTAGATGCTGGCAGTACATCAACCATTCGAACACACCGTTTTAAACTCAAGGAGAAGGAAAAGCAAGCACGTGTATTTCTAGCTATCATGGATTTGCTAAAACAAGAAGATCATCTAGAACAAGACCTGATTACTATTCACAAGGGGGCCACGATGGTGGATGAACGCTATGCGATTACTAACGCTGAAAAAGAAAAAGTCTTATCCACATATTTTAAACAAGGGCTGGATGGACCGTTACATTCCTTTCCTAGTAAGGAAAAACGAAAAATTATTATTTTACAGCATCTCGTTACAAAATTTAGTTCTAATAGAAAGTACACTGAAAAAGAGGTAAACGAAATATTAAAAACCATTCACAGTGATTTTGTAACGATTAGAAGATACTTAATTGAATATGGATTTATGGATCGTAGTAAGGATGGAAGTGAATATTGGATCATTTGAACTACCCACCACTTATCGACCTTACGATTCGATTGAAGTGGGCGATTCCTAAGAACACTAACCTATAGGTCAGATATGGATTAGGCTATCCCCGCAGTCCCTGCGGTTAATCGTAATGCTTCATTACGAAGATTGATACTTGCGTTAATATCTCTTTGGTGATGACTGTTGCACGTTGGACAAGTCCATTCACGCAAAGCAAGATTTTTAACGTCTTTGTGCTTATGAAGGCGATTCATCTCCCACTTACTCGTTTGGGCTAACGCCCTTCTCATTCCTTGAAGATGGGGGTTTTCTCGCCTGTTTTAGATAAATACTGTTACCTTTAATGGTAAGTGATCAGATGCCTTTGGTTTGGTGGTTACAACTTCCACGTTTCGGATATGAAACGTAGTATTCATGAATATATAATCTAGCCTTCTTTTCGGCTGAGTGGATGGGTAGGTATACCCTGCCCCTTCTTCTCCACCAGTCTCCCAAGCATCTACCAGGATATCTGTCATTTTCTCCCATGTTCTTGAACCTGGCTTCATGTTCCAGTCACCCATTATAATCTTCGGATGTGAGCATTCAGACAAACAATTGGTGATATAGTTAGTCTGTTTATTTTGTAGAAAAGGAATCAAGCTTAAGTGTGTCACATATACTTGTATCATTTTCTCATCTAGTTGTACGGTTGCTTCTAGCAAAGAACGTCCCTCTACCAATCCTTTCACAAAGTTAAAATGATGATCTTTTTTCTTCACAATAGGATACTTTGACAATAACCCGTTCCCATACTGCCTTGCAGTATCCTTTTCCTTCGATTTTAAAGAAATAGAATGTGTAAAAGCTTGTTCCATATTTAATTCTTTAGCTAACCAATTTATTTGATCCTCAAATTCACTTCTTTTATGAAAGTTTTTATCTACTTCATTTAAACCAATGATATCTGCATTACTTTCTTTAATAACGTGAGCAATTTGGTCTAGATTAAGCTCCTTTTCAACACTTTTACCATGATGAATATTGTAAGTCATTACGGTTAGTTCCAATGTTTTCCCTTCTTTCCCTATCTTTAAAACTATTGGCATAGAATATTTGTTAAAAATCATACTAAGTTGTATACATTCATAAAGGAAGGATCGAATGAAAAAAGTGATTTATATAATTCTTATCGTCGTCCTAGTTATTGCACTTTCCTTATTTTTAATTGGTCGGAATAAAGCTAACCAATCGTTAGAAAGTGAGCATATAGATCCGACTAATAAACCCGTTATTTTATTAATTGTTGATTCATTAATGGATAATTCATTACAGCAAGCTATTCAAGAAGGACGGGCACCAGCATTAAAATTTTTAATGGAGAATGGTCATTATTATCCCGATTTTGTTAGTAGTTATCCAACCATGTCCGTTTCTATTGATAGTACCCTGTTAACTGGAAAATATCCGGATGAACATCGAATACCTGGTTTAGTTTGGTACAATAAAGCCGAAACAAGACTAATCAATTACGGAACAGCCAAGGAAGAGATATTTAAGCTAGGTATTAAACAAGTAATTGAAGACCAATTATTCCATTTAAACCATAAGCATTTAAGCAAACAAACGAAAACAATTCATGAAGAACTAGCTAATAGCGGCTTACAAACTGGATCTATTAATGCGTTAGTGTATCGTGGTAACGAACCGAAAACGATCAATTTATCAGAGACACTGGCTAACGTTGATTTAATGCCTAAAAGTGTTGACATCATGACACCAACTATTTTCTCATATGGTGCCTTTGCACAATATAGTCCTGAAAATAAGAAAAATACCCAACTCTGGGAGCGTTACGGTTTTAATGATCCATTTGTAACAGAAGAGTTAAAGTCTATTATTAAAAACGACAAACTCCCAGCATTAACGCTTGCTTACTATGCGGATTTAGATCAAGCGGTTCATAAAGATGGACCACAAAACCATATGGAAGCAATAGAGAAAGTGGATCAATATTTACAAGAAGTATTGGATAGCTATAGATCATGGGAGGAAGCATTAAAAAATAATGTTTGGATGGTCATGGGTGACAGTGGTCAAGCTCCTGTTAAAGGAGATAAAGGAGAATCGTTAATTAGTTTGCATTCGTTATTAGATGCTTATAACATCCATAAAACTTCTGAACCAATGAAAGATGATGATCAAATAGTTTTAGCCCTAAACGAGCGAATGGTATACATCTATAGTGTAGATAAATCCGTTAAACTACATGATATCGCCACTACATTACAAGAAGATGATCGGATTAACTTTATCGCATGGAAATCAAATGAAGGTGTACAAGTAGTTAATAGTGATAAAGAAGGAAATTTATTATTCCGCCCTAATGGACCTCTTACCGATCCATATGGTCAATCCTGGACAGTAGAAGGAGAGCTATCCATTCTTGATCTAAAACAGAACAATAACCAATTGGAATATGGGATATACCCAGATGCCTTAGCAAGACTTCATAGTGCCCTACATTCCCACAAAGGTACTTTTCTTATTGCGGATGCAAAGCCAGGATATGAATTTATTGGTGAAGGAACACCAACTCACCCAGGCGGCGGTTCACATGGCTCTTTACACGAAGACGATTCATTAGTTCCTTTAATAGTAACAGGAACAGATACAAAGCCTAATAACTTCCGTCTAAAAGATATGAAACCTTGGATCGAGCAATTAATTCTTGGAAATAACCAGTAATTATAGATTAGAATTAGGAGGTGATATTATTGAAGAAATACATGGTGAAGCTGATTACTTGTCTGTTGGGTGTGGTTAGTTTCCTGTTATTAGGAAACCTGACAACTTCTGCTCAACAAGAGGAGCTTCCTGAACCTGAAGGGGGGCCCGAAATGACGGAACGTGTTCGTTACCCAGTATCAAACATCATTTTACAACAAAGATATCCAGAAACAATCGTATTAAGCGGCGATCAAACTGATAATAAAATTGCTCTTACTTTTGATGATGGACCAGATCCCCGTTTTACTCCACTAATATTGGATGTATTAAGAGAATATGATGTTCAAGCAACATTCTTTCTTATGGGAGCTCGAGCTGAGGCATATCCTGAACTAGTAGAGCGAATCATCAATGAGGGACATATTATTGGAAACCATACATATTGGCATCCAAATCTAGTCGAACAAGCAGATATTGCAACACTAGAGCGAGAAGTGACAAATACTGAAAATCTGTTGTTAGAACTAATCGGATATCGAACAAAGCTATTTCGAGCACCATATGGTTTCTTATATAACGAACTCGTAGAGAAGTTAGCGGAACTAGACTACACAGTTGTAGGCTGGACTGTTGATTCCTTAGACTGGCAGGAGGAACCACCAGTAGTAATTGCTAATCAAGTTATTAATAATATTCATCCTGGTGCCATCATTCTCATGCATGATGGTGCAGAATGGGAAGGTGACAGAACCAATACCATTGAATCCCTTCATCAAATTATTCCCGAATTAATCGGACAAGGATATGAGTTTGAAACTGTTCCTGATTTACTTAATATTCCTTATCAAAAATAAAGTGAAACTTCATTCAGTGGGGGTTTCCTTCATCCCCCACTGAATGTTAGTTGAACCACTCGGACATTTACGGGCAGTTGATCCCCCACTTATCCTTCTTCACTTCAAAGTCTTGAAGTGGGGTCTTACTGCCCGTTACATGCGGGATAAAAGAAAGGCTGGAGCATAATAAAACCCTCCATTCTAAAGATCAATTATTCAGGATAATGAAGGATAGGATGTTACTTGAAGAAGCGGAAAAATGTAAACCCATGTGAAAATAACTACCCATTTTTTTATGTATAATTAGTAACACGTTTTTTCGAAAAAGCCCCATAGAGAAATCCGAACTAATACAAATTTGAATAGAAGAATTTGAATCATAGTTCGGATATCAATTGGACTATACATTTTTGTCAAACTACTCTTTAAAACTCCGCCTCTTTTAATAATCGTTTCGCTTTAATAAAGGCTACTGCATCCGCTATTTCCTCATTGCTAAGTACAATGTTATCGACTATTAACGTATGGTTCTTCATATCATTTTTATGCTGAAGATTAATTGTTCGTTTCAATTTAGTACCTTTAAGTAGATAATCAATTGATACATCAAAAAATTCAGCTATTCTCATAATATGCCTTACACTCGGCTCTTTTTTCTCCATCTCATAACTCCAAATAACACTTTTCGTAAAACCAATTTGTTCTGCCATTTGATCCGTGGTCAGAGAGCCTTGTTCACGCAACACCTTTAACCGTTTCCCAAATCCATTCATTTATGCTCACTCCACAATAATCTCGTGATTATTCCAAATATTCTATAATAATATTATCATATGTTAAAATTATGTCTATGTTAATGGTTTTTTTGATTTATTTATTTTTTCTGTGAGGATAGGAAGGATTATACTTTCATAACTGCAAAAAAAGAACGCCCGTATTTTTAGGCGTTCTATCAATTATTTATTTAACATCCATTGTGGCTTACCAAAACCTTGGAATTCTTCATCAATTATTTGTTCAAATTCATCAGATTCAATCACTTCTTTAATATCCTTTACCCATTGCTCATCTAAATCTTTAGTATTTACTACTACACGGTTACGATAGTCATCTGGCATATCTTCAAGTGCTAAAGCATCTAATAAATTCATATCTGCAGCAAGGGCAAAGTTTCCTGGAACGGCAGAAGCATCCTCTGATTCCACTAACCGTGGCAATTGCCCTGCTTCTACTTCTTCAAACTGAATATTTTTAGGATTTTCTACAATATCCTTAACAGAAGCTTTTAATGGATCTACTTCTTCGCTTATCTTAATTAATCCCTCATCCTGTAACATAATTAACGTCCTTGCAAGATTTGTTGGATCATTAGCAATTGTGATCTTGCTTCCATCCTCGATAGCATCTACACTATCAAATTTATTAGAATAAAGACCCATTGGAGCTGTTGGGACAATGATTACCTCTGATAGTTCCATCCCATGTTCTTTTGCAAATGCTTCATAGTAAATTTTATGCTGGAAAAGGTTAGCATCTAAGTCGCCATTATCTAATGCATTATTAGGTTGAATATAATCCGTAAACTCTGTATTTTTTACTTCATATCCTTTCTCTTCTAGTAAAGGAGCAATAGCTTTATTTACCATATCAC
Organism: Ornithinibacillus caprae; assembly: GCF_009728145.1. Lineage (GTDB taxonomy): Bacteria > Bacillota > Bacilli > Bacillales > Amphibacillaceae > Ornithinibacillus > Ornithinibacillus caprae. The sequence goes on along the minus strand of NZ_WOCA01000006.1, from coordinate 49,405 downwards.
TATACGGTCCAACGGTAGCACCGAATTCAATTTCTGTTTTCTCTCCATCACCAGAAGCCTCACTATCTGAACCACAAGCTGCTAATAAAGAAATAAGTAATACTGAAAATAATACCAATAAAGATTTTTTCATTTTTATTCCCTCCAATTGTAATTTTTATCGTACTTGGGCGACAAGACCCCTTCCTCAAAACAAGAAAACGTTTAGGTGAGGGAGGATGTCAAAGACTGTTTTCTCTATAAATTGACCTAAACTGCACTCCCTAGCGTTTGTTCACCGCCTTCGCTATAAAATCGCCAAGATATTGAATAAGCTGTACTAATACAATAAGAACAATAACGGTAGTAAACATAACAGTGTCATCGTAGCGATAATAACCATAGCGAATAGCTAAGTCACCGATACCTCCTCCACCAACAGTACCTGCCATAGCAGAATAACCAATTAAACTTATTGCCGTAATCGTTAACCCACTAATAAGTCCCGGCTTTGCTTCTGGAAATATAATGTCTTTTATAATGAGCCAGGGTGAAGCACCAGCCGCTACGGCTGCTTCAATAACTCCTTTATCAATCTCCCGTGCAGACGATTCCACAATTCTAGCGTAGAATGGAATCGCTGCTACCGAAAGCGATACGGATGCCGCCAGTGGTCCAGTTGTAGTATCCACTAACCACTTCGTGAATGGTAATAAAAAAACAAGCAAGATAATAAACGGGATAGAACGAATTAAATTTACGATCATACCTACAACGCTTTTCACGAGGCGGTTTTCCAAAAATAACCCGCGATCTGTCACATAGAGCAAGATTCCCATTGGCAGGCCAAGAATTAAAGCAACTAATAACCCAATACCTACCATCAGCATAGTTTCTAGAAAAGCTTGATTTAGTTCAGGTAACAAATCTACAATACTATCAAGAAACACCTTGAATCACCTCCACTTGCTGGACTCTATTCTCAAGGTAATTAATTGCTTTGTTTACTTCCGGTTGTTCTCCAATAATCTCCATGATAAAAATCCCCAAGGGTTTTTCTCGTATGTACTCTACTTTTCCATGTAGAATATTCCCTTTCACTGAATGCTGTTGGAGCATATCCGAAACGACTGCTTCTTCTGCAAGATTTCCGCGAAACTGTAATTTCACCAGGGTTCCAGTACAGTTTTGCACTAATTTAGCTGGTAACTGAAAATCTAGTACTGTTTTTATAAATTCTTTCGTTAATGACTCCATCGGATTAGCAAAAATTTCATAGGATGCACCTTGCTCAACAATTTTCCCATCCTGCATTACTGCACATCGATCACAAATTTCTTTCACAACTTCCATCTCATGGGTAATAATAACAATCGTGATCCCCAGCTCTTCATTAATCTTTTTTAATAACGATAAAATCGATTTGGTCGTACTTGGATCTAAGGCAGAGGTTGCTTCATCACAAAGGAGTACCTTCGGGTTATTCGCTAATGCTCTAGCAATACTTACTCGTTGCTTCTGTCCACCACTTAATTGGGCTGGATATTGATTCGCCTTATCGGCTAAACCTACTAGCGATAGTAATTCTAGTACTCTATCTTTCCTCTCTGCACGATCTACTCCTGCAGCCTTTAAAGCAAAAGCCACATTATCAAATACCGTTTTGGAGGAAACTAAGTAAAACCCTTGGAAAATCATACCGATCGATTGTCTAGCTTCTCTTAGCTTTTTTCCTGATAGCTGTAATAGGTCAACTCCATCAACAATAACCTTTCCAGAAGTAGGGCGCTCGAGTATATTTATACATCTCAGTAAGGTGCTTTTACCTGCCCCACTATAGCCAACGATGCCATAAATTTCTCCTTTTTGAATCGTTAAGGAAACCTTATCTACTCCTATTACTCTCTGAGACTTCGTTTCATAGACCTTTTCAATATTTTCTAAGGTGATCATCTTTATCACACTCCATAAAAAAAACCTCTTTCCATTCCGAAAGAGGGCACCAAAATTTATTGTTTAAGCCTTATCTTTCAGAATGTAATCATTCTGCAGGAGGTAGCACCACTCCATAAAGGAAGGTTGCTGTGACGTCGCTGGGCCTGTTCCCTCAGTCACTCTTGATAAGTTATTAACTTGTGAAATTAACGTTAGAAACAATCATAATCCTGAAAATCAGATTTGTCAATGCATTTTTTTACTAAAAACAAATATTTATATGGCATTATTTTTTAACTTATATTTTAGCGATGTTTAGAAAAACTTGGTATTCACCATGCCTTTGTGGTGAATGCCATAGTTGCACTTATGCAGGATAAGAAAGTTTCCTATTTGCTAAAATATGTTTAATTTCTCAATCCGATCGACTGCTTCAGCTAACCGTTCTTCACTTTCAAGAAGGCCAACTCGTAAATACCCTTCTCCATGTGGTCCAAATCCATTTCCTGGAGCTGTTACAACATGTGCCTTTTCTAGTAAAACATCAGCAAATTCTTGCGAAGTATATCGCTTTGGAACAGGAAGCCATGCGAAAAAGGTGCCTTTTGGAGCATCTACCTCCCAGCCTATTTCATTCAACCTTCCGATAAAGCGATCACGTCTAGCCTGATAGGTTTGTACCAGCTCATCAACAGCTGTTTGATCACCTAAAAGTGCTTCCGCTGCAGCCTTTTGAATCCCACCAAACAAACTGACATACAGATGATCTTGAATCAAATTAATACTTTCAATCACTGAAGGATTTCCTACTGCAAATGCTACTCTCCAGCCTGCCATATTATACGTTTTCGATAACGTATAAAATTCTACCCCAATATCCTTAGCACCTGCTGCTTGCAAGAAGCTTCGTGGCTTCTCCCCATCAAATCCAATTGCGCCATATGCAAGATCATGTGCGACACAAATATTGTAACGCTTTGCTAGCTTTACCGTTTCATCAAAAAATTCCTTGGTAGCTGTAGCTGATGTCGGGTTATTCGGGTAGTTCAAAAACATTAATTTAGCACGTTTCAATGTTTGATCATCAAGCATGGAATAATCCGGTAAAAAATCATTCTCTTTCAAGAGTGGCATCAAAGAAGTTGAAGCATCTGCTAATGCAATGCCTGACATATAATCCGGGTAGCCTGGATCAGGTAAAAGCGCTAAATCACCTGGATTAAGTAAACACTGGCTTAATTCTACCAACCCTGTTTTAGCACCAAACAAAACCGCTACTTCTGTTTGTGGATCTAGCTCAACTCCATATTCTCGATTATAAAACGTAGCTATAGCCTGTTTTAAAAACATATGCCCCTGAAACGGAGAATATTTATGAAAATTTGGGTTTTCAGCAGCCAGTTTTAATTCCTCTACAATATGAGATGGGGTTGGCAAATCTGGATTTCCCTGACCTAGATTAATCACATCATGTCCCTCTTTAGCCAACGATTGTGCTTTTAAAACAAGCTTAGCGAAAAACTGCTCTGGTAGTCTTTTCAACATTTCCGATTGCTCAAAACTTTGCATGGGTTTCACCCTCCTAGAATAAACGATTTCAAATTCTAGTTACCTATCATAGCCATATGTTTGTAATTTGTAAAGATTAAAACATCTTGACAGAAAATTCATCGAGTGTCATAATTGTCAGCAATATAATAACTCTTATCAAGAGAAGGCGGAGGGAATGGCCCTATGAAGCCCGGCAACCGATAATATTTTTATTACACGGTGCTAAATCCTGCGAATCATTGCGAGATAAGAGGAAGCGGAGCGTAAAAACCTCTTCCTTTTTTAGGAAGAGGTTTTTTTAATCTAGAGGAGTGGAGTGAGAATATGCAAACATTAGAAGTTAGGGGGGCGCCTAATCATTATGTATGTGATCGAGGAGTACTTGAAAGTTTGCCTGGTAGGTTAAGAGAAAACAAGCTAACGAAAGGAATCGTTCTTCGAGGAAATAAATCATGGCAAGCCGCTGAAGATTACTTTTCAGGCTTGGAGTTGCCTTTAACTGATGTCATATATAATGGTGAATGTACATATGAAGAAGTAAATAGAGTTAGTGATCTTGCTTCTAAAAATGAAGCTGACTTTGTTTTAGCCGTTGGTGGGGGAAAAATTCTAGATATCGCAAAAGCAGTAGGTGACTCGATTAACTTACCAGTAATTCTGGTACCAACATTAGCGTCGAATTGTGCCGCATGGACTCCACTTAGTGTATTCTATGATGATCAGGGGAACTTTTTAACCTACAAAATCTTCACGAAAAATACGTTTATGGTGCTAGTTGAACCAGAAATTATTATTAATTCCCCTGTAGAATATTTGAAAGCTGGTATTGGTGATACCATAGCTAAATGGTACGAAGCAGATGTCCTAACACGACCAATTGATCCAAAACCTATTGCTGTAGAGGTAGCTCTGCACGCAGCTAAACAATGTCGTAATGTTTTATTAGAAGAAGGAACTAATGCAATATCAGCGCTACATTCGAAACAGGTTAATTCTTCCTTTATCCGCGTTATTGAAACAATTATTATGGCTGGTGGTATGGTTGGTAGCTTTGGCGATCAATACGGTAGAATATCTGGAGCTCACTCCATTCATAATGGATTAACTACCGTTCCAGAAACACATCAATACTTGCATGGAGATAAGGTAGCATATGGGGTATTGGTGCAATTATCCTTAGAAAAAAGATTTGATGAAATTGATTATCTGTTATCCTATTATCAAGAACTAGAATTACCTGTTTCATTAATTGAACTTGGGATTAGAGAAAATGTAGAAGAGTCGATTCAGCGGATTGCGGAGGCAGCAACAAAAGATGGAGAATCGATCCATCTGATGAACATTTCTAATGCAAATGAAGTTGCGGAAGGCATTCGTTTATTAGAATCACATCTCTGTTAGACAACTTGACATTCACCAAGCTTTTATAGTGAATGAATTAGTTGCACTTATGCAGACCTGCGCTTACTCGTCATTCTCTAGATTCAGTATGACCTTTAATAATTCAGCATTTTGGAGAATAATTCAGTATTTCAAGTGGTTAATTCAGCATTTCCGAGATTTATTCAGCATATCGATCAGGAACTGGCGCTAAAACTGGACGCGGTTGTTCCTGTAAAGGAATCAAACGTCACCTAGTAAAAAAAGCCGTTAGATAAGGAGGCAGTTATGGGTTTAAGAATAGCTTTATTACAAATGGATATTGTTTTTGGTAATCCTTCAGAGAATTATAAGAACGTGGAGAACCATTTTGAAACACTTCCAACAAACGAAATAGATATAGTCGTCCTTCCAGAGTTATGGACAACGGGCTATGATTTAACTAGATTAGATGAGATCGCAGATAAAGACGGAACTGAATCGGTAGAATTTATCAGTAGTCTTGCTAAAAAGTACCATGTAAGTATTGTAGCAGGTTCTATTGCAAAGAAGCATTCAGATGCAACCGTTACGAATACTTTATTGATTGTAAATCGTCAAGGTGAATTAATAAAAGAATATAGTAAAGCACACCTCTTTCGACTGATGGATGAAGAAAAGCACTTAATCGAAGGGAATAGTAATGGGATCTTTGAACTTGAAGAACATAGAAGCGCTGGTGTCATTTGTTATGATATACGTTTTCCAGAATGGATTCGTACCCATATGTTAGATGATACGAAAATTCTATATGTTGTCGCCGAATGGCCAAAGCCAAGGATTGATCATTGGCGGGCCCTTCTTGTCAGTCGAGCAATAGAAAATCAATGCTTTGTTGTTGCTTGTAACAGGGTTGGCTCCGATCCAAACAACCAATTTGGTGGCCACTCTATTATTATTGGACCATGGGGAGAGGTAATTGCAGAAGCTGATGAAGTAGAAACGGTTCTTTTTGGTGAGATTGATGTAGATCAAGTTGATAAAGTAAGAAGTACCATACCAATTTTCAGCGACCGGCGTCCAGAAATTTATAAGTTGTAATGAAAAAGAGGACCAGCTTGGTCCTCTTTTTCATTTGATACCATAAGCTTTACACTTATCATAAAAGCTTGTTTTTCCAATACCTAGTAATTGTGCCGCTTTTAGTTTGCTACCCCGAGTAAATTCTAACGTATTTATAATAGTTTGCTTTTCAACCATTGCAACTGTATCTTTTAAAGGTTGAATCGGCAATAACGAGAGATTTATTTCATCCCTTTTCACATGGGTCTCTTGCTGGTGTACATTTTCTTCCTCTTTCTTTAACTCCCTTAAATATAAGGGTAAATCGTTCCATTTGATAATATGATCATCTAACACATTAATAGCACGTTCAAGAACATTTTCAAGCTCCCTTACATTTCCTGGCCATGAGTGTTGTTTGAATCTCTCGAGCACTTCCGGGGATAACATAACACCCTTTCGGTAAAATTTCTTTTCTAGTTTTTTCAGCAACATTTCAGACAGTATTTTTATATCTTCTTTTCTATTTCGAAGAGAGGGAATCTCTAATTGTATGACATTTAATCGATAGTATAAATCTTTACGAAATGTCCCTTCTTCCACCATCTTTTGAATATCCTGATGTGTCGCTGCGATAATCCGCACATCGATAGGTACTGTTTTTTGTCCTCCTACTGGTTGAATTTCCCTTTCCTGTAGGGCTCGTAATAATTTACTTTGCATGGAAAGAGGCATATCCCCAATCTCATCTAAAAAAACGGTACCATTTTTAGCAACTTCAAATAAGCCTTTTTTACCACCCTTTTTCGCACCTGTAAAAGCCCCATCTTCATACCCAAACAACTCTGATTCTAATAATTCTTCGGGAATAGATGCACAATTAATCGGTACAAAAGGATGGTGACCTCGTAAACTACTATTATGAATCGCATTCGCAAAAAGCTCTTTTCCAGTTCCAGATTCACCAGTAATCAAAACAGATGAGTCACTCCCGGAAATCACCTTTGCAAATTCCTTTATTTTCTTAAAAGAGGGACTATCGCCAACTAAATCATCAAAAGTATACTTGCTTTTCAGTTCCTTCTCTACTTCTGATCTATAATAGCTTAAGTCATTAACTAGTTGTTGAATATTATTTTTAAAGCCTCTCAAATCTTCGGGATCTGGAAAGTTTACGGTTCCAACTGCCCCAACTATCTCACCATCTATTACAATAGGAAACCTACTTGCCACCATAACACTACCATTAATCGGTTGGAAGTCTTGAATTTCTTCTTTCCCCGTTTTGGCGACAATATGCATTCTTGTATTTTCAATCACATCCTGAACAGGTTTTCCTATTACCTCTTCCATTGTTGTATTAATAAAGTCACAATAAGCTTTATCCATATACATGACAATGCCTTCTTGGTTAACAACTACAATGCGTTCGTTTAATAGACTAATTATTTCTTCTAACCACTCTCTTGAAAGCATTTTCATATATTTCCACCCCTTTTTAAGGCTAATTATTTTCTATCTCTTTATTGTAACAGAATATAATAAGCCGATTAATAGAAATATTTTGTAATTTTAACTGGAGTCAATCTCCAAGAGAGTATAGGTTAGAAAAGGTATTTGAATATCTTTTAATAGATTCCCATTGCCGCCATAACAATAGCAACAGCTGTAGCAACAATCGGAATAACAATTCCAACAACGGCAATATCTTTATAACTATCTTTATGTGTCATACCTGTAATCGTAAGAACCGTTAATACGGCACCATTATGCGGTAGTACGTCTAACCCCCCTGATGCTAAAGAAGCAATACGGTGAAAAGCCTCTGGAGCAATTCCTGAAGTTTGGGCAAGCTCATAGTATTTATCACCAAGTGCTTCTAGTGCGATCCCCATACCTCCTGAAGCAGAACCAGTTGCACCAGCTAAAAGGTTAACAGCAACAGCTTCTGAGACTAGTGGATTACCTGGAATACCCATTAATAATTCTGTAATTTTTTTAAATCCTGGAACATTTTGTACCACTGTTCCAAATCCAACTGCAGCACTTGTATTAATAATCGCTGTAACAGAACTAACTGCACCTTCGTTAATCGACTTAACAAAACCTTTGATTTTCGACAGGTTAAGAACAAGTATTAAAAGATTACCGACAATAAGAGCAACAACAATGTCCCATTTCAATAAATTTAATGTGAGAATAACTGTTACTAATGGTAACAATGATACCCAAACATTTGGGTCTTTTCCTTCCACATCAAGAATATTTTTATCTTTTGGTTCCTCAAATACTTCCCCTTTTTCTGTTAATTGCTTTTGCCTCCAGATTAAGTAAAAGTACCCTCCAACACTCATAATAATGGCTGCTACAATTCCCATAAATGGTGCTGCCATCGGATCTGTTTGAAAGTATGGCATTGGAATCAGATTTTGAATTTGTGGTGTCCCTGGTAGTGCTGTCATCGTAAACGTGAATGCACCTAATGCAACGGTAGCAGGCAATAGTTTTCTACTAATATTCGCTTCACGGAATAAGGATAATGCAAGTGGATAAATAGCAAACACGACAACAAATAAGCTAATACCACCATATGTTAATACAGCTGCTGCTAATAATACACCTAATATAGCACGCTTTTTGCCCATTAATTTAGCTAAGGATATAGCAATGGATCTCGCCATAGCTGTATCAGCCATTAACTTACCAAAAACCGCACTAAGCATAAATACTGGAAACCATTGCTTTGCAAATCCTACAAACCCACTCATATAGGTATCTGTATACGCTTCAAGTAAATCTAGTCCTCCTGTTAACGCAACAACTCCAGCTGCAATTGGAGCTACCCAGATAATAGACCAACCTCTAAAGGCAAGCACCATTAATACGATAAGACCTAAAATTATACCAAACATAAAAACGCTCCTTATTATTTATTCGTTTTTTTAACTCGGTTGAAGTTATCAGCCATTATTGAGCTGTATAACCTCCATCAAGTACAACAGCTTGACCGGTTATACCTTTTGCCTTGTCACTGGATAGGAATAAAGCATAATCAGCAATTTCTTTTACATCTAGCAAACGTTTCTGCGGTACTAGTGGATATAATACTTCTTCTTTTACTTTTTCCACAGGGACATTTCTCGTTTTTGCTAAGTCTTCAAATTGTCCACGTACAAGTGGTGTATCCACATAACCAGGACAAATGGCATTGACCGTAATGTCATATTCAGCTGTTTCTAATGCTGCCACCTTTGTTAAACCAATAACCCCATGTTTTGCACTATTATAGGCAGCTTTACCCGCAAATCCAATTAAACCATTAATGGATGCCATGTTTAGAACACGGCCACTTCCTTGTTTTTTCATGATTGGCAAGGCATATTTCATTGCAATAAATGGCGCTATTTGCATCACTTTCACCATAAACTCAAACTTATCTGTTGGAAAATCCTCAATTGGTGAAACATGCTGTAGACCTGCATTGTTGAAAAGCACATCTAATCTACCATATGTTTCTACTGTTGCTTCAATTGCATTTTTAATATCCTCTTCTTTGGTTACATCAACTTTAATCCCTAAACAGTCATACCCTTTATTTTTTAGCTCATCAGCTACTTCTTTTAGTTTAGGCTCATTGACATCTGTAAAAACAACCTTTGCACCATTTTTAAGGAATTCAACGCCAATTTGATACCCAATTCCACTTGCTGCACCGGTAATAAAAACCACTTTATTTTCAACCATTTTTACAAACCTCCAATAATGTATATATATTTAATAATTTTTAACTAAACTATTTTTCTAATTCTACTATGCTAGAAACTCCCATACCGCCACCAACACATAGGGTAGCCAATCCAATCTGAGAATCTTGTTTTATCATTTCATAAAGTAATGTTACTAATATCCTCGCACCGCTTGCACCAATGGGATGCCCTAATGCAATAGCACCACCATTTACATTCAATTTATTATTCGGTATATTAAGTTCTTTACCAACAGCCAATGATTGTGCTGCAAATGCTTCATTTGCTTCTACTAAGTTGATTCTTTCCATGGAAAGACCCGCTTTTTCTAATGCTTTCTCTGTTGCAGGAACAGGTCCAATACCCATGATTTTTGGATCTACACCCGCTGAACCATTCCCACGTAGGATAGCCATCGGTTTCATTCCTAATTCTTTTGCTTTATCTCTACTCATTAATACAAGAGCACAAGCTCCATCATTTATTCCAGAAGCATTCCCTGCAGTAACCGTACCATCTTTTTTAAATGCTGGTTTTAGTTTACTTAGCTTCTCTGCAGCCACACCTGAGCGTGGAAATTCATCCGTATCAAAAACAATTGGGTCACCCTTGCGTTGTGGAATAACAACTGGAACAATTTCCTCTTTAAATTTGCCGTCATTTATTGCTACCTCTGCTTTTTGTTGACTCCAAGCAGCAAACTCATCCTGTTCTTCACGTGTTAAACCATATTTTTCTGCAATATTCTCAGCTGTTACCCCCATATGGTAGTCATTAATCGCACATTGCAACCCGTCTGCTATCATACTGTCAGCGATTTTCCCATCCCCCATTCGGTAACCAGTTCTTCCTTTGGGTAATAGATAAGGTGCTAGACTCATATTTTCCATTCCACCAGCTACTATAATATCTGCATCACCTAGCTGTATTGCTTGGGATGCAAGGTGAACAGCTTTCAGCCCAGAACCACATAATTTATTAATGGTTGTTGCAGGAACAGCTTCTGGCAACCCTGCTTCTAGTGCAGCCTGACGAGCCGGCCCCTGGCCTAATCCAGCCTGAAGCACATTACCCATAATAACCTCATCAACTTGATTTCCTTCTACTCCAGCACGTTTTAGTGCCTCCTTAATTACGGTTGCACCTAATTCCGTAGCTGGGGTATTACTTAATGTTCCCATAAAATTTCCTATCGCCGTTCGGACAGCGCTTACAATTACAACCTCTCGCATCATCACACCCTCCTTTATTAACTAAACTGTTTTATTTTTAAATTGGAGCTTATGGTAAAGGTTGCTTCTGTTTTCTCTTTTACCATTTCTATATTGGCTCCATCTTGTAGCTCCTCTAATACAAAACCATCATCTGTAACACGAAAGACTGCTAACTCTGTTACGATTAAATCAACAACTCCTTTACCAGTTAACGGGAGATTGCATTCATTTAAAATTTTTGCGGCACCCTTTTTAGAGCAATGCTCCATCGCAACAATAACCTTTTTAGCCCCTGTAACTAAATCCATTGCACCACCCATTCCCGGTACCATTTTTCCAGGTATAATCCAATTAGCAAGGTTACCATGTCGGTCAACTTCGAGTCCACCTAAAACCGTCACATCCACATGCCCTCCGCGAATTAGGGCAAAGGATAGAAGACTATCAAAGAACGCACCACTATGATTAATTCCTGTGGGTTGTCCTCCTGCATTAACTAGGTCTTTACTAACTTCACTTTTTACTGGACCAAGTCCAACGAATCCATTTTCAGATTGAAGAATTACATCTATACCTTCTGGCAAGTAATTGGGTACCATGGTCGGTAACCCTATTCCTAAATTGACTAAATCACCATTACTCATTTCTTTTGCTACACGTTCTGCAATAACTTCCTTGGCAGTCTTTAATGTCGTCATTGTCATTACCTCCTTTATGCTAAAACCTTATCTACTAGAACACCAGGGGTTACTACTGTATCTGGGTCAAGATCGCCAATCTCTACAAGCTCTTCCACTTCCACTATGACTAGATCTGCTGCTAACGCCATAACAGGATTAAAGTTTCTTGCAGATTGGTGAAATACTAGATTCCCTGCTTTATCAGCTTTATATGCTTTAAGAATTGCTATATCGGCTCGGAGTGGTTTTTCAATTAGATACTTCGCACCATCAATTTCCAACGTTTCTTTGCCTTCCTCAACAACTGTTCCAACACCGGTTGGAGTTAGTACACCACCCAGACCTGCTCCACCTGCATGGACTCGTTCGGCTAACGTACCTTGAGGAACAAGTTCCACATCCAGTTCACCAGCTATCATCTTTTTGCCGGTCATTGGGTTTGTACCAATATGTGAAGCAATCACTTTTTTTACACGATTATTCGCAATTAATGGCCCAACACCCGTATCCTCTAGTGCCGTATCACTAGATATTAATGTAATATCCTGCACATTTGAATCTAATATAGCAGTTACGAGTTTTTCAGGTGCGCCGACTCCCATAAATCCACCGGACATGACTGTCATGTTATCCTTGAAAAGCTCTGCTGCTTCTTTCATTGTAATTAACTTACTCATTATAAAAGCACCTCCTGATGTTGTATTAATAAAAAAGATGTTCATCCACTTTTATATATGCAAAAATCATGCCAACAGCTGGTATGTTTCATTTAACTATTTACTGTCACGTAACAAATACGTTTTATCTCACTCGAAATCGAAAAGGTTTACCATGAATTCAATTTTAATAAAGGGAAAAATTTTAACCATAAGAGGATTCGCGTTCAATGAAAGCGTTTCCTAAAAAGCGGAAAATTCCGTTATCGCGGAACTGATCACTAGTTTTCTTCCGAATTTTCGGAATCTAAGTGGAATGGTTATGAAAGCATCAAACCCACAGAAAAAGAAAAGCCTTCCAAATAGCGGAAGACTTTTAACGATCTTTTACTCTTAACAATCTTAAACCATTTGCTGTTACCAACAATGTTGCACCCATGTCTGCAATAATCGCAATCCAAAGTGTTAACCAACCGGGGATAACCAATAATAGGGCAAATAATTTTATTGCTATGGAAAATGTAATATTCTGCTTGATTATATTTAAAGCTTTCCGACTAAGTCTAACCGCGAATGGTAATTTTCCTAAATCATCGCCCATTAAAGCTATATCTGCCGTTTCCAAAGCTGTATCTGTACCCGCTCCCCCCATTGCGACACCAACAGTAGAAGCTGCTAGTGCAGGTGCGTCATTAACTCCATCACCAATCATGGAAACATTACCGAATGTTGATCTAATTTCTTTAACAAAATTTAGTTTATCCTCCGGCATTAGCTCTGATTGGATATCTGTTACACCTATTTCGCGACCAATTGCTTGAGCTGTTGCTTGATTATCTCCTGTTAACATAATTGTCTTTTGTATTCCTAATTGGTGGAGCTTTTGTATGACATGCTTGCTAATTTCCCGAACCTCATCAGCAACAGCAATTACTGCCAAAATTGCTTGATTCGTTCCAATAATCATAGTTGTTTTTCCTTGGTTCTGTAGAGACTCTACTTTTTCTTCTGTTTCTTTATCAAAATTAGGGACATCCATCTCGTGGAATAAGTTTGGACTTCCTACATAATACGTTGTGCCATTAATAGTCCCTTTAATTCCCTTACCAGTAAGGGAAGAAAAATCTTCCACAGCAAGATCAGCATAGGTAATCTGATCTTGTTCTGCTTTTTTCATGATAGCTGAAGCAAGTGGATGCTGGGAACGGTACTCCAATGCCGTGATAATCGCAAACAATTCTTTTCCATCGACGTGTTGATTAATAGTCTGAAAATCTGTCACAACAGGAATACCTTTAGTTAATGTTCCAGTTTTATCAAAGGCTATTGCTTTAATTGCACCTAATTGCTCTAAATAAACGCCACCTTTTACGAGAATTCCGTTTTTCGCAGCATTACCAATCGCTGTTACGATCGATACTGGTGTAGAAATTACGAGTGCACATGGACATCCAACTACTAGAACAGCTAATCCTTGATAAATCCAAGTTCCCCATTCCCCATGAAAAAGGAGCGGTGGAATAATAGCGACTAGCCCAGCAATAACCATAATTGCCGGAGTATAGTATTTCGCAAATTTATCAACAAAAGCCTGTGATGGAGCTTTTTCCGCTTGAGCCTCTTCTACAAGATAAATAATTTTTGAAATCGTTGTGTCTTCTACTAATTTTGTTACTTTTACTTCCAACAAGCCTTCTTCATTAAGCGTACCGGCAAATACTTCATCATGAACTAGTTTTTCAACAGGAACCGATTCACCTGTAATTGCTGCCTGATTCACTGCAGAATATCCATTTACTACAATTCCATCCATAGCAATTTTTTGACCTGGTTTAACAACCATAATATCTCCAACCACTATATCATCGACATGTACCATAGTTTCTTGGCCATTCCGTTTAACAAGCGCTTCTTTTGGTGCAATATCCATCAATGAACGAATCGATTGTCTTGCCTTATCCATGGAGAAGCGCTCCAATGCTTCACTAATAGCAAAAAGAATAACAACAATTGCTCCTTCTGCCCACTCGCCAATGAGAGCAGCACCAATAATGGCCACCGTCATTAATGTTTTCATATCAAAATCAAGTCTAGTAAGGTTTAGTAATCCCACTTTAAAAAGGGGAAAACCGCCGATTACAATAGCCGTAGCAAACAAAAGACTTGTAATTATATTTTCCTCACCATTTACAACAAGAGATAAATAACCGAGCATAATAAACAATGCCGAAGTTAATAATGTATGGTGCTTTTGAATAAAAGCTCCAATATCCAACTTCTTATTGGATTGGGAATCCTCTGCTTTTTCTCTCGTTTGGTTCTCTGGTATTACTTTTAAGTTTTCAAAAGCTCCAGCCTTTTCTAATTCCTCAACAGAAGGATCTCCATAGACAGAGATTTTGGATGCACCAAAGTTTACTTTAGCATCTTGCACGCTAGTTATTTGCTTTACATTTTTTTCAAACTTCGCTGCACAATTGGCACAAGAAAATCCTTCAATTCGATAAATATTCTTTTGTTCTACTCTTTTCTCTGCCTCATCCAATTTCAGCAACCTCCTGTTGATGTTCGAATGCTAATTTAACTAATTGTTTTACATGTTCATCATCTAAGGAGTAGTATACGATTTTCCCTTCTTTACGGTAATTGGCTAAGCCGATATTTTTAAGTAAACGCAAATGATGGGATGCTGTTGCGGTTGTAGCTCCAACAACATTAGCTATATCACATACACATAATTCATCCTCTACGGAAAGAGCATATGCTATCTTTATCCTTGTGTTATCTGAAAGCGCCTTAAATATTTTTGCTACCTCAAGCGGATTCTGTTCTGAAAGTTTGCTTTGAACCCGTTTCACTTTTACTTCATCTATACAAGTTACTTCACAAGTTTCTTTACTCATAACGATTCACTTCCTTCATTCAAATATTCATTTGATTATAAACAGTATATGGTCTAAAGTTATTTTTTGTCAATCAAACACTCTTATGAATGTTTGAATAAAAAAACGATACCAAAATAGTTCTGATATCGTTGTAATAATCTTATTCTCCTGTATTTTCTAATAGGTCCTCGAGTACTTGTTGGACAGCAAATCCATCTTCGAATGTAACTAACTTAGCTGATTTACCAGATATAGCTTTCACAAGCTCATCTATTAACCCAGGATGTTTAGCATCTCTTTCGGATATCCTAATATCATCTTCCTGCATTGTAGAGTATGTAAGTTGCCCCCAATTCAATAATGATAATACACCCTGATCCCCATACAATCGATAAGCAAGTTCCTCTTTTTTACCAATTCCACTTATTCCGTTAATTACGATCGGTGTACCATCCTGTAATTCCATCCGAGCAATAACTCCTGTTTCACACGCCTCTGTATTTTCAGGATAATCAACATAGGATTGAATGTTTCTCACTTTGCCAAACAATTGATGTGTTAATTGGATAAAATGCGGAGTGATTTCTCGAATAAAACCACCTTGTTCTCGGCCAGCAATCCATTCATTTTGTTGCCAGCTTCTTGGCCATTCTGGAAATTGCATCGTAAGTTCAATTCGCTTTAATGTTCCAATCTTACCATTATCAATGTGCTCAACTAACGATTCTACCGTGTTACTATATGGCAGCGGGAAGTTTATCGCATTGACAACTCCAGCAGACTTTGCTTTATCACGCATCTCTTTTGCTTCTTGATATGAATTAGCAAGTGGTTTTTCACATAATACATGCTTGCCTGCATATAAAGCCTCAAGTGAAATTTGATGATGAAACTTAGGTGGTACCGCAACATAAACTAAATCTACTGAATCATCTGCAATAAGGTTATGATAATCTTGATAGCTAGCAACGTCTGTTAACAGTTCCTCCATTTCTTCCATCCGCTTCACATTCACATCACTAATCGCAGTAATTGTTGTTGATGGATGTGTATCAAATTGCTTTAGTAATCTTTCACCTATAGCACCTAATCCAATAATACCTACATTTACTTGCTTCATTATTACTTCATTCCTTTCTTTTGCTTAGGAACTGACTCCTTTTAGCTAGTTTGCAAATTTTTTACCTTAAATTTTCTTCGTAAATAATGTTTCCTTTTTCATCTAACCCTCTTAGAGCTAATGCTAAATAGTTATCTTCATTTTCGTTCCAGTGAAATAAGAACATACGGTGATCATCTAACGACTCGGATAAGGTTTCAATATCATCCTCTGGCACTTCCTCGTCCCAGACATATCCTACCGTAACATCTAGTTCTACTTTATCTATCTTTGGGTTCGTCACAATTCCATAATACTTCATAAGCATCAGTTCTTCATTAATTTTAGAACTAGACCATGTATAAGAAATATCCTCTTCTTCTTCGATTTTAAATCCATTAACATGACTACCTGGTTGCCAAAATACTCCCGCATATTTTGTTACGGTATTTGCGGAGAACCAATCCTTATATTTCGCTAAATATATACGTATATCGCCGAAGTCAAATTCCTCTATAATTTCAGAAGGGCCATAATAAAAGGTTCTTTCGGATTGTTCATGAGCCTTAATTGGTGATAAATGATAATAATTTAGGTACGATGAATCTTTTACCACGAAAAAAATCAATACAAGTGCTAATGCCCATTCAAGTACTGCCTGAATCTTTTTGCTACCCATGTGAATTCCCCTCTCCAATTAACGAAACTTCCAATTGGAAAGAACGGTCATACCAATTAAAATCTAAAATGATAGATTCTACATTTTCTGGAAGTG
This sequence comes from Ornithinibacillus caprae, assembly GCF_009728145.1. Lineage (GTDB taxonomy): Bacteria > Bacillota > Bacilli > Bacillales > Amphibacillaceae > Ornithinibacillus > Ornithinibacillus caprae. Next base: position 32,464 of record NZ_WOCA01000006.1, on the reverse strand, counting down.
GTTCGTAACCCATAGTTATGATGGATCCCCATGGTTTACCGGCAGAACCACCACCTTGAATGGAATAGTCATTCCCATCTTCGTCTTTAAGCTCCAACGCTCCAGTTGGAAAAGACCAGCCAGGTTCATGTTTATGCACTTCATAGATTACCATTGTTTCATCTTCTGTACGTACTACATGTTTAAAATTAATTGTGTCCTGGTCTACGATAACTTCCTCGTTCACATCATAGACAATCGCATTACCTGACTCGACCTCATCCCTTATATGTTTTGGAATATCACTTCCTAGTTCCGAAAAAAATGAAAATATATTTGGAATTAACATAATTAGGGATGCAAGAATTATAATACGTCGAATCCATTTCCCCATACTTACACCAGCCTCTTTTTTTATCAATTATACCTATTGTAACAAATTAAAAAAGCAGCATTGAACAAAATGTATCAACACTACTTTTCACAGAATTAATAGGGAACTGGATAACTTGTAATCTTGCAATCTTTCTTTAATAATTCTTCATCACGTTTAACAATCAACTGTACTTCTGTATTCACTTCTTTTGAATGGATAATGTTCTCTAAAGAATCATATCCATTCACAGGTTCTCCGTCTACGGCAACAATAACATCTCCAGCAAGGATACCTGCTTCCCTAGCAGCAGATGTCTTACCAACTTTTAAAACTTTACTACCTGAAGCATGTGTCCTATGCATGATTCCAATAGATGTCCTCCACATTTTCGAACGGTTATCCCTATTAGACTCATAAACACTTTTTAAGTTCTTTAAAAATTGATACGTTCCATAGAGCATATTTTCTTTTGCTGATTCCCCTTCTTCACCGTGGAAGGCTGTTTGATACTCTATTGTTACACATACCCCATCATCTACTTCTTCCAATGTTGTGATGGTTTTAAAATCGCCATTTTTACCTTCTAAGACAAAGCGATGCAATTCTTCAATTTCAGTGTAAATACCTGATGATGTAACTCCCCATCCATGTTGCATTTCACCATACCCGCCAACACGAAAATCAATGTTTGCTTCTTTTGTGTACCAACGATTTAAATGCTCTGGTTTAGTCAGTGCATCCCAAACCTTTTTTAACGGTGCATGAACTACAATATCACGCTTTACTGAACTCTCTACCTTGCTCATTTAATCTTCTCCCTTTTCCATATAATCTTTTAAGCTATGAAGCTTGTGATCAAGTAGGTCTCCGATGTCATGAAGCATTTCTTGGTATGCAGTTTGTAACATATGAAGATCCAGATGGTATATACGATATTTACCATGAATCTGTTCTTTGATGATTTGTTCGTCAAGAAGCACTTTAAGGTGTTTTTTTACTGCAGGCTGCGAAATATTAAAAGCTGCAACAATTTCCTTTTGCGTTTTATCACCACTTTTAAGCATAAGTAAAATTTTTCGTCTTGTTGGGTCTCCTAAAGCACGATAAATATCAGGCATATACATTCCTCGCTCCCATGTATAACCTTTTGGTTATGTAAAGTATAATTCTAATTATTGAGAATGTCAACATAACAAATAATTATTTATGGATAAAAATAGGGAGGAGATTAAAAAATATATAAGGATCCTGCATTGAAGTGAGTGATAAAATGAACAACAGCGATGAAAAGAAGAAATTAACTCAGAAGTTAGAGTCAAAATACATTCAACAACATCTTGCCAATGAACGAACATTTTTAGCATGGATTCGAACAGCTATTGCCATTATGGGGGTAGGATTTCTCGTAACTAATTTACATTTCACTTCTGAAAACACAACGATATCTAATGGCAATTCCTTAGTCATTCTCATTGGATACTCATCCGTTGTTCTAGGAGTAATGACCATTATTTTAGCAGTTATTGGTTATATCAAAAAGCTCCACTCCATTAATAACCAAACTTTCCGTACCGCAAAAGTATCTCTCCTATTAATTGGGATTTTTATGATAATTGTAGCTATTATGTTTGGTGTATATATTGCCCTTTTATAGTGATTAGTTCATCAAGTCATATTCTTGTTTGAATACTATGAAAGTTATACATAATTGTGGACAAGTTGTGGATAAAAAAATCCTATGAAGTTTGTTACTTCATAGGATTTGCTTAGAAATTAACTATTTTTTGAGCTTCCTGTAATTGCAGTGTACGCACAGATCTTGGCAAGAAACTGCGAATTTCATCTTCGTTATAACCTATTTGTAGACGTTTATCATCCAGTATAATTGGTCTTTTAATGATAGTTGGATTTTCTTGAATTAGCTTATATAAATCAGTGATAGAAAGCTGTTCAATATCCACATTCATTTCTTGAAACACTTTAGAACGTGTTGAAATTATTTCATCTGTTCCATCTTCTGTAAGACGTAATATTTCCTTAATTTCATCTACTGTTAGTGGCTCGGAGGTGATATTTCGTTCTGTATACGGTATATTATGCTCTTGCAACCAAGATTTAGCTTTTCTGCAAGATGTACAGCTCGGTGTGACAAATAACTTTATCATTCCCATGCTCTAAGGCCTCCTATTCTTACTAAATATATAAATACTCTATAAATACTCCTTAACAAGAAGTGTAATTACTATTAATTTATTTATCTTTAATTAAGTATAATTTTAGTACAGTGATTAGTTTTAGTCAACTTTTAAATAACGGTGCCTGTCACTCCTCGGTTTTTGTCTAATTTTGTCGAATTGATAATCTTTGTTATTTGTAAATTTTTGCAGAAGGGATACAATATATTTATTGAAACTTTATATAATGGATTACGTATTTGTTGTAGGGGGGAAATTATTGTGAAAGTAACATGGAAAGAGATATTTACCATTCCTAATATATTATCGTACATACGACTTATCCTGATCCCAATTTTCGTCTTCTATTATATAATAGCTTCAGAGCCGAAAGACTATTATATAGCTGCAATTATTATTTTACTTTCTGGACTCACGGATATGTTTGATGGGTTAATTGCACGGAAATTCAATCAAATAACAGAGCTTGGAAAAGTAGTTGATCCGATTGCAGATAAACTAACACAGATGGCAATTATTGTATGTCTCTTACTTCGATATGATTATATTTGGATTCTCATTGTATTATTTGTAGTAAAAGAACTATTTATGGGAGTTAATGGCCTTGTCCTTTTGAGTAAAGGAAAGAAACTGGATGGAGCAATGTGGTTTGGTAAAGTTTCTACTGCGGTTTTCTATGGGGCAACGTTTATGTTAATAGCCTTCCCAGAAATAAATACCGATATGGCAACCATGCTAATGATTATTACAGGTATTTTTCTAACATTATCCTTTGTATTATATATACCAGAATTTTTAAAGTTATACCGTCATGCTTAGGATGTGATAACCAGGCTACCTCTCAAGGAACCTGGTTATTTCTTTTTACGCAAATTATATCCTTCTAGCCCGGCACCTATTGCAACTCCAATACCTATTCCGATAGCTAAATTATTCAATAGAAATCCAAAAACCACTCCAAATACGATCCCGTAAGCCATCCCAAATCCATGACTTTTATTTTTATTTTTTTGATTTTTTTCCATTACCTCACTCCTTTTTATATTTATAGTAACGTATACGTTCTATATTTAGTTTCATTCCACACAAGTTAAAAATAATTCGTTCTTAATAAAGCTCTCCTTAATACACTTATACTAGAATAAATTTTTAGGGGGAATTTGATGAAGATATTACGGCTTGGTCACGCAATGTATGCATTAAAAAGTAACGAAGGAAAGACATACTTAATTGATCCTTTTATTGATATGAATCCTGGCTTTCCACAAGAACTAGATGACGCAAGCTTTTATCAATCTATTGATGGCATCTTTTTAACTCATGGTCATTTTGATCATACAAGTGGACTGACGAAAATATTAGAGCATAACCCCGAAGTAATGGTTATTGCTCAATATGAATTGGCATTAATTTTACTACAACAAGGAACTAAAAATGTAATCCCGATTAATTTAGGAGGATCTGTCTCTTTCGATGATATGAAAGCAACGATGGTACCAGCAAGACACACTTCTTCCTACGGAGAAACAGAAAGCTCACCTACTTACGCTGGAGAAGCAGCAGGATATGTTTTTGATTTTACAGAAGACTGTACCCTTTATCATTCTGGGGATACCACACTAACCTATGATATGAAATTGATCCAAGACGTCTATCAGCCAGATGTAGCAATCCTTTCATCCTCAGGACACTTTACAATGGGTCCCAAAGAGGCAGCCTATGCTGTGAAGCATTTACTAGATGTTAAATATGTAATTCCTAGTCACACCTTCCCATCTAAGGAATCAGCAACTTCAACAGAAAAGCTAGAAAATTTACTTCAAGCATTCCCTGTTGTTGAAATGATGATTGATCGAGATAAAGAATTAAGTATCTATCTAGAAGGCTATTATGATACCAAGGTTGTTACCCTTGAATACGGAGAAGAAAAAACATTTGAAAAATAATTATTAGCACATCGACATAAAACGACAAAAAACGAGGAGTGCCTGTCACTCCTCGTTTTTTTCCCATCAGTACATAATGCCGTCTCGGGTGTGGGTTTCTGCTAGAAATGCTGGGTCTGGGTCAAAGTAGTCTTCGTTGTAATTAAAGTGGAATTGTCCATCTTGGACGTAGCCAGCTCCCCATGTTGGATCCATTTCAATCCAATCCCTATCGACTTTCACCTCTACCCAAGCATGACGCTCACCGGCATATCCTTCCACATAATGTGCTTCCATACCGGTAGCACGTAGTAATGCTGTCGCAAGGAAGGCATAGTCCTGACAAATTCCAATACCAGATTCTAATACAGTTAACGCACTATCACCGATATTAAAAATATCATTTTCGGCTTTTTCCACATCATAAGCTACATGCTTCGCTACAAACTCAAATATTGCTTTCGCTTTATCTCGTTCGTTATTAATCCCAGAAGTAATAGACTCGGCCTGTTGAATAATTGTAGGATGATTCGATTCAATGCCCCTAGAAGGAAGCAAATCACGTTGATCCGAAACATTACTTACATGATGTACAACTTTAGCTATCGCCTGGAAATAAAACATCGATTGATCATGCTGCTCCATGCTAGGTATATTGACCATCACTTCATATTGTCCAGGCCCAAATCGAAAATAAGCATTTCCTTCAAATTTATAGTTCTCTACTGGTATTAGATAACCAGATTCCAAATTTTCGTCTTTATAGTTCATTGTAACAATAACATGTGAAATCTTATCGGCTCCTGGAAGCGTTGGATCAATCTCCCCTGCAATTGGATACTCAACCTGATTCCATTCCGATTCTGCTTTCCAGGTAGGTTCATAGAGAGTAATGCCGTGTTCTGTGTATGTCTTGTAGGTTTCCATCTCCGCAAATGCGGTTGCAGTTTGATTGTCAGCATAAAAGGTTGCGGAATCATAGTATAACTCATCTTCCCCGTTAAATAATTGTATACGTATATAATGAACCCCTTCTCCAAAGTATAAAGGCACATCACCTGAAAACGTATGATTTTTTACTGGAAGAATTACTTGTTTGCTTTCGTTCTCCTTCTCCACTTGAAAGAGAACCATATCCCCTAAATAACCATCAGGAACCGTTCCTTCCACATTAACACTACCCGACGCATCCTGTAATCCAAGCAACGGGTTACTTAGCTCTATTTTATTTTCTACTCCGTATTGTGTGATTTCTACTTCTCTTTGTATAGTAGGATCCTCATTTATTACCACGAAATTTGTTGCCTCGTAAAAGTTACCTTCTTCCTCCGATTTATTACTTGGAACTCGAACACTTACTTCGTATTCCCCCTCACCATGATGCATGACAAGTTCTTTAGAAAATTTACCTTCATTTATAGGAATATAATAGTTAAAATCATCCTGTACAAGTTCGTCTACTTGATGGTTAGGTGTAATTACAATCCAAATTAGATCTCCAGTCAGTTCGGGTGATTTTTCTATTTCCCCCTGAATATCAACGGTAGTTTGGGCATTCAATTCACTTTTGGTAGGAGTAATAAGCGAAAATCCAATCTCCTCCGCATACGAACTAAGTTGAATCTCTGATTCATCCTCTTCAACCTCTACTGATACTTCCATATCTTTTTCCTCCGTATCATTATCTGATGATGAATCCAAGTCCGTATTGTTTTTACATCCAATCAAGATAACAGCAATTATGATAAAAACTATCCTTACCTTGTGCATTCGTATCATCCAATCCCTCCTCTATACACACAATTAGTTATTAATAGAATACTATATTTTTAGTTATCGTACATACAAGGTATTGGTTAACTTGAAAAAATTAAAATTGTGATACACTAAATAACAAAAAAGGAATGTTTCCATCAAATAAAATTTGATGGCTCACCTATTTCCTAGAATCAACCTTTGTCCGAGGTTTTGCTCACTGTATAAACAGATATCCTTGTAAAAAAACTTATTGCCGAGGAAATGAGATTAAAAAACACTTAGAATTTTTCAAGCTCTATAGAAAAACCTGTAGGATATGAAAGCTCACTCAATAATAAAAGACTGCACTGGTTTAATAGCCAATGCAGTCTTTTGTTTTGAAATTGTTACATTTTCACCGGATCGCATAACAACACATCAACCTGCTGTGGATTTTCCCAATTACTATATATCTCCATCGACCACTGATTGGGTTGCCTTTTGTACCCATTTTTCGAACTCCATTGGTGAATAAAATCATACGTGGGAAATATTTCTGATGCTGATCCAATATGCTGATAAACGGTGTACATTTGTTCAGGAACAATTAATGTGGTCATATCCATAGGCACATCTGCAAAGCTTGACACCTCAAATCCCACCCAATACCCATCTTCCTCTTGTGTAGCATTTACTTTAAATACACCAATTTGTTTTACCGGTTGAACGAGGTGCTTAAACTCATGTAGCCTATTTGTTATTAATTTAACAGCTTCTGGAATCTTTTCGGCATATTGATCATCAGCACATTGAATTCGTACTCCTACTATTTTTATCTCTTTCAGCGTTTTTGTATATATTTCTGGTACTGTTTTGTTGGACATTTTGTTTATCTCCTCTATTATTTCGGTAACGGTAAATCATTTGTTTATCGCAATAAACAAATCAATTTCATTATCCATTTCTTCTGGATTATATCGCTCATCCCATAATTCAAAGTCATAACCTATTGGCATGCAGCGATGATCAGTCATCCATTTACCGTATAAATAATCATATGTTTTATACAGTTCCGACTCTGGTCCTTGGTGTGTGGTTGTTACGTAGGTGCCTTCAGGAACAGTATAAAATATAGCGCCCTCAGGTACTTCTCCTAGCTCAGATACCTCATACCCAATTATTTGGGTAAATTTATCTTCATACGGATTAAAATACTCCCTCATTGGATAAACCTGAATGAGATATACATGCTCCCCTTTTTTATTAGGGATTTTGTGGGCATTTTCCCGTAAACTTATTAAGGCTTTCTCGCCTATGTTCTGCTCTTCAATTTCTTTTAAATTCACTAAAAAATGATACCCAATTACATGGAAGGATGGCTTTCTAACTACCTTTGGCTCCACTCATATCACTCCTATGATAGTATGAAAATAATACCGAATTACACATTCTAATCATCATTTGGTATTCCAAAATAACACCATTTACATGGAGAGTTCATTTTTTGTATAAGAATAGGTTTCACTTCTGATAAATACCCCCCATAGCAAAAGGTTCGTTTGACGAACATGTATATGCTGTAGAATAGATTTCTATGTGCATTTTCAGATCACTATTTTGTAAGCTTTTATTTTGATGAGTAGAGTTTACCTGTAGGTTTCTTTCTCCTTTGAAGGCACAGGTTAAATCTAGAAAAGGAAAACAGTTCATCTTACCTAGAAGCTATTTATACTCTGCTAAACTATTTCCTTCTTTTTTATAAGGCATGTATACCTCTAAGTCTTCTACAGAATTTGCATTAGGATAATACAATTCAACTAAGAAGTCTTCCGTAAATGACTTGCCATTTTCAATCATCCAATTGTCTAATGCTGTATAAAATTCTCCCATTTTAGAGACATCGAATGGATGCCTTAAAAAGACATAATCGCCCTCCATCGAAATATTTTCCATATCATCAGGAAGATTTTGAACAGGCTCATCGACCAAAGCGCCAATATAAAAGAATCCAACCTCATGGTCCTGTGATTTCATTGGTTCATAAACAATTGCTCTTGTGAATTCAGATTCACCCTTAAATGCTTGATACCTCTCTTTAAAGCTAGCATTTGCTTTAGGAATAAGGCTAGGATATTCTTTAAAACGCCCCGTAAATTTAATACCAACTACTTGAAAGTTTTTGTATGCTGTCGAGATTTTCATTTTATTTATACTACCCCATCTTTACGTGTTGAGTCCTGCCAAACGTGAAATTTGTTGCCATTGATATCTTTAAACGTAAACTTTAAGCCACATGATCCATCATCCAATATTGGCTCTATTTCTACACCGCTTTCTTCCAATGTTTGATGAATTAATTGGATATCATCTACTTCAAAGGTGAGAGAAAACATCTCATAATTCTCTCCTTGCCACTGAGCTGTGTAAAAATTTGAAGTGACATTATCTTTTGCCTCTAATAAAAATATCCATTGTCCTTCTGCTAATACCATGATAGAACCATCTTCTTTAAGTCGCTTTAAGCCTAAAACCTTTTCATACCATTCTGCTGACTCCTGTAAATTTTTCACAGGTAAATAACTGCAATGAATCTTTTTTAATAATGGTGTCCTTGTTAAAGGTTGAACCTTTCCCATCATTAGCCCTCCTCTTATAATTAAGATTTAATGATCGTCCACGATGACCATCAGGATCCGACACTTGAAAACGATCGCCACACTTATGCGGAATTACATCACCTATTACATCTCATTTGCCCATTCATTACCTCTTTCCATATCTCGCAATACTTGGCAACCAAAATTTTTCACATACCAATCTTTCGATACCGTAACATTTGTGACTGGTAGATTGATACAAGCAATGCCAGTTACGCTTACTTTATTGGCTTGAGTCATGTTAATCTCCTCTTTCAAAATCAATAAATCCATTTTTCCGAATGATATGCTTTCATAAAATGGAGCAATCTTTCTAAAAGCTTCACTCCTTGTTCTTCTGCTTCCTGAGCACGTCTTAAAAGACGAATGGCCTGATCAGCTATTCCTGAATCTTGTGCGTTTCCACCCTGAGGAAATGGAAATAATGTCCGCATTTCTACTAGTGATTTAGCTACTTCCGCATAATGATTAGCTGCTTCGCCAGCTAATTCTCGTACACTACGTTCCACCACATTCTCCCCATCCCACTTTAGGGTTAATTCCTGCAAAAATTTAGTAGCGAATTCGCGAGCATCTGATACAACTGCAACATTAAACGCATTTCCCGTAGGATCGGCTTTTCGCTTTTCCATAACATGGATCCATGCATCATAGCCAGATAGACCAATCTTATATTTATCTTTAAAAATATGCTTCCATTCATTACCACGAGTATGATCAACAATCATATCTAACGCCATACGTAGTTTTTCATATTTGGAATGTGGTAATTTTTCACTAATGGTTGTCGCAAACAATACACCTTTTACGTCAGCAAATTTCTCATAGGAAACGACACCCTCTTGCGAACTATCTTTTGCGTAAAATTCCTGTTTTTCATCGTCATACCCGTAAATTAAACCAAATTCTGGGATAAACAGATCAAAACAAATTGCAGGAAAGCCACGATCAACAGAATCCTGGATAAGTGCTATTGTCTTTGCCAATCTTTCAGGTAACACTGGAGTTTCTGAATCAGCCAGACAGCTAATATAACCTAGATTACATAAATTTCTACGTAAAATATATCCACCTGGAAAAGATGTTGGTCCCGCAACATTCACTTCAATTGGGTCAATATTTATTCGAAAAGCATGACCAGTAAGCCCCATAACATCAATTAGAGATAATTCGTTATCTTCGTGATAACTTATGGCACCATGTATAGCTCCAGCAGCTGATGTCCACGTAGTTGACCAATCTTTTTCTTTAGCTTTTACCATTTAGTATTCTCCTTCAATTACAATTTTGGAGGGGTTTTAAGAATCTTGCGTTTAGGCAGTCCCTGTTCAGAACGACTACGGACATAATCACGGATGGATACCCGAATGCGTTCTTTCTGAACCTTTGCTCTAGATCGTGAAAGTGTATTATATACATTGGATTTGTTCATTCCAAATAATGCCGCAATTTCAGAAGGAGGTATTTCACCAAAAAAATGCGCCTCAAATATAGCTCGCTCCCTCTTACTCAAGCAATGCAATAGGGAGTGAATACCTTGTAACACCTCTAGCCTCATCACATGTGCACTCGGATCACTGTGCTCCGACTTTTCTTTTGCTGAATATGATAGAAAAAATAAAATCCGGTCAACGTTTCCCCAGTCCATTTGGAATTCTTGACCCTGATCAAATTGATGGTCTAAAGCAAAGCCGCAAATTGGCATTTCTTTTCCATATTGCCCGCCTCTACGTAGCTTCATATATGCTTGGTTTCGTACAATTTGACGTAACCATGGGATAAATTTATTCGTATCCATTAATGTACCAAGTTTCAGAAAAGCACGGATCAAAGCATCTTGCACTATATCCTCCGCCAAGAATGAGTCTTTTGTAATGGAGTTCGCCCATCCAAGCGCCTTAGCACGATGCATTCTTACTAAATCACTAAATGCTTCTTGGTCACCGCCTCTTGCCCGCTCCACTAATTCTTCATTCTCTCTTTTTTGTTCAGTCATATGCATTTAACCAATACCTCCCTCCCCCTCCTTAAACTATAGATGCCATAACTTTCTAAAACCTATCATTAAATTAAGAAATTATTTTTATCTTTTGTATAACTTCAACCGATTATTTTTTCAATATTCATTCTACCATAATTTTTATGATTGATTTTAAAATTTTCAAACACTTATAAAGGAGCGTCCCTATTTTCGACATTATTCGACAAAAAACTACAAGTGACAGGCACTAGGTATATTTTGGTATTTATTGGGGATGCTAATTTAAAATTTTCCAGGGTGTTTGGTGTCCTTGGGAAGGGCTTATTTTAGAAGGGGGGTTATTCATGGATCCTTTGAATAAACAGATGGCTATACGTATCGCTCAATCGACGGAGTTGATACCAGTCATTTATAACGGAAAGCCTGTATACATTCAGGAAATTGATGAGTTGCAAGAAAAAGCACGTGTCTTTCCACTTGATAATTTACACAGCCAATTTGATGTAGAAATTACGAGTTTAGTTAACGCAGGAACAAAACAGCATATATAACCAAAATAAAGCGAACAGCATTTATGACGCTGTTCGCTTTATCTTATGTTAAGTCTTACTTATTTCTAATTTTAGCTACTTCATCTGCCACGAATTGTACGTTAGTTCCAACTACAACTTGGATATTATGCTTATCGATAACGTTAATTCCAGGTACACCTGTAGCTTTAATCTTATCTTGATCTACCTTATCCATATCCTTTACTTCTAGACGTAGGCGAGTAACACAGTTATCTACCGATGTTACGTTTTCGTCTCCACCTAAACCTTCGTAAATTTGTTCTGCCATCGTAGCAAATTTTGCTTTTCGGTCTTCCGGAGTATCACCTGTTGTCTCTTCTACTACATCTTCATCTTCACGACCTGGTGTTTTTAAATTGAATTTCACAATTAAGAAACGGAATAAGAAGTAGTAAATAACCGCAAATGCTAAACCTTGTACAAGCAACATCCATGGCTGATTCGCTAGTGGTAGTCTTGAGCTTAAGAAAAAGTCTACAAATCCTGCGCTAAAGCCAAATCCTGCTGTCCATTGGAATGTTGCTGCAATGAATAAAGAAATACCTGTTAAAGCAGCATGTACCACATAAAGTGCTGGAGCTAAGAACATGAATGAGAATTCAAGTGGTTCCGTTACTCCAGTAAAGAATGCTGCAAATGACGCTGCAAGTAAAAGAGATGCAGCTTGTTTTTTACGCTTTGTTTTTGCTGTATGATACATTGCAAGTGCTGCCGCCGGAAGACCAAACATCATAATTGGGAAGAATCCAGCTTGATACATTCCAGTCACACCTTTTTCACCTTCACCTGACCAGAAGTTACCGATATCATTAATACCTGCAACATCAAACCAGAATACAGAGTTCAAGGCATGGTGTAATCCAGTCGGGATTAGTAAACGGTTAAAGAAACCATATAACCCGGCACCAGCTGCTCCAAGTGTACTAATTCCTTCAGCAAATGAAACTAAACCACTATATACAAACGGCCATACAAAGTATAGAATTGCTGAAGCAACTAGCATCGAAACTGCTGTCATAATAGGAACAAGTCGTTTTCCACTAAAGAAAGCTAGAGCATCAGGTAGTTGTACATTACTGAAGCGGTTAAACATATTTGCAGCAACAATACCTGATAAAATACCAATAAATGCATTACCAATATTGCCGAATGCTGCGTTTACACTTTCTGCCTCAACACCTTGGAACATTGCAACAGAATCCGTTGATAACACTGTGGTTACAACTAGGAAACCTACTAAACCACTTAGCGCTGCAGATCCATCTCTTTCTTTAGCCATTCCTAGCGCTACACCGACAGCAAATAGAATTGGTATATTATCAATAATGGATTTCCCTGCTGTTATAAGGAAAGCCGCAATTATATTTCCTTCTCCCCAGCCATTAGGATCAATCCAGTATCCAATACCCATTAAAATCGCAGCTGCAGGTAATACTGCAACCGGAAGCATTAATGAGCGACCTAGACGTTGTAAATACTTCATCATTATAAATTCCTCCTATCAAAATTTTTATTAGAAATAGCAACTTGAATGTCATAGTTTTACACAATCACTACTCTTTACTCATTTCGTTCCTGTTCGATTTTGCTACCAATATAAAATCAAAAATTGCACTACCTCAATATTTCCTTAATCTTTCAATGTGAAGTGTAATATAGCCAAGTTCTTCTTCTGGTAAATCAATACCATGTAATGAAGACAGCTCTTTTCTTACTTCCATTGCACAGCGATACGAAAGCTCAAACTTATGCTTAATCATGTTTAACATTTCTTCATCCATCGTGTGCGCCTCATAATGATGCGCTCGAGTTAACGCAAAACGAAGATGCGTAATTAAACGTTCATAAGACAAGTCCTCTTCATTTATAGAGATCTTTAAGTAGTCTTGTATTGTGTCCACCATGTCTCTCAAAATTGCCGTTTGCCTTACTGTCTCGTGCAAATCACCTCCTTGAATTTTCATTGTATGAATATGAAGTGCTATAAAGGCAGCTTCATCAACAGGCATCTCAATCCCCAGCTTCTCGTTAATATGCCGTATTGCCCAAAGACCAATTTCAAATTCTTTCTTATATAAAATTTTAATTTCCTGCAAGAGTTTATTCTTTAAATGAATACCTTGACTTTCTCTTTCAATCGCAAACGAAAGATGATCTGTTAACGCGAGTGAAATATGATCATTTAATTTCGTATGTAACTGTTGTTCTGCATAAGAAATGATTTCTTCGGAAAGAATGAAATGGTCTTCAGGTATTCGTAGTAATAGCTGTTGTAGCTTTTCGTTTTCCTTTAGGACAAATAATTTCTCAATTTTGTCTGGATTTACAATGTCGTTTTTTCGTTTGTTATAAGCTACCCCAGCACCTATAGCTATTTTTTCCTGTTCATCATCAAATATGATAACAGCGTTATTATTTAATATTTTTTTGATCCTCACCCGAAACCACACATCCTTATAGAAACCATATTCCAAGAAGCTTATTATTCGTAAGTCATCAATATGGTTTCGCCAGCTTTACTATCCTTCTGATCGGTAACTGTATACTCCTTATCGCTGTTATTACTATTTGTAATAACTATAGGAGTTATAATATCTTTGGCATTCTCTTTTACATACTCTAAGTTAACCGTCAACATAGGTTGTCCAACAGAAACTTGATCACCCGTATTAACATCCACAGTAAATCCTTCTCCATTTAATGAAACGGTTTCTAGACCGACATGGATTAAAATTTCTGTACCATCCTCCGCTCGTATACCAATAGCATGTTTAGTTGGAGCCACTTGTACAACCTCGCCATCTACTGGAGCAACTATTTTTCCACTAGTCGGTTTAATCGCTACCCCGTCCCCCATCATTTTCTGACTAAATACGGGATCTGGAACCTCTTCCAGTGCAACGATTTCACCATCAATTGGTGCAATTATCGAATTAGATGTTGATTTAGATTTCTTAAATAAACCTTTAAACATATGACAATCTCCTTTCCTGTTCATTACTGTTATTTCTAGTATGTAAAAAAAGGGCGGAATTATTATTTTACTAACCTTTGAATTATTTACCCACCAAAAGTACTAAAACAGCAATATAACTATACCAAAAAAAGGCATGGGGGCACATAAAGAGGGTCTGAAACGTCTCCTTAAAAGTACCACCATGCCTGATCGTGTCAGTAACATGTGATCGATAATTAATTTGTATAATGATCGTACCATTTTCCTATTTAAAAATCAACACATTTTGTGTAAACGCTTCCTAGTAATTCTACCACTCACCATGGCGAACCCTATAGATCAACATCGCAACTAGTGTCGCAGGAAGATTAAAGAGATTACCTTGTAAATTATATTGTAGCTGTTGTTGCTCAAAGCTCACATCTTCATTGTGATCATTATGACGTTTACCTGATTCTCGTAACTCTTTCTTTGTCGCTACTAAATTATGATATTGAAGTGGGACTAATATGATTAAATAAATAATGAAAATGGAAAGGATAATAAATTTAGCCATTCTACATTCTCCTTTAAACTTGAGTATAATAGTTCATACGAATCGTCTAAAGAAAAAGATTCATAACGATTAAAAGCCATCCACTTTACGTATTTTTGGATGACTTTTTTAACTGCTTTCTTATACTGTGTATTATTGGCAGTAAAACCCACACTGATTGAAGAATTATTTTATTGTTGAGCCGCAGCATACGCAAGTGACTTACTAGGAAGAGACTTTCCCAATTTATTCTGGATAAAAAATGCAGCTTCTTGTACTTTCTTTTCATCAATTCCGGTTTCAATTCCCATCCCATGTAATAAATAAAGAATATCATTTGTTGCTACATTTCCTGCAGCTCCAGGTGCGTATGGACAACCACCTAACCCTCCGATCGAACTATCAAAACGAGTAATACCATATTCCATAGAAGATAATATATTAGCGATTGCCATTCCTCTTGTATCATGGAAATGCATAATTATCTTTTCTTTTGGATACCTACGTAGTACAGCTTCCAGTAACGCTTCTACTTGTGATGGAACTGCTGTGCCAATTGTATCGCCAAGTGATAAATCATCCACCCCAAACTCCATTAATTGGTCGCAAACACGAATAACTTCTTCTGGACTAATTTTCCCCTCATATGGACAATCAAAAACGGTAGAAACATATCCTGTTACATGTTTACCCGCTTTTTTTGCTTCTCCAATCACTTCTTCCAAAACGGGATACGTGTTGTCTATAGATTTATTAATATTTTTCAGATTATGTGTCTCACTAGCTGACATAAATACAGATGCTCCATCAATTCCTGCTCCAAGTGCTAATTCTAGTCCCTTCCTATTTGGGACAAGTGCAGAATAGCGAACCTTTGGGTTTCTTTTAATTCTTCTCCCAACCTCATGTGCATCAGATAACTGAGGAACCCACTTTGGATGAACAAATGATGAAAACTCAATTTCCTTCACACCAGATTCAGATAGCATGTTAATCCAAGCAACCTTATCTGCAGTTGACACACGATTTTTTTCATTTTGCAACCCATCTCTAGGTCCGACTTCCTTAATCTGTACAACCTCTGGCCAACGTTTCATTTCCACCCCTCCATTTCATTTCACTAAATGAATGCGCTTTCATAACCTGATAATTCCATCTTCCCTATATCCTATTCCAGCTATACAAAATCGGTTTTTCATCATAGATCTAATTCATATATATTCAATTAAGTTTCGTTTCATTCAACTTTGTTGAATACAATATATAATAAATATTCACACAATGTCAACTGGTATTGTGTGAATATTACTGTTTCATTCCAATTTACTAAAAAGGTATCACGTAGTATCTTCACGTAAGGCTTCATAGTATTGATCCTGAGTTGGTACTATGTGGTTTTGTATACACTTCTCAATTAAATTTCTCAGTCGAAGATTCTGCTGAAACATTTGCTCATTAACTTCCTGTAAATAATTTATTTTTTCATTACCTGCAAACCCTTGATTGGTAGTTAAGGACTCTAACGTCTTTTTAATGGAAAGATCTAGTTCTACCTTTAATTCTTTTAGCTCTGCTTGAAAAGTTGCATTATTTTTCTCCATTTCCCTTACTCGCTTTTCCAACTGGACAACCTTATCATCCACAAGAACACCTCCTACCTTTCCTCTATATCCTATGGGATTCATGATCTTGTTATAACTCATATACATACATGCACCTTTTTAGTACCTCTATACTAAACTATCTATAACTGGGCAGAAGGGAGTGGTATCTTTGAATAAATATTGGCCAAAGAAGTGGAACGAGAAACTACCAAACTTCCTTGGCGAAGATTTCTTTTCAAGCTTTGATTTTCTAGAAAACAATGAAGAAGGATCAGAAGTCAATAATAATAATAATAATAATAATAATCAGTCCAATTCAGTCAATACCTCTAGTATGAAGGTTGACATGTGTGAACTGGAAAATGAACTTTTGCTTATATTTAGAGCACCAGGATTAATGCTTGAAGATGTTGAAATTGATGTATATGACAAAACCCTGGAGATCTCCGGGTATATACAGATTAATCATAAAGGATTTCGCCCCATTCAATCAGAGCTCTATCAAGGTCCAGTTATTCGGAAGGTAAAATTGCCATACCCTTGTCGTCATGACAAAATCAGTGCTTCTTACCAGTACGGATATCTCTACGTTCATTTACATCGATTAATCCGTACGAAGGAAACATTGAAAAAGCTTGAGATCCAGGATCTTGAGGAAAGTGATTAAAGAATATCGAGATATTTTTGCATGAAATAAGCTTCATGCTGAATATACTTAATCGATACGAAAGATATAACAAAAAGGTCTAGGCAACAGGAGGTGTTTATTTGGGTTTTTTTGATAATCATGGATTAAGCTTTAGGCAAAAAAAAGCCTTAGAAAGTGAACGGACGACCGATCTTTTAGGAATTGAAAAGGCACAAGAAGAAGCTAAAATTCCAGAGGTTGAAGGAGAAAAGGAAATTGAGCGATCCCTTCGCTATGGATTAGAAGCAGCTCCATCTATTGGTGATCGAACTATTTCAACTTTCACACGTGAACCACGACCTGCATTCGCTGGTATCCCCACTTTTTTACGTTCTCCATTTTTAGAAGACGTCCGACGTGTTGGTGAGTATGATGTAGCTTTTATTGGTGTGCCGTTCGATATTGGTACAACATATCGCGCAGGGGCAAGATTCGGCCCAGAAGCCATTCGTAGAATTTCCAAATTGTATACATCATACAGTTACGAATATCAAGTGGATTTAAAAGAGTCATTAAAGATGTGTGATGTCGGTGATGTATTTACCATTGCCAATATTGAAAAAAGCTTTGACCAAATTTATAAAGCAGTATCTCATGTTTTCGCACAAGGAACACTCCCAGTAATGCTTGGTGGAGACCATGCTATTGGTTATCCATGTTTACGTGCAATTGCTGATAATGTAGATGGAAAAGTCGGGATCATTCATATGGATCGTCATCTTGATCTACAAGAAAAAGATATGGATGAACGAATGCACACTACACCATGGTTCCATGCCACTAATATTCCAAATGCCCCACCTGAAAATCTTGTTCAAGTTGGAATAGGCGGATGGCAAGTTCCACGTGAAGCAGTTAAAAATGTTCGCAAGTTTAATACCACGGTCATCACAATGGGAGATATAGAAAAACATGGTATCGATCGAATAGCGGATATTGCATTGGAAAAAGCTTGGAAGGGGGCTAAAGCTGTCTATCTAAGTGTCGATATCGATTCATTTGATAGCGGTTTTGTACCTGGTACCGGATGGCCAGAGCCAGGTGGATTCCTACCTAGAGAAGGAATTCAATTTGTAAGTCGAGTAGCAAGTGAAGGAATCTGTGGAATGGAATTAGTGGAAGTATCTCCACCATATGATGTTAGTGATCAAACTGCACTACTAGGAACAAGAGTAATTTCTGATGTTCTTGCAGCTATGGTAAAAGCGGGAAAACTAGGTAAAAAGTTCACATAAAAATGATGGAGTCCCAACTTCGATGGGACTCCATGTCATTGTTAATTACTTTTTCAAACTGCTTGTTGCTTTTTCTAGTATTCATAATTGATGTAGAATGCGCAGTAATAACAACGTGATTTCCGCTACGGGCAGTTGCTTTCCGCAGCGATATAAATACACCAACTATCGTTTCATGTTACTGTGCATTTTACATTAGTAACGACATGATCCACTATAAACAGGTTAGACAGGGGGAAAGCTTAATGAATGCAATTGAAATGAATAAGGTAACTTTTCGTTATGATAATGGTATAGAAGCGCTAAAAGATATAACGTTAACAATACCCATTGGAGTTAAAGTAGCGCTGCTTGGACCAAATGGCGCCGGAAAGTCGACCCTCTTACATCACCTAAACGGATTAAAAGTACCAAACGAAGGAACCATTTCTATTTTAGGAAATATGGTAACGAAAAAAAATGCACATTTTATTAGAGAGCAGGTTGGATTGGTTTTCCAAGATCCAGATGACCAGGTATTTTCCGGTACCGTTTGGGATGACGTCGCTTTTGGACCACGTAATTTACATATGTCAGAGGAAGATATTAATGAAATGTGTACAGTCGCATTAGGCAATGTAGGAATGCTAGAATACAAGGACAGAGCACCTTATCATTTAAGTTATGGACAAAAAAAACGAGTTGCCATTGCAGGAATTCTTGCAATGCGTCCAGATATAGTTATTTTAGATGAGCCAATGGCATTCTTGGATCCAGCTGGTCAAGATGAGATTGCTGGCTTGTTGCAAGGACTGCATTATATGGGGAAAACCATATTATTATCCACACATGATGTGAATTTTGCTGCCTCTTGGGCTGATATGGTTGTCCTACTCAAGGATGGAAAAATATTAGCCGTAGGGGATAATCAATTGCTAGCGGATGAAAAATATATTCGCGAAGCAAACCTTCACTTACCTATTATTGCTAGAACGTTTAAAATGGTTCCAGAGTTTTCATCTAATAAACTTCCAATAAATGAGCAAGAAGCTTTTCGATTACTTTTTAAGCAACTCAATGAAAAAGATAAGTATGAATATTAGCAACCAACTTTCGTAGCGATACCTTATATAAAGCTACGAAAGTTGATTTATCCATTTTCTCCATTTTGTTCATTTTGCATTTGTTGGTTCTCCATATTGTTTTGCATCTCATCGGTATTTAGATCGTTAAACATCACAGGACCATTCTCAGCCAGCAACTCCTGTAATTCCTCCGCATCACTCCATGAGGTTAGCCCAACTAGCAATGCCCCAGATAAATCTTCCACATGTAAGTCTTGAATTTTATAATTTACATTTTCAACTTTAATCGCTTTTTTATTTTCTAGCTCTTCTTTAATCTGCTTATTTTCCTCTTCCAGTTGATTCAGTTTGTTATAAATTTTTTCCAAATGCTCAACGATGTTATACGGCTGTTGCACTTCTTCAGCTTTCTGCTTTGGTTCATTATTTTGTTCCTGTTTTTGTATATTAGGCATTAAAAAGTAAGGGCTTTGAAAATACGTTCCTTGAAAGGGGAATGGATGATATCGATATTGTGGATAATAATGCGGTTGATTCTTACTCATTCACTTACACTCCTAACTAAAAAAATACTATCCTAATACCTATTAATCCTTATTGGGGAGGGGAAAGTCTGGAACAAGCGGTTTTATTTCTTCTTCTTCCATTTCTTGATCCTCAAAATGCGATTTAGGAAGTTGGATTTTGCTAGACTGATTTTTAGCAAATAATACTTTTCCTACATTTAATGATCCTAATGTACTTATGGTATTTACTCTTATACCTCTAATATTTATTTGCATATTCATATCACATCAGCCTTTCTTATAACTGCTTCTGCACTTGATCATTTATATCGGAATCATTAGCATAATTCACATTATTAAATTGCAATGGACTATTGTTTGCATCTCCACTATGCCAATATCCTACATTAACTTTCAAATTGGCTTGATGTCCCGTATGCCATGTATTACCAAAATTCACGGAACCATTACTAACAACATTATTAATGCGGATTCCAAAAATATTATTCGTATGACTACTCATACCTAGCCTCCTTATATCTATGGACGACTATATTTAATTAATTAAAGGGGGATTTCCCCCCCCATTAATACTATATTATATTAGACCTGTGCCTGTGCTTGATCCGTAACATCTGGATCATTAGATATATTGGAGTTATTAAACTGTAATGGACTAAAATTAGCATCTCCAGGCTGCCAATACCCCGTATTCTGCTTCATATTTGCTTGATGCCCTTTATGTGCGGCATTTCCATAGTTTATGGAAGAATTACTAGTAGCAGAATTAATTCTTATTGCGAATATATTATTAATGTGTGTAGGAACCATAAGCACCACCTTGCTTTGCTGTAATACATTATTCTATTCATGACTCAAATAAACTGTGAAGGCATTGTACATAACATAAATTTATTCCGCAAGTTACTGGCTGCCCGATTCGTTCAGAGGCCTCTAGGTCATACCTTTGCGATACTAACAATCAGTGGGGATGAAGGGAAACCCCACTGATTAAAGATTCACTTTATTATTTTAGACAAACCCTATGAATAGCATTAGAGCCTATCCGTGAATACATATATACAGAATAACAAGGAGGGATAAGATTGACTTACTATTACCAACCAGGAGTTCCTATGTATTACGGAAATCAAGGCATTCCCTACACAAATGTTCCATATCAAGGATGGTCTCAATTTCCACAGCAACAGAAAGTTAAAGGTGGCAACAAAAACAAAGGCAATGTATGTGCATATGCACCAGACCAACCAGTAACCTATAATAAATTAAACATTTTACATTGGCCGTCAGACGATTACAAAAAGCCCCATCCAAAAGGCTTTTCGCATACGTTGCATACACAACAAACGCTAGGGCAATATGTTCCACATCGTTAAATCGAAAGTACTCGTACACCACCTATAAAATGCTTCACAGGTGGTGTACGTATACTATCACATAAACACTCAACGAGCATTATTTACACACCCCACTCATATTCATGTAAAAAACATAATATATTTAGTTGTATTGATCTTTAAATGTGAGGAGGGATGCTTTTGCATGTAACGGATGGTGTATTAAATATTTCGATTGCAGCAACTACTACGATAGCGGCTGTTGGTGTACTCACTTATTCCCTTAAAGGAATAAAAGAAGAGGAAATCCCTAAAATCAGCTTACTATCTGGTGCATTTTTTGTTGCATCCTTAATCAATATTCCAATTGGTCCTACCTCTATCCACCCCTTATTAGGTGGATTTCTCGGATTAATTCTCGGCCGACGAGCTCCTTTAGCTGTATTCGTAGGTTTAATACTCCAAGCCCTATTATTTCAACATGGAGGAATCAGTACATTTGGTGCTAATTTTCTGCTAATGTCATTACCAGCCCTTTTGGTCCATTCGTTCTTTACATATGTAAAGAAAATACCAATCTTTTGGAAAGGTTTTATTGGAGGATTCATTGCCATCTGTATTGGAGTTTTATTATTAATTACACTCCTTTTATTATCCAATGAACGTTACGGGAATGGAGCTTTCTCTGTTATTCAAATTGTTTTAATGGCTTATTTCCCCCTAGCATTGCTTGAAGGCGTATTAACCGGATTTGCTGTTAAGCATCTTTATGCAATGAGACCTAGTTTATTTAAACATACCTCCATGGAAACAGGAGGTTCAAAAACATGAACAAATCATATAGTTCCATATTAATACTGCTATTCTCCGTAGTTGTATACCTAATTACAACCCCACAAACAATATTTGCCCATAAAATGATAATCGATCATGCAGAAGATGGTCTTATATTTGTACACTATGACAATGGATCACCTGCAAAGATGGCTGAAGTTACTTTGTATGATAAAAACGGGAATGCTCTCATAGAGAAAAAACAAGTAGATGAAAATGGCTACCTAGAGTATGATAAGCAATTACAAGTACATAGAATGATAGCGGATGATGGGTTAGGACACCGTGCTGCCTCGTTACGTAATGAAGCCCAGGAGGAAACGATCCCTAAGTTGATTAAGGTATTACTTGGATTATCTATTTTGAGCTTTATAGCTTCTATATTCTATTTCCGTACCAAAAGAAAATAAGTGTTAAGAGGTGTAACATGAGAAAATCTTTTGTTATTTTTTTGATCGTGGTATGCTCCCTATTTATATACTTACCACAAGTATCTGCGCACGAATTGTTTATTCAAGTTGATGAGTTTGAAGATAGTGGAGAGTTGAGAGTCGACATCTTATGGGGACATATTAGAGACTATGTTAGTGAATCAAGCCCTACCGACTATCAACTATTTGTACGTTATCCAGACGGAGCGGTAGAACAATTGAACCTAGAAGAAGCAGGTGTTTATTCTAGAGCTTATGTCCCAATTAAAAAAGAGGGTACGTACACATTTTGGGCTCTTCGGGAAAAGAGTACATATACCCCTGAGGATGAAGATGTTACACAATTAAGTAATCATATGGCAAAAATTGTACATCATGTCGGAAACGAAAATACGAACACCGAAGAGGCAGTTAATATGGAATTTGAGATTGTTCCAAGCACCGATATATCTGATTTTTCAACTGGTTCCTTCTCTGGAAATATTTTGTTAGATAACTCTGCTGTTAGTGAGGCTACAGTTATCGCATATGGACCCAAACATGAGATTTTAGAGACTACAACGGATGAAAAAGGTAGCTTTCAGTTTGAGTTGGAGTCAGAAGGTAAATGGCTCATTAGAGCAAATCTAATCGAGGAAGAATCTGGTTCAATAAACGGTGAGGATTATGATGTGATAAGCAATACATCTACATTTTTACTTGATACATCTAGTGACGAAAATGAACAACCCCAAACAAGTAATTGGTCCCTTGTAGCTATGCTTGTGATAGGCCTATTAATTGGTTCTGCTATAACCTTAGTTTTTCTAAGAAAGAAATTGAATTAAGGTGGTTACCATGGAAAATGCATCCAAAGAAGGAAGGTTTTCCGCAATTCCAAATGGGGCTACTTCTTGGGAGGCTAGATCTAAACTTATTGCAGCTATTTGCTATATATTTGGGGTCATCAGTCTAGAAACTCCTTCTATGTTATTACTTACTTATATTCTAGTAGTTATATTTTTTCTATTTATAAGAATATCATTTTCACTGTTACTAAAACGATATTTAATCATAACACCTTTTCTGTTACTTATGACCGTCCCCCTGTTATGGCAATACAGCACAGACCATGCACTATTTGCCCTTGCTATTATCATAAAAGCTTTCACTTCAATGACGGTAATTACAATTGTACTAGAAACCCAATCACTAGATGACTTAATGAATAGTTTAGTTGGATTAAAAATGCCCCCGGTTTTAGTCACCATCTTAATTTTATCGTATCGATACGTATTTTTATTTTTGGATGATATTGACAAGATGCTTACCGCTGCAAAATCGCGTTTTTTTTCAGGAGGTTTACGGATTGCTAGTTTAAAAATATATGGTCATTTGATTGCGTCACTCCTTACAAAAGCAATTCAACGTTCTGATAAAATGTATGAAGCTATGGCCTCACGAGGCTTCACAGGGAAATTAACCTTTCAGAATGTGCAAAAGATCGGTCATCTAGATCTTATTAAGACTTCCTGTACGATTATATTAATTCTATGTTTCATCGTTGTAGAAAAAAGCATACTTAACTAAGAGATTTTTTCTTAATAGATTATTTATCTATTTTATCCCGTATATAACAGGCGTAAGCCCCCCCACGGATTGAAGATTCACTTTACGAGTCATGAAAGAACCCCCTCCTTCATACATATAAATCAACTAGATTAGAATGGAGGTTCCAAATATGGAGGAGGCTTTAACCATCACCGAAGAAGATATAAAAAGATACTATGAGCTGAACAAACAAAAGAAAGATATTGAGCAGGAAATGAATTATTTGAAGAAAAAGTTTCATGAACTCTTGGATGACTCATTTGGCAAGGAGAGTAAAGGAGAAATACAGCGAGGGAACTATAAACTACAAAGGCAAATTCGTTCTTCCGTCCGTTACGATGATGATCACACCATTGAAAAATTGGAAGAGTTAAATTTGAACGATTTCATTGTCGAAGTAAGACGCCCAGATACAGAAAAGCTTGAATCAGCAATTAAGCTAGGATTAGTAGAAGAAAAGGATTTTACAGATTGTAAGAAATCCAAGATCACACAAACTATTGTCGTAAAAGAGACCTTTTCAAAGAGTAGTTAAGAATACTCCGCAAACATAAATGGAAGGGGGATAAAATCCCCCCTTACTTTAGATCCTTAACGATGCGAACTCGCTTGATTGTCCTACCTTCCACACCTAAAATCGAAAATATCAAACCATCTCGTTCGAGAACCTCGCCTTCTTCAGGAAAATAATTAAATTCTTTTAATAAGTATGCCGCCAAAACATCCTCTTCTTCCGGTATATCAGTATGAAGCAGTGAATTTAAACGATGTAATGTGATTTTTCCGTTACATATTATTTCCGTTTCAGTTAACTTTTCAATTAAAGATTCTCCTGCAAGATCTGTCTCGTCTTCAATCTCTAGTCCAATCATCGCTTCAATAATATCTTCCTGTGTTAAAATCCCTTCTGTTCCTCCATATTCATCCAAAACAATTGCCATATGCTTCTTTTCCTGCATCATTTTACGAAAAACTAGCTCAATGGAATGAAATTCGTATACAATTAATGGGTTCTTGTCAATAAAATGTTCAAGGGATTTATTCGGTTCTGTAGACCATATAATAAGAAATTTAGAATGAAAAACTCCAACGATACTATCTAAGTCATCCTCATAAACAGGATATCTTGTAAATGGATGACGAATGACTATATCTCGTACTTCCTCGTATGTTGCTTGCAGTGGAAGTGCGATAACATCTACTCGTGGTGTTTTTAACGCATCATTTACATTTAAATTATAAAAATCGAGAACCCCTTTAATACGATGAGACTCTTCCTCTTTAAAAGTTCCCTCTGTTCCTGCAATGTCTACCATGGCACGTAGTTCTTCCTTGGAGATGGTATTATTCTCTTCTTCTCCTCTCGATAATAACCGAACGATTAGTCCTGTCATACCATTTAACAAAATCGTAAGTGGTTTAAAAAGGAAAATCAAAAAACGAATAACCGGATAGATCAAATAAGCAATTCGATCAGGAAATGCTGCTGCAATCGATTTGGGAATTACCTCAGCGAAAATTATAATAACAATGGTTAACAGGGCTGATGCGACAGCTACATTTACTCCATAATCAATGGCCACCATTGTTACAAGAGTAGGTAATAATATATTAGCAATATTATTACCAATCAAAATCGTGGTAATAAACTCATCTGGTCTTGAAACAATAGTTAATAATTTTTCTGATTTTGTATCATTATTATTTGCCCTTGTTTGTAATCTCATTTTATTTGTAGCGGTTAACGCAGTTTCACTACCAGAAAAGAAAAGAGATACGAATAATAAAATGATAATAGCAATAATCACACGAAGAAGCTCCTTCCTTAGAATGGAAACTTATTACTTGGTTATTTTCCCCGCTAATTTTGTTCCTATGTTAACAAGTATGCAAAGTTAATTATAAAAACATGCAAACACTTTTGTGGCATTTCCTAACAGAATCTTTGAATGACCAAAATACATTCAGAGATACTAATGTATAATCGATTTTTAAAGGGAGTGATCCGCGTGACAGCTATTGAACGTTACGAGCTTAGGAAAGTAGATGATGGATACACATTAGTAGTCTATTTAGATCCAGGCTTATCGGAATTTTCGGATGAACTAGGCCGAATATCTAATGATCGTGAAGTGTACAGCAAGCAATTTTTAAGGTTTGCGAAGGAGAAATTTCCAAACGTTAAAATAAAATATGTGAAGATTATGGTAGGGACTTTACTAGTCTCTTCTCTTTTTCTAGGAGATGATACAACTGCTTCCGCCCAAGCTACTTCCACTATCGAGCAACCTCTTGCAGTATATACCGTAAAGAGTGGTGACAGCTTATCTGTTATAGCAAGAGATCATCATGTAACCGTAGATGCCATTAAGGAAGTCAATCAGTTGTCTTCAGACCGAATATTTGTAGGTCAAGAGTTAAAATTACCTTATGTGACGTATACCGTTGTGTCTGGTGATAATTTATTCCGCATAGCCAAAAGCCACACAACTACGGTCGATGCAATTAAATCATTTAATAACTTAAAAACAGATACTGTTTTTGTTGGACAACAGTTACGCATTCCTGTTACAACAACACAAGCAGCGGAGGAAAATACTGTAACAGAAACTCCTGAACCAGATATAGATGAACCTATACAACCACCACAGCAGGTTGAAGAGATTACCGCTACTTATACCGTGCAGGCTGGGGATACGTTATATAGTATTGCGAGAAAATTTGATACAACCGTCGACACCATTAAATCGCTTAACAAGCTTACATCAAACACCATATCTATTGGACAACATTTAATTGTTTCACAACAGAAAACAATTACCGAACCGGATCCTGTAGAAGAAACTTCTTCTCCTGAAGAAGAGACTACGATGACGTATACCGTTGTAGCAGGAGATTCACTTTCAGTTATTGCTAAACGATTTAATACGACTGTTGGTGAAATCCAGAGCATAAATAACCTAACTTCTGATCGAATTTTTGTTGGCCAACAGCTACAAATTCCAAAGCAGACTACGGAAAGCGAACCAGAAACGATGATTCCTATCGCTCCGATCCTACCTTCACTCGAGGCAGTTCATGGAGCTAACCAAGCATCCTATCCTATTGTTGGAAGTGCAGAACCCAATATGGATATCGTTATTTCCGTTTATGATAAGTCTAACAAAGAGGTTAAGGAAAGAATTCGTAGTGATGATTCTGGAAACTTTACTGCCACCATGGATCTGTCGTCACTATCTGACGGAAGCTTATCCGTTATCACACATGCAGTAAATCAACATGGTCAAACAAGTGATAAACATGAAACATCTCTTCTAAAAGAAACGGCAATAGAAATACCTGAATTGGAAGCAAATGAAATAATAAATCAAGAAACCTCCGATTCATTTTCCATTACTGGAACCGGCAAGCCTAATGCAACCGTATTCATTACCGCTATAGATGAAACAGGAACAGAAAAAACAGTTGAAACGAATGTTGGTGAAAATGGAGTTTTCTCATTAACTATGAATGTAAATGAGTTGTCCGACGGTACACTAACTATTCGAGCCTCACAAAGAGATACCTATGGGAACATTAGTCAATATTTTATTCGTTATGTAGAAAAGGACACCCTAGCACCTGATGCTCCAAGTATCGAAAGTGAAGCATATATTAATAACCAAAACCAAGAAGCCTATTTAATCACTGGCAATGCCGAGAGCAATACCGATATCCATGCAATTATTCGGAACGAAGAAAATAAACGTGTTGAAATTACAGGTAAGACAGATGAAAATGGACACTATTCCATCCCCGTAAATGTATCCGACTTTCAGGATGGGGAATTACATGTTGAAGTTCAGTCAATAGACCTTGTAGGAAATAGTAGTAGTAATGCACATTCAACCATTATCAAAAATACCGATACGCCTGAATTATCTATTAGTGAATTACCAATTATCTTCAGTGAAAATGGAGAAAGCTACACGATTGATGGGGTTGTTGATGACTATTCCACTATTGAAATCACCTTAACAGATGGAGTTACTACGCTTAGGGGAACAACAACATCGGATGATCGAGGAAACTTTCGGTTACCTATGGATATCAGATCCTTAGAAGATGGCAATATTACCATTATTGTTCAAGCAACGAATACATTCGGAAATAAAAGTGAAAAGCAATCCCATGTTGTAATGAAAGACACCGTCGCTCCTCAAGAAGCAACCATCGATATGCCTAATTTTGTAAATAATACGAATCAACACGACTTCCTCATCCAAGGAGAAACGGCTGAAGATGCAGTAACCGTGTTTCTAAGAGTTACTGATGGTGAAACAAGTGTTACTAGTGAGGCAATAGCAACAGATAGAATTTTTCAAGTTGGTTTAGATTTAAGCAATTTAAACGATGGACTACTTACCATGGAAATTACTCAAGTTGACCGTGCAGGTAACACCAGTTCAACAAAAACCATTTTATTGGAAAAGGATATTGAAATTAATACTCCAACTGTTTTGCGTAGTGGTTATGCAATTGCAGGTGATTCGGTTGTATTTAATATGGTTGGCAGCGCAGAACCAACCTCTCAATTAACGGTGGAAATCGCCGATATGGATGGAAATACCGTTAGAACTGTCTCACACGTAGTAAATGAAAAAGGAATTTTTAATCTGGATATTTCAATGGAAGGACTAGATCTTAATAGCACGTATTACTTTTATGTAAGTCAATCTGATCAGGTTGGAAATATTAGTGAAGTGATTACCCCTAATGCATTATTTTACACCGTTCAAGCTGGTGATACTTTATCGGCAATTGCTAAAAGATACAATACAACGATTGATGCGATTCGTGCTATTAATAATCTTTCTGGAGATATAATCTATGTTAATCAGCAAATTCGCCTTCCTGTAACAGCTAGCACAACCCTAAGTCTTGGCTACATGTATTTTGGAGATATCAAAAACTATACGAACAACGTATTGGCTACAGAACGATCCTTTAACACGGTCTCACCTAGCTATTTTGACATTAATAAAGATGGCACCTTAAAATTAACCTATCAAGTTGACCGCACATTTATTGAAAACATGCATAAACAAGGCATTCGTGTTGTACCATTTTTAAGTAATCATTGGGACCGTGAAGTCGGAAGAGCGATGCTAAACAATCGTGAAGTTGCTGCCAGGCAAATTGCGGATGCTATTATGAGATATAACTTAGATGGAGTAAATGTTGATATTGAAAATATCACCCATGAAGATCGCGAAAAATTTACAGACTTCATTCGTATGCTACGCGAATTATTACCTGCTTCTAAGGAAGTTTCGGTAGCCGTTGCAGCAAATCCTAACGGTTGGAATATTGGCTGGCATGGAGCCTATGACTATAACGCGTTAGCTAAACACGCAGATTATTTAATGATGATGACATATGACGAAAGTTATCCTGGATCAGAACCGGGATCCGTTGCAAGTATTGGTTGGGTAGAAAGGTCGATTCAATACGCAATTGGACAAGGTGTACCAAAACATAAAATTGTTTTTGGCTTAGCTCAATATGGTCGCTACTGGAAAGAGGGTGACGCTGTAGGGGGACAAGGAATATCGAATTTTCAAGTTCGCGAAATGCTTGAAAAATTTGAGCATACGGTAACTTTCGATGAAACCTCTCAAAGTGCAAAGGCAGTAGTTACGATAAAAGAAGATGATCCCAAGATGTACATGATGGGAAGCGCACTAACTCCGGGTACGTATACGGTATGGTTTGAAAATGAGCAATCCTATCAATCCAAAATTGCTCTCGTCGAAAAATACGGAATAAAAGGGGTTGGGCATTGGAGTATCGGACAAGAGGATCGCTCTATATGGAGTTCTTATCCAACATGGTTCTCTACAAAAGACTCTACAACAGAGGTTTCAACAGATGATCCTATAGCCGAAGCCGAACCATCACTAGAAGAAGCAACCTACACTGTTAAATCTGGTGATAGTCTTTGGCGAATAGCTGTTCATAACAACATTACCGTCGATCAGCTCAAAGAGGCAAATAGATTAACAACGGATACCATTTTTGTTGGACAAGTATTAAAAATCCCATCTACTTAAAAATGTATGTTTCGCCTCCTAAAAGGAAACAGTATAGCTAAAGACTTTATACACAGGAGGAGAAATCTCATGGAAGATACTACTCAATTTGTAGAAAAGTTTAATGAACGTAAAAGAAAAGATGAACAAAATCGAAGAAGACAAGCAAATGGAAATAAAGCAAAACGATTACCAAATAAGCGTCATTAACATGGAGAGCCATGATTTGATTCATGGCTTTTATTCTTACTTAAACCCTTGGTTTATTAACCATAATTTCCCCTGGATAGGAACGTCTTACACGTGCAAAATTATAAATAAGACGTTGTTAAAAGGAGAGGAAAAAATGGATAAACAGCGTGCACAAGAAATAATCAATTCTCCGACTATGATCAATGTCTCTTATCATGGAATTCCAGTTTATTTACAAGAAGTACCATTGAATGGTGGGAAAGCAAGAGTATTTCCACTTGACGAATTGCATAATGAACAAGAAGTGGATCTTAATGGATTATTTGAAGAAGGACCCTACTAAATTTTGGAGGGATAACAATGCAAAAGCTTCGTGCGGAAGAGATTGCACAATCTCCAGATATGAAAAATGTAATTTATAACGGTAAACCAGTTTATATACAACACGTGAATAACAATAACGAAACTGCAAGGGTATTTCTTTTAGATAATCCCGAACAAGAATTTGATGCGCAGTTGTCTAGACTATTTGAAAAGTAATAAAACCTCCCATAGCGGAGGTTTTATTTTCTATAAATGCTTAGTACTTTTAATTGGTTTTAATTATACTTCTTCCCATCTGCCCAAGGGCATAGTGGATACCATGCTGCAATGAATGAAAGCAATCAAAGTCGGATAAATTAACCCCAAGTTGCACCATAACTCTACTTAATTTAGGGGAAATACCTACAAGAATGGTCTTTATTCCAAGTAACGAAATCGATGAACCTAATCGCTCAATCAAACTAACCGTATGATTATTTATGTTTTCGTCTAATCCGGTTAAATCAAGGAGTAAATAATCCGCTTTATATGGTGGCAAATTATTCAATGTTTTTTCAAGAAGCTCTTCTGAACGCTTCTCTTCATATTTACCAAGTAATGGAATGACAACGATACCTTCTAATACTGGAATAATAGGTGAAGAAAGTTTAGTTATCAGAGCCTCTAATTCTCTCGTCTTATCCTCAACTAGAGCTTCTAATTTCATAATTTCATCTAATTCTTTTTCTCTAGCTAAGCGATGAATATTGTCTGTTACAGTTATATCTGAAGGCTCATAATGAACTACAGTAGAATTATAACCTTCAATCTGGTAATGTTCTACATCATACCAAATATTTGTTTCGAATAAGGCTGTAAAAATACCCGCGAAATGAGCTGGTATTAAAATTCCACTTCGTTCTCCTCCTTTTTCACTATAGATTTTATGCTCCCAGCTATCCTTTAGATGTACAGTTACCTTTTTTTCCTGCATGTCTAAATAATGTATATTAAACTTGCCCCATCCTGCAGCAGCATATGTATTCGTGACTAATTCCGCTGCTTCAGTAACGGTTACTTCTTTCATTTTTTGAAAATATTCTCCGACTACAAACCCTTGTCTAAATCCCGTTGTCTCCAAAACCAAATTTGAAGCATCTTCACCAGAAATCTCTTCTATTGTATCAATTAAGGTCCCCATTGCACTTTCAATCCAGAAAAGCACTGCATCATCGTTTTCGAATTGAAGACGTCCTTTATCTAAATTCCAATGAAAATCAAGTTCTCCAATCGAAAATTGTGATTGTTTATTGCTCATGCTACAACACCTCTCTATTACAAAAAGTTCTGCCTATTTTATCTTAATTATTCCAAAATTATAGTTAAATTGCACGGATATTGATGTTTAAAAGGTGCTGTTTATTAAAAAGCCAAAATCCAGCATGAAAAAAGAAAACAATCGCATATACATACTCAATTGTCAGGCTGTCGAAAAACCCTCGACAGCCTGTTTTTTATTTAGAATACTTTAACAATTCACCGCGTTAATTTGTTATAATATAAGTAACAATATAAGGCGGTGGTAACTGTGTTTCATACTAGAAATAATACTCAAAATGAAGTGGAATTTGTAAGTATAGAAGACTTAGTACCCCAAGATCATTTACTTCGTAAG
>NZ_WOCA01000005.1 GCF_009728145.1 Ornithinibacillus caprae | reverse complement strand
AGATGAGACTTCCCATCACTTCGAGTGAGTAAGATCCCTCAGAGACTATGAGGTTGATAGGTCCGAGGTGGAAGCGTGGTGACACGTGGAGCTGACGGATACTAATCGATCGAGGACTTAACTAACACATTTTTGATTCGTTGTTTTCTCTTATTTAGTTTTCAAGGTATAATTAAAAAAAACCTTGTATTTTCTTCAAGATAAGCATATAATATATCTTGTCTGAAAAAATAATTTAGATCTGGTAGCGATAGCGAGAAGGTCACACCTGTTCCCATGCCGAACACAGAAGTTAAGCTTCTCAGCGCCGATGGTAGTTGGGGCTTTGCCCCTGCGAGAGTAGGACGCCGCCAGACTTTAATTTTAATTTTTTATATCGCGGGGTGGAGCAAGCCGCTGGCTTCTTCGATAAGCTACTATGTGCAGGCTTGCGAGGAGTGCAACTTCACTGGTAATGCTTTCTACACGACGAGCAGTCTTTAAGCATCACATCCACCGAATAAACTACGAGTAACGCCGAAGTATAAAGCTTCCTTGAATATGCTGGTAGATGTAGGCGTCAGAAACAAGATCATAGCTCTTATAATAAAGAGCATGAAAAAATAATATTATTTCATATCGCGGGGTGGAGCAGTCTGGTAGCTCGTCGGGCTCATAACCCGAAGGTCGTAGGTTCAAATCCTGCCCCCGCAACCAATTTAATTCAAGTGCTGTGAAATGCAACCAATTAAGTTTGGTCCGGTAGTTCAGTTGGTTAGAATGCCTGCCTGTCACGCAGGAGGTCGCGGGTTCGAGTCCCGTCCGGACCGCCATTTAAAACATAATAAGAATACATATACAGACATGATTTCAATTGAGATCATGTCTTTTTATTTAGTTAAATGTTAGCTTAAAAAGGAAGGGGTTAGATAATGGGTTTAAATTGTGTTTTTTGTAATCTTGAACTGGAACCGGAACAACAAATTCTTTTAAGTAATAAGTATTGCATGTTTTTACAATTAAAAGAAGCTGACCAACAAGAAAGAAAACAACTAAATGGTGCAGGACTTATTGTTCCAATAAAACATAGGAGAACTGTTTTTGATTTAACAAACGAGGAATGGAATGCAACATATACGTTACTTCAAGAGGTAAAAAAACTAATAGATGTTCGTTATCATCCTGATGGTTATAACTTAGGATGGAATTGTGAGACCATAGGAGGTCAGCATATTATGCATGCACATTTTCATGTGATTCCTAGATATAAAGAGGAACCTTTCGCTGGCAAAGGGATACGGTATTTATTTAAAAGTAAACATAAAAAAGTAAACATAAATAAGTAATTAAGATTAATTTTTTTCATTTAGCATTGTTTTTGCTATTATTAGTGTAGAACTTTCAAGGATTGGTGTTATTTATGGATGAATTTTCTTTCATTAACTCAATTAAACAAAATACTTATAAACAATCATCCATTGTAAAAGGAATAGGTGATGATGCTGCTGTTTTTCGTCAATCATCTGAAGATATAGTTATAGCTAAAGATATGTTTGTAGAAGGGGTTCATTTTACAAAGCAAACGATGGACGCCTTTCATGTTGGCTATCGAGCCTTAGCAGCTAATCTTAGTGATTTGGCAGCGATGGGAGCTATTCCTGCCTTTTATCTCGTAGCAATAGCTATTCCAGAATCTTGGTCTGAAGGAGAGTTGGATCAAGTATATAAAGGTATGAAGGAATTAGGAGAAGCTTATCAAATGGATTTAATTGGCGGGGATACGATATCTGGAAATGATTTAACAATTTCAGTTACCGTTATTGGGTATACGGAGAAAAGCAAGGCTAGTTATCGAAGTAACTCACAAGATGGTGATGTGGTGTTTGTAACAGGTACACTAGGGGATTCTCAAGCAGGATTCCATATTATAAACCATCATGGGCAATATATAGATGAAGTATTCTATAAAGAGAGACATAGAATGCCAACCCCTCGTATTGAATTTGTTCGGGAGTTACAAGGGGTTTCTAGAGTTTGTTTAAATGATATAAGTGACGGAATAGCTAGTGAGGCAATAGAAATTGCACAGGCTTCCCATGTAAATTTACATATTTTTGACGAAAAACTTCCAGTCAGAAATACATTTGATCAATTTCCTCAATCCTTGCAGCATAAATGGAAGTTATTTGGTGGAGAGGATTTTGAAATATTAGGTACCGTTTCAAAAGATGATTGGGCAATGGTTGAAGAAGCAGCAAAAAAAACAAATACCAAACTAACAAATATAGGGTATGTTAAGGATACAATCGATACGACTGGTAACGTGTTTTTACATCGAAGTAATGAAAAGGTTGAACAACTAGAGAAAAAAGGATATAACCATTTAAGAAGGTGACTAAATGAGTAGTAAACAAATACAGACAAATACAGAAGAGGAAACTCTAAAAATTGCACAAAGACTTGCGAATTTAGTAAAGCCTGGTGATGTAATCACGTTAGAAGGTGATTTAGGAGCCGGGAAAACAACTTTTACAAAAGGTCTCGCACAAGGTCTAGGTGTAAAGAGAACGGTTAGTAGCCCAACGTTTACAATCGTAAAAGAATATGAAGGACAAATACCTTTATATCATATGGATGTCTATCGATTAGAAAACTCCGATGAGGATATCGGATTTGAAGAATATTTTAATGGATCGGGGCTAACTGTTGTTGAATGGGCACAATTTATAGAAGAATATTTGCCGAACGAAATATTAACAATCCATTTCAATTATATTGATGAACATTCTAGGTTAATTGAGTTCAAACCCAAAGGAAGTCATTTTGAAGATATAGTATCTAAATTAGGATAAGGTAATATTCGTTCAGAAGGAGTTATATCATGTATATACTTTCGATTGATACATCTAATCAATCATTAGGTGTGGCGATAATGAAAAATGACATAGTTATTGGCGAGGTGATTACGAACATTGCTAAAAATCATTCCGTCAGACTTATGCCAGCAATAGACGAATTAATGAAAGAAGTTAACATAACACCTGAGCAATTAGAAAAAATTGTAGTTGCTAAGGGGCCAGGTTCGTATACAGGGGTTCGAATCGGGCTAACTACTGCTAAAACCCTTGCATGGGCATTAAATATCCCTGTTGTAGGTGTTTCTAGCTTAGAGGCACTTGCATACCAAGGGCGTTTCAGCCAAGCTTTAGTATGTCCTTTTTTCGATGCACGAAGAGGGCTTGTTTTTACGGGCGTATATCAATGGAAAGAAGGAAAACTAAGTTTAGTTCGTGAAGAAACGAATATGCTAATGGAAGATTTGCTTCAATCGTTTTTGGAACAAAACCAAGAAGTGCTCTTTTTAAGTCCAGATATCGATAAACATGCTGAAAATATAAAGGGTAAATTAGGTGATTTAGCTATAATACCTGAAAATACGTTCCAAATAGCTAATCCATCACATCTTGCTTTAGCTAGTACCAATTATGAAGCAGATCACACTCACTCATTAACTCCTAATTATTTACGTTTAGCTGAAGCTGAAGCAAATTGGTTAAAATCACAGAAGGAAACAAAATAGCATGGCTGAATTATCTATACGAAAAATGGAGCTTTCAGATATTAGTCAGGTAATGGAAGTGGAAACTAGATCGTTTGAAAGTCCGTGGACGGAGGATATTTTTTATCAAGAAATAGTAAAAAATAAACATGCTCATTATTATGTCATGTTAATTGAAAAGAAGATAGTTGGATTTGTTGGGGTATGGATTGTTTTTGATGATGCGCAAATAACAAATATTGCGATATTACCGGAGCTCCGTGGTAACAAATTAGGCGAAAAGTTATTTCGATTTACGATGCAGCAAGCTATAGGCATGGGGGTTGAGCGACTTTCTTTAGAAGTGAGGGCTTCCAATACGGTCGCACAACGCTTGTATCGAAAGTTTGGTTTAGTAGCTGGAGGTATCAGGAAAAATTATTATAGTGATAACAATGAGGATGCGATAGTAATGTGGGTGAATTTAAAATGAAAAAAGATACATATATCTTAGGAATTGAAACTAGCTGTGATGAAACAGCAGTTGCAATTGTAAAAAACGGAACGGAAATTATTTCAAATATAGTTGCTTCACAAATAGAGAGTCATAAACGATTTGGTGGAGTTGTGCCAGAAATAGCATCTAGGCATCATGTAGAGCAAATGACAATCGTATTAGAGGAGGCATTTCAAGAGTCAAATCTTAATTGGAAAGACATTGATGCGATCGCAGTAACGGAAGGGCCAGGATTAGTAGGGGCTCTTCTTATCGGCGTTAATGCAGCTAAAGCACTAGCTTTTGCTAAACAAAAACCTTTAATAGGAGTTCATCATATTGCTGGACATATCTATGCAAATCGGTTGGAAAAAGAATTTCAATTTCCATTATTAGCATTGATTGTTTCAGGAGGTCATACAGAGCTTGTTTTAATGAAAGAACATGGTAGGTATGAATTAATCGGTGAGACGAGAGATGATGCAGCTGGAGAAGCATATGACAAGGTTGCAAGAATGTTGGAACTACCGTACCCTGGTGGCCCCCATATAGATCGATTGGCTTCAGAAGGAGAAGCTTCAATAGACCTTCCGCGTGCTTGGTTAGAAGACGATAGCTATGACTTTAGTTTCAGTGGTTTAAAGTCAGCTGTTATTAACACGATTCATAATGCCAAACAACGTGGTGAAAGCTTGAAAAAAGAGGATATTGCAGCAAGTTTTCAGGCAAGTGTGATTGACGTACTTACAACAAAAACGGTAAAGGCTGCCAAAAACTATCATGTAAAGCAAGTTATTGTTGCTGGTGGAGTAGCAGCAAATAAGGGACTTCGAACGGCATTAACGGAAAAATTTGCTGAAACAGATATCCCTTTGCTCGTTCCACCTTTACGATTATGTACGGATAACGCTGCAATGATCGCTGCTGCAGGAACTATTTCATACGAACAAGGGAAACGGTCAGGAATGGACTTAAATGCTAATCCCTCTTTATTATTAAAATAGGTTAATCCTGCATATGGAGTGGGATAGAGAAAAAAACTACAGATTTATCCACAAGTATGTTGATAAAAATTGTGGAAACTTGATTTTATTGTAATCTAATTGTGAATAAAATCTGTTGATAAGTTAGATATCGCTTGTGGATACTGTGTATAACCCTGTTGATAACCAGTAATACCCCTATTTTACTTGTGTATATTTCTGTGGATTATAAGATTCACTATTTTAATTGGAATTAGGTGCTTCTATATGTCAAAAAAACAATCCTATTTTTTACAAAATGACTTAATAATCCTATTATTATTGTTTATTTGTGTTAGCTTGCTCGCAATATATAATGCACAGCAAATGCCACAAAACGCTGGGGAGAACTATGTTCTAAAACAAATGATTTGGTTTTCTATTGGAATTTGTATTTTAGCAGCAATCCAGTACTTTGAGTTAGATCAATTATATAAAGCTAGTATTATTATTTATAGTATTGGAGTACTTGTTTTAATTGTGCTGTTAATTAGTCCAGAGAGTATTGCTGCAGAAGTTCGAGGAACAAAGAGTTGGTTTACATTTCCGGGGTTGTCATTACAGCCAGCTGAATTTACAAAAATCACTACCATCTTATTCTTAGCTGCCGCTATTAGTCAGCATAAAGCAAAATATGATCAAGCAACGATTAAATCGGATATAGTTTTATTAATTAAAATAGGATTTATTACTGCTGTACCAGTATTTTTCATTTTGCTTCAGCCTGACTTTGGGACATCCATGGTGTATGTATTTATTGCAGGAATGATGGTGCTACTTTCAGGAATTGATTGGAAGATCATATTTAGCTTAGTAACAATCGTATCTGCAATTGCGGCGGGAGCTTTAATTTTAGTGATAAAGTTTCCCGAACTTGCACAGGAAACCATTGGCATAGAGCTTTATCAAGTAAACCGAATATTGACGTGGTTTGATCCAAATCAACAGACCAGTAATGATACATGGCAGTTTGATCTGTCTATGCTGGCTATAGGTTCAGGACAGTTGTTTGGGAAAGGTATGAGTGGTTTAGAGGTTGTATCATTGCCAGATGCACATACCGATTTTATCTTCTCTATTATTGGAGAGAGCTTTGGGTTTATTGGAAGTGCGTCGGTCATTTTATTATACTTTTTACTGCTGTACCGATTAGTTACTCTAGGGCTAAATAGCTATAAAAACAGCCCGTTCGGTTCGTATATTTGTTTTGGATTTATGAGTTTGCTTTTGATCCATGCGTTTCAAAATATAGGCATGACCATCGGTATAATGCCGATCACAGGAATACCGTTACTGTTAATAAGTTATGGTGGAAGCTCTGTCTTATCTACAATGATTGGATTCGGTTTAGTTTATCGAGTAGCGGTAGAACATACAATAAAAAATGATTATTTATTTAAGTAGAAGGAGCTGGGCAAAAAGTTTTTTAATTAAAGAAAAATTCTTCAGTTAGATTTCTAACTGAAGAATTCTATTTGAGTTGATTTTATTGTCCTGCGTTTGATCTCACACTCTGATTTTATCGAGCGCTATAATACGGCTTCGGCAGAATATTTCGCTTTCACTTTCAGCACAATGGCGACATCTGTTCAAGCTCCTTGCAGTCACTTTCACAGTGTCTACGTTGCCACGGGCACGGCTTCGGCCAGGGAACATCATGATTATGCTTCGAAGCGATGCTAGAAGACGCAGGCACATCAGTCGGGGGATTTCAGACACGTGCTGTTCCCGCAAGAATCTACGTATTCTGCCTACGCTAGTCGTGGTGTTTGATTATTGTATGGATAAATAACCTAGGAATATATGCTTCTTTAAAACTATTCCTCTTGTAATTCTGACCATTCTTCCATTAATTGTTCAATTTCTTTTTTTACTTCATTTGTTTTGTTCGTATACTCTAAAGCTTTCTCATGATCTTCATACACTTCAGGTTGTGTCATTTTTTCTTCAAGGGAAGAAAGCTCTAATTCAAGTTCTTCAATTGTTTCTTCTAGTTTAGCGATTTTACGATCTCGCTTTCGTTGCTCACTTTGTAATTTCTTTTCTTCCTTATAGCTTAACTTCTTATCATTTGTTTTATCACTAGGCTCTTCTGCTTTTTGGAGGTTTTCTAATTCTTGCTCTTCTTGTTTTTTCTCCATATAGTAATCATAATCGCCTAAATAAACGGTAACCCCATCTTTTTGCATTTCAACTACTTGATCTGCAATCTTATTAATGAAGTAACGGTCATGGGAGACAAAGATAATAGTTCCAGGAAAATCAATAAGTGCCGCCTCTAAAACTTCTTTGCTATCAATATCTAAATGGTTGGTAGGTTCATCAAGCACGAGTAAATTCGCCTTTTGCATACGTAATTTCGCTAGTGCTAATCTTGCTTTTTCTCCCCCGCTTAATGAATGAACAGGCTTTAGAACATCATCTCCTGAGAAGAGGAAGTTACCAAGTACTGTTCGAATATCCTTTTCATTTATATGTGGGTATTCGTCCCATAGCTCATTCAAAACGGTTTTCGATGAATGTAAGTTTGCTTGTTCTTGGTCATAATAGCCTATTTGTACATTTGTACCTAGCTGGATATTTCCGGTCGTTTGTTCCAGTTTACCAATGATTGTTTTTAGTAATGTAGTTTTACCAATACCGTTTGGACCAACTAGAGCAATGCTTTCTCCACGATTGATATGAAGCGTTAGATCGTTAAATAGTGGTTCAGATTCGCCCTCATATTTAAAAGATAGTTGTTCAATTTTTAAAACGTCATTTCCACTACGCTTATTGATTTGGAAAGTCATGGAAGCAGACGCTTCATCACCGAGTGGTCTATCTAGTTTTTCCATTTTCTCCAACTGCTTACGTCGGCTTTGTGCTCGTTTAGTTGTGGAAGCTCGTACAATATTTCGTTGAATAAAGTCTTCCATCTTTTTAATTTCGGTTTGTTGCTTTTCAAATTCTTTTAAATCCTGTTCGTAGTTCAGCGCTTTTTGTTGCAAATAGTTACTATAAGTACCATGATATTTTTTGGTCTTATGCCGAGAGATTTCATATACCATAGAAACTGTTTTATCTAAGAAGTAACGGTCATGTGAGACAATGGTTACTGCACCAGGATAACTAATTAAATAATTCTCTAACCATGCTAATGTTTCAATATCAAGATGGTTGGTAGGCTCATCGAGGATGAGTAGGGCAGGTTTAGTTAATAAAAGCTTTCCAAGAGCTAACCTAGTTTTTTGTCCACCACTAAGTTCATTTATTGGTGTTTGGTCGTTATAATCCTGAAAATTAAGACCAGTTAATACTGCTTTTATATCAGCTTCGTATCGGTATCCGCCACTTTCCTCAAATGCTTGCTGAAGCTTGTCATATTCATTTAATAATTTTTCATAATCTTCCTCTTTAAGATTGATTGCTTGAGCCATTTTATTCTCTAATTTTCTTAATTCCTTTTCTTGAATAAGTAAAGGCTCAAACACTTGTAACATTTCATCCCAAATGGTATTATTCGATTCTAATCCGGTATGTTGGGATAAATAGCCAATCGTTAGGTCCTTCGGTTTAAACAATTCCCCTTCATCATAGGTCATTTCATTTGCCATGATTTTAAGTAGTGTAGATTTGCCTGCTCCGTTTCTTCCAACAATAGCAATTCGATCTTTATCTTTTATTTCAAGTTTTATATTTGATAGAATTTCTTCTGCTCCAAAGGATTTAGAAATTCCATTTAATTGCATTATAATCATGTGTATTCACCTCAGTTAGTAACAGTTTATCTTATTATGAAAGAAGTAACAAATACTTAATTGTGAAATTAATCACGACTTATAGAAGTTTTTCTGCTAAAATAGAGTTGAGTATAAATTGGAGATGAGCTTATGTCAGACTTTACGCATTTTAATGCTCAAGGTCGAGCACAAATGGTTGATATTAGTGAAAAGAAAGAATCAGAA
The DNA here is from genome assembly GCF_009728145.1 of Ornithinibacillus caprae. GTDB lineage: Bacteria > Bacillota > Bacilli > Bacillales > Amphibacillaceae > Ornithinibacillus > Ornithinibacillus caprae. The sequence goes on along the minus strand of NZ_WOCA01000005.1, from coordinate 230,601 downwards.
AGAACGGCAATAGCATGTTCAAGTATTCTTGTCACAAAGGAAATATATGAAAAAATAACAGAACAAAAGATTGAGAAAGGTGATGTTCTAGCAGTTGCCCAAGTAGCAGGCATTATGGCTGCAAAAAAAACATCAGATTGGATTCCTATGTGTCACCCTTTACAATTAAAAGGAGTGGATATCAACTTTAATTGGAAGATAATAGATCGAAACTATGAATTAGAAATAACTGTTATGGTTAAAACAAAAGGAAGTACGGGAGTTGAAATGGAAGCGCTAACCGCAGCGTCTGCAACAGCTCTAACAATATATGATATGTGTAAAGCGATTGATAAAGGAATGGTAATCGGAAAAACCTATTTACTAGAGAAGACTGGTGGTAAATCAGGCGACTACTACTATGATCAACATCTTGAGGAGGATAACTAATGGATCAAAATAAAATACCACAAGCTACCGCAAAGCGTCTACCCTTGTATTATCGTTTTCTAAATAACTTACAACACCAAGGAAAGACTCGAGTATCTTCCAAAGAGTTGAGTGATGCAGTAAAAGTTGACTCGGCTACCATTCGTAGGGATTTTTCCTACTTTGGTGCATTAGGGAAAAAGGGTTATGGCTATAATGTAGAATATTTACTTGGTTTCTTTCGTAAAACGTTAGATCAGGATGAATTAACTGAAGTTGCTTTAATTGGTGTGGGTAACTTAGGTACAGCATTTCTAAATTATAATTTTGTAAAAAATAATAATACCAAAATTGTAATGGCATTTGATACAGATCCAGAAAAAGTAGGTACAGAGATTGGTGGAATACCAATTTATCATATTGATGATCTGGAGGGGAAAATTTCTGGCGTAAAAGTTGCAATATTGACCATTCCTGCTAGCGAAGCGGATAGTGTGACAGATCGGCTAGTCACAAAAGGAATCTCTGGTATATTAAACTTTACTCCAGCTAGAATTACGGTGCCAGAACATGTCCGTGTGCATCATATCGATCTAGCCGTCGAATTACAAGCACTGGTTTATTTTCTAAAACATTATCCACTAGACTAAAAAGGGTGCCTGTCACTTGTCGAATTTCGACAAGTGACAGGCACCTTTTACTTCTTCTTGTGGCGTTTTACTCGGAGGTGGGTACGAATAAGACGTATACCCACTCCGAAGTCTAATGCTGCAAATGCCGCGAACAATATCGTTGTAAAGTTCCAGATTGTATCACCATTAGCACTTTGTAGGGCGATGTACATGAACAGTAGTCCCATAGCAAAGTAAATAATGGCCATTGTTTTAGGTGAAATTTTCATGTTGAAACTATCCTCCAATTAAGATCATCTGTGTTTGTTCTAGTTGTTTACGCATCCGTTCTAAATCCTCAGGGTCTAAGTTGTATTGTACAAGAACAGAAATGGTATTTAGTGTCATATGTACAATAATTGGTACGAGAATGGTCTTGGTTTTTACATAAAGAAAAGCGAAAACGAACCCTACGGAAGCGTAGATGAGTAAGTGTTCTGGCTCCCCGTGAATAATTCCAAAAATGAAAGCAGATAACAGAGCTGCCAAGAAGAAATTCATCCGTTTATAGAAGGTACCAAAGATAATTTTACGAAAAATTACTTCCTCTAATATCGGTGCGATGATTGCAGGAATAATCATAAATAACGGAATAGCTCTTATAACTCCAACAATCATTTCGGCATTTTCTGATTCCATTTCAAAACCTAATAATTCTGTTTCAATAAAACCGGCAATACCTTGTGCAAAGTAGGCCATAAACAACCCTAATATAGACCACAGGACGATTTCAGGTGTTTTATTTTCTCTATTTCTAGCTTGTCCCATTTTCATGTCAGGCTTCATTAACATTAATACAATAATTAGGCCGACAATAAAACTGAAGATGGACCAATAAATAGAATAGATGGATAATGCTTCATCACTAATGTTTGTTGCGAAACTTAGTATTCCAACAAAAACAACTCCAGAAAGTTGCATGATAATATATGTTATTATGACCCACCAATAATGATTTGCCACGATGACAACTCCTTTTTGTTCTTCGTTAACATCTTATTTAGTATAGTTTATACAATTGCTGCATAAACTATCTACGTTTGAAGCATTCCCGTGTATTTTATCATATTACAAGCCTATATAATAATAGAACGTGTTCGTATAGATTGATTAAAAAATTTTTATAAAATAATAGTTACAATACTTGCAATTCAAAAAGAAATTATTTATTATATTAATTGGTATTAGCACTCAGGTGTATTGAGTGCTAACAAAAAATACAAAACTAGATAAGGAATTAAGGAGGTTGTCTACATGATTAAACCACTAGGAGATCGAGTTGTTATTGAGCTTGTAGAACAAGAGGAAACAACAGCAAGCGGTATCGTACTTCCAGACTCTGCAAAAGAAAAACCACAGGAAGGGAAAGTTATTGCAGTAGGCTCTGGTCGCGTAACAGAAAATGGAGAGAAAGTAGCTCTTGAAGTTTCTGAAGGAGATCGCGTTATTTTCTCAAAATTTGCTGGTACAGAAGTAAAGTATGACGGCACAGAATACTTAATTCTTCGTGAAAATGACATTTTAGCAGTCGTAAGCTAAATCAATTTTAACATATCATAACATATATTTTTTTTAATATTAAGGAGGGCATTTCAGATGGCTAAAGATATTAAATTTAGTGAAGACGCACGCCGCGCGATGCTTCGTGGTGTAGATACATTAGCAGATGCTGTAAAGGTAACTTTAGGACCAAAAGGTCGTAATGTTGTTTTAGATAAAAAATTTGGTTCACCTCTTATTACAAATGATGGTGTAACCATTGCTAAAGAAATCGAATTAGAAGATGCTTTTGAGAACATGGGTGCACAACTTGTATCTGAAGTTGCATCAAAAACAAATGATGTTGCTGGTGATGGTACAACTACTGCAACTGTATTAGCTCAAGCTATGATTCGTGAAGGACTAAAAAACGTAACTTCTGGTGCAAACCCAGTTGGAATTCGTCGTGGTATTGAAAAAGCTGTTGCTACAGCAGTAGAAGAATTACAAGCAATTTCTTCACCGGTACAAAGCAAAGAATCTATTGCACAAGTTGCTGCAATCTCTGCAGCTGATGAAGAAGTTGGTAAACTAATTGCTGAAGCAATGGAACGCGTAGGTAATGACGGTGTTATCACTATTGAGGAATCTAAAGGATTCAATACAGAGTTAGAAGTTGTAGAAGGTATGCAATTTGACCGTGGATACGCTTCTCCATACATGGTTACTGACCAAGATAAAATGGAAGCTGTATTAGAAGATCCATATATCCTAATTACAGATAAGAAAATTGGTAACATTCAAGAGGTATTACCAGTACTAGAACAAGTTGTTCAACAAGGTAAACCACTTCTAATCATTGCTGAAGATGTTGAAGGTGAAGCTCTTGCTACTTTAGTAGTAAACAAACTTCGTGGTACTTTCAACGCTGTAGCAGTTAAAGCACCTGGTTTTGGTGATCGTCGTAAAGCAATGCTTGAAGACATCAGTATCTTAACTGGTGGTGAAGTAATTACTGAAGATCTTGGCTTAGACCTTAAGAGTGCTTCAATTGAGCAATTAGGTCGCGCTTCTAAAGTTGTTGTAACAAAAGAAAACACAACGATCGTAGAAGGTAATGGAAATCCTGAAGCTATTTCTTCACGTGTAGCACAAATCCGTGCACAAGCAGAGGAAACTACTTCCGATTTTGATAAAGAAAAATTACAAGAGCGCCTAGCTAAATTAGCTGGTGGTGTAGCAGTAGTTAAAGTTGGTGCTGCAACTGAAACAGAATTAAAAGAACGTAAACTTCGTATTGAAGACGCACTGAACTCTACTCGTGCAGCTGTTCAAGAAGGTATTGTTTCTGGTGGTGGTACTGCACTAGTAAACGTACACGCAAAAGTTGCTGAACTTTCTCTTGAAGGTGACGAAGCAACTGGTGCAAACATCGTACTTCGTGCACTAGAAGAGCCAGTACGTCAAATCGCACATAATGCTGGACTTGAAGGATCAATCATTGTTGAGCGCCTAAAAGGCGAAGCTGTAGGTGTCGGATACAACGCTGCAACTGGCGAATGGGTAAACATGGTTGATGCAGGTATTGTTGACCCTACAAAAGTTACTCGTTCTGCATTACAAAACGCAGCATCTGTAGCAGCTATGTTCTTAACTACAGAAGCTGTAGTCGCTGATAAGCCTGAAGAAAATGAAGGCGGCGGCGGAATGCCTGACATGGGCGGCATGGGTGGAATGGGCGGCATGATGTAGGAGATGCCTGTAAGCATTGATATATCAATGCTTATCATGACACCTATCTACTTTTGACCACATTCTGACCATTTTTAATCAAAATCAAGAACGTTTTTCATGAGACTTCCGAACTTTTCGGAGTCTCTTTTTCTTATTTCTTCGGTTTTATGAAGGTAAACATTTTTAGTCGTTTTGTCATCTGAATGACCTAAACGTTCCATGATTCGTTCAATAGAAACTCCAGCTTCCGCAAGCAAGGACGTGTGCGTATTTCTTAAAGAGTGTGGTGATAAAGTTTCATTTAATTTGGGTAGCTTTAGTAAACGTTTCATGCGCTGTTCAATAATTTTCGGATAGATCGGATAACCAGGATAATTAGTTGTATTAATAAATAAGTAACCATAATCATAGTATTCATTTGGATATTCCTCTTTGACTTGACCGTTAATTTTAATTAAACTCTTTAATGCTTGTACAACCATTTCATCTAAATCAATCTTCCGAATGGAACTTTGTGTTTTTGGTGTTACAATTTCAAAGTTTTTAACATTGTTTTTAGGGTTGTAATAAGTTTTTGTAATGCTCAAAAGGTGAACGTTTCCTTTTTTCTGTATATCAGATGCTTTTAGTGCACATAATTCTCCAATTCGGAGTCCAGTATAAGCTAATGTTAAAAATATAGGATGATCTAGATGCAATCCGTGTTTATATGCTGCTTTCAGGAATGTAGCAAGGTCTTCCTTTTCCATATATTTAGGAAGGTCTTTTTTATTTTCTATATCCTCAACAGTCTGTTTTTTCTTTGAGAGATAAGCATATTCGGTTGGATCCTTCTAGTTACATCGCTTTTTTTTGAAAATCATTCCTCCTGTTCGATGAATACCATCAATAGTTTGATGGGCAAATTTATTTTCGAGTTTATGAAGTGCTTCTTGATACATTTGCCAAGTAATATCTACCATACGAATATTTTCAAAATAAGTATTAAGAGGATCCATTAAATGGACATCAATGATGATGCCGGAACATGTTCAAATGTTAAAAGGTATACGTGAGCAGCAGGAGTATAAAGAGAAACCAATGATTTCTGATTATCAAAAAGAAGAAATAAATACCAAACTCCAACTTGCTATACATGATGATCTTACTGTTATTGTTAAGTATTATAAAAGTAACGATCACAAGAAAGTAAGAGGTAAACTTGATACTGTTGATGTGATGAGTAAACATATCCTTCTTCGTAATGGTACAAGGATTAAGCTGCAAGACGTTATAGAATTGCAAATAGATTAACCTTCACTCAATGAGGGTTATTTTTTATTTTAGGAAAGTAGGAAAGTAGGAAAGTTTATCTTTAATTAGTAGTGCTTTTTTACTTGGACTTTCCCAAGTAGAAAAAGGAGGGTATTTGGAAAAAAGTGTCGAATTGGGCAGTAAGATGGATAAACTCAGAAAGAGTTCTGGTAAAAAAAGTTAGGAGGACTATTGTGAAATTAGGATCTGAGTTGCATTTTCTAACTATCCTTCATATGTTACAAGCTATATAAAAAGAGTTGTGGCATTGAAGTAAGAAAAATAGAAAAATTACTATGATTCTATAAATATTGCTTAAAAATATTTACTAGAATTATAAATTATTAATATTTATCAGAACAAACATTATAAAAGGGGTGGAGTAAGATGAGAAAGATATTAATTAAATCAATTATTTTGGTACTAGCTTTACATATAGTATTTTTTGGCTTACCGACAAATAAAACTGTATTAGCATCCGAAATTAATGAATCAGAAGGAATTCAATTCATTATTGATACAGAAGAGAAATCTGAATATTTATTACAAGTAGATGGACAAACGCTACGGTATATTGAGACAGTTGAAGACTTAGGGGATATTGTTGTAATTCATACAAAAGTCTATAATAATGAGACAAACGAATTACTTCAAGATTTTTCAACGAAGATTGAAGGAACTCAGATTGTTGATCAAGAAGTGGAGATTTTCGAAATATTGCCTAGTGAAACTAATGATGTTGGGATAGATTTAACAATAAAACATGATCCAATAACAGAATTCGATATGAGGGCTACTTCAAGTAGTATTATAAGTAATAGGTCAATGATCAGTTACTTTGGGATTAGTTATACAACAAATTACCTTGTAGATTTTGGGTATGCTAATTATGCTGATCTCGGCACCAAAAAAGTAAACTTAAAACATGATTCAGCTACAAACCGAGCAAATTATAATGAATTTACGAGAGCGGTAGATGGTATGGTTAGTCATGAGTCATCGACTATCGCTGGTTGGATTATACAGGCTGTATCGGGTGGAGGATTGACAATTGGGACATTATTCTCTTGGGCAACTGCAAAAGTTATTTTGAAAAATATTGCTGGTCCAGTTGCTTTTGCAACAAATGCATATGCACTATCTATGTGGGTATATCATTATAATGAAGTTAATAAAAGTTATTACGCACTAGAGAATAAATATTAAGTTTAAGGAGAGGCTATAAGTGAGACGGCTAGTGATTAGCATATTATGGATTAGTATTGTAGTAAGTACACTATTTTTAATATCTTTACCAAAATTTCAATTGAATCCCCTATTTACATTTATTCTATTTTTTATCGTGCTCGTTGTTATAGGTGGTATTGCTACACTAATCAAAGCGGAAAAAGCGGCTCATATACCTCTATTACTCGGTATATTTTTACTATGTTGCTTGTGTGCAGCATTAGAAATTAACCATTTTTTTCTAATAAGTTTTCTGTATTTTATAGGTTTAATAATTTACTTTATTAGTGTTGCAAGAGTTCAAAGTAAACATGAATAGAAATCTGAAATGAGCACACAAATCTGTCGACTGGTATGAGTTCGGTATTGAACCGAATCTCGTACCAGTCTTTTTTTAATTTACTTGTAAATTCTATTCTGCGTATAAACAAGACCAAACCATACATCTTATCTAGTTCATTCATTATCATTGTTCGTTTCAAAATATCCCTTTAATAAAGGTTCATTTCTATCTAGGTATTCATAAAATTCTTGTTCGTTGAGGATAGCACCGGGATTTACGATTCTTTTTCCATCTGCATATGGTTGGTTTTTTTCTTCCCTTCTCTTCTCTCATTTCAACCTCACCTACACTACAGCTTCAATGTTTTACATATAACTCCCTTCAAGATTTAGGTAAATTCAACTTTTAAAACTATTTTAAGGAGAGATTTTCAATGTTTAAAAATGCAGAGAAAATTAGTAAAGATTGATAATTTAATCAAAATTACAGAGGGTTTGGAAAACGAAGATCGTAAACAGCAGCTGGTAAATGTAATACACGAACTATCATGGGTGCACCAAAATGTATTAGGGGATTTGACTAATAAGCAGGATATTAAGGATTGATATAGAATAGGTTATAGATCAGGAGTACCAGGGGGTTAATAAGTTGAAGAAAATAATTGTAGCAGCTTGATTTTTACTATTAGTTGCGTGCAGTGAAGAAACAGTAGATATTGAAGGGGAAGCAGTCAACTATGAAGAGTTGCTGGGTAAAATCGAAGAAAGAGAGTCAGAATTGAAACAGTTAGATCAAGAGATTGAATCAGCGAATGGTGAGTTGAATGATACCATAAAAGCAACCAACGAAAGAAAAGATGAATTTCAAGAATTAAAAGAGTTGGCTGCCAATAAAGATGACCTGAAATCAGAAGTTATTAAACATCAAAGAGAGTTAAAATCCTTACAGACTGATATTAAATCGGCAGAAGAAGAATTAGCCAAACTAGAAGGAGAGTTAATAAAGGCATCTGATAAACCAATTAAAGTGAGTGCAGGATATTTTTACTTTGGTTCCGACATTGAACCAGGAAGATATAAAATAACAGCACAAGAAGGACATCGAGGTAATGTGTTCATAAGAGAAGAAGGAAAAAGAGGAAGTTATGTTGGAGAAACATTTGGAGATGGAAGCAGAGGTTCTACTGTTGATTTTGTTTTTGAAAGCAAAGCAGGAGATGAAATAGAAGCAACAATTCCTGTTTATCTATATCCCGTAGAATAGTTAAGAATAAATAAAATTATTGAGCGTAATTTGACCACTTTTTACTTATAAATGAATGTAAAATAATATAAACTTCAAATGCTCCAAAGGATAAAAATTCAGTTGTAACAACGGCTAATATAAGTGAATAAAAAGAATTATAGACTAATAGTGCATGGGCGGCATGATGTAATAGTCGCCAAAAACCTTGATATATAAGAGTTTTTGATTTGAATAAAAGTGGTTGGTTAACATTTAACTAACATATTCTACATGATTTAATATAAATAAGTATTTTTTAAATAATCATTAAATTATTTAAAAATTTATACCAAGAATTATAGATTTATAAATCATCGGCTGGTTTTATTCACAGCCACTGAAATAATAAAATATATAAAGAATTGAAAGTATGGGCTGAAAACATTGTTATGATGTTTTTAGCCTAAAATATCTTGTTGCTTGTGCTATCACATGTTAGTCATACTTAGATTAATCATCTACTATATTTGTAGACATTTATTCTAAGTTTAGCAAGGGCAAGCGCTTGCTACGTCTTCGCATACGTCACCGGAATCTACTCTTCTTCTATATCGAGCATTAGCTCTTTCTGTTAAAGAACACATTCTGTCACATGCACAATAATAATAAGTAGTCATTTTACTTGGATCTCCACAAATTGGCGACATATCAACACACCTCCTTATTTAAATTTATATAACTTTAGTTTTTGGAAAACTAAAGTTAATGTCAAATTAAGCTGTTTTAATTCCTAGAATAACAAAGATAGGAATAGGTGTAACATTTTGAATAACAAAGGATTTATTTAAATGAACAAAGGTTGGCCAAAAATAAATTTGATAATCATAAAATACTTGTTCTTTAATAATAAGAACTGTTACTTCCGTTTTATATAAACTTGATAAAGAACTAGCTTCTGTTGATTCATTCTCACTCATTACAACAACGTATTAAAAGAAGGATAGTTTTTTGCTTCAGTGAGAAACAACTCCAGATTATTTTCACAGTATATACAGCTTGAATTCATAAAGATTAGTACTAAGTTATCCTGAATAATAGAATCTAATGTTGTTTTTTCATTACTATTTATAGAACTAGCTTCAAAGTTTGGCGCTTCTTTTCCGATTGATGAATGAATTTCTCCTTTATTTGACTCAAAGTTTTTACTTCTTTCTTCTAAATCCCAAATATTTTTTTAAAATTGGTGATTCAAGTTATTAATTTTTTATAAAGTAGGAAAGTAAAAGATAATGAAAGAGATATACAGATGATAATAATTAAAACCATTGTATTCAAATTCCTTCGAAAAAATGAAATATTGTAAATTGTTTACATTTTTCGCTCTGAGATATATAGTATAAAATGTAAGCACTTTCGAAAATATATCTTTTTGACAAGGAAGATTTGTAAGTGGTGAGGATGGAGTTAAATTTATATCTAAGAATATATTCTCGAAAAAAGAGAACGTTTATACTCTTTATTAAGACTAACTGCCCAATTTGTAAATCCTTAATTGAGAACCTCAATACTATTTCAACAAATTATGATATTAATTTTGTATTAAATAATAATTTTGTTTATAATCGATCTGATCAAATATCATCTTTATATTTTGTAAGAACTGTACCACATGGTGTATTAATTAATGAGAATGGGATTGTAGAGCTAAGTAATTATATAAAGAATGTCAACGTTCTCAATAATATGTTGTTCAATGAAAGAGTCGTGAAGAAATCCCTTTCAATTTAATTGACGTTTCCGGCTTTTCATCAGATTTACTGGACGAAAGATATATAGAGAATGGACATGATTATATTTTTGCAGCACAATTTTTTGTTGGTATTAATTATGTACTCTTGGACTAAATATATCAAAAATATGTTTTTGGGGTAATCCTTCTACGATTGAGCATTTTAGATAAGGAGAATGATAATAATGGAGAAAATAGAATGTAAGAATCTACATAAAGAGTTTAAAGGTGATGGAACGAGTACAGTAGCATTGAATAATATTAACTTATCTTTTCAAAAGGGGGAATTCACTGCCATTATTGGTCCGTCGGGTTCAGGGAAGTCAACTTTATTAAGTCTTATCGGTACATTGGATAAACCGAGTAACGGAACATTAACATATGACAGAGAAGAGATATTAAAAAAGGGAAAGAATAAAATAGCAGATTTTCGCTTCAAAGAAATAGGATTCATCTTCCAACAATTTCATCTTCTTCCTACCTTAACAGCTTTAGAGAATGTTCTAACTCCACTATTTGCTAGAAAAGTTCCATATACCAAAATTGAACGAGCCAAAGAGGTATTAAAGCAAGTCGGGCTCACTGATAAATTAGACTCTCTCCCATCACAATTATCTGGTGGACAACAACAGCGGGTTGCGATTGCCCGAGCGATTGTACACAAGCCGAGCTGGTTACTAGCGGACGAACCAACTGGAAACCTAGACACAGAAACAGGCGAAAGGATTTATGAGTTATTAAAAGAACTGAATGAACTAGAAGGATGTGGGGTTTTGTTCGTAACTCATGATCCGGTACTAGCAGCCAAAGCAAGTCGTATTATTACCATGAAAGATGGTGTAGTTCTCTCGGATAAAGAAGGTGTATCTTCGTGATTCGTTTTATTTGGCAGAATTGGTGGAGGCGGAAAGATCGGTTTATTTTACTCATCATTGGAGCATTTATAGTTAGTGCTGGTTTAACTTACCTCATTGGACTGTCTGAAACGAATAAAGGTACTGTTGTTGATAATTTGCAACAACGCTGGTCGGCTTCTTATGATATTGTTGTTCGCCCAAAGGGTACCCGCAGTGTTACTGAAGATAAAAAGTTATTGGAGCCAAACTATCTGAGTGGTATGAATGGTGGCATTAGTATCGAACAATACGAAATGATAAAAGATATTCCTGGTGTAGATATTGCTGCTCCTATTGCAATGATTGGTTATGCTAATTATGAAGTGAATTTTGGTGAGGTAGAATTGTCAGAAGAAGGATTATACAGAAAAAAGACTACTGTAACCATAAACAATGGAATAGATGAAGAAAAAAACAGTTTTAACTCCTATTTTCCGAACGATGTTTGGGATGTAATGAATAAAGGGCCAGAATATGGCGTAGGTGCACCGATTCTAGATTTTAGTATTGGTGGTGACTCGTTGCTTGCTGGAATTGATCCAGAGGAAGAAGCGAAATTAATTGGTTTAGAAGAGGCAATCATTGATCTGGGGTCAAGCAGATATTTTGAAGATACAGATGGCTATCATTTCAACGAAGAACGAGTCTATCACGAATTCCCCATTATCGTAAATCAACATGCTTATGTCGATAAGATAGAAGAAATATCCTTTGAACTTTTGGATCTTGATATCACTGAAGAGAATGCAGATGAAGTGATGGAAACTGTCAAGGAGCGCGGGGGAGGCAGTTATTTAGATACATTAGACGGAGAATTAGTCGAATCTTTTTCATCTTCCGGGATAGAAACATTCCATGCCTTCGTGAGCAAAATGACGGGGGTAGATTGGAAGACTGGAGAAGTGCATGTTGAAGAAGTAGTAGAGCTGGATAATGAAGAGTACGTAAGCCCAATGAGAGAAGACGGTGTAACCGGGATCGTTTATAAACCTAGTCCATTAAAGTATGATGAAATTTCAAGTCCATATATAGATAGATGGCCATATTCCTATCAATTGCTGCCTTTCCGAAATGGGGAAAATACAGTAGGTGTATATAGAAATAAGGAATCGTTTCGAGAACCACAGCTAATGGCTGCAAACTATGTGGAATTACCACGTATCAAACCAAATTGGATAGGTTTTTATGATCCGAGCAATCTATCTATTTCGATCGACCCTACAACTGAACTCCCAATGGAAACATATCGTCCTGCTACGGCAGAATATGTGATGGACTCGGATGGGAACCCGATGAATCCACCTAAGATTGTTAAACCAACTGGAGATCCATATAATTTTTTAACCGATCCCCCAGGAATGCTGACGACCATTGAAGTGGCAGAAAGATTATTAGGGGAAAAACCGATTTCAGCAATTCGAATTAAGGTTACAGGAGTTACAGACTTAAGTGAAGAAAGTCAAGCAATACTAGAAAAAGTAGCAAGTGAGATTGAGAAGAGAACAGGACTTATTACAGATATTACATTAGGCTCTTCACCACAATTAGCATTAACCTATGTTCCTGGTTTAAATGGTGAAAGTGATATAGGATGGCTTCAACAACCTTGGGTGAATATTGGCTCATCCATTTCTATTTTCAAGGAAACGAAAATAGGTTTTTCAGGAATCGTGGCTAGTGTTATAGCAGTAGCAATAGTGTATGTTTGGGCGTCTGGTATTGTTAATTTATTAGCAAGGCGAAAAGAATTTGCTGTTTTATTATCAATTGGCTGGCGACCAAGTCGATTGAATCAATTATTATTTATCGAAGCAAGTTTAATCGGTTTATTTGTAGCATTCATTTCTTGGGTTATGCTCGGATTTGTATATATATCGAGTGAGGTCAGCATATCGTTTGAGCGTTTCTTATCGACTGGTTTATTTGGATTGATTGTTTATCTTCTCGGTTCCATTATTCCGATGATCATGGCCCGAAGCATTTCTCCATATGAGGCAATGCGTTCAGGTGAAATTTCAGGTAAGAGTAAGAGACTATTTCAGGCAAAAGGAATAAATCGGATGGCTATTAACCATTTCATTGGGAAATGGAAAAGAAGCATTTTATCGGTTATATCTATTGCACTGCCTACGGCCCTCTTAGCTGTTTTTCTATACATTACCTTCCGATTAAGAGGAATCATGTACACTTCATTACTTGGAGAATATGTAGCTTTAGAAATTGGTCCTACCCATTATATAGCTATTATTGTGGCTTTAATTATAGCTATTTTAACTACAGCTGAGATAATGTGGCAGAATGTCTCGGAACGGAGAGAAGAAATCTCTTTACTACAATCAATAGGATGGAAACGATGGAGTATTCGGAGGTTAATATTAGCTGAAGGGGTATTTAGTGGATTATTTGCAGCGTTGATTGGCTTTACTATTGCCTTAATGATTATTTGGGGTCTATATCATGCTTTTCCAGCCGAAGAAATTGGTTTTATATTGATGACAGGATTAATTCCTGTATTTATTGGCGTATTAGGAACGATCTTGCCGGCAGAAAGAGCAGTTCGTATTGTACCAAATAGGGGTATGGGTGGAAATATATCTAATAGGAAAGCAGTTGAAAAACGATTAAAGTGGGTTGTGATTTCAACATCATTGTTAATATTCGGAACCTTTTTATTTACCATGGTAAGGGTTGCACCTAATATTGAGCATGCGAATTCAAATGTTGAAGTAGAACAGGTTTTTAATCCTACTGAAGGCAGTGTTGAAAAGATTGACCGAGAAGAACCGATATCAAGTCGTGATGAATCAGCAAATTCTTATGAAGCACCAAGTGATTATTTAATCGAACTTCATACAGGTGAAAACAGTGAAAGCAAAGGTTGGGGCGGGGTTCTCTTTTATGAAGCTAAAGAAGTGGAGAGTAGTATGCCTCCTCCCGAACCAGGAATGAAAAATATTGCAATTGAGTTTAATTTTGAGATTCGTGATACAATGTCTTACCACATGAGACCAGATCATCATTTTACACTAATCGACGGTGAAGAATCATATCATCCGGTAGATATTAAGATAATCGAGACGATAGGTTGGGAAGATGAGCAATGGTTGCACGGTATTCAAGATGGTAGGATGCATGCAGTTTTAGAATTTACAGTACATGACTCCATTGACAATTATGGTTTATTATTAAAAAATGGGACCCTAGGGGATGGGATAATGGTTAAATTTGAAAAATAAAATAGGGCTTGCCATTGTTGTGATAACAACAATGGCAAGTTTTTTATTTAAAAGAGATGCTACTTTCGTTCTTAATTTATCTAATTGCATACTTCTAAGAATTTAAATAAAAATCATATTATCACTAAATAACCTGTTGGAAATTATTTAGGATTAGACTTTGTAACAAACAAACAATAGGATGCTAACATTTGGCTAACACAATGAAATAAAAGAGACTTCTCATAAGTTAAGTAAACTTTTAGGAAGCTTCTTTTTTGTCTCTTGCGTTACATGGAGTTACAGAAATCGTTATAGTCATTTATGTATGGGCTAGCCAGTCCATGATTTGTTCCTGAGGGACATCACGCTGTTGCGTGCCCGGTCATTTTCGGACTGTGAGATACCAACCAAGCGGAGCCAGAAGAAACAAGCTAAAGCTGCTATCGTCCTTTCCGCTGTTCTAAGAAAAGGTCATTGTTGACGTTACCCGTTTTGTAATGTGATTTACACTTTACTCTCGAGTCGAACTATAAGGGCTTAGGATATAAACGATCGAGAAGGTAAATATTCAAATACATTCCCCAAATACTAATGGAAGTTAAAATAAAAAACCAACCATCTGAGCTTAGTATCAATTGGTATTTCTCTGCAAAAAAATGAGCGAAATAGAGAACAAATATCCCCACAGCTTTCCACTTCCACTTAATGTCCATAAAATACAAAATCATTGTACTGACAGCCAAGAGCAGATTTAAGGTAGCTGCTATAATAGCAATACTACAATCATTATTCGGAATTAAAGTTTCATTGAAACTACGAATACCGACTGCCTTAGATCCCCAAGTAACTATATTAAAGTGCAACGTACACAATCCAAAGAAGATAAAAATGTAACGCCAAATACGCCTACTTTGTTTTTCTAATATGGTACTTACTATTTTTGCGAAGCGGAATAAAATGAGAAGACCGATAATAGTCATCCATGTACGATACCAGTTTTGTTGATATATACCCAGTAGAATAAACAGTTCTTCAATACCACCGTATATAAGTGCAATAATCAATTGCCAGTGAAATTTAAGATTAAAGACTGTAATGAAGACAGCAGCTGCGGACACGGAGGTTTGCGAAAATATATTTCCAACAACTGAATCATCGTGTTGGTTAGAAAAAATCTTTGGAAAATATATGTACGCCTTCAAGCACATTAAAATGACCACTTCGAATGCAAAAAAAGTGATTCCACATACAGATAAATATAAAGAGAGTACGTGTTTACGGTTGGGGGTTTTGGTGAAAACAATGACCAATACAAGGATTGTCATAATCCCAAGGAGAATATACCATATCGTATTACTCCAAAATGTAGGCCCCATAAATCACAGTTCCTTCCCTATTTACATGTTTTGCGCTATTTATTGGTAACATTATGTTGACCCGCGATTTAAAAAATATTCAGTTTAGTTATTGTTGGGAGAGGACTTTGGGGGCCAGTGAATCCCTTTGCAAGATGAACATTATCAAAACTTGCCATTCTTACAGGTTTGTCTCCATCATTTTTATACAGATTGGAAAATGGAGAGAGGCATCAACCATCAGTACAAACGGTAGTTAAAATAGCCAAAGTTTTGGAATTAGACTTGATGTTCTTGGTACATGTCATCATACAAAAAGAAAAGGAGACATTACTTCTTGGATAAAAATGAGCAATTACAAATTATTTTAGCTGAAAATAAAGGTGTGATTTTTCTATCATTAGTTGATACGATTGGTAGATTCAAAGAAATTAATTCGAGCATACAAAACCATGTAGATTTGGTGAAAATATCGGAAAAATCTGTTGGAAAGAGTGAGGAAAAAGGAAAAAGCATGTTTTAAAGAGAAGAATATGGAGATCCGAGTGCTTAAATAATCGATATTGTTTAGGGTGTATGTAAAAAGATACACACATTACATAATGTTATGTTTATCTGTTTACGGAGACTGATTGTATTTAAGTTATAAAACCTTTTATTGAATATAAAGTGTAAACATTTATGTAATATGAAATGTTTGCTTTATATTTTATGAGAAAATTGGATGAAATTTCTAATTTGAACCTTGTAATGCGATGTATCATAGTGTTACGATGTAAATAGGATTAGTTTTGAAAGCGAGGTGTAGTTATGGACAAGGAGATAATGAAGGGAAGTATTGATATTCTGCTTTTATCACTGGCAAATAAAAGGGATATGTATGGTTATGAAATTGTAAAAACCTTAAAAGAAAATAGTAATGAACTATATAACATGAGTGAAGGAACGTTATATCCCGCCTTGAAGCGATTAGAAAATAAAGGATGGCTACAATCATATTGGGGGAATTCAGAGAATGGTGGCAGAAGGAAATACTATAGGATTACACAGGATGGAAAGAAAGAATTAGATAAAAAATTAGAAGAATGGAATCAAATTAGCAATTTAATTAAAGTATGTTCGGAGGGAATGGCTTGGATAAAAAAATTGAATCCTATATTGATAAAATTGTGAGCCAATTAAATTGTGACGAGGAAGAAAAAAGAGAAATAATTGATGAAATGAGAGATCACCTTTATTTATTGAAAAATGAATATTTAGACCAAGGTTTTACTATGGAAGAAGCAATACAGAAGTCATTAGTAAGTTTCGGAGAACAAAAACAATTAACAAAAGGTTTGCAAGAGTCACTGTTTCCTTTCTATAAGGCATTTAAGATAGGGGTATGGATATTATTTGGTCTTTATTCATTTATTACTCTATTTAAGTTGCTTTTTCAACGAATCATTTTTCGAATTACAGATTATACCATAAATGGTGATACACTTAACAGATATGCTTTCACTCCAATGAATTCAGAAGGGTTTTTTGAATTTATAATGTTCAATTCGAATATCATTCCGTTTAAAAATACGATTGAATATTTAACTGGTTTTGAGCGTTTTAATACGGATATAATCATCAATAACACATTAGGGAACATTTTAATATTTCTACCATTGGGAATTTTTCTTCCTTTGTTATTTAAAAAATACAGAAGATTTACGAAGGTATTTGTTACTTCAATCGTTATCAGCTTTTCAGTTGAGATTTTACAGCTCGTTCTTAAAATTGGGCAATTTGATATTGATGATGTCATTCTAAATACTACTGGCAGTATTGTGGGTTTCTTCCTTTTAAAGATTATTAAAAGTGTCTTAACTATACCGAAAGGAAGTTTCTTCCGAAGAATTACAAATTAATCTTTTTTTCTGCCTGCCAAGCAAACGGTTAATTGCTAAATGGTGATAGTCGAATTTTTTGAGACAGTATAACTGAAATTTTAAAATTACTAATTCTATCTAAATCCATTGAAAATTGTTTAGATACTCTTTTTATGCTAAAGTATTGATAATTATTGGGTGGGGGACGGTGAAACATGCGATACCAATATGAACAGATAGATTACCAGGCAGATTTGCCAATAAATATTTTTACACATACAGTAGAACAATTCCCGTTTCATTGGCATAAAGCAACTGAAATTCTTTTTGTGCTGGAAGGTGAATTGGAAATTAGGGTTAATCAAGATGACTATTTGCTGAAAACAGGTGATGTTTTTCTTGTAAATGGAGATGAACTACATTTTATCAACTCTAGGACAGGGTTTGAAAAAACACATGTGTTGGCTCTGCAATTTGACAACAGGTATTTTCAGAAACTTGGTATCGATGTTGAGCAAAAAAGATTCTATTTGAACTCAAGAGAAGTTAAAGAAGAATCTATGTTTGTCTTAGATAAAATAAAGTATATCTTAGCCAATATGATGGAACTGGTATTGAATAAGAAAAATCTATACCATCTGAAAGTAAAGATAATGTTATTAGATCTTATAGTCATTCTTCTAGAGCATTTTGAAGTACCGGTAAAAAAAAGTGAAAAGCGAATGGAAGATGATCAACGACTCGTAGAAATACTTCAATATATGAATGAACATTGTATAGAAGTACATTTTGGATTACAGGATATTGCAAAGGAGTTTTCATTAAATCCACATTATCTGTCCAGATATTTCAAATCAAATGTGGGGGTATCTCTGAAAAAATATTTAGATAATATGCGCTTAAACAAATCATTGTTTACGTTGCGAACAACAGATGAAACCGTTACTGATATAGCTCTTAAATTTGGTTTTCCTGACAGTAAAGCCTATTATAGAGTTTTCAAGGATGTGTTAGGGATAACACCAATGCAATATCGAAAACAATATCGAGTAGAGCTCGAAAAAGGCGTGATGAAAGATTACCTGAGCATCAACAGTAAAGAGTCATTCGAAAATCTATTCAAATATCTAGATCGTAATCTAGATCGTAAGGATGTAACTGAAGTCTCAATAAAAGAAAGAGAAACAAAAACAATTGATGTTACCAAGTATTTTAGCAAAATTAATCGTTCTTTCACAAAATTAATGACTTTTGGCTATGCTCCTCATGCCCTGAGGAAGGATTTTTATGATCAATTAAAACAGGTTCAGAGCGAAATAGGATTTGAATACATTCGATTTCATGGGATTTTTTCAGACCAACTTATGGTATTTAATGAGAAATCAGATGGATCGTATTATTTTAATTTTAATCATATTGATTCTCTTTTGGATAATTTACTTGATGTACATTTAAAGCCTTTTATTGAAATAGGTTTTATGCCAAAAGATTTGGCAAGTACTGAAGATAAAATATTTTGGTGGGATGCATTTGTATCACCTCCAATAGAAATGGAACGATGGTTAAGTTTACTGGAGGCTTTTTTCAGACATTTGATTAATCGATATGGATTGCAAGAAGTTAGAACATGGTATTTTGAGTTTTGGAACGAACCGGAAGTGCAATATTTTTGGGGCGGTACAAGACAGGAATTCTTTACTTTTTATGCGGAAAGCTATAAATGCATAAAAGCAATTGATCCTGAATTAAAAATTGGAGGATTTGGAACTATTAACTTTTCTAAACATCAAAATTGGTTAGATGATTTTGATGCATTTGTGCAAAATGAAAAGGTTGGTTTGGATTTCTTTTCTTTTCATGTATACAATTTATCCAATGAACATTCACCGAAATCCGATTCAATGCTGGAAGTAAGTGATATGGAATCAACAGGAACCGTTATACAAAAAATAGCTGAATCTAGTGGCATTATGCTGGGGGATGAAAGTAACTTTTCAACATGCATTGACCATATCATTAATAAGATCAAAGGATTGGCATCACTAAATCAAGATTTATGGATAACGGAATGGAATGCAAATTCTGATAGCAGGGATTTGGTACACGACACGTGTTATATGGGAACCTTTATCGCTAAAATTGTTATCGAAAACTTTGAAAAAGTGAAAGGAATGGGTTTTTGGACATTTACGGACATATTTGATGAGTTTCAACTGGAGCAGCCTCTCTTCCATGGAGGTTTTGGATTAATGACCTATAATGGTATCAAAAAGGCTGGGTATCATGCATTTTTCTTCCTAAGCAAGCTTGGTGAATATTTAGTATCAAGAGAAGAAGATATGATTGTCACTAAAAGCGGAGAAGATTACCAAATCCTACTTTTCAATTACAGCCACCCAAATAATTTATATAGAAGATTTGATTATTCACAACTGTCATCAACTAGTCGCTATAAAGTATTTGAAGATGAACGTGTTAAGTCCTTTCAATTAACTTTAGAGGGCCTAGATGGTGAGTATATAATGAAGAAGCAGTATGTTAATAGACAGCAAGGTTCTTCATTCGATGCTTGGGTAGACATGGGGGCACCGCAATATATGGATAATGATACGATCAACTATATTAAAGGCAGAGCGGAACCTGGAGTTAAAATACATCATATCTCTGCACAAAAAAAATATAATCTGGAAACGTTATTACAACCTCATGAAATACAATTGATTGAAATAAATCGCCGATATTGATAACGATAAAAAGTATGAAAATCCAATACATTTAAATTGAAAAGGACTAAAAAATAGACACTACCATTGATGATGGCAGTGTCTATTTTTTTATAAAAGTCAATAATCGGAATAGCATTTCTTAAATAATGGAATGTATCCGATGGTGTTGGATAGTATATTGTAACTAAACCGTAAGAAAGTACTCTATAATAAATAACTATTTTTATGTAATAAAGAGGCGAGAGGGGATAAAAAAAGGATTACTTAGATAAAGTAACAGAACAGTGCTATTAAATCTATCAAAAAAAGAATAGTAGAGATAATTTTTATAAATGAAAATGAAAACGTTATCTTATTAGTTTAAATATATTTAGTAACAACGCTTCAAATATCAAAATTGAAACAATTTACTCTGGATATTCCTTGAAATAGAAATAAAAAGCAAAAACAATGGAGGGGGATCATCATGTTTGAATACTTTAAAAAGAAAAAAGAGAAAAAACAAGAAATACTTCAACGTGTGAGTGAAGATAAGGAAAAGCTTAAAGAAAGAAAGCAAGAAATTGCTGCTTTGCCAGAATCAGAACGAAAGGCAGAAATTGAAAGCGATAAACTTTTGCGAAAAGAGCAGAAACAAAAAAGAAAAGAAGAAATTAAATCGTTAAGCCGTAAAGAAAGAAAAGTAGCAAAAAAAGAAGCTAAGATGTATAAAAAATTAAAAAATAGACCAATACGTTTTACTGGCTGGTCGGTTTTTGCTGCAATGTTATTATTCGTTGTTGTAACAGTAGGACCGACAGTTACAAGCGTAGTTGAAAACATGAGTGGTAAACATATTTCGATTGATACTACAAGTGCAGAAGCTATTCAAGTAAGGGAAGCTGCTGATATTGTTTCAGAAAAGATTGCGAATGAAGGATTAGTATTATTAAAAAATGAAAATAATTCTCTGCCATTAGAAGATAAAAAAATTAATGTATTTGGTTCTACAGCCTTTACTTTTAAATATGGTGGAGGTGGTTCTGGTGCTTCAGATCTGACTCGTGCTGTGAGTTTATTTGATGCCCTTACGAATGCAGGTATTGAATATAATAAGGAATTATATGATTACTATATGGGGTTGCCAGAATTAGAAGCAACGACAGGGAATTCAGACACTGGTATTGTTCAAGTCGTTAAAGGAATGTTTAGCAATGATGAGGCAGCTGGTGAACCAGATGTACCAGATGCTGCAATAGATCAAGCGAAAGCGTACTCTGAAAATGCGATGATTATTGTTCAAAGTGATGCTGTAGAAGCTTCTGACGTAAGTGGAAATCAATTAGAGCTATCAGATGAAATGCATTGTTTAGTTGAAAAAGTAGCTAATAGCTTTAACAACGTTACAATTGTAGTAAATGCTGGTAACACGTTAGAACTAGGGTTTGTTGAGGAATACTCAAGTATTCAGTCTGTTATTTGGGTTGGAACACCCGGACCATTTGGAACGAATTCGCTTGCTAAAGCATTATCAGGAGATTTAAACCCTTCTGGACGTATTACGGATACGTATGCTTATGATGTTGAATCTTCACCAGCGAGTGAAAATTTTGGGGACTATAAGTATGAGAATTTAGACAAGGCTTACCTTAACTATGAAGAGGGGATTTATGTAGGATACAGGTTCTATGAAACTTTCTATCAAGGAAATGAAGAAGGCTACAATCAAACCGTTCAATTTCCTTTTGGATCTGGTCTAAGTTATACAACATTTGATTGGAATATTGTTAGTCAAGAATTAAATAGTGATTCTATTGAATTGCAAGTAGAAGTGACTAATACAGGTGAAGTAGCTGGTAAAGACGTCGTTCAAGTTTATTATTCTGCTCCTTATACACCGGGAGGAATAGAGAAGTCTGCCATTAACCTAATTACATTTGAAAAAACAAAATCATTAGAACCAGGAGAGTCTGAAGTATTAACTATTCATTATGACACAAGAGACATGGCTTCTTATGATATGGAAAATGAGAACTACATTTTAGAAAATGGAACGTACGAAATTAAACTTAGTAAGAATGTCCATGAAATTGACAGTACAGTAAACTTTGAATTAGCGGAAGATATTGTGTACCAAACAGATGCTGTTACAGGTACAGAATACAAAAATCGTTTTACTCAATCAGGAAACGAATTAACAGTTCTTTCTCGTAACGATTGGGAAGGAACATACCCATCAGATCAAGATGACTCAAAAGTTGCAACTGATAAAGTAATTGAAAGAGTTCAAGGACATGAATATAATGATGATCTAGAAATGCCAACAACAGGTGCTGACAATGGACTTAAATTGGGAGACCTAAAAGGGTTAGATTATGATGATCCTTTGTGGAATGAATTTTTAGACCAATTGACTGTAGATCAAATGATTAATTATGTGTCAGAAGCCGCTTACCATACAATAGCGATTGATGAACTTGGTGTTCCGAATACAGTTTTAATGGATGGACCTGCTGGATTTAGTTTCTTCGGATTCAAACAGTTTGAAGCCGGCGCTTATCCAACAGAGATTGTCGTGGCATCCAGTTGGAATAAAGATTTAGCATATGAGATGGGTGAAATGATCGGTCAAGAAGCACAAGCATACGGAATTCACGGATGGTACGCTCCAGCATTAAATATTCATCGTTCGCCACAGGGTGGAAGAAACTTTGAGTATATGTCAGAAGACCCTTTATTAAACGGTATGATTGGTTCTGGTATGGCGAAAGGTGCGTCGGACCAAGGTGTTATAGTATTCATGAAACATTTTATCATGAATGAGCAAGAAACAAACGCACGCTCAGGGCTTCTAGTATGGGCTAATGAACAAGCGATGCGAGAAATTCACCTACGACCTTTCGAAATGACTGTAAAAGAGGCTGGTGTAACTGGAGCAATGTCTAGTTTCTCTTTGATTGATGGGAAATGGGCAAATCCTGCATTATTAAATGGAATGCTAAGAGATGAGTGGGGGTTTGAAGGTGTAGTATCTTCGGATGCGGTGTTCGGATTTATGGAAGCACCACAAGCCATTACATCTGGTAATGACTTAATGTTAGATGTTTTAACGGCTCCAAAACAAAAGCAACTTTTAGAGGAAGCATATGAGGAACATCCAGAAGCAATTACAGTAGGTCTGCGAAATAGCATGCATAACGCACTATATGCAACACTTAAAACACACATTTTCAACTAAAAATATACTTGATAGAAAGGCGGACTATTGTCCGCCTTCTTACCAATTGAAAACTTCGGGAGCGGTGTTGAATGAAACATAAAAACATAATTGAACAAATGACTTTGGAAGAGAAAGCTTCCCTCATGTCTGGACAAAACTTTTGGAATACCAAGGCCATCGAACGACTTGATATTCCATCCATTATGCTAACCGATGGACCACATGGACTGCGAAAACAAGGCGGGAAAGCGGACCACTTAGGCTTAAACAAAAGTTTACCAGCAACTTGTTATCCAACAGCAGCAACACTAGCAAATAGTTGGGATAAGTCACTTGTATATAACGTAGGACAAGATATCGGTAAGGAAGCTCGTAGTGAAAAAGTAAGTGTCTTACTTGGACCTGGTCTAAATATTAAACGTAATCCATTATGTGGACGTAATTTTGAATATTTCTCAGAAGATCCATATCTAACTGGTGAACTTGCAAGTGGAATGGTAAAAGGAATTCAGTCAAACGGTATTTCAGCTTGTCCTAAACATTATGCAGTCAATAGTCAGGAACATATGCGTATGACAATTGATGAAATTGTTGATGAACGTTCACTTAGAGAAATATATTTAACTGGATTTGAAAAAGTAGTAAAAGAAAGTAATCCACATACAATCATGTCTTCTTATAATAAGGTGAATGGCGAATATGCAAATGAAAATCAACATTTAGCGAATGATATTTTATATTCAGAATGGGGATTTGATGGTGTTGTTGTAACGGACTGGGGTGGAAATAATGACCGGGTTGCCGGGTTAAAAGCTCATAACCAGTTAGAAATGCCATCTACTAATGGAATTACAGATAAGGAAATTGTTGACGCAATACATGTAGGAACACTAGATGAAACAATATTAGATGAAGCAGTAGATCAATTGTTAGCTCTTGTAAATAAAGTTCGTTTAGATGATAAAGAATCAGTACAAGTAGACTATGAGGAGCACCACAATAAGGCAGTCGAAGCTGCTCGTCAGTCTATGGTACTGCTTAAGAATGATAAAAATATCCTTCCTCTTGAAGCCGGAACAAAAGTAGCAGTTATTGGTGATTTTGCAAAAAATCCAAGGTATCAAGGTGCAGGGAGTTCTTTAATTAACCCCTATAAATTAAGTAATCCACTTGATCGTTTACAAGATTCTTCTTTAAATATAGTTGGTTACGCACAAGGGTTTAAGCGTATAGGAGGAAAGAGTAGTAAATTATTGAAAGAAGCAACAAGTCTTGCGGAGTCTGCTGAAACTGTCATTCTTTTTATTGGTCTTGATGAAAGTAAAGAAGCAGAAGGGGTAGATCGAGAAGATTTAAAACTGCCTCAAAATCAGCTAGAACTTGTTGAATCAGTAGTACAGGTGAATAAGAATGTGGTTGTTGTTTTAGCTGGTGGTGGAGCACTTGAATTACCATTTGCAGATCATGTACAAGGTATTTTACACACCTATCTTTCTGGCCAAGGTGGTGGGGAAGCTGTCGTTGATATTCTTCTTGGTAAACACAATCCAAGTGGTAAATTAAGTGAAACATTCCCAATTAATTATACGGATGTACCTTCCTCGGCATACTATCCGGGAGATCAAGCAACAAGTGAACATAAAGAAGGGTTATTTATTGGTTATAGATACTTTGACACAGCTAATTTACCAGTACGTTATCCATTTGGATACGGACTATCTTATACTACTTTTGAATATAGCAACATTGAAATCAATGGTTTAACTGTAAGTTTTGACCTGACAAATACAGGAGAAATGGGTGGAGCAGAAATTGCTCAATTGTATATTGAAAAGGTAGATTCAAAAATATTCCGTTCGAAAAAAGAATTAAAAGGTTTTGATAAAGTCTACTTGGAACCAGGCGAAACGAAACGATTAACACTAGAATTAACAAAACGAGATTTTTCTTACTATAACCCTGAAATTAATGATTGGGAGATTGAATCGGGGAATTATAAAATTCAAGTAGGCAGTTCCATTCAAGAAATCCATTTAAAGGGAACTATTGAGATGGCCGGTGTTTCTCCAACTGTATTCTTAAAAAGTGATTATCCACACTACGCAATGGCTAACGTAAAGGATATCCCTGATTCTGAATTTGAAAAAATATTAGGGAGTAAACTACCACCTAAAAATTGGGATCGTCATAAAGATTTAGGAATGAATGACACGATTAATCAAGCGCAGTATAAGAACTGGTTAGGAAAATTGCTATATAATTTTATTATGTTCTTCCATTTTTTCTTTAAAAAGATTGGAAAACCATTAACTGCAAATAACGTGTACTTTGTTATTAACATGCCATTTAGGCAAATTGACCGCTTTACAGGTGGAAAGGTTAGTAAAAAGAAGGTTGAGGCATTTTTAAGGTTGATTAATCGATAATATATAACGAAACATCTTTAACACTTTCGCCAATAGTACTAATGTTTTTGGTGAAAGGCTCTACCTTCAACAAGTAATCCCTAATGATTAAGACATGACTCAGAAAAGCGATAATGGTTGAAGTATATAAGGATTTGTTGGTAAGGTGAGAGTGAAATGCTAACATTTTGCTAACTAAATAGTGAGTGCTTCTCTATTAAAATAGCTATAGTAAGTAAATTCTTCATTGGCCATTTATGAAATTTAAAAGATATGTGGGCATATTAGAGAATGCTCCATTTCTAGAATAAAGTGAATTAGTTGCACTCAAATGGAACAGATAATGTAATTCAGTATTACCATGAATATTGACATCCTCCCCCACCTAAAATCTGAACGGATTTTTGAGGAAGGGGATTCCAATGGACCAAAAGACTATTGTTATGCGAATTACGGGTAGAGCGTCATTAGCTAGGTGTACAACGCAGTCAGGCGCCTTACAGAAAACACTAGGTTTCGCTAAAATAAGACCAGATTGTTTTTATACTGAACAATCTGGTCTTTTTCACCCCTTGATACTGAGCATGACCATCTAGTTTTCATTTTATCTATTTGGGAGAGATGACAATCCGTAGAAAAACAGTTGTAATAGTTGTTCTAATACTTCGCTATTATTATTTTTGGTATTGATGTAATCACTTATTTCTTGAAAGAATAATTTAAAGTACCTCTTTAAGATCTGTTCAGAATAGTGGTGAGCAATATATCCATCGCTTTTTCCTAGTTGTATTAATTTGAGAAAAAAAGATTCAAATTTCTCCTCTATATTGTTAAGAAAAAAAAGAACTGATCCCGACTGATCCTGGTTAAGGTTTGTCAAGAGGTTAATGTTTTTAGCCTCAAGAGTGATTATTTCCCTAATCTTTTCATTAAATGGAATCTCCGAATTTATTATCCTCTCATAGTCCTTTAATCTTGAATCTATCCAATTGTTAAGCATTTGTTGATATAGCTGCTCCTTAGTGCCGAAATAATTGTAAATCGTAGCAGGTGAAACACGGGCCTTTTTAGCAATTTCATCTACTCTTACCTTGTCAAACCCATGCTTCATAACCAATTCATGTGAAGCTGAAAATATCTGCATTATTTTTTTATCTTTTCTTCTTTCATATCCATCCATGTACGTTCACCTCAAAATAAATACTATATTAACTTTTAGAGTAGTTCAATACATTTACTACATAATATTTTGCAATTTAATATGTATAGTTATATACTCAATATATAAAATAACTACAAAACTTTAAGGGGAGTACAGTAAGAATGAATATTAAAATCCCTACATTTCTTCATGAATTCTTTGGTGAAAGACAGAACATATTCCAATTAACAGTTATTTTTCTCTTTGGAGTAATATTTACATCATTACTATTTATTTATTACTCCAACACCTTCTCCGAGGTAGCATTATGGCGAAATATATTTGCTTTTCTGTTAATATTTGATATTTTTTCCGGTTGTATTGCAAACTTCACGAAGGCTACAAGCAATTATTATGCAAACAACAAAAAGAAACAAATTATTTTCATACTAATTCATTTTCATCTAATAATTGTTGGATTCTTATTAGGTACATCCATTTGGGCTGTTACTTTGGTTTGGATCTATACTATTATATGTGCTTTTGTCATTATTTCCATAAGAGGAAGAAATCAGACTTTTGCTGCAGGTTTATTATTATCAATCGGTATAGGAGGGACTCCAATGCTTGAAATGGAAGTTTATATGCTGATTGTCAGCATGCTTTTTATGATTAAGGTACTATATAGCTTTAGTGTTAATCATTATCAAAATAGGATTTAGGTGATGTGATTATGGGTAGTGAGTATTCTATTAAACGGTTGGATAAGAGGGAAAAATCAAGTTTTGTAGCTTTAATGGTAAGTTCATTTGAAAAAGATCCACTCTTTGTCTATTTGTTTGATGATGGTGATCATAATAGGTTTCAATATAGGGCGCGCGCATTTGTATCATTTTTGTTTGATAAAAGTTTCTTTTTATTAGAAGAGATATGGGGTATTTATGACAAAGGAAGACTTGTAGGTGCCTATATTATTGAGTTACCAAATGTAAAACGAACTGATAAAATAATCGGTGGACTTTTATTGCTGAGTGGGATCGTTAAGCTAATGACCAAACTATCGCTTAGTACTATAGCTAAACTTAATAAATATATGAAAGTGTCTAGGTCACATGTAAAGAATGGGAGATTTCATTATCTCATCATGATAGGTGTTTTACCAGCAGAACAAGGAAAAGGTATTGGTACAATGTTAATTTATCATATATTGAAACAAGTTAATGAAGAACAAAATTCAAATGGGGTTGCCTTAGACACTGAAAATCAAAATAATTTAGACTATTACAAGAAGATAGGTTTTACTCTAAATAGTGAATATCAATTTGGTGAGATTACCATTTATAGAATGAAAATCACAAGCGTTTGTCTGATCTAACATTTTACTAACATAACTCATAAAAATAATGCACTTGTCTACAAATGAGAGGTGCTTTATTTTGTATATTTCTATCTAGAAGCATATTAATATAATTATTAATTACCAGGCATTATGTTATATAATGGAACTAAAGATCTGTTTAGGTAAGGATGGTGATTGGATGAATAATAATAGGAAGGCAATGATATTGATTTTAATAGGTTTACTGTTTATAAGCCTTATCTTAAATTATAAGTTTTATCGAACCAATCAAGAAAGAAATAATTATTATACCATTTATATAAATGATTTTTTTTACGAGATTAAGAATTCAATAGAACAATTGGATTTGATAATTGAAGGAAACAACGAAATAGATTTGCATAGAGAGTTTTCATCTTTAACAGAAAAATTGAGTAACATGGATTATATGATTAGTAGAGTGCCTTATTATATTGATGGTATGGGAGGTTTATCCAATTTTATTGGAGATGCGCTAGCTGTTATTAATCGCGGCACTAATTATAAAGGAAAGTATATACCATCATTTATTGATGATCAGGAGCTAAATCAACAGGAAATAGCTTACTTGAGATTAATGAAAGAATATTTCGTATCTATTTATGAACAATTAGTTTTAGAAGAAACTGGTCAACTTTCGGAAAGTATAACTAAACAACAATTTATCGATATAATAAACGAGAATATTTTTGTCTTAGGAAAACAAGATGAATTATTAGAGGAATACATAAAGTATAGTAAAAATTAAAGAAATAAGGAGCTTCTCATTAGTTAATTTTGGGGGAAGCTTCTTTTTTTATGTCTTTAGATAGCACTTATTATTTCAATAATCTAGGTATTTTTATTTTAAAATTTTTATTAACAAATACAATCCAATATTTTTTGTATAGTTCATCCCCTTTTATGACCATAGCGCTACAAAGCTTTTTCTTACTCTTACGTTAATTCAATGTGCAGATGATACCTTGCAATTAATATTATTTTTTACTTGACACTTTAAAAATACATATGTATTATGTAAATCGTAATGATTACGATTTAGGAGAGGTTTTATTATGAAGTACTTTTTAGGAATATGGTTAAGTGTATTAGGTTTGAGTTTATTTTTAGTGGGTTGTCAGGATGCAAGTTCATCTGAGAACGAGTCTGTTGAAGGCACATCTGCTGAATCGGAGGAGCAAGAAGCAGAAATTAGTGTAACAATTGAAGGCTTAGCTGATCATTATCATACTAGTGGACCGATTCTTTTAACAGCAAAAACGAATGAAGAAATTGACCACCCGCATTGGCATTGGTATACCCTTCAACCAGGGGAAAAAGAGTGGGAAACAGTGCCCGATCAAGAAACAGAATCGTATGAAGGCGTAGCCGATACGGACGGAATACAAATTAAAGCCGTCCTTTATGGAGATGATCATGAAGTGATTGCTGAGTCTGATCCTGTAACGATTACCATTGATGATCATGGTCACGGACATGCACAGGATGAAGAATTACAACAAATATATGACGGGTACTTTGAAGATAGCCAAATTGAAGGTCGTGCATTATCTGATTGGGAAGGCGATTGGCAGTCTGTATATCCATACTTACAAGATGGTACGTTGGATAAAGTATTTGAGTACAAAGAAGAACATGATGGAGACAAGACCGCTGAAGAATATAAAGAGTACTATGAAATAGGTTATCAAACAGACGTTGACCGTATCGTCATAGAAGGAGACATGGTAACTTTCTATGAAAATGACGAAGTGTACTCAGGTGAGTTTGTGTATGATGGCTATGAAATTTTAGAGTATGAAGCTGGTAACAGAGGAGTACGTTTCATTTTTAAACATGATGGGGAAGAGGAAGGTGTTCCTACATACATTCAGTTTAGTGATCATAGTATTTTTCCTACGGATGCTCATCATTTCCACCTTTATTGGGGAGACGATCGCCAAGCATTATTGGATGAGGTAGTAAACTGGCCAACTTACTATCCGTCAGAGTTGGATGCAGATGGAATTGTAAGTGATATGATAGCACATTAAACAATGATTCTTTTATGAAATAGTTGTCTTCATTTAAATGTATTTACTCTAGGGACACAAGTCCGTAGAGACAGATTTTTCATGTGGAGGTGCAATGATGGTACATCAACATAAAATTCCTGTCACCATTCTAACTGGATTTCTAGGGGCTGGAAAAACGACATTGTTGAATCGATTACTTAGAGATGTACGCAATCGACATGCGGGGATCATTATTAATGAGTTTGGCGAAACTGGTATAGATTCTGAGCTTGTCATTAAGACACAAGAAGAGATTATAGAGATCAACAAAGGTTGTATTTGCTGTAATGTACGTGGAGATTTGATTCAAATATTGAAAGATTTAATTGTTAAAGTTAATAAAAGAGAAATAAACCTCAGCCGCATTATTATTGAGACGACTGGTCTTGCAAATTCAGCACCAGTTATTCAAACCTTTTTAATGGATGAGATAATGTCATATTGGTTTGAAATTGACAGTGTTTGTACTGTTGTGGATGCTAAGCACCTGCCCCTTCACTTAGATCAAGAAGAAGTACAGGAGCAGATTGCCTTTGCGGATTTGATCGTATTGAATAAGACGGATTTAGTTTCTACGGAGGAACTAGAAGCTATAAAGACTCGGTTGAAACAGATGAATGTTAATGCCGAATTGATCAGTACAATAAACAGTGAGGTACCGATGAATAAGTTGATAGACATAAAGTCCTTTCAACTGAGTGAAAAGCTTAAAGTACGTTCCAACCTACTGACAGATTCCCATCACCACCATCATAATAAAGTGGGTTCTGTTGTTCTAAAAACGGATAAGCCTCTGATATTGGAACGAGTTAATAAATGGTTTTCCTACCTTGTTCAAATAAAGGGAGAAACGCTTTATCGCTATAAAGGAATATTAAATATAAAAGATACGGATTATCGCGTTGTTTTTCAAGGAGTGCACATGCTCTTTGCTGGGAAAGAAGATCGAAAATGGAGAAAAGATGAAGGCAGGAAAAGCGAACTTGTTTTTATCGGAAATCAATTAAATCAAGAAGAACTGGAAAAAGGCTTCCGATATTGTATAGATGAGGAGTTCGACCTTCGTATGGAAGGTAATTTTTTTAAGCTTTAAATCGTAATGATTTCGTTTTACCCGTGCTAGAAAGGAGAATAGAACATGACTAAAAAGGTACCAGTGACCGTCTTAAGCGGCTATTTAGGATCTGGGAAAACAACACTACTAAATCATATTCTACACAATAAACAAGGGATGAAGGTTGCTGTTATTGTAAACGACATGAGTGAGATTAATATTGATGTAGGTCTCGTGGAGAATGAAGGAACCTTATCTAGAGTGGATGAGCAGCTAGTAGAAATGTCTAATGGATGTATATGCTGTACACTACGAGAAGATTTATTAATTGAAGTTGAAAAACTAACGAAAGACGGCAGATTTGATTATATTCTAATTGAATCAACTGGGATCAGTGAGCCTATTCCAGTTGCACAAACATTTTCTTATTTAGATGATCAATTAGGTATAGATCTTAATAAACATTGCCGATTAGATACAATGGTTACTGTTGTGGATGCTAGCCGTTTTTGGCATGATTTTGGTTCTGGTGAAAGCTTATTGGACAGGAAGGAAGCCGTTTCAGAGGATGATGAACGGGAAATTTCGGATCTGTTAATCGATCAGATTGAATTCTGTGATGTGCTCATTCTGAATAAATGTGATCTAGTTAAAGAAGCCGATTTGTTGAAATTAGAAAAGGTATTAAGAAAATTACAACCAGAAGCTAAATTCATTAAAACAATGCATGGAAAAGTTAATCCAAAGGATATTTTAAATACAAAATCGTTTGATTTTGAGAAAGCAAGTGCTTCGGCTGGTTGGTTGAAAGAACTGGCTAATGGACCAGAACAACATACACCGGAAACAGAAGAATATGGGATTGGTTCGTTCTCTTATATACGTCAACACCCTTTTCATTCTGCTCGTTTACTAAAGTTTCTAGAAACAATGCCGGAAAATATCGTGAGGGCTAAAGGAATTATGTGGTGTGCTACCAGAAATGAATATGCTTTATTGCTCTCGCAAGCGGGATTATCTGCAAACGTAGAGCCTGTTTCTTATTGGGTGGCAGCACTTTCGGAACAAAGAAGAGAAGCTGTTTTAGAAGAAAATCCAGTTGTATTGCGATCCTGGCATCCGAAGTTTGGAGATCGTAAAACACAGCTTGTTTTTATCGGAATGGATTTGGATAAAGAAAGAATTATACTGGAATTAGATAAATGTTTGTTAACAGAGGAAGAGCTGCAATTGGATTGGAATACGCTCCCAGATCCATTTAATTGGAATATCCAAACCGTTTAAAGAAGAAGTAGTGTCGTTGTTAACTGCTAGTAAGGAGGATAGTAAAAATGGCAAAGAAATCAAAAGTAGCGAAAGCAAAAAAACAACAAGCAATGGTAGAAAGATATGCTGCCATTAGAAGAGAGTTGAAAGAAAAAGGTGATTATGCGACGCTCCGTAAGCTGCCTCGTGATTCTTCTCCAACAAGGTTGAAGAATCGTTGTGAAGTTACAGGGCGTCCTAGAGGCTACATGCGAAAATTTGGCATATCACGAATTGCTTTTCGAGAATATGCGCATAAAGGGCAGGTCCCTGGTGTGAAAAAATCTAGTTGGTAAATGGAACAGGACAAGCCACATATAACGAGGAAGAAATCTTCATATTTAATGTGTTTAGAAAAATGATTTTTCACTTCGCTCTGTAAGTTAGTCGTGTATATGATATATTTAAAAGGCTACTTCCTAAATTGAAGGAAGTAGCCTTTTTATGAACATATTCAAGAATACATAGAGCGTTATAGGTAGTATTACATACGTACGATTTTAAAGTTTATATAAAACTCCCACTTATATAAAAAATCGGAATATAAGGATTAACCTTTCATCGGGTATAAAGTTATAGTAAAATTGGACTGGTGATTGGAAACGGAGTGAATATTTGGTACCACTACAACTATCATCACATAAAAATTTGCAACTAAAGTAGCGTTTTTGCGGTAGGGGCAGACAATTAAAAAACATATTTTTATATTCATTCCTTCGATAATAGCAAACTCATTGAAAGGTGGGGACGCAAAGCTACGGGCCTAATGAGATATTTTCTACGGCAGCCGGGTTACCGAAAAGGTTGGAGATAATACTTAATGATGTATGTACTTACATTTTTTATGTCCACCGATTTTCGGGTGGATTTTTTTATTTTCAAATTTGTCTTGCTTATAGAAGGAAGAATATGAAAAAGGAAAGGAATTATCATGTCACAACAAGAACAATGGAAATCAAAAATAGGCTTTATTTTAGCGACAGCAGGATCTGCGATTGGTTTAGGGGCTATTTGGAAGTTTCCTTATGTTGCAGGAACTGGTGGAGGAGGAGCATTCTTCTTCTTATTCTTAGCATTTACACTTATTCTGGGAATGCCGCTATTATTAGGGGAGTTTATTATCGGAAGAAAGGGTCAGAGTAACCCTATCAATACCTATAGTAAACTAGCATCCAATCCGAAGTGGAGTATTATTGGGAAAATTGGGGTTTTTACTAGTTTTATACTATTGTCTTTTTACAGTGTAGTCGGTGGATGGATTATTCTATATATTGTACAAATTGTGGCTGGTGGATTAAACGGACTTGATGAAGGACGATATATGCAGTTATTTGAAGAAATAATTTCGAATCCTTTTGCAACGCTTATTGCTCAGTTCGTATTTATACTAATATCAATTCTTGTCGTTTCTAAAGGAATACAAAAAGGAATTGAATTAGCAAGTAAAATTATGATGCCGGCCTTACTGATCCTCTTTATCGGACTAGTCATACGGTCGTTAAGTCTTGATGGTGCAATGGAAGGTGTGAAGTTCCTATTAGTACCTGATTTCACAAAATTAACGTCAGAAAGTATCTTATTTGCACTTGGACAGTCATTTTTTACATTATCATTAGGAGTTTCCGTTATGGTTACATATGCGTCTTATTTACCAAGAACGCAAAATTTACCACAATCGGCGATTTCTATCATTATATTAAATACAATTATCGCATTATTAGCAGGATTAGCTATTTTTCCGGGTGTCTTTTCCTTTGATCTCGAGCCGAATGCGGGACCAGTTTTAATATTTGCAGTATTACCTGCAGTATTTAACCAAATGCCTTTTGGGATGTTTTTCTTTTTAGCCTTTTTAATTTTATTTTTATTCGCTGCCTTAACATCTGCTTTTTCCATGATAGAAATTATTGTAGCTTCGGTTACTAAAAATAATCCAAAGAAACGTAAAAAATCTACATGGATAATTGGAATTCTTATTTTTATTGTTGGTATACCGTCTTGTTTATCTTATGGAATGTTGGCAGATGTACAGCTGTTTAATAGAACTTTTTTCGATCTAATGGATTTTGCTGTAAGTAATATTTTAATGCCTTTAGGGGCACTTTTAATCGCTATTTTTGTATCCCAAAAAGTATCTAAAGATGTATTATTTACAGAATTAAAGTCAGGTTCAAATATCGGAAGGGGTTTCTTTTCAATCTGGTATATTCTATTAAAATATGTAACACCAATTGCGATAATTATTGTCTTCCTAGATGTATTGGGACTTTTTAATTGGATAATAGATGTATTTAAATAGAAAATACAACAGGATAAATCTTCAGGGAGGTTATGCGTATGGCAACAATGAAGGATATGCAAAAATTGTTTCCAAGTATAGATGGTAATGAATATCACAGAGAAGAATTAATTTCTTATATAAAAAATATTCTTACTGAGATAGATGAATTAAAGGATCCTTCCAAATTAACATTAGGTGAAATGCCAGAGTACACAGAGGATTATTATAATCGAATTACTCAACAGGCAAAGGTTCCAGAAATGGGATTATCTATGGAAGAAACAGTCCAAAAGCTATTAGGCTTAGTGAAAGGACATCGCTATGTCAATAGTAATTATGTAGCAAATGCTGCTCCTCTTCCAAATATCGCGAGTATATTAGGGAATTTGATTATGGTATTGGTTAATGGTAATAGTCTGTGGGATGTGGAAGGTCCAGCAGCAGCGACAGCAGAAGTTGAAATAACAAGCATGCTATCAAAATTAATCGGATATGATCCGAATGTTAGTGCAGGATATACAACCTGGGGAGGACAAGGGGCAGTGTTTCAGTCGCTACGTCTTGCTATTGCTCGCCATGAACCACAATCGAACCAAAAGGGTGTTCCTAACAATGTATATTGTTTTTGCTCGGAACTATCTCACTATAGCCTGTATAAGTCAGTTGAGGCGACTGGTATAGGCATAAATAATATGATCAGAGTGAAGGTGAAAGAAGATCACTCAATGGATTTAGAAGATTTAAAAGAGAAAATGGAACAAGTAATTGCAGATGGTGGTATTCCTCTCTATGTCCTTGCAACCATGGGAACAACAGATACATTTGGTATAGATGATATAAAAGGAATTAAAGGAATTACAGAAGAGTTGGAACAAAAAAATGATTTGTTACCAATCTATATTCATGCTGACTCTGCAATGGGAGGTATGTACACTTTCTTTAATGACTATGACTTTGAAACCAATCCAATGCAATTTAGTGGAAAAGTGTGTGATGTATTAACCAATTATCAGCAGAAATTTAGAAATATAAGCATAGCAGATAGTATGGTATTTGATTTTCATAAACTTGGACAAACACCGTATATAACTAGTTTGTTTTTGATCAAAAACAAAGAATACTTAAAATATGTTGATTTAGATGCTTCCGAAACACCATATGTTGGAAATCGTGGTTATGGAAGCTATCACACAAGCTATACTCTTGAATGTTCACGAATGGGAAGTGCGATGGCCATATATGCTTCGTTATTAGCATTTGGAGCTGAAGGATATCAACAGCTATTAGCGAATTATATTCACGTCAACATTGCTTTTAGAGAAGCGTTAATTAAAGAGGTTCCTAATGTAGCAATAACGAATGAAATTTCACCAATAACAACGTTCCGCTTCTATCCAGAAGCACCAAAATGGAATGATGAGCAGAATGGTTATGTACAGCTAGAAGAAATGACGGAAATTAATCAGTTTAATGATAAGTTTGCAGAAGTAATTGGGATAGAACGAGATATAATTTTCTTTGGAAATACAAAAAAACAGTGTTTAATTAAGCCTGTAAATGCAAGTCAGCGAATTCCAGTATATGCACATAAGTTTTTTGCTATTTCACCATATACAACAATAGAGGAAATAGATCGTTATGTGGCGTTCTTAAAAGAACATATGGCATTTTATCTAAAAACTCGAGAACAAATATTGGTTTAAAAGAGAATAGGAGTAACAATAAAATGAATAAATTTAGAAAACTATCATTTACAACAAAAATAATTATTATATCTACTTCTCTAATGCTTTTAGTAGGAGTGGCCTTAATTGCTAGTAGTATAAAGATTCAAAAAGATGTTTTAGAAGAAGAAATGGAAAAACAAGCAATCGACATTGCTAATCAATGGGGAGAGCAACTTGACCAGGAATTAATAGAAAAGGGAGTAGAAAATTCAAATCCAAATGGACCAGTACAAAAAGAATTAATATCATTTTTTGATTCCATTTCAGCAAATAATCCATTGGTAGCGCAAGGTTATGTTCTAGGTACCGAGCTACAGGATGGAAATAAATCTGTGATCATTTCTACACCTACACATATGATTGAAGCATTACAAGAATATGATATACACCTTGGTGATCTATATGAACAACCAAATGTCATGATTGATGGTATTCATGAGCTTTTGGAATCGGAGGAAATTACAACCTCTAAGATATATGAGGATGATTTTGGAACATGGATTACCGTTCTTTATCCAATTACAAATAGCTCTGGTGAACTTTATGCTTATTTTGGGGTAGACGTAGATGCTAGTATGGTTAAAGAAGGAACCAATAGATTTTTAATTAATTCTTTAAGTATTCTAATTCCGTTAATCATTGTGTTTGCGATTATTAAGATTATTTCTATTCGTAAAAATGCGCAGCCTTTAAAACATTTGAGTTCAGGTATCGACGAAATGAGAAAGGGAAATTTGGATATTCATTTACCAACTAGAGACGATGATCTAGGAAAGATGAATGAAGCCTTTAACTATATGGCCCAAGAGTTGAAAAATATGATTAGTAAAATAGGGGAGACTTCTACTACAGTTCTTCAGTCGTCAGACCTTGTAAAAAAAGTAACAGATCAATCGAAAGAAACTTCTATCCAAGTAAGTGATAATATTAAACAAATGACAACTGGAATTCAAACACAAGAGGCTTCTATTATGGAGTCTTCCAAAGCAATTGAACAGATGGCAACTGAAATAGAAGGAGTAGCTACTTCTTCACAGGAAATCTCTGGTGTTGCAAAGGATATGGAGTCTGTTTCACATGATGGTTTATCGGCTATCCGTAATGTAATATCACAAATGGATACAATTAATAAAACGGTTAAACAATCAAGTGAAGTAGTAACTTCTTTACAGGAACGTTCAAATGAGATTAGTAGTATTCTAGAAGTTATAACAGGCATTTCGGAGCAAACCAATTTACTAGCTTTAAACGCAGCAATTGAAGCAGCGCGGGCTGGTGAACATGGAAAAGGATTCGCTGTTGTTGCTCAGGAGGTTAGAAAATTAGCGGAGGAATCGAGCGAGTCAACGGAAAAAATCTCTAAAATTATTGATGAAATTCAAATGGAAACAAGTAATGCAGTTTCAGCGATGGAGATTGGAACAAATGAAGCACAAAAAGGAACGGAATTTGCACATACATCTGGTGAGCTATTTGAGAAAATTAAAATATTTACAGCTCAAGTCACAAGTAAAATTGAAGAAATCTCTGCTGCTTCTCAAGAAATTTCTGCTGGAACCGAAGAAGCATCTTCATCTGTTAAGGAATTAACGGTTGTTGCAGGTAATAACTCTGAATTTGCATTAGAAATTGAAGCAAGTACTTCAGAACAGGTTGAATCCGTTAATCAATTATCCGACGCTGCTGATGAGTTGAATCACCTTGCACAAGAATTGCAAGCAATGGTTACTAAATTCAAAGCATAATTTAATTTGATTATATATTAGCTATAGGTTCTTACAGGAGACAATAGACAGCTTTACGCGAAAGAGGGCACAACATGCGGAATTTATCTGCTTGTTGTGTCTTTTTATTGCTGATAGAGCGCTTGATAAATGAAGTGAAATGGTTTTGTGTGAATATCATATAAGGCTTATTGGATATGCTAATGAAAAAAGGAAGCCTAACTAATGCCTAATTATGTCCCTTATTTAATTCTTACTATTGTTAGCATAACAATATTGTCGATAATGATTGTTCAAAAACGTCAAATTGGTTTAACTGTACTATTATTGAGTTTTTCTGGAATGGTATATATAGCAGAGTTTTTTGTCATGGTCATTGGCAATAGCTACTATTATTTTCCTGAAGTGCTCTCCGTACAATATTATGATCACATTCTAGGGACAATTGTCTCTAATTTATTTGTTATTCCTGTATTAGGTGTAGTTGCCGCGGTGTACCAGCTTCGGTTACGTTGGCTCGTACTTTTTGCAGCAACGTTAGTAGGTATAGAATGTTTATTTGAATGGCTAAATATTTATCATGCAAACTGGTGGAGGAAGGAATATACGTTTATTTCCATATTGTTTTTCTTTTTACTAAGTAAATTCTGGATGCGCGCTCTTCAGTTAGGAACTAAATGGTCGCGTTTTCTATCATTGTGGATGCAAGGATGGGGTGGTGCTGGTACTGTAATGTACATCATGTCTGTAGTTGAAATTCGTCATTATGAAGTTGGTTTTTTTGAAAATATTTATCGTGATAACATGTTTATATCAACATTCATGGGGTTGATAAAAGGGTTATTTTTTGCTGTAGCGATTATACGCTTCCAAAAGTTTCGTTGGCGTTTGCTTGCACCGATTTTAGTTTACGCAATTGATGTACCACTGTATTACTTAGGTGTACTCGTGGTTGAAATACCATTTTGGATTTATACAGCCGTTTATCTCGTACTGGCAACTCTTTTACTCCTGTGGACCCAATATGCATATTCTTTTATTTCTAAATTGCAAGGTGATGTTTAAAAAGTAGAAGGTGGGTTCCATAAAAAGTAGGGGTGCTTAAGAAAAAACTTGGTAACGAATATAAATGTCTGTTTGTATAAAACTATAGTAATTATTACCTAAAAGGAATGATACGGTGTATATTGTTATAAATACTTTATATTTGATAGCAGGTTATATATGGGGGGATTGGAGGAACTGGAGAAAGTATTATCCAACAATTCTTTTCTTCATTATTGGAGATTTATTATATAATTTTCTTCTTTATAAAAAGTCTATGTGGTTATTCCATGATCTCATATTGCCTAACCATACAACAATTACAATTTTAGCAATGATTGTTTCCTATTCTGTTACAGTATTTATATACTTAGGCAGATTTCCAAAAGGTTGGAAAAAACGTTCTTTTTGGTTTTTACTATGGTCAGGATTATATTTATTAATTGAATATGTTAATAGTAAATTAGGTTTTATTACATATCATAATGGCTGGAATATGTGGTGGTCTGTTTTTCTTACGGGTGTTATTTTTTTAATTTTACCTATTCATCAGAAACGACCGTTAACAGCTTGGTTAATATCAATTATAGTTATAATTTCTCTGCTTACTATTTTTGATGTGAAAATTGGTGATTTGAAGTAGAATTTTTCCTATTATCGTTTATTACGTATGTTATAAAAAAATAGTCTCTCATGCGTTTATCAAACTTTTTGAGAGACTACTTTTTTATCTTCACGTTTTAATTATCTGAACGTGATAAAATCATGAATAATAAGACATTACCGAATCATTTGTCGATCAATCAAACGTTTGATTAAATTTGTAGAATGCTATTCTGACGCATAATCTTCATTAATGGTGTAGACTAACTCGTCTGCTTCTTTCAACCAATCGACCATTACTTCAACAGTATTTCCCTCTTGATTACTAATTATAAAGCTTGGATTACCATGTTCTCCCGCATTTTTAACCTGTTCCGCAAATTCCTCTTCAACATTCTCACCTAGCAAATTGGTCAATAATTCAATAGCTTGTTCATGTTTTAAATTTCTCATATGTTTTACTCCTATAGTTAATTAATTCTATTTATAGAGTTCTCTAGAAAGATAGTATTCATTTATTCCAATTTTTCCCTTGTACGTTGTTAGCTAGGAACTCCCAAAAGTTGACAAGTACAATAACTAAAGATAAAATATTTTAAAATACTCCGTATGATTAGTAATGGTAGCTTCTAGCCTAAATTTACTTTAGCAGACAGTTTATTTCATAATGGATTGTTTGAAAAAGTATGGATACGATACAAGTTGAAGTTAAAATTATAATAAGGCAGTATATTTCATTTTTGTGTTGGAAAAATGAAATATACTGCCTTTTTGTTTGAAAATGTAGGGAGTAAATTTCCTATTCTATATAGATGTGACTCAGGTATTTAATCTAAAAATGTGGTTTAACCACGTTTTTCTAAGGAGGAAGGATAAATGGAAAAAAAGAGAATTACAAAAGGCTCATTAGAAGCTGATATTAGTAAAGCTTTAACACAATGGGAGAAAGATTTCTTAGGCCGTGGTTCTGTATCTGTTAAGACGGATATCTTAAGAGATATGTTAGTTGTTTCTTTAAGTGGTATTTTAACGCCTGCAGAGTATAAGCTTTGCGATGCAAAAGAAGGATTACTATCAGTGAAAAGAATTCGGTCAGATTTAGTTGAGTCAGGTGTAGAAGAATTATACCAGCTGATCGAGGAGTTGACTGGTGAGGATGTAATAAGTTTTCACACGGATATTAGCACAAAAACTGGTGAACGGATTATGGTATTTCGACTATCGGGTAATTTGCAAAAGAAATTATCCTAAGGGAGATCTTCTATAATTAAAGGGTTATTGGGGGTAACGACTAACAACCCTAATAATCAAACAAGATTAATCAACTTTCCTATGTAAAGGAGACTTTCATGGTTATCGAACAAGATGAGTTGTTCCTATTTATGAAAGAAATGACGAATCTACTAGATGAATATAATAGATGTGAAGATGAGGAAATAAAGAAGCTGATTAAAGAGGATTTGTTAAGCATCTTGCAAATAATTAGCCCTAATATTTTTCAATAAAGTAATGAGAACGACTACGATCAAGTAAGTCGTTTTTAAAAGTATGTTTTAAGGTAGTATAAAACCTTTCTACCTTGCATAAGTACAACTAAGGTATTTTTAAAACGAAGATAACCTTATTTCTATTTTCTGATGTAATCATTTTGCCTTTCCTTATTTTAAAATCCCATCATAAGTTGTACTAAAGGAGGTGAATAATATGGAGCAAGTTTTGATGTTTGCTACTATATTAATGCCTACTATTACAGCAGTGGTAGAAGTAATCAAAAGGGCATTTTGTTTACCTAAAAACGTTATTCCAGCTATTAGTTTGGGAGTTGGATTAATAATAGGAGGCCTAGCATATCCCTTTACTGATATGGACCTAATTTTACGTTTGTGGGCTGGTGGTTATGCTGGATTATCTGGAACCGGTCTATTTGAATTAGTGAAGAAGCGGAATGGTTTTACAAAAGAAAAGTAGCCTTGTAAGGAAAATCTTGCATTAGTTTGGAAGACCAAAATATGATCGAGTACAGGTTTTTATAAGGTGCTGGTTGATTTAAATTTGGTGTACTGTTGTTAAGCTAATTTCATCCTAGGTTTGTGAAGCGTAACGAAAAAAAGAGTCTTCGGTCATTTGGGAGACTCTTTGGGTTGCTATTTTCTCGGCATTGAATTAGGTGGACAGAAGGAGAGTGTGAACTATCGGACACGAGCCTAGTAACATCGGACACAAACGTGGAAATATCGGTCACGAGAGCGGGACTATCGGACTTTGGAGTAAAAACATCAGACGTGAGCGTGTAATTATCGGACAAAAACTTTCAACCATCGGTCACGGGAATGGAAACATCGGACAATGGCATCGGGATAACTAGTCAAATCAATAGCATAATAAAAAACTGCTATTTGAAAGCAGTTTTTTATTAACTGTTAGTCGCGTTGTGAATGATCTTCAAATGTAGGTTCAGCCCCAGAACTTCCTTCTTCCTTTTGGAAACCTTTATCAAGCTGTCCTGCGTTCTCAATATCACCAGTAGCTTTATAACCTGCAATCTCTTGGTTACTAGTAGTGCCATACAAACCCATTCCACCAAGTTCTACCTTAATATTTTTTGGTGTTTTATCATTTTTATCACTCATGTTATCCACCTCCGACTTTTAGTGTAACCAGGGGGGAGAGAACTATCCTAAAAAAGGAACGGGATAAAGCTGTGTTCGGAAGTGTCAGCTTATGAAAGAATATATAGTTATCGGGGAATCAGCCTTCATCCAAAAGAATCGCCCTTCCAATAAAATAATCAACCCTCAATCCACCCACCAACTCCCAAATCAAAAATCAATCCATGCACAAAAAAAGGCTATCTCCACCCATCGTACTATACGATAGAAAGAAATAACCGCTTTATCTTTATACTATCTTCGATTGCTTTTCGGATCAAATGCATCTCGTAATCCATCACCGATAAAGTTGATCGCTAATACGGTAATTAAAATTCCTAATCCAGGTGGGATCCATGCTTCAGGATGGTCTTTTAAAATTCGTATATTCTGTGCTTCGGATATCATATTTCCCCACGTTGGCGTAGGCTGTGGAATTCCCATACCGATAAAGCTTAAGCCAGATTCAATGATAATCATGGATGCCATCATAAGTGTTGCGTTAACAATAATTGGACCTATGGCATTTGGAATAAAATGCTTAAAGATGACTCTAAAATCACTAGATCCAATGGCTCGTGCACCTAATACAAACTCTTGCTCCCTTAAGGATAAGAAAGTACCCCGAACAATCCTTGTTAATGTTGGCCATGTGGTAATGGCAATGACCGTAACAAAAATCATAACGGTTACTTCTTGTAGAATGGCTATAATAGTTAATGCTAATACTAAAAATGGTATTGCTAAAACCAAATCAGCTAGACGCATTATGATACTATCAATTTTTCCTCCATAGTAACCAGCAATAGCACCTGTAATTACTCCTATGATGAGTGTAAATAGCATAGCACTAAA
Organism: Ornithinibacillus caprae; assembly: GCF_009728145.1. GTDB lineage: Bacteria > Bacillota > Bacilli > Bacillales > Amphibacillaceae > Ornithinibacillus > Ornithinibacillus caprae. The sequence goes on along the minus strand of NZ_WOCA01000005.1, from coordinate 187,018 downwards.
TCCTACCGTTAAGGATATTCTTGCACCATATAAGAGACGAGCAAAATTATCTCTACCGGAACTATCTGTACCTAAAATATGTTCCTCTGATGGTGGCTTTTCAATTTTTAGTAGATCCCCATATGTTGGATCATGCTCTGTTAATAAAGGTGCAAATATGGCAGCAAGGAGGATAATAACTAAGATAATTATTCCACCAATAGCTAGTTTATTTTTCAAAAAACGCCGCAGAGCAAGTTGAAAAGGGCTTTTATGCTTCCGTTTATTAGTGGACTGCTTTTTAATTGCTTGCATCATATATCACCTCAATCATAGCGGATCCTCGGATCTACAATACTGTAGAAAATATCAGCTAATAAATTTCCAATAAGAATCGTAACACCTAATAATAGTGTAATTGCCATAATAACTGGATAATCTCGATTCGTAATGGAATTAATAAATAAAGTACCTAGCCCAGGATAACTAAAGACCTGTTCCGTAATAATGGCACCACTTAATAATGCGCCGAATTCAAATCCCATTAATGTAATAATCGGGATAATTGCATTACGAAGGGTATGCTTGTACAATACGTTTCTTTCACTCATCCCCTTTGCTTTTGCTGTCCGTATATAATCACTGCCGAGTACATCTAATACTTCTGAGCGCATATAGCGCATGTAAGTGGCGGTTCCTGCTAGTCCCAATGTAATTCCAGGTAGAACCATATGGTGAACTCGATCCCAAACTTCAGTCCAACCTGAAACATCTGTACTAGTTATGGTTCCTTGTGCAGGGAACCACCCGAGTTTAATTGCAAGGAAATAGATTGCTATCAGTCCAAAGAAAAAGTTGGGAATCGCTAATCCTAAAAATCCAAACGTGGTTGCACTATAGTCTAAAATGGAATATGGATTTCTTGCTGAGTATATTCCAATTGGGATAGCTACGATTAATGTAATTGCTAATGCAAATAAACCTAGGTAAAGTGTGTTCACAATTCTCTCTTTAATCAAGCTTTGTACTGACCGACCTTTATAATACATAGATTCTCCAAAATTACCAGTTGCAATTTTACTAGCCCAATTAACATATTGAACTGGGAGGGGATCATTTAAGCCAAGAGCTTCTCTTTGTTGTTCAAAAACTGCCGGATCAACTTCTGGATCCAGAATTTTTCCTGTGAAGGGGTCTCCAGGAGCTGCTTTTGCCAAGGCAAAAACAATAATAGATAACATGATTAACATTGGAATAAATACTAGTATTCTTCTAATGATATATTTGTACATATTATACCTCCGTTATGAAGGAGGAGAGTATGCGGTTAAGCATACCCTCTACTTGAATTTTAATTCCTTTTATCCCGCATGTAACGGGCAGTAAGACCCCCACTTCAAGACGTTGAAGTGAAGAAGGATAAGTGGGGGATGAAGAAACCCCCCACTGAATGAAGTTTCACCTTATTCTGCATCATCTACCCACCATAGGTGAGGGTTATCGTACATGGAATAAGGAAGTGGCTCAATTCCATGGAGGCGATTATTATATGCCCAAAGACTATTTTGTGCGTAAAGAAGTAATGCTGGTAAGTCTTCAGAGAATAATGCTTGCCATTCAGCGTAAACCTCTTGACGGTATTCCTGTTCGAATGCTTCAGGTGCTTTTAAAGCATTATTCAATAACTCATCCGACTCAGGATTGTTCCATCTAGAGAAGTTATAAGCGTCTTTGATACCCCATAAACCTAATGGGTCAGGGTCAGCACTTCCAAGGTTCCAACCTAGTAGGTATAAATCCCAATCACTGTTATCATTTGTTAAGTCTTCCACGTATGCGGACATTTCTTTTGGTTGACGTAGGTTTATTTCAATTCCTACCTCTTCAAGCATTTGTTCAATAAGTGGTGCAGAACGTTCACGAATCTCATTACCAGTAGGGTAATCCATGTTTAATACCCATTCCTCACCATTTGGGTCTTCACGGAAGCCGTCTCCGTCAACATCTACATAGCCTAAGTCATCAAGGATAGAAGCGGCTTGATCTGGGTCATACGTATAATTTGTTGTTGCACTTTCATCATATGCCCAGAACTGCATCGCAATAGGTGAATTTATTATTGCACCACGTCCATACAACAGCCCATCAATTAAACCCTCTCGGTTAATGGCATAAGCTATTGCTTGTCGTACTTCAGGATTAGCTAGCTTTTCATTTGGTACCCAGTTATCAGGCTCAATTGCACCGGCTTCAACATCCTCTGCTGTGCGGTGGTTATGTTTGAATCCTAAAAGCTGATAGCCAAAGTCAGGTTGTTCAATGATTTCAATATTGCCAAAGCCTTCGACCGTTTCGTAATCAGCTGGTGGAATTCCATTTGGATCTGCAATGAAGTCTAATTCACCCGATTCAAGTAATCCCGTCATGACAGATTGAGCCACAACTTTCCAAACAATTTTATCTAGATAGGCTGCACCTTGCCAGTAATCATCATGTCGTTCTAGAACATACTGTTCACGTTCAACCATTTCGGTGAATTTGAATGGTCCTGTTCCAATAACAGCACCTGCATCACGAGATTCAGGAGCTTCTGGCATGTCAGCAACAGGAATATCAGCAAAAACATGCTCAGGTATGATGGTAAAACTTGCGTAATATAGAGGGTTAATATTTGGCTCTGCGAACTTGAAGGTAACTGTATAATCATCTTCCGCGACTACCCCTTGAAATTCGTCCGTTTCACCAGAGTTAAATTCTTCATATCCCAATAATGGTGTCACGTAAGATGTTCTAATTCCACCTGCAGCAACGTAGTCAGGATCTGCAATTGATTTGTAGGTGAACACAACATCATGTGCTGTAAATTCTTCACCATCATGCCACTTGACACCTTCCTCTAGGTATAGAGTAAGTTCTGTTTGATCATCATTTGTTTCCCACTCTTTAGCTAAACCTGGAATAAATTCAAGGCTTTCATTTTGTCCTACAAGACTTTCATGTGTAAAGGATAAAATATTAGCCTCATATGCTTCTTCATAAAAAATTGGGTTAAACATTCCTGCTGGAGCGGAATACATGGCTCCTGTTATCGTTCCACCAACCTGAGGACCTTCCGTTTTTTCCTCTTCATCTTCCTCTTCTTCCGTACCTTCTGTTTCCTCTTCTTCTTCCTGAGTTCCTGGATCTTCTTCAGCATCTTCATTGTCACTGCTACATGCAGCTAGCACAATGCCGAATAGTAATAGCAACGCAAGAAGAACCAAACTATACTTTTGCTTAAACACCGTATCTCCCCCTTTTAATTTTTGGTCGTTCAGTTAAAGAAAAAGGTATGTTAGGTAGATACATCACCTCCTAAATGAGCATAGAAGCACAAACCGTAACCGTTGCTTTAAATGTTAATCATGTATATAAATGACAAGCGACATAATGTCCGTCAGCTTTTTTTGTAAACAATGGTTGTTCTACGGCACAACGGTCATGTGCTTTTGGGCACCTCGTACGAAATACACAACCGGAAGGAGGATTAGCTGGACTCGGCAAATCCCCAGTTATTTTAATTTTTTCTCGTTGTTTTTTGCTTTTATCAATAACAGGTATGGAAGATAGTAGTCCTTGTGTATACGGGTGAAGTGGGTTCTCATATAATTCTTTTTTAGGTGCTATTTCAGCAATTTTTCCAAGATACATTACAGCAACTCGATCACTAATATGTTTAACCACCCCTAAATCATGGGCAATAAATAAGTAAGTAAGTCCCAGGTCATCCTGAAGATCCTTCATTAAATTAAGTACCTGGGCCTGAATTGACACATCTAATGCAGACACAGGTTCATCACAAATAACAAATTGTGGATTCATAATTAGAGCTCTTGCAATACTAATCCGTTGCCTTTGTCCGCCAGAAAACTCATGCGGATACTTTAGACGGTCGTCTGCTCGTAATCCAACTTTCTCAATAATTTCTATTGCTCTTTCTTTTCGTTGTGACTTCGATAAAGAAGTTTGAACAAGCAATGGTTCTTCCACGAGTTCCGCTACACTCATCTTGGAATTTAATGATGCAAATGGATCCTGAAATACAATTTGCATATCTTTTCTTAGTGGCCGAACCTGTTTGCGTTTTAGCTGCGATATTTCTTGGCCATTAAAATAGATTTTTCCTTCTGTTGGGTCGAGTAAGTTTAAAATAACGCGGCCAAGGGTGGACTTACCAGATCCAGACTCTCCAACGATTCCAAGGGTTTCTCCTTTTTTAACAGTGAAGGAAACATCGTCCACTGCCTTCAAATGTCCAATTGTTCGTTTTAGGACACCTCCTTTAATTGGAAAGTATTTTTTAATATTTTGTACGTCTAGGAGTATGTCATCTGAACCTGAATATGATGTAATCGTTTGTAAGTTTGTCATTCTTCTGATCCCCCATTCTCGTAAAGGTAACAACGAACAAAGTGATCTTGATCTATTTTTTTTAGATCTGTGCTTGATTGCTTACATTTTTCCATTACAAATGGACAACGACTTGAGAAACGACAACCACTTGGGAAATCATAAGCAGGGGGTACAGTCCCCTTAATGGTACCTAGACGATCAACATCTTCTTCTAGCTTTGGTAAACTTTCCAGCAATCCCTGTGAATATGGATGTTTGGTCAATTCCAATAGCTTACTAGTAGGTGCTTCTTCTACAATTTGTCCGCCATACATGACCATGACACGATCAGCATATTCTGAGACGACTCCTAAATCATGTGTGATAAGTAGTAGTGCCATATGGAATTTTTCTTTCATATCTGCCATTAAATCTAGAATTTGTGCTTGTATCGTTACATCGAGAGCTGTCGTTGGTTCATCGGCAATCAATAGCTTGGGATCACATGAAATGGCCATTGCAATCATTACTCGTTGACGCATTCCACCAGAAAGCTGATGAGGGTATTCATTAACAATTTCTTCTGCACGTGAGATTCCAACAGTTTTTAATAGATTAATAGCTTTTTCTTGTGCTGCCTTGTTTGAAAGTTTTTTGTGTTTCCTTAAAATCTCACTAATTTGATTACCTATCGTGAAGACAGGATTTAATGCGGTCATTGGTTCTTGGAAAATCATAGCAATATCATTTCCGCGAATTTTTTCCATTTGCTTACTAGATAGTGTAAGAATTTCTTCACTAGCAATAGAGATAGAACCACCCACGATTTTTCCAGGCTTATTAATTAATTGCATAATAGAAAGGGCGGTTATACTTTTCCCACTCCCAGATTCTCCGACTAAAGCTACAGTTTCCCCTGGATAAATAGAAAAAGAAATATCATCAACTGCTTTAGCGACTCTTTCCTCATCAAGATAAAAATATGTCTTTAATTGTTCGACATCTAATACGGGATCATTGCTCATACATACACCTCATTCAGAATGTTAAAAATTTTCAATTTAAAAAAATATGAGTTTTGTGAATATGTAAAAGTACCTATTTTCGTAATATACTATGACAAGTAGTTTTCTAATATTCATTAAAAAAATTTGTGGGTAGGTAGAAATTCACAAAAACTAGGTTTCATCAAGCTTTTTTTTTATGAAAATCTTGCACATATGTTATGTAAGGAAATCCTTAGCTATTATTAAACCTGGCATTCGCCAAGCCTTTTTGATGAATGCCTTAAAGCAAGTATGCAGGATAGGAAAGTTTATACTGCCAAAAAAGCCCTCAAGTTCATCTCGAAATTATCACAAGAAAAACTAACTTGGGGCTTCATCTATATTATCTTCATTTATTTTCATTAATATCCTTCTGATTATCCATCCAATAGTAAGTCCAACAGGTAAGAATAAGATTGGAAGCCACATTGGTCCGATTAAATATCCAAAAATTGTAAATCTAGGTGAAAAAATTAAACCTACTGTTACAAAATAGGCCGAAAAAGCTAATGGTAAATATGAAAAAGGTTCTTTTCCTCCTCCAGCATCTTTATAGGCATCCCATATAGAGAAAAAGTATAAACACGGGTAAAACATTAACCACAAGTAGTTGGTTTGTTCAATCGCTTCTTGAATTTGTCCATTGAAGCTCAAAACTATAATTGTATTGAAATTTCCCATTACGTTGATTATGATTTCTAATCCTACAAATAAAATTCCTTTAATATAACTTTTATTTAGTAATTGAGCAAATCCTGGTAGGGCGATGCTCCACAGTACAGCCTCTAATTTTTTACTTTTGTTATCGATATTTGTATCCATATTTTCAAACCTATTCTGCATTGCCTATTTTAGAAACAGTCAGGGAATGAAATCTACTCTTTACGTATAAATCATATCTTCGTAATAGGGATGTTACATAATGAATAAAACGATGATTTGACATTTTATCTATTCCCTTCATTTCTTTGTTTTTGATAGTGCATCACGATCTACCATTTGTGGCGGTTCTTCCAACCATTCATTTTTAATCATAATGTTCGTACCATCTTCACAAAATAATGCCACTTCTCCCATTAATCGTGAATAATGGGAGACAATATCTCTTCTAATATTCACGGATATACTATAACCATAGAAGCCTATTCCTTGAACAATCATGCCGTTTGTATGATACATGATTAACTTATCTGAGAATGGAGAGATATCGGAAGAGGTCGTTACCATCGTATCAGACCCCATAGGTACAGGAACATCACTCTCTTTCAATATGTCACTAAATATAGTGATATGCTTTTTAGCGATATCGATACCGCGTAATAAAAATGATCTTACTTCTTTTGATGAAGCAACTTGACTAAAGCCCGTCAGGAGAGAAGCTCCCAATGCATTCCGTTTAATATTTGCATATAAACTTGATATTTCAGGGGCAACCAATGGTCTGCGCTCCCCAAACCATCCTGTCAAAAAGGTTTGCTTTTTAACAAAATCCACATCGTTTGGTGTTGGTATAATAGGGGGACGTACATACGTACCTTTTGATAAGGAAACATCTAGTGCCTTTTTATGAAGTTTATTAAAGTTTGAATGTAAATTAGAGTAATATGTATATACATCTTCTCTGGTACAACTGTCTAATGACATGGATGCATAATTCATACCTAATGCACATTCATTTAAGACGTATTCCAGCATGAACCCATCTGTGAAAAGCTTTGGGGCATCTGGATTTACGTCTTCTCTTGTAAACCCTTTCGGTACAGGATGATGATCACTTTGGAATAAATTAGTTAACTTATCCAGAGCTTCATAGGACATATTTAGTATTTCTTGAATAATAGGTTTTATTTCGTCATCATGAACCTTTTCAATAAAATAGGAGGAAACGGCCTTTGTAAGACTTGCATTCATATAGGAAGTCCACAGATAGGTAAGCTCTGATGCAGTTAGAGGTATATGTTGCTTCAATTTTTCTTCTCCTTTCAGACGATGCTTATTAGATAGGTTGTCATTTTTTTGTAATACTTATGCAAAAATCTTTTCACAGGAGATGGAAAGGCACTGATATTGGGGGAAGCTTATTAGGAATGCTATAATATAGGTATTGAAAAAAGAGTAGAGGTGAACATGTATGGATGTACAAACGTATGTATCATTAGACGCTACAGATATGGCTCGATTAATTAAAAATAGAGAAGTTTCACCAGCTGAATTAGTAGAGATTAGCTTGGAACAATTGGAAAAATTGAATCCTTCTTTAAATGCTGTAGTAAAGGATAGAAAAGACCAGGTATTGCGGGAGGTTGCTAAGAGTTCAGACAATATTGCTCCGTTTGCAGGGGTACCGATGTTACTGAAAAATATATCGCAAGCCTTGCAAGGAGAGTCTCTAACATCAGGTTCAAAGTTATTAACAACTAATATTTCCAAGCAAAATTCCAATTTAGTACATAGGATCAAACAAGCGGGATTCTTATTTTTAGGGCATACGAATACACCAGAGTTCGGCTTGAAAAATATAACCGAGCCTGAGTTATACGGTCCATCGCGAAACCCATGGAACTTAGAATATTCACCAGGTGGATCAAGTGGAGGCTCAGCAGCAGCTATTGCTGCAGGAATTGTACCTATTGCAGGGGCTAGTGATGGTGGAGGATCGATACGTATTCCCGCATCCTTTAGTGGATTATTTGGATTAAAACCGACAAGGGGTCGGACCCCTGTTGGACCTGGTGTTGGTCGTCAGTGGCAAGGTGCTTCCATTGATTTTGTTCTTAGCCGTAGTGTACGAGATAGCGCAGCAATGCTTGATTTACTACAAATCATACAACCAGAAGCGGCATTCCAAGTGCCATTATATCTTGACGGTTATAAACAAACATTGGATCAACCATTCAAACGCCCACTACGGATAGCGTTTACGACAGAGTCACCAGTTGGAACACCGGTATCAGAAGACGCAAAGCATGCTGTCCATACGATGGTTAAATGGTTAGAAGAACAAGGACATCATGTGGAAGAAATGGATAACGGTGTTGATGGTGTTCAATTAATGCGTAATTATTACCTGATGAATAGTGGTGAAATTGCTTCCTTAGTTCAACAATTAGAGAGGGGATTAGGAAGAGCGATTACACCCGATGATGTAGAAATAGAAACATGGTTGCTAAATGTTGCTGGAAAGTCAGTTACAGCAGCAGAATTCTCAGCTAGTCTATCTTCATGGGATGTTGCTGCTGCGCAAATGGCAATGCTTCATGAAACATTTGATTTTTATATCACACCTACAACAGCATTTACCGCTCCAAAGGTAGGAGAGTTAACTCATTCAAGCATGGAGCAGGACAAGCTTCGTGAGGCAATAGACCAATTAGATAAACAGGATCAACAAGAATTAATTTATGACATGTTTTTACCTAGTTTAACGTACACACCTTTTACCCAACTTGCAAATCTAACTGGTCAACCTGCCATGTCGTTGCCTATCCATTTATCTGAAGAGGGACTCCCACTAGGGGTTCAAGTGATGGCTTCTAAAGGAGAAGAACATCGTTTGTTACAGCTAGCCTATCAAGTTGAGAAATCAGACATATGGGTGGGAATGAACGGAAATCCATTCTTCGATCGTGTAAAAGTTAATAAATAACTATGATTGTCCCACCGTACAAGATTGTATGGTGGGTTTTGATGTTTGGGTTATTGTTCGGGGAATGGAGTTTGCTGGATAGAGGAGCGGGGCAAAGGGCGCTGGAGTGTGTGTATCGGACATGGGAGTGGGAACATCGGACACGAGAGAGGGAACATCGGACACGAGAGCGGGAACATCGGACACGAGAGCGGGAACATCGGACACAAGCGAGCGAACATCGGACACAAGAGAGGGAACATCGGACACAGGAGCAGGAACATCGGACACGAGAGCGGAAACATCGGACACAAGAGAGGAAACATCGGACACGAGAGAGTGAACATCGGACACGAGAGGAGGAACATCGGACACGAGAGCGGAAACATCGGACACGAGAGCGGAAACATCGGACACAAGAGAGGAAACATCGGACACGAGAGAGGAAACATCGGACACGAGAGCGGAAACATCGGACACGAGAGAGTGAACATCGGACACGAGAGGAGGAACATCGGACACGAGAGAGGGAACATCGGACACAAAAGCAAAAACATCGGACACAAAAGCAAAAACATCGAACAGGCAGAGAACTAAAACAAACTAAAACTTCATAAAAAAATCCCAATATAAAATTTTCCATCTCGGTTCAATCTTATGAAAACATTCACTATTTTTACTTATTGGTTTCCTGTTTAAATTATTAGTCATCATGTATATAATAAACATTGCACTATTTTTAAGTGTTATTTTCAGAATATTATCATTGATTATTCTATTCTACAAAGAAGGAAGGGGCATAATACGATATGGATAATCAGAAGAAAAAAGGATTCTTTCAACGTTTTTTAGACGTTGTGGAATATGTAGGGAATAAACTACCACACCCTGTAACATTATTCGCAATATTAGCATTATTAGTGTTGGTGTTATCAGCAGTTGTTTCTTCCTTTGGTATCAGTGTCGAACACCCTGGTAAACCAGGAGAAATGGTTGAGGTCAAAAACCTCCTCAATGCCGAGGGGATACAATATATCTTCGGTAGTATGACGGAAAACTTCATCGGATTCGCACCGCTTGGAGTTGTGCTATTGACAATGCTTGGTATTGGTTTAGCAGAAAGATCAGGTCTTATTAGTGCACTACTACGTGGTTTTGTACTAAGTGTACCAAAACGTTTTATTACACTTGGTCTTGTATTTGCTGGGATCATGTCAAGTGTTGCTTCAGATGCTGGGTATGTTGTTTTACCACCACTAGGTGCATTATTATTTGCAGCAGTTGGTAGACATCCATTAGCTGGTTTAGCTGCAGCGTTTGCTGGTGTATCTGGAGGATTTAGTGCAAACTTACTCTTGTCTGGTACAGATGCATTATTAGGTGAATTAACAATTGCCGCGGCTGCTATTGTGAACCCGACATACGCAGAAACTATGAATATCGCAATGAATTACTACTTTATTATTATATCTACATTCGTACTTACTCTAGTTGGTACATGGGTAACAGAAAAAGTAGTAGAACCACGTCTTGGTGAATACAAAGGTGAGTACCGTGAAAAACTAGAAAAACTAACTGATATAGAGAAAAAAGGTCTAAAATGGGCTGGTATTTCTATAATTGTTGCAATAGTTTTAACTGCATTACTAATTTTACCTGAAAATGCTCCAATGCGGGGAGAAGATGGTGCAATCATTCAATCACCATTTATGAGTTCACTTGTTCCAATTATCGCAATTCTATTCTTTATTCCTGGTTTAGTTTACGGAAAAGTAACGAAGGCTATAAAGGATGATAAAGATGTTGCAGCACAAATGACAGATACGATGGCATCAATGGGGATGTTTATTGTCTTAGCATTTACTGCGGGTCAATTCGTTGCATACTTCAATGAATCTAACCTAGGATTAGTTCTTGGAGTTTATGGAGCGGAGTTTTTACAAAATGTTAATTTAGAAGGTATACCATTAGTTATCTTATTTATTATCATTGCAGCATTTATCAATATCTTTATTGGTAGTGCGTCTGCTAAATGGGCTATGATGGCACCGGTATTTGTTCCGATCATGATGCAAATGGGATATGCACCTGAATTAACGCAAATGGCTTATCGTATTGCAGATTCATCAACAAATATTATTTCACCACTAATGACATACTTTGCGATTATTATTGCATTTGCTCAGAAGTATGATAAGAAGATGGGGATTGGTACATTAGTTTCTACGATGTTCCCATATGCAATGTTCTTCTTAATCACCTGGACAATCATGTTAATTGTATGGATGTTGTTCGGTGTTGATTTAGGACCTGCTGGACCAATCCTATACAATAATTAATCAAGAAATGCATTACCTTTCGTAGGTAGTGCATTTTTTGCTATATAAGCGTTATTTAATTTTGAATAAGTAAATATTCCTAACAAATGATTCCATTGGAATATAACGATATTTATTCTATAATTTAATTGGAATAGGTATACAAGATTATTAGTCTGAAAATAATGTATATTATGTATGCTTTTACTTCATAGTAGGTTTTTAGTATAGTAAATGTATAAATAGAACAATTTAAGGAGCGAAAAAATGGTACAGGATATTGCAGTATACAATGAAAATGTTGAAAAAGTAATTTCAAATATTAATAAAGTAATGATCGGAAAAGAAGAGGTTGCTACACTGAGTTTAGTTGCTTTACTAGCGGAAGGACATGTACTCCTAGAAGATGTTCCTGGAGTTGGTAAAACGATGCTCGTCCGTACCTTAGCAAAGTCGCTTGACTGTGATTTTAAGCGGATTCAATTCACCCCAGACTTACTACCATCAGATGTAACAGGAATCTCCATTTATAACCCTAAAGAGCTTGAATTCGAATTTCGAGGTGGACCAATTTTAGGGAATATCGTACTAGCAGATGAAATCAATCGAACTTCTCCAAAAACACAATCATCACTCCTTGAAGGGATGGAAGAACATAGTGTTACCGTTGACGGTAAGACGATTAAACTTCAACAACCATTTTTTGTTATGGCGACACAAAATCCTATTGAATATGAAGGGACTTATCCATTACCAGAGGCGCAGTTAGACCGTTTTATTTTAAAGCTGAATATGGGGTATCCTTCGATGGATGAAGAATTGGTTATGCTAGAACGTACATCAAAGGAACATCCCATTGAGACAATAGAACCGGTCATGACTAAAGATGAGTTGATTTCGGTTCAGCAAGATGTAAAAGAAGTGTATATTGATAAAAATGTACAGCAGTATATTGTTAATCTAGTAAGAGAGACTAGAAATCATGAATCTATTTTTCTAGGAGTTAGTCCTCGTGGATCGATTGCCTTGATGAAGGCTGCAAAATCATATGCTTTCATAAAAGGCCGTGATTACGTGCTACCAGACGACGTCAAGTATCTAGCACCGTATGTGCTTTCTCACAGAGTGATATTAAATTCGGAAGCAAAATATGATGGGAAAACTAGTCGTGAATTGATCGATGCAATTGTGAAAAACACCTTTGTGCCTATTCGAAAGGAATTTCGTTAATGAAAGAAACAGTGCGCTTTATTGGTAAAATTATCTTTATATTTACCTTATTTGCGATCCTTTTTTCATTTGCAATGTTTCAAGGTGGTTTTACCAGTTGGTTTTTATTCTATAGTTTTCTACCGATCTTTCTCTATCATATAGGACTATTATTTTATCCTATTAAAAATTGGGAGGTTACTAGACATCTATCTCAGCATGTGGTACGTGCGGGGGATCAAGTTTCTGTAACCATTGAAATTGATCGCAAAATTCCATTTCCATTATATTATTGTATTTGTGAGGAAGTTTTTCCTGGTTCTTTAAATAAAATCGATAACCGCTATGAGAAATATAATTATCTAGAGCAACCGAATAAATTGCATGCCAATCGTAGCATTAAAAAGATAACCTTTCCTTGGTTTAAAAGAAATATTAGATTAACCTATACGATCGACCAGATCCCTCGTGGAGAACACCAGCTCCAAGCTGTGCGAATTCGTACAGGGGATGTATTTGGAATGATTAAAAAGGAACATTATTTTCCGATATCAACAGAACTGGTTGCTTATCCAGATGAAAGACCAGTTATGTTAAAAGATAAGATTAGTAGCTATGAGCAAGGCTCTATTTCCTCATATACAATGAATTTAAAAAATACAAATGTGGCTTCGGGTATTAGAGAATATATGCCAGGAGATCGTTTCTCGTGGATTGACTGGAAACAAACAGCAAAGAAGAATGATGTTATGACAAAAGAGTTTGAACAAGAAAAAAGTACGGATACACTGATCATTTTAGATTCGTGCTTCTATGAAAGCTTAAACCCATTAGCGTTTGAAGCATCTGTGGAAATCGGCATGTCTCTAATAGAAACGATAAGAAAACAAGCCTCTCAGGTTGGTTTTCTGTCCATTGGTCAGGAAATCACGTCTTTTCCTGTTCAACATGACCCAACGAAGAAGGAATGGATTCGTAAGCATTTAACCCGTCTTTATCCAACTAAAACTCAGTCGTTTTCGATAAAATTAAAAGAAGAAATGCTTAAAATAGCTAATGAATACTTTATTATTGTAATTACTACAAGAATGGACGAACAATTGAAAGAAACATTACAACAAATAAATGTCCGTAAAAAAAGGCTTTCTCTAATCTATATCCAATCAAAAAATAGAATTACAGAGCAAGATCAGCGCATGCTCAAACAATTGGACCAAGAGGGAGTAGGGATCAATATATTAACCGAAAAAGAACTTGTGAATAATCCAATTGGGGTGAATGGGCTATGAATCGTGCTAACAAAAATAACATACCTATCATTTATACCTCGATTCTATATATACTTGGTTTATTCCTTTTCTTGGAATGGCTTTATCCGGTTGAACAAGTAACGGATACTACAAATATCATAGTGTTTGTCATTTATACGATTTTTTGCTTTATTATTACTGTACTTCAAGTTAACTGGTGGGTTTCCTTTTTACTGAAAGGGTTTGGGCTATTATTTATTATTAATGGTTTATTCTCTGAATATGGCTTATTTAATAAACTGTGGTTTGAACAGCTATTTTGGGAGATTAGTATTAATATGCAGGCTCTGTTCTCTCAGGAATGGAATGATTTAACAGGGATGTTCCGGAGTATATTGTTTTTAATTATCATTTGGTTAATGAGTTATTTAATTCATTATTGGTTTATTCAAATGAAACGTATTTTTGTTTTTGTTGTTCTTACCTTTGTTTATTTATCTGTTTTAGACACGTTTACGTTATATGATGCTAGCCTATCAATAATTCGTACATTTGCTATGGCATTTATAGGATTGGGTATGGCTAATTTTTTCAAAGAAATACAAGTAGAACGAATAACATTTTCATGGGCAAGAAAAAATCCTGTTTGGATTGCTCCTCTGGTATTAATTGTATTATTTTCTACTGCAGTTGGTTATGCTGGACCTAAGTTTGAACCGCAATGGCCAGACCCTGTACCATTCATTCAAAGTGCTGCGGGTGGTTCAGGCGGCTCTGGAGGTGGGTCGATTCAAAAGGTCGGTTATGGAGAAGATGATTCGCGACTTGGCGGATCTTTTGTACAGGATTATACCCCAGTCTTTCAAGCAGCAACGAAAAAAGAACATTATTGGAGAATTGAATCCAAGGATGTGTATACCGGTAAAGGTTGGGTAAGCTCTGATGAAGAACCAGTTTTATCTGAACAGGTTAATGGAGATATTGCGTTGGAGCCTTACGGAGAATCTGTTGAGACGGAACGACTAGAAACAATTCTTGATTTTCAAGAGAACACGAACATTTCTAAGCTTGTATATCCATACGGTACGACAAAAGTAGAAGCAAATGAGCCGGTTAATTTCTTGTTAAATGACAATAGTGGTGAAATCCGTACTCAATATAATAATAGTGATAAGGCACTTACCGACTATACTATTTTATATGATTATCCTTCATTTCCTTTAGATAAAATGAAAGAGGATTTGGAAATGGACCCAGAACTACTTGAGCAGTACACACAATTACCTGACTCCTTGCCTGAACGGATCGGGGAGTTAGCAGAGGAAATTACCGCTAATTATGAGAATCAATACGATAAGGTTAAAGCGATTGAAGGTTATTTTGGAAGAAATGGATTTGTCTATCAAACTAGTGATGTTCCTGTACCTAGAGGAGATTACGTAGACCAATTTTTATTCGATTCCCAAGTAGGATATTGTGATAATTACTCGAGTTCCATGGTGGTACTTTTACGTACCCTTGATATCCCTACTCGTTGGGTTAAAGGATTTACTAGTGGAGAACAAATATCAGATTATGTAGGTGGGGATACCTCTTATAATGTGTATGAGGTGACAAACTCCAATGCCCATTCATGGGTAGAAGTATATTTTCCTGAAGTAGGATGGGTTCCATTTGAACCAACGCAAGGTTTTTCCAACCCGGCAGATTTTTATTTGGATACAGAATCTGATACTGAAGATGATGTATTAGATGCACCTTCAACTGAAATCGATAACGATTCTGAAGAACCAGATCCGTTAATGCCAGAAGAAGAGGACGAAGCAGTCGAAGCAATGAATCCAGGAGATTCAGATGAAGATAGTAATAAAGGATTTATTTTAAGTTGGTGGCAACTAACGATTATCGCGATTGTTGTAATAGGAATAATTGCTTTTGTCTATATTAAAAGGTATCGCTTGCAAACCTATCTTTTAGAAAGAAGGTTATATAAAAATCAGGATGCACAAACATATCAAGATGCATACCACTTTGTGTTAAAGGTACTAAAGCATCAAGGTTTTGCAAAGGATCCTGATCAAACGTTACGTGAATATGCTAAACGAATTGATACTTGGTATAGCACGGATTCCATGGGACGTCTAACTAGTGAATATGAAAAAATTCTCTATAAGAATGATCAAGGTACGGTAGCAGTTACAGAAATTAAAGATTTATGGAAAAATTTAATCAACAAGATTTTGGGTTGACCATGCTAGATTTGCCTAGTAAAATAAGTTTAACTTATACAAATAAATAGATGCGTACTTCGTATATCCTCGATAATATGGTTCGAAAGTTTCTACCGGGGCACCGTAAATGCCCTGACTATGAAGGCGGAATATCTTTGATTTTGTTGTGAAACCTGGATTTCTGCCTTTTTGTAGTTGGTATACGAAAGGGCTAAAATTCAGGTTTTTCATTTATTTTATAGGCTGTTTTCAATGGTTCTTAGGGAGTAATTGCTATAGAATGCGCAGTAGCTAGGGATAGATTTTAACGATACGCACATTTTATATCAATAGCAACATGCTATTCGAAAAGAGCCTTTTTAAATATAACTAGATAGGAGCGTAACCATGAACAACAACGAAATGATTTTAGTATTAGACTTTGGCAGTCAGTACAACCAATTGATTACTAGACGTATTCGTGAATTTGGCGTTTATAGTGAATTACATTCTCATAAAATATCAATTGATGAGATAAAACAAATGAACCCAAAGGGGATCATATTATCTGGTGGTCCACATAGTGTATATGATGAGAATAGTTTTCGCCCAGATGAGGAGATTTTCAACTTAGGTATTCCAGTTTTGGGGATCTGCTATGGTATGCAATTAATGGCATTGCATTTTGGTGGAAAAGTAGAAAAGGCAAAAAATCGTGAGTATGGAAAAGCGATGATTAACCTACAAGAGGAACCGATTTTATTTAACGGTTCTCCGAAAAGCCAAACCGTTTGGATGAGTCATGGGGATAAAGTGGTTGAAGCACCAAATGGATTCCAAACAGATGCAACAAGCCCTTCAACTCCAATAGCAGCAATTAGTAGTACAGATAAACAAATGTATGGTGTACAATTTCATCCAGAAGTACGCCATTCTGAATATGGAAATCACTTATTAAAGCAATTTGTATTTAATGTTAGTGGATGTACAGGTGACTGGACAATTGAAAACTTTATCGAAATGGAAGTAGAAAAAATTCAGGCTAAAGTTGGCGATCGCAAAGTTCTATGTGCTTTAAGTGGTGGAGTAGATTCGTCGGTTGTAGCTGCACTAATTCATAAAGCAATCGGTGATCAATTGACTTGTATCTTTGTTGATCATGGATTACTCCGAAAGAATGAAGCTGATGATGTAATGAAGATTTTTGCTGATGACTTTAATATGAACATTATCAAAGTTGACGCAGCAAATCGATTTTTATCGAAGCTACAAGGTGTAGATGATCCAGAGAAGAAACGTAAAATTATCGGTAATGAGTTTATTTACGTGTTTGATGACGAAGCATCAAAATTAAAAGATATCGATTTTCTTGCTCAAGGAACTCTTTATACCGATATTATTGAAAGTGGGACAGAAACTGCTCAAACCATTAAGTCACACCATAATGTTGGTGGTCTACCTGAGGATATGCAGTTTGAATTAATTGAACCATTAAATACGCTATTTAAGGATGAGGTTCGTGAACTAGGTACCCAGCTTGGATTGCCTGAACGAATTGTTTGGCGCCAACCATTCCCAGGGCCAGGGTTAGCAATTCGTGTCCTTGGTGAAGTTACAGAAGAAAAACTAGAAATAGTTCGTGAATCAGATGCCATTTTGCGTGAGGAAATTGTAGCTGCTGGTCTAGATCGTGACATTTGGCAATACTTTACGGTCCTTCCGAATATTCGAAGTGTAGGAGTAATGGGAGATGCCCGTACGTATGAATACACAATTGGTATTCGGGCAGTAACATCTATTGATGGAATGACATCCGATTGGGCGCGGATCCCTTGGGATGTACTTGAGAAAGTATCGACTCGTATTGTAAATGATGTACAGCATATCAATCGTGTGGTTTATGATATTACAAGTAAGCCACCAGCAACGATTGAGTGGGAGTAAAAGCGAATAATTATATCATATTAAACAAAAACGTTCGGTTTTTGTTGACATCCATCTATTAAACTAGTATTATTGGATTAGAAATCATTTAGAAAGTTTATATTATATGCGTATAATTTAGGGGATATGGCCCAAAGTTTCTACCAGACTACCGTAAATGGTCTGACTACGCGGATTTAGTAATGAGAAGTAGATGGTCTATTGTCACGAAATTTAGATATTCTGCAGTCATTATTTTGTCTTGCATAGTTATGGTAGCACTCTTGGGAATCAAGGGTGCTATTTTTATTTGTAAATTAAGATAGTAAAACAAGGAGGAAGCAAACGTGAAAAAGTATTTTCAGTTTGAGGAATTAGGTACAAATTATCGCAAAGAGTTTATGGCTGGCTTAACAACATTCTTAGCAATGGCATATATTCTTTTTGTTAATGCAGATTTACTAAGTGCAACAGGTATGGATCAAGGTGCCGTATTTACTGCTACAGCTATTGCTGCTGCAGTTGGTTCATTATTTATGGGAATTATTGCGAAGTATCCGATCGCCCTTGCACCAGGAATGGGATTAAATGCATTCTTTGCATTTACAGTTGTTATAGGTTACGGCATTCCTTGGGAAACAGCTTTAGCTGGTGTATTAGCTTCAGGTCTTATATTTATTGTTTTAACCTTATCAGGAATTCGCGAAAAAATAATTAATGCTATCCCAGCAAACTTGAAAAAGGCAGTTGGAGCTGGTATTGGCCTATTCATCGCATTTGTAGGGTTACAAAGTGCTGGAATTGTTGTTGGAGATGAGGCTACTTTAGTTGTTTTAGGTGATTTAACTTCACCTACCGTATTACTTGCTGTTTTTGGATTAGTAACATCGGTCATTTTATTAACGTTTGGTGTAAAAGCTGGTATTTTCTATGGAATGATTTTAACAACATTAGCTGGTATTATTTTTGGACTTACGGAGTTAAACGGAATCGTTGGTAGTGTTCCAAGTGTAGCTCCTACATTTGGTCAAGCATTTTTACACTTTGGTGATATCTTCACATTAGAAATGCTTGTTGTCATTTTAACATTCTTATTCGTGGACTTTTTTGATACTGCTGGAACATTAGTAGCGGTTGCATCGCAAGCAGGATTGGTAAAGGATAATAAGTTACCTCGTGCTGGAAAGGCATTGTTTGCTGATTCAGCTGCAACGGTTGTTGGAGCGACAGTTGGTACATCAACGACTACTTCCTATGTAGAGTCTACAGCAGGTGTAGGAGTAGGTGGTCGATCTGGTTTCACAGCAGTGGTTACAGCAGGATTTTTCTTGTTAGCATTATTCTTCTCCCCACTATTAAGTGTAGTAACATCTGAAGTAACAGCACCTGCTCTAATTATCGTTGGTGTATTAATGGCTTCAGCTTTAAAGGATATTGAATGGGATCAATTCGAAACTGCGGTACCTGCATTTTTAACCATTATTATGATGCCACTAACGTATAGTATTGCTACAGGTATTGCACTTGGATTTATTTTCTATCCGATAACAATGGTAATTAAAGGTCGTGCGAAAGAGATTCATCCAATAATGTATGGATTGTTCATAGTCTTTGTACTGTATTTCGTGTTCTTAAATTAGAAAAAAAGAAAAGGCAATTTATAATTTTAATATGAATTTTGAATGGAATTAGCAGAACACATCGGGAGTATCTCCCTTTGTGTTCTTTTAAAGTTTGATAACCATTAAAAAGGTGCGAAACCATTATGATTTCACACTGAAGATTTTGTACTATAACTAGATTGCACTCCGTTTTATATCGAAATTATTGGCTCTCTTGTGCAACTGTTTTACCAAATGGAAGTACATGATAGAGCGTCATAAAGATCGTTCCTACTATAGCTAAACCACCCATGATGGTGTATAATGTTCCTCCACCAAAGGAATCAATTAGAGCTCCTCCCATCAACGAACCGATAATACCTGAGACCCCAAAGAATACGGAAAAGAATACAAGATGACCAGTAGATTGCAGTAATTTTGGAATAAGACGTGAAACATAATCAAATGCTGCTAAATAAAATATCCCAAAGGTTAATCCGTGCAAAAATTGAAGGGCAATTACAAATGATGGATCATCTGCAACAGCGTACATAAACCAACGCAAGCTATAAAGAATACCGGCAATAATGACAAATACTAATGGATGGAATTTTTTAAACCAGTAGCCAGCAAAAAAGAATACAGCCGCTTCACTTGCAACACCAACAAACCATGCTAGACCAACCAAAGCTTCATTACCACCAAGCTGTTCAACATATAATCCAATAAAACTATCATTTGCACGATGGCCAATTGTAATAAATAATATTAAAAATAAGAAAATGACAAACGGTTTATTTTTAATTAATTTCTCAACATCCTTAAATTTAACAGGATCAGACTCCACGTTTACATCTTTTAAACGAATCGCAACAAGTAATGCAATGAAACCAAAAAACAAATATGGCCAAATCATATATTGCACACCGACATTATTTAGAATAGACCCAATAACTAGAGAAGAGGTAGCAAAACCAATTGACCCCCATGTACGGATTGTTCCGAATGATGTACCTAATTCACTTGCACGGCGTTGTGCCAAACTATCTCCAAGTGCCCCAATTGGAGTCACAAAAAAGTAAAAAACAGCTCCCATTAATAGAATAGTAAATAACGTATTCATTTGGAAGAATAGAACACTAAAGATTAGTAACCCAATAATACATATAACTAAAATTCGTTTTATGGTTTTATATTTATCACTTAAATATCCCCAAAACGGTTGGGCAAAAATAGTAGCCAGAGGTCCAATGGCAAGGACATAGCCAATTTCCGTTCCACTTAACCCTTTATATTGTAAATAGAGGGGTAAGAAGCTAAGTATAATTGTATTTGTAGCATGAAAGCTAAATAAAAGCATTTTTAAAGGTATGGTAGATTCCGTGTTTGACAAGATGTCCGCTCCTAATCTGTATAATACTGTAAGAGCAATTATACTACTTTACTGGATAATCGGAAAGGGACAGGGTTTTGTTTGTTAAGACAGACACAATTGGTAGTAGGAACACTTTAGTTGTAGAGAGAAATGCAGGGGGAGTCGATAACCATTCATACACAAAAAGCAGTCCCTAATTGAGACTGCTTTACATAGTTACTTCCAGTTTTCGTTTATAAACTCATCACGGCCAGATTTGGCACGATCTTCTTTATATTCATCTTCGTTTTTCTTATAAAAGTCTTGGTGATAATCCTCTGCAGGATAGAATCTAGCTGCAGGTAAAATTTGTGTTACGATAGGCTTCATAAATTTGCCGCTTTCAGTCAATGCTTGTTTAGATGCTTCAGCACATTCTTTTTGCTCGTCATTGTGGTAAAAAATAGCTGTTCGATATTGATCTCCACGATCATGAAATTGCCCACCGTCGTCTGTAGGGTCAATTTGTTGCCAATAGAGTTTTAATATTTCATCATAAGAGATAATATTCGGATCATAGGTTATTTCAACAGCCTCATAATGACCAGAAGTACCACTTTTCACGTCTTCATACGTAGGATTTTCAAGATGTCCTCCAGTGTACCCGGATATAACACGATGAACACCATCCCACTGATCAAATGGTTTTACCATACACCAAAAACATCCACCAGCAAATGTTGCTTTCTGATTCATAGTCAAATTGTTCCCTCCGATTGCTTGTTCCTCAGTTTCATAAACTTATAAAAATAAGAATATATATTTAAAAAACTATATCATATTTTTTAACAGATAAGAAAGAATTAGCTCTTTATTTTGCGTAAGCGAAACGAAGGCTTCTGCCATAAATGTTGGACATAAGCTGTGTTTTCTAAAATAGTGAAAACGAATTCCGTACATGAGCTTAATCCTGTGTTAAAATGATAGAAGATTAAGATTATTGAAAGGGGTGTCATTTATGCGGGATATACCAATTGTTTATAGCCAGTATCGACCACATCCTATTAGAGAGAGCTTTGTAAGGCGTAGTCAGTTACAAAAGAAGCTTAGTTCTGCTCCAAATTATACACTAACTCTATTATATGCTGGTGCTGGCTATGGAAAAAGTACCGCACTTTCTCTGTTTGAGTATGACAGTAATTTGGAAATGTGTTGGTATTCAATATCCCAAAATGACGATGATATTCTGCCTTTCTTAACGAAATTAACACACTCGATTAAAGTGAAGTATCCGGTATTTGGAGGTGTTCTCCAAAAAGAGCTAGATGCATTAGGGAACTTTATGGATACAGAGCAAATCTATCGATTGGCATCTACGTTTATTAATGAAATACTAGATCTTAAAAATGAAGTTATAGTAATACTAGATGATTTTCATTATGTAATGAACTCACATGAAATTGAAAAATGGGTCTTATTTGTACTTGAACATATGCCTGCCAATTTACATCTTGTGATTTCTAGTAGAAATAAACCAAAATGGGATGTTCTTCCTACTTATAAAATAAAAGGTGATTTGCTTGAGGTTACCCAAGATGATCTAACCCTATCTGCAGTTGAGATGGATTACATTTTAGGGGAAGTTTTGCAGATCTCCACGACGGCTGAGGACTTATCCAAAATATATCAATTAACAGAGGGCTGGGCAATTGCCTTTAACATGCTCACACAGCAAATGAATGATATGACTTCGATCGATTCAATTTTTCAAAATCGCTACCATTCGCTTGATGATCTATTTGATTACCTAGCATCGGAGGTTTTGGTAAAGCAATCATTAATTATACAGCAATTTTTAATGCAATCTAGTGTGTTAGATATTTTGGTACCGGATGTATGTGATCAAATTTTACAAATTAAGGGTTCAGAAGAATTATTACATGGTCTTGTAGAACAGGGGTTATTTGTTTCAGAAGCAGAGGAGCATGTTTATCGGTACCATGCTTTGTTTAAGGCATTTCTAGAAAGCCAGTTAATGAAAAAATATAAATCGGAATATGATACATTGCATCGTAGAGCAGGGCAATACTTTGAGAAAAAACAGGATCTGGAATCTGCTTTGTATCACTACCGGAAAATCAATAGCTATCAAAAAGTAGCTAATATTTTAAAAGAATACGGTATGATTCTCCTTCGTGCAGGAAGGCTTCAAAGCCTATATGAATTACTAGTAGAATTACCAGGCGAACTGAAACAGGTTTATCCAGTTCTATATTTTTATCAAGGAGAAATAGAACGATACCGATCTATGTATGAAAGAGCAGAACGAAATTATGAACGAATTATCAGTCTGATTCCAGAATACGATCACGAACATTATAATTTGATAGGACTTGCTTTTGAAGGAAAAGCTCGAATATATTTAGATACGATTCAGCCAGAGCAGGCAGAACGATTCGTGAAGCAAGCCATTTGTATGCGCGAAAAAGCAACCGCACCGAAAGAAGAGATGGCTAAGCTATATCAATTAATGGCGGAAAACCTCGTAAATTTCGGTCAGGCTGGAAAAGCTGAGGCATGGTTTGAAAGAGCAAAAGCATTAAATCTACCAATTGAAGAGGGGAACCTTCAAGCTAGAATTTATCTTCGTACAGGAAAACTAGCAAAAGCAAAAGAGACACTAGAACTGCGAAAAAACGCAACGAACGATATGGAGCATTTACCACAATCGCATAGAGAAACAGAGATCCTATTGTCTATTATTCAAGCATTTATGGGGAATGCAGAAGAGAGTAAAAAACTTGCTTCCGATGGAATTCAGTTGGGACTATCTATCCAATCTCCGTTTGTCGAAGCCTGCGGTTGGATGCGGATGGGGCACGCCGTTCAGTTACTTGATCATTATGATATTCATTTAGCGAAACAGTGCTATGACACGGCACTGGAGATTATGGAAAAAATAAATGTTTCTAGAGGAAAAGCAGAACCATATATGGGGTTATCTATTCTTCTTGGCAAGCAGCTTGAATATGAACGTGCAATTGAAATAGCTAAGAAAGGGTTATCAGAAACAGAAAAGGTAAAAGATAGATGGTTGAGCGCCATTATTAAGCTAGGAATCATTATAACGGAAATCTATAATCATCATTATGATAGAGCGATAAAAATGATCAAAGAAGTAAGAGAGGAATTCGATGCGTGTGGTGACCGATATGGAATAATGGTTACCGCGTTTTGGAGAGCGTATATTGCTCATGAAAAAGAGGATAACGCTGTGTTTACAAAGGAAATGGAATTATTCCTCCGTGAGGTACAAACAGAGGAATATGATTTTTTCGTAAAGCGACGAACTACATTTGGACCATCTGATCTACAAAATATCGCACCAATGCTCTTAAAAGCTAAAAAGCTAGATGTTGAATCGGAAATCATAACGAGGTTTATGTATGAACTGAACTTTGATGAAAATTTAAAAAATCACCCAGGATATACGTTAGTTGTCCATACACTAGGTCACCTTAATGTATGGGTAGGCAATAAAAAAGTTAAAAAGCAAGATTGGCAACGCGGAAAGGCTAAGGAGTTATTTGAGCTGTTCATTACAAATAGAAATAAATTACTAGCAAAGGAAGAGATTTACCAAATATTATGGCCGAATCTAGATGAGGCAACAGCAAATAAAAACTTTAAAGTTTCTCTAAACGCATTACTAAAAGTGTTAGAGCCGAAGCGAAAAGCTCGAGAAGACTCTTTCTTTATTATTCGAAAAGGAAGTGCTTATGGGTTAAATCCTGATTCGGTGTTTGAATTAGATATGGTTAATTTTGAACAATGGATCAATCACGGATTAGAGGAAAAAGATCCAAAGCGTTCTGGGGAGATATTAGAAAAGGGATTAAGCTTGTATCAAGGTGAGTTTTTGGAAGACCTACGTTTTTCGGATTGGTGTTTAACAGAAAGAGAACGACTTCAACTTATCTTTTTACGTGGAGCAGAAAAATTAGCACAGGTAAATATAAGGCTACAGAATTATAATAAAAGTATTGAATGGTGTGAACGAATCCTAGAAGTTGATCAAACATGGGAAGAGGCTTACCGACTTTTGATGTACAGTTATTATCAGCTAAACAACCGCCCGCAAGCGATTAAATGGTATGAAAAGTGTTGTGATGTATTGGATACTGAGTTGGGTGTTGAGCCTATGTTACCTACCATAGAAATGTATCACTTAATTATTGAATCAGAAGAATTGAATTCGTACGAATAAGCCCTCATTAGTTGAGGGTTTATTTTTTTGCTCTTTTTGTGTAGTGTGATGGTTGATAATTTTTAGAAAGTTCTATATAATATAAAAAGTGAGAGGTGAGTCATATGTCAGAAATGAAAACGGAAGGACTAACTACAAAGGGGATGAAAACAAGACAAAATATCCTACAAACTGCAGAACAAATTTTTGGAGAAAAAGGATACTTCGAAACGTCTGTAGCAGAAATTACAGTAAGAGCAGGAGTAGCTCAAGGTACTTACTACAACTACTTCCCTACCAAGAAAGCCGTTTATGATGAATTGATTTATCAATTAAGTTCAAGCTTTCGTCATCATATCAAGCTAGCAATGAAGGATAAATCAACATTTGAGGAAAAGCAACGAGCTGGATATCTAGCCTTTTTTGAATGGGTAATGAACCACCGAAATCTATATAGCATTGTACAACAGTCTGTATTAGTAGACATCAACTTATATCGTTGGTATTACGAAAAGATCTCGGAAGGATTTATCAAATCTATAGAAGAGGCGATCGATCATGGGGAATGTAAGCCACTTGATCCCGAAACAGTTGCCTATTGTTTGATGGGAATAGGTCAATTTATTGGCATGCGCTGGGTGTTTTGGGAAGAAAAACAAGTTCCTACACACGTATTTGATGAAGCAATGGAAGTGATATTTAATGGACTAAATCGAGAGGAGGTGAAATAAGTGGAGCCAATTTCCTATTGGGTTCATAAACGTGCTTTTATTACACCAAATAGAGTTGCTTTACTTAGTAGAGATAATAAATATACGTATAAAGAGCTCTCAAAAAAAGTAAACGAGATGCAGGCTTTACTGCATTACCAATTCCAGCTGCAAAAAGGTGATCGTGTAGCAATTCTTGCACATAATCGTGAGGAGTATTTGATCACATATTTTGCAATCGCTCAATTAGGATTGGTTGCTGTTCCTTTAAACATTCGTTTAACTGCACCAGAACTTGCATTTCAGATTCAAGACAGTGGTGCATTAACTATACTTTATGAGAATGAAACGAAAGAATTATTTAAAACACTATGCAGTCATGTTAATTTTGAAAACGCTTACTCTTTTGATGATGAAATAGTTGCTCAGAACAATTTAATAGCAGATGTTGCTATCGACGTAACGAATGATCCATTTGTAATTTGTTATACATCGGGAACAACAGGAAGACCAAAAGGTGCGGTCTTAACACAGGCTAATATGTTTTGGAATGCCTTAAACAATCAATATGCAATTGATATAACATCAGAAGATAATGTCATCGTACTTTTACCATTATTTCATATTGGTGGAATCGGATTGTTTGCATTTCCGACCATCCTTACTGGTGGTACAGTCGTCATACCAGGGAAGTTTGAACCAGAACATGCAATCAAAACTATCGAAGATCATAAGATTTCGATTGTGATGGGTGTTCCAACCATACTCGATGCCATCCGAAAACATCCTTTATTCGAAACTGCAAATTTTAGTTCGGTGAGATGGTTTTATAGTGGTGGTGCTCCTTGTCCAGAGGAGTTAATCAAAGCGTATATTCAACGGGGATTTCCATTAGGACAAGGTATGGGAATGACGGAAACTTCGCCAACTATTTTTATGCTTACAAAAGAAGATTATAAACGAAAAATTGGAGCCATCGGTAAGCCGGTGATGTTTTGTGATATATCCCTTGTTGATGGGAATGGAATTCCAGTCGAAAAAGGAGAAATTGGGGAGCTGCTAATTAAAGGTCCGCATGTGATGAAGGAGTATTGGGGGCTACCAGAGAGGACGAAGGAAGCTATTCGGGATGGATGGTTTTATTCTGGTGATCTAATGAGACAGGATGAAGAAGGATTTATCTATGTTGCTGGAAGAAAGAAAGACATGATTATTTCAGGTGGGGAAAATATCTATCCTTTGGAAGTGGAACAAGTTTTGAAGGAGCTACCAGAAATCAATGAGGTAGCTGTAATTGGTAGGAAGGATAAAAAGTGGGGAGAGGTACCAATAGCGTTTATTTCTTTTAATCCAAAACAATTCTTATCAGAAGAAGAGATGGACCTATTTTGTCGTACAAAGCTTGCAAAGTATAAGGTTCCGAAAAAATATACGATAATAGAAGATTTACCAAAGAATGCGACTGGAAAAATTGATAAGAAAGCCTTAACTAACTACGTACAATCGAGGTGATGTCACATGCAATTTACAATTGGGCAATCTGCTCACTTCTCAAGGACAATAACTGAAACTGATTTCGTAATGTTTGCGGGGTTAAGTGGTGATTATAATCCAATTCATGTAGATAAGGAATATGCTACACAGACATTTTTTGGAGAACGCATAAGTCATGGCTTACTAACCGCAAGTTTTCTATCTAGACTGCTAGGCATGCTTTTACCAGGACCAGGATCTGTTTATATATCCCAAACACTACATTTTACAAAGCCGGTTTTTATTGGGGATACGATTACAGCTCATGCTGAGGTGGTGCAAATCAACGAGAATAATAGATTAATAACCTTACAGACTACTTGTGCCAAGCAACATGGAGATATTGTTCTGGATGGAGAAGGTGTCATGAAACTACCTAAGGAGGATCCAGAACGATGATTGGAATAGAATTAACGAGTATTTTTGAACCAGAACAGAAAGAGACAGCAGCACAGTTAGCTGAAAAAACAGGTATCCCAGAACAAATCATTAAAGAAAAATTTGGGTTAGTGGAAAAGCGAATCACGAATAAAGAGATGCATGCTTCAGATTTAGCTATTGCTGCGGGAAGAAAGATATTAGAAAAAGTTGATCCGAAACAAATAGATGTTGTAATTTACTTTGGTAGTCCATATAAAGATTATCAAGTGTGGACAGCATCATCAAAAATTCAATACGAGCTTAAAACTACAAATGCTTATTCGTTTGAAATGATGAATGTGAGCTCCTGTTTTCCTTTAGCGGTAAAGGTAGCAAAGGATATGCTTTCATCTGATAAGGATCTTAATAATATTTTATTAGTCGGAGGTTCAAAGGAGTCGCAAATAATTAATCATGATAATCCACGCTCACGTTTCATGTTTAATTTTGCAGATGGTGGAGCTGCTGTATTAGTTACAAAAGATGCAACCAAAAGTGAAATTCTTTCTTCATCTATTATAACGGACGGTTCGTTTAGTAAAGATGTACTTGCTCCAGGTGGAGGTTCTGTACATCCAGTAAGTAAAGAAGTTGTTGAAAAAAACATGCAATATATTGATGTACCAGATCCAAAGAGTATGAAAGAGCGCCTAGATCCTGTATCAATCCCCAACTTTGTTAAAGTCATCGAGCAATCATTAGAAAAAAGTGGTGTGCCCCTCACAGAATTGAAAGTACTTCTACCACTTCACACAAAAAAATCCATGTTTAGAGAAATTTTAGATACTGTTGGTCTTGAGGAAAATCAAGCTATTTATTTAACACATCATGGGCATATGTCAGCCTTAGATCCATGTTATGGACTATATTTTGCTGAAGAAAGAGGTTTACTTCAAAAAGGAGACGTGGCTGTTATCGTTTCAGCAGGAACTGGTTATACGTGGGCTGCAACTGCAATACGGTGGTTTGGTTAAAGGGTTTGTAACTATCTTGTAACTAGTATTCATTATGCTAACAGCAATTAAATCTTTATCAATTTAAGGGGGAAGCGTTTAATGAAGCTAAATCGTGTTTTCATGTTTATGGTAGCTATTTTATGTATTGGATTGTTAGCTGCGTGTGGAGATGAGGGAGCATCAGGTGATTCAGATGATTCCATAAAAGTTGGTGTTTTATTATCACAAACTGGTGCTCTAGAAAGCTATGGGTTACAGACACAAAGAGGATTTGAACTAGGGATGGAGTATGCAACAGACGGAACGATGGAGGTCGCTGGTAAGAAAATTGAATACTACTTTGAGGATACAGAAACAGATCCTACGGTAGCACGCCAAAAGGCATTGAGTCTTTTAGAGGATAAAGAAGTAGACATACTTGTAGGTTCATCTAGTTCGGGAGATACACTTGCTGTTACGCCTTTGGCTGAGGAATATGAAAAAGTAATGATTGTGGAGCCAGCAGCTGCAGATAGTATCACTGGATCAGAATACAATGATTATGTTTTTAGAACAGCAAGAAATTCATCACAAGATGCAGCAGCGGCGGCAGCGGCAGTTGCTAAAGAAGGGGTTAAGATCGCAACATTAGCACCTGATTACTCATTTGGGCATGATGGTGCGAAGGCGTTTATTGAAGCTGCAGAAGATTTAGGTGCGGTTTTAGTTCATGAGGAGTATGCAGACCAAGCTGCTACTGACTTCACTGCTAATATCCAAAAAATTATTGAGGCAGAACCAGATTATTTATTTGTTGTTTGGGCAGGAGCAAATACACCTTGGAATCAAATTGTTGATATGAAAGTACAGGAACAAGGTATTAAGGTAACAACAGGAGTTGCAGATATTGCAACACTACCATCGATGGCACCGCTTGTAGGTATGGAAGGCTTTACCCTTTATTACCACACATTACCTGATAATGAAGTGAATGATTGGCTAATCGAAGAGCATAAGAAGAAACATGATGGAGAAGTTCCAGATCTATTCACCGCTGGTGGGATGAGTGCAGCTCTTGCAGTTGTTGCGGCAATAGAAAAAACCGATGGAGATACAACTGGTGATGTCATGATTGAAGCAATGGAAGGAATGAGCTTTGATACACCAAAAGGTACGATGACTTTCCGAGAAGAAGATCATCAGGCATTGCAGGAAATGTATTCTGTCACATTAGAAGAAAGTGATGAGTTTGATTATCCTGTTCCGGTATTGAAACGGGTACTGACAGCTGAAGAAACAGCACCACCAATTATGAATCAGTAAGGTAATTTTAAAGAACACAACCCTT
This sequence comes from Ornithinibacillus caprae, assembly GCF_009728145.1. GTDB lineage: Bacteria > Bacillota > Bacilli > Bacillales > Amphibacillaceae > Ornithinibacillus > Ornithinibacillus caprae. The sequence continues at coordinate 156,940 of NZ_WOCA01000005.1, read as the reverse complement.
ACCTTTTTTGGTAAGGGTTTGTTCACAAATGGACGAAATGCATTGAAGGAGGAAAATGATGGAGGCAATCATACAGACGGAAGATTTATCTATTTCCTTTGGTGGGCATGTTGCGGTTGATTCGGTATCGATAACTATACCAAGTAAAAAGTTCACCTCTATTATTGGTCCAAATGGAGCTGGAAAAACAACGTTTTTTAATCTGTTAAGTGGTCAGTTATCACCCACAAAAGGCTCGATATTTTATAAAGAGGAAGAGATTACGAAATTATCAACCACGGAACGAACGCGTTTAGGTATTGGAAGGTCTTTTCAAATTACAAATGTATTCCCGAATTTAACCGTATTAGAGAATGTTCGATTAGCTGTCCAGTCACAGAAGAAGGTGCGCTACAACATGATTGCGCATTTTCGTCACTTTAAACAATTTGAACAAAAGTCGTATGAGATTTTAGAAAAAGTCTTTTTACTGGAAAAAGCAGATTCGAAAGCTGTCAATCTAGCACATGGAGAAAAAAGAAAATTAGAAATAGCCATGTTACTTGCTTTAGAAACGGAATTATTACTATTAGATGAGCCTACTGCTGGAATGTCATTAGAGGAAGTGCCAGCAATTATTGATGTCATTAAACAACTGAAGCAAGAAGATGATCGTACGATTGTACTTATTGAACACAAAATGGATATGATTATGGATTTGTCAGATGAAGTACTTGTACTATTTCATGGAGAATTACTAGCTAAAGGGAAACCAGAAGAAATTGTGCAAAATGAAACGGTTCAATCTGCTTATCTGGGGGGAATGTATGATGAAAAGCAACTTACTTAAGTTACAACAAGTAGAGGCATATATCGGACAATTTCATATCTTGTATGACATTACATTTGAAGTCCCTAAAGGAGAAGTCACGGTCTTACTAGGGAGAAATGGTGCTGGTAAAACAACAACATTACGCACGGTTATGGGATTAAACCCTGCATCCAAAGGTTCGATTACCTTTAAAGAACAGGAGATTAGCAGCTTGAAGCCTCATATGATTGCTAATCGTGGAATTGGCTATGTACCAGAGGACCAAGGGATATTTGGAGATTTAACTGTTGGAGAAAACATTAGAGTAGCGATGAAGAAAGAAGATCAAGTAACAACAAAACGAATGGAATGGGCACTGGAGCTATTTCCGGATTTGAAAAAGTTTTGGAATAAGCCTGGCGGACAATTGAGTGGTGGTCAAAAGCAAATGCTCGCTATCGCTAGAGCATATGTAAATGAAAACGAATTATTACTAATCGATGAACCGAGTAAGGGATTAGCTCCGATCATTGTAGAAAAAGTGATGGAATCTATCCAACAGATGAAAGAAAGGACCACGATTTTATTAGTTGAACAGAATTTCTTAATGGCAAGTCGAATAGGGGATCAATTTTATATTATTGATGACGGTCAAACGGTTCATGATGGACAAATGGGAGAATTGAAAGAAGATAAGGTTTTAATGAAGAAATACTTAGGAATCTCGTAGAAAGGAGGATATGCCGAAATGGACTTAGTATTTAGTTTGCTAATAAATGGGCTTGCTACAGGTATGTTGATATTTCTTCTGGCAGCAGGTTTAACCCTGATTTTTGGTTTAATGGATGTATTAAACTTTGCTCATGGGGGATTATTCATCTGGGGAGCTTATACAGGGGTATGGTTCTACCAAATGAGTGACAGTTTCTTGCTTGCAATTATGGTTTCCATCATAACTGGTTTACTCCTTGGTCTAATAACGGAAAAACTAATTGTAAGACCTGTGTATGGGAATCATATCCAACAAATATTAATCACCTTAGGATTTATGCTCGTTTTACAGGAGTTAATTAAAGTTGTATTTGGACCAGATCAAAAAGCAGTGTTTCCTCCTGGGTGGTTACAAGGTAGTTTTATGGTTGGAGATATCGTTATCATAAAATATCGTTTATTTATAATCGTGCTAGGATTCCTTGTTTTTTTCCTTATATTCTTTATCTTAAAACGAACAAGAATTGGTTTAATCGTTCGTGCAGGTGTTATAGACAAAGAAATGATTCAATCTTTAGGTATTAATATACGATTTGTATTTATGCTAGTTTTCATGGTAGGTGCTGCAATGGCTGCTCTGAGTGGTATGCTTCACGCGCCCTACTCTGGAGTAATTTATGCCGAAATGGGATTAGAGTTTTCGATCTTAGCTTTTATTGTGGTTGTTATCGGTGGAATGGGGAGCTTTACAGGATCACTATTTGCAGCATTATTAGTTGGGCTAGCTCAGGCTTTCATGGCATATTATTTTCCTGCACTTTCGCTTGCTGTAAATATGCTATTGATGGCAACGGTACTTATATTTAGACCACAAGGATTGTTTAGGGTAAAGGGGTGAGTTTCTTATGAATCTACGTAGTATCGAGAGAAGTACTTGGATCTATATAGCAATTGCTCTGTTATTATTTATTGTTCCGTTTATTGTTACGGGACGAAGTATGCAATTTATTCTTATTCAGATCTTTATTTTTGGGATATTTGCTATGAGCTATGATTTATTACTAGGCTTCACAGGGATCATTTCGTTTGGACACGTCATGTTTTTTGGCATTGGAGCTTATTCAACTGCTATTTCATTGGACCGTTTTGATTCAACGATTCCAGCATTACTTTTAGGTGTTGTGCTCGCTTTGGTTATTGCTGCGATTGTTAGCTTTATTGTAGGAATATTAACACTGCGATTAAAGAGTCACTTTTATGCGATGCTGACATTGGCGCTAGCAGGGTTGTTTTTGGTGGCGGCAGAAAAGTGGCGGTCCTTGTCAGGAGGAAATGATGGATTTACTTTTAGGCTTCCAGAACTTATACGTGATTCACAGAGTCAATACTTCCTTTGTTTAGTGTCATTGATTTTTATATTCTTTGGGCTTAGACGTCTTACTAAGTCCCCATTTGGAAAAGTACTGATGTCGATACGAGAAAATGAACAACGGACAGAATCACTTGGATATACAGTATTACATTATAAAGTAATTGCCAGTGTTGTTTCTGGTGTAATTGCTAGCTTTGCAGGCGTGTTATATATCATTTCACTTCGCTTTGTAAATACAAGTGTGTTCGCAACAGATCTGACAATTGATGTATTGCTGATGACGATTATTGGGGGAGTTGGAACATTAATTGGACCGATAATAGGTGCAGGTTTAGTTGAATTTGCTCATCATTGGTTATCCGGACTATCGGATGTTCATTGGATATTTGAACGTTGGATTATTTTATACGGCACGGTATATATATTAGTTGTAATATTCTTCCCACTAGGTATTGTCGGAACCATTCAAGCTAAGTTGTTTGGACGAACGGTTACCAAAGGGCTAAAGGATAACAAGTCAAAGGTAAGCTAAAGAGGTGGAAAAATGAATACAGTAGGAATTGTCAGTACGGGAATCTATCTACCTAAACAGCGAATGACTTCTAAGGAAATAGCTACCCAAGCAGGAATTCCCTTGGATGTCGTCGAAAAAAAGATGGGAATAAAGGAAAAGCCTATACCAGGCAAGAATGACCATACGGTAGAAATGGGTACAAGAGCAGCGAAAGAAACAATTAAGAAAGCCAGGATGGATCCGAAAGAAATAGATCTCGTGATGTACATTGGTGAAGAACATAAGGAATATCCACTATGGACAGCGGGAATTAAGCTGCAGCACGATATTGGAGCAGTGAATGCTTGGGCATTTGATACAGCATTACGTTGTGGGACAACGATTATGGCGATGAAGGTTGCAAAGGATATGATGCTTCAAGACCCTGCGATTAATACGGTTTTATTAGCAGGTGGTTATCGAAATGTCGACTTTATCAATTATAAAAATCCACGTACTCGCTTTATGTATAATCTAGGCGCTGGGGGCGGTGCAATTCTGTTACAGAAGGGTCGTACAGAAAACCAATTACTAGAATCCCATCTAATGACAGATGGATCCTTTTCGGAAGATGTTGTCGTAACGACTGGTGGCACCAAGAATCCAATTTCAAAAGAAAACCTAGATGCTGGAATGTATCAATTGGATGTGCAGGACCCTTCTGGAATGAAGGAACGTCTAGAACAAAAGTCAATGAAAAACTTTATTACTTGTATAGAACAGGCTTTGCAAAAAAGTGGATACACCAAAACAGATATTGATTATATTGCCATGCTGCACATGAAGCGTTCCGCACATCATTATGTATTGGAGAAATTGGGAGTAGATGCTTCTAAATCTATTTATCTAGAAGAATACGGGCATATTGGGCAGATTGACCAAATTCTATCCTTAGAACTAGCAGAACAGCAAGGGAAGCTTAAGCGAGGGGATGTAGTTGTATTAGTCTCTGCAGGTATTGGCTATGCCTGGGGAGCAAATGTAGTGAAATGGGGAAGCTAATTTCAAGTATCTAAGGAGAATGATGAAAATGGGAGCTATTCATTTGAAAAAAGTAGGTTTACCGAATGGAGAAGAAATTGCTTATCGGGAGCGTGAAGGTGGAGAAGCTGTTGTTGTGTTAGTACATGGGAATATGACATCTTCGGTACATTGGGATTTAGTAATGGAAAACGTAAGTGAATCGTACAAGGTTTATGCGATTGATCTACGTGGTTTTGGGGAGTCTAGCTATCATCAACCAATTACAGCTATCAAAGACTTTGCAGATGACGTCAAGCTTTGGGTTGATGAATTAGGATTACAAGATTTTGCCTTAGTAGGTTGGTCGTTAGGAGGGACTGTTTGTCAGCAGTTTTGTGCAGATTATCCTGGTCATTGCAATCGATTATTTTTACTTGCATCGGGTTCATCTCGTGGTTATGCGTATTATGCTACAGGTCCAGATGGAATGCCAGACATAACGAATCGCCTTGCAACCTTGGATGACATGATGAAGGACGGTAAACGAAACATGATTCAAGAGGCATACGACACAAAGAATTACGATTTGCTTAAGCAGGTCTGGGATATGTTAATTTATCAATCGAACCAGCCGGACCCAGACCGTTATCAAAAGTATTTAGAGGATATGACAACACAGCGCAATCTTGCAGAATGCTACCAAGCGTTAAATGTCTTTAATATTAGTGATGTGCATAATGGACTGACAGAAGGGGAAGACAAAGTGAAATTAATAGATATCCCTGTTTTGATTGCTTGGGGTGAAAATGACATCGTTGTGACGAAGCAAATGACAGAGGAATTGCGAGAAGACTTTGGAGATCAAGCAGTTTACAAAGAATTAAAAGGATGCGGACATTCACCATTAGTCGATGATTTGGATCAATTACTACAGGTTATGGAGGATTTTTTCGCTGAAATTAAAAGTGCAAGCTAATTTTACGGGAAGGGAAAGGGAGTTTTTTAGTTGAATAGATTACAAGATAAAGTTGCAATCATTACAGGTGCTGCAAATGGGATAGGTTTACAAGCTGCTCGTACGTTTGCTCAAGAAGGTGCAAAGGTAGCTATAGCAGATTTTGATGAAATAAACGGAAAGCAGAGTGAGCAGGAGCTTCAACGAGAGGGCTTAGCATGTACCTTTTTTCAAGTGAATGTGGCGGATAGAGAAAGTGTTGATGCAATGGTAGGAAAGGTAATAGAGGAATTCGGAAAGGTTGATATATTAATTAATAACGCTGGAATCACTAGGGATGCGATGCTTTCAAAAATGACGAATGAACAATTCCAACAGGTAATCGATGTAAATCTAACTGGTGTATTTAATTGCACCCAAGCAGTTCTGCCTTCTATGGTTGCTCAAGGGAAGGGAAAAATTGTTAGTACCTCTTCTGTAACCGGGACATATGGAAATGTCGGGCAAACGAATTATGCAGCAGCAAAAGCAGGGATCATAGGGATGACGAAATCATGGGCCAAAGAGCTTGCGCGTAAAGGAATTAATGTGAATGCAGTTGCACCAGGATTTACTGAAACCGGTATGGTAGCGGCAGTACCTGATAAAGTAATTGAGCAAATGAAGGCTCAAATTCCAATGCAACGCTTAGGGCGACCGGAGGATATAGCAAATGCATATCTATTCCTATCATCTGATGAAGCGAATTATGTTAACGGACATGTGTTGCATGTAGATGGTGGGATCATGATGTAATAGGAGGAGGCGCTTAAATACGTTATCGTGTTTAAGCGTTTTTGTCTATCATGAATTTAACGCAATAAACGGCCCAATATCCCTTCCTGTAACCCAACTGTAACTCTATCATATTAAGCTATTAATCAGATAATCTTGACTGATTTCGTAGTTGTAGGAGGGGTAGCGATGCATGCAAATATTGATTGGTTGGAATCCCGTGTGAAAATATCACCAACTCGAGAAGCGATTATAGATGCCGAAACACATGAATCATGGTCATATGAACGACTACATCATCGAGCTGTTATTCTAGCTAACTATTTATTAGCAAATGGGATCCAAAAAGGAGATCGGGTGGCTATTTTAGCACCTAACCATATTAGTTATCTTGATTTTATTTTTGCTTGTATGAAAACTGGTGCTATATTCGTTCCGTTAAATTGGCGCTTATCAGAGAATGAATTAGAATATGTTATTACTGACTGTCAGCCAAAGCTTATTGGAGTTGATCCAACTTTTCGTGAAAAAATCGGTAACTCAAATGATGATATGATTTTGCTAGATATAAAAAGTAATAAGTATGTAGATAATTTATTAGCAGAACCTCAATCATTTCAAACAGAAATTCTGGAAACAGATCCACTAGCAATGATCTATACAGGTGGGACTACCGGAAGACCCAAGGGGGTAGTTCTTTCTCATCGTTCGATATTATGGAATGCACTTAATACAATTACTAGCTGGAATTTGAATGAAGAGGATGTTACGTTAACGTGTCTACCAATGTTTCACACAGGCGGGTTAAATGTATACACCCTTCCATTATTATTAGTTGGTGGAAAGGTAGTTATATCTTCTTCCTTTCAAGCTGAAAAGGCTGTAAAAGATTTAATCAGATATCGATGTACCGTTGTATTATTTGTTCCGACAATGTATCACATGATTATTCAAACTCGTCAATTCCGAGAAGCTACCTTTCCAGATATGAAGGTGTTTGTGTCAGGTGGTGCTCCATGTCCACATAAAATATACGATGCCTTTCAGAAAAAGGGGATTGCCTTTAAAGAAGGGTATGGACTAACCGAGGCAGGTCCAAATAATTTCTTCATAGAACCTTCAGATACGAAAGAGAAACTGGGGTCAGTTGGAAAACCAATGTTGTTTAATGATATAAAAATAGTTAAAGACGATGGGGCAAAAGCGGGGCCAAATGAGGTAGGCGAGTTATTACTTCGGGGCTATCATTCCTTTGAGTTTTATTGGAATAAACCAATAGAGACGAAGGAAACCATTATTGATGGCTGGATTCATACGGGAGATTTAGCTAAACAAGATGACGATGGTTATGTTTATATTGTCGGAAGGAAGAAGGATATGATCATCACAGGCGGAGAAAATGTCTATCCACTAGAAATTGAGCATTGGCTAGAATCCCATGAGGGCATTATGGAAGCTGCCGTTATTGGGCTTCCTGATGATAAATGGGGAGAGGTTGTAACAGCCTTTGTAGTTGTTAAAAATAATCTGGCACAAGATGAATTGCGGGCGTATTGTGAACAAAAATTAACTCGCTATAAAATCCCTAAACAGTTTTACTTTCTAAATGAATTACCAAAAACGCATGTTGGTAAAATAAACAAAGCATTGCTAAAGAAAAGAACGATGGAGGATGTGGCTGGGAAATAACTTAAATAACTAATACGCTCACAATGAATGATTACGTGTAAGGATTTAGAGTGTTATTTTTTACCGATTTAATATACATTCATAATTGATGTAAAAAGCGCAGTAACTTATTGCCCAGTAAACACGCAAGAGAGGAACAAGTAACAGCAACGTGATTTACGCTTCGGGAAGTCGCTTTCACTTCCAGCACAAGGGCGACATCTGTTCAATCTCCTTGCAGTCACTTTCACAGTGTCTACTTTGCCGCGGGCGCGGCTTCAGTCAGGGAACATCTTGAAGATGCTTCTTTGCCCTTGCACCGAGGAACTATGCTTCGAAGCAATGCTAGAAGACGCAGGCGCATCAGAGTGGGGTCTTCAGACACGTGCTGTTCCCGCAGGAGTCGACTGCCCTCCGCTTCAATCACTAGACTAAAAAGAGCATCCCACGTTATTATATTTACAGATACAATATGGATTGTAGAGCATAATACCAGCGAAGAAAATACACGGAGACTCCTGCGGGAGGAAAGGCATCGGTAAGACCCCACAGTGCGTAGCACGAGGAGGCTTACCAGCCGCCCGCGGAAAGCGAAGTGTATTTTCGGAGCGCCGTTCCTAACGTATATTTCTTTTCTAGTTTTCAACCATTTTTTTCATAGCATTAGTTACTTCGCAGTTTATGTAAAATAACCAACAAAGTATACGAAAATGGACCAATTGAAAAATCTGAACTAATTCCAATTATAATTAAAGAATATTGATTCATAGATCCGATTTTCCTTGATTAAAATTCTTTTGTCTCAACTCCATTTACTTTTTTTTTTCGATTAGATAACTTGTTTTTTGTTAAAGGGATTCTTGAAAAGCGTTCTTTGCTTTTTTAGAATCCTTATACTTTTGAGTGCAAGCTTTTATGGTAAAAAACATAGGTACCACGTATATAGCATAAAAAAGATATTACTTATATGCTAAAATAAAAAGAGAGTAAATGTTGGAAAGTGGGTGGCATAATGGAAAAACCCCAAGTGCAAAGAATTCTAACGGGTAAAGTAAAACAAGTAGGAGACCCTCATTCAACTGTTTCAACGGATAAGCCGTGGGAGAGTGGAATGTTTAAACAAGAAATCGAGGGCGGTGTTTGGCTAAGTAAGACCGGCTTACATGGAGATGAGGTTGCTGATAAGAAGAACCATGGTGGGCCAGAAAAAGCAGTTTTTTGCTATCCGATTAGCCACTATGATTATTGGAAACAGGACTTAGATACGGATTCCATTGACATTGGTGCAAACGGTGAAAATTTTGCTGTTTTACATATGGATGAATCATCGGTTTGTGTTGGAGATACGTATAAATTAGGTGATACGGTCATTCAAGTTTCCCAGCCAAGGAAGCCTTGCTGGAAGCCCGGACGAAGAATTAACGTAATTGACTTTGCCTTAAGAATTCAACAAACCGGTAGGACAGGATGGTATTTCCGAGTGTTACAGGAAGGTCATGTTAATTCTGGAGCCGATTTAGAATTATTGGATCGTCCTTTTCCGCAGTGGACCATTTCAACATGTAATGAAATTATGTATGTTCATAAGGATGATGTTACCTTGACGGAAAAATTAGTAGCCTGTGATTTACTTGCTGAAAGCTGGAAACAGTCATTAATGAAACGGTTAAAACAACAAGCTACTAGATGAAGTGAATTTCAAAACGTCCATTAGTCAATAGTTAGCCACCTATACATTGTATAGGTGGCATGATTCGCTTATTCATCCTCTAAAAGTCGTACATTTACTCTATTCTTACGACTTGATTCAGAAATTAGCTTGTGGAGTTGAATAAATACGAGCCCATGTCTATACGTTGCCTTTATTTTATCGGAACGGACTGGAAAAGGTAAGGAAATTGTTCGTTCAAAAGCACCCTGTAATATTTCCTCTTTAACAACTATACCACCACCGTGTCCGATATCGATAACACCTCTTAGCTCTAATGTTGCATAATCTACATAAATATCTATTTTGTCTAAATCCTCAAGTCCCGGGACATTTACGATGCATAAAATTTCATGATCTGTTTGATAAATATTAACTTGGGGAATATTAGGTTTAATGATACCTTCAAACTGATCCCAAAATTTTTCACCAAAAAATTGATCCATATTACTTTTCCATTCGTTCATTTGTTGGAATGGATCCACGCGAAAACACCTCACTCTAGTTGGATAGATACTTGCATTTTATGCATGGTATGTAAAATAGGTGATAGCCTAGAAAAAATGAGGAAATAATTACTTTAATCTATTTGCAGAATACGGTATTCTAGATGCACACGTTAATAGGGGGTTTTATGTTTGTTAAGTAATGCTTTTGTGATGGTTGCGATCATATTTGTAATAAATGTTGTTTACGTATCCTTTCTGACCATTCGTATGATATTAACGTTAAAAGGGAAGCGTTATATCGCTGGATTCGTAGGTATGTTTGAAATTGTTGTGTATGTTGTTGGTCTGGGTTTGGTATTGGATAACCTAAATGAAATTCAAAATGTTGTTGCATATGCTCTTGGATATGGAATAGGTGTGATCGTTGGTTCCATTATTGAGGAAAAACTTGCACTTGGCTATATAACGGTAAATGTGATTTCAGGTAATCCTGACTTGAATTTCACACGCAGACTAAGAGAGAAGGGCTACGGTGTAACGAGTTGGTCGGCCTATGGAATGGATGGAGACCGTTTATCTATGCAAATTTTAACACCTCGTAAATATGAATTACGTTTGTATGAGGAAATCAAAACAATTGACCCGAAAGCTTTCATTATTTCGTATGAACCCAAGCAGATACATGGCGGATTCTGGGTGAAACAAGTTCGAAAAGGACGTTTGTTAAATCCGAAAAAGAAACCAGTAGCGGACAAACAAGCCAATCCACCAGGGAACACACAAAGGAATCATCCAAGTTCAAAACCACCACAATAATATCCTGTAAAATTCGCGAATAGTGAGTTATGATGTAGAGGTACCAATTCAACAAAAATGAATTGATATCTCTAATTTTTATGTGAAAAGATCAATTCATATTATGGTAATTAAGGCTTTTGTTTGAAGAAGTAAAAAAAGGATGTAATAAAGAATGAAATTAAAAAAAGCGCTACCCACTTTATTTATCGTAATGTTTTTAGTCATGGTTGGCTTCGGGATCATAATTCCTGTACTTCCTTTTTATGCAGAAGAAATGGGAGCATCTCCATTTGAATTAGGATTGTTAATGGCAACCTATTCGTTAATGCAACTGGTTTTTGCACCAATGTGGGGAAGAATATCTGATCGGATTGGTCGAAAACCTGTAATGTTGATAGGGATTGCAGGTCTTTCTTTATCCTTTTTCTTATTAGCATTTTCTTCACAGCTTTGGATGCTTTTTGCTGCTCGTATTATTGGTGGCTTTTTGTCATCAGCTAATATGCCAACCGTTATGGCTTATGTAGCAGATATCACATCCGAGGAAGATCGAGGAAAAGGGATGGGGATTATTGGAGCATCGGTTGGCTTAGGTTTTATTTTTGGACCTGCAATTGGCGGTGTTTTTTCAGAGACAAGCTTAACGATGCCTTTCTACATAGCTGGAATATCTTCCTTATTAACCTTTTTCTTAGTGGTCTTTCTTTTACAAGAATCTTTACCGAATAGTGGCATACAATCTAGGAAAAAAGCACCGATAGGAAAAATATTATCTGGACCAATTTCTATGTTGTTTTTCTTGCAATTATTTATATCATTATCATTATCTGGTTTAGAAGCAACCTTTGCTTATTTTGCAGCTGATAAAGCTGGTTTAGGTACAAAGGAGTTAGGCTATATTTTTATGATTATGGGCTTAGCGGGAGCTATTGTACAAGGTGGATTAGTTGGTAAAATGACAAAAGCGTTTGGAGAAGGTTTTGTTATTCAAATTGGGATTATCATATCAGCGGTAGGTTTTGGTCTAATTCTATTTGTAGATAGCTTTACAACAGCGGCAATATTCTTAACAGTTTTTGGGGTTGGAAATGGTGTGATTCGTCCAAGTGTTTCTGCTCTATTAACAAAAAGGTCAACAGTTGGTCATGGTAGTATTACTGGATTATTATCCTCCTTTGATTCCCTAGGAAGAATTGCTGGACCCCCAATCGGTGGCTGGTTATTTGCGATCGCAATAGGTTTACCTTATGTTGCTGGAATCATGTTATCGTTTGTTGCCTTGATTGTTTACAGAGTGTATGCATATAGGGAAAAAACAAAAATACGTACGGTAAGTTAATGACGGGACGAAATGAACCATTGCCTATATCGTGGAATACATTACTACCAAACTGAATTTTAGGAGGGTATGTAATGTATTATAAAGGGATGAAAGGTAATACGATGCGCTCTAACCATATATATAGGGAGTTTCCACCACAGCAGCAACCACAACAACCAGGAATTGAATCATTAATGGTACCAAGACCTATCATTGAGGACCCTAATTATACAGGATCAGATAAACTAAAAGACAAAGTAGCAATTGTTACGGGTGGAGATAGTGGAATTGGGGCTGCGGTATCGATAGCTTTTGCTAAAGAAGGTGCCGATGTTGTGATTCCTTATTATTATGAATATGAAAATGAGGATGCATTTCGAACCAAGCGAAGGATTGAAGAACTAGGTCGTAGATGTTTGTTAATTGTCGGTGATTTAAGAGACCGAAATCATTGTCAGTATGTAGTTGACCAAACGATTAAACATTTTGGAAAGCTCAATATATTAGTGAATAATCATGCAGTACAATTTGTTCAAAAAAGTTTGCTGGACATATCATTTGAACAATGGGATGCTACGTTTCAAACCAATATTTATTCGTATTTTTATATGACTAAAGCAGCACTTCCTTATCTACAGAAAGGTGACTCCATCATCAACACGTCATCGATTGTTACCTATGAAGGAAATGAACAGCTAATTGACTATACTGCTACAAAAGGTGCGATTGTTGGCTTTACACGTGCTCTCTCACAAAACTTAATTGAGGATGGGATTCGTGTGAATTCAGTAGCACCTGGTCCAATTTGGACTCCATTGATCCCAGCGAGTTTTTCGGCAGAATATATTAGTGAAGAGTTTGGAAAAGGTGTTCCGATGAAGCGAGCTGGTCAACCGTATGAATTAGCACCAGCATATGTTTACCTTACTTCTAGTGATTCTTCATACGTATCTGGTCAAGTAATACATGTGAATGGTGGACAGATGGTCAGTTCATAGTTAAGTAGAATCCGAACATTAATATAAAATTCCGTGAAAACGTTCGATGTTTTATTGACATTTCTATAAGCTATTTGGTATGCTTAAACCGAGAATTGAATACGGAACCTCATATATTTCTTGGGATATGGCCAATGAAGTCTCTACCCGGCACCGTAAATGCTGGACTATGGGGGAAGATGAGTCATTGTGTAAGCAATGATCTGTTTCTAGTCAGATGGGAAAGTTGGGATTTTCCATTCTGCCAAGTGAACGAAGGCTTGATGTAAGCCAAGTTTATGAATGATTTGAATTAGTCTATTCATCTTCTCTCAGGTATTGAGGGAGACGAGTAGACTTTTTTAATTTGATCCTACAAGATAGATAGATTTGTTGTGAATTTACTAGGCAGATAAGAAAGCATAAACATTCTTTCAACAAAAGTTTGGGCAATAGCCAAGTTTTCTAAAAAACCGAATTTAATATGGAAAGAGGAGATGAAATGGCTACAGTAGGTGTCATCATGGGGAGTATTTCAGATTGGGAAACAATGCAGCATACATGTGCCGTTCTTGATGAGCTACAAATTCCTTATGAAAAGGATGTTATTTCTGCACATCGTACACCAGATCAGATGTTTGATTATGCTAAAACAGCTCGTGAACGCGGTCTCAAAATAATTATTGCTGGTGCAGGTGGTGCAGCACACCTACCGGGGATGGTAGCGTCGCAAACAACGTTACCGGTAATTGGTGTTCCTGTTCAAAGTAAGGCACTAAATGGGATGGACTCCCTTCTTTCAATCGTTCAGATGCCAGGCGGAGTACCAACTGCGACAGTAGCGATCGGAAAAGCAGGAGCAACAAATGCGGGTCTTTTAGCTGCTGAAATGATTGGTGCTTTTGATAGCTATGTAGCAGCAAAACTAGATACGTATCGTGAAACCATGCAACAAAAAGTAACAGAAATGAGGGAAGAACTTGCAAACAAATAACATCATTCTTCCACAACAAACAATTGGAATTATCGGCGGTGGTCAGTTAGGTCGTATGATGGCAATTGCCGCAAAATATATGGGTTATAACGTAGCTGTACTTGATCCAACCCCTAATTGCCCAACAGCACAGGTTTCGGATCAGCAGATAGTTGCAGCATATGATGATCTGGATGCGATAAAGGAATTAACTGATATTAGTGATGTCATTACGTATGAATTTGAAAACGTTGATTTACATGCAGCAACATACATTGAACAACATGGAAAACTACCACAGGGTGCGTATGCGTTACAAGTAACACAAAACCGAGAAGAAGAAAAGAATCTGATGAAAGAGTTAGACTTACCGATACCGGATTTTCGGATTGTAAATAATGGGTTGGAATGTGAAACAGCTTTACAAGAATTATCGTATCCTGCTGTCATCAAGACATGTCGTGGCGGATATGACGGAAAGGGACAATTAAAATTAGCTACGGATGCTGATCGTCAGGCAGCAATTGATTTTGCTGAAACTTACAGACATTGCATTATCGAGGAATGGGTATCATTTGATAAAGAAATTTCCGTTATTTTTACAAGATCTCAATCAGGAGCGATAGAATTTTTCCCAGTTGCAGAAAATGAACATAGAGATCACATTCTATATCAAACAACGGTTCCTGCAAACGTATCTGATTACGTACAGAAACAAGCAAAAGAAGCGACAGCTTTAATAGCAAATAAAATGAACGTGGTAGGAACATTCGCGATTGAAATGTTTGTTGCTGGTGAACAGATCTATATTAATGAAATGGCACCACGCCCACATAATTCTGGTCACTACACCATTGAAGCATGTAATATTTCTCAATTTGCTCAGCATATTCGAGCAGTATGTGGGTTACCACTAATGAAAGTAGAATTATTAAAACCGGCAAAAATGATTAATATCCTAGGGGAAGGTGTTGTACCAACATTGCAAGCGATGGCACAGCATTCGAATGGATTTGTTCATTTATATGGAAAAGGTGAGGCGAAACCAAAACGTAAAATGGGGCATATTACCTTTATTGGCGAAACAATTGAAGAACAGATTAGACAGTTTGAGGAGGCAAAATAATGATTGAACGCTACACCAGAGAAGAAATGGGATCGATTTGGACAGAGGAAAATAAATTTAAAGCATGGTTAGAGGTAGAAATTTTGGCCTGTGAAGCATGGAGTGAACTTGGCATAATCCCTAAAGAAGATGTGAAAAGGCTAAGAGAAAATGCATCGTTTGATATCAATCGTATTTATGAAATAGAACAACAAACAAGACATGATGTGGTTGCATTTACTCGTGCTGTATCCGAAACACTTGGCGAAGAACGGAAGTGGGTGCATTACGGATTAACTTCCACGGACGTTGTAGATACGGCATTATCGTACTTATTAAAACAAGCGAATGAAATTATTCGTAAAGACTTGCATAACTTCATTGAGATCTTAAAAAATAAAGCAATCGAACATAAACATACGGTGATGATGGGAAGAACACATGGAGTTCATGCAGAACCAACAACTTTTGGCTTGAAATTAGCTTTATGGTATGAAGAAATGAAACGGAATGTCGAACGATTTGAGCTTGCTGCTGAAAATATTGAGTTCGGAAAACTCTCTGGTGCTGTTGGTACGTATGCGAACATCGATCCTTTTGTGGAACAATATGTTTGTGAAGAATTGGGGTTATCCCCAGCACCAGTATCTACACAAACATTACAACGTGATCGTCATGCGGCGTACATCTCAACGTTAGCTTTGATTGCAACTTCAATTGAAAAAATGGCTACGGAAATTCGTGGATTGCAAAAAACGGAAACTCGTGAGGTGGAAGAGTTTTTTGCGAAAGGTCAAAAAGGTTCTTCTGCAATGCCACATAAACGAAATCCGATTGGTTCAGAAAATATGACTGGAATGGCTAGGGTGATTCGTGGACATATGGTAACTGCTTATGAAAATGTCTCCTTATGGCATGAACGCGATATCTCTCATTCTTCAGCAGAACGTGTTATTTTACCAGATGCTACGATTGCACTTAATTATATGTTGAATCGGTTCGGAAATATTGTTAAGAATTTAACGGTATTCCCAGAAAATATGAAGCGAAACATTGATAAAACACATGGTGTTATTTTCTCGCAGCGTGTGCTATTAGCTTTAATTGACAAAGGAATGGCTCGCGAAGCTGCTTATGATATTGTACAGCCGAAAGCGATGGAAGCATGGGAAACAGAAACACATTTTAGAGAGCTTGTAAGAGCTGATGAACAGATTACTTCGTTATTATCAGAAGATGAAATTGAAAATTGTTTTGATTATACCTACCATCTAAAAAATGTTGATGCCATTTTTGAACGCATTGGCTTAAGCTGAGGTGACTAAAAATGAAAGCAGAGCTTGTTTATGAAGGAAAAGCCAAAAAAGTGTATCGTTCCAAATCAGCAAAAGATCAATTAATTCTGTCCTATAAGAATGATGCGACTGCATTTAATGGGAAAAAGAAAGCAAGTTTTATGGGAAAAGGGCGTTTAAATAATGAAATTTCAGCTCGAATTTTCCCTTATTTACATGAGCACAGAATTAAAAGTCATTTTATAGAAAGATTAAATGAAACGGAACAGCTTGTGTATGAAACAAAAATTATTCCGTTAGAGGTAGTTGTTCGAAATCTTGCAACTGGAAGTATTGTGAAGCGATTGGGGTTTGAGGAAAAAACCCCATTCAATCCACCTTTAATTGAATTGTTTTACAAGAATGATGATTTGGATGATCCATTAATAAATGATGATCATGCACTGCTTTTGACAGATATTACGTATAAGGAATTAAACGAGATAAAAGCGAAAGCATTGGAAATAAATACGGCTCTTCGCGAATTATTTCAATCTATAAATCTAGAGTTAATAGACTTTAAGCTTGAATTTGGTCGTCTACAGGATGGAATGATCGTGTTATCTGATGAGGTTTCACCAGATACATGTAGACTCTGGGATCGTACGACAAGTGAAAAAATGGATAAGGATGTGTTTCGCCAAGGGATTGGTGATTTAGTTGAAGTATATGAAGAAATATTACAACGTCTGGAGGCAAGGTCATGAGAAACGTAACTGTGTTCGTTACTTTAAAGCAAGGTGTTTTAGATCCACAAGGGAAAGCAATCCAGGAATCATTGAATTCTTTAGGGTATCAAGAGGTACAGGGAGCACGTGTCGGGAAATATATTGAGCTACAGGTTGAAGATGGGCCAAACTTAGAGGCACGAATCAAAGAAATGTGTGATAAATTGCTTGCGAATCCAGTTATTGAGGATTACAGCTTTGACGTAGAGGAGGCTGTTCGCTCGTGAGGTTTGCTGTCGTTGTTTTTCCAGGATCAAACTGTGACCGAGATATGTATCATGCAGTAAAAGATGTGTTAGGGGAAGAAGCGGAGTTAGTTTGGTATGAAAATAGCAATCTAGCAGACTATGATGGAATTTTATTACCTGGTGGGTTTTCGTATGGGGATTATTTACGTTCGGGTGCAGTTGCAGCAACATCCGATGTAATGAAGCAGGTGAAAGAGCATGCGGCCAAAGGGAAGCCGGTACTAGGGGTTTGTAATGGTTTCCAGGTACTAACGGAAACGGGGTTGTTGCCTGGTGCGTTAATGCGTAATGAGAAGCTATCCTTTATGTGTCACCAAGAAGAATTGATAGTGGAAAATAATCAAACGATGTTTACGACAGGGTATACAAAAGGTGAAGTTGTTCGGTTTCCAATTGCACATGGAGAAGGGAATTATTTCTGTGATGCGCAAACGCTAGCCGACCTACAAACGAATAATCAAATTGTACTTACGTATCGAAACAATCCAAACGGATCGGTTGCTGACATTGCAGGCATTATCAATAAAGAGGGGAACGTCCTCGGAATGATGCCTCATCCAGAGCGTGCTGTAGAATCGCTACTTGGCAGTGATGATGGGTTAACATTATTTAAGTCATTAGTTCAGAACTGGAGGGAATCCCACTATGTTGCAAACGCATAAGATTAGCCCAGAGCAAATAGAACGTGAAAAACTATACCAAGATATGGGGTTAAGTGACCAGGAGTTTGAATTAATCCAAAAAATCCTGGGACGTCTTCCAAATTTTACAGAAACCGGAATTTTTTCTGTGATGTGGTCAGAACACTGTAGCTATAAAACGTCTAAACCACTTTTAAAGAAGTTCCCAACCAAAGCACCTCATGTTCTGCAAGGACCTGGTGAAGGAGCTGGAATTATCGATATTGGTGATAATCAGGCGGTTGTTTTTAAAATAGAAAGTCACAACCATCCATCTGCAGTTGAGCCATATCAAGGTGCTGCGACTGGAGTTGGCGGAATTATTCGTGATGTGTTTTCCATGGGGGCTCGTCCCATTGCATTGATGAACTCGTTACGTTTTGGGAACTTGACGACAGATCGAGTGAAATATCTTTTTTCTGAAGTAGTAAACGGAATTGCTGGATATGGAAACTGTGTCGGTGTTCCTACAGTAGGTGGAGAGGTTCAATTTGATGACAGCTATGAAGACAATCCACTTGTAAATGCGATGTGTATTGGATTAATCAATCATGATGAAATTCAAAAAGGGATTGCGGCTGGAATAGGAAACACCGTTCTCTATGCTGGTGCTCCTACTGGTCGTGATGGGATTCATGGTGCGACATTTGCTTCGGATGATTTAGCAGAGGACTCAGATAAGGACCGTCCAGCGGTTCAAGTTGGTGATCCGTTTATGGAAAAATTATTAATTGAAGCTTGCTTAGAAGTGATTCACTCCGATGCATTAGTAGGTATGCAAGATATGGGAGCAGCTGGACTGACTTCATCTGCTAGTGAAATGGCGAGTAAAGCTGGTACTGGAATGGAAATGAATTTAGATTTGGTTCCACAGCGTGAGCAAAACATGAATGCTTACGAATTAATGCTTTCTGAATCACAAGAACGTATGCTGATGGTTGTAAAAAAAGGTCGTGAACAAGAAATTATAGATGTGTTTGAAAAATATGGCTTACAAGCAGTAGCTGTTGGGCATGTCGTGGAGGAGAAAGTATTCCGAATTACTCAACATGGGGAAGTTCAAGCAGAGATTCCAGTTGATGCATTAGCAGAAGAAGCACCAGTGTATCATATGCCTTCTGCAGAAGCTCATTATTATAAAGAGTTCCAAGCAATGGAAACAGAAGTTCCAACAGTAGAGAATCATGCGGAAATGCTTAAACAGCTCCTGCAGCAACCAACCATTGCGAGTAAGGAATGGGTGTACGATCAATATGATTCGATGGTACAGACAAATACTGTCGTAACACCGGGATCGGATGCGGCGGTTGTTCGGATAAAAGGTGTGGATAAGGCATTAGCCATTACAACGGATTGTAATTCTCGGTATATTTATTTGGATCCTGAAGCAGGTGGAAAAATCGCTGTTGCAGAAGCAGCACGTAATATCGTTTGTTCTGGTGCACGCCCCCTTGGGTTAACAGATGGACTTAATTTCGGTAATCCAACCAATCCAGAGGTTTTCTGGCAAATGGAAAAAAGTGTGGAAGGCATGAGCAAGGCATGTTCAGAGCTAGGTACACCAGTGATTAGTGGGAATGTATCGTTATATAACCAATCAAAAGGGAAAGCAATTTTTCCAACTCCAATTGTCGGAATGGTGGGACTACACGAATCATTAGCACATATTACACCAAGCTTTTTCCAAGTAGCTGGGGACTTGATTTATGTTATCGGTGAAGCGAAGGAAGAATTTGGTGGCAGTGAATTGCAAAATGTTCTAGAAGGTACGTATAGCGGAAAAGCTCCAGCTATTGATTTGCAAGTAGAGGCAAGGCGTCAAATGAAGCTTCTAGAAGCAATCCAGCAGGGCATGGTGGAATCAGCTCATGATCTTGCAGAAGGCGGATTAGCCGTTGCGTTAGCAGAAAGTGTTTTTAACGTTCTCGGTCTTGGCATAGATGTAGAGCTAGATGGAGATTTAACAGTACAACTATTTAGTGAAACCCAATCACGTTTTCTCGTATCTGTGAAGCCCGAAAATAAAGAGCGATTTGAAAGCGTAATGATAGATGCAGTTCAAATTGGTGTGGTTACGGCTGATGAACAAATGGTTGTTCACTCGAATGGTCACCAAATCATCCGTGAAAATGTTGAAAACTTACGTGAACTTTGGAAAGGGGCTATCCCATGCTTGCTGAAATAAGAGGTTTGAATGAAGAATGTGGTGTGTTTGGTATTTGGGGTCATGAAAAGGCAGCAGAAATTACGTACTATGGTCTTCACGCTCTTCAGCATCGTGGTCAAGAAGGTGCGGGCGTTGTTACAACAGATGGTGAAAACCTAAAGCTCCATAAAGGGCAAGGTCTCGTTAATGATGTTTTTAAACGAGTAGATTTTTCTAAGCTTAGTGGTCATGCAGCAATTGGGCATGTCCGCTATGCGACCCAAGGGGAACGAACGATTGATAACGTCCAGCCACTGTTATTTCGATCACAAACGGGCAGCATGGCATTAGCTCATAACGGAAATATCATGAATGCCTTCAAACTCAGAGGAGAACTAGAAAGCACAGGAAGTATTTTGCAAACCTCTTCTGATACAGAGGTTTTAGCCCATTTAATTAAACGAAGTGAAAAGCTATCGGTACAAGAAGCTTTAACGGATGCGCTTCAAAGCTTAGTTGGAGCATATGCTTTTATTCTACTTAATGAAGATAAAATGTATGTTGCACTTGATCCAAGAGGACTTAGACCATTATCGATTGGTAGATTAGGAGATGCTTATGTTGTAGCTTCGGAGACGTGTGCCTTTGATATTATTGGTGCTACTTATGAGCGAGAGGTACAACCGGGAGAACTAATCACGATTAGTGATATGGGGATGGAAACGATACGGTTTGCAACTCAAGAACAACGCAGGCTTTGTGCGATGGAATACGTATATTTTTCCCGCCCGGATAGTGATTTAAATGAGGTAAATGTCCACGCGTCACGGAAAAAAATGGGGATTGAATTGGCGAAGGAATCCCCAGTTGAAGCGGACATTGTAACAGGAGTACCAGATTCAAGTATCTCTGCTGCTATAGGCTATGCAGAAGAAAGTGGAATCCCATATGAAATTGGACTTATTAAAAATAGATATACTGGCAGAACCTTTATTCAGCCTTCCCAGGAATTACGTGAACAAGGTGTAAAAATGAAATTATCACCTGTTAGGGGAATCGTGGAAGGAAAACGAGTGATTATGATAGATGATTCGATCGTTAGGGGAACAACGAGTAGACGAATTGTCCGGATGCTAAAGGAAGCCGGTGCAAAGGAAGTTCATGTGCGAATTGCCTCTCCATCGATTCAGAATCCTTGCTACTATGGGATTGATATGTCGACCAAACAGGAGCTGATTGCCGCTAATCATTCCATTGACGAAATTTGTGAAATCATTGGTGCGGATAGTGTTGCCTATTTATCAGCAGAGGGCTTAGAACAAGCAATTGTAAAGAATGATTCCATAAACCAAGGAGTTTGTATGGCTTGCATGACAGGGAATTATCCAGTAATAGAGAAAAACCAACAGGAAATAGCCTATACAAGATGTTAAAAAGAGGGTGTCAATATGTCAAACGTGTATAAAGAAGCTGGGGTAGATGTAGAAAAGGGATACGAAGCAGTAGAACGGATGAAAAAACATATTGCCAAAACAGGACGTTCCGAAGTTCTAGGAGGAATTGGTGCTTTTGCTGGACTATTCGAATTAACCTCTTTTAACTATAAAGAGCCTGTTTTAGTTTCTGGGACAGACGGTGTTGGCACAAAGCTAAAACTAGGTTTTGAACTAGAAAAACACGATACGGTCGGTATAGACCTTGTAGCTATGTGTGTAAATGATATCGTAGCACAAGGGGCTAAGCCCTTATTTTTCCTCGACTATATCGCTTGTGGAAAAAATAATCCTGCGATGATCGAACAAATTGTTGCAGGTATTTCTGATGGCTGTGTGCAAGCTGGAGCTGCCTTAATCGGTGGTGAAACAGCAGAAATGCCTGGTATGTATGCAGAGAATGAATATGATCTTGCAGGATTCGTTGTCGGTATTGCAGAAAAGGAAAAGCTAGTTACTGGTGAATCTATTACAGATGGAGACGTAATCATCGGCCTGCCATCAAGTGGAATTCATTCAAATGGCTATTCATTAGTACGTAAATTAGTAGATGGCTTACATTTAAATGAAATCTATGATGGTTTATCAGAAAAACTTGGTGACGTATTGCTAACGCCAACAAAGATTTATGCCAAGCCAGTTAACACTGTGTTAGATCAAATTAATGTTAAAGGTATATCTCACATTACAGGTGGAGGATTCTATGAAAACATTCCACGTATGTTACCGAATGGTTTAGGGGCAACTTTCGACCGCCAGACTTGGGAAGTACCTGAGATTTTTTCTTTCCTACAAGAAAAGGGCTCGATATCGGATGAGGAAATGTACGGCGTATTTAATATGGGAGTGGGAATGACGCTTGTCATAGCTGAAGAAGATGTAGAACATACACTTGAGGTATTACGGGAAAACGGTGAGGATGCTCGCGTGATCGGTAGCGTTGTAACTGAAGAAGGAGTGTACTTCAGGTCATGAAAATGAAAGCAGCAGTCTTTGCATCAGGAACAGGCAGTAATTTTCAAGCTCTATTGGATACGGATGATTTAACCTGCGAGATTAGTTTGCTGGTATGTGATCAGCCGGGGGCAGCAGTTATTGAAAAGGCTTCAAAAGCAGGTATCCCTATTTTTTTATTTAATCCGAAAGACTATGATTCGAAGGAAGCATACGAAAAAGAGATATTACGTGTACTAGAAAATAGAGGAGTTAGCTGGATCTTTTTAGCTGGTTACATGCGTATCGTTGGGTCAACCCTATTACATGCGTACGAAGGAAAAATCGTCAACATACATCCTTCGTTACTACCATCTTTTCCAGGAAAAGATGCAATTGGGCAAGCCTTTCAAGCGGGAGTGGAAACGACCGGGGTTACGGTTCACTATATTGATGAAGGCATTGATACAGGACCGATTATTGCACAAGAAGTAGTTGAAATCCTACCTACAGATACACAAGATTCATTAACGAAACGTATTCAGCAGGTGGAGCATCAATTGTATCCGAAGGTGATTAATGAGTTGTTATCTTAAACCTTTTGAAAGCACTGGATAGAGAGCATGAGATTCGATGTTTATAACATCAGGCGCGAGAGTGGGATTATCGGACACAAGAGTGGGAATATCGGACACGAGAGTGGAATATCGGACACGAGAGTGGAATTATCGGACGCGAGAGTGGAATTATCGGACGCGAGAGTGGGATTATCGGACACGAGAGTGGAATTATCGGACACGAGAGTGGGATTATCGGACACAAGAGCGAGAACATCGGACACGAGAGGGAGAACATCGGACACGAGAGGGAGAACATCGGACACGAGAGGGAGAACATCGGACACGAGAGGGAGAACATCGGACACGAGAGGGAGAACATCGGACACGAGAGTGGGATTATCGGACACGAGAGTGGGATTATCGGACACGAGAGCGGAATTATCGGACACAAGAGTGGAATTATCGGACACGAGAGTGGAATTATCGGACACAAGAGTGGGAATATCGGACACGAGAGTGGGAATATCGGACACGAGAGGGAGAACATCGGACACGAGAGGGAGAGCATCGGACACGAGAGGGAGAACATCGGACACGAGAGGGAGAACATCGGACACAAGAGCGGGATTATCGGACACGAGAGCGAGAACATCGGACACGAGAGCACAAATATCGTCCGTGTACCCTATGCACATAACATAACATAGTGAGGAGCGAAAACATGAACAAAAGAGCACTAATTAGTGTTTCAGATAAACAAAACATCGTAGAATTTGCTCAAGGATTAGTGGAACTAGATTATGAAGTAGTTTCCACTGGTGGAACATTACGATTCTTGCAAGAAGGCGGCGTACCTGCAGTAGCAATAGATACTGTTACTGGATTTCCTGAAATTTTAGATGGGCGTGTGAAGACGTTACATCCAAATGTTCACGGTGGACTGCTTGCAAAACGTGAAAACGCGGAGCATCAAAAGCAATTAGTTGAAAATAATATCTCTCCGATTGATATCGTAGTAGTAAATTTATATCCTTTCAAACAAACATTGCAAAAGCAGGATGTAACCCATGAGGAGATCATTGAAAACATCGATATCGGTGGACCAACGATGTTACGTGCAGCAGCGAAAAACTATGTGGATGTAACGGTAGTAGTTGATCCTTCTGATTATCAGGAAGTATTGGAATCATTACGTTCAAATGGATTAGATTTAACGAAACGTCAATATTTAGCTGCAAAAGTTTTCCGTCATACTGCCCACTATGATGCAATGATTGCAAATTACTTTACAGAACAAAATGAAGAGAAATTTCCTGAAAACTACACAGTTACTTATGAAAAAGTACAAACACTTCGTTATGGGGAAAATCCGCACCAGACAGCAGCTTTTTATAAGAATCCAATAGAAAAGGGAACGAGTTTAGCTACTGCGAAACAATTACACGGGAAAGAGTTGTCTTATAATAATATTCAAGATGCAAATGCAGCATTAGAAATATTAAGTGAGTACACGGATCCAGCGGCAGTTGCAGTGAAGCATATGAACCCTTGTGGTATTGGTGTGCGTGATTCGATAAGTGAAGCATTCTTTACTGCATTTGATGCAGATCCTATTTCTATCTTCGGGGGGATTGTTGCACTTAATAGAGAAGTAGATACGCAGACTGCTGAAAAACTTAGTGAGATATTTTTAGAGATTGTCATTGCGCCAAGCTACTCTGAGGAAGCTTTTCGTATATTAACTCAAAAGAAAAATATTCGTTTATTGGCAGTTGAGATGAAAGATGACGAAAAAGATCAGATGAAATTAACTACGGTTCGTGGTGGTGTATTGGTTCAAAGTTCCGACAACGGTACAGTGGATGAAAATCAAATTACAATTGCGACGAGGCGAGCTCCATCTGAACAAGAACTGGAAGATTTACTGTTTGCCTGGAAAGCTGTTAAACATGTGAAATCGAATGCTATTGTTCTAGCAAAAGATAAACAAACTATCGGAGTTGGTGCAGGGCAAATGAATCGTGTAGGAGCTGCAAATATCGCGATTGAGCAAGCAGGCGATAAATCACATCATTCCGTGATGGCCTCTGATGCCTTTTTCCCAATGCCTGATACAGTTGAAGTAGCCGCTAAAGCTGGCGTGACGGCAATTATTCAACCTGGTGGTTCCAAGCGTGATCAAGATTCCATTGATATGTGTGATCAGCACGGTATTGCAATGGTGTTTACAGAAATGCGTCATTTTAAACATTAATTAGGGGGATTATCGTATGAACGTGTTAGTAATTGGACGTGGCGGACGTGAGCATAGCATGGTAATGAAACTAGCAGAAAGTGATCAAATTGATCATCTATATGTTGCTCCTGGAAATGGTGGAATGGAAGACGATGCAACCTGTGTCCCTATTGAAGAAACGGACTTTGATAGCTTAGTTGATTTTGCGAAAAAGAATGCCATAGACTTTACAATCGTTGGACCGGAAAATCCGTTGTTATTGGGTATCGCAAATCGATTTAAAGAGGAGAACCTTTCGATTTTTGCTCCGACTAAAGAAGCATCCTTAATAGAAGGAAGTAAAAGCTTTTCCAAAGCATTTATGAAACGACATCAAATTCCTACTGCAGATTATGAAACATTTCATGAAGCAGACAAGGCAAAAGCATATATCGAGGTAAAAGGTGCACCGATCGTGATCAAAGCAGATGGTCTAGCTGCTGGAAAAGGCGTAATCGTAGCACTGACAAAAGAAGAAGCATTCCAAGCTATTGATGATATGTTAGTTTCAAAGAGTTTCTCTGATGCGGGCGCAACTGTTGTGATCGAGGAATTTTTGCAAGGGAGAGAATTTTCACTAATGGCATTCGTTCATGAGGGGAATGTATTCCCTATGCCAACTGCTCGTGACCATAAACGTGCATATGATAATGATCAAGGTCCGAACACGGGTGGTATGGGGGCATTTGCACCTGTGGCGGATATTACAGATGATATAGTGTCAACGGCAACTAGAACCATCTTACAAAAAGCAGCAGATGGATTAGTAGCAGAAGGACGTGCATTTACTGGAATTTTATATGCAGGATTAATGATGACATCTTCTGGTCCTAAAGTGATTGAGTTCAATGCGAGATTCGGTGACCCGGAAACACAAGTAGTATTGCAGTTATTAAAAAATGACTTATTGCAGGTAATGCTTGATGTGCATAATGGCAAGGACCCTAAATTAACTTGGGAGGATCAGTCCTGCTTTGGGGTAGTTGTTGCATCTAAAGGATATCCAGGTATCTATAACAAAAATGTACCTGTACCATTACTAAAAGAAGATAACACGTTTAATGTTTATGCAGGTGTGAAAAAATCAGTAAATGGATACGTATCGAATGGTGGACGCGTATTATTAGTTGGATCAAAAGCTGATACAATCGCTGAGGCATCAGAATCTGTTTACCGTACATTATCTTCGATGGACTCAGATGAATTCTTTTATCGAAGTGATATCGGAAAAACAAATGAAAACAGCCTTGCCTAAGAGCGCGGTTTTAAAGGATAATATCAATCAAATAGTACACCTATACACACGCAGAAAAAATAGCGTGTGTATTTTTTTGCAGAAATAAATGTATAAGCTTTCCTATCCTACATAAGTGCAACTAATGGGTACACCATTAAGGCTTTATGAATGCTGAGTTTTCTAATATAAAAGTACTTTTGCCATAAAATTTTATTAACGCAATGATAATCCGAATTTAGTTATTTCTAATATAAATCAGCAATTCAAAAGAAATCTTAAAGTTTGCAATTTGATAGAATAATACTATGCAAACAAAGGAGGTAACAAATAGTTGAGAAAAGTTGTTTTAAATAATGGATGTTAGTCTTGATGCCTTTGTTGCTAAATCAAATCGAGATTTGGACTGGATTTTTGGTAGTTTTAATGATGAGTTAAAAATGGGGCAGAGTTGCTTACGAAAATTTGAAGAAAATAAATTCAAAGTTTTTCAGACAGGAACAGTACTTCATACATATTAACGAGTATAAAGAGGGGGGATCGATCTTTACAAACTAAAGAGGGTTGATCAAACGTTTGATTAAATAATTGAATATACAGTAATTAGTCACGTTGTGTAATCATAGGTAGAAGAGGTTCTTCTTTCATTATAGTATAGGAAAGTTAAACATGGGAGGTTTAGATTTATGAAAGGTGATTTCAACAATAAAAGAATTGATTCGGTTTCTAGAGTCGTCCATGCATCACCGCAATCTATTTATAAGGTGTTCTTGGATCCAATAGCTTGGAGTGTATGGCTTCCACCTAAGGGGATGAAGGGAAAAATGTATGAGTTTGATGCCAGCGATGGTGGGTTCTATCACATGATATTAACGTATGATGAACCAGATAACTTAACACAAGGAAAGACTACAAAAGACACTGATGAAATCAAAGGAAGATTTTTAAAATTCATCCCAAACAAGCGGGTTGTTCAGTTAGTAGAATTTGAATCTGATAACCCAATATATGCTGGGGAAATGATGATGACTTGGAGTTTGACAGCAGTTTCCAAAGGAACTCAAGTATCCATCGTCTGTGAGAATGTGCCAAAAGGAATACGGAAAGAAGATCATGAAGTTGGGTTGGCGTCTACGTTAGAGAATCTCGAAGACTATATGGAAGGAAAATTGACTCTCAACTAAGAGCGCAAATGATATTCTGAAGAAAGTATAGCTCCTCGTAACAGTTGTTAAAACAACGTTTTTGAGGAATTTTTTTGAAGCAATATATTATGACAACGTATACTTACTCTCTCTACTCAGAGCTTTTAAACACGGAGGTATTGTTCATAAAAAATTCACTTTAATTAATAAAAACTTTACAGTGATAAAGTCTAAAATATGATACAATTAAGAAAATGATTTACTGGAGAGTTGCCCTATGGTATCAAATAGACAGTGGAGAAATTATGAGTTACGTAAACATGTAAAAGTAGTGGAAGGGAAAGTAGCCCCAACACTATTATTAAAAAATGCTACATATTTGAATGTATTTACGAAACAGTGGTTACAGGCAAATATTTGGATATATCAGGACAGAATTGTGTATGTGGGGGAAAAGCTACCAGAGAATATCTCACAGACAGAGGTTGTAGACTGTGAAGGGAAATATCTTGTACCTGGGTACATGGAACCTCATGCCCATCCATTTCAGTTGTATAATCCAGAGGAATTAGCAAACCATGCTGCAAGAACAGGAACAACTACATTAATTAATGATAATTTAACATGGCTTTTTTTATTAGAAAAAAAGAAAGCGTTTTCTATAATTGAGGAATTTAACCACCACCCTGTTTCCATGTTTTGGTGGTCACGCTATGATCCACAAACCGCTTTAAAGAATGATGAATTTTTTAATACAAACGATATGATGGAATGGCTATCCCATCCAAGTATAGTTCAAGGGGGAGAGCTAACTTCCTGGCCAAGCCTACTTCATGGGGATGATCGTTTGCTGTATTGGATACAAGAAACGAAGTATCGAGGCAAGCCTGTTGAAGGACACCTTCCTGGAGCATCGGAAAGTACACTAATCAAGATGAAGCTTTTAGGTGTCAGTGCCGATCATGAGTCGATATCAGGAGAGGATGTTATCAGTCGTTTACAGCTTGGCTATCAAGTAGGGCTGCGTTATTCGTCGATTCGACCAGACTTACCAAATCTATTAGAAGAAATAATAGCAGCAGGTGTAAATTCATTTGATAATTTAACAATGACAACAGACGGAGCAACACCGGGCTTTTATGAGAATGGTGTTATGAGTCTGTGTGTGGATATTGCGATTCAAAAAGGCATCCCGTTAATAGAAGCATATCGAATGGCTTCTTACAATGTTGCTAGACATTTTCATTTAGATGAGCAATTAGGTAGTATAGCACCTGGTAGAATAGCAAATATTAATATATTACAGATGGCAGATAACCCTCATCCAGAAAGTGTTTTAGCTAAAGGGAAATGGATGTTGAAAGATGGGGAAGAACAGGAGATTTCTTCAATAATTGATTGGGAAAAGTTTCAGATAAAACCATTGAACTTTTCTTGGGATATGACCATGTCAGACTTACAGTTTTCGATACCGATTGGCTTAGATATGGTGAATGATGTGATCATGAGGCCATATGCTATTGAAACAGATATTACACTCGATGTGTTGCCAGAGAATCGAGAAGATGCATTTTTATTATTGCTCGATCAGAATGGTGAATGGCGAGTCAATACAACCTTAAGAGGTTTTAGCAATCAATTAGGGGCATTGGTTAGCACGTTTTCACAAACAGGAGATATCGTTTTTATCGGTAAAAACAAGCATGATATGTTACTAGCATGGAAGAGAATGAAAGAGCTTGGTGGAGGTATTGTTTTAGTTCATCAAGGTGAGGTATTATTAGAAATTCCTCTTTCACTTAGTGGAAAAATGTATAGTGGTACGATGAAAGAGTTAATCCAAAAAGAAGCAGAATTAAAACAGATTCTTCAAAAGTTTGGATATCGGTTTAGTGATCCAATTTATAGCATATTATTTTTATCCTCAACACATCTGCCATATACTAGAATTACACAAGAAGGAATAGTTGATGTGAAGAAACAAGAAGTACTCTTCCCAGCGACAATGCGTTAGCATATAATAGAAGGATAAACATTTATAAACGATTTTAAAAAGGTGTTGGGAAAAATTGAGAAAGTTATTATTTATGTTACTAGTTAGCTTATTGTTGGTAGCATGCTCGGAGGATGTAGAACAAGATCAAGATAATGAACCTGAAGAAAATGTGGTAGAAGAACCAGAAGAGGAACCAGAAAAAGAAGAATCTGAAGAACCAGAATATGCAAATGTATTTCCATTGACAGGAATAGGTACTGATGAAGATGTTGATAATCGAATAGTTGGTGTAATGGTAAATAACCATACAAAGGCTAGACCACAATCAGGTCTATCTCAAGCGGATATTGTATTTGAAATTTTAGCCGAAGGAAAAATCACACGGTTATTAGCATTGTTCCATAGTGAACAACCTAAAATTGTCGGGCCTGTACGAAGTGCTAGAGAATATTATTTTGATTTAGCAAACCGATATGGAGCAATTTATGTATATCATGGTGCAGCTGACTTTATTGATGAGATGATTGTTAATCGTGGGATTAACTTCTTGAACGGTTCAACGTATGATAATGATGGTCACTTGTTTAAGCGTGAGGACTTCAGGGTTGCACCACATAATTCCTATTTGTTATTTGACTCGGTCTATGAAGTAGCTGAAGGAAAAGGCTATGATATAACAGGAAATTATGATCCTCTGCCATTTTATGATGAAGATGAATTAACAGAAATCTCTGGTGATGAAGCAAATCATGTTGAAATCACGTACTCTACTAATCCAATGAATATTGTTGAATATGAATATGACGAGACAACGGAAAAGTATACACGGTATAATGACCGTGAGAAGACTATCGAATTAGAAACTGAAGAACCAATTCAACTTGATAACGTATTTATTGTAGAAACACCACATCAAGTAATCGATGATGCAGGTCGCCGTGAAATTGACTTCTACAGCGGTGGGAATGCCTATTTACTTCAAAAAGGTACATTGCAGAAGGTAGAGTGGGAAAATAGAGATGGAAGAATTGTTCCGATAAAAGATGGAGAGCCCGTTGACTATGTCCCAGGTAAAACCTGGATCAATGTAGTTCCAACTAACCCTGGTATGGAACAATCAGTAATTGTAACAAATGAGTAGGGAGCAGGAGGATGCAGCATGCAGATTGATAAATTACGGGGAAAACAATTAGATCAATTATTTGATGCGATACTATCTTTAAAAGATCGTGAAGAATGCTATCGATTTTTTGATGATATTGCAACAATGGGAGAGATCCAATCTTTAGCACAACGATTACAAGTAGCCAAAATGTTGACAGAAGGCTATACGTATAGTGTTATCGAGAAGGAGACGAAAGCATCAACTGCTACAATTTCACGTGTTCGCAGATGCATCAATTATGGTAGTGACGGATACCAGACCGTACTTGATAGACTGATTGACACAGCGGAAAAGTAAAATGATACACCGTCACCAGCTTGGTGGCGGTTTTTATTCTGGTCTGTGTATCTGATACGAGAGTTGGCGCAACGGACGCAGTGGTGTGAGAATCGGACACGAGAGCGTGGGTATCGGAGCGGGGACATCGGACACAAGAGCCAGAACATCGGACACGAGAGTGAGAACATCGGACACAAGCGAGGGAACATCGGACACAAGAGCGGGAACATCGGACACATGAGAGGAAACATCGGACACAAGAGCCAGAACATCGGACACGAGAGTGAGAACATCGGACACAAGAGAGGAAACATCGGAAACAAGAGAGGAAACATCGGACACAAGAGCCAGAACATCGGACACAAGAGAGGAAACATCGGACACATGAGAGGAAACATCGGACACAAGAGAGGAAACATCGGACACAAGAGAGGGAACATCGGACACAAGCGAGGGAACATCGGACACAAGCGAGGGAACATCGGACATAAGAGCGGAAACATCGGACACAGCCCCCCAATCATCGGACACACCCCCCAAACCACCAGTCGCAACACCCCAAGCATTACCACAACATACACCCTATATGTACGAATCAACAAAACTATAAAAAGTTCCCCATATTACTAAATTCACACCATATTTTTTGCTATAATATACAAATGGATTATAATAATGGAGGCTTAAAACCTTGTATACGAATTTTAAAGAATGGAAGCACATATTCAAACTAGATCCTGCTAAAGAAATATCGGACGAGCATTTAGAACAAATTTGTGAGTCTGGTACGGATGCTGTTATCGTTGGTGGGACTGATAATATTACATTAGATGGCGTTTTGGATTTATTATCTCGAATACGACGTTATACGGTTCCTTGTATTCTAGAAATTTCTGATATGGATGCTATTACCCCAGGGTTCGATTTTTACTTTATCCCAATGGTTATGAACAGTACAAAGAAAAAGTGGGTAATGGATATACAACATGAAGCGATAAAAGATTTTAAAGATATCATGGATTGGAATGAGATATTCTTTGAAGGCTACTGCATTGTAAATGAGGATGCCAAGGCATTTCAAAAAACGAATTGTAAGCTGCCAAGTGACGAGGATGTTATGGCATATGCATACATGGCAGAGCATGTATTTCATTTACCTATTTTTTACTTGGAATACAGTGGCAAGTACGGAGATCCAGAGCTTGTAAAGCAAGTGAAGAAGGAGTTGAATGAAACCGTGTTATTTTATGGCGGTGGCATAGAAAATTCCCTACAAGCTACGGAGATGAAAGAACATGCAGATGTAATTATTGTAGGAAACAGCATTTATACAGACATAAAAAAAGCATTGAAAACGGTAAAGGCTGTGCAAGACAAATGATTTTAGGATGGTGTTTTAAATGAGTCAAACGATGGATGACTTAATAAAAGGTTTAAATAAAGAACAGCAAGAAGCTGTTAAACATACAGAAGGTCCATTATTAATTATGGCGGGTGCGGGAAGTGGAAAAACTCGCGTACTTACACATCGTATCGCATATTTAATGGGAGAAAAAGAAGTCGCA
Source organism: Ornithinibacillus caprae (assembly GCF_009728145.1). GTDB lineage: Bacteria > Bacillota > Bacilli > Bacillales > Amphibacillaceae > Ornithinibacillus > Ornithinibacillus caprae. Next base: position 124,042 of record NZ_WOCA01000005.1, on the reverse strand, counting down.
CCAAGAAATATTCTAGCGATTACCTTTACCAACAAAGCAGCACGAGAAATGAAGGAGCGTGTTAGTCGCTTAGTTGGACCAGAAGGTGAGTATATGTGGGTTTCTACCTTCCACTCGATGTGTGTCCGTATTTTACGGAGAGATATTGAACGTATTGGCTATAGTCGTAACTTTACGATTTTAGATAGTGGTGACCAGCTTTCCGTTATTAAACAAATTATGAAAGATTTTAACATCGATACGAAAAAATTCGAGCCCCGTGCGGTTCTTGGGCAAATCAGTGCTGCGAAGAATGAACTGGTAACACCTGAAAAGTATGAAGAAAATGCAGGTGACTTTTATAGTAGACAGATTTCCAAAGTTTACACGGAATATCAAAAACGGATTCGTAAAAACCAATCACTAGATTTTGATGACTTAATCATGCAAACCATCCACTTATTCAATCGGGTACCTGAAGTATTGGAATACTATCAACGTAGATTTCAATATATTCACGTGGATGAGTATCAGGATACAAACCATGCCCAATACTATCTAGTAAAACAATTAGCTAGCCGTTTTCAAAATTTATGTGTCGTAGGTGATTCAGACCAATCGATCTATCGTTGGCGTGGAGCAGATATTGCTAATATCCTTTCATTTGAAAAAGATTATCCAACTGCTCGAACAGTATTCTTGGAGCAAAATTATCGTTCCACGAAATCTATTTTAGCTGCAGCAAATAAAGTAATTGAAAATAACACTGGACGTAAGCCGAAAAATCTTTGGACAGATAATCCAGATGGGAAGAAGATTACGTATTATCAAGGGTCTACCGAGCAGGACGAAGCTTTGTATATTACAGATAAGATCCAAGAGCTTACCAAAAATGAAGGTTTTTCTCCTGGTGAAGTTGCCATTTTATATCGGACCAATGCGCAATCTCGTGCGATTGAGGATACGTTAATGAAATCAAACATAGCCTATCAAATGGTTGGCGGAACCAAGTTCTACGACCGCAAAGAGATTAAGGACATGATTGCTTATCTACGTTTGATTACAAATCCAGATGATGATCTCAGTTTTGAACGCGTGGTGAATGAACCAAAGCGTGGTATTGGAAAAACGTCAGTTGATAAGCTTCGCACGTATGCAGCTGTAAATGACCTTTCCCTTTATCAAGCGGTAGAAGTCGTTGATTTTACTGGTGTATCAAAGAAAGCAGCTAATGCGCTAGTGGAGTTTGGAAACCTGATTAAGACATTGACTCAACAACAGGAATTTTTAACAGCAACGGATATGGTTGAGGCGGTACTTGAACGAACAGGCTATGAACAAATGCTAAAAAATGAGCGAACCATTGAAGCGCAAAGTCGTTTAGAAAACTTAGAAGAGTTCATGACCGTTACACAGGATTTTGAAAAAACAAGTGAAGATAAAACATTAATCGCCTTTTTAACAGATCTTGCTTTAATTGCAGACATTGATAAAGTGGACGAGGAAGATCCAGAAAACGAAGAAAAGGTAACGTTAATGACATTACACGCTGCAAAAGGGTTGGAGTTTCCAGTTGTATTCCTTATTGGGATGGAGGAGAATGTCTTCCCACATAGCCGCTCTATGTTTGATGATGAAGAAATGGAAGAAGAGAGAAGGCTTGCCTACGTAGGAATCACAAGGGCGGAACATCAATTATATTTAACACATGCAAAAATGCGTACACTATACGGTAGAACAAGTATGAATCCGGTCAGCCGTTTTATTAACGAAATTCCTGAAGAATTAATTGAAGGAATCGAGCAAGCAAAACAAACGATGTTTGGCTCTGCACCTTTTGGACAACCAAAAGGTGAACCGAAACAACAGCCTGCACCTGTGAAACGTAAAGCAGAAAAAATGCAAAATACAACTGGAGCAGAAAATGAAGCATGGAAACCAGGTGATAAGGCTAGCCATAAAAAATGGGGAGTTGGAACGGTTGTAAAAGTGCAAGGTGAAGGAGAAGCAATGGAGCTTGATGTTGCATTCCCTGCGCCAACTGGAATTAAGCGTTTGTTAGCTAAATTTGCACCAATAACGAAAGAATAAGGAGTGCTTAAGGTGGATAAAAATCAAGCACAAGAAAAAATCATCGAATTAAAAGAATTATTGAATCGATACGGACATGAATATCATGTTCTTGATAAACCTACTGTACCGGATTCTGAATATGATCAAAAGCTACAAGAGTTAAAAAAACTAGAGGAACAGTTCCCTGAACTAATTACCTCAGATTCCCCCACTCAACGTGTTGGTGGGGAGCCTCTTGAAGGCTTTGAAAAAGTTCAACATTCGGTGCCAATGCTTAGTCTCTCTAATGCATTTAATGAACAGGATTTACGAGATTTTGCTCGTCGTGCCAGTCAGGGTACAGATAAACCATTATCATTTGTCTGCGAATTAAAAATTGATGGTCTTGCTATTTCACTAACCTATGAAAATGGCCAGTTTGTGCGCGGAGCAACTCGTGGGGATGGTACAACAGGTGAGGATATAACGAGTAATTTACGTACGATAAGAAGTATTCCACTTTCTATTAAGGAAACACAGAAGATTGAAGTGCGTGGTGAAGCATATATGCCTCATAAATCCTTTTTGGCATTAAATGAGGCGAAGGAAGAAAAAGGCGAAGAACCTTTTGCTAACCCGAGAAATGCTGCTGCAGGTTCTTTAAGGCAGTTGGATCCTAAAATTGCAGCTTCACGAAACCTCGATGTCTTTTTATACGGCGTTGGTGAATGGGAAGCAGAGCCATTAACATCGCATAGTGAACGATTAGAATATATGAAAGAGCTTGGATTTAAAACAAATCCAGAATGGAAAAAATGTGATACGATTGAAGAGGTTTTAGAATACGTTGACTATTGGACAGCTGAACGACCAAATCTTAGTTATGAGATTGATGGTATTGTTATTAAAGTAGATGACTTAGCAACACAGGATGAACTAGGATTTACAGCAAAGAGTCCACGTTGGGCAATTGCGTATAAGTTTCCAGCTGAAGAGGTTATTACAACCCTGAAAGAAATTGAGTTAAGTGTAGGTAGAACAGGAGTAATTACACCAACAGCCATTCTTGAACCTGTTCGAGTAGCAGGTACAACAGTACAACGCGCTTCTCTACATAATGAGGACTTAATTCGTGCGAAAGATATTCGGATCGGTGATACTGTTGTGATTAAAAAAGCTGGCGATATTATTCCGGAAGTCGTTCGCGTTATTACAGAAAAGCGGTCTGGAAATGAAGAAGAATTTCACATGCCAAAAGAATGTCCAGCTTGTGGAAGTGAATTGGTTCGCTTAGAAGAAGAGGTAGCTTTGCGTTGTATTAATCCAAACTGTCCAGCGCAATTACAGGAAGGTCTTATTCACTTTGTATCACGGAATGCAATGAATATTGACGGTCTTGGGGAAAAGGTGATTAATCAGCTTTTCCGAGAAAAACTAATCCATACCATTGCAGATATCTATCGGTTGCAACGTGAAGAATTGCTAAAGCTAGAACGTATGGGAGAAAAATCAGTAGATAATCTTCTCCAGGCGATTGAAGTATCAAAAGATAACTCCCTAGAGCGGTTGCTATTTGGTTTAGGTATTCGGTTTATTGGCTCAAAGGCTGCCAAAACACTTGCTACAGAGTTTGAAACGATGGATCGATTACAGCAAGCAACCTATGATGAGCTGATTGAAATTGATGAAATTGGCGATAAAATGGCTGATGCGGTTGTGCAATATTTCGCAGAAGAAAAGGTAACGGAGCTCATAAAAGAACTGAAGGAATTACAGGTTAATATGGAATATAAAGGTCCGAAACGTTCCGAACAAGCAAACGAATCCAGTGTGTTCGCAGATAAAACGGTTGTACTCACAGGTAAAATGGAGACCTTCACTCGAAATGAAGCAAAAGAACAGATTGAAGCATTAGGTGGCACGGTAACAGGTAGTGTAAGTAAGAAAACTGATATTTTAATTGCTGGTGAAGATGCAGGATCAAAATATGATAAGGCAGTGAAACTTGGAATTACGATATGGGATGAAGATAAATTAGTTGAAATATTGGGGAAATAAGGGGTGAGAACGTGAAGAAAATAGTTATATTGTTAGTGAGCACCCTTCTGGTCTTAGCGAGCTGTACGCCAAACTTTAATGATGATGATGAAGTTTTGCAAAATGATGAAGAACAAAAAGGACAGCCTTCAATTGTTCCTAGTTATAATTTGTCAGAAGAAAATTATCGTATGATCCTTCCATATCGTACAAGTGAAGCTAGGGGAGTCATTGTTAATCAGCTCGCAAATCGATTAGACATTGATGAAATGGAAGAAGGACTACGTAGACATTCAAAAGAATATTTTGACCCACAGAAATATTACTTTGAAGAAGGACAGTACTTATCAGAAGATACAGTCTATGATTGGCTTGGAAGGGATTTAACAAAAGAGCAGCTAGAAGACCAAGTAGAAGCGGAAATACAACGACTAAAAAAAGCTCAGATGACAGTAAATGAAGAAAAAATTCGCCACGAATTAACTAGAGGGCTAAACCCACCAATTGAAGATTCGGGAGATGAAGATGAATTACGTGATAATCCTCGATATTTATCGCATATTCTAGAGCAGAATTTTTTACGTAAAAAAGATGATAATACGGTTGAATTGGTAGGTATTTCGATTGGTCTTGCATTGAAGTCAGTTTATCGATTCCAAACGGAAATCGGTGGACCGGATTATTATGAGGAAATACCAGAAGAGGAAATGATAAAGCAAGGACAAAAAATTGCCCAGACGGTATTGGAGCGCATCCGTGGGATGGAAGGTTTAGAATCTGTTCCAGTTATGATTGCCTTGTACCGAGAAGAAGCACATGGATCTTCGACTCCCGGAAACTTTGTAGCCAAAACCTTGGTGTCTGAGAGTGGTAGAACCATTGACGACTGGACGAACATTGATGAAGAACATGTTCTTTTTCCATCTAATGAAGCGGAGAAGAAGTACTTTGATGATGCACAAATTGTAAAAAGCTTTGGAGAAGACATTGCGCAATTCTTCCCGAACTATGTTGGTGTGATCGGTGAAGGGTTTTATGTAAATGAGGAGCTTCAAAGATTAACATTAGAAGTTCCGATAGAATTTTATGGAAAAGGAGAAATTTTAGGTTTCGCTCAATACGCATACGGATTAGTTAAAGAAATGTTTCCTGATTACTATGATCTTGAGGTTAAAATAACCTCGAGCTATGGTGTAGAGGGTGTCATCTATCGAGAAGCAGGACAAAATGATCCAACTGTCCATATTTTCCATTAAAATCTGAACCTAGATTGTTTGAACAGTTTATTCTTTTCAGTTAGAATAGGGGGTGGATGTATTCCACTCCGTTTTTTTATGGAAAGATTTTATAAAATTTTAACGACTATTATAGAAGGTTTCTTTTATAATAGCTATTTCTTATGTAAAGCGGATACAAGGAATAAAATTGTATATCTTAAGGAGGTTTTTTTCATGGTAGTACCTTACAAACACGAACCATTTACTGACTTTTCGGCAGAAGAGAACAGACAGTTAATGCTTGATGCATTAAAGAAAGTGGAGGCAGACCTTGGGAAAGAATACCCACTTATTATTGGTGGCGAAAGAGTAACAACTGAGGACAAAATTGTTTCCGTAAACCCAGCAAACAAGAATGAAGTAATTGGGTATGTTTCAAAAGCGAATAAAGAGCTTGCTGAAAAAGCGATGAAAGTAGCGGATGAAACATTTGAAACGTATTGGAGAAAATCAGATCCTAAGTTTCGTGCGGGAATTTTATTCCGTGCTGCAGCAATCATTCGTCGCCGCAAGCATGAGTTCTCTGCGCACTTAGTAAAAGAAGGCGGTAAGCCATGGAAAGAAGCGGATGCAGATACTGCTGAAGCAATTGATTTCTTAGAATACTATGGTCGTCAAATGTTAAAAATTAAAGATGGTGTTGAGATAAATAGTCGTCCAATCGAACATAACCAGTTCCATTACATACCACTTGGTGTGGGATTAGTTATTTCACCATGGAACTTCCTATTCGCAATCATGGCAGGTACAACAGTAGCAGCGATGGTTACTGGTAACACAGTGCTACTAAAACCAGCTAGTACAACACCTGTAATTGCATATAAATTTATGGAAGTATTAGAAGAAGCGGGACTTCCAGCTGGTGTCATTAACTACATTCCAGGTCCTGGTAGTGAAGTGGGAGATTTCTTAGTAGATCATCCTCGTACACGTTTCATTAGCTTCACAGGATCTCGTGAAGTTGGTACACGCATTTTTGAACGTGCAGCAGTGGTACATGAAGGTCAAAAATGGCTAAAACGTACAATCATTGAAATGGGTGGAAAAGATACAATCGTTGTTGATAGTGAATCTGATTTAGAGTTAGCTGCACAGTCGATCGTACAATCAGCATTCGGTTTCTCTGGTCAAAAATGTTCTGCATGTTCTCGTGCAGTTATCCATGAAGATGTATACGATCAAGTCAAAGATCGTGTGGTTGAATTAACAAAAGAATTATCTGCAGGAAATCCGCATGATAACTCACATTTCATGGGTCCAGTTATTGATCAAGGTGCTTATGATAAAATCATGGACTACATTGAAATTGGTAAAAAAGAAGGCGAACTTCTTGCTGGTGGAACTGGAGATGACTCAACTGGTTGGTTCATTAATCCAACTGTTTTCGGTGATGTTGATCCAAATGCACGTATTATGCAAGAAGAAATCTTCGGACCAGTTGTTGGTTTAACAAAAGCCAAAGATTTCGATCATGCAATTGAAATTGCTAACAATACTGAATATGGTTTAACTGGTGCAGTAATTACAAATAACCGTGAACACTTAGAGCAAGCACGTAGAGACTTCCATGTTGGTAACCTATACTTCAACCGTGGCTGTACTGCAGCGATCGTTGGGTATCAACCATTTGGTGGATTTAATATGTCAGGTACAGATTCCAAAGCAGGTGGGCCAGACTACTTAATCCAACATATGCAAGGTAAAACAACTTCAGAGATGTTTTAATAAATATTTAGTTAAAAAGCCCCTTTTCAAAAAGGGGCTTTTCTTTATCATGAAAGTTAGGAAAAAATCATTGAATTTTTTGGTATATTTTGATAGTTTAATAGAATATGATACTAGGTAGAGCAAAAACTTTCCTACTTTCCTCAAATTAGGAAAGTAGGAAAGTTTTTTGGGCTTAAAGGGTACTTTTGTACCACAACTTTCCCAATATGAATATTCAAAATTTATGTTATTATATAACTAAGCAAATAGTAATAGAAACAAATATGTGGGAGGATAGCAATATGGAAATTGGATCCTTTATCAAATTACAACGCGTCAAACAAGGGATGACACAAGAAGAACTTGCCGATGGAATTGTTTCTATGTCCTATTTGTCCAAGATTGAAAATCAGCGTACAGAAGCAAGTCCTGAAGTTATCAGTATGTTATGTACTCGACTTGGAATTGAACTGGATAGTGATAAGGATATTACGATCAAAGAGAAATGCGAAAACTGGTTCAATATGCTTTTCGAAGTGAATGACAAGAAAGAGATTACAGAAACATACAATGAACTAAGTGAGTTATTAGCTTTAGTCCGTTCTGATAGTTTAATGATGTTTGAAATTCACAAAATAAGATACTTTCTTATTTTAGGAGAGTATGATAATGCATTGGAACAGATTAATAAGTTAAACGAAGTTTCTGGGTCATTTGATAGTTTACATTTATTTTATTGGTATAAGTTTAAAGGTAATTATAGTTCGCTTAATAGTGAGTTTGCACAGGCGATGCGAATGTATAAACACGCTGAAGATAAACTTAATCAGATTAAGTTAGATGAGGAACAAGTTGCTGATCTTCAATACACAATGGCTGTTACTCATAGTAAACTTCGAAACACCTTAGAATCTATAGAATATGCAAACAAGGCAATTGATCTTTTTCAAAAGGAATATAATTTCATACGCTGTGCACAGTGCCACATAGTACTTGGTATATCCTATCGAAGGATAAAAATGTATGATAAAGCAATTAAACACTATAATTTAGCTAGACATTTAGGTGAATTAAATAAAAGTAAACAAGTAATACAGTTGACAAATCAAAATTTAGGATACTTATATTCTTCTGTTGGAGACTCGAAAGAAGCAATTAAACACTTTATTGAAGTAGTAGAAGATGAAAAGTTAGAAATAAATGAAAGGTTATTAGGTTTAACTAATCTAATAAAAGAATATTATAAAATACAAAACTTTGATCAAGCAACTAAAGAATTAGAAAGAGCAAAACATTTATTACAACTATCTACAGATAATGTAAATCATAGGCTGTATGAGTATATAATTCATACTTTCAGTTATGCAATAAGTGAGCAACATGAACAATTTACTTCATTAGTAATGGAGGAATTTTTACCTTACCTACAAAAACGTAAAGATTATGGTAATTTAATTGTTTATTCAAACATGCTTGCAAAGCATTTTGAAAAAGTAGGAAGGTATAAAGACTCCGTTAAATATTATAAGCTAGCTAACCTCACATATGAGGAAGTAGTTAATATATAAAGGAGGGGAGACGATTGAAAAAAATGATTGCAGCTATCGCATTAGGTACTCTATTAGTAGGTGGGTTTTTATTTACCCAAGATAATCAACCAACTGATGTAGCAACAGGTGAATCTGAACCTAGTATTCTTAAAGCAATGTCTATTAACACATCATTCGATTTTTAATCAACCAAAAGCTTGTCAGTAATCCAATTTTTTTACCCTATTACTTATATATGATAGATTTGCCTGAAGTAGCGTGGAACCTATTTCAGGCGTTTTTTTTGTTGTTTTTTAATAAATGCTAAACTAATAAACATACCATTTTTAGACTTTTTATACAAGTATTTTCATATATTCGACAAAAATAGGTAGTTTTTTTAAAAGGTTGTGTTATGATAAGTTACGGGAAGAGTGAATTTATAATTTTATAAAAATTCGAGGTAAAGAGATAATATTGATTAGTTCGCTTATTTCTCAAAATCCGATTTGGGCAGAATCGAGTAAACAGGAAGGGGTATCAATTATGGAGGAGTTTGCAGTATCTGGTGCAACCTGGTTTTGGTTGTTAGTACCAATGCCTTTATTAATAATACTATCTGTCGTGTCATTGTTTACGAATAGGGGGAGATAATAAATGGATACTACAGTATTAATTACATTTATCGTATATTTAATAGGTATGCTAGTTATTGGTTTGTTCATGTATTACCGAACAAACAATTTATCTGATTATGTTTTAGGTGGAAGATCACTTAGACCTGGTGTTGCTGCATTGAGTGCAGGTGCATCTGACATGAGTGGTTGGTTATTACTTGGATTGCCGGGTGCTGTATATGCGTCAGGTTTTGGCGGTGCATATGGAGGATGGATGGCAATTGGCTTAGCAGTAGGTGCTTATTTAAACTGGCACTTTGTTGCAAAACGACTTCGAATTTACACAGAAGTATCTAATAATTCGATTACAATTCCTGACTTTTTGGAAAATCGTTTTAAAGATAAGTCACATGTTCTACGTGTCATTTCTGCTTTAGTTATTTTACTATTCTTTACCTTTTACACTTCTTCAGGAATGGTTGCTGGAGCAACATTATTTGAAGCTTCATTTGGATTTTCCTATCAAACTGCACTTTGGATCGGTGCTTTAGTAGTCGTTTCTTATACATTTCTTGGTGGATTCCTTGCAGTTGTATGGACAGACTTCTTCCAAGGTACATTAATGCTATTAGCATTGATTGTCGTACCTATTGTTGCATTAAATGAAATTGGTGGATGGGATGCAGCAGTACAAACAATTGGTTCCATTAATCCTGATCACTTAGATATGCTAGCAGGTGTAGGTACGTTTGCAGGAACGATTGCTATTATTTCTGGTGCTGCATGGGGTCTTGGGTATTTTGGACAACCCCATATTATTGTACGTTTTATGGCTTTACGTTCACCTAAGGACGTTCCAAAGGCGAAGTTTATTGGAACAACTTGGATGATTTTAGGTCTATATGGTGCGATGTTTACTGGTTTTATCGGATTGGCATTTATTAGTACGCAGGATGTTTCTATTTTAAGTAATGTAGGAATAGAAGTAGTAAATGAAGGTGGCGTGCAATTACTAGATAACCCGGAAGTAATCTTTATTGCATTTTCACAGCTATTATTCCATCCAGTTATTGCAGGTATTCTATTAGCTGCAATTCTATCAGCAATTATGAGTACCATTGACTCTCAATTATTAGTTTCTTCTTCAGCGGTTGCGGAGGATTTCTATAAAGCTATTTTCCGTAAACAAGCTTCTGAAAAAGAATTAGTTTGGGTTGGTAGATTTGCTACAATCATAATCGCTCTAATCGCAGCATTGATTGCAACAAACCCAGAAGCTTCTGTACTTGAGCTCGTTGGTTATGCTTGGGCTGGATTTGGTGCAGCATTTGGACCGACTATTATTCTATCATTATTCTGGAAAGGAATTACTCGTAATGGTGCTTTAGCAGGTATTATTGCTGGTGCGGTTACAGTTGTCGTTTGGGGTAATTTCCTAGAAGGTGGAATTTTTGATTTATATGAAATCGTTCCAGGTTTCGTACTTAACTTAATTGTTTCCGTTGTGGTAAGTATGGCCGGCAGACCAACACCTGAAATGGAAGCGGAATTTGATGAAACAGTTGCTAAATTAGATGAATAATTAAATGTAAAAAGTCACTTCTCTTAGAAAAAGGGGAGTGACTTTTTCGTTTCATGGAGTGACATTGGTTGATTTCTTGCTTATCTATGGTGAATTCTGCTATTATCTATAGTATTGTAGCAGTTTTTTTATGGTTAAAATAGAAGAATTAATCCAAACATTAAATATATCAAAGATAAACGTGGAGGTGCTGAAAGTGGCTGAAATATCAAAAGAACAAGTAAAACATGTGGCCAATCTAGCTCGATTAGAAGTTTCTGAGCAGGAAGCAGAAATGTTTACTGAACAATTAAGCTCTATTATTACATTCGCAGAACAATTAAATGAGCTAGATACAGATGGTGTAGAGCCTACAACACATGTATTAGACTTAAAAAATGTAATGCGTAAAGACGAACCTAAAAAATGGATAACGAAAGAAGAAGCAATGAAGAATGCCCCAGATCAACAAGATGGTCAGTATCGTGTGCCATCAATATTGGATTAAGGAGGAGGGTTGCAGGTCATGTCATTATTCGATCATAGTATTAAAGAAATAGAAGAGAAATTACATAATAATGAAATCACGGTTGAAGATTTAGTAGATACATCATACAACCGAATTAAAGAAGTAGACGATCAAGTTCATGCGTTTCTTACATTAGATGAAGAAAATGCACGTGCAAAAGCGAAAGAGTTAGATTTAGAAACGGATAAGAGCAATAAGTTATTCGGGATTCCAGCTGGGATTAAAGACAATATTGTAACGAAAGCGCTTCGTACAACATGTGGAAGTCAATTTTTACGTAATTTTGACGATCCACTATACAATGCAACCGTTATTGAAAAACTGAATGCAGAAAAAATTGTAACGATCGGTAAATTAAACATGGATGAATTTGCCATGGGGTCCTCCAACGAGAATTCAAGCTTTACACCAACTCGTAATCCGTGGAATACAGACTATGTCCCTGGTGGTTCTAGTGGTGGATCTGCAGCAGCAGTTGCAGCAGGAGAAGTATTATTTTCACTAGGTTCAGATACCGGTGGATCCATTCGTCAGCCTGCAGCATTCTGTGGTGTCGTTGGATTGAAGCCTACATATGGACTCGTGTCTCGCTTCGGGCTAGTAGCCTTTGCTTCTTCATTGGATCAAATAGGTCCATTAACGCGTTCTGTAGAAGATAATGCGCGTGTACTAGAAGTAATCGCTGGTCATGATCACATGGATTCAACCAGTGCAAAAGTCGACATACCTGAATATACCAAAGCGTTAACAGGGGATGTAAGCGGCCTTAAAATTGCTGTTCCTAAAGAATATCTTGCTGAAGGGGTTAATCCTGAGGTGAAGGATGCCATCATGAACGCATTAAAGGTATATGAGTCATTAGGAGCAACATGGGAAGAAGTCTCGTTACCACATTCTAAGTATGCAGTAGCAACCTATTACTTATTAGCGTCTTCTGAAGCATCAGCGAACCTAGCTCGGTTTGATGGTGTACGTTACGGTGTTCGTTCAGAGAACGCAACGAATATGATCGATATGTTTAAAAAGTCTCGTAGTGAAGGTTTTGGTGAGGAAGTTAAGCGTCGTATTATGTTAGGAACATTCGCATTAAGCTCTGGTTACTACGATGCCTATTACAAAAAAGCACAAAAAGTTCGTACATTAATTAAAAATGATTTTGATAACATCTTTGAATATTATGATGTGGTTATTGGACCTACAACACCAACACCGGCATTTAAAGTTGGAGAAAAAATCGATGACCCATTGACAATGTATGCCAATGATATTTTAACCATTCCAGTTAACTTAGCTGGTGTACCAGGTATATCTGTACCATGTGGTTTTTCTGAAGAGGGTCTACCAATTGGGTTACAAATTATTGGGAAGCACTTTGATGAAAGTACGGTATTCCGTGCGGCACATGCATATGAACAAGCAACAGAACATCATACGAAAAAACCTCAATTAGGAGGTGCGAAATAATGAACTTTGAAACGATTATAGGTTTAGAGGTCCATGTTGAATTAAAAACACAGTCGAAAATTTTTAGTCCAAGTCCGAATGCGTTTGGGAATGAACCGAATACAAATGTAAACCCAATTGACTTAGGATATCCTGGTGTTTTACCAGTACTTAATGAGGAAGCAGTAAACTTTGCAATGAAAGCAGCTATGGCATTGAATTGTGAAATTGCAACCGATACAAAATTTGATCGTAAAAACTATTTCTACCCAGATAATCCAAAAGCATATCAAATTTCTCAGTTTGATCAGCCGATTGGTGAAAATGGTTGGATTGAAATTGAAGTAAATGGCAAGAAAAAGCGTATCGGAATTACACGATTACATTTGGAAGAGGATGCAGGTAAACTAACACATGGTGAGGATGGTTATTCGCTAGTTGACTTTAATCGTCAAGGTACACCACTAATCGAAATTGTATCTGAACCAGATATGCGTTCACCAGAGGAAGCATATGCCTATCTTGAAAAGTTAAAAACAATCATTCAGTATACAGGAGTATCTGATGTAAAAATGCAAGAAGGTTCTCTAAGATGTGATGCAAATATTTCTCTTCGTCCAATTGGACAAGAGGAATTTGGTACCAAAGCAGAATTGAAGAACTTAAACTCATTTACGTTTGTTCAAAAAGGATTAGAGTTTGAAGAAAAACGTCAAGAAAAAGTGCTACTGTCTGGTGGAGAAATCCTTCAGGAAACGCGTCGCTATGACGAAAAAACAAAGGAAACGATCCTTATGCGTGTCAAGGAAGGTTCCGATGATTATCGTTATTTCCCTGAGCCAGATCTCGTTCCACTATACATTGATGAGGCGTGGAAAGAGCGTATCCGTAATGAGATACCTGAACTTCCAGATGCGCGTAAACAGCGCTATATTGATGATTTAGGTCTTCCTGCATATGATGCAGCTGTACTAACTAGTTCGAAGGAAATGAGTGATTTCTTCGAAGAGTCCATCAAAAATGGTGCAGATATGAAGCAAGCATCTAACTGGTTGATGGGTGAAGTTTCTGGGTATATGAATAAACACTATAAGGAATTAAGTGATCTAGCATTAACCCCAGAAGCATTAGGGAAAATGATTAAATTAATTGAAGATGGAACGATATCATCTAAGATTGCGAAGAAAGTCTTTGCTGAATTAGTAGAAAAAGGCGGAGACCCAGAGCAAATTGTAAAAGACAAAGGTCTGGTGCAAATTTCTGATGAAGGACAATTAAAAGAGATCATTGGAAAAATATTAGATGATAATGAACAATCCATTATTGATTATAAAAATGGTAAAGGTCGTGCATTAGGCTTTTTAGTTGGTCAAGTAATGAAAGCAACAAAGGGTCAAGCCAATCCACCGATGGTTAATAAGATTTTAAAAGAAGAAATGGATAACCGCTAATTATAAAGGCTAGACTACTACTATGTTTTGTAGTCTAGTCTTATTAGTTGTAAATACTTCCCAAAACAAAGAAAAAGAGCTATGATAGTGACTGAGTAAAAAAGTAAAAAGAAAATTTAACCAAACATAACTCGATGTTGCTTGTCATAAATTTACCAAGGGGAGGGGACATAATGAAAAGGGCCCGAATCATTTATAATCCAACGTCCGGTCGTGAAGCATTTAAGCGTGAATTACCTACTGTTTTAGAGAGGCTAGAAATTGCAGGTTATGAAACATCTGCTCATGCTACAACAGGAGAAGGGGATGCGGTAGAAGCGGCCAAAATTGCTGTGGAACGAAGGTATGATATTGTCGTTGCAGCAGGTGGCGATGGAACAATTAATGAAGTGATTAATGGATTAGCCGAACAGGAATATCGTCCTAAGCTTGGAATCATCCCAGTTGGTACCACAAATGATTTTGCTAGAGCTTTGCAAATTCCACGTGATATCCAAAAAGCAGTCGACGTTATTATAGAAGATCATTCGACACCACTTGATATTGGAAAAGTAAATGACCAATATTTTATGAACATTGCTGGTGGAGGAAAGCTAACGGAACTGACCTATGATGTACCAAGTAAATTGAAAACAATGATTGGTCAGCTTGCCTACTATATGAAAGGTATTGAGATGCTACCTTCATTAAAGCCTGTTCGAGCAAAGATTGAATATGATGGAAATATCATTGATGAAGACATTATGTTATTTTTGGTATCCAATTCCAATTCTGTTGGCGGATTTGAGAAATTAGCTCCAGATGCAAAATTAAATGATGGCTATTTTGATTTACTTATCTTACGTAAAACAAACCTAGCTGAGTTTATCCGCATTGTAACATTAGCATCTAGAGGTGCCCATTTAGATGATGACCACGTTATATATGCAAAAGCAAAACAGATCAATGTGGAACCAGATGATAAAATGCAATTAAACATTGATGGTGAGTATGGTGGTCTGTTACCAGGCGAATTTAAAAATTTACAGCAACATATTGAATTTTTCATACCTGAATCATTTATGGATAGTGAAGAGGAAGATTACGAATAATAGTAGTCTTTCTTTTTTTCTTTTATATATATACCCTTGTTGAGTTATGATAAGATATGAACACATATTAGAGCGTAAAGGAAGATACATAATGGCAAAACAAGAAGTACCTGTGAAGAAGAATGAAACCATTACGATAACGTTTGAGGATCTTACGCATGAAGGTAGTGGAGTCGGTAAAATAGATGGCTATCCGCTATTTGTTCCTTATGGACTCCCCGGCGAAGAGGCGGTAGTTAAAGTTGTAAAAGTAAATAAGAAGTTTGGCTTTGGAAAATTATTAGAAGTAAAAAATCCTAGTCCAGATCGTGTGGAGCCACCATGTGATGTGTTTTATAAATGTGGAGGCTGCCAAATCCAACATATGAGTTATAAGATGCAATTAGAAATGAAACAAAATCAAGTGAAAAATGTGATGCGTAAAATTGCTCATTTGGACCATGTTCCTGTTCACCCTACTATTGGGATGGAAGATCCATGGCGTTATCGTAATAAAGTGGCTATTCCTGTTGGAGAGAAAGAGGGTGAATTAATTACTGGATTTTATCAAATGCGTAGCCACCAAATTATTGAAGATATGGATACATGTGTGGTGCAGGATGATGCGAATGATCGAATTGTAGAAGGCACAAGAAGGATCGCTAGTCGGCTAGGAATTAAAGCATATGATGAACAAAAACATCGTGGTGTATTACGTCATATTATGGTTCGGACAGGCAGAGAAACGAAAGAAGCTATGGTGGTACTTATTACTCGTACCAAGGAGCTTCCACATAAGGAAGAACTTATTCGTGAGCTAACAGAAACATATCCTCACATAAAATCGATCGTCCATAATGTTAATTCAAGAAGAACGAATGTAATTATGGGTAATGAAACCAACGTTCTTTGGGGAGAAGAATATATTTACGATTCAATTGGAAATGTACGCTTTGCAATTTCTGCGAAGTCATTTTATCAAATTAATCCACCCCAAACGAAAAAGCTTTATGAAAAAGCATTGGAGTATGCCAATACTGGGGAAAGTGATACGGTAATCGATGCTTATTGTGGGATTGGAACGATCTCATTGTTTTTGGCACAAAAGGCGAAGAAGGTTTACGGTGTAGAAATTGTACCAGAAGCAATTAACGATGCGAATATCAATGCAAAACTAAATGGTATTACGAATGTAGAATTTGCTGTTGGTGAAGCGGAAAAAGTGATGCCTAAGTGGAAGGATGAGGGGTTAGATCCAGATGTGATTGTCGTTGATCCTCCTCGAAAGGGCTGTGATAAAAGTCTTTTACAAGCGATGATTGAAATGAATCCCAAACGAATCGTTTATGTTTCATGTAATCCATCGACATTGGCTAGAGACTTACGAATATTAGAAGATGGTGGTTATGAGACAAAAGAGGTCCATCCAGTGGACATGTTTCCTCAGAGTATGCATGTGGAGGCGGTTTGTTGGTTAGAGAGGAAAGTGTCTAATTAATAAATATCACTTGCTAATCAAAATAAACACTTGCTAATCCAACGCCAAGTTCGTTAAAAAATACTTTTGCTTTTTCCATCCAGAATCCAAAAAATTCTCGGGTTTTCTTCAATAGGAACCCGAGTTTTTTCATGCCTTTTTCAATACATTTCAATATCTTATCCATAGTTTTTTCACAAACTTATTAAGACCCTATCCCTTGCCAATACAGGGTTTGTTCAATAATTCATTCCGATTGTGGTACAATAATAAAAACAATTGTTGTTCAATATTTATTCGTCATTTTTTCCATAGTCTTTTTTGATTTTTCTCTTTCTTCCATTATCAAAACTATTTTTTAACACCGAAAAAAAGGTGAAAAAAAAGGCGAAAAAGGGGCCTGAAAACAGTCATTTTTGATCCAGAAAATGTCCAAAATGGGTATTCTGTAGCAAATCTATATTTTAACTCGAACGGTGGAATGCGGGTTTAAGGGTGGGGGAAATCAGGAGTTTAATTTGATTGTACAGAAAGTGTCTAACTAAAATAAACATCTCCCAGTTCAGACCCAGATTTCGTGAAAATAAACATTTGCGATTTCGGGGTCTTTTTCATGCCCATCCCTTGTCTTTACTCATTTTTCCATTTAGCTATATTTTGAGAAAACATTACTTTAAAAAGGAGAGAAAGGTGAAAAAAAATGCAGGGAAATAGGCAGACTTAATAGATTGTTATTAACTAAATCTATAGGTATGGATTAAAGGAAGAATAATAAAGCATAAGCAATTATCATAGAAAGGAGCACTCTTTTATGGAACTATAGAAGTGCTACAATCTATGTTTCGCTATTCTAGCTTTCTTTTTCTGTATCTTACCGGTTACTAATGTACATAGTTAATTAATTCGTTTATTTGAGATATATTTTCTTCAATATTTATATCGTGCTCATAAAACTTATAATTATCATTCTGGTAAGTGGTTATGTATAAGTATTTCCAATAAACAAATTTTGCTTCATCTGCATCTATCCGTGTATAGCCATCATGTTTTACATCCTTGGTTTCAGATTGTTTAATGAAAATATAAGGAAGTTCATATACATCCCTGCTATATCTAAATTCATTACCTTGAATAGTATACTTTTCAAATTTCTCTATAAATATTTCCTTATAGGTACCAGCGTTTATATACTTTTCGGGTAATAATAACTTCTTGAGAATATTTTTGCCTGCCCTTTCTTTACTTTTAACATAATCTGGATTCATCTTATATACCGGTACTTTTATTGCTTTAATCTTGTGACTAAGAGAGATGCCAAACTCTTTAATGTTTGATACTTTAATATTTGTATTATTTATTGATATAAAATTAGTTTTATTTCTCTTTAAGACCTCTATGTTAAGGCATGTTAAACCTTTCTCGTTGCTATTTGGCGTGAATTTTACTAAAGCACTTGGATGAATTTTATCATTTGTCCCTATTAAATTTGAAATATGAAAAAAGCGGTTGTCCCCATTTTCGTCCTTGATAAACCCATAACCTTTATCATCAAAATACTTGATCACTTGACCCCTCATACTATTAACACTCCTATCAAAAAAATCTATTATTAATTATAGCAAAAAATTACAAATAAAGGATACTACACAGAACAACATAAAGTTTTTATATGGTATGACAATGAACTATTTTATTCTGTAGTTGCACGATGTCGGAGAATGTGTGGAATGGTAAGTAAAGGAGCTTTGGTAGAGGATCTATCTATTTGGAAGGTACGTTCTACTATCTTCCTCTTATTTTCCAAAATATTTGATTCATTTATTAATTGCCTACCACCACAACTTCTAAAATAACTTCCAAAGAGATTATTGAGAAGCATACTTTATTTTCTTTTTATATATCATTCCTGGCAAAGGATAAAACGCACCTAATTTATGAAATGATGGAAAAAGGTTCAAATGGATCTAAAATAAACATTGAAAAACTAATAGGATTTGGAGGAAGTAAAGTACGAAAATCAAGCTAATTAAAGTATTGTCTGTTATGAGTGGATGAAGTTTGTTGTTATTTCAACTGCTGTCATATTAGTAGGGAGCTTGTTAGGTTTGTAACAGTCACAAAGGCTAAAGTTTTCTCAATAAAAAAAGTGGCACTCACCAAAACATTAGTCATACCACTTTTTGTTCACCCTTTTTTATCTTTCTATAAATTCATATTGATGCCTTGTTAACTTATTGTAGAATCCTTGATATTTGCTTACTTGCTTAGAGTCTTCAATTTGGAAATCTGAATCACTAATAACTGCTGAATATGCGCTAAAATCTTTTTCGCTTTCTTCAAAAGTAAATCCTATTTCTAAACTTTCATTTTTATTTTCAAATTGAATCACAAGTCTATCATCTTTCAACTCATAAGTACCCTCTTCATAACCCATCGTATTTTTCACTATATTCCCATCTGAAAATTCTAATCTCATTATAGAGTCATATTTATTAGGATTGTTAGGTGATGAAACCACACTAACATCGAACGTTTTTCCCGATAATTCGTCGCTGTTGCTACAAGCTGTGATGATGAGTATGGATAGAAATGCTATATGTATCATAAAGCTTTTTTTCATGTAAAATCCCCCTGTTATTAGTAATACGTTGAATGATGTTTACAAGTTTCAAAAAGTTATCGTATTCCTATTTTTGCTTCAAAAGACTTTTAAATGAGGATAAAGGGGATAATATACAAAAGGATATATTTCCTATATTTCATAAGTTGTAAAGATCTCGATATCAAGTCTTTGTAATTTTCTTTTTTCAATGACTCTTATTTCTACTATGTCTAACTAAAATAAACATCTCTTAGTTAAAATAAACATTTCCACTTTCAGGGTTCAATTCAATATTCTCTCGGGTTATTTTCAATAAAAACCCGAGATTTTTTGTGCCTGTTAGACCAAACGTTGTTTTCCTTTATGCCCCATTTTTCTATTTACTTATTATTCGTCCTACCATCTGTAATGATTTCCTCTTGACTATAGTCTTACTCCATACTTTAGGATATCAATATTGATTCTAAAATATAGGAGATGCAGAATAATGTATGTGTTAAAAGGAATAGAAAAAGAGTATACCATGAAATCGTTGCTAGCATACGCAGCTCCCACGATTGGTGTGATGTTATTTATTGCTGTCTATACAATGGTCGATGGTATTTTTGTAGCACGTTATGTGAATGCAACAGCATTGTCTGCAGTTAATATTTTTATGCCAATTTATACATTGATTTTTGCTACTGCTTTAATGCTCGGTACGGGAGGAAGCGCAATTATTGCAAAGAAAATGGGCGAGAATAATTACCAGGAGGCAAGAAAAAATTTTACGTTTATCGTACTATGTGGAGTTGTAATTGGTTTTATAATCATGGGTTTTGGATTATTATTTATTCGACCATTGTTAGAACTTCTCGGAGCTGGAGCAAGTAATCAGCTTCTTGAGTATACGATGATCTATGGGAAGATCATATTAGTGATCAGCCCATTGCTTATTATCCAAATGATGTTTGAAAATTTCTTTGTGACAGCTGGAAAACCAAACTTAAGTTTTGTCATCACCCTTATAGGTGGGAGTGCAAACATCATTTTGGATTATGTTTTTATTGTGGTATGGGATATGGGGATTGAGGGAGCTGCTATTGCGACTGCAATAGGGATCGCAATTCCTGCTCTTGTTGGAATGGTGTACTTTTTACTAGCAAAGCATAACAAGCTTTACTTTACTAGACCAAAGCTTGATTGGAAAGTCTTTCTGAACAGTTGTATAAATGGTTCTTCTGAAATGGTCACCAATCTTTCCACTTCGGTCGTAACCATTGCTTTTAACCTGTTAATGTTAAAATATATCGGAGTTGAAGGAGTTGCCGCTGTCACGATTATGCTTTATGTTATGATGTTTTTAACTCCTATTTATATGGGATACTCTGTTGGTATTGCACCAATCATAAGCTATAATTACGGAAGTCAAAATACCAATCAATTAAAACGTATCTTTAAGAATAGTATGCTTGTTATTGGCATTAGTTCCATAGTTGTGTTTGGAATATCCCTTTTGCTAGGACCTCTACTAATCCAAATTATGGTGGAAAAGGGAAGTAATGTATATAACATAGCCATAGATGGCTTTCGCATATTTTGTATTGGCTTTTTATTCATGGGGTTAAACATCTTTACTTCGATGTTGTTTACTGCACTATCAAACGGGAAGGTTTCAGCAACAATCTCATTACTAAGAACATTAGTGTTTGTTCTATTAGGATTATTGGTGCTGCCAGTTGTAATGGGAGTTCATGGGATTTGGATAGCTATTCCATTAGCAGAATTCCTATCGATTATAGTTTGTGTTATCTTACTGAACCGAAACAGAAGGATTTATCATTACTATTAACCTGACCATTGAAGGAGAGATGATACTTGTATGAACATTAACCCACAAGTTCACTTAACAACAGGACAATTTGCTAAATTAATGGGTGTCAGTAAAGATACTTTATTTTATTATGATAAAGTTGGTATATTTTCTCCAGAAGTTGTTGCTTCTAATGGGTATCGATACTATTCGATTTATCAATCAGATGTTTTCAATGTCATTGCTACACTTAAAGAACTAGATATGCCCTTAAAGGAGATCAAAGAGTTTCTCGATCATCGATCGCCTGAGGAGCTTGTTCTTTTACTCGAAAAAGAAGCAAAAGCCCTTACGACGAAAATCAATCATCTCGAAAAGATGAAAAAATTAGTCGTAGAAAAAATAAACGTGACCAAAGAAGCAATGGAAGTTAATACTTTAGATATTGGTATTGAATATAAGAAGGAGGATGAATTCATCGTAGTTACTAATTCAAAACCTTTAACAAACGAAAAGAATATCTATAACTCTATACAGCTTCACTACAAGTATTTAGAGGAATTTAATATTCTTCCTTCCGCTTCTGAAGGCTGGATGATAAGCGTAAAAAACGTTCTAAATGGAGAAAATTTGAGGTATGACTATCTTTATACAAAGGTAAATGATCCAAATTATGCTACTCATAAAATTGAGAAAGGAACTTATTTGGTCGCTTATCATACGGAAGGTTACCCTAGGATTGAGCAAACCTATAATCAATTAGTAACATATGCGAGCGAGCATGATCTAGTTTTAAAAGGATTTTTTTATGAGGATATACTACTAGATGAATTATCTGTAAAAGGGTTTGAAAAATATTTAATAAAACTTTCTGTACAAATTCAAAGCTAAATTAATGGCCTGGTTTTCGTGAAAATGAACTCACCGAATGCCGGGTCTTTATTATACCCACTCTTATTTTTTTCTTCTCTTATTTTCCTTTCCTACGTAAAAATAAATGAGGAGTAGCATTAGTTAGAGTATTAGGAATTTTTATTGTAATATTATTAGTGAATAGTAGCTAAACGGAAGAATACATTTTTTTAGGAGGATTATTATGTCTGAAGATTTTTATTGTGATGAAGTGTTAAGTGGAAAAACAGAAGTAAATAAAGTGATGGAGACAGAAAATGTATTAGCTTATTATCATACACGTCCATTTTGGCCAGTTCATATTGTTGCAATACCTAAGAAACATATTTCTTCTCTAATCACGCTAGAGGAAAGTGATAACGAGTTATTAATTGAATTATTAGGTGTCATAAAAAAAGTTGCTAAGTTGGTAACAGAAGAAAACGGGGCTTGTAGGGTGATTACCAATTTAGGTGATTATCAAGATTCAAAACACCTTCATTGGCATATAGTTTTTGGAGAACCTTTATAAAAGGGCGATGTTAAGAGGGTTACATAAGTATATACAAATTGATACAAAAGAAGGAAAACATTATGGTGGTGATTATTTGAATCTAATTGCTAATCAAGATAAAGTTGGTACTTCAAAATTGGATCTCTATTTAATGAAAACATTATACATTCTAAGTTTCAAAAGGTCCAAGTGGTTAAAGAAACAAATTATACAAATTACCAAGGATCTTGAAGCTATTAAAAGCAGAAACGTGCATTAATTCTTGACTGCACAGAGGTGTATAATTACCATAGACATTCGGAAGGTAGTGGGCCGTCACTAATGTCGGACCATTTTACTTCTTTTAGTTTGGAATTTACGATTAATTTCTCTACTTAAAATAAGATACCTGCTTCGAAAAATCACTAAATTCAAATAAGTAGTCTGAATATATGATAAAATTATGCAAAGTACAGCATGTGAAAATAGGTTTAAGAGGGAGGCATTGACATGACTAAAGAAAGAATTGTTCATACGATTTTTAGTGATGCAAATTCTTCATTAAAATTATCTATTGCTTTATTCTCACAACTAATCTTATTTTTAATTTTTTGGGAAAGTCAACAAACATTCAATCCACTTGGATTATCATTACTGATTACTACAGGCATTATATTCCTTTACACATGGCTAAAAATACAGTTTTATGAAAATGTAAATAAGAGAAAGGCAACCATTCAAGTAATAGTATATTTAGTCATATGGTCAATATCAGGATATATTGCCTTCTTTTATACATTTTAAAATGGTCATGAAATAAGATACATTCACTCGAAATCTTGTTTTATGATTCCATATATATTTTTAAAACATAATAAGGGTGATAAAATAGTTGGAAAGACACTCGAACGGCCAGGTTTAATAAAATAAATCCTTAAGAGTAAAAATAAACTGTGTTGTTCTGTTTGAAAAGGGGTTATTTCATGAACGTATATTGGTTATGGCTCATTATAAATGTTATCATATGGCCGTTTTCAATTCTTTATTATAACCAGCATATAGATGAACTAGTTATAGATGAACTAGCAGCACGTTCATTTGGAGCCTTCTTTTATTTTGCTAACTTTTTTATTATTCCATTGGTTTTACGAAAACCTACTATTTTAGCATCGCTAATAAGTATGAATGTACTCATTACTACGATAACTTTTTTCCCTTTTGATTCAGGAGTATTTAATCCGTATCTTATTCTTATCTTATCGCTTCTCATTGCAGAAGGGTTTTATCGATTGCCATTTAGACATAGCATTATTATAGGAGTAAATGGAGCATTAGGGTTAATCATAACCGTTCTTTCTTCTAATCTAGAGCTATTTGTACAGATATTAATAGGAATCTACATCGTATTACTCATCCTAGCAATGGTATTTTATAAGAAAACAAAAAATGGTAAGGATGATCTAGATGCAAGATATGAGGCACTTCTCAGTGAATACCGTGATTTGAAGCGAAGGGTTATTTCAGAGGAGGATATGGCTAGACAAGAAGAACGTATCCTTATTGCACATGAAATCCATGATTCAGTAGGACATATGCTAACTGCTCTGCTCATGCAGCTTGAGATGTTTCGATTAAAAATTTCTGATACATACAAAGAGCAGGTGCAATCCTTGAAAAATCTAGCCAGCGCTAGTTTGGAAGAAACCAGGAGTGCAGTGAAATCACTGAAAGCTAGTGAATCTGGCGGACTCTCTGGGATATTACGACTAATACGTAAATTGGAAATGGAAAAATTTATACGCATTCATTTTTCTGTGAAACATGGTGCTTTTACTGCTCCATTAACAGGAGAACAATCTTTTGCCATTTACCGTGCTGTACAAGAAGCAATAACTAATATAATGAAGCATAGCCATGCAAGAGAGGCTGAGATTACCTTTGAAGCACCGGGTGGTAGTATATTTCGGTTTGAAATCAGTAATCCAATTAGAGATAATACTAAAAAGTATCAGGAAGGATTTGGGCTTACCTCCATGCGAGAGCGGTTAGAGAAATTTGGTGGAAATCTTGAAGTCTTTCAAACAGACGAGCATTTCGTTGTCAGAGGCTTTATTAAATTGGATATGGGGGATGTAGAATGATTCGAATATTACTGGCGGAAGATCAGGTGATGGTAAGACAAGGATTAAAAATGATGATTGAATCCGATGACGAAATGAAGGTAGCTGGAGAAGCTAACAATGGTAAAGAGGCAGTATCTCTTTGTGAAACAAGGGCATTTGACATTGTAATCCTTGATATTCGTATGCCAGTCATGGATGGGATCGAAGCTGCCAAAATCATTCAATCTCGTTGGCCAAATACGAAAATATTGATATTAACAACGTTTGACGATGATAACTATGTATTGGAGTCCTTAAGAATAGGTGTTAGTGGCTATATTATGAAGACAGGAGATACAGAATCATTGCATCGTTCGATTCGAAGTGCATTGACCGGAGGGTTGTCCATTGAAGATCGAGTGGCAGCAAAAGTCATGCCAATCCTGTTGAATCGTGAAGAGGCTAAGGAGACAGATCCATCATTAACGCCCCGTGAAAGGGCAATCTTAAAATGTATTGGTGAAGGTCTCAATAATGGAGAAATTGCAGAGAGGCTTGCGATCTCAGTTGGAACAGTAAAAAATAACATCAGTCAAATTCTGAACAAATTGGAATTAAGGGATCGGACACAATTAGCTATTTATGCAATTCGCCATAATCTTGTATAGACGAAAGAAAAAATGACAAAAGTAATGGTTATATTAAAACATCGTGACTAGAGACAGTAGTGTTACTGTTTCTTTTTTTGTACCTTTAAAAGGAGCAAGAAATAATGAGGATTTAGATGAAGGAGTGCTTAATAGATGCTTGAAACGGTAAATCTTACTAAAACATATAAAGACAAAAAAGCAGTTGATGGAATTGATATCTATTTAGACAAAGGTGAATCGGTAGGGTTACTCGGTCCAAATGGAGCAGGGAAATCCACTACTATTTCGATGATTTCGTCTTTATTAAAACCAACCTCTGGTGATGTGAGACTTAATGGAGAGAGTAAGATTAAAGATCCATCAGAAATCAGAAGGGTGCTTGGCGTTGTCCCACAAGAAATTGCTTTGTATGAGGAACTTTCTGCATATGAGAACCTTAAATTCTTTGGCAAGATTTATAAGGTGAAAAAAGATGTACTAGAAAATCGCATGCAAGAAGTACTCGAAATGGTTGGATTAAAAGAGCGGCAAAAAGAGCTTGTTAAAACATTTTCAGGTGGTATGAAACGAAGAGTAAACATTGCAGCAGCATTGTTGCATCAACCAGAGATCCTTATTCTTGATGAACCGACAGTGGGCATTGATCCTCAATCAAGAAATCATATTTTAGAGACGGTTCGAAAGTTAAATGAAGAGCATGGAACAACGATCCTTTATACAAGCCATTATATGGAGGAAGTAGAGCAATTATGTAACCGTGTCTATATCATGGATCATGGAAAAATAGTAGCTTCAGGCAGTAAGAATGAATTACTAAGTATTTTGTCTAGTGAAGATACCATTCAAGTTCAACTTAGTAAAACGAGTGATGCAATAATCGAAAAGGTAAAAGGTATGGAGCATGTACGCCGTGTGGATGAAACAAGTGATGGGATACGAATTATTTCTAAGAAAGGTAGTAACATTCTTAGTGACTTAGTACATGTAATCGAAAATGAAAATAGTCAGATTTCACATTTTCAAGTAGAGATTCCAAGTCTTGAAGATGTATTTCTACACTTAACTGGTAAAACGTTACGAGATTAAAAGGAGGTAATAACAATGGGCTCATTTTTTAAAAAAGATTTATTAGTATTTTGGAGAGACCGTAAAGAGATTCTGTTGTCTCTATTACTTCCTATAGTTATTATTTTTGTATTAAACATTGCCTTCACTGGAGTATTTGAAAGCGAATCTGAGTCAGTAACGATCGATTTGGCTATTGTTCAGGAGGATGATGAAGCATTGGGTTTTGAACAGTTTGAAGAAACATTGAGTGATATGGATTTTTCCGTAGAGGAAAGAGAGCAAGTTCTTGAACAAGCTGGAGAAGTTACCCCGATTCAACTCATTCATGAATTATTTAATGATCCCGAATTAAAGGAATGGATTAATATACAGGAATTAACAGAAGCAGAAGCATCAGAATCAGTGGAAGCAGGTACGTTAGATGCTATCATTAAGCTTCCTGAAGGGTTTACGTACGGAGTTCTATCTCAGGTTATGTTAGGGGAGCAATCAGAAATTCCGTTAACAATCCAGGCTGAAGAGCAATCGAATGAAGTTAGTGTCCTTCAGGAAATTGTTTATAATTTCATTAATACGATAAACTTACAATTTGCAATTGGAGCTACAACTGGCAGTGATATAACAGAAGCGAAACTCCCACAAGGCGGAACCGAAATAGTGGAAGGTGTAGAGACTTACACGATTACACAATATTTTACGATTGCAATGACTACTCTTTTCGCATTATTTATTTCACAGACCATTGCATTAAAAACAGTGACGGAGAAAAGAGAACGGGTTTTCAATCGTATCTTATTGACCAATAGTAATCCTCTAAATTATTTAATGGGAAAGATGCTTGCAACATTTTGTATAACATGGTTACAGATGATGATTACCATTACGGTTTCACAATTGATTTTAGATGTATTTCCAGAGAGAAATTTTGATTTTTGGATAGGCTTGATCATGGTCATAACCGTATTTGCTTTAACGGTTGCAGGTTTATCTGCGATATTTACAACTATTACTCTAAATATGCATGACTCAAATGCTGTTAGTGGATTAACAACACTAATTATTATGACGCTAGGAGTTCTTGGGGGAGGTTTCTTTCCTATACAAGGTCTTCCCGTATTTATGCAAAAAATTGGAGAATGGACACCGAATGGTCTAACACAGGTCACGTTGATTGAGTGGATTCAGTATACGGAAATGAAAGGTTTAGTTATGCCAATTATTATTCTAATCGTATTTTTCATTGTCTGTATAATCATTGGAATGGCCATCTTTCCGAGAAGGGGGAGGGTATAATGTATCCAGTATTTATGGCACAGTGGATGAAAGATAAAAGAAAGCCACTTACAATATTATTGTTTATTGGATTGAGTATTTTAGCAACTGTCATATTTGGAGATAACACTCAATATTCACAAACAACGGTTGCAGTTTTTAGCACAGAATCAAATGCTCAGGAAATTGAAGAAAAATGGGTAGAGTTGTTAAACGAAGATAGTCACATCGAATTTGTTATTACGGATGAGGAGAAAGCACGTAGCGATGTTTCTGAAGGAAGAAGAGAAGTAGCTATTCTGTTAATGGAGAGAGATTATCGTTTAATTACTGCATCTGATATGCCGAATATACAACTTGTTGAGCAGGAAGTTCAAAAGGTATTTACAAAAGAGGCAAGACTTGAAGCGGTTACAAGCATAGAGGACACTTCTGAATTAAGAGAAGAAGTGGATGATTATATGGAAAATCCACCAATAAAGGTTGAAACACAGTCGCTAACGGGGGGAGAAATTCCTCAACATAATATGGGTATGCAACTATTATTTACCTTTACCTTGTTTGTCGCTATGTTTACCATTGGATTTAAAGTTAATGGAATTAATTCAGATAAGATAAGTGGCATATGGAATCGGTTGATTCTTTCCCCGGTAAGTAAGACTAGTATATATGCAGGGCACTTACTTTATAGTTTTTTTGTTGGTTTCTTTCAAATGGTTATTGTTTTCCTCATTTTTCAATATGTGATGGGGTATGATATTGGCAACTTACAGATGATAATCGTTATTACAGCAGTATATACACTAAGTACAGTAAGTATGGCGATGTTAATTGCTGGAGTCGCCAAAACACCTGAAAAATTCAATATGATCTACCCATCAATTGTTCCCATTATACCGGTTATTAGTGGTGCATATATGCCACCAGGAACAATCAGCAATTCAATTCTTCAATTTATCGGTAATCTATTCCCGTTGTCTCATGCTTTGGATGCGATGATGAGTGTTGCACTATATGATGCACAATGGAATGATTTTGCTTTACCGATTTCCCTTATGTTGCTCATAGGTGTTGTGAGTATGGGTGTTGGTATAAATATGGTTGAACGGGTAAAGGGTTAATGTGGAAGAAGTAGTGGTAACGCTACTTCTTTCTTTAGTTAGTTATGATATTTAGAGATGAATCATTTTTTCGATATGTAAAAGCAGATAGTAGGATACTATCCGCTACATTATTTTTAAGAGATCATTCCATGTCAATTATGTCAGTTAAGAATCCCTCACGACCTGTTTGTTTAAAAAGATAATCAATTCCGAAGTACGAAGCAATTCCCATTACTATAGTCCATCCAATAATACTTGAAGTCATCCAAAATGTAATTTTTTTCCTGGTACCTCCAAAGCCCATTGCTAAAATTGCTCCCAAATGACTTCCGATTAATATCGGAGACAAAAGTGCTAATCCAGGAAGACCATATTTTTTCCAAACAGTTACGGCACGTTTTTCTCTTTTTTCTGGTATGTTTTTCCCTTTTTTTTCTTTACGTCTTTGAAGCCATAGCTTTACGCGATCCATCATCATTATTAGCAGCCATATGGTAAGAATATTACCTAAAAATGCAAGTATGACTACTGGAAATGCTGGTAATCCAGCCGCAACTCCAATTGGAATAACACCAATGACTTCCATAAATGGGGTTGCCCCTAATAAGAAGATAACTATATATGCAATATAAACACTCATGTGTAATCTTCCTCCGATTCACTTTTATAATATTTATTTTCTTCCCACCAAAAAATTCCATACTGAGTCATTCCAATAACGATAAGAATTAGTAATGGAAGGGCTGGAAATTCAATCAGAGCTATTAAGATTATCGAGATTGGAATAGCAAAGGAAAAGAAAATATATACTTTTCTGCATGCTTGAAAAGTAACCCATTGCTTCCCTTCATCCTCTTCTTTAAACTCATAAGGTATCCATCCGAAGAAATTAATTTTCCTATTTGGGTGTTTTTGATTATGAATCATAATTAGTATAAAAAACACTGCTATTATGACTAATATCCCAATCGTTATCCAGTTTGTATATGGTTTTACTTCAATAGGGGAATAATATTTTGACCAAATTAACCCACCGAACAATAATATAAAGAACATCATACTTAATGGGGAACGTATTATTTTTTCAATCATCAGCTTCCACCTCACTTATTTTATGTAAAAAACATCCTCAACTGTTGTTTCAAACGCTTGAGCAATTTTTAGAGCAAGTAAAACCGACGGTGCATAATCTCCCTTTTCAATTAATCCTATGGTTTGCCTTGAAATTCCAACCTTTTTGGCTAAATCACTTTGTGTCATTTTGAATCTTGCCCTAAGCTCTCGAACTTTATTTTCTAGCATAAGCAATACCCTTTCTAAATTCATCCTAGAATCAATGTAACATATCATTCACAAAATGTAAACTATTGTTGTCATTTTGTAAACTATTATTGCCATCGAATGGTGAGTAATATTGCTTGAAGTAGATGGCTGCCTATTTTCAAATGGTTGAGAATGTAATGTGTATTTGTTCCTAAGTCTTTTTAGTAAATTTCTACCATTGCAATAGCATATAATTAATACAAACAAAGTAATAGGAGGTGGCACATGGAATTTAATATGAATGAAGCTATAGATGTATTGGAGCGAACACCAAAGACTTTAGAGCATTTTTTATCTGGTTTATCCGATGGTTGGGTACATTGTAACGAGGGAGAAAGTACTTGGAATGCCTATGAAGTGATTGGGCATCTTATTGATGGAGAGAAAAATAATTGGATTCCACGATTAGAACACATACTAATGGAAGGGGAAAGTAATCCATTCCCACCGTTTGATCGTTACGCTCATTTAAACGATACTGCTAAGGTGCCAATTAAAGATAGGTTGCTTGAATTTAAAAGACTGAGGAGTATTAATGTCCAGAAATTAATGGATTTGATTGAATCAATTGATGATCTTGATCGTACTGGCTCACACCCAGCATTTGGAGTTGTGAAGGTGAGGGAATTAATATCAACATGGGTTGTCCATGATTTGACCCATATTTCTCAGATTGTAAGGGTAATGGCCAAAAGATATGGAGTTGACGTTGGTCCATGGAAAGAGTATCTTAGTATTTTAAAGTAATGCGTGGAAAAATTCTATAACTAACATAATCTCTCCGCATGAAATGATGTACGTAATTAAACAATAATAATGGTTATATAAGAAAAGGAGAGAGTAAAATGACAGAAGAAAACACGGTAGAGCAAAGAAATGTCCAAAAAGCGGATGAAGGGGATACCATTCAGGTTACCAAAGGAGAACACAAGGGTACGAAAGGGAAAGTATTAACCGTAAGAGATAATACGGTAATTATTGAAATGGGTACCAATCCAAAGACCGGAGAACCAATTAAGACAGTCGTTAACCACAAGAAATACAAAATTTTAAAGTAATGGTTTGGGTTTGTCGGTGCCTGTCACTTGTCGATTTTCGACAAGTGACAGGCACCGACATTTATTCATTCAGGATGCTTAGATGCCTCGTTCTTGACAATATTGCTCAACCAATTCTTCTATTTTATTGGGCTCGGGATATTTCCCTGAGAAAGAAAATGTTAATTCCTCCACAAAATCTCCTTTGTGATACACATGAATTGCTCCATTTTGTTCAATAACACTATACTCAGGTTCAAATACATAGCCATTTCGCTCAATTGCACCCATAGAAATCACCAACTCCATATCATTTTTTCTTATTATTCTACGATTAGTAGATAATTATCATCGTAATGTTTAGGAATATATGCCTATAAATGTCGTGGTTCTTTTGGTTGTAATTAATTGTTTTAGGATAAAAAGAGTGGTTATTAAGATCGGTTTTTGTGTTTTGATAGACCTATTTTTGACAGGAATTGATAATTTTCTCAAAAAATAAGCTATACTTAATTTGTTTTCTAGTAAATACGAAAGCCTTCTTAACCTGCTTAAGTGATACGAAGGCTTTTTATCATGTTAGCTTGGCGAATGCCAAGTTTTTAATAATGATTGGAAGGAGTAGGGGGAAATGTCAGCAGATGCTGATTCACAGGTTATATTTATTCCACGAGCAGAACGGCATAAAAAGAAAAAGAGAAAACGTAGCTATCTATTTGTTCTTCTACTTGTTATTGTCTTTGTAGTAGTTGTAGTCTTATCTAGAACAATGACAATCGATCAGACCAATCAAACCAATTCCTTTCTTGCCACAAACTTAGAGGGTTCGACAAAAATGATAATTCAAAAGCAAGCTAATGGTCTAGAAAAAAGGTTCCAAGTAAAAGAAGACCAGAAGGAATCGAATAAAGAGGAAGAACAAGAAACGGTTGAAAAAGATGAAAATGAAGATATTCATTCTGCTGTTACAAGTGATGAAGTAAATGAAGCAGAGGAAGTTGTTGAATCATCTGAGAAAAATGAACAAATGGAAGCGATAACAGCAGATTTTGTTCTCGAGCATAAGGTTAAAAAGCAGGAAACATTATTTAGTATTACGATGCTATATTACGCAAGTGGGGAATATCAAAAAAAAGTACAGGCTTATAATGGAATTACTAATCCAGAAAGAGAAATAATGGAAGGTATCACACTTCAAATACCAGATCCACATTACATGGTAGTACATAAAGTAGATAGAGGAGAATCGTTACTTTCTATTAGTAAAAAGTATTATGGTACGGAGGATTATGCTGGTTCTTTAGCACAGTATAACGAAATAAAAAATCCTAATCATTTACCGTACGATACACTATTACATATACCCAA
This sequence comes from Ornithinibacillus caprae, assembly GCF_009728145.1. Lineage (GTDB taxonomy): Bacteria > Bacillota > Bacilli > Bacillales > Amphibacillaceae > Ornithinibacillus > Ornithinibacillus caprae. The sequence continues at coordinate 91,612 of NZ_WOCA01000005.1, read as the reverse complement.
TCCATCTTCTTTGCAAAGAAATGTACCAATATTTCAGTCAAGTCCAGAAAAACCATCTTACCGAATAGTTATTAATAAGAAGAGCAATCAACTTACAGTTTACGATGGAAATAGTCCGATCAAATCATTTGCTGTTGGTACTGGAAAAGATGTTTCAAAAACACCAGAAGGGGAATTCAAAATCATTAATAAGATAGAAAAACCATGGTATCGAGCGCAGGAAATTCCTGGTGGGGATCCGAATAATCCACTCGGTAGTCATTGGCTTGGTCTTAATGTACCAGGAACAGATGGTACAATCTACGGAATACACGGAACGAATGATCCTTCTACAATAGGTAAGTATGTAAGCTTAGGCTGTATACGTATGAATAATTCAGATGTTGAGTGGTTGTATAATAATCTTCCACTAGGGACTTCTGTTCGTATTATCAATAAATAAAGCATGGCTCTTATATAAAGGGAGCCATGCTTTATTGCATATATTCTAAGACGAGTGCGGATATAATGTTCCTTTTCGTAATACAAAGGTGCCTGTCACTTGTCGAATTTCGACAAGTGACAGGCACCTATATGGTTTTTAATAATAATTTCTTTAGTAATGGGGTGAAGTGTTCTGGTAGTTCGGCTACGCTTGGGATCATGAGTCGCTCTTTGCCATAGATGTTTTTCATGGTCAGATCCTCTCGTTCTTGAACTTCTCCATCTGCTAGGAACATACCGATCACATCAATTCCTCGTTTTCGAGCTTCTGTTACTGCTTCATTGGTATCGACAATACCATTTTGTTCATAATTAGCAGCTGCAGGCTCTCCATCAGAGAATACTAATAAGAATTTATTTTTTTCTCTTCTAGCTTGAAGCTCTTCCGTTGCGATCCGAATGCTAAAACCATCCCGATTATCTTCCTCTGGCTCTAGCTGCATAATTTTAGCTCCATTGCTCTCATAGAATGAATCTGAAAATGAATGTACCTGATGAAAGTAGTTCGGTTGATATCCGTCTTTTACTTCATTTGCATCTTCCCAAAAACCAATAATCTGATGAGGAATCTTTAGCTCCTGAAGCACTTCATGAAACAAGACAATACCCTTTTTAGTTTCTTCCATTTTATTGTGCATGGAGGCTGAACAATCAACCAATAGTGTAAAAACTGCATCGATTTCCTGTGATTCATGGTTTTTCTTATAAAAAATTCTTCGGTCATTATCTATCACGATTGGGAGCAATTTTTTGGACAATCTACCATAAAGTAAATCTTTACGGGGCGAATTCTTTTTATGCTCCAATGTTTTTTCAATCGTCTTAGCCAACTTACGTTTAAAAGGCTCAATCTCTGCTACATAGTCCCGGTATCCTATCTCATCCTCAATAGAAGGGGTTTCTGCTTTTTTATCAATCCTAACAGCATCCATATTTTCCTCGCCATACACTGCTTCATCTTGTTTATTATTCTGGTCAGTATCCTTTTTTTCTAATGATTCCATTTCAGAATAATCATTTTGCTTACTTTGTCCGGAGGCACCTTGAATGGAATCCATGGCTTGGTCGCCTTCTTCTGTTTCTCGTGCCCCATCTCCAATCAAGCTAGTTTTTGTACCTTGGTCCAGTTCAAACTGTAAAAATGTTTGGTTTCCTTCGCTATTTTTATTTTCACGGTGCCAGGTTGAAAACCTTTCATCAATATATTCGCTTTTTTCTTCATCTACCTCTTCAAAATCGTCATTACTTAATTTGTCCGTTCGAGTTAGTTCATCAAAAAGTGTGTTTCGTTTGTATTTTTCCATGTGAACGATAGGGAAGATAAAGTATTCGTTTAGAGAATCACTATAAATTCCTTCCACTTGAAACAAGATGCGCTCAGCGATACTTGTTACATCAGCAGTTGTTTTTGCCTCAAATAAGGAATAAATAAACGGTTTTATTTTTTCTAATAGTTCCAGTTGCCCTTCATTAGCTTTAGGGAATCTAGGGTCAGGTTGATCCGACTGGATTAACAAATAAATTAGACAAAATAGTTCATCGAGTAAATAACTCCTGTTCACATTTGTTGCTAACTGACTTTCAAAATACTGTTTATGGTAATTTTTGCGAATTTCGAAAACCTTTTTTGTTCCAGGGCGTTCTTTTTTGATTAGCTCTTCAAGGCGAATATCTTCTAGTAGCGCCACAAGTTGAGTAGCAAATTTTGGAGTAGTCACCTCTTGAATGTTATCTAAATAATCCCTCATAGTCGGTATACTTGTATATTTTAAGGTGCCGATCGTACGTAAATATATATCTGTTTTTAAACCTGCTTCCTTAATTTCATCCTTTGTATTATCCCAAAAGAAACGGCTAGCTGTAACTTTATGATCTACCATATCGATAAAAGAACCATAGTTATACTCATAGGCTATTTCAGGATCATTAGATAGTACAGTTGATAAATCTTCCAATTGTAAAAACAGGTTGGTATCAACTTTTTTATCGTTAAATCGATACATCTATATTCTCCTTCTAGAAAAGAGTCTCTGTTAGATTTTTAACAAATTCTCTTTCTCTTTCTTCATCCAACTTATCAATAATGGAGCGCTGAATAGCGCGTTTTGCTGGAATTAGAACACTTAAATCACATGCATCCAACAAAGCTCTTATTGATGCAGCATCCTCGGATAACTTCCCTTGAGATACTGCCTGTATGAGATCACCTGATAATTTTATAAATAAGTCAATCGTTGTTTCATCAGATAGGCTCGTATTGCTCTTAATTAGTGCTTTTAATTGTTCTCCTTCAATATAAGGAACTTCAATAACAACAAAACGGTTTTTCAGTGCTTCATTTAGAGGAACCGTGCCTACATAACCTTCATTGATTGCAGCTATTACATTAAAACCTTCTTTGGCAGTGACAATTTCATTTGTAAATGGATTGGTAATCGTTCTTCGGTAATCAAGAACTCCATTTATTAAAGGCAATGTCTCTGGTTTTGCCATGTTTACCTCATCAATATATAAAAAGTTACCATGCTTCATGGAATGAATAACTGGTCCAGGGATAAATTCAATTACTTGTTTTTCGCCTTCATAGCTTAGTGTTTTAAATCCTAGTAAGCTTTCTGCGTCCAAATCTACAGAGCAATTAACACTAAACATTGGTTGATTAAATAATTGCGAAAGCGTCTCGGCAAATTTCGTTTTTCCTGCACCTGTAGGTCCTTTTAATAATATATTTTTCCCCATACTAAGTGCGGAGATCGCGTCAACTAGTAAGTCTATACTAGGTGGGACATATCCACCTTCTCTAATTAATTCCTCAAATGAATTATGATGTGTCATTTTCTTCTCTTCTAATATGTTAATTATATTTTCAGGTAATGGATAGTTTGTATTCATGTTGTAAACTCCTTTCTAACACATTGTAATCCTCTTCGTACAGAATCTCAAAACATTCATATTGGAAAGTTCTACATGCTTAAAATAGCACTGATGTAGTATAAAGTTCTTAAAAAAAGTTGATAATTATCCTAATAGATAATAGAATCTAACTACGGATAAAAGATAAAATGCTTTTATCTATAATAAAGGATGTACATCTTGAATACGGAAAACGTTCAAAAGGAATTAGCGAGTTATATTGGGAGATTATTGAGAGATAATTTTGGACGAGGACCGGAGACCGTGTTCGTGTCGATTAGAAAACCTTATATAACCGTATATTTACGTAATTTCTTTTCTCCAATGGAAAAAGTAATGATGGAGGAAAAACAGGAAACTTATATTCAGACTTCTAGGGATATTTTAATGAAAAGCCTAATCCCTGAAATAAAAGCTTATATGAACGTTCTAACAGGAGAGTCAATCGGTGAGTTTTATTATGATTGGAATTTACATAATCGAACTGGAATGTTTGTTGCGATTTCTACAGATCCAACCGCTTTAGATGAACTTTCCAATATGGATTTCGCAGGAAAGAAAGACCTATTTGAAGAAATTAATAACATTGGGCAACAAGCTCAAAAAGTTCCCGAAGAGGTTTTATCTTATAAACTGAACGAACGAACAATCATAGTCATTCGAACGGGTCTTTTTATTACTATTGAACGAGAGCTCATTAGAATGGGGCAATCGGAGATTCTAAGAACGGCAAAACGAAAAGTTGAAAAACGTCTATTACATAACAATATGCGTTTGGAATCGATTCTTGATGCGAAAATCGATGATTCATTCGTTTCATGGGATTTCGAGCGTGACAAAAGTGTCATTTTATTTATAATTAACCCCAATCAAAAAGGTGGAAATGAGCTAGATAAATAAGCTAGACATAAGCCAAAAGGAAGAAAAGCAATTAATAGTTGCTTCTTTTCCTTTTGGCTTTTTTTATTGGCAAGTTTTCTAACTACACAGTTGGGTATAGAAAAATAAAGACTACTAGAGATAACAGAAGAATGAAGGGGAAGTAATATGAACAGAAGAAATTTTTACAGGAGTCTATCAAATGAATTACTCGGTTGCTTTTATTGCTATATACAGGAAAAGATAAACAAAGGAGTTCTAATCAATACCATGCTTTTTGAAAAGCATTTAATCGAAAAGGAGGCGAAGAGCCGAGGAATTTCTTTAATTGAATTAAGGATCATTGGTTATTGGTTTATTCAAAAGGAAATGAACGCTACAGAGGATGAAAATAATCGTTCGTGAATTTTTAGTGTGTTAAACTGTATATAAGACCATTAGCCTAGGAATAATTATGTATGTGATCTTAGGTGAATAGAAATTGAGGGTGCTTCTATTGAGGCGTAGTGTATTTGTATTCTTAATGTTTTCTATCGTTATATGCGTATTCCTACTTGTATTTCAAAATATTGGAGTGGAGCAGGCATTATCAACAACTCAAGAATCACAATATATTTTTAACGATGAGGGTTTAGAGGATAAAAGTAAGCTTCAAGTGAATGAGATATTACTTCCAATGGAAAATTCAGAGTTTCGTACAAGCCCGATCACACATGTGATGATTCATTATATGAGTAATGCATTAGAGAAGCCAGAAGATCCTTATCGAATGGAAGATATATATAAGCTATTTTTACAAAATGGTGTTTCCACTCACTATGTAATTGATCGAGATGGTAATTTTTATCGGCTTGTATCAGCAGAGAGAGTGGCATACCATGCAGGAAGTGGAAGTCTTGACGCATTCCCATCCTATGAGGATAAGATGAACCATTTTTCAATCGGAATTGAATTATTGGCTATTGGTACGAGAGAGGAAATGGCACCAATCATCACAGAAGAAAAGTATGACTCCGTTCATTCATCAAATATAGGATTTACGGATGCACAATACCGATCGTTAAAAGAACTATTGACCGATATCGATAAAAGACATCCAAATATTCATTGGAATCGAAAGCATATTATTGGACATAATGAATATGCGCCAGAAAGAAAAGCAGATCCGGGAAAATTATTTGATTGGGAAAAATTGAATCTTAAATAGGTGAGGTTACTTCTCGTTACATGCTGGTGAAATTGAATTATACTACTAGTAAGGAGGTATTTTATGTCAACCATTCAAAAAGGTACGAATAAGTTTTTTGTAGGTGAAAACGAGCAAGAACCATTAGCGGAAATCACGTTTCGAACAGAAGATGCTTCTGTTATTTCCGTAGATCATACGTATGTATCAGATGAGCTTCGTGGTCAGGGGATGGCAGGAAAACTAGTAGCAGAAGTGGTATCTTACGCAAGAGCTGAAGGGAAAAAGATAAAACCAGAATGCTCCTATGCAAAGAATAAACTAGAAAAAACAAGTGAATATCAGGATGTTTTAGCATAATAAATGGGACGAGGGACCCGACCCCATACACAAAATTGTCAAATCCTTACTCCTAAACACCTTGTAAATGAGGTTGGGGAGTTATATAATTTATATTGTGAAGTATTTCACAATATAAATGTTAGGAGGAATCGCAATGAAAGCAGCAGTTGTGAGTGCAAATAATCCTGGTAAGGTAGATATTGTAGATGTAGGGGTTCCAAAATTACACGCGGGTCAAGCATTAGTTGACATCGAATATTGCGGTGTTTGTCATACAGACTTACATGTTGCAAAAGGTGATTTTGGTGAAGTACCAGGACGAATTCCTGGACATGAAGGAATTGGAATTGTAAAAGATATAGCTGATGATGTAACGAGCTTGAAAATTGGAGATCGAGTTAGTATTGCATGGTTCTACGAAGGTTGTGGGACGTGTGAATATTGTACCACTGGAAGAGAAACATTTTGTAGAAGTGCTAAAAATGCAGGTTTTTCTGTAGATGGTGCAATGGCAGAACAGTGTGTGGTTTCAGCAGATTATGCAGTTAAGGTTCCAGAAGGACTTGACCCAGCACAGGCAAGTAGTATTACTTGTGCAGGTGTTACCTGCTATAAAGCAATTAAAGTTTCTAATGTAAAACCAGGACAATGGATTGCGATCTATGGATGTGGTGGTCTAGGAAACCTAGCGATACAATATGCCAAACATGTATTTAACGCAAAAGTCATTGCAATTGATATTAACGATGATAAATTAGAACTTGCTAAAGAGGTTGGGGCGGATTTAACGTTTAATCCGATGAATGGTGATGCAGGAGAATGGATTCATGAACAAGTAGATGGTGCTCATGCTGCGGTTGTGACTGCTGTTTCAAAGGTTGCGTTTAATCAAGCAGTTAATTCTGTTCGCGCTGCTTCTAAGGTAGTAGCTGTTGGATTACCTCCTGAAACCATGGACCTAGAAATTGTAAAAACAGTTTTAGATGGAATTGAAGTTGTTGGTTCACTTGTTGGTACACGAAAAGATTTGGAAGAGGCATTTCAATTCGGTGCGGAAGGAAAAGTAGTTCCAATAGTTCAAACTCGATGCTTACACGAGATCAATGATATTTTTGATGAAATGGAAGAAGGAAAAATACAAGGTCGTATGGTTATAGATATGAATAAAAAATGTTAATCTAATAAGTTAATAGATTTTACATTGAAGCAGGATGCCTAACATGGTATTCCTGCTTTTGTAATTTCTTGACTAGATTATTGTGACGAATAACACTTTCATACTTTCAAAATTGATTTAAAATACGTAAAGTCAAACTATAAGAAATTTTTTCTATACGATTACGTTTTAAAATGGTAGAATTGAACTAGTCACATTTCGACAAAATTCGCCATATTCAAAACAACTACTAAGTTATTCTCCGCTAGATGGTGGCTTTGTTTTAGATAGAAGGATGTGAAGGTTGCTATGATAAAATCTAGGCGAAACGCCTTGGTTCTCTCACTTATTACTATTATTTTATTTTATGGATGGTTAATTCTATTTTGGGAAAATCAATGGATGAGATCGATAGGTGCTTTCCTATTTCCGATAATAGCTGGCCTGATCAGTTTTACTTGGTTAACTCGTACATACCTGTATATACCGAATAAGCATAGATATTTTTGGTTGATGCTAGCTGGTGGAGTGTTGATATATACCTTTTCTATCTTTAGTTGGTTAATTACACAAATTACGCAAGCTCAAAATTCAATTCTCCCAACTATACTATGGTTTGTTGCTTATTCTATTTTTCTTGTAGCATTAATATATCGAATAAAGTTAATGAGCTCTAAATTAATGAATAAACATTATATTTTTAATATTGTTATATTTATGATTGTTATATCAACGATTTGCATTCATTTTTTAATTTATCCAATCATGTTAGATGCTAATAGTCCTACTTTAGAAATGGTTCTTACCATAGCATATACGATTGTTGATTTAGGGATTTTTTTAGCCATATCTAGTCTTTATTATCTTTCACAAACTCGTAAAGAAAAAAAGAGTACCGTGTATCTTGTTCTAGGATTCTTTATTCTTATTATGGCTGATTTAGTTTATGCTTACGGTAATCTGATGATGGATTTTCAACTAGGAGGATTAGTAAATCCTGCTTGGGCGTTCGCATTATTGATACTTGGTTTTGCAGGATTAACGTCTAAAGAAATACATACCTCACCTGCTGTAGAAAGTAAACTAGGAATTAAGGGAATTGAAAATACCTTTCCATATTTAAGTATCCTGCTTTTAACTCTACTCGTTATTGATAACTATAATTGGAACTTTAACGCACTTAGCATCGGTTTAAGCATTATCTTTTTCTTGGTAATTGTACGGCATATATTAATTATCAAGCAAAATGAAAAATTAGTAGATGAATATAAATATTTAGCCTATCATGATCCACTAACAGATTTGTTAAATCGGACACAATATACAACAGATGTTACTTATATCATGAAGAAAGCGAAGGAAGTTGATGAACAAGTAGCCGTGTTATTAATTGATCTTGATCGTTTTAAGGATGTTAATGATACCCTTGGGCACAAAATTGGAGATTATTTATTAATAGAGGCTGCCAAGCGATTACGACATATTTTAGAAATAGAAGAGAAGCTTTACCGAGTGGGTGGAGATGAATTTATCATTATTCTTCCTAGTATCAACGATCATACGTTAGAAAATAGAGCAACAAGTATTTTGCAGCAATTTGAAAGACCCTTTCTAATAAAAGAGTATGAGATAAATATTACTCCTAGTATTGGAATTAGCTTGTATCCTCAAAATGGTGAGGATGGAGAGACTTTATTGAAAAACGCAGATACAGCAATGTATTTGGCAAAGGGTCGTGGGAAAAACAATTATCAGTATTATAATTCAAGTTTAAATAAACGTAATATTAGGAAAGTAACCATTGAAAATGCGCTTAGAAAGGCATTAGAAAATGATGAATTAACACTAGCTTATCAACCGAAAATTAATTTACAATCAAGAGATATCGATGGGATGGAGGCATTACTACGTTGGAAAAACCCAGAATTAGGTGCAGTATCGCCGTCTGAATTTATACCAATAGCAGAAGAGACAGGTCAAATCATTTCTATTGGAAAATGGGTATTAAAAACAGCGTGTAAAAAGAACAAGGAATGGCATGATAAGGGGCTACCAAAACAGTGCGTATCCGTTAATGTTTCCGTAAGACAATTTCAGCATAGTGACTTTGTCAGTACCGTTCGAAGTATTTTACGTGACACAGGTTTACGTCCGGAGTATCTTGAATTAGAAATTACAGAGAGTATCATGCAAAACATCAAAGAATCAACAGAAGTTTTAAAGGGACTCCGTAATCTGGGGGTAAAGATATCACTAGACGATTTTGGTACGGGATATTCCTCGCTTCATATATTAAGAGAATTACCAATAGATACAATAAAAATAGATAAATCCTTCATTGATGATGTTGCTGATTCCGCTAAAAGATCGATGGTACGAACTATTATTGATTTAGGCTTAAACCTGGATCTTAGTGTCGTTGCTGAAGGAATAGAAAATGAACAGCAGGCGAGGATACTCTCGGATTATCACTGTAAGTTTGGACAAGGGTATTTATTTTCAAAACCAATATATGAACGGGACTTTGAAAAACTCCTAACTGTTAGAACACCACTAAATGTAAAATAGGTGAAGGGATGATAAACAGGTGCGAATTACATTAAATGTGTGTCACACCTGTTTTACTTTGCTTAAGTGAATCAAGGCATTCGCCAAGTCTTCTAACGTCTAAGTTCGTGTAATGATAGTGTAACGGTACGTGTAATAGCATGAAATTAATTATATGCATCTATTATGACATAAGCATAGGGGGAGTAGGTTATGGGGAAAGTTCGAAAGCCTTACAGTCGTTATAGTAAAGAAGTCAAATTAGAAGCGGTTCGCCGTGTGTTAGACGGAGACGAGCCAGTACAACAAGTAATCGAGGAGCTTGGGATTAGACACCGTGACAATGTATATGAGTGGATTAAAAAATACAATGAGCAGGGTGAAAGGGCATTTGATCGAAAGTTGAAAGTAGAATCTACAGATAAGCAATTAGAAGAGCTTAAAGCAGAGGTAGCCGCACTTAGAAAGTATGTAGAAAATGTTATACAAGGGATAGAAGAAAAATATCAGGCAGTTGATGCGTTAAAAGATCAATTTCCAGTTGAGACATTATGTAATGCATTAAATGTACCAAAAAGTGGATTTATCCAGTATAAAGAACAGAAGCAGAAGAATGGTAATGAAAATACAAAACAAAAAACACTTTATTTCCGTAAACTATCGGGATAATCAACTTGCCACAAAAGTGGCAGGTTGATTATCGCCTACTATCTTAGTTCCACTGAAATCTGTTCTAACATAAAGTCAATTTTGTTTATTAAATGAAGAAACCAATCATCATAAATTTGAGTAGACATATTTTGATCATATTGCTTAATCAAATCATTAAAAAGTCTTTCCTTTTTGGCCATATCTTTCTCAATCCAACAAACCTCTAAGGCTTGTAAAAACTTCGTTAAATCGCATGCAATATTCCCTTTTAAAATTACATCTTCGCGGTCTATAATTAAATAACTATCTAAGTCATGTCTCTTTAGGATGGAACGAAGATGCGTAAGGGAAACTCTTAAGCTATTCTTTGCTTTTGATAATTCACTATCATACCAAAACTCCTCAATTAAATGTTCCCTAGTAGCAATTTTATGATGAGCGAGATATGCTAGAATATTTTTTGCTTTCCGTTGATTCCACTTATCTACTATTTGTTTTCCTTCGTACCCAACTTGGAAACCGTTAAGCAGATTAATTTCCAATGCTTTCTCATTAGGTCCTGTGTACATCTGCATTAAGCTTTCCGTAAATTGTTTCTCCATTATCTGAGAAAAGGAACTAGAAATTCCTTTTGTAATAAAATGGCGGATTAAATTGATAACCATATTGGGATTATCAACATGTACTAGGTTTGCGGCATTTGGAACAATGTAGCTAACAGAACGTTTTAGATTACTTTGATATAAGTTTGTTTGTTGGATTGGAAAAAGCGGATCACTATCTCCTTGGATCAATAAAACTTCATTTTCTATCTGATTTAAATCCTCTAAAGCTACAGTTTCCGTAAGCATTTTAAATAGGTTAAAATAGGTTAGTTGACTTATTCTCCCGTAAGCTTTTTTCAATAGTGCTTCTATATCAGGTGTACGTGTGATGCTGATCTGAGAAATCATTTGGTCTGCTAACTTATCCATATTTCCGCTAGTTAGTAAACTCCTTCTTCTTTCAATCTCTTTCTCAACAATTTCCTTTGGAAAGTGAATAAAAACTGAAGCTAGTATAAGCTTTTGAACTTTATCTGGGAGATGTTCATTGATTTTCAAAGCTAAGTTTCCGCCAAATCCTAAACCGACAATGTGGAAACGGGTTATATGTAAGTGTGATATAAGTTGTTTAAAATCATTTACGAATACACTCCAGGTAATATGCTCTTCTTCACCATTTGTTTGACCATGACCACGCATGTCAAAAAGCAATATGTTAAAATGTTGCTGTAGATTAGGAGTAATAAATTCCCAAGTAGTTAAATCTAATCCTAAACCATGAATCATAACTAAATATTCTGCATTAGCTTTTTTGGATTGGTAAAGCTTATAATGGATAGTAGCATCCTTCGTTTTTAAAAGCATTAAGTATTCTCCTAGACGTATTGGTAATAAAATACATTTACAAACATTATATAATAGCTAGGACAATTTTACTATCAGAAATTTTTAGGAATTTGGCACTTACCAATCCCATATGATAAGAGCCATAAATATGATTGGTTAAATTTGAAAGGGGTTTTCTCACATGTACTTATCAATTGATGAAACTGCAGAATATCTTTCTATGGAAGCTTCTAAGGTTAGTGCATTGGTACTTCAAGGACGGATACGAGCCATTCATGATGGAGAGCAATACCTAATCAATAAAGACCAATTTACAACTCATCTAGAACAGGTTGAAAAATATCGGAAGTTAATTCAAGAATATTTAAATGAACCTATTCCTGAAGATATTGATGTGAAAGATGAGGACTAAGTTAAAAGGAGTTCTTTTATGAAAAGTAAGTTTAGATCAAACAATAATTCGCTAACATACACGGTTAAAGAGCACACGGAATTACTACCTTTTTTACTTGAGGTAATGCACAACCGTAGTCGTAACTCAGTAAAATCTATATTAACTCGTGGTCAGATTACAGTGGATGATCATATTGAAACAAAACATAATTATCCTCTAAAACCTGGACAACAGGTTATCGTGTTAAAAAATAAAGCGGCGATTAAGCAGGATCAATTAATTGGAATGTCAATTATTTTTGAAGATAAGGATATTATTGTTATCAATAAAGAAGCTGGGTTGCTCTCAATAGCAACTAAAAAAGAAAAGCAACAAACGGTGCATCATCAATTAATGGAATATGTTCGTCAACAGGATCCACAAAATCGAGTTTTCGTCGTACATCGACTTGATAAAGAAACCTCTGGGGTAATGATGTTTGCAAAAAACGAAAAGACAAAGCGACAATTACAAGATAAATGGAAAGATATTGTAAAAGAACGCACATATGTTGCTTTAGTAGAAGGAAAGGTGACCAAACCATCTGGGAGGATTGCTTCGTGGTTAAAAGAAACAAAAACACATTTGATGTATTCGAGCCCAGATAAAAATGGTCAACATGCTGTAACACATTATAAAGTTCTTCAATCGAACAATGAATTTTCTTTATTAGAAGTTCAGTTAGAAACCGGAAGAAAAAACCAAATCCGAGTCCATATGAAGGATTTGGGTCACCCAATCGTAGGGGATAAAAAATACGGTGCGAATGGCAATCCGATTGGAAGACTTGGATTACATGCGAAGGTACTTTCGTTCAACCATCCAACTACTGGTCAATTACTATTATTTAAAGCTGACGTTCCTCGTTCTTTTTATAATAAATCAAAGTGATGAGAGCCCGTTTGGATCGAGGCGGGAGAGAAACGGTCACTTATAGAGGTGATGAGAGCCCGTATGGCGAGAGACTAGAGAGAAATGGTCACTGAAAGGGTGAATAAGAGCCCGTATGGCGAGAGACTAGAGAGAAATGGTCACTGACAAGGTGAATGAGAGCCTGTTTTCATAATGCTTCCTCTTAATCGGTCACTCATATCAATGTAGACGTATATATCAAAAAATGAAGAACCTTTTCCGACAGGTAGGTTCTTCATTTTTTACTTCCAGCGAATAGCGATACAGCATTACCTTTTGCTGGTGGCGCAATTCGTAAGTAGATTAAAGAGCAATGATGCTTTTGTTTATTACTCTTGAGGAATTGGAGCTTTTTCTACGACACGCCCTCGTTTTCCTTCTGTAGTTTTAGCGTTTTTCAACGAATTAATGATTGCTTCTTCGGTTGTTTCAATCACAGCTTGGAATAATTGGTTCATCACCTTATGACTATCACGAATATAGGTCATCGATTCGGTATGTTCATTTGCATTGTGATGTATTTTATTGGCGGTAGAAAATGCGATTGCAATATCACCGCTTCCATGGGAAATATTGCTTCCAGTTCGAGCTAGTCCAGCTGCAGTATGCTTAGCTAAACGTTCTAACTGACGATCATACAAAGGGGCATCCGTTGCGATTATCATCATAATAGAACCGTCTGGAGTTTTTATTTCTAGCTTAGGGAAATTAGCAAATAGCGCTTGATCTCGTTGTCCAAAATTAGAATTGATCAGGCATCCAACCGTATATTTTTGATTGGCAGCAGTGACTATGCGAGATGCTGTCCCAATACCACCTTTATATCCAAAGCACATCATTCCCTTGCCAGCACCAACAGCTCCTTCTTCAGCAACACCAGTACTTGCTTTATTAATCGCTTCCATTGCATGTTCCGGTTTAAGTGCTTGGATTCGCATTGAGTTTAAATAACTATCATTACATTCTCCTACTACTATATTAATGGTTCCAGCGGATTCCCCAATTTCTTTATTTTGCTCTAACATATATCGAAGGGTCCCCTCAAGTACTGGTCCAACACTAAATGTGTTAGTTAGCATAATCGGAGATTCGATTAGACCTAATTCATTCAGTTGGATTAATCCAGTTGACTTACCGTATCCATTAATTACGTAACTGGCGGCATGAACCTTTTCCGTAAATAGGTTCCCACTATGCGGAAGAATAGCTGTTACCCCCGTACAGACCGTGTCTTCATTATTTATTTTTTCATATAATGTGACATGTCCAACTTGTACTCCTTCGACATCTGTAATACAGTTGTTTTTCCCTTTTTGTAGCGGCATCTAAACCTCTCCTTAACTGTTTCTTTGATATCATTCAGTTTTTAATTAAAAGGTACTTTGTTAATAATGACAATTAATTGCCTATCTTTTGTATGTATATTACAGGGATGAGGAAGAAAGAGCAAGAGCATAATATTAGTATTAAAATACGCAATTAATTACTTTTACATTCTATTTATATCGTTAATCTATCTCATAATACCCAAGAGTTAGGAGTCGAACACCCTGTATAGATCTATCTTTGCTATTTGACAATAAGTAATCCAAATTTGGGTTATCCTATACACTATAGTTCACTATTCATTGTATAAATTTTAGGGATCTACAAAATAAATACAGTGAAAAAATAATGAAATTACATGGAATGGTTATGATGGTAATAGGTAGCTTTTTATTACAGATTAATAAGATACGCGGTTCTCTAATTTAGCTTATAATGGAGGTTTTTATATGAAAAAATCAATATTTCTATTGATAGTTGTTGGAATGGTCTCTTGGGCTATTTATGACTTTTCCATGAAATCGGGTGATACGAATTCGGTCGAATATAATAGAACAGAGTCTGAAATGAATGATACCGAAATAGATGTGATGGCCGTACAGGATAACGATAAAATTGGACTAAATCGTGGAAACATAGCGCCAGATTTTGAGTTAACAACGTTGGAGGGAGAAACAGTAAAGCTATCAGATTTTCGTGGGGAACCTGTCATGATTAATTTTTGGGCATCATGGTGTGGGCCGTGTCGATCTGAAATGCCTGATATGCAAAAGTTTTATCAAGAAAAAGATATAACAATCTTAGCTGTTAATTTAACAGATACAGAACTGAGAAAAAAGGATGTTACAACGTTTGTTGAGGAGTATGATCTGTCTTTTCCGATTTTAATGGACGAGAAAAGTGAAGTATCAGATCTTTACCGGATTCAACCCATTCCTACTTCCTTCCTCATCGACGCGGACGGACGTGTACATAATGTCGCCTTTGGAGCATTAAGCTATGAACAAATGATTCAAGAATATGAACAAATGAACTAAAATTCGACAAGTGACAGGCGCCGACAAATATCGACACTTTCCGACAAGTGACAGGAACCTTTAATGTTGCTTTATTGGTTTATTGTTGGTAAACTTGGTGTATAATTTTATAGGTTTTATTCCTTCGGGGTAGGGTGAAATTCCCAACCGGCGGTGATGAAGTATGTACTTCTAAGTCCGTGACCCGTGTGGTTGTATAACGATACGGTGGATCTGGTGCGAATCCGGAACCGACAGTAAAGTCTGGATGGGAGAAGGAATTTTCGAATGCAAGCAAGGGTTTGGAATACATAACCAATGGATTATGTACTAAAACGCCTAGTCTTTTTGGCTATATTGTTTTTATTTTGCTTGCCTAAAAAAATTCTGTCTTTATGCCTCTGAAGCTGATTCAGAGGTTTTTTTAATTGTACAATAAGGGGTGAGGAAACATGTTTACAGGTATTATCGAAGAAAAAGGCATCATCAAAAAAATAAATAATGTTTCAGAGCAATCAATCCAAATGACGATCGGTGCAAAGAAAATTTTAGAGGACGCAAATTTAGGAGACAGTATTGCTGTTAATGGAATTTGTCTTACCGTAACCGATTTTACTGCAAGCGATTTTCAAGTCGATGTTATGCCCGAAACAGTCAAGTCAACTTCCTTAAATGGATTGCAAACAGGAGCAAGCGTTAACCTGGAGAGGGCGATGGCTGCAAATGGACGGTTTGGTGGTCACTTTGTTTCCGGGCATGTAGATGGAATTGGGAAGATTACCCACAAACAAAAACAGGAGAATGCGATCTATTATGATATTCAAGTCCCAGCTGAGCTTACTAAATTTATACTATTTAAAGGCTCAATCACAGTGGATGGCACGAGCTTAACCGTTTTTGGTATCAACGGAAACACATGTACGATCTCACTTATTCCCCATACCGTATCAGAAACGGTTTTAGGTGATAAGAAACAGGGAGATATCGTTAATATAGAATGTGATATGCTCGCAAAATATGTTCAAAATATGCTTAATCAGCAATTCTCTAAAAATGAAGAGAAAAGTGGAATCGATCAAGATTTTTTAAGCCAAAATGGATTCATGTAAAGGAAGTGAATGATTATGTTGCATACGATTGAAGAGGCAATTTTTGACTTGAAAGCTGGAAAACCTATTATTGTGGTGGATGATGAAAATCGTGAAAATGAAGGGGACTTTGTTGCTCTTTCAGAAAAAGCTACACCAGAAATGATTAATTTTATGATTACACATGGGAAAGGTCTAGTATGTACGACAATTGAAAAAGACCTAGCTAAAAAAGTAGGTTTGACAATGATGACTACTAACAGCACTGACCCATTCGGAACAGCTTTTACCGTTAGTATTGATCATGTAAGTACAACTACCGGGATAAGCGCTGCGGAGCGATCTAAAACCATACAGGAATTAATCAACCCAAATGCAACAATAGCGAATTTTAAACAACCTGGTCATATGTTTCCATTAGTTGCGAAGGATGGTGGAGTTCTAACACGTCCAGGTCACACGGAGGCGTCTGTTGATTTGGCAAAACTAAGTGATGCATTTCCATCGGGAGTAATTTGTGAAATCATTAAAGAAGATGGTACGATGGCACGTCTGCCAGATTTAGAAGTAATGGCAAAGGAATTTGATATAAAATTAATTTCCATAGAGGATCTTATTAGCTATCGAAAACTACAAGAAAATCGAGTAGCATATAACTAACAAGGAGATGGAGTACATGGGAAAAACAATTGCAGGTAATTTGGTAGGAAGTAATTTAAAGATTGGTATTATTGTAGGGCGTTTTAACGAATTTATTACAAGTAAATTATTAGATGGTGCAATAGATACATTGAAAAGACATGGTGTTGATGAAAGTAACATTGATGTTGCGTGGGTGCCAGGAGCATTTGAAATTCCTTTAGTTGCTCAAAAAATGGCACAAAACAGTGAATATGATGCAGTGATAACGTTGGGAACAGTAATTCGCGGTTCTACTCCGCATTTCGATTATGTATGTAACGAAGCAGCAAAAGGTGTTTCCCAAGCAGCGCTACAATCTGGTAAGCCAGTAATCTTTGGAGTATTAACAACAGAAACGATCGAGCAAGCTATTGAACGTGCTGGTACAAAAGCAGGAAATAAAGGTTCAGAGGCGGCAGTTTCTGCTATCGAAATGGCAAATCTAGTTAATCAATTATAAGGTAAAATGAAATATAGGAGGGTAACAGTTTTCATAGGCTGTTACCCCTTGTTTTTTGATATAAACAAATGGAAAAATAGACGATAGTAAGGTACACTAGAAAGCGAGCATTACCTATGTTTGGAGGGGATTTCCATTAGATTTTATATATATCAAATTATTGCTATATCCATTATTTGGATAGGGATGGCCATTTTTTATTCGGAAATGACGGATGTAAGTAAAATAATTTTTTATTTAGTGACTTCTTGGTTACTTTTTTTAATTGCAATATTCATTAGACAGTTAATAGAAAATCGAAAAGATAAATAAGTATTAAATTGTAAAGAAGGTTCTTACATGCTTACCATTGAAAATTTACATAAATCATATGGAGAAAAAACATTATTTAATCATGTTACATGTACCATTACCTCTCATGATCGAATCGGTCTAATTGGGGTAAATGGTACAGGTAAATCTAGCTTTTTAAAAGTACTTGCTGGTATTGACTCAGCTGAAGCAGGTGAGATTAATGCTCCAAAGGATTATAAAATTGAATATTTATCCCAAGACCCTGAGTTAAATCCTAATCTAACGGTTATTGAGCAAATCTATTATGGTGAATCGCTCATCATGAAAACGATGCGCGAATATGAAAATGTTCTCCATGAATTAGAAAAGGACCCAACGAATGTATCTGTTCAAGAGCGATTATTGAAAATGCAACAGAAAATGGATGAGCATGAAGCGTGGGAAGCGAATACGGCAGCAAAAACTGTATTAACGAAATTAGGAATAACAGACTTTGATAAGAAAATAACAGCATTATCTGGTGGTCAAAAGAAACGTATTGCCATAGCAAAATCTCTCATTCAGCAAGCAGATTTATTAATCTTAGATGAGCCGACAAACCACCTAGATAATGAGACGGTTGAGTGGCTTGAAAAATATCTATCCTCCTACAAGGGAGCACTATTACTTGTAACACATGACAGATATTTCTTGAATAGAGTTACGAATAAAATTTTTGAATTGCATAAAGGAAATTTATATATTTATGAAGGAAATTATGAAATTTTTCTTGAGAAAAAAGCTGAAAGAGAAGCGTTGGAACATAGTAATCAACAAAAACATGCCAATACATTACGTAGAGAGTTAGCGTGGTTGAAACGAGGAGCAAAAGCTCGTTCAACGAAGCAAAAAGCTAGAATTGATCGTATCCACGATATGAAGGAACAAAGCTTTGATACAACAAAACAAAACGTCGAGTTTCAGGTTGGATCAAAGCGTTTAGGTAAAAAGGTAATTGAATTAAAGAACTTGGAAAAGGCCTATGAAAACAAAATCCTACTTCAAGACTTTAGTCAGCTCATTATTCCTGGTGATCGGATCGGTATTATTGGACCAAATGGATCTGGTAAAACAACATTATTAAACATGATGGCAAAACGAATGGAACCAGATCAAGGTGAAGTAATTATAGGGGAAACGGTAAAGATCGGTTACTATACACAAGGTGACGAAGAACTCAACGGAAGTATGCGGATTATTGATTATATTAAAGAAGTGGCAGAGGTTATTCATACTAAGGACGGTTCCGTTATTACTGCCGAGCAGATGCTAGAACGCTTCTTGTTTTCTAGGGCGGATCAGTGGACATATATTCGGAAGCTTTCAGGTGGAGAAAGAAGAAGGCTGTATCTGTTAAAAATACTGATGACCGAACCAAATGTTCTTTTCTTAGATGAGCCTACCAATGACTTAGACACGCAAACTTTAGGAGTCTTGGAGGAGTACTTGGATCAATTTCCTGGTGTAGTTATTACAGTTTCTCATGATCGTTATTTTCTAGATCGGGTTGTCGATAAGTTACTAGTATTTCAAGGAAACGGTCAAGTTCAATCCTACTTCGGTAACTATAGTGAATATTTGGAGCAACAACAAACGAATGAGACAAAAGGGACAAAACCTGTTAAGCAAGAAACTAAGCCTAAAAAACAAAAGAAAAAATTGTCTTATATGGAACAAAAGGAATGGAACGAAATAGAAGATCAAATAACTGTTTTAGAAGAGAAGATCGAAGCACTACAAGAAAGCATTGTCGAAGCGGGTAGTGATTCGGAAAAAGTGCAAAATCTATTTGCTGAGCAACAAGGAGCGGAGTCCCAGCTAGAAGCAAAAATGGAGCGATGGGAAGAGCTCTCGTTAATGATCGAAGAATATGAGAACAATTAAAGTGGGAAATCATTGAATTAGATTTGGGTTGGCGAAGTGGATCCTCATTCCGTCCAAAAGGATTAGAGAACATTCTCTAATCCTTTTTAAGTCGCATTCTTTTTCAAAAATTGTTAGATCGGATAGACTAATAATAGTACAAAATAAATGAGGGAAAGATATTGAAACAAATATATAGTGATATCATTCAATTTCGAGGTAACCATTATGATTTTGGTTTTATGCAGGGAAAACTGTTAAAAGATTCCTTAACGATAGAAAATAGAAAAAGACAATGGAAGATTAGGAGACCACGTTTCACCATCGATGAGCAGGAAGTGAAGCAGGCGATTTTACCATTTGCACCAGCTATTTGGGAGGAATTAAAAGGATTGCAGGATGCATTAACATGGTCAATGAATGAAGTTTTACAAGAATTTGGTGGCTATCGTTTAGCATATATGCGAAGTGGCTGTTCCATTTTTACTAGTTCTGATTACATGATTCGTAATTATGACTACCATCCCAAAACATATGAGGGGCGTTATACGATTTTTCAACCGAGTGATCAGGGGTACGCGGTAATCGGTCCTTCACAAAGGATTACTGGTAGGATGGACGGAATGAATGAAAAAGGGCTCGCGATGGGATATAATTTCATGCATCGCAAAAAGCCAGGAGATGGATTTATTTGTAATATGATTGGGAGAATGGTGCTAGAATCTTGTGCAAATGTTGAAGAAGCAGTCCAGCTATTAAAAGAAATACCTCATCGTCACTCGTTTAGTTATATTGTATTGGATAAAAGTGGCGAGACGTACGTTGTGGAGGCAACACCTCGTTCGGTTGAAGTACGGCAGTCTAATGTTTGTACGAACCATTTTGAGTTGTTAAAGCATGAAAATCGTCACCATCTAGATGATTCCTATAAGCGAATGGAGGCTATAGAACGACATCAATATGATGTAACAGACGGATACCAAGCGTTTCGATTGTTAAATGATACGAATCGAGGTGTGTTCTCCAATCAATATAAAAGTTGGTCAGGTACTATTCATACTTCAGCGTATTTTCCTAAAGAGAAGAAGGCTTGGTTTGCTCTTGGAGGTGACCGCGAGCCTGTAATATTTGACTTCGCAAAGTGGCTGAAAGGAGAAGCCATTTTTACAAAGCGTATATTAGGTCAAGTAGATACTGATCTACCATTCGTTCATATGGATGAAAATGTCCAGTAATAATAATAAAACGGTCATTTTGAGAATAATATAATGGCAAAACGATGAAAAAAAGTAGAATATTCCTTGCATTCATGTTTAAATGAAGTATAGTTAAGGGAACATAAGTATAAGGATCCGCAATTATTGTTAAAATATATGTGAACTACATATGTATGATTAAGTTTTAATATAGGAGGATATGAAATGAAACTTCTTCAAGTAAGAAAAGGTCAATTTGTTTTTTATGAGAATGAACTCCATCAGGTATACTCTGTTAAACCAATGTTTAAGAAATCTGTACACTTATATCGCTTAAAAGATATGAAGCAGGTTCTCACAAGAGCGAGTGAGATCAATCTGTATAAACCGCAACACAATGATACGTTTATCTTCTACGGCAAACGTTATACCATTGATAAAAATAAAATGCCAGAACCAGGTGACTATATTTTAATTGTTAAGCCAGCACCGGATTTTCTAGATCACTATTCCCTAAATGCAATAGAAAAAGTGGAGAGTGTAGAAGATGGCAATGTAGTTACGACTAGAGACAATGGTGTAAAACACCATGAATATGTTGTAATGGTTCCTGGTCGTACTGATGCAAGTCAAGAAATTGCTTATTATGATAAAAGCTTGGTACCTGAATCACAGCAGATAGAAGATGAGTCTATTTCCTATTTAGCTGAAAGTGATGAAAGTATAACACCTGTAGTCGGAGATATATATTTAGATGTTCAGCAAAGTACAAAGGCAATGGTAGTTGCGATGACAGAAGATGAAGTTGTTTTCGGTCATGGCGTGCGTGTACATGTTGCAGACTTAATAGATGAAAATAAATATCAATTAGTTTTCCGTGTAGAGGAAGATTTGTAAGGTATAATTATTCACCCCTAAAGATTTAATCTTTAGGGGTTTTTTGGTAGTTGAGGCTGGGACAAAGCAAAAGCGTTCCATTCCAAAGACGAATGATTCAGGGACAGGAAAGTAGAGGATGTTATTTTTTATGGCTGGATCTTAAATACGTAGTTGATATAAAAAGCGCAGTAACTTATTGCCCAGTAAACACGCAAGAGAGGACCAAGAACAGCAACGTGATTTACGCTTCGGGCAGTCGCTTTCACAGTGTCTACTTTGCCGCGGGCACGGCTTCAGCCAGGGAACATCTTGAATATACTTCTTTGTCCTTTCACCGAGGAACTATGCTTCAAAGTGATACTAGCAGAATTAGGCGCTTCACTAAGGGGTCTTCAGGGACGTGCTGTTCCCATAGGACAAAGGTTTTCGGTGGGCCAAGTAATCGCAGGCCCAAGGAATACTTCGACAGCTTTACATCGCAGGAAGAAATTTGTTTTTTATTTTCGAGGAATCGACTGCCCTCTGCTCCAATCACTAGACTAAAAAGAAGTTTTTTTATAAATTAAAGAGCAAAATGATAGCGGAGAAAATACACGAAGACTCCTGCGGGAGCAAAGGCATCGGTGAGATCCCGCAGTGCGACAGCACGAGGAAGCTCACACCAGCCGCCCGCGGAAAGGGAAGTGTATTTTCGGAGCGGGGATAAAGCACCAACCATCATTTCAGGCTACTGCGGATTCTATACATAATTAGCAACGAAGCTTACGAAAGTATCTCAAAAGAAAAATCCGAACTAATTAGTTTTGATTTTCCATTAATTGATATTTTTTTGTCTCAGCTTCATCCTGCATAAATGCAACGAAGGCTATTTGCATAAAGGTATGGCAAAAATTTCTAATAACTGTGTATTTTCTACTAATTCCTCTAGTTAAATAGTTTCATTTCTCTTAAATACCTACAAAAAAAGACAGAAAACTAGTCAAGCATACGAAACCTTTATTGCATTTATTTATCAAGAAGGAGGAATTAGGTTTGAAATTATCAAGTAAATTTTTGAGCAAGCTTACTAGCTCACTCGTAGTATCCGCAGTAGTTATTACTGGAACAGGAACGGTTTTAGCAGATGAAGAAGGTGACGATAAATCGTTAGTCATCACTGAAATTGAGAATGATGAAGAGGTTGCAGAATCAGAAGAAGGTACTACTGAGGAAGCAACAGAAGAGAACGAAGGCACTAACGAAGAAACAGGAGAGAATGAAGAAGCTACTGACGATAACGAAGATGCAACGGAAGAAGAGGCTGATGGTACGGAAACAGCTGACTTAGTTCCAGGAGATTTCTTCTATTTCGTAAAAGTTATGAAAGAAAATATTCAACTTGCATTAACATTTAATGACTATAAAGAAAGCCAATTATTAGCAGAATTTGCTGCGGAGCGCATTGCAGAAGCAAATGCATTAATTGAAGCAGGTAAAGTGGAAGAAGCTTCTGAATTACTTCAACAAGCAATTCTAACACAACAGCAAGCAGAGGAATTATTAGAAGAAGAAAGTTCTGAAGAAGAGGAAGTAAATGAAGATTCTGCCACGGAAGAAGAAGCTGTAAATGAAGATAATTCTGCTACCGAGGAAGAGGAAACTGAGTCAGAAGAAACAGTAGAAGAAGACTCTGATGAAAATGTAGCAACTGAGGAAGAAGATGAATTAGACGAGGGTCGTCAAGCTGTTCAAGTTAAGCTTGCTAATAATATCGATGCTTTAAGTGCTGTATTAGTTAAGATTGATAATCCACGTGCACAACAAGCAATTATGAAAAATATAGGTAAGTCTTTTGATAAATTAGCAGAGAAAATTGAGAAGCGATCAGCGAAAGTAGTTGATGAGGAAGAGCTTGAATTAGATCAGCCTACAGAAGAAGTAGAAGAATCCAATGAAGCAGAAGAGAATATGGAAGAAGAAACAGAAGTAGCTGAAGATGTTGAGGAAGAAGCTACTGAAGATGAAAAAGAAGTAACAGTTAAGAAGGATAAAAAAGAACAAAAATCTGCTGCAAAAGAAAAGAAACAGAAGCAAGAAGTGAAAAAAGAGAAGAAAAGCAAAGACAAGCCAGTCAAAAAACAAGATAAAAAATCAGAAAAATCTAATCAAAAGAACAACCAGGCAAAAGCTAAAGATAATAAAGGAAATAAAGGAAATAAAAACGGTAACGGTAAAAATTAATTAATATGAAAGAAAACCATGGCAGACAACGACCGCCATGGTTTTTTCTAATAAAAAATAGCTCCAATACTTTAGTTTTCCTTCTTTATAAAATCCCTAGTGAACCTAAAAACACAATGATTATAGTTACAGGAACGATCCATCGCATGATTTGAAGCCATATAGGGAACATACCTGCTGGTAGATTATTGCTATAGTAAAATTCCTTTTTCATCAAAGCTTTATCCATTTTGAATCCAATAAATAATGCAATTAGTAGACAACCACCTGGTAGTAAAATATTGCTGACTAAAAAGTCTGTTGCATCAAATACAGTTAATCCAAAAATCTTTATATGTGACATATAACTAGATGATAAAGCTGCAGGAATACCAGCAAAGAATATAACGACACCTGCAATAGAAGCAACCTTCGTTCGTGAATTTTTTTGGTTTGCTGTAAAAGCAGATGTGATGATCTCTAGCATACTAAATGATGATGTCATAATCGCAAATAAAAATAGTAATAAAAATAGACTAAGGAATACTTCACCAAATGGCATCTGTCCGAATGCTTCCGGTAGAACCATAAATAGTAATCCTGGCCCTTCTGCAGGTGTTAAGCCAAAAGAGAATACTACT
Source organism: Ornithinibacillus caprae (assembly GCF_009728145.1). Taxonomy (GTDB): domain Bacteria; phylum Bacillota; class Bacilli; order Bacillales; family Amphibacillaceae; genus Ornithinibacillus; species Ornithinibacillus caprae. The sequence goes on along the minus strand of NZ_WOCA01000005.1, from coordinate 67,037 downwards.
GGGAAAATAGCAAGTCCTGCTAATAATGAAATAACAATATTCATCAAGGAAACAGATGCTGCAGACATAGGTAGACTCACATCTTTTCCTAAATAAGAACTGTACGTTACCATGGTGGAAAACCCAACAGCTAAAGAGAAGAATGACTGACCAAGTGCGTACAATATACCTTCTCTAGTGATTTGAGAAAAATCAGGCTGAAGGAAAAACTTAATTCCTTCCATCGCTCCCTCAAAAGTAACAGAACGAAAAACGATAATGATAAAAAAGATAAATAATAGCGGCATTAATACTTTGGTTGATTTCTCAATACCCCTTTTGATGCCAAAAGATATGACAATAATATTAATGACAAGGAATCCTGCTAACCCTAAGAGTGTGATAAATGGATTCTCGGAAACCGTTGCAAATAGCTGCTGGTAGTTAGCTTGGTCTTGGATAACCAATCCTACTATGGATAGGATACTGTATATAAGTACCCATCCACCTACTACACAGTAAAATGACATAAGTAAAAAGCATCCAACTACACCCCAGCGGCCAATGATTGTCCAGCCACTTTTAGGAGCTAAAAATTGATACGCACTAACTGCTTCTCGTTGTGATCCACGTCCAATAATAAATTCCGCAATAAGAATTGGTAATCCAATTAATACGGTAAATAGTATGAAAAGAAAGAAAAAGGCACCACCGCCATTCATTCCAGTCATATAAGGGAACTTCCAAATTGCTCCTAGCCCAACAGCTGCTCCTGCTGACGACAGAATGAATCCTAATCTAGAAGTCCACTGATCACTTTTTTGGTGTGTCATATTTTGTGCCTCTCTTTCTCTTGATGTATAAACTTTATTGTACTAGTATAGCATGCATGTCAAGTTATAATTTGGTTCGTATTTCCCATAGCTCTGGGAAGAAATAATGATCAAGAACTTTCTTTAAATATCCGACTCCAGACGATCCACCTGTACCTGTTTTATGACCAATAATTCGCTCTACTGTTTTCATATGTCGGAAACGCCATTGCTGGAACCAATCCTCAATATCAACTAGTTTTTCGGCAAGTTGATATAAGTTCCAATATTTTTCCTTGTGCTTATAAACTTCAAGCCACGCTTGCTCTACGGATGTATCCTTATGATATGTCTTTGAAAAATCACGTTGTAACACATCTTTGTTAATGGTAAATCCTTCCTTAGCAAGTGCTTGTATCGACACATCATAAAGTCCTGGAGCTTCATAGGCGTCCTTTAAGATAGTATACAGTTCTTCGTCTTTTTTATATATTTTCATAATATGAGGAGTTTTATAACCAAGAACGAATTCGACGAGACGGTATTGATAAGATTGAAATCCTGATGCATTACCTAATTTATCACGAAACTCCATGTACTCTGCAGGCGTTAAGGTAGATAATACATCCCATGCCTGGATGATTTGTGATTGAATTTTGGAAACTCGTGCTAGCATCTTAAAGGAAGCTTGTAATTTCCCTTGTTGTATTGCTATGGTTGCTGCTTTAATCTCATGAATGATTAATTTAAGCCATAGTTCACTAACTTGATGAATGATGATGAATAACATTTCATCATGATGGTTTGATAATCTTTTTTGACTACCTAATAATGTATCAAGCTGCAAATAATCTCCATAGGTCATTTTTTCTAAAAAGTCAGTGTGAATTCCCTGCTCAGATTGAAATGTTTCATTTGTTTCTTTTTTAGTCATTATTGGTCACATCCTTCATTGGGCGTAGGATAGCTCGAACTGGACTACCATCTGCACCTTCGATAGCTAGCGGTAGAGCAATTAGTTCATAATCTCCTTCTTCAACATGGTCGAGCATGAGGTTTTCTAAGATATTTATTTCGTGATCATCAAGAGCATGATGCATAGCAAGGTCCTTACTGTCTGGAGCATCAACAGATGGCATATCGACACCTAATAGGCGTACTCCTAATTCCTGTAAGTAAGGTGCAATGTTCGGATCTAAAAACGGAATCTGTTTAGGAAAGCGATTTGGATTATTCGGTAAAGACGTACGAAGCAATAACCGCTCCGTTTTTTCAAGTGATAAATTTTTTAATACTGCGACATCTATTTGATTCACATGACTTACATCAATTACTCTTGCCGAACCGATATAGAGGTCAAGATCTAGTTGATCAACTGTTTTACCTTCCGAATTATAGTGAAAAGGTGCATCAATATGAGTTCCAGTATGTACACTAGAAGTTAGTTGCCCAATGTTTACGGAACCTGTTTGCTCCTTTGTATAGGTTAATGAAAAGGAGAAGGGGGTATCTCCTGGCCAGTGTGCCATATCATTTGTTAACGGTTGAGATATATCAATCCATGATGACATTACGCAATAACACCTCGTTTATTTTCATATTTTTTATACCGTTCTTCACGCATAATCGTTTTCAACATCTGTACCGTTTGCCATACGTCTTCAAAAGTATTGTATAGGGCAACAGGTGCTAGCCTTATTCCATTTGGATTACGAAAATCTGGGACAATACCTTCAGCCTTTAAAGCCTTGCAAATACGAGCTGCTTCAGGGTGTTCAAGGAAAACATGTCCACCTCGTGTTTTGTCATCACGTGGGTTAGCAATTTTAAAATGATAGTCGGCTAACTCGCTATCAATTAACTGCATGAGATAGTTTGTTAATCTTAGCGATTTTTTTCGAATTTCTTCTATTCCAGCTTCTTCAAACATTTCTAATGAGCCTAGTAAAGGTGCGACACTTAATACGTGTGGAGTACCTATTTGAAAAGCTCCAGCATCTTCAGCAGCAGTTAATGTGTGTTCCATATCAAACTGCTTTTCCTTTGCCGAACTAAACCATCCAGCTAGTCCAGGCTCTTTCCCAAAGTGTTTTTCATTTACATAAAGACCGCCAACACTGCCCGGTCCACCATTTAGATGTTTATATGTACACCAAAAAGCAAAGTCTACATCCCACTCACTTAATTGATGTGGAATGGATCCAATGGAGTGGCACAAATCAAATCCTATTAATATGTTTCGTTGATGTGCTTCCTTTGTTAACCGTTCCATATCTAAAATTTGTCCACTTCGATACAAAACTCCTGGTAAAACAATTAAAGCAACATCTTCTTGCATCCTATCAATAATGCTTTGTGTATCTAATGTATATCCATTTTTACTTTTTATTTGAAGCAGATGATCAGCTGGATCGAGTCCTTTTAACTGAAGCTGACTTTTCAATGCATAAATGTCAGAAGGGAAGTTCAACTCATCTGCAAGGATTTTATTTTTTTCATTTGTTGGATGGAAAAAGGTTGCAACAAGCTGGTGTAAGTTTGTTGTGGTAGAACCAGTTATAATTACTTCCTCCGGTTTGGCTCCTACTAATTGTGCCGACATACCTCCTAGCTTTTCCGATAAATAAAACCATGGATGCTTCCCTTCTGTCCAACCATCAATGGCATAGGTTTTCCAAGAATTCATTAACGTAGTTACAGCTGTTTCTGCACGCTTAGACATCAATCCTAATGAGTTTCCATCTAAATAAATGGTCTCATTAGAGATATAAAATTCTTTTCGGAATGAAGCTAAATTATCATTTTGATCAAGCCGTATGGCATAATTTTTGTCTGTGTTCATATACATCACCTCTTTATAGACTATTCTAACAAATATTTGTTCTTTGAAAACTAGAATTATCGTTCCCTTATATAATTAGGCAAGGTAATTCGTTTTCTGTCAGCTTAAATAATTATTTTTTGAATAAAAAATGAGCGTTTCTAATAAAGTGAAATGAAGGCATTTTTTTAGTAGTAATTATTTTTTTTGGAAAATTAATTTAAATTTTTAAAAATCATTGAAAAATCATAATTACCATTCTATACTAATGATAAGTATATGAAATGTCATTTCATATATTGAAACGGAGGATGAAGAGGGATGCAAGTATCGAACAGGGTAAAGGATTTACCGCCGTATTTGTTTTCTGAATTTCAACGAAAAAAGAAGAAACTGCAAAAACAAGGTGTCGATGTCATTGATTTAGGAATAGGTGCTCCTGATTTACCAACACCTCAATTTGTGATCGATAAGTTAATTGAAGAGGCTAAGGTATCAAGTAACCATCGTTACTCGAGCTATGATGGGATATCAGACTATAGAAATGCTGTAGCACAACATTATAGGAGCCATTATGGAGTGGAATTAGATCCCGATTCGGAGGTTCTTACACTCATTGGATCAAAAGAAGGCATTGCCAATCTTGTGCAAGCAGTCATTAACCCAGGCGATACAGTATTAATACCAGATCCCGGATATCCAGTTTATCGTACGGCAATCCATCTAGCAGGAGGAGTGAGTGAATATTTACCGTTGGATCAACAGAACGGTTATATTCCTAAATTTAATCTTGTACCTGATCAAGTGAAAGAAAAAGCAAAACTATTATTTTTAAACTATCCAAGCAATCCAACTTCTGCAACAGTAGGGTTGAATACATTTTTGGAAGCGATTACATTTGTGCGGGATAATCATATGTTACTTGCTCATGATGCTGCTTATGACCTGGTAACGTTTGGGGAATATAAAGCACCAAGTGTATTGCAGGTTCCGAATGCAAAAGACAATGCCATTGAGTTTGGATCATTATCGAAAAGTTTTAATATGACTGGATGGAGGATTGGATATGTTGTAGGGAATAAAACGATTATTAAAGCAATTGCTACATTAAAAAGCAATATGGATACCTGTCAGTTTATCCCGATCCAAAAGGCTGCAGCAACTGCACTTAAAAGTGATTTATCTGTGGTAAAAGAAAATAATGCTGTATTTCAAGAACGCATGGAAAAGCTATACGGAGCATTACATGAAATTGGCATGGAAGTACAAAAGCCAAAAGGGACCATCTTTCTATGGGCAAAAACGCCTGCTAACCACACATCTATAGAATTTTCAAACATGTTACTGGAGAAAGCGGGTGTAATTGTAACACCTGGGACAGCATTTGGACCTTCCGGAGAAGGATATGTCCGCATTGCATTATCTGTACCTATTGGACGTATAGATGAAGTGATTGATCGTTTGAAAAAGTTAGATTTGTAGGAGATGAAAATGATATGTGTGCACACCATAGCGCTCAAGAGAAAATGAATATGACTGCTGCTCAAGCGATTGTTGAATGCATGAAAAGAGAAACTATTAATCAAGTATTTTGTGTACCTGGTGAAAGCTATTTACCAGTTTTAGATGCATTATATGATGAACCTACAATCCGAGTAATTTCTACAAGACATGAAGGTGGAGCTGCTTTTATGGCGGAGGGTTATGCGAAAGCGGCATTAAAGCCAGGGGTTGTACTGGCGACAAGAGGAGTAGGTGCTACCAATTTATCTATTGGGGTACATACTGCTTATCAGGATTCTACTCCGATGGTTGTGTTTCTAGGGCAGGTGCATAGTAAGTTTCGGGGAAGAGAAGGGTTTCAAGAGGTCGATTTGGATCAATTTTTCAAACCTATTTCTAAATGGGCAGTGGAAGTAAAGGATCCAGAAAGAATACCGGAAATTGTTCAACGTGCCTTTCGAATTGCAAAATCTGGTAGACCTGGACCTGTAATCGTTTCTTTACCAGAAGACATTTTACCAGTTGAACGAGAGATGTCTTTTGGACCAGTAATCCAACGGCCGAAGCCAGCACCTTCTGAAACCGAAACAAACCAGGTTAAACAATTACTCGCAAATGCAACATCACCTCTCATCATTGCAGGGGGAGGAATAAAGTTAGCTAAAGCTGAGGAGCTTTTGGTAGGCTTTGCCGAAAGATTCACCATTCCAGTTATGACAGCATTTCGTCGTCATGACGTGTTTCCGAATAATCATCCCATGTATGCAGGTCATCTTGGGCTGGGGACGAGTAAGAAGATTCTTCAACTGGTTCAAGATGCAGATGTTATTTTGGCACTGGGAACGAGACTTTCAGAAGTAACTACTCAGGATTATACTTTAATAAACAATGATCAAAAGCTCATTCACATAGATATCGAGCATGACATAATTGGAAAGGTGTATCCACCTTGTCTAGGGATCATATCAGACTTATATGAAGCGTTAGAAATGCTTCAGCGCATAAAAGTAATGCCTTCCTGGTCGGTTTGGGCAGGGAAATGTAACGCTACGTATAGAGAAGTGAGTGATATACCCCCTAGTGAAGATGATGTGATTAATAAGCATATTATCCATATGCTAGCTAATAAACTACCAAAGGAATCACTTTTAACCAATGATGCGGGTAACTTTGCTGGATGGTTACATGCTTTTTATCCATTTACAGAAAAACATACATACGTTGGACCAACATCTGGTGCAATGGGATATGGCATGCCAGCTGCATTAGGAGCAAAGCTTGCTTATCCATCGAAAATAGTTGTTTCCCTATCTGGTGATGGTGGCTTTATGATGACGGTTCAGGAGCTAGAAACAGCAGTTCGTGAATCGATTCCAATTATTGCGCTTGTATTTAACAATAATATGTATGGAACCATTCGAATGCATCAGGAAATTCATTATCCAAAAAGAGTAATGGCAACTGATTTGGGTACTGTTTCATTTGTCGACCTAGCGGTAAGCATTGGCGCAGTGGGATACCAAGTTGATTCGCTAAGTCAATTTGAATCAGCACTAGATCAAGCGTTAATGTCACAGAAGCCAACTGTAATTGAAATACGGACAGATAAGGAGCAAATTTCTGTATCATCAACGATTACACAACTTCGTAATCGATAACATAATCATTCACTAATTTTAGGAGGGATTTAGCATGACAGATGTATCACTTAAGACAAAAAAGTTAGCAAACTTTTTAAATGGAGAATGGGTAGAGGTAGAAAAAACTACTCCGGTTATTAATCCGGCTACAGGAGAGACCGTAGTGGATGTTCCATTATCAGATGGTGAAGCTGTTAATCAAGCTGTTAAGGCAGCAAAGGCAGCGCAAAAGGAGTGGGCTTTAGTTCCAGCACCGCAACGAGCAGAGGTACTTTATCGTGTAGGAAACTTAATGAAAGAGCGTAAGGAAAGATTATCCCAGCTATTAACAATGGAAAATGGGAAGGTAATTGAGGAAGCCCGCGGGGAAGTACAAGAAGGAATTGATATGGCATTTTATATGGCAGGAGAAGGAAGAAGATTATTCGGTCAAACAACACCAGCCGAATTAAAGGATAAATTTGCTATGAGTGTTCGTGCACCAATCGGTGTTGTTGGTATTATCACACCATGGAACTTCCCAATTGCGATAGCAACTTGGAAGTCATTCCCTGCAATTGTTGCGGGTAATGCAGTGATTTGGAAACCTGCAACAGAAACACCGATTATGGCATATGAGTTAGCGAAGATTTTTGAAGAAGCTGGTTTACCAAAAGGTGTTCTAAATGTAGTATTCGGATCTGGATCTACGGTTGGTGATGCTATGGTCCACCATGATGATATTCGTGTTATTTCGTTTACGGGTTCCAATGAAACCGGACGTAATATAGCTGGAGAATGTGGTCGCCAGTTAAAGAAGGTCTCTCTGGAAATGGGAGGAAAGAATGCAGTTATTGTTATGGATGATGCTGATTTAGATCTTGCTGTAGAAGGGATTTTATGGAGTGCATTTGGCACAAGTGGACAGCGTTGTACGGCATGCAGTCGTGTGATTGTACATGAAGATGTCAAAGAGAGATTAGAAGAACGCTTATTAGTGGAAATGGAAAAGCTGACGATAGGTAACGGGTTAGATGAATCGATCAAAGTTGGTCCAATTATTAATAAAGCGGGCTTAGATAAAATTAAAAATTATATTGAAATTGGAAAGAACGAAGGTGCTAAGCTATTAGCTGGAGGCTATGAGTTAACAGAGGGCGATTTAGGAAAAGGACATTATTTTGCACCGACATTGTTTACAGATGCAACAGCGGATATGCGGATTGCTCAAGAGGAAATTTTTGGTCCGGTTGTATCGTTGATCCCAGTAAAAAGCTTTGAAGAGGCAATTGAAGTGAACAATGGTGTCACGTATGGATTATCAAGCTCTATCTTTACACAGGATGTTAATCGTGTGTTTAAAGCACAGCGTGATCTTGATACAGGAATTGTGTATGTCAATGCTGGAACAACAGGGGCGGAAATTCATTTGCCATTTGGTGGAGCAAAAGGTACAGGTAATGGTCACCGCGATTCTGGGGTTCAAGCATTAGATGTATTTACAGAGTGGAAAGCTGTGTACGTAGATTTTAGTGGAAAGCTTCAGCGCGCACAAATTGATGTGGAATAGTTCATATGACTTGAAAAGGAGTGAGTGTTATGAAAATAGGTGTACTAGGATCTGGCTTAATGGGAAAGGAAGCGGCACGTGATTTAGTTGCTAGTGATGGTGTTGAAGCAGTAGGGCTAGCGGATATAGACCTAGAGCGAGCTAGGCAAGTGTGTGATGGGTTAAATTCTTCAAAACTAACTGCATATCAAGTGGATGCAAGTGATGAACAAGAGCTGGCAAATTACATGAGACAATTTGATGTAATCATCAATGCCTTATTCTACTCATTCAATGAAGTGGTTGCAAAAACCGCTATTGAAGTAGGAGTTAACTCGGTTGATCTTGGTGGACATATTGGACATATGACAGATAAGGTATTGGCCTTAAAGGAGGAAGCGGAAGCTGCTAATGTGACGTTAATTCCAGATCTTGGAGTAGCACCAGGAATGATCAATATTTTGTCAGGCTATGGAGCTAGTAAACTTGATCAACTTGAATCTATCAAACTTTACGTTGGAGGTATTCCTGTTCGTCCGGAACCACCATTGGAATATAATCATGTATTCTCCATGGAAGGAGTATTTGATCACTATACAGACCCTTCGTTAATCATTCGGAATGGAATTAAACAGGAAGTACCTTCTTTATCTGAAGTAGAGCGGGTACATTTTGAAAAATTTGGACCGTTAGAGGCATTTCATACATCTGGGGGAACATCAACATTACCGCTATCATTTCCAAATGTGAATACATTGGAATATAAAACAATTCGTTACCCAGGACATGCGGAGAAATTTAAACTGCTCGTGGATTTAAATTTAACTCGGATGGATTATCAGGTTGATGTGAAGGGACAAAAGGTAAATCCTCGAGATGTATTATTAAAAGTGTTGGAACCAATTGTTGACCTAGGTGACAAAGATGATGCTGTTCTTCTCCGGGTTATTGTTTCAGGAATTAAAAATGGGGAACAAGTAACGTATGAATATGAAATGACAACCTATAAAGATCGTTCAACCAACGTTACTGCAATGGCAAGAGCAACAGCAAATACAATCTCTGTAGTAGCACAAATGATTGCAAGTAGGGAGATTGATAAACCTGGGGTATATCCACCAGAAAAGATCGTTCCTGGTAAATTGTATATGGATGAGATGGCAAAACGGAATGTTCATATCAAAGAAACAGAAAAACTAGAAAAGTCGCATGTGAATATTTAATGGAAAATCCCTCTACTCTAGTAGAGGGACATTTTCCTTACAAGGGGAAATGGGGTATGAATCAAAGTGTGGTCAAGGCATTAAATATGCTTGAATTATTTACGGAGGATGTAGATGAGCTAACATTAAAAGAAATTGCTATCAAAGCTAATCTGCCTAAACCAACTGCATACCGATTATTAAGTTCATTAGAAGCAATGGGATATGTTCATAAACTAAAAAACTCGGAGCATGATAGTCGCTATCGCTTAGGGCTAAAACTATTAGAATTAGGACAACTTGTTGCGGATCAATTAGAAGTAAGAAAAACAGCTTTACCATTTATGGAGAGCCTGGCAGAGCAAATCAATGAAGCCGTTCATCTTGTGATCGTAAATCAACATGAGGCTACATATATTGAGAAGGTGGAAAGTAACAAAGCATTGAGACTTTATACGAGAATAGGGAAAAGCTCCCCATTATATATTGGGTCAGGTCCCAAGCTTTTACTAGCCTATTTACCAGAAGATGAACAAGAAGCTATAGTAACTAAAACCAATAATGAAAGATTAGCTCAGGAATTAATGTTGATTCGGGAAAGAGGCTATGCATTTAGTATTGGAGAACAGGATACGGATACAACAGGGATTTCCTATCCAATCTATGATCATCGTAATCAAGTAATAGCTGCATTAACCGTTAGTGGATTATCTAGTTATTTTATCGGTGAAAACTTAGAATTAATCAAAGAGAAGACATTGCAAACAGCAATGGATATATCCAATAAATTAGGATATCGAAGTCAACTTAGAAAGGAATGAGTTTGGTGAAGACCGTTTTTATAGCTGGACATGCAAGGCTTCCATCTGGAATGGCTGCCAAAAATATTTATGATACATTGACGATTACTGCTGAAATTGATAAAAAATACGGGGTTATCGTGACAGCTGGGTGTACGTTAGCTACTGTACATGGACGGGAGTTTGTCCAACAACTATTAAGGGGCTACAGCTTACAGGAGGGAATTGAAGAGCCTGTTGAAGAAGTGAGAAAGCATTATTTGGGTAAGGCAGGAAATGCTTTGGCTTCAGCTTTAAGAGATTTGTATAAACAATATGAAGCGTATATGGATAATAATAGTTTATAAAGAAGTACAGATGAGTTTTGTCTCCGTAAAGTACTTAATAGTTTTTGAAAGACAATATGAGAGCTTCTTAGCCGTGAAACGTCCATGATAAGATATCTCAAGGGCAAAATGCGAGCTGGACAGCGATCAGAAGTCCTTCTAAATATAAAAAAGGGTAGATGAACAGGGGGTGTTCCTGCTAACATCTACCCTTTTTATTTCTACTGTAAAGGCCGGTAAAAGCTAAGGATTCTAATATAGTCCCTACTATTAAATTGCATAGGACGATACAAAGAGTCATCCAAGTCTTAAATTTACGAGTCGATTCCGATAGAAATAAACTTTCTTTCTAAAAACTCATCCATACCATGATGGCCACCTTCTTTTCCATTACCAGATTGTTTGATTCCACCAAATGGTGCTTCTGGTACGGCAGGGAATACATCATTGACTCCGACAATTCCGTAATCAAGCTTTTCTGCTACTCGTAATGTACGAGATGTATTCTCAGTAAATATATATGCAGCTAACCCATAATCTGTATTATTTGCTTTTTCAATGACACTAGCTTCATCGGAGAAGGTTTGGATTGGGAATAACGGTCCAAAAGTTTCTTCTCGCATGACAACCATGTCATCGGTAACATTGGAAATAACGGTTGGTGGATAGAAGTAACCCTTTAGGTCGCCATCCCATTTATTTCCGCCACACACGATATTTGCCCCCTTTTGAATGGCATCATCTAAATGGGCTTGCACTTTTTCTGTTGCTTTATCACTAATTAGCGGCCCAAGATCGGTATCCTCTTCTAAACCAGAGCCGATTTTAAGCTGCTGTACTTTTTCTTTAAGTGTATTCGTAAATTCTTCAGCTATTGATTCATGCACATATAATCGGTTTGCACAGATACAGGTCTGCCCATTATTTCTAAACTTACTTCCTAGTGCTAGTGTGGTAGCTTTATCAATATCAGCATCCTCAAAAGCAATAATTGGTGCATGACCACCTAATTCAAGCGCAACCTTCTTTACATGATCTGCACTCTCACGCATTAAGTATTTGCCAACTTCCGTTGAACCGGTAAAGGTAATAGCTTTTACTTCCTTATTTGTTAGCATTTCTTTACCTATTTCCTGAGCGTCTCCAGTTACTAGATTGACAACTCCGGCAGGCATACCAGCTTGTTCAAAGATTTTTACAATCTCTATTGCGGATAGAGGGGTCTCTGGTGATGGTTTTAATACAACGGTACACCCGGCAGCTAATGCGGGACCTAATTTACGTGTAATCATGGAAGATGGAAAGTTCCAAGGCGTAATAGCACCGACTACACCAACTGGTTTAGGAATGACGAGCATTCGTTTCGATTTGATGGAAGAGGGAATCCATTCACCATAGCCGCGACTTGCTTCTTCTGCATACCATAGTAAAAATCCTGCAGCACCCTTTACTTCACCAATTGCTTCTTTAAGTGGTTTTCCTTGTTCGCTTGTTAGGATTTCACCTAATCGGTTAGCATCTTTTCTCATTAGCTCAGAAGCTTTGTATAGCACACGAGAACGCTGTCTTCCAGTCATTTCACTCCAGGTAGGAAATGCATTTGAAGCGGCTTCGATCGCCTCTTTCGTTTCCGTTGCACCTCCATATGCTACTTCTGTAATAGGCTCGAGTGTAGCAGGATTGTAAATGACTTGTGTTTGGTTCTGATCAACTTCTCTCCATTCGCCGTTAATGTAAATACTTTTCGTTAACGTTTGAATCATTGCCTAAAACCTCCTCTTTTTTAGTAGATAAGAAAATATGCTTTCTTATCCTAATTAAGTCGTAGAGTGAGATATACATAATTTCACACGACTTTTTCTTACTAATAAGCATAGCGCACCTACCTTCTTCTATCAATTGGTAGGTGCTTTCAAGAGGTACTATTTAACGGTTTCTTTCTCCTCTGAATTCCAAGCAGGGAGCATTTTATTTAACGGTTTATCCTGTCGGTAGCCTAATACATATTCCGCTTGCATAATCGTGTGAATTTCACGTGTTCCTTCATAGATTACAGGAGCTTTAGAATTACGTAAATAACGCTCCACTGGGTATTCATCTGAATAACCATATGCACCATGAATTTGCATCGCGTCATCAGCTGCTTTATTAGCAAAATCACACGCCTGCCATTTAGCAAGAGAGGTTTCTCTTGTATTTCGTTTTCCTTCATTTTTTAATTCTCCTGCACGATAGACAAGTAGTCGGCTCATCTGTAATCCTGCTTCCATTTTGGCAATCATTTGTTGAACAAGCTGATGTTTACCAATCGGTTTACCAAATGTCTCCCGTTCATGGCAGTAATTAACACTAGCTTCTAAGCAAGCCATAATCTGTCCAACAGCACCAGCAGCAACGGTGAACCGCCCATTATCTAATGCTGACATCGCAATTTTAAATCCTTCTCCCTCTTCACCTAGGAGATTTTCTGCTGGAACCTTTACATCTTCAAAAAATATTTCTCCAGTATTACCGGAACGAATACCATGTTTTCCTTTAATTGCTTTAGAGGAAAAACCTTCCCATGTACGTTCTACAATAAATGCTGATATTCCATGATGTTTCTTCGATTTATCAGTATAAGCAAAAACAATAAAATGATCTGCTGTGTCACATAGGGATATCCATGTTTTTTGTCCATTTAAAATATAATAATCTCCTTCTTTCACAGCAGTCGATTGGATCGCAGCTACATCGGAACCAGCTCCTGGCTCTGTAAGTCCGAATGCACCAATTTTTTCGCCTTTCGCTTGTGGGACTAAATACGTTTGCTTCTGATCCTCTGTCCCCCATTGAAGCAGTGTCATGCTATTTAGTCCGGTATGAACAGACACTGCTGTTCGGAATGCAGTATCTCCTCTTTCTAGTTCTTCGCAAACAATAGCTAGTGAGTTATAATCCATTCCACTGCCACCATATTGTTCGGGGATACATACGCCCATTAAGCCTAAGTTAGCTAGCTTAGGGATAATAGCTGGATCGAATTTTCCTTGACGATCCCATTCTGCAATATGAGGCATAATTTCCTTATCTACAAAACTTCTAACGGTACTTCTTAACATGGTTTGTTCTTCTGAAAAATGAAAATCCATACATACTCAGCTCCTAATTTTTAATGCTTAGATTTGGTAAAAATTTCATGGTTATGCTCACCTGGGTCAGGGGGGTGATGTTTAACCGTCACCGGTGTGCGGGATAGCTTTAAAGGACTCCCAATCATCTTGATCATTCCAGCTGTCGGGTGTTCCATATCAATAAACATATTCCTAAAATTTAGCTGTGGGTCATTGGCAACTTCTTCAAGGTTTTGAATTGGTCCACATGGGATATTATTATCTGTACATTTTTCCTGCCAATAGGAGGTAGGTTTGGTTAGAAAAACCTCTTGAAGTAATGGCACTAATACATCACGATTTGCTACTCGATCTGGGTTTGTTTTAAACCGATCATCATCACTATATTTTGGTTTTCCAAGAATCATACATAAAGCTTTAAATTGTTTGTCATTTCCTACTGCAACTACCATTTCTCCATCCAACGTTTGGAATGTTTGATACGGTACAATATTGGCATGGTGATTCCCCAATCGAGCAGGGGTGTTTCCAGACATTAAATAATTACTACCAATATTTACGAGTGCACTAACTGCTGAATCATAGAGAGAAATATCTAGCTTTTGTCCTTTTCCAGATTGGTTTCTTTCCAATAATGCTCCTTGAATACCAATACATGCATAAAGGCCAGTGAGGATGTCGGTAATAGCGACTCCTAGCTTTTGTGGACCAGAATCTTCATCACCAGTAATACTCATTAGACCGCTCATTGCTTGGATAATAAAGTCATAACCTGGCATGTCTTTATAGGGCCCAGTCTCCCCAAATCCTGTAATGGAGCAAAAGACAAGCTTAGGATTTATTGCTGTAAGCGTGTCATAATCCAAGCCAAAACGTTCCATCGTACCAGTTTTAAAATTATGAATGAGAACATCACTCTCAGCAACTAGATCTTTAATCGTTTCAATGCCTTCCTTTGTTTTTAGGTCAACGGTTATGCTTTTCTTATTTCGGTTTGCACATAGATAATAGGCACTGACATCATTCTGAAAAGGTGGTCCCCATTTTCTCGTTTCGTCGCTACCACCTGGTGCTTCAACCTTGATGACTTCTGCACCTAAATCACCTAAAATCATCGTACAGTAAGGACCAGCAAGGACTCGGGATAAATCAAGCACGCGAATGTTTTCTAATGCACTAGCCACATGTTCACTCCTTTCTAATTGATTCATGTCATACTAAAAAAGCCAGTTCAAATAGACCACAGGTAGCTGTAAGTCAAGATGAACTGGCTTGATACTTGTTGGGTCAGACCTGGAGTAGGACTGTAACAAGTTAGGCAGTGTATTTCATTCGATTGGAAGGTCATGAGAATTAGTGCAGAAACACTTAGTCATGACTCATTACTAATAGTGTAACGGATTCTGAAAAGTTTGTAAACGATTTCAAGTATCTAATTGTAAATGAGTTTCAGGATAACTTAATCTGAATTTTATGATAAAATATAATAATCATGAACGCATAGGTTATAAAAATTTTATAAATGAAAGGATGAAGGTAATTGAATCTATCCGTTATTAACAGTGTTAGAACAAACAATTTTACGGATGAATTAGTCATTAAGAAAATTACAGGTATGTGGAAAGAGGCATCAAGCAAGTTGGAAAATCATACTGATACGATTTATGGTGTGTATTCTGATTACGAGAGTAATTATAAAGGGGATTATACACTCAGCGTGGCCATTGAAAGTAGTAGTGGAAAACACTTAATAGAAATTCCGCCAAATAGTAAGTATGAAACTTTTTCAGTAGACACATCAAATGAGCACGGTGTGATGAATACGTGGAAAGAGATATGGCAACTAGAAGAAAAGGGGACATTAAAGAGAGCTTACACCTACGATTTGGAAAAGTATTACCCAAACGGAGAAATAGAGATTCATATAGCGGTTATGTAGTGAAAAAATGAGAGGGAATAACAATATTCCCTCTCATTACTATTTTACAGCTTTTTCTAGCTTCGATATCATTTTTATTGCTTTTCCTGTACCTATAGCAACTGATTCCAAAGGATTTGGAGCTAAATGTACAGGTACTACTAATTCATTAGATAGCCATTCTTTCATTCCTTTTAGTAGAGATCCGCCACCTGTAATAACAACACCGTGATCAACGATATCACCACTTAATTCTGGTGGACAATTCTCTAAGGTTATGCGAATTGCTTGTAGTATTTGTTCTAAAGATTCATTAATTGCCTCATATATTTCTTTTGAAGAGATCGCAACAGTTTTCGGCAGACCTGTAACCATATCACGCCCACGAACATCCATTGTCTCTTCTTTATGGTTAGGATGTGCATAACCTAATTCCATTTTAATATTCTCTGCGGTACGTTCACCAATTAGAATATTGTATTTCTTACGGATATATTGAATGACTTCATCATCCATTTTATCCCCACCAACACGTACAGAGCTTGATGAAACAACTCCACCTAATGAGATAATACCAATTTCTGAGGTACCACCACCGATATCTACAATAACATTAGCAATCGGCTCGTCTACTGGTAAATCAGCACCAATTGCAGCTGCAACTGGTTCTTCGATTAAGTGGACATTTTTAGCTCCATAGCTTGTCACGGCGTTATGGATTGCTCTGCGCTCGACAGTTGTACTGCCAGTCGGGGTGCACACAACAACCGTTGGCTTACGCATCGACATCCCCATTTTTTTGCTTACTTTTTTCAAAAACTCTTTAAGCATCTGTGCTGTTACATCATAATCAGCAATCACCCCGTCTTTTAATGGACGGATAGGGACGATATTGCGTGGTGTTTTACCTACCATTTCTTTTGCTTCAGTACCTACGGCTACTACTTGCTTTGTATTAATATCGATTGCCACTACAGCTGGCTCGTTAAGTACAATTCCTTTATTTTTAGCATATATAAGAATATTTGCAGTTCCTAGATCAATTCCTATTTCTGCATTAGAAAACATAATAAGTTCCTCCAATGATGACTATTTTCACTATATAGTTCTATTTATTTCTAGTATTTCTGGGGGTGGTAATTTGTTCAGTAGGATAATTATCCTACGACTTATGAAATTTTTCTACTTCAAACTATCTTTTCTTGGAAGCAATTTTAAAAAACATGCTACTATATAAAATAGAGCAAATCTCCGTCGTTGACAAGTGACATTTCAATTACAATTTGGTTATATTTGTAACATTCTATCTAGACAGGGTAAGGTTATCTTTTTATGTTATCTAATAGTTTATCCTAAAAAGTAAAAATTACTAAAAAAACGTCAAACCATTTTGTGGTTCTTAGGGTAGAAGGTATAATATGGTTGATAGATATGGGGGGAGCAACATGTTATTTACTATCTTTATTTATCTATATGCTGCTACTTTAGTCATTGGCAGTTTAGTTCCACTACAAAAGGCTAAAAGACAGTTTAAACTACCAAATAATCATTTATATAATGAAGAGATTTTTCACATTCCAAGTAAAGTGTCACAAAAGGTGATTAAACGAACAGGTACAACTGTTCACGTGAATGGAAAAGAGAAACTATTAGATGAACCTGTATTATATGTAGCGAACCATCAGGGCTTATTTGATATTCTAGCTTTTTTAGGTCATTTAGGAAAACCGGTTGGATTTGTCGCAAAAAAAGAAATAAATAAGCTTCCTATTATTCGTAAATGGATGGAATTATTATATTGTGTATTTATAGATCGTAATGATCGTAGACAATCGATGAAAGCAATTAATCAAGGAATAGAAAATTTAAAAGCAGGTCATTCCCTTGTTATTTTTCCTGAAGGTACAAGAAGTAGGGGAAGTATACTAAATGAGTTTAAATCAGGTAGTTTACGACTAGCAACAAAAGCGAATGTTCCAATCATTCCGGTTTCTATTGATGGAACATATAAAATGCTAGAAGAGGGAAATGGACGAATACAAGCTTCTGAAATCAAGATGACTATTAATGATCCGATCTACCCGGATGATTATAAAGACCTAAAAAGTGGTGAACTTGCCTCCTTGATTCAACGGACGATAGAAAAATCATTAGGATTAGAACAAGAAGAATCAATGAAGGTAGAAATGATAGAGATTAGCTAATAGCAAAGAAATAAGAAAAGTTACTATCCCATAGTATGGTAGTAACTTTTGTTTTTCTTTTGTGAATTCTGCATAGATGGACATGATAATTAATATAGATTTTAGGATTACACACTGGAGTGATATATATGGTACAGGGAATGGCTAATTGGAATACACAGCAAAATCAAGAATGGCTGCAAAACTACGTAGAAGATTGGGTTTCCTTTTATCGTAAGCATACGGATGAAGGAGAAGTAGCTTCCTATATTCCATTGCTAAAGGAAGCGAATCCAAATCATCTAGGTATTTCAATTTATGGAGCTAATGGAATGAAGCTTCGAGCTGGTGATGTTGATATTCCTTTTACAATTCAAAGTATCTCTAAAGTAATTAGCTTTATCGTAGCTTGTATGGAACGTGGAGTTGGATATATGCTGGATCGAGTCGATGTGGAGCCAACTGGAGAAGCATTTAACTCCATCATGCATTTGGAAATGAGAAAGGTTCAAAAGCCATTTAACCCATTCGTGAATGCGGGCGCAATTAGTGTGACATCTATGCTACCAGGTAAAACCTCAGATCAAAAGATGGAGCCAATGTTTAAGTTATTAGAAGAAATACTTGGCTATCGTCCTCAATTAAATGTGGACGTTTATGAGTCAGAACGAGATTCATCCATGAGAAACCGAGCAATAGGATATTACTTATTAGAAACTGGATTTTTAGAATCCGATCTAAATATTACGTTAGAAACGTATTTTAAACAATGCTCTATTGAAGTAACAGTTGATGACCTTGCACGAATTGGGTTGGTTCTAGCTAATGATGGTGAAGACCCTAGTAATCAGCAGGAAATCATTCCACGACGGGTGGCTAGAATCGCTAAGGCGCTGATGCTAACGTGTGGAATGTATGATGCATCTGGAAAATTTGCTACCTATGTTGGAGTACCAGCTAAAAGTGGAGTATCTGGTGGCATCATTGCTGTTGCACCTCCGCGAGTGCGTGATGAAGAGCTTCCATTTGTAGATGGCTGTGGAATTGGGGTGTTTGGCCCAGCATTAGATGACAAGGGGAATAGTATTGCTGGTATAAGACTGCTTCGGCATATTGCATCTCAATGGGATTTAAGTATATTCTAGTATCATAGTCGTATTAGGGGGAATGTTTATGTGTGGACGGTATACATTACTTGCTGACGAATTAGAGATACTGCAAGAGTTTGACATTAATCAACCTATTGAAGGATATCATCAAAGTTATAATATTGCTCCAGGTCAAAAAGTGTTAGCGGTAATCCACGATGGGAAAGGAAAACGTGCTGGATACTTACGATGGGGGCTTGTACCTTCTTGGGCAAATGACGAAAAAATTGGATATAAAATGATTAATGCTCGTAGCGAAACGGCACATGAAAAGCCTAGCTTTAAAAGGTTAATGTCACGAAAACGTTGTTTAGTTATTGCGGATAGCTTTTACGAATGGAAGCGTGAGGGCAAGGAGAAGCATCCGAAGCGAATTCAATTAAAAGATCGAAAGCTATTTGCCTTTGCAGGTCTATGGGATAAATGGTCCCAAGGAGAAGGGGATTTATTTACTTGTACGATTTTAACAAAGGAAGCTAATTCATTTATGCAAGAAATTCATCACCGCATGCCAATTATTCTACCAAAATCCAAGGAGGATGATTGGTTAACACCGAATCAATTAGACCCAACGGAAGCCTATCAGTTTTTACAAACAGTTGAGGAAGAAGATTTATCTGCTTATAATGTTGCTCCATATGTAAATGCAGCAAAGAATAACGATGAAACGTGTATAGCACCATTAGCTTAGTTCCATAAAGAAAAGCCTCTTTGAATCAAGAGGCTTTTCGATTGTGATGCAGAAAATATAATGCTAATCGTTTTTAGCTGTTTTTGTAATATTTATAAAGGTTTCAGCTTTTTGTTTAGGTGCTTTTGTTGCTAAACTAACTCCGATAAATAAGATGGTTGAGATCATTAATCCCCAAATACCAGAACCTAAACCAAGAGGCTTCGTACCAGTAAATTCCAGTAACAATACGACAATCGCTCCAATGGTTACACTTGAGATAACCCCGGCAGCAGTTCCTTTTTTCCAAAAGAATGTACCGAAGAAAGAAGGAACAGAAACAATTAAACCAGAGGATGCAGCAACAGAAAGTACTGCGATTAGGTTTAATTCTAGTTCCGCAAATCCGTAAGCTAAAATGGCGATAATCGGAATAACAATTTTACCGATCTTTAATTGTTTTTCATCATTTGGACGATTCTTCATATTTCCATAAACATCTCTTGCAAACATAGAGGATAATGTAAGCATAATGGAATCAATTGTCGAAATAGCAGCAGCCATAATACCGATCATCACAATAACGCCTAGTACAGGTGGTACTAGATCAGATGATAAAAGCTTCGGTGTAGCAAGGTCTGCAGTTTCAAGATTAGGAAACATTTGTAGTGCAGAAAAACCCCATAATACGGAAACGAATGTATAGATAAAACCGAAGACTAAAAAGCCAATAAGCATCTGTCTTAATCCTTTTAACGAATTAGGCATAAACATTCGCTGACTCACCTGTGGGTTAGATAAACTAAAGAAGAACCATGGTAACGTCAAGCCCAAAAATGTTAAAAAGCTAAAATAGCCGTTTCCAGGTACACTTAATGACTCTGGATGACTCGTTTTTAAGTTATCAAAGAATTGTCCGAAGCCACCTAGCCCATTAATTACTAATAACACGACAATTGTTGATGTAATTATCATAAAAATAGCTTGTAGTGCATCCGTCCAAACAACAGATCGTATTCCTGCTGCATAAGAAAAGAAGATTGCTAAAACCGTAGCAATGATTACGCCTGTTGTAAACGGAATGGCGTTATTCGTAATTCCTTGTAAGAGATACCCAACCCCAGCTAGCTGCACTGCTGAGTAAGGAATCAGAAATAGACAACTTACTAAAGCAATCGCTGACGCAGCAGTTTTACTTTCAAAGCGATCACCAACCATTTCAGAAGGTGTAACATAACCAAACTTCTTCCCAACTAACCAAAAACGAGGACCAAATAATGCAATAAGAGAGACACCTGCAAAATAAACAATTTCAAAACCTAGTGCACCAACACCACCTTGATAGGTTAAACCGGCAAGTCCAACCATCATAAATGCACTGTAAGTTGTGGCACTGTAGCTAAGTGCAGAAAGCATACCGTTTAATTTACGTCCACCAAGATAATATCCAGCCATCCCAGTGCGGTCACCACGACGCGATAATAAAGCAATAACTGTTGCTATTATAATATATATAATAATTCCCCAGACTACTAGACTTGTATTCAAATTATTTCCCCCAATCCCTTGTTACCATATAGTTAGCAATAATAATAAGTACGCCTATGATTCCCCATAAAAGAAAACTTCCATACCAATCATTGACTTTTGAAAGAACGGTGTAAGGAAGAATATAAGCCAATACAATTAGTAAGACAATAAGAGCTCCCCAAAATAGCTTAGATTTACTTTTCATCATGAAATTCCCCCTTTGTTGTATAGTTTTTAAACAAACGTTTGATTAAAAGTTTTCACTTTACAAGTGTCTTTACACCTATATTTACATACGTGCTCAAAAAAAGCAATGCTTTTTTAAGTTGTATGAATTCTGGAATCTTATACATTTCCTTGTTAAGGTAATGCGTACCTGAAGAAGTTTCGCTATAATTAAAAGTAATTCACAATATTGAAATCAGTAATTTTAAATATTTACATATTAGAATGAATTGATATGGAAAGGGGAGATTGTGATGCAAGATGACGGTGCAAAGGTTTTAGGGGAAAGAAGGAGAAGCTTAATATTAGAATGGCTTCAAGATAGCGGAGAACCAATTACAGGAAAATCATTGGCAGAAAAAACAAAAGTAAGCCGACAAGTGATTGTACAAGATATCTCCTTGCTAAAGGCTAAAGGAGAACCAATCATTGCCACCTCTCGTGGATATGTTTACTTTAAAGAAAATAACAGTACACAAAAAGAATCGAGAATAATCGTAGTATCACATAACTCGGAGGAGACAGCGGATGAATTGTACACCTTAGTCGATCATGGAGTGAGTGTTAAAAATGTAATGGTAGAGCATCCAATCTATGGTGACCTGACTGGTTCATTAATGCTTAAGAATCGAAGAGATGTGGATGCGTTTTTAGAAGAATTAGAGAATAAAAAGGCGTCTCTATTATCTAAGCTGACGGAAGGAGTTCATTTACACACGATTGAAGCGGATACCGTAAAACAATTGGATGAAGCATGCGAAGCACTTCGAGGAAAAGGTTATTTATTGGAGTGATGTGGCGAGATTCCGGAGTCAGCTCATATGGAGAGGTTGTTGAAATAGCGGAACGAGGAACCAACAGCTGAACAAAGTTGGATCCTCATTCCGTTATAAAGCAAAAAAGAGAGTCTAGAGAGGATGAAGAGGATCCGCCAGCTAAACAAAGTTGCCACCCATTCCTCCGTTAATAAAATCAAGCATAAAAAAGAAGCTTGATCAACCAAGCTTCTTCTTTATAAACTGTTAACGTTAAGATGCTTTTGCTTTTTCCTGTTCTTTTTCTTCTTTTGCTACTTTGAGGAATTTGTTTGTTTCATAAACAACTACACCTGACAACCCTAAAAGTCCAATTAAGTTAGGGATTGCCATTAATGCGTTCATAATGTCTGATATTCCCCATACTACGTCTAGTGTTTGGACAGCACCAAACATAATAGCAGCAACGAAAATTACGCGATAGATTGGAATTGCCTTATCATTGAATAAGTATGCGAAACATTTTTCACCGTAGTATGACCAACCAACAATGGTTGAAAAGGCAAAGAATACAATTCCTAGTGTTACAATATGGCCACCAGCATCACCTAAGAATGCAGCGAATGAAGCAGATGTTAATGGCCCACCTTCTAGTCCACTTCCAGCAAGGTCTGCCATAACAATAGTAATACCTGTGATGGAACATACGATGATTGTATCAATGAATACCTGTGTCATTGATACAAGTGCTTGTCGTCCAGGATAGTCAGTTTTAGCAGCAGCTGCAGCAATCGGTGCAGAACCTAAACCAGCTTCGTTAGAGAATACTCCACGTGCTACCCCGTAACGAATTACAGTACCTAAAATACCTCCACCAAGAGCGCTAGCAGTAAATGCATCTGTAAAGATTAAACTAACTGCAGCAGGTACGAGATCAAGGTTCATAATTATAATGATTAATCCACCAATAACATAGAATAAAGCCATAATCGGAACGAAAAATGCAGTAACCCTACCGATACTTTTAATTCCTCCAAGAATAACTAATGCGGCTAATCCTGTTAGCATAAGACCAGTCACCCATGTAGGTACATTAAAGGAGCTATTTAATGCATCTGATACGGAATTAGATTGAACCATATTTCCAATTCCAAAAGCTGCACAGGCACCAAATATAGCAAATAATACTCCTAGCCATTTTTGCTTAAGGCCATTTTCCAGGTAATACATCGGTCCCCCGGACATCTCGCCTTTACTGTTTTCAACACGATACTTAACAGCTAATAATGCTTCGGCATATTTTGTTGCCATACCGAAGAACGCGGTAATCCACATCCAAAATACTGCACCAGGTCCACCGAGAACAACTGCAGTTGCTACCCCAACTATATTCCCGGTTCCTATCGTGGCGGCCATAGCCGTACTTAATGCTTGATAATGACTGATGTCCCCCTTTGATTTTTTGTCTTGTCGTTTTGGGCTAAATGCTAATTTAAGTGCGTAGGGCAACGTCTTAAATTGCAAAAAGCCTAAACGAAGTGTTAAGTAAATACCTGTTCCAACAATTAATATTAATGTTGGAGGTCCCCAGACAAAATCGCTAATTGCTCCTAGTATATCGTTCATTACTCTTCCCCCTTTTAAATTGTACTATATTAAATATTTCGAATATTACATGAAAAGTCAAGCCTTTTTTAAAGATTTTCCGAAATCAGAAGAAATTTCACATAGTTGGTAAGATAGGGAAAGACATGAAAAAAACACCATTTTACTTAAAGATCATCCGCGTTTTGATTATAATGAAAAGGAAAGGTGGTAAATATTCAATGATTCGAGTTCTATTTATATGTTTAGGCAATATTTGTAGATCACCAATGGCAGAGGCTGTATTTCGAGATCTTGTAATAAAAGAAAATTTGGAAGGCAAAATAGAAGTAGATTCAGGTGGTACAGGTCATTGGCATGTAGGTAATGTCCCACATGAAGGTACTAGAGCATTATTGGATCAAAATAAGATTGATTACCAAGGTATTACTGCTAGGCAAGTAAAAGAAAGTGATTGGGAAGAATTTGATTATCTGATTGCAATGGATGATCAAAACATCGAAGATTTAAATCGGATTCAAATAGGTAATGATACCGTCGTTGCTAAGTTAATGGATTTTGTCGATGAACCGGAAACTAAAAATGTACCTGATCCATATTATACTGGGAATTTTGATTACACGTATCAGCTTGTTTCAGAAGGCAGCAAGAAATTATTAATGTATATTCGCAACAAACATAACATATAAAAGGAGAGGAATGTTAATGGGTAGACGTAGATTATTAGCAAGTATTGCAATAGGAGCAGCAGTAGGCGGGTTAACTGCATTATTTGATAGAGATACACGTATTTATACAAAAGATAAGCTTAAAACAATGACAACACAGACATCTTATTGCTTAAGGCATCCGTCAGAAACGGTTCATAATGCAAGAGTTGTTTTCGAGCAGTTCAATAAAACTTTTACCTATCAGGTTGAAAATGCAGTTAATGCATTAGAACAAGTAGAAAATACATTAGATCAAGTTACGAAAAAACGGATCGAATAAAAATAGATAGTTGAAGGTGAGGAAACATAAATGAAGCAAGTTGTAGACTTTTTAAAGCAGCTATACAAACGGATCATAGAAGCGGATGTTTTTGGTTTAGCTGCACAACTTGCCTATTTCTTCTTGTTATCGCTTTTTCCTTTTTTATTATTTTTCATTACGCTTATCGGTTATTTACCGTTTAGTGAAAAAAGCCTAATGAATATGGTTGCAGCAGTAGCACCTGACGAAACGATGGAGCTAATAAATACAAATCTTAACCAATTAGCAAATTCTCAAAATGGTGGTTTATTATCTTTAACGTTGATTGGTACGCTTTGGGCAGCGTCAAATGGTGTTAATGCGATTATGAGAGCATTTAACCGAGCATATGAAGTTGAGGAAAATAGATCTTTCATCATTTCTAGACTCATTGCAATTATATTAACTATTGGGATGGTTATGGTTATTGTAATTGCCATTATTTTACCGGTTCTAGGAAGAATGATTGGGCATTATATATTCTCTCTATTTGGACTTACAGAGGACTTTTTAAGCTTTTGGGAAATGCTTAGATGGGTTATTTCTTCCAGTGTGTTTTTCATCGTATTTCTTTTCTTATATAAACTAGCACCAAATAAACGAATATATTTTAGAAATGCTATATGGGGTGCGCTTTTTGCAACAATTAGTTGGCAGTTGGTTTCCTTTGTATTTTCTTTTTATGTAGAAAATCTCGGAAATTATTCTGCGATGTATGGGAGTCTTGGTGCTGTTATTGTATTAATGATCTGGTTATACATGTCAGGTGTTATTATTATAATTGGTGGAGTACTAAATGCTGTAATTCGAAAAAACAAATTAAATAAGCATGAAAAATAGCCCCTGGATGAGGGGCTATTTTAATAATCTTAGTCCATTTAAAATAACTAGTATCGTACTTCCTTCATGACCGATGACACCTAATGGTAAATCAATGACTTGGAAAAAGTTCGATAGTATTAAGATGACAATCACACTTAAAGAAAAGTAAATATTTTGTTTTACAATGCGATTCATTCGTTTTGATAGATTGATAGCATTTGTAATTTTATCTAGATTATTTTTCATTAAAACCATATCAGCAGTTTCAAGTGCTACATCCGTTCCTTCGCCCATAGCAACGCCTAAGTTAGCAGTTGCTAATGCAGGTGCATCATTAATTCCATCGCCGACCATTGCTACATTTTTGAAATTATTCTTTAGTTCTCTTATATGTCCTACCTTTTCTTCTGGGAGGCAGTTTGCAATATAATCGTCAATGCCAGCTTCCTCCGCAATAGCCTTAGCGGTAATTTCATTATCACCTGTAAGCATGATGGTGTGGACACCATTTTCTCGTAGTAGTTTTATAGCCTGTTTTGTATCTTTTCGAATCGTATCCTTTAATCCGAAAACAGCTACAATTCTATCCCCTTTTTTAGCGAACACTACCGTTTTTCCTTGACTAGCTAATGTTTCTAGTATTCCATTATAAAATACGTTAGCCTCTTCTTTTCCAACAAAATCTGGTTTGCCAATTCTCCATGTTTGATTATTTACTTTGGCACGAACCCCATTACCGCCAATGGTTTTCATATCATCTACAGTTACTGGAATAGTGTTCATTTGTGTACTACTAAAATTAGTTAATGCTTGAGCAAGTGGGTGAGTTGATTGTTTTTCAATAGCACCGACTGTTGCTAGAATTTCATCTTGGTTAACTTGAT
The DNA here is from genome assembly GCF_009728145.1 of Ornithinibacillus caprae. GTDB lineage: Bacteria > Bacillota > Bacilli > Bacillales > Amphibacillaceae > Ornithinibacillus > Ornithinibacillus caprae. Next base: position 40,562 of record NZ_WOCA01000005.1, on the reverse strand, counting down.
CATCGTAGAATGCATCCGTTACAGTAAGTTTTCCGTTTGTTAGTGTCCCGGTTTTGTCAAAGGCAATGGCATTTACATGACCTAAATTTTCAATGTGCAACCCACCTTTAAAAAGAACGCCTTTTCTTGCGCTATTAGAAATAGCAGATAAGGTTGCAGGCATAATTGATGCAACAAGTGCACAAGGAGAGGCTACTACAAGTAGAATCATAGCTCTATAGATGCTTTCAGACAATGTCCATCCAAATATGAGATATGGTAAAAACATCATAATCGTTACTACAATTAAAACGACCTTTACATACGTACCTTCAAATCGCTCGATAAATAATTGGGAAGGCGATTTTTCTTCTTGTGCTGATTGCACCAATTCTATTATCTTCTGGAACATTGTTTCATTTGCTGGCTTTGTTATTTTAACCTGAATTGTTCCATCTAAGGCAACCGTCCCAGCTAATACATCATTTTGCTCATGTTTATTAATAGGAATGGATTCTCCGGTAATGGCACTTTCATCTATAGCTGTTGTTCCATGGACAATCGTTCCATCAGCTGGTATACGCTCACCAGCACGTACTTGTATCATATCGTTAATCTGTAGCTCAGAAACTGGTACAATTCTTTCTTGCCCATTTTCTATTAACAGCGCTTCCTCAGGTTGTAGATCCATTAAGGAAGAAATTTCTTTATTACTTTTATTCATGGTGTAGGTTTCTAATGCTCCAGATAAGGCGAAAATAAAAATGAGGATGGCACCCTCTGTCCAGTATCCGATGATTGCAGAGCCGATTGCAGCAAAAATCATAAGCATTTCCACATTTAATTCTTTGTTTGTAATTGTATCTTGAATACCTTCCTTCGCTTTTGCATAACCTCCTATGATGAAAGCTAATACATGTAAGATCACCCAGAGAGGCTGTGATATAGATTCAGCTAAGAGCCAGGTTACAAGGATAATAAGACCGCTTAACAGAGCGGCAATTAGCTCAATGTGAGGAAGTATGCGACGAAACATATTACTAATACGCATCGGTGATTTATGGTAAGACTCTAGTGCCCCTGTATTTAAACTCATTTTCAATACCTCCAATTTAATTGAGAATAATAATCATTTACAAAAGGATGATACATAAATATAAAATAGGTTTTTACTATGTTTATGTTTCTTTTTATAATAATTATAATTTAGTATGTATTATAATTTTATCATGGTTGTTATCGATGTCAAGATAAAGTTTTGGTTTCACGTGCAAACTGTACTATATCTGTATCACTATTATATTTTTCAAAAAGATACAGATATAAAATTGTTTTATAATTAAATATAAACTGTTATAATTAATTATGGAAAATTTATATAACAATAATAAAAGGGGGATTCATCATGAAGAAGTTAATACTCTTCTTAGGTTTACTTGTATCAATGTTAGTTTTGGCAGCTTGTGGTACTGCTGAAGAAAATGATGGGGCAGAAAATGAGGAAGTCGAAGATAAAGTATGGGCTGATATTCAGGAAAGAGGAGAAATTGTTGTTGGAACTGCAGGAACCCTGTTTCCGGCGTCGTACTACCCAGAAGATTCAGATGAACTAACTGGTTATAACGTTGAAGTATTCAGAGAAATTGCAGATCGATTAGATGTAGATATAAAGTTTGAAGAAATGGCATATGACGCAATGCTTTCTGCTTTGCAAAGTGGTCGTGTAGATATTATTCAAGCGGGACCTCGTGAGGAAAGTAGAGAAAAGTTTGCATTTAGCGAACCAGTAAAATACTCTTACGTAACTATGATTGTACGTGCAGATGACCTTTCTGGAATAGAAACCTTAGAGGACCTAGAAGGTAAAGTTGCTGGCGGAGCTGCAACTACAGTATATAGTGAAATAGCAAGAAAATATGGTGCAGAAGTTAAAACTTATGGAAATGTAACAAATGACGCATACTTACGTGATGTTGCTAATGGCAATACAGATGTAGTCATCAATGATTATTATTTACAAAGTTTAGCATTAACAGCTTTTCCAGAGTTGAATATTACACTTCATCCAGATTTAAAGATGCATCCTACTACGAATAATGTTGTAATGAAGAAAGAGGCAACTGTATTACTTGAAAAGATAAATGAAATAGTTGCAGATATGAAAGAAGATGGAACGCTTACGGAACTATCAGCAGAATTCTTTGGTGGTTTGGATGTTTCTAAAGAACCAGATGAAGAAATCATTGAAATTGAAGGCATTGAGTAATTAGGTGTAAGTAAATGTTTGGATTTCAATTTGATGACGTTCAATTACAATATCTATTTGATCCGGAATTAGCTTGGAAAAGTATCCCTTTTCTATTAGAAGGGATACCAATGACACTACTAATAGCTGTGATCGGAATGGGAATTGGTTTATTTTTAGGTTTATTCTTAGCGTTGGCTCGGGGTTCTGATCAGATTGTTCTTCGTTGGCCAGCGAGGGTGTATATCTCATTTATGCGTGGAACTCCTATGTTGGTTTTCTTATTTCTATTATATTTTGGACTGCCAACTATTGGTCTTAAATTAACTGCAGTTGTGGCAGCCACTCTTGGATTTGGTTTGAATAGTGCTGCTTATATAGCGGAAATTATTCGTTCTGCATTAAACAGTATTGACAAAGGACAGTGGGAGTCTGCAAGAGCCCTAAATATGGGATATTGGTATACACTAAGAAAAATTATATTACCTCAAGCAACTAGAATCGCAGTTCCACCACTTACTAATGTGTTTATGGATATTGTAAAAGCAACATCACTTGCAGCGATGATTACAGTTCCTGAGCTTTTTCAAAAAGCTCAAATTGTTGCAGGAAGAACATTTGACTCTATGACCATGTACATTTTGGTTGCTTTAATTTATTGGCCAATCTGTATAGTAATTTCTTATATGCAAGATCGTTTAGAAAAACGATATAGTAGGTATATATAGAAAAAGGAATCAGGCATTGTCCTGATTCCTTTTGTTATTCTTCCAGCTAAAGCGCCCAACGACTAGTGGAGGTACTATTCCTTCCGCTTTACTGGCCGAAAGAATGTTCAATTAAAACTGTGGCAACATTGAACCACCCGCTTTGAGGGGGAGCAGATCGTACAAACGGGCACTTACGCTTTTGTTACTTCCGCTATTTCAGTATTCTCTTTTCTAAATACTAACGCTAGTAAGATAATGGATAATACAAATACTATGACATAGAAAAACGACAAGTTAGGGAACAGCTGTAGAAACAAGCCACCTAAATAAGGACCACTAATACTACCAAAGCTAAACGCAACCCCGCACATGATATTGCCAGCTGGCAGTAGGCTTTTTGGTAATAAATCCGTCATATAGGAAATCCCGAGTGAAAATAAAGAGCCTACGAACATACCTGCTAGCGTGAATAGGATGAATAAAGCAACCACTGATGTGTCATAAAAAGCTGCGCATAAGAATGTGAATAAGCCACCAGTTAATACAAATAATAATATGTTTCGTCTCCCATAACGGTCACTTAGCATCCCTAATGGTAATTGAGAAATTAGGCTACCGGCAGCAAAGCAAGGAATAATTAATGACAGCATATCTACCTCATGACCAATCCTTAACCCATAAATCGGAAATATGCCATGTAGAATTGCTTCTAAAAAGCCATAACCAAATGGAGCGAGTAGGGCAATCCAAGCAATTTTCCCTGTTTGGATAAATCGTTTGAATGAACTGGATGAATGGGTAACCGTATCAATTTCTTCTTCATCATCAGGCCAGCTATTTCTAACGAATAATAGCAAGGACCATACAATTAAACTTAGTACAGCAGAAACGATAAAAGGAAATGCTTGGCTGACTGATAGAAGTCTTGTCATCAATGGGCCGATTGCAAATCCTAATCCGAAAAACATTCCATATAATGCAATACTACGACCTCGTGTTTCTTTTGCTGCAGTTGTGGTAATCCATGTCTGCGTTCCAAAATGCAGCATATTATCGCCAATTCCTATCGTTACCCGTAATATAAACCAAAACCATAATGCTTCCCATAGTGGAAACATGGCTAACGATACAATTACGAGTAGTCCCCCAATTGCAATTACCGGTTTAAAACCAAATTTTTGCATTGGTTTTTCCATGAATGGTGAGGCAATTAAAACCCCTATGTATAAACCTGTTGCATGTAAGCCATTTACAGAGGAAGGTACACCATTTTGTTCTAAAATGATTGCTAATAATGGTAATAGCATTCCCTGTGAGAATCCAGAAATGGTTACGAGTGCAATTAGTATCCAAAAACGAACTCTAGTTGAAACCATTATGATCCTCCTATCATGATAAGTTCACTCCTTTCAATTTAAATTGTTTTGAGGGAAAGGTCAATTTAAACAATCCTACGTATAATATTTATTTGGGAGAAAAAACTAACTCAAAAAGAAAGGAGTGTCACTATGAAAAAGAATAGCCGTTTTGGGGTATCTTTTATCGTATTTACTATACTTGTATTAATGCTTCCGGTCATTAGTTTTGCTGAAGAAAAGGAAGGGGAAGCTGAAGAAAAAAAGGAAGAAAAAGATGATTTCAGTATTCCTAGTCATGTGTTAAACATATCAAAAGAAAATACCTATCCTAATTCAACAGAAGATGAAGAAATAATTGAGCCAAGCGACTTAACTAAGGAATTAATTGATGGTGTAGATGTACCGATTGAAAATCCTAACTTAATCAAAATGTTAAATGAAACAACATTAAGTCCATCTCCAATTGCTTTTGGTTACCGTGGTTCTGTTTTTTTAGGACGTTGGCCGTTAAATTATCAGTCATCTGAAACTACGGTAAATTGGGAGTTTCAACCGATTAATACAAATGAGTTAAATAACTTAGGTGGAGATAGTAATCAAAAGTTAAATTACAACCAGCAAGAACAAAAGGAAATAAAAGGAGCACTAACAAGTAAAATTACCAATCCAAACGATGTTAAAACCATGATGTTATTAAAATCTAAAGAAAAGACGAAATTGCCGCTTTCTTATAACACAACAATTGGTAGAGGAACGAAAAAAGAAAATTCATACGGAGTTCCACCGAAAAAGTATGGAGAGTTAAAAGCATACGCGCCAGCCGTAAATGAAAAAGGGCAGGTAACGTTTGGTGAGGTGTATATTCAATTAAAAGGCTCTAAGAAGTCAATTGTTGTAAAGAATGTTACGAAGCAAGGAATCGGTGCTTGGATTCCAATTCAGGAACATGTTTCCTTCTCCTTTCAAGTAAAACAGTAAGACACTGCTATAAAAGCTCTGTGTGAATTTAAAGCTCAGGGCTTTTCTTTCATTTTTCAACCCAACAAAATATTTTTTTATAAAAAGGGGTTGATTTTATCTCTTTAGTGCTTTACTATGATAAAGTATTAAAACATAGTGATATGGAAGGGGAAGTAAAAATGGAATGGGTAGTTGTTATTTCTGTCTTAGTTATGACAGTTTTAAGTTTATTACGAGTTAATGTTATTATTGCAATTATTGCTGCTGCTCTTACTGCAGGTTTAATTTCTGGATTATCATTAGTTGATTCGATAGATATGTTAGTTTCAGGAATGGGAGGCCAAGCAAATACAGCATTGAGCTATATTTTACTTGGTGCGTTTGCTGTAGCGATTAGTTACACTGGAATTACTACTATTCTAGTAAACTATTTAATTCGCGTGCTAACAGGAAAGAAAACGATGATGTTATTAGTGATTGCTGGTGTAGCATCCTTATCACAAAACGTTGTTCCTGTACACATTGCATTTATACCAATTTTAATTCCACCATTATTAAAGCTATTTGATAAAATGCGTATGGATCGCCGTGCGGTTGCAGTTGCTTTAACGTTTGGATTAAAGGCACCATATGTCATGATACCCGCAGGTTTTGGTCTGATTTTCCACGGAATTATTATAGATGGAATGGTACAAAATGGTTCATCATTAACTGATAATGAAGCAGTTTTAGCAATGCTCATTCCTGGATCGGGAATGATTGTAGGATTATTAATTGCTATTTTTATTACGTATCGAAAAGATCGTACGGTAGCAGTTTCGGAGAGGGAAGATATCGCCTCTGAAGATAATAAAGTAGAGGTGAAATTCAATAAGAAGCATGCATTAACGATTGTAGCAATTATTGCTGCCTTAGCTGTACAGTTAGTTACTGATAATTTAATTCTTGGTGCGTTAGCAGGTTTAGTAGCTATGTTCTTATTTATCGTAGTACCATTTAAAAATGGCGATAAAATTGTCACTGAAGGTATTAGTATGATGGGAACAATCGCATTTGTAATGTTAGTAGCATCTGGATTTGGAAATATCTTAAAAGAAACAGGATCCGTGGATGCCTTAGTAGAAGCATCTTCTGGATTTTTAGCAGGGAATAAACCATTAATTGCATTTATTTTATTATTAGTTGGTTTAGTCGTTACGATGGGAATTGGTTCTTCGTTTGGTACGATTCCAATTATTGCAGCATTATTTGTTCCAATCGCTATGGCTGCAGGTTTTTCTCCGTTAGCTACTGCTACATTAATTGGGACAGCTGGTGCGTTAGGTGATGCAGGGTCACCTGCCTCAGATAGTACACTTGGACCGACTTCTGGATTAAATGCCGATGGTAAACACAATCACATTTGGGATACATGTGTACCAACCTTCTTACACTTTAATATTCCATTGTTCTTATTTGGATGGGTTGGTGCGATAATCTTATAGTGCATAATATGAAAGGTTATGGGGGAGAGTAAGAAAGCAGATAGGTGGGTTGATATGAATAGGAAAAGAAGCATTATATTAATCACTTTTATGTTCTTACTATCTTTCTCCATAAACCAAGCAGATATTCAGGCGAAGGGTTATGGTTGGGGATTTAAGAAAAACCCTAACCACGAAATACCTGACGTCGGAAAATATCGAGATATACTTAAACAGTATGGTGCTTATTATGTTGATGAGTCTGGAGAAAAAAATGTCTACTTAACATTTGATAATGGATACGAACAAGGCTACACAGAAGAAGTGCTTGATGTTCTGAAAAAGGAGAATGTCCCAGCAGCTTTTTTTGTTACTGGCCATTATGTATCGAGTCAGCCAGAGCTAATAAAAAGAATGGTGTCTGAAGGACATATCATAGGTAATCACTCATATCATCATCCAGACTTTACTATTGTAACCAAGGATGTTATGAAGAGAGAGTTAGAAAGCCTTGAAAAAGCTGTAGCAGATATATCTGATCAAAAGGATATGAAATATTTACGTCCGCCAAAGGGGATGTTTAATGAAACAACGTTACAATGGTCTAATGAATTAGGCTATATCCATGTGTTTTGGTCATTAGCGTTTATTGATTGGAACACCCATTCCCAACGTGGCTGGCAATTTGCATATGATCAGATTATGAAACAAATTCATCCAGGAGCGATTATATTGCTCCATGCCGTTTCTGAAGACAATGCAAAAGCATTAGAACATTTAATTAAAGGCTTGAAGGCAGAAGGCTACACTTTTAAAAGCCTAGATGATTTTGTAATAAAGGATAAAATTCCACAAGAAATATATGGTTATTAAGTCGATGAGATTTTCATCGGCTTTTTTTATGGAGAGCATTAGGACCTGTTCTACCTTCGAATTCTACATCAATAGTTGATCAGTTGGAATCATCACCTAATGAACAATAATATACTGTATAATCATTTTAAATTTTATAAATATTTGCTATACTGTATGTTAAATAAAAGTTAGGAGTTGATAGAATGAAGCGAGAAGATCTAATTGCTCCACATGATTATAACATCGTAAAAGAGGTTGAAAAATTTGCGAAGATAGCTCCAGCTAGACATGCGTTAATATGGAAGGATGATTCCAGTAATTCACGCGAAATTACATATGCTCAGTTACTGAAAAATGTAAATAAAATTGGGAACGCTTTCTATAGTAGTGGATTAAAAAAAGGCGACAAGATCCTAATAATGATCCCAAGACTGATCGAGGCTTATGAAGTCTATTTAGCTGCATTAAAAACTGGAATAATTGTGATTCCTAGCTCTGAAATGCTAAAAACAAAGGATTTACAATATCGGGTAAGTCATGGTGAAGTAGATGGTGTTGTAAGTTATTATCCTTTTATCGAACAATATAAAGATTTACAGGAATATGATCAGTTAAAGAAATTTGTTGTAGGAAAACCAGTAGACGAGTGGTTATTTTTAGATGGACTTATGGAGGATGCTAGTGAAGAATTAGAGACGGCTGAAACTACGCGTGACGACATTGCATTTGTATCCTACACATCTGGAACGACTGGTAACCCTAAAGGTGTAGTTCATACACATGGATGGGGATTTGCTCACTTACAAACGGCTCCTGAAAATTGGCTATGCATCAAGGAAGGGGATAAAGTATGGGCAACAGCTGGGCCTGGATGGCAAAAATGGATTTGGAGTCCGTTTTTATCTGTTTTAGGAACTGGAGCAACAGGCTTCATCTATCATGGAAAATTTGATCCGAAAAAGTATTTAAGTCTCTTACAGGATCATGATATTAATGTGCTATGTTGTACACCGACTGAATACAGGTTAATGGCCAAAGTAGATACATTATCCGAATATAAACTGTCTGAGCTTCACAGTGCTGTCTCAGCTGGGGAACCGTTAAATGTTGAAGTTATTGATACATTTAGAAAGTATTTTGATGTAACAGTTAGAGATGGATACGGTCAAACAGAAAATACATTATTATTGGGTGTCATGAAAGATATGGAGGTTAAACCTGGGTCTATGGGGAAACCAACTCCTGGTAATGACGTCGAAATCATTGATGAATTTGGTGAACCAGTAGGCGTAAATGAAATAGGAGATATTGCTGTTAGACTGAACAGTCCAGCCTTATTCCGCGAATACTATAAAGATCCAGAGCGTACTCAGATGTCAAGACGTGGTGATTTCTATATAACAGGGGATCAAGCACGTAAAGATGAGGATGGCTACTTCTGGTTTGAGGGGCGACGAGATGATATTATAATTAGCTCTGGCTATACGATTGGACCTTTTGAAGTTGAAGATGCCTTAGTCAAACATCCTTCCGTACAGGAATGTGCTGTAGTTGCTAGTCCTGATGAAATTCGGGGAAGTATCGTAAAAGCATTTGTCGTGTTAAAAGAGAATGTCGATAAAGAAGATCCTAGTCTGATTAAAGATCTACAAGACCATGTGAAGGAATTGACAGCACCATATAAATATCCAAGAGAAATTGAATTTTTGAATGAACTACCAAAAACAACATCAGGTAAAATAAGACGTGTGGAATTAAGACAACAGGAATTATTGAATAAATAAGTATAGTAGAAGCCTCTGTCCGATGGATGGAGGCTTTTTATTTTTTATTGGATGGGGTTGGGGGTTGGAGTTAGTCCATGTGATTCAGCGAAATTTTAATTTTTTCAGCATATTGGAGTGCTTTTTCAGCGAAATTATGAATAATTCAGCATATCATACGATAATTCAGCAAAACCACGCATTAATTCAGCATATCACCCAATAGCTTAAAAAAATCCAAACAAAACACTTGAAAGTCAAAAAAGGTCAGAGTATAATGAAGTCAGAAAGTCAAAGATAGTCAAAGTCAAATTGATATAAATTAAATCTTAGTAGGAGGAATGGAAAATGAAATGTCAACAATGTGGTGTAAATGAAGCTAATATTAATGTACAAATGCAAATGAACCATGAAAGAATGCAGATGCACCTCTGTAATTCATGTTTCCGTGAAATCCAAAATCAAATGATGAACTCCAATGATATGTTCTCAAATCCATTTTCGGGTGGAAATGCTGAAGATGCATTTGCAAATTTTCAAGGAAATGGTTCTAGCAATACAACAACTAGAACAAAGCAAAAAGGAAATAAAGGTAATGGTCTAATTGATCAATTAGGAAAAAATATTACACATGCGGCTAGAAATGGTGAGATTGATCCAGTAATTGGCCGTGACAAAGAAGTAAACCGAGTAATTGAAACTTTAAATAGAAGAAATAAAAACAACCCAGTCCTAATTGGGGAGCCTGGTGTTGGTAAAACAGCAATTGCAGAAGGGCTTGCTCTTAAAATTGCTGAAGGAAATGTACCTGCAAAATTAATGAATAAAGAAGTGTATCTATTAGACGTAGCATCCCTAGTTGCTAATACAGGGGTTCGTGGTCAATTTGAAGAACGAATGAAAAAGTTGATTCAAGAGGTGCAATCTCGTAAAGACGTAATTCTTTTCGTAGATGAAATTTATTTATTAGTAGGCGCTGGTACTGCAGAAAGCTCACAAATGGATGCTGGAAACATTTTAAAACCAGCATTGGCACGAGGAGAAATGCAAATCATCGGTGCAACTACATTAAAAGAGTACCGTAAAATTGAAAAAGATGCAGCTCTAGAGCGACGCTTCCAACCGATCATGGTTAAAGAACCAAGCGTAGAAGAAGCGATCCAAATTTTAAATGGCATTAAAGATCGTTATGAAAAATTTCATGAAGTACGTTACTCTGACGATGTTATCCGTAATTTCGTAACACTTTCTGAACGTTACATCCAAGATCGTTTCTTGCCAGATAAAGCAATCGACTTAATGGATGAAGTTGGATCTCGTCTAAACCTTGCAAATGCAGAAAAAGACTCAAATTCTATTGAGCAAAAACTGCAAGAGATTATTAGTGAAAAAGAAGAAGCTGCCGAAAGAGAAGATTACGAGCGTGCAGCCAACCTTCGTTACCAAGAAATTCAACTGCAAAAACAATTAGAAAAAGCTAAAGACGAAGAGCAAGTAATTGATGTAGATGTTTCTGACATTCAATTAATTGTGGAAGAAAAAACAGGTATACCTGTAACGAAGCTTCAAACAGATGAACAAGAAAAAATGAAAAATATTGCAGAAAATCTTGGTAAGAAAGTAATCGGTCAAAATGAAGCAGTAGCTAAAGTGGCTAAAGCAATTCGCCGTAGCCGTGCTGGTCTTAAATCGAAATATCGTCCAATTGGATCATTCCTATTTGTTGGACCAACTGGTGTAGGTAAAACAGAATTGACAAAAGCATTAGCAGAAGAGTTATTTGGAACACGTGATTCACTCATTCGATTAGACATGAGTGAATATATGGAAAAACACGCTGTTTCAAAAATTATCGGTTCCCCTCCAGGCTATGTTGGCCACGAAGAAGCGGGACAATTAACTGAACGTGTACGTCGTAATCCTTACTCAATCATTCTATTAGATGAAATTGAAAAAGCGCACCCAGACGTGCAAAATATGTTCCTACAAATTATGGAGGATGGTCATCTAACCGATTCACATGGTAGAACAGTAAGCTTTAAAGATACGGTTATTATCATGACAAGTAATGCTGGTACTGGAGTAAAACAAGTTAATGTTGGCTTCAATAGTACAGAGCATGAGTCTGTTTCACAGTTAGAAAACTTAAGTGAATACTTTAAACCAGAGTTCTTAAACCGCTTTGATGCGATTATTAACTTTAATGAGTTGTCAGAAGATAACTTAGTCGAAATTGTAGACTTGATGCTTAAAGACTTACAAGAAACAGTAGAAGAAAATGACATGAATATCACCATTACAGATGAAGCAAAACGAGAATTAGTACGTCTTGGCTATGACCCACGATTCGGAGCAAGACCATTACGCCGTGTCATCCAAGATAAAATTGAAGATCAATTAACAGATCTATTGCTTGAAGAAGAATCTGTATCTGCAGTCAATGTAGAATTGGCTGATGGTGTGATTGTAGTTAAAAAAGCTTAATAGTTAATAGAAAAGCCTTTGATTTTGGGATTCACACAGTTAATAACCATGGAAAAAGCTCAGAGAATAGTTGACTCTGAGCTTTATTTTTGAATGTTAAGAACCCGTATTTAAGTATGTTTTTATAATCTAAATTGCATCTTCATAATGAATTTAGTGAAGTGAAAAGTTACTTCATATATTTAGCAACTAACTCATAGCATCTTTCTCTTGTAAGGGTTGCTTGCGTTGCTACATATTCTAAAGATTCCGTCGAACCGCCCTTATATTTTAGTGATGCTTCTTTAGCAGCTTCATCCCTATGTTCGATCCAGTTTCGTTGTTCCTCTCTTAAGTTAGCCATCTGTTCTGTACTAAGCTGCTCTTTCAACACGCCATAGATTTTATTCAATTCCTCATCCCAGGTTTTAAATCTTTCCGCCTCTTGTTCCTCCATAGCTAATATGGTTGTTTCGGCTTCTAAGTTTCTATCTAATTCTTCCATTTCATTAAGTTTTTGCAGATATTCTTCCTTTTCAGTAACTTCATTGTCACTACTGCTGGAGGATTCTCCTTCACTTGAATATGTCGATGTATGATTAGAGGATTCATCTCGGTCATTTATCTGGTCAGTCTCAGAACCTTCTGAAGAGTTTTCTGTTTTATTTTTATCTATATTTGATCCGTCTTTACTTGATGATTCACCATTTTCATTTTGATTCGAACTATTATTTGAGGAATGGTTGTCCGACTCGTTAGATGAGTTTCCACAAGCAGTCAAAATAACTAATAATACCGTTAATATTCCCATTAAAAATTTCTGATTGTTTTTCATAACATGCTACCTTTCTTTTTCTGTTAGATATTCCTATTGTTATTTCAACATTCTACACGTAAATAAGCAAGAGTTATTTCTTTTTATATATTACCATAAATCCCCTGTTTGTTTTGTGTTTTCCCTCCGGAATCAACCAATTTTTTGTTTGGAGCCATCGCCTTACGAAGCAATGACATCTCTCGACCAATAAATATTTTACCTCAAAACGTGACAAACTAAATTAGTAATTTCTCCATAAAAGGATGTTATACATGCAGTACTTTAAACGTGTAGTTATCTTGATTTTTATTAGCACAATTCTTACTGGAATGACTAGTCAGGAGCCGCGTCCCGATGAACTGGTTGTCCATTTTATAAATGTTGGACAGGGAGATAGTATACTCATTCAAACTCCTAATGAGAAGAATATTTTAATTGATGGTGGCCCACCGAAAGCAGGAAAAAAAGTTGTTAAGTATTTAGAGAATCGTGACGTAAAGGAGATAGATCTATTAATTGCAACACATCCAGATAAGGATCATGTTGGAGGGTTACCAGAAGTAATGCGGTCGATAGAAACGAACAGGATTATCGATTCGGGAAAATTGCATACAACACAAACTTATGCAAAGTATTTAAATACGGTACGTAAAGAGAAAATACCAATTAAAATTGCAAAGCAAAACGAAAAGATAAAAATCGACCCTTTAGTTGATATTACTGTATTAAATACCTATGACAAAGGCAAAAACAATAATCAATCCTCTATTGCTTTAAAAATAAGCTACCAGGAGATTGATTTTCTATTATTAAGCGACATTGAAAAAAAGCAAGAAAAACAATTAATAAAAAAATATGATGTAAATGCAGAAATCATGAAGGTAGCTCACCATGGTTCTAAAACAAGCAGCTCTCTAGAATTTCTTCAGGAAGTAGATCCTCAAGTAGCTATACTAACCTATAGTAAAAAAAATGATTATGGTCATCCTGTTAACCGGGTTATAGAGAATTTGTACAATATAAACGCACAAATATATTCAACTGCTGTGTTTGGAGATATTGTTATTCGAACTGAGGGAGAGAATTTTTTTGTTTTTCCAAAGAAAAGTCCAATGGAGGGGTTGTTAGAAAAAACAAGTTAACAAAAATTTATTTACAGTTTTATACAAAAGTGATATCATAATAATATAAAAATAATATTATGATTTGGGGAAGGGGAATTATTCTGATGAAAGAAAGAAATGCTTGGATGATTAATGGATTTCTCGGTGTTTTAGTAATTGCATTACTTTTAGCAGGAACAGTATTTAGTTTTATCGCTCAAGAGTTTATTCTAGGTGCTATTTGTTTGGTAATTGCGATTACATTAGGTAGCGGTATAACACTTGTTCAACCTAATCAATCTGTTGTTGTAATTTTTTTAGGTAAATATATGGGGACGATTCGAAGAGAAGGAATTGTGATTACTGTGCCATTTTCTATTCGAAAGACGATTTCCCTTCGTGTTAGAAATTTTAATAGTAAACGATTAAAAGTGAATGATGTCAATGGGAATCCAATTGAAATTGCTGCGGTTATTGTATTCAAAGTAGTTGATGCTGCAAAGGCAGTCTTTGATGTAGATAACTATGAAAAATTTGTGGAAATTCAAAGTGAAACAGCGATCCGTTCGGTTGCAACAAATTATCCATATGATACATTTGAAGAGGTTGAGCTTACCTTACGTGGGAATGCTGAAGAGATTTCAAGGGAATTAACAACAGAATTACAAGATCGTTTAACGGTTTCAGGAGTGGAAGTGATTGAGGCGCGTTTAACGCATCTTGCTTACTCCACAGAAATTGCTCAAGCAATGCTACAACGTCAACAAGCGAGTGCGATTATCTCCGCTCGAAAACTTATTGTAGAAGGTGCTGTTGGTATGGTGCAGGATGCGATTGATAGGCTTGAAAAAGATGGGTTAGTTGAATTGGATGATGAACGCCGTGCAGCGATGACCAATAACTTACTAGTTTCAATTGTTTCTGATCATGGAACACAACCGGTTATCAATACTGGTACCTTATATCAATAGATCATTTATATAAAAGAGGGTTTTTATGGCTAAAAAAAAGAGTTTTCCATTACGAATCGATCCGAAATTATATGACGTTTTACAGGCATGGGCAAAGGATGAGTTTCGTAGTGTCAATAGTCATGTAGAATATTTATTACGCCAAGCAGCAAAAGAAGCAGGTAGACTACCAAAGAGTCAAGATAAGAAAATGGATACTGATTGACAGTAAGGGAGCGTTTATAAAGATCGATCTAGTATCTAAATTGAGAAGTATGGATATTTTTTAATACAGCAAGATATTTAATTCACCTCGTTATTACGGGGTGTTTTTTTATTTTTCTAGATAGTATCAACTTTCCAATTCTGCATAAAGTGCAACTAAGGCTCTTGATTTTAAGTCTAGGTGAAGAACTAGTTTTCTAACAATTTTAAAAAATATATTGACAATAAAGTTCGATAGCTGTATGGTTAATTACATAAGTAACTAACCAATTAACGAAGGTGATTTTATGAAAAACGCTCTAGATGACAACAGACCAATATTCCTTCAGATCAAAGAACAAATAGAAGATTCTATTATTAACGATTCTGTTAAGGCGGGAGAAAGGGTGCCTTCAACGAATGAATTTGCAGCATATTACAAGATCAATCCGGCAACAGCTGCAAAAGGCATTAATGAACTCGTAGCAGAGGAAATTCTTTTTAAACGGAGGGGTGTAGGTATGTTTGTCACGGAAAATGCAAAAGAAATATTAATTGAAAAACGGAAGAAAACGTTTTATGAGAATTTTATTCAACCATTAAAAGAAGAAGCGAAAAAACTAAGAATTAATTCAGAGGAATTGATCGAAATGATGAAGAGGGAGGAGAACGAAGAATGAAAATTGAGGTAAAGGAGTTATCGAAAAAGTATAGGGATAAAAACGCGCTACATCAAATTTCTTTTACTTTAGATGAACCTAAAATTTACGGTTTACTGGGAAGAAACGGTGCAGGAAAAACTACATTTATGGAGATTCTTTCAGGGCAAATCTTAGCTTCAAGTGGAGAAGTTTTAATTAATGGTGAGAATCCGTTTGATAATCAAAAATTAACTCAATCCATTTGTTTAATAAAAGAAGGACAAAACTTTAAGAAGGACTTAAAAGTGAAACATGTGCTTAAAATATATTCTTATTTTTATCCGAAATGGGATGAAGAATTGGCACAGGAATTAATTCGTGAATATAATTTGAACCTACATGCTAAAGTAAAAACGTTATCCAAGGGAATGGAGTCAGCATTAGGAATAATTGTTGGCTTAGCAAGTAAAGCACCAATAACGGTTTTTGATGAACCGTATATTGGTCTAGATGCAGCAGCAAGAAAGAAATTTTATGAGATTTTACTAGAAGAATATGAAGCTGAAAAACGTACCATTATTTTTTCAACTCACTTAATTGACGAAGTTAGTTTGTTATTTGAAGAGGTTCTTATCTTTCAGGAGGGCTCACTTGTCTTGAAAGAAGAAGCTGAACTTCTCCGTAATAACACGTATGCTGTCTCTGGCACCATTGAAGAGGTAGAAGCATTTATTCAAGATAAAGAAGTAATTCAGAAGAAACAATTAGCTGGCATGATGACAGCATATGTTTATGGAGAAAAACAAGAGGCAAAGAACCAGGGGTTAAATGTAGAAGGTATTCCAATTCAAGACTTAATGATTTATTTGACAGATAGGAAGGGGGCATAATTAATGGGAAAACAAATAAGAGGGTTATTATATTATTATTTGACGGATATACAACATTCTATCAAGATATTTTGGTCAATATTATTGAGTGTTTTAGTAGTTTGCATCGTTTTTGCTTATTTTCTGTTGAGTGTAGAAGATGGATTTATGAGATTTGGTTTTCCATTCGCGATATACGTCTATTTTATGATACTGGGTTTTTTAACGGTGAAGGAGAGCATTCCATTCGCTTTAAAACTTGGAGCAACAAGGAAAAACATTTTTATTAGTATTGGGATATTCTTTCTCATCTTAGTGTTTGCTTATGCAATCGTAGCAAACACCCTTCAGGAGATTACTTTAGCTTTTACCAAGGCTATCGGAATTGATTCATTTGCATTTTTGCATTTAGCACAGCTAATAGAGGATACCTGGTTAAATCGGGTGATTATCGATACATCATTGATGTTTTTATTCTCCTCGGTCATGTTTATTATTGGATTGTTGTTTTATAGATATGGATTAGCTGGTGGGGGTTCTGTAGTAGCAGTGTTGGCTATAGCGATGTTATTAGCAATTGCTAAAGGATGGATATTTGATTTTATTAGTCATTTAGTTAACAATTTGGATCTAACATTGTTCTATCAAATTTTATTGATAGGGATTGTTATATACTGTATTTCTTTTTTACTAATCCAAACAATTACAATTAATAAAGCTAGATAATACGGGAATAAATAAAGAGCTTGGGGCGGTTCCAAGCTCTTTACTCATATATGTGAATTATTGTGTGAGTCAGTGTATACACAAATCAGTACAAGTTAATCATCCAATTCCTTTTAAAGTAGTCTATTAATCTTTCACTCTAAATGTATAAATGGAAGCAACTACTAGTGCAATTGAAAGGATCATAGTAACACACGCAGTCGCAATCAGGTCTGTAGATAATTGATCCGTCATTAGCATATCAAGAATGTAACTGGATAAGTTATTCGGGAACCATTCTAATACGTGATTAAATACTTGATTAATCAAACTCATAACCATTATCGTTAGAATAGTTAAGAATGCAACAAGTCCCGGCGTTTTAATCAATGCATTGTAAAAAATAGATAACGATACTACAAGTGTTAACCAAAGCCCGTAGAAAAATGTGATCTGTAAAAGTTCTACAAAGGATAAATCTCCAAATAGAAGGTTGATATAATACCAGCTTGTTAATAACCCTAAAAACAGAGAGATCCAAACGAGCATTAATAGGGAAACCCATTTTGCAGTAATATAATTTCTGTAAGCGACTGGCTTAACTAGGATTAGCTCTGTAACGCCACTTTTACGTTCTCCAGCAATAGTACCCATGGACATAAGGACAAGTACTAATACACCTAAACTACTTAATTGGCTAAGACTCATCATTATTACCTCTGGTGGTGCAAATTCAGGCATTTCTAATGTTGACCCTTCTGGTAGTCCTCCCACTGAATCAATAATTTGTGGCAGATAGTAACTTGTAATTGGATCCATGATGGATAGCAAAATAATGACGAGGGGGACCCAAATCCATTTCTTGTTTCTCCAGTTTTCTAAAAGCTCTTTTTTAAATAATGTCATCCATTGCATTAGTCCTTCACCACTTTCATGAACATATCTTCCAGGGAAGCTCGATTGATATTAAATGAAGTTAATGGCCAATTTTCGTTGGAAGCTGCTTCTAGTATTCGTTGACGAGCTAGTTGAATATCTGATGCAGTGACATGTAACGTGTTTCTTTCTATATTACTAGCTGTTACTTCTGGTAAATCGTTTATTTTTTTAGCAAATGCTTCTATATCACGTTCAAATTCAATCTCAATTTTTGCTGTCTGATATTTAATTCGCAACTCTTCCATAGAACCGGATTCGACGATCTCTCCTTGCCGAAGTAATAGAAGTTCATCACTGATTTCATCTGCATCGGTTAAAATATGGGTGGAAAACAGAATCGACATCTCCTGCTTTAATTCCTCCATTAACTGCAAAACTTCTCTGCGACCAATAGGATCTAAGGATGAAACAGGCTCATCAAGTATTAATAGCTTTGGTTTATGAATGATCGCTTGGGCAATTCCAAGTCGCTGCTTCATACCACCTGAGTACCTAGAAATTCGTTCATCTCTAGCTTCTTTGGAGATTCCGATTTTTTCGAGTAAGCTTTCTGCTCGTTTTTTTGCTTCTGATTTTGGCAATAAGGCGAGTTCTCCACTATAAACTAAAAATTCTCTACCAGTCATCCAGTAATGGAACACAGGGTACTGTGGTAAATAGCCAATAAATTTTCGTATATCCGAATTTCCTTTTTCATTGGCAAACTCAATCGAGCCTGTTGTCGGTTTCAACAAACCAGCTAACGTACGTAATATGGTTGTTTTCCCTGCACCATTTGGACCAATTAAAGCGATACACTGACCGCTTTTGAATTCAAAGCTTACATTGTTTACTGCGGTTTTATTTTTATATTTTTTAGTAAGGTCTTGAACGGTAAGAAAGGCCATTATCGTTGTCTCCTTCCTAATACGAAGTAGAGAATAGGTCCTAACGTGCTAACGAAAATAATGATGAGTACCCATAACCATTTAGGACCGTTTGTGTAATCTGTTCGAATTAAATCAATCATAGCTACAATAATTAAAATCCCTTGAATAACAAGTATTGGAGCAATAAGCCCCCAATTAAAAGCTTCCATAATAATTCTCCTCCCTTTTAAGTACTTAGAATAAATGGAATACCAGCTGCTAATAAGATAATCACGATAATAATAATCCAGGAAAGTGGGTTGGCCCAATTATTTGTCCAACCAACACCGAAACGTTTTTCTAAAAATAGTGATGGATCGTTTTTATTAAAATAGAACACACCTAGTTTCCAGTACTTATCATCATCACGATTAATTCGTTTTTCAGCTTCATCTTTATCATGCGTAATAACGCGGCTACCACCTTGCCCAGTAGTTATCGATAACCATATTGCACCTAATGTAATTACTAGGGAAAAAACAAGTGGTACAACTACCATGAACTGTTGGTTAATCGGATAAATGAATGATAACTGAATTATGGAAAGCATAGCAGTTAATGCGATGCTAGTAGTGATTAAGTAAGCTGACCACCTTCTTCTAAAAATGATGTTTCGCTTTTTAGAGTCTTCTGGATTAACAGCACTAACTTGTTGCTTCGCTTTAGCAATAATCTTGTTAATAAAAATGAAAAGTAATGTTAGGTAAACCTGCATAATAGGTAAGATTAATACGGAACGATATGATTTATTGGTCCAATTTGTTACCTCGCCAGAAAAATTATATTGCATTGGTATCCGTTTAGGAATGTGGTGATAATTTTGCAATGTAATTAACATGGTTGTAATCGCAATGAGGAATGAGATAGTAAACCACAGGTTTGAATAGGTTAGTTTTTGTTGACGAAAACTTGTATCAATGACTAGCATTTGAGATTGCTTTGACCCATATTGGCTATCTTCATGTTTAATCTGTTTCATTCGGCGATGAAATGTTAAATAGATTAGAAATGAAATAACAATGTAAAACAATGTTAAGCTAGCGAAATAGATACTAACGATATCATCTGTGATTTCAAAAAATGCGGTTAGCAGTACTAAAGACGATGCTGTAATGAAACTAAGGATCCCAGTTTGTAGTACGTATTCCTTCCGCATTTGTTTCAACTTCTTTGACGAATATAAACTTTCTGGAATGGAAACACCAAAGCTTTCAGACTTTCTCGTCCAATAAGGGATGAACATAGTGGATATAAACACAGGTAATAAAACTAATACCAAGAGAAACAGAACCGTATTATTCATTTAGATCTCCTCTTTCTTGTTTAAATCTCTATATAGATTAGTTGTTACTTCTATAAATTCATCTGCATTAACTCCACGGCAGATCGATTCAGCAACTAAAGGTCGAAGCTTGGATTTTAATAACTCCATATAGGCCTCATCTGCCTGCGGAATGCCATCGGGATTGACCACAACACCCTTCTGCCTATGAATCAAAATAAAACCTTCTTGCTTTAATTGCTGGTAAGCTTTATTCACCGTGTGAAGATTAATACCGATATCTGCAGCTAAGGAGCGAACAGAAGGTAAAGCCTCTCCTGGCTTAAGCTCTTGTCTTGCAATACCTTCAATGATTTGGTGCATTAACTGAGTATATATTGGTTCTTTTGATTCAAAATCTAAATTTATGAACACATTCAATCACATCCTTCCACATGTTACATTTGTTCTAACTGTTATATTGATAATATAACAGTTAGAACAAAAAAACAATAGTAAAATAAAAAAATAAGAAATCCACATGAATATCCACATAATAAATTCTGTAAACTACCTATTTTTTATAACT
Organism: Ornithinibacillus caprae; assembly: GCF_009728145.1. Classification (GTDB taxonomy): domain Bacteria; phylum Bacillota; class Bacilli; order Bacillales; family Amphibacillaceae; genus Ornithinibacillus; species Ornithinibacillus caprae. The sequence continues at coordinate 19,780 of NZ_WOCA01000005.1, read as the reverse complement.
TATACACATTACCCACAGATTTACTCATAAACACGATGTGGATAAAGTATGCTGATTGAGAGTGGGTTTATTGTAGTTATTCACAATGTCAATGTTATTGTGGATAAAATGTGGATGCTATATCGAAAAAATTAATTACCTGTGAAATGTAGATTATGTACATACCTTTATGGCAAAAGTCTTAGTGTGACTAATGAAGCATAAGAAGCTTATTCTTTTTTATCTGCCAAATTAAAAAAACCGAAGCAATTAGCCTCGGTTTCCTTTCTGGGTTAATTCATTATAAATACGATTTGCTTGCTTAAACTCTCTCTGGTACAGAACTTCCTGGGTTTTAGATAAATGCTTTACTCTAGCATCCTTTGGTTTGTTGGCCATATGATCACCCCTCGCTTTTACGCTTAGGATAACCAACCTAATTTAAAATATACATTTATCCCACATGTAACGGACAGTAAGAACCCCACCTCAAAATTTGAGTATACAAAAGAAGGTTAAGTGGAGGATCAATTACCGTAAATGTCTGGTTTTGTTCAGGGTTCTTTAGGTCATACCATTAAGGTGTTAACAATCAGTGGTCCCCACTGATTGAAGTTTCACTTTATTTCCTCTTACACTACTCCATGATCTGCTGCAGTTTCATCCACCCTAAATTGTTGATAAGAAATATAATGTTCTCTAGAAATTGCGAACAAATCATATATATCTTCGTTTTGATTAATTTTTTGATAAACATCTGGATATACAGTATTTCCTAATGCAACATATGGTATTTTTAAAACGGCTTTCAATGAACGTTTATTCGTTTTTCTTACCTTCATGAAAATCGTCTCGATGTTCGTATGATAGAAGATTTCATCGAAGAATTGATCCTTCGCAAGCTTATTGTACCCTTTGCCAAAATAAGGTTGGCCGATCCATGTTGCTAAAAATCCATGCCCGTTTTCGATATCAAATAGATTAATCGTACCAATTGGCTGATGATACTCATCTAATATGGTTCTAGAAATCAACTCTCCATTTTCTTCTGCTTCAATAGTTTGCTTTGTAACGAAGTAAAATTCATCACTTGTTGTTGCTTTTTGTCTAACGTACGGAAATACTTCAGGATGTGACATCAGTTCAAATAGTACAGGCACTTCATGTAGATCACGTTTTTTTAGCATCAAAAAACCCTCCTTATTTAAGCAGGAGGGTTCCGAAAAAAATACCATGAAGGCAATTAGTAGGAAAGAAGCCCACCCGCGAATTTTTAGTTAAATTTCAACAAAAATTCGGGGTGGGAATCGAACCCACTAGAACCAGTTAACAACTGGTGGCGCACCATTTGCCTTCCCTATGTAATTTGTAAGTCTGTGATTTGCTAATACATATAATACTATCTTTTTCGCAAAAAGGGAATCATTTTTTTAACAAAATTTACGACAAATTTTTACAGTGTTGTTACGCCGATTGGTAAAGGTTTCGTAGTGCATGTTCTAGCTCTGGAAAGATAAATGTATAGTTATGCTCTTGGGCTTTCCTTGGTAGTACATATTGCCCTTTAAGAACTAACTTACTCATTTGGCCAGTAGCTAGACGAAACAATGGACCGGGGGTTGGGAGCCAATATGGACGTTTTAATACGTTAGCTAAAATCTTCGTGAACTCCTTATTTCGCATCGGATTAGGAGCAGTAAAATTAACGGGCCCTTGTATAGTTGGATTTGTTAAGCAAAACATGAGTAATTCAACAACATCATCAACATGAATCCACGACAGCCATTGTTCTCCACTACCAACCCTACCACCAGCAAAAAGTTTCACTGGTAGGCTCATCAATGGAAGGGCACCTTCCTTGCCTAATATAACGCCAAATCTAGCAAAGACAGTTCGAATTCCAAGGTTTTCAGCTTGTTTTGCAGTTTTTTCCCACTCAACCACTACATGAGCTAAAAAATCATCCCCTGGTTCTTCTGTTGCTTCGGTAAACATGAGGTCCTCTGACATACCATAATATCCAACAGCTGACCCGTTAATAAAAACTTCCGGTTTTTTATCGAGTTGTTTCATTATGTTAATGACTTTCTCTGTCGTTTCTATTCGACTAGAGAGAATTTTTTCCTTCTTATGCTTTGTCCAATATCCAAATAAGGATTCACCAGCCAAATTGACAACACCATGAATAGCAGGGAGTTGTTCGATAGGATGATCATATCCAATATAAGATGTTAAAGTTGAATTACTATTTGTATCAGGGGATCTTGTTAAAATGTATGTATGGTGATTTTTTTGATGTAGGGCATCGACTAGATGTTTTCCAACAAATCCGGTTCCACCAGTAATTAAGAAATTCATGATTCTTCCTCCTATATCATTATGAGGTAAGTAATATATAAGATTCTAACCTTATTATATGCTAGAGGTTACTAATCTTACAGTGTTATAACCAATTTTCATGTTAAAATAAAGATAGGAGGGGTCATTGTTGATAAAGAAAATCACCCGTATTACGACTCAGAAGAAAAATACGAGTCGATATAATATTTATTTAACCAAGCAAGATGGTGGCGAGGAATACGCATTTAGTGTAGACGAAGCGGTACTCATTGAATTTCATCTTCGTAAAGGGTTAGAGCTAGATGAAGCCATGATCGATACCCTTGTTAAAAAAGACACTCTGCAAAAAGGGTATACACTTGCAGTTAATTTCTTAAGCTATCGAATGCGCACAATAAAAGAGATGAATGATTATTTAATAAAAAAGGAAATCGAACCGGAGCATAAATCTAAAATCCTTGAAAAATTAATGAAGGAAGGCTATTTGAACGATAAGGAATTTGCAAAAGCCTTCGTACAAACAAGAATAAACACATCGAATAAAGGACCATTATTAGTAAAAAAAGAATTAATAGAAAAAGGAGTTTCACAGGCAATTGCATCAGAAGCAATTACGAAATATCCCTATGAAATACAATACGAAAAAGCGGAAAAATGGGTTGAGAAAAAATTTCGTTCAACGAAGAAGGACTCCTTCCGCAAGCAAATTCAAAACCTTCAAGCAAACTTGAACCAAAAAGGTTTTACACAGGATGTAATTCAGGATGTATTACAATCCCTTGATAATGCAAAAGATCACGATGCCGAGTGGGATGCACTTGTCTATCAAGGAGAAAAATTAGTTCGTAAGCATAAAAAGAAATATAGTGGCTTCGAATTTCGAAATAAAGTGAAAGAAGGATTATTTCGCAAAGGGTTTACAATGGAGAGTATCAATAAATTCATGGATGAGAATTTGGAAGAATGAAGGACTTGTGCGTAGAATCAAACAAGTCCTTCTATTCGTTTTTAACGGTCTATGTAAATTTCTTTTCGACCATCATCTTCTTGATAAATTTTTTTTGCTACCAATGCAGGGCTCTTTAATTTTCTTGGATCGTCAACATGTGATGTTTCGTCCCAAAATGGAGTGTTCATACCACCCATATAAACGGCAGTTATTGAGAAGTCTTCCTTTTCCCATTCTTTTTGTAGGCTTTCGGTAAATCCCCGAATCGCAAATTTGCTTGCGCAATAAATGGATTCATTCACTTTTCCGCGCAATCCAGCCGTAGATACGATAGTTAACATTCTTCCTTTACTTTCTCTGATTAAAGGTAGTGCAGATTTTACAGTAAGGATCGTTCCTTTGATATTGGTATTCAATGTTTTTTCGATATCCTCAACGGTGTAATCCGAGACTGGTCCAAAAATGCCAATACCTGCATTATTAATAAATACGTCTAATTCACCGATTTGTTGAAAAGCGATACTTACGGAGGCGTATTCCTGCACATCACAAAGTACAACCTCAGAATTTCCACCGTTTTCTAGTATTTCATGCTGTACAATATGTAACTTTTCTCCGTTTCTACCTAACAGAAAAACTTTATAACCATTTGTAGCATATTCAAGAGCTAATGCTCTACCTAATCCACTGCCAGCACCTGTAATTGCAACTGTAGGCATATAATCTCCCCCTAATTAATTGATCGTAGATTGCTGTCTCATATCCCCATGAGTTACAATTTCAATGATTTACCTGTAAAAATAGTGAGTCTCATCATTTCCATTGTCCTAAACTATTGGTAAAATGTAAAATGATAGGGGGAGGTTATTATGAATTTTTACCGATATAGTGATTACTCAATAGAACAGTTACGAATAGAAATTGGAAAGTTAAAGGAAAAGGCGCAAAAGGCAGAGCAACTTGGCAATATTAGTGAGGTTGCAGTAAATGAAAGAAAAATGCAGGTTGCAATGGCGTATACCTTAAATCCTGAAGACTTTCATGCAAATGAAACATATGAACTGAATAACGATCCTGGTCATCAATTTAAGGTGAATTATATAAATGGTGTTTTTGCATGGGGACATCGAGTGAACTTGCTTCATGAACAATATGAAAAAGAAGAAGCAATTCCAATTTCCTTGTTAGGTAAACGAGTAGAAAATAAATAATAAAATACAGCAGGTAATGCGCCTGCTGTTTTCATTATATTGGGTTATCTCCAACATAGAGCTTGTTTTGTAATTTATGCTCAGAAAATATCCATCCTGTGTAGGAACTAATGATATTGTGATCATTATCTATTTGTACCACAGCGACAAATGGATAATAATCTTTCGAGCGATATCTTAAATCAACAAATCGGACTTCGGTATAATCATCAAACATATTAATTTCCCACCGATACACAGGAGAAAAGGAAAGAAAAGCAGCGATATTTTTATCTTTTATCGCAATGTCCATAATTGGAGTATCCGGTAGTGGTATTTTATTAAATTCATCAACAATATCGATGTGACCATTTTCCACAATACCCACGTAAAATTTCTCTGAAGTTGTAATGGCAACTCTCCAGTAGTTCTGTTTCAGGGTAGGGGATGTTGCAATTTGCTCTACATCAGGGAAATGATCATGAATTTTTTTAACAATTTCTTTCTTATCCAAGTAGCGTTTAATGTAATATAATAAAATCACTGCATAAATGATTAAGAACACATAACCTGGATTTGCCCCGAGTAACCATGCTCCGATACCTGCTAGATGTAGGGTGAAAATATACGGATCAAAGGTGTTAATAAACCCGTGTGCAATCCATCTATTTGTAAATGGACGATATGCTTGTGTTCCATATGCATTGAAGATATCAACAAATACATGAAGAATTACCGCTATAAACGTCCAGGCCCATAAATGCCAAAAACTGACTTGTGGGACAAACATATGAATAATACTAGAGATCACTACTCCCCACAGAAGAATAGCAGGAACTGAATGGGTGATACCCCGGTGATGCCGTAAATAAGTGGCATTATTTTTTAGTTTTAAGACTGTATCGAAATCTGGGGCGTGTGAACCTACGATTGTACCAACTAAAATAGCATTAAATAGTGTAGGATCATTTTGCACAACAGGGTCTAATGTAGACAAACCTGCTAACGCAACACCCATAGCAATATGGGTACCTGTATCCATATAACAGATGTCCTCCTTAGAATATTTCTTGGTTGAGATTGACTTATATTTGTGGATCATTTTGAACATAGAAATCCATTTTGTTTTTTTATTGTACCATAAAGGACGTGAATTTATGATAAACCATGTATTACAGAAATTTAACATTTCTGGTTTTCAACAGGAATTATTAGAATGGTATTACCAATATAAGCGAGATTTGCCTTGGAGAGAAAACCAAGATCCATATCGTGTATGGGTATCAGAAATCATGCTTCAGCAAACGAAGGTAGATACGGTAATTCCATATTTCCACAATTTTTTAGAAAAATTCCCAACCGTACATGATCTTGCTGAAGCGGATGAACAAGATGTATTAAAGGCATGGGAGGGGTTGGGATATTATTCACGAGCAAGAAATTTACAGCATGCGGTACGTGAGGTTGTAGCTGAATATGATGGAAAAATACCTGACAATCCAAAGCAGCTTGGTGCATTAAAAGGAGTTGGACCATATACAAAGGGAGCTATTTTATCGATTGCCTTTAATCAACCAGAACCAGCAGTAGATGGTAATGTCATGCGGGTATTCTCTCGTGTATTAATGATAGATGATGATATTGCTCAAGCAAAAACAAAAAAACTCTTTGAGTCTGTTACGGGTAATATTATTTCAAAAGAAGATCCCTCTTCATTCAACCAAGCCATCATGGATCTAGGAGCGACGATTTGTACGCCAAAATCACCTACTTGTATGTTATGCCCCGTCAACGAATATTGCAGGGCGTATGCGGAAGGTGTTGAAGAACAATTGCCAATTAAATCAAAAGCCAAGAAGCAAAAGTCAATACCATACGTAACATTGCTCATTAAAAATGCAGATGATCAAATTATAATCGAGAAACGCCCAGAACAAGGATTACTTGCCAATCTTTGGCAATTCCCGATGATTCCTTTAACTGATATTAGCAAAGATCATGTAGAAAATTGGTTTCGAGCAGAGTATGGATTGACGGTTAAGCTAACAAAAGAGCTTGATCATATTAAACACACCTTTTCCCATTTAATTTGGCATATGGATGTTATGGAGGCGGAAACACAAGAAACCGACGTTCACGACCAACGCTTAAAGGTTATTGATAAAGCTGATGTCGAACAATATCCTTTTCCAGTCTCCCATCAGAAAATAAAAAAATATATATGACAAATTACCCACCGCAATGGATTTCCAGATAAAGTTATTTTTAAATTACTAAATAACATGGATAACAATTAATCATCTGGACAAATTAATTATTGCGGAGGTGATATTGATGGCTAAAAATCCTAAACAGTCTGCTTCGGGTACTAATGTTCAGCATGTAAAACAACAAAACCAAAAAGCAGCACAACAAGGACCACAAGCTGGCCAACAAGCTGGTCAAGGACAGTTTGGTACTGAATTTGCTTCTGAAACAGATGCTCAACAAGTAAGAAAGCAAAATCAAAAATCTCAGCAAAACAAAAAATAAGTTACCTACCCTCAAAATTTAAATGCCAAAAGAGCTTCCATTTCTCCGGAAGCTCTTTTGTTGTGATTAGTACCATAGTCATAATACTTTATATTTCATATTATTAACTTTATAATAGAAAACATATCAAAAAACATGCATGTTATATGTATAGAAAGGGATATTTACATGGCCGCTCAGAGGACAGGATCCAAAATTCAAATACATAGCTACAAACACGATGGACATCTTCATCGAGTCTGGGAGAACAGTATTGTATTGAAGGGTACAGAAACAGTGGTAATCGGGGCAAACGACAAAACAGAAGTAAGAGAAAGTGACGGTAGAACTTGGATTACAAGGGAGCCAGCTATTTGTTACTTTCATGCGAAGCACTGGTTTAACATCATTGGAATGCTTCGTAATGATGGGATCTATTACTACTGTAATATTAGTTCACCCTTTGTATACGATGAAGAAGCACTAAAGTATATTGATTATGATTTAGATCTAAAAGTATATCCAGATATGACATTTGATATATTAGACGAAGATGAATACGAATTACATAAAGAACAAATGAATTATCCTGTAGTTCTAGATCGCATTCTGTACAACAATATTGAATATCTACAAAAATGGGTAATGCAACGAAAAGGGCCATTTTCACCAGGCTTTATCGATCAATGGTATGAACGATTCCTAACATATCGGTGGTAAAAAATACAAAGTAAGTAGACCTTGTTACAATATTGTAGCAAGGTCACTTCATTTGAATAAGTTTCTCTGCAACCTAACACCGAGGAATTTAGCTTCCATGATTTAACTAGCAGACGCAGGTGTCAAGGTCACTTCATTTGTACTGTGATAATCTAGCACTGTGGAACCTAGTGCTTTGGAACAATTCGATGCTTGGATGCAAGGTTACTTTGTATGAAAAAACATTTGATTTACAAGTATCTTATTATAGTGTATTAACCTTTATTTTTTAACAGAATAACTACAACATAAGGAAGTTGAAAATATGAGTAGCATAAAACAATATATGAAATTCGTCGCACCATACAAATGGAAAATAGTTTGGACAATTATTATCGGAATATTTAAGTTTGCGATTCCATTATTGATTCCGTTGATATTAAAATACGTCATCGATGATATTATTTCCCCAGAAAATATGACAACTGAAGAAAAAACGTCAAAATTACTGTGGGTTATGGGAGGATCATTTATCATCTTCCTTATTTTAAGACCGCCTATTGAATATGTTCGACAGTATTTAGCACAATGGGTCGGTAACAAAATACTTTATGATATCAGAGATAGGCTGTTTGATCATCTACAAAAATTGAGCTTGAAATTCTATTCTCAGACAAAAACCGGGGAAATTATTTCCCGGGTAATACATGATGTCGAACAAACGAAAAATTTCGTGATGACTGGATTAATGAATGTGTGGTTAGACTTAGTAACCATCGCGATAGCAATTGCAATCATGCTTTCGATGGATATTTGGCTAACGGTCGTAGCAATCATTTTATTCCCATTCTTCGGTTTTTCGATAAAATATTTCTATGGAAGACTTCGACAACTTACTCGAGAACGCTCTCAAGCATTGGCAGAGGTTCAAGGACACCTTCATGAACGAGTGCAAGGATTTCCAGTAACGAAAAGTTTTGCCTTAGAGGATTACGAGCAAGATCAGTTTGAAAAGCGCAATGATAATTTTCTTCATAAAGCTCTAAGCCATACAAGCTGGAATGCCAAAACATTTGCTGTTACCAATACAATTACAGATTTAGCTCCATTACTGGTTATCGCTTTTGCTGGATATCAAGTTATTAATGGAAACTTAACCTTGGGAACAATGGTGGCATTTGTCGGATATATGGAGAGAGTCTACAGTCCGTTACGTAGACTAATAAATTCATCTACAGTATTAGTTCAATCAATCGCATCTATTGACCGTGTCTTCGAATTAATGAATGAAAAATATGATATTGTAGATAAACCCAATGCTAAAAAACTTGATCGCGTAAATGGAGAGATTGATGTTGAAAATGTCTCCTTCCGCTATGAAGATGAAGAAGAAGAAGTGTTGAAAAATGTAGACCTTCACGTCGAGGCTGGAGAGACCATTGCATTTGTTGGAATGAGTGGGGGAGGAAAATCAACCTTAATCAGCCTGTTGCCTCGTTTTTATGATGTGACAAATGGGTCGATTAAAGTCGATGGAATCGACATTCGTGATGTCGAAGCACGTTCATTGCGAGATAATATTGGAATGGTATTACAGGATAATATCTTATTTAGTGAATCAATCGCAATGAATATCCGAATGGGTAACCCATATGCAACCGATGAAGAAGTAATCGAAGCAGCTAAAGCTGCTAATGCCCATGGATTTATTGAAGAACTGCCACAGGGCTATGATACATTAGTTGGGGAGCGTGGAGTAAAATTATCTGGTGGACAAAAACAGCGTATCGCAATCGCGAGAGTTTTCCTAAAAAATCCACCAATCTTAATCTTTGATGAAGCAACATCTGCATTAGACCTAGAAAGTGAGCATACGATTCAAGAAGCAGTAGAGAAGCTAGCTTCCGATCGTACGACATTTATCGTCGCACACAGACTCGCAACCATCACACATGCCGATCGCATTGTTGTTATTGAGAATGGAAAAATCACCGAAATCGGTTCACATGACGAGTTAATGAAGAAGCAAGGAAGCTACTACGATTTATACCAAGTACAGCATTTGAATGATTGATGAAACCCCCTTCTGATTGGAGGGGGTTTTGTTGTGAGGAGTGAAACATCAGATATTGGTACTAAATATCAGTCTAGGAGCGAGAGTATCGTCCTTCAATTGAAAATATCGGCCTTCAAAGTTAAGTATCCGCCTTCAGCACAGAATATCAGCTTCCAAGCAACACATTACCACCCACAAACAAAAAATACACTCTCCCCACTGGAAGAGTGTACCCCAATTTATTCATTCGACATTGTCGCAAATGCACGACCTACAGCTTCAATTGTTTGATCAATATCTGCTTCGGTATGCTCTGTCGTTAAGAACCATGCTTCATATTTAGATGGTGCTAGATTGATGCCTTGCTCTAGCATTAATTTAAAGAATCGACCGAATGCTTCGCCATCACTTGCCTCGGCTTGAGCGTAGTTGGTAACTTTATCACCTTCACCGAAGTAAACGGTTAGTGCACCGCGTAGTCTGTTAACTGAGATCGTAGTCCCATGCTCACGGGCTTTTTCTAGAATTCCTTTTTCTAGTCTCTCACCAAGTCGGTCCATTTTTTCATAAACGCCTTCTAGTTGTAGTACTTCCAAGCAAGCAATTCCTGCGGCCATGGATGCTGGGTTACCAGCCATTGTTCCTGCTTGGTAAGCTGGGCCAAGTGGTGCCACTTGTTCCATAATGTCTTTCCTACCACCGTAAGCTCCAATTGGAAGACCGCCACCGATAATTTTACCCATAGCGGTCATATCAGGTTCGATACCGTATACTTGTTGTGCACTTCCATATGTGAATCGGAAGGCAGTGATTACTTCATCATAGATGACCAATGCACCTGCATCATGGGTAAAATCATTTACAGCTTGTAGGAAACCGTCTTTTGGTTCAACAATACCGAAGTTACCAACGATTGGCTCTACTAGAACAGCTGCAACTTGATCTCCCCAAGTGTCTAATGCGTGCTTATATGCATCAATATCATTAAATGGAACGGTAATTACATCTTGTGCAACGGATTCTGGAATCCCTGCAGAATCAGGTGTTCCAAGAGTTGAAGGGCCAGAACCAGCCTGAACCAATACGGCGTCAAAGTGGCCATGGTAGCTTCCTGCAAATTTAATAACTTTTGTTCGTCCTGTATATGCGCGTGCTACACGAATGGTTGTCATAACAGCTTCCGTTCCAGAATTTGTGAACCGGACTTTTTCTAATGATGGAATTGCTTCCTTTAACATTTTAGCGAATTTATTTTCTAAGCTCGTTGGGGTTCCGTATAACACACCATTGTTAGCTGCATGTGTAATCGCCTCTGAGATATGTGGATGAGCATGTCCCGTGATGATTGGTCCGTAAGCAGCTAAGTAATCAATATACTTATTACCATCTACATCCCAAAAATAAGCTCCTTTTGCTCGTTCCATATATACTGGGGAACCTCCACCAACAGCTTTAAATGCACGTGATGGGGAGTTTACTCCACCGACAATATGTTCAAGTGCTTCCTTATGTAATGCTTCAGATTTTGAAAAATTCATAAACATCCTCCTAGAAATAACTTTCTATTACATTTTAACCTCTTCATATTCAAAAATAAATGACAAGCTTTTATAGAAGTAGGCATATGTATGAGATAAGTATAACGAGAATAGAAGGAGATTACATGTTTATAATACCCTGGATTATAATTTCAGCTATTTGTTTTATTGTGATTAAGAGCTTAGCCTTATTTATTAATGGTAGGAAGTATACGTTTGGTACAGAAATGCGAGAAAGTAGTTTTTCACTCGAAATATTTTACACTCTATTAGTGACTTATATAATTGTCATTGTTGGGTTTGGTTTGATTTACTTTATTCTGTCATTTGAACAGATTATTTTAGTAGAGAATGGGGAACCGAAAGAGGTTAGTGTTTTGGCATCAATGACGAATTCCATGTATTTTAGTGGGGCAACAATGCTTACAATTGGTTATGGTGATGTAACACCAGTTGGAATAGGTAGGATGATTGCGGTAGTCGAAGCACTAATCGGATATATTTTACCAACTGCATTTGTACTTCGCTTGGTACAAAATACACGTGATAGAATTCGTGATCGTTAGCATCAAATTTTAGCAAATGTTATAGTAGAGATAGAAACTAGTTTGGAGGTTTTACACATGACAGTAGAAGTTGGAAAAACAAGCACCAGAATTCACATTACCTAACCAAAATGGTGATACAGTCAGTTTATCAGACTATAAAGGAAAGAATGTCGTATTATATTTCTATCCGAAAGATATGACGCCTGGATGTACAACAGAAGCGTGTGATTTCCGTGATAATCACGAAAGCTTTGGAGAACTAGATGCAGTTATTTTAGGCGTTAGCCCTGATCCAGTCGACCGTCACCAAAAGTTTATTGATAAGCATGATCTACCTTTTGAGCTACTTGCTGATGAAGAACATAAAGTAGCGGAAGAGTACGGTGTATGGAAATTAAAGAAAAACTTTGGTAAAGAATATATGGGGATTGAACGTTCTACCTTTATCATCGATAAAGAAGGTGTTCTTCAGAAGGAGTATCGAAAAGTAAAAGTGGACGGCCATGTGGAGGATGCTCTATCATTTATTCGAGATAATTTAGACGTAAAATAGATTATTAAAATCAAATTATTAGGAGAGGTACCAATTGTCGATTACATGGTACCTCTTTTTTTATGGTAAATGGGTTAGGACTGGGTTGAAAGAACGTAATTGATAAATTCCGTTTTTGCTTTGGTATATCCTTCGCGATCCTGAGCATATTTTTTTGCTAAATTTCTTTTCAAGTTAGCGTATTCTTCAATAAAATGTGGATTGCTACGTAAGAGGTCACGGAACAGGAGTTGTTGATTCCATCGCTCCTCCGTTTCAAGCATTATGTGTAAATGTGCGACTCGTTTATGATTTATTACTTTGACAAAAAAACGTTGCCAATGCCTTCCGTCTAATTCAGGAGGTACATAATGCCAGTCATGTTTAGCAAGTACAGAAGAAATATCTTTAATGGAAGTAAAGGAATTTATTTTAGCCATTAAATCTATTATTGGTTTTGATGGTAAATTTGGAATGGACGTACTTCCATAGTGTTGAACTTCTGACACACCATATGAAGATAGGTAGTTAAGAATAAGATCTTTTTCTTGTTCCCCTATTTTTCTCCAATTTGGATTTGGTTCCACAATATCAATTTTCTCTTTTGCCCAGATTGGCCAATTACTTTCATCATGAACATCTTTCATTTACGCCACCTCTTGTTTAATTAATGATTATCAATTTCATATGCTATCATTTTGTCAGAAAAAGTTATGTTACTTTTCTATTACAACAGTGATATACTCTTAGCTTCTGGAATAGTATGTATTAGGAGATCATGTACAACTATTAAAAGAGGTGTATAGATTGGGATTATATGAATCTGTTCGAACAAAGTCTGGTTCTTTCGTGCATATTAATCTGTATTTTATCGTCAAACGTTTGTTTGATATCATCATTAGTTTAACGCTTTTAGTACTACTATCTCCACTATTCCTATGGATCAGTTATCGCCTCTATAAAAAAGAGGGAAACCCTATCTTCTATCGTGAAGTGCGTGTTGGTAAGAACGGACGAAACTTTACATTGTGGTCATTTCGAACGATGATGAACTCCTCCAAAGTAATTCGATCATTACCGCCACATCCATTTCCAAGCTCATGGGAAAAAGGAGTTCCAGATTATTTTAAATTTATTAGAGATAAGAACAAAGTCTATACAATGACAGGAACCTGGCTTCGGAAGTATAATCTTGAAAAGCTACCACAGCTAGTAAATGTGTTAAAAGGGGATATGAGTCTCGTTGGACCAAGTCCAGAGATACCTGAAATAGCACAATACTATAATCGCTATCAATCGAGTAGGTTAAAAGTAAGACCGGGTATCACTGGTTATGCGCAAATCCATGACGCAACAAATGATAATCATGGACAAAAAATTAAACATGATCTCTACTATATAAATAATTATTCCTATAAGCTTGAAGGGAAAATTATCTTAGAGTTCTTCAAACGAATATTTTCAAACAATTAGAACAATTGAATAAAATCTTTCTATCCTTCTTTATTCACAATTGCTTTTAAAACGTTTACTATAGAAGAAGAACAATAACAAGTGAACAGATGAAGGGGGAGATTTATTTGGTTATTCTTTTCTCTGCAAGAATGTCGACTAAACATCAAGAAGCACTAAAACAAAAATATCCTGACCTAACATTTATTTTTTCGGATAGAATGCCAGAGGCAAAAAAAGAATTACCTCATGCAGATATAATAGTTACATATGGGGAGGACTTAAATGACGAATTGATTTCCCAAGCGGAAAAATTAAAGTGGATTATGGTGATATCAGCAGGACTGGATCAAATGCCATTTAAAGCTATAGCTGAACGAGGCATTATGGTAACGAATGTGAGAGGGATCCATAAGGTGCCAATGGCCGAATATGCAATATCCATGTTGCTTCAAGTATATCGACAAGAGAAGCAGCTTATTACAAATGAAAAAGAAGCGGTTTGGGACCGTTCTGTTCGTATGAAAGAAATAACGGGAAGAAAGATGATTGTTCTAGGTACTGGGGCAATTGGACAAGAAGTGGCAAGGCTAGCCAAAGCATTCCAAATGACAACGTATGGGGTTTCAAGAAGTGGTCGTCCCGTTGATTATTTTGATGAAACATATAAAATAGATGAATTGGATCAATTACTACCTAAAGCAGATTTCATCGTTTCTGTATTGCCTAGTACGAAGGAAACGAAATATTTACTAACAGATGATCATTTCTCCATGATGAATAACGAAGCTGTCTTTTTAAATATGGGCCGTGGAGATCTTGTTCGTAGTAGTACGTTAATAAAAGCAATTCAAGCAAATGAGATTGCTCATGCTGTCCTAGATGTAATGGAGGAAGAACCATTACCAGAAGACCATCCTTTTTGGAAGGAAGAGAATGTGACCATTACACCACATTTATCAGGGATATCACCAAATTATGTACCACGTGCATTAGATATATTTGAGCAAAACCTCAACAAATTTTTAAAAGATGAAAAAGATTTTATCAATCAAATTGACGTTTCAAGGGGGTACTAAAGGTGCGGATTTATACAAGGTCAGGAGATAAGGGGAAGACGTCGTTAATTTATGGAACAAGAGTACCGAAAAATGACTTGCGAGTAGAGGCTTATGGAACTTGTGATGAAGCAAACTCGATGATCGGTTTGGCACTTAGCTTTTTAGAACACGAAGAATGGTCAGGAAAAGAAGCTTTTCTTGAAATAATGCATCGAGTGCAAACGATATTATTCCATGTAGGAGCAGAGCTAGCGACACCGAACGATAAAGAGGTTACATGGAAACTGAAAAAAGAACATATCGAAGAATTAGAAAAACAAATCGACGAATGGGACATTAATTTGGAGCCATTGAAAAACTTTATCTTGCCAAGTGGAAACAGCACATCCAGTGCATTACACACAGCACGGACGATTGTAAGACGTGCTGAACGTACCGCAGTTGGATTAGGTGATGAAGTAAAAAATCCTCTCGTTGTACAATATTTGAATAGGCTTTCTGACTTTCTTTTTGTTGCTGCACGATATACGAATAAGGAACTACAAGGAAAAGAAATTTCATTAAATGCGGATGTTTAATTTTAAGCAAGCAGTAAAATATAATACTGCTTGCTTATTAAATGAGGATCATTAGTTATAATAATTATTGTTTAGCAATATACTTATATTGACAGAGTATGATAGGAAAGAGTACACTAATTATAAAGATTATTATCTAATAATGGTATTATCAATAGAACATATATTGAAAGCGAGGTGCATGGCGGTGTCTGATAAAAAGTTACAAAGAGCAATCGATCGGCTAAAACAATCAGGTGTCCGGATTACACCACAACGTCATGCGGTGCTTGATTATCTCCTTAACTCAATGGTTCATCCAACAGCGGATGAAATCTACAAAGCACTAGAAGGAAAATTCCCAAATATGAGTGTTGCTACCGTCTATAACAACTTACGTGTCTTAAAAGAAATAGGTTTAGTACGTGAGCTAACGTACGGTGACGCTTCTAGTCGTTTTGACTGCAATACGACAGAGCATTATCATATTATTTGTGAGGAATGTGGTAAGATTGTAGATTTCCATTATCCGTCATTGGATGAAGTAGAATCGTTAGCTGAACAAGTAACGGGGTTTGAAGTTAGTCATCATCGAATGGAAGTATACGGAACATGTGAAGAGTGTAAAAAAGAAGCAGTAAAACAATAATGAAAAAAGCCAATGCATATTGCAATTGGCTTTTTGTTTTTTAGCAGATATGAATGTATAAACTTTCCTATCCAACAGTAATGCAACTAAGGCTTTTGCCATAAAGGCTTGGCAAAATCCAAGTTTTCTAATCGTACAGCTACCCATTTCCTTACACTATTGATTAACCACACGTTCGTACAATCCTTCAGTTCTTCTACTTTAATTTTCCGCTCCTCAATGATATTCTCGTCAATTAAGTGTTGACGGTAGGTTCCAGCTAGCAGTCCAGATTCTACAGGCGGGGTATAATACTTTCCGTCTAGTTCTACTACTACATTTCCAATTGTAAACTCCGTTATTTCTCCATCCTCATTCCAGAGCAAAACATCAAAAGCATTTGGGAATGGTTCTTTGCTCTTTTCATACACTTTGCGATTCGTTGTTTTATGATATAAAAACACATCACTTTTCTGAACAGGTGATCTACTAAGGGATACAGAAACGGGTTCATTTAGATTGGTTGATTCCTTTATCTCTACTTCAAAGCTTCCTTTTTTTGATACAAGTAATCGAACTTTCCAAAAACCTTCAGCATGAGTAACGGCAATTTCCAATAGTCGTTTACGGATTTCTTCTATAGAAATGGAATAGGAAAAGTAGGCAGCGGATTGCTTGATCCGATTTAGGTGATTATCCAAAACAATATATTCACCATTTTCCAACCCAAGTGTTTCGAGTAACTGGAACTCTTCTTTATTTACAGTTAAAATTTTAGCTTTGGTTAGCATCTCCTCATATTCTTCTTTATTTGTTGAATCCCATGTAATACCTCCACCAACACCATATTGGGCAGTACCACTCTTATTATCAATCATAACCGTTCGAATTGGGACATTAAATATTGCTTCTTGCTCTGGTGTAATGTAACCGATCGTTCCACAATATACTTCACGTGGACTAGTCTCTAGTTCATTAATAATATTCATGGTACTTACCTTTGGAGCGCCAGTAATAGAACCACAAGGGAAAAGAGCTTTGAAAATATCTATCAAATTTTTATCCTGTTCCAATTCAGCGGTTACTGTTGAGGTCATTTGAAAAACGGTCGGATAGGCTTCAATGGTAAACAGCTTTGGCACTTGAACTGTTCCCGCTTTAGCAACTCGTCCTAAGTCATTGCGAAGTAAATCCACGATCATGACATTTTCCGCTCTATTTTTCTCGGAATGGTATAACCACTCAGCATTTGAGGTATCTTCGTGATCGGTAGTTCCGCGTCCAACCGTACCTTTCATTGGTTTGGTTGTGAGCTTGCCATCCTTTAAATGGAAAAATAATTCCGGAGAAGCGGATAGAATGGAATAGTCACCAGTGTTAAGAAAAGCACTATAATTAGCTGACTGTGATGTGGACAGATGATTATAGTAAGCGATTGGATCACCATCAAACTCTGATTTTAATCGGATGGTATAGTTCACCTGATAGGTATCACCTTGTTCAATGTAATCTTTTATTTGGTTGATCGATTGGTTATAACTAGCGATATCCGTTTGGGGAATCCATTCCTTCGTTTGGAACTGGCTCGTACTAGTTATCGATTTGTATTGAGGTTCTTTAAAGATTCCAAACCATAGCAATGGCATTTTTGCATCGCTATTTACTTGGAATGCTTGTTCAAATGCTGGGGCAGCTTCATATGAAAGGTATCCCGCAGCATAATATCCTTTATGAACAGCAGCTTGAACGTTTTGAAGAGTTGGAATTACCTCATCGATGTTATTCGCAACGATGATATCGATTGGCTCTTTAAAGAGAAGCGGTTCTTTTTCTCCATTTGCATTCATGAACTCAAAGAAAAGTAATGGATTCATACGGAATTACCCCTATCATTAAAAAAATTATCCAAAAGCTGTAAACCGTTCTCTGTAAGAATTGCCTCTGGATGTGCTTGAATTCCTTCAATCTTATATTCCTTATGCCTAAGGGCCATTATTTCTCCCTGTTGCGTTTGTGCCGTAATCGTTAAGCAAGAGGGTAATGTACTAGCATCTACTATTAGTGAATGGTACCTTGTTACATTTAATGGATTCGTAAGGTTATGAAAAATTCCTTGTACATCATGTTTTATAGAAGATATTTTTCCGTGCATTGGTTGAGAAGCCTTAATTACATTCCCGCCAAAAGCTTGGGCAATAATTTGGTGACCTAAGCATACTCCTAAAATAGGAATATCTTTATAGAACTGATTAACAACTTCAAGGCAAATACCTGCACCATCAGGGTTTCCTGGTCCAGGAGATAATAAAATATGTGAAGGCTTCAATTGTTTTATTTCTTCTATTGTAATTTCATTATTCCTTCTAACAGTAACTTCCCTGTCCAATTGTCGTATATATTGAACTAAATTGAATGTAAATGAATCATAATTGTCTATGATTAATATCATGTTGGTTCATCCTTTGTAGGTTGGATTATATATATAACTAAGTAAGACCTCCTTCATTATATTTTCAAGGCATAAAAAAATCCACCTAATTTGGTGGATTTAATTGTCTTTATTCTGTTGTTTCTTTATCTCTTTTTTATACTTACGTTTATTATATTTTTCGTCAAATTCTTTGCCTTCTAATTCCTTATCAAGTGTTAGTGGTTGATTACAATGCATACATGCATCAACACGGCCTAACATTTTGGTCGGTTTCTCACAGCTAGGACATATAATAGAAACGGCCCGTACTGAAAATAAGCCAATCCAGAAATAAACAACAACACTAAATACGATAAATAATAAACCGATGATAAAGAACAGTGCCATTAACCAATCAATCTTCTTTGTTAATATTCCTATATACATAAAGGCAAATCCAACGAAAATTAAGATCAAGGCAAAGGAACGGATTTTATTTATTTTGCTTGAATAGACAAGTTGAGCCATACCTGCATTCCCTCCTTCAATATTTCCATGATAAGTATAGCATATAATAGACTAACTTTAGAATTAATAAATAGAAGTATGTAATAGAACGTAGGGGGATCTTTGGGATTATATATAGGAATAAATTGAGTAGGAATAGTGTCAGTATCTAGGTGAAATGCATACTTATATAGGGTGTTTCCTAGGATTTAAATAATTGTTGACTTATGGTATATAACCGTGTTAAATTATATATTCGTCGCAATCACACGATGATTAAAACGACAACTGACTAAAAAATACATCAAAATTCTTGTTGACTTTCGAATAGGTCATGTGATATATTATTAGAGTCGCTGATTTGAGCGGCACACGAAAACCAAACAAAAAACTCCAGAAAAAGTTGTTGACATTGATTGGTTAACGTGGTAAGATATAAAAGTTGTCGCTAAAAACGACACATTAATATTTGCTCTTTGAAAACTGAACAAAACAACTAGTATGTTTAGCGAAACTTAGCTTTTCGACTTTATGAAGAAAAGGTTAGTTGAGCTTATGCAGGATTAAAAAGTTGAACTTTTTAATCTGCCAAGAAGAAAAGCAACCCTGTTTTTCTTAAAAGATTAAATCTAGAAGCTAGTGTTTCTAGTAGCTAAGAACTTTCATGTGATTGATTGGTGTTAATCACATACAAACTTTTTTGGAGAGTTTGATCTTGGCTCAGGACGAACGCTGGCGGCGTGCCTAATACATGCAAGTCGAGCGCGGGAAGCAAGTGATCGCCCTTCGGGGCGTGAACTTGTGGAACGAGCGGCGGACGGGT
>NZ_WOCA01000004.1 GCF_009728145.1 Ornithinibacillus caprae | reverse complement strand
TCACAGCAGCGTGCCAGAACATGAAGAAGATTGCCACACACCTAGCAAAGCTAGGCTAGGTGTGTGGGAGTTTATTTTCATTAAAAATTTCTTACTTAATGAAATAGTTATGACAGAATTAAAAAAGCTTGTAGAGAAAAAACACCTACTTTCTCTACAAGCTGACAATTGAATATACATACTCAATTGTTTTCCTATTTTACGACATCCACTTTGGTGGAGTATTTTTATCCCAATAAATTTCACCAATAGTATAGTGGTTTTCATAACCATCTTTTCTTAAATGATAGTGAAAGTTAAACCAATATCCCTCTTTCGGACGATTGTCACGTCTAACATGAAATCTAGCAATATCTTTATTTATTTGATGATCATGTATATTAAATATTCTTTCACCATAGCCCTCTGCCGGCTGTTCCGTAATGGAGATGTATGCTAGGGTGTCCTCTCCTACGTCTGCCAAGATCGACTGAAGCGCTACTTCTAAATTAGGTAAAATACTAGCAGTGAATTCATCCTCCACTTTATCTATTATTCTAGGTCCTAATTTAGTAATCGTTTGTTCCTTCGCTTGCTCTGTAATCGTTTGAACATAGTCATATTCATAGGAAGGAATATGGATATCCAAATCTCCCGTACTTTCAACTGAACTACCTAAATCAGATAATCCTTCACCATTATTTTCCTTCGGTGTAATAACCTCATTATTATCCTCATCAGCAATTAAATAGGTCGGTGTATATATTCCTAATGTCAGAATGGCTATTAAAGCAACAGCTATTTTTCTCATCCATCGATTCATATATGTTCACCCTCAACATTTCTACTTATTATAAAGTTTACCATGTTCATTAAAAATGTCTATTATATTCTTAAAATTTCATTAAAAATATGAAATCTCAACTTTACACAATATTTACACTAGCTATATATTCATTTAATACTAGAGTACTATACTAGCAATTGAGAGAGGGGTCACGCCTCCTTTCCATAAATAAAAAAAACGCAAAAACAGGGAGGACAATTTTAATGAAATTCAAAAAGTATCTTATGTTCCTTTTCGTAGCTGCTCTTGCTGTGATGCTTGTAGCTTGTGGAACAGATTCAGAGGAAAGCAATACAGATGGTAATGATACGGATACTGAGGATACTTCTTCAGACAATGCCAGCGATAATGAAGAAGAGAATACTGAATCGGACGAACTAGAAGGCAGTGTTGTAATCGACGGTTCTGGAACAGTTTTTCCTTTAATGTCTAGATTAGCTGAAGAATACATGATCAACGAACAACCAAACGTTTCAGTTGAAGTTAGTCGTGCTGGTACAAGCGCTGGATTTGAAAAATTCCTACAAGAAGATGGAACAGACTTTAACGATGCTTCACGTTTCATTAAAGACGAAGAGAAAGCTAAAGCAGAGGAATTAGGAATTGAAGTAAAAGAATTAAAGGTTGCTTTAGATGGACTAACATTTGTTACTCACCCTGACAATGATTGGGCTACTGAGATGACACCAGAGGAATTGAAAAGCATCTTCTTAGCAGACGGTGGGGTTACAAATTGGTCTGATATCAATCCTGATTGGCCAGATGAAAAAATTAACACGTACGGACCAAATGAAAATCACGGAACTTATGAATTTTTCTATGAATCTATTCTTGAAGAACAAGATCTTGTTGATGATGTAAACCTTCAACAAGAATATTCAACTCTAGTAACACTAGTTTCTGAAGATGTGAATGCAATTGGATTCTTCGGCTTTGGATACTATGTTAATAATCAAGATCAATTAAATGCGGTTCACGTTGATTTTGGAGAAGGACCAGTAGAACCATCACTTGATACAATCGCAGAAGATGGTGACTATGCTGGATTTACTCGACCAGTATTCACATATTTAAACGTGAATAACGCAAAAGAAAAACCACAAGTATTAGACTATGCAATTTATGTAATGAATAGCGTCAACGACTTTGCTGGAGAAACTGGTTTTGCACCAATTCCAGAAGAAGAGGCTACAACTTTAGTTGAAGAATTAGAAGCACTTAAATAATTAGACATTGAAATGAAAATAGACAGAATTAAGATGAGGGCTCTATGCTCTCATCTTATTCTCACTTTTAAGCTCTGAAAGGAGTGCTATGAAAAAATGGCAACGAGTAGCGATTTGAACAACACAAATGCTGTTCAGATCAGAGACATGATCGAACAAAAGAAAAAAAAGAAAAACTTGTTTAACTTTCTTGAAAAAGCTGTGCCTGTCCTCCTGTTTTTATTTGCAGCTATTTCCATTCTTACAACGATTGGAATTATATACACGTTATTAAGCGAAACGATTGAATTTTTTAAAGTAGTACCCATGATTGAATTCTTCACAGGAACTGTATTAAAACCTATGAGTCAAAACCCAGAATTTGGCGTACTTCCATTACTAGCCGGTACGGTTACTTCTTCGGTAATTGCAATGCTAGTAGCCGGCCCCATCGGGTTAATGGCTGCTATTTATTTAAGTGAATATGCATCTGATAAAGTTCGTAGAGTTCTAAAACCACTTTTAGAAGTACTTGCTGGTATTCCAACGATTGTATATGGTTTTTTTGCTTTTACATTCGTTACACCTTTAATTCGTTCAATATGGCCCGAGGTGGAAGCAACAAACATTTTAAGCCCTGGTATTGTAATGGGAATTATGATTATACCAATGATTGCATCTCTATCAGAAGATGCGATGACCTCTGTTCCTAATTCTATGCGTGAAGGTGCTTTAGCATTAGGGGCGACAAAACTGGAGTCAACATTTAAAGTTGTAATCCCTGCTGCATTATCTGGAATCATTGCATCATTTGTTTTGGGAATTTCTCGTGCAATCGGAGAAACAATGATCGTAACGATAGCAAGCGGAAGTTCAAAAAACTTCTCTTTTGATATTACGCAATCCATGCAAACCATGACAGCTTATATCGTAGAAGTTTCTGGTGGAGAAGCACCGGCAGGATCGACTATTTACTATAGTTTATACGCAGTTGCTATGACACTATTTGTTTTTACACTTCTTATGAATTTACTTGCAAGATACATCTCTCGTAAGTTTAGGGAGGAATATTAAATGAAATATGTAGATGTTACACAGGTTCAAAAGCGAATGAATGGACGAATTCTCAAAAACAATAGCTTCAAAGTGTTGTTTTTATTAGCAACTATATTTGGATTAATCGTTTTAGGCGTACTCATTGCACAGGTACTAACTGACGGACTAAGCTGGATTAATTGGGATTTCATCAGTGGTAAGTTATCTACAGATGCAAATAGAGCCGGAATTATGGGGGCTATTTTAGGAACATTTTGGGTAATGGTAGTTGTTGCTCCAGTAACGTTAATAATTGGAATTGGTTCAGCCATATATTTAGAGCTATATGCCAAAAAAGGACGCGTACAATCCTTTATACAAACCAATATTGCCAACCTAGCAGGTGTACCTTCCATTGTTTATGGCATTTTAGGTCTCACTATTTTTGTAAGAGCCTTAGATTTTGGCAACATTGTGTTAGCTGGTGGATTAACCTTATCCCTTTTGGTGCTACCAATTGTTATTGTGGCGGCACAGGAAGCTATTCGATCGGTTCCACAGCATTTAAGTGAAGCTTCTTATGGAATGGGCGCAACAAAGTGGCAAACAATTAAAAACATCATTCTACCTGCAGCTCTTCCAGGGATATTAACTGGTGCTATTTTAGCATTATCCCGTGCAATCGGAGAAACTGCTCCACTAACGGTTATTGGTATTCCAGCATTATTAATTCCATTCCCAGGTGGGATATTCGATAAATTTACAGCTTTACCAATGCAAATCTATTATTGGACGCTTGATTCATCTTTAGTAGAAGAATATGCAAACCTTGCCGCAGCAACAATTGTAGTTCTATTACTATTATTATTTATTTTAAATTCAACAGCAATTATCATCCGTAATAAATTTCAACAGCGTTACTAATGTATTAATAACTTTCAAGGAGTGAAAACGATGAGTGTTTCAATTGCTAAAGGAAATACTAACGTAAAAATCGATACTACCGTTATGCAGCCTACTGCAGTTAATAGCGATAAAAAAGTAGTTTTTGATACAAAGGATTTAAATTTATGGTATGGTGACACACATGCATTAAAGGATATAAATCTTCCCATCTATGAAAAAGAAGTAACAGCCATCATCGGACCTTCTGGATGTGGTAAGTCAACCTATCTGAAAACATTAAACCGGATGGTTGAGCTTGTTCCAAGTGTTCGTACATCTGGTGTTATTACGTATAATGGCAGAGAAATATTAAGCAAGAGTTTTAAGGTAGAAGAATTGAGAACAAGAGTTGGAATGGTGTTCCAAAAACCAAATCCATTCCCAAAATCTATTTATGATAACATTGCTTATGGTCCAAAAATCCACGGAATTCGTAACAAGAAGATTATTGATGAAATTGTTGAGAAAAGTTTACGTGGGGCTTATATTTGGGATGAAGTAAAAGATCGCTTAAAGGAAAATGCTTATGGACTATCGGGTGGGCAGCAACAACGACTATGCATTGCTCGTACACTAGCAATTGAACCAGATGTCATTTTAATGGATGAACCAACCTCTGCTCTTGATCCTAAATCTACACATAAAATCGAGGATTTAATTCAAGAGCTGAAACAGGATTATTCCATCGTTATTGTTACGCATAACATGCAGCAAGCTGCACGCATTTCCGATCGTACTGCATTCTTCTTAAATGGAGAAGTAGTAGAATACGATCATACGGATACAATTTTTACGAATCCATCAGATATGAGAACGGAAGATTATATTTCTGGACGTTTTGGGTAAACCTAGTAAAAGAACTCCTCCCGTTCTATATATCTGTTAGCTGACTTCAAATTTTGAAGTCAGTTTTTTTTGGCAGAGAAAAGAGTTTAGACTTTCATAACTTGCACAAGTGCAACGAAGACATTCGCAGATAAATGCTCTTATACCAAGTTTTATAACCCTTTCTAGAGTTATTTTCACTTTGACTTTTTGATTTTACATCCTATTTTTACACACATAAGCCGATTCTTTTAAACAACAAAACAAAAGAGAGACCACCATCTTCTCTCCTTTAAAGGGTTACTTCAACTTTCGCATCATATCATGCGGTTTAACTGGTGCATTCACTTTCATTTTTACGATCATCATGGCTTTAGGTGCACGCTCTATTGGGTTTCCGTCCTTATCCCACATCGACTCAACCGTCTGATATACATGGGTAAATCCAGGCCCATAAAACTCGATTTTATCTCCAACACCAAAGTTATTACGCTGCTCGATCGTTGCAATACCACTTTCCTTGTCATACTCCAACACTTGCCCAATAAAATGGTATGCAGGAATTTTCCGACGTTCTCCAAATAGTTGCTCGTTTTCAGTAGGCATCCCGTAATAAAAGCCTGGTGCTAATTCCCGTTGTGCCACCTTCCATAACTCATCTTCCCACTCTTGTTTAAACTCATAATGATCTGGGTCCGCACAATATGCATCAATTGCTTGGCGATATACATTAGAAACCGTAGACACATAATGAATCGATTTCATACGTCCTTCAATCTTTAAACTATCTACACCATTATCAACTAAATCAGGTATATGTCGGATCATGGACATATCCACCGCACTCATTGAAAAATCCTCAATTGGTTCTCCCTCCAACAGAGAATTATGTACATTCGGCTGTTCCATTTCAAACAAGTCATATTTCCAGCGGCAGGATTGCGAACACCCACCTCGATTAGCATCTCGATTTGACATATGATTAGATAATGTACAACGTCCAGAATAGGAGATACACATCGCACCATGAATGAAGGCTTCTATTTCGACGTCCGTATGTTGACGTATTTCTTTAATCTCATCCATACCAACCTCTCTAGCTAATACAACCCGTTCTAATCCTTCTTCCTTCCAAAAGTTAAGTGTTTCATAGTTTGTAGCAGAGGCTTGAGTAGATAAATGGATTGGAAGTCCCGGTGCCTCCATTGCACAAATTTCAATTAATGCAGGATCAGATACAATTACAGCATGAATCCCAATGTCTCTTAATGTTTTGAAAAACTCACCAGCACCATCCGCATCCCCTTCATGGGTAACCATATTGGCTGCTACATACACTTTTCCATTATATTTTTCCGCAAACAAAACACCTTCGCGCATTTCATCATACGTGAAGTTCCCTGCACGACTCCGCAAACCGTACTGATTTCCACCAATGTATACTGCATCTGCTCCATAAATCATAGCTGTTTTTAATTTCTCTAGAGTACCCGCTGGTGCTAATACCTCAGGTTTCTTTGTGATGACTCGCATTCGATTACCTCCTACTGTACTTCATTTGGATCCTTTAAGAAGAACCCTTCATTTAGTGTTCTTTCTTTTGGATGATAAGAAAGTAACTGTTCATTTAATTTATTCTGTAATTCCTGTGACCAGGTTCCAGCTTGAAATCCTTGCTTTGCTTCTACAAATAGACTCGCAATTTCTACAAAATTATCTCCTCTAGTAAATATCCCATCTAGCTTCCACTGCCTTAAACCTATCTCAACAAGCTTACCTAGGTGTGGCATTAAGTTAATGTCATCAGTTGCAAATACATGAGTCCCATTTGCGTCCTCATAAATCGAATAATGTGTCTCAGGTTTTTTTGGCTCTGAAACATATATATCTTTATTTATTGGTTTATTTCCTTCTACAAAATTATAGTAATTTTCCACAAGTGGACGCTTAGAGTGATGAATACATGTTGCACCGTAAACTAAAACCTCGACTGGGACGGTTACTTGCTTTGCTATTTCTTTTAACTCTTCATATGTTAATTCTCTAGCTAATACAGCACCTTGTGCTCCTCGCTTTTTCCAAAAGTTAATATGCTTCGCACTTGTTACGAGTGTTTGCCCATCGTAAATATAAGGCAAATCTATATGATTCTTTTTTAAAAGATGAATCACACCTGGATCCCCAATGGTTATTGCGTCAACTCTAGCTTTTTGTAAAAACTCCAAGTAAGGTACTATACCTGTTATTTGATCATTGTGCATAATCCCATTAACAGCTACATATACGCGTCTATTATGTTGATGGGCAAACGTTGTAATCTCCTTGATTTCTGCATGTGAAAAAGAGGTTGGTAAGCGAAGACCAAACTCTTCATTCCCTATGTATAGCGTGTCCACTCCGGCCATCACTAAAGCTTTCGCTTGCTTTACCGATTCTGCGGTTGCGATTATTTCAATCATTCACATACCCCTTTACTAGTATTTGCTCATTAGAAAACTTGATTTGAGTCGTGCCTTGATGCAAAAGCCTTCGTCGCACTTATGCAGATAGGAAAAGATATACTTTCTTATCTGCCAAAAATAATAGCACAGACACCCTGAAAACGATGTGAAATCCATCACATAACTAGCAGTTAATTTTAACCTGTAGAATAATCGATTTATAGAGAAAAATAGAATGGCGCATGTTAAAATAAGGAAAAGATATCGTTCAAGGGAGTAGAATGCTTAGCTCGAAAGCAATTATAGAGGTAAAATCTAAAGATAACTTATAGCTAAGTAGTTGGCTTAACTACCGATAATAGGGGATGGTAAACATGGAAATTAGACAGGCTGAGATGTCTGACGCAAGGGGAATTGCAAAAGTTCATGTGGATAGCTGGAAAACTACGTATAACGGTATTGTCCCAGACGAATATTTACAACAGTTATCCTATGATCAACGTGAACAACTATGGATTAATAATATGTCTCAACACAACGTATTTGTAGCAGTTAATGAGACAGGAAGGATTGTTGGATTTTCAGCAGGTGGCAAAGAGCGATCTGGAAATTACCCCACGTATACTGGAGAGCTATATGCTATCTATATATTACAGGAATATCAACGAAAAGGTCTCGGAAAATTACTATTACATTCTGTTGTCGAAGATTTAAAGCAACAGGGGATTAACCGTATGGTAGTACTTGTTCTCGAAGAAAATTCATCGCAATTTTTTTATCAATCTCTTGGTGCTAGAAAACTAGATACACTGGAGGTAAGTATAGCGGGAAAAAAACTGAATGAACTCGTATATGGTTGGGACGACTTATCTTCGTTATTATAAGTTATGGAAATGATTTATGATTAAGTAGTTCCGATACTATGGAGAATATGTAAAAGATACGATTGAAATAGCATACTTAAGTGTGTTTTATCACCATAAATAGCAGTACAAAAAGTAAAAAATAAACGCTTGGATCCAAGCGTTCTGTTTTGTTATTGTCTTGTTTGACTAAAGTTCCCGTTACTTGAATATCAATTACTTGTTTCTGTGTAGTTATCGTTAGAAAATCTTAAAAATATTTTAGTTAAAAAACGGAGAATTAAATAAACAATAAAATAATTAAATACAAAACCTCCTAATTCAAAGTTAACATAGCCATTTGAATAGTAATTGAACCATTGAGCAGGAAATCCATAATAATAACTACCATCTTCAATATAAACCCCTAGAACAGGTACAAATGCAAATCCTATCGTAATCATATAACTTATGAAATACAAGTTTTTATAAAGTCTCATATCTTTTCCAAATAAATATACCCCTATCATTCCTATTAACAGAGCAACAAGTATAACAGGTACTATAAAACTTAGCTCTTCAATACTGTTATAATTCCTATTGCTAAAAATCATTAGCAATGCTAAAACGCTAATAATATATAATACTTGAAGTTTTCCCTTATTCATAATTATCCCCTCATTGTTTTGGTACGTCCTATAGTGATTTGCCCTATTATTACAAGAACTTTAGAGTTAAATAATAACATAATATTTAAAATATTTATCCAAAATATAAAGACCATCAATTTGATGATTCCTTATCGAACTATTGCACCCGATTCTTTGAACTATGCTTTTTATTTATTGAGGCTTGTAACTGCAAAGTTTATACCATTTTCCAGACAGTCACTTTCTAAATTCGAAACATCAACTCCACCACCACCACCACCTTCTACAATATCTCCCTCAAGGTAAGTTCCATGGTCTGGAATTTTAACACCATGTCGATCATTATCTATATATGTAGTAGTACCCTTTGGCCAAATGGGTACATTAATAGGATTTAGATCATCTTTGATGGTGCTCTTAATATACAAGCATTTCGTTTCATTATCGTATTCAAAAACACCTTTAAGTTCTGCTTCCATACCGTATTCTAAATTATGAGTCAAACAACTGGATCTCCATCAGAAATTTTAAATTTCTCTATCCCCTCAGCTTCACTACACCCATTTACAACAATTAAACAAATAATGATAACCTAGCTAACAATTAGCCGATTCACTTTATACACCCCGTTCAGTATAGGTTTTATTTATTCCGTAAAAATGGCTCGAGAGTGAAGCACAAGTAAAACATCGATCTTCCACTAAACTGCTCCGTTAGTACAATAAGTTCTACAAAATTAAGGTTAATCCTTCTTGAATTAACGCCACCCGTTAGATTAAGATAAAAAACCTAATGGTTGGACTACCTCACATGTATCACTTTCTTCAAGGAATTTGTTTACTATAGTTGAATGCGAACTACCCACTATAAATAGAATACGTTCCTTATCTGATTCAATAAGTCGAGTTAAATTACCGAACATAATTAAGTTTCTTTTGTACCACCAGCTTAACCATTTCATTCCAATATAGTTATTAAAATCACCTACACGCGCCAAATTTACATACATCTTATGCAACTTATTAAGCCAAGAGGGCTCATTTAATTCTTTATAATAATTTACTATACTTTTACCATCCGTTAATTCTGGTATTTCAAACTCCTCATATATTTCATTTAAAAGTTCCGGTTGATTTTCTTTAGCCCAGCTCTCCACTTCTCCATAGTCCATTTCAGACTCACCCATCCAATCTGTTGGATAAATCTGTTCATGCCCCAACCTTAAACCTAAACGAAAGCCTACTTGAAAGATTTCATTCATTTCTAACTTATATGTACCCAATTTATATTGTCTATACTTTTCATTAATAACTTCACTATCTTCTGGTACCATTTCTACTGCAATTTTTGTTGGTTTAAATTGTGCTATTTTAGATACCAATTCCTCAATTTCAGTTTGTCTTTTAATAGAATCTAAACCCTCATGTTCAAACATATGGAAAGTACCAAATACAAGAATTTTTGGCTTTTCCGATTTCAATGAACTTACCCCCTTTTTTGGTAACTTCTCCTTGTTCATACAACCACTCATTACCCCTTTAATTAAACTACTTGACACCAACCATTAGAAATTATCATCTTATCGTACGAGTGATTTCCTAGTAATAGACCTTTGAAATATTCTGAAATAGGTCTTGATGCTTATTAATCTTACTTCCATCGTTAGCAGAAGATACCTTATCTCAATTTTAAAACTAGATTCCAATGATTCTATATTTATAAAAACCTTTCACCCTAATAACTTTTCCATCAACTAATAAATAATTGCTTACTTGCTTTCAACTTCAATTTTTAACCCTGTAGTTTGTGGTGGATACGACTCCCTAATGTAATCATACCAAACATTTACTTTCTGTCCTTTTTTTATGTCAACCAACATATTTTCATCATCAACCTTAACCCAGATTGTACCTTCACCAATAATGGAATCACCGCTAACCTCAAGAGTGATCTCTTTCTTTCTTTTTTTGATAACTTCTCCACTGAGGACTTTATTATCAGATATACCAAATTCTATAGAAGGAATCGGAACTTCCTCTCCATCACTATTATCATAAGTCTCTGTTTCTATTCCATCACTACATCCCGTCATTAGTATAAAAATCACAAAAAACAATGATAGAATACTCCTCAAATAAGCCCCTCCTCTTCTTCAAGTAAACTGCTTCGCAAGTTCAATAACCTATCTTAATTCTAAAGAGTTTTATAGAAATTATATCTAGAATATTAAAGACAGTGCGTATTATAACAGCTTTGCTCTTTTCAACTATTGCCCCAGTTACTTTAATAAAGAAATATCAAATACCCCTGTTAATTCATCGAGGCTATGTATTACTATTACATCTGTATTGGTGGTGTTATTTTTTCGATTTAACCATATTCCTACCATCCCTGCTTTTTTACTTCCTATTGCATCAGTTTCAAGCCTATCTCCTATATAATAACTTTTATGTGCTTGAACTTTCGCTTGACTACATGCTTCTTGAAAAATAGTAGTATTAGGTTTAGCCACTCCTATTTCACTTGAAGTAATAATACAATCAAAAAAATTATGTATCTTTATTAACTCTAACTTTTCTAATTGTTGATTATATTCACCATTACTTATTATTCCAAGGCGAAATCCTGTTGTTTCAGTTGCTTTAAGCAAGGAACTACATCCTTAAAAGGTGTCCAATTACTTTTGTATAAACCCAAATAATTATTATATTTACTATCTGCTTGTTCGTCGTTTAAATGATGACCAAACAAATCTTTAATCCGCATTCTTCGTTGTTCTTGAAAGGACAATTCTTTCGCTAAAAACTTTTCAAAGTATTTCTCAGATAAGATATACCATAGTTCAACAAATTCGTTTTCATCATACTCTAAATCATTTTCATAAATTCTATAAAATTCAATTGCTCCCATTTTTTCTGCTCGGTCATGGTCAAGTAATGTTGCATCTATGTCAAAAAATATCACGATACTGTTCACCCTCTGTCCCCATTTATGAAAATCATATACTACTTAATTATCTTTCTTCGCTTATTACACTATTCCGCCGGTTCCTTATAATTATATTAACATAATATTCCAACCATTTATTATAAAAATAAAGACCACCGATTTGATGATCTCTTGTTCAACTATTGCCCACGTTTGTTTAAGTGAAAGTTTTAACAAAGTGACTTTTTGTTTAATTACTTAACTAACAAACTCTTGTGTTATTCTTTTACCTTCTTCTATTCGTTCAGTAAATTGTCCACTTGTGTACTCCTTGATTACATTTCTCCAAAACAATTGTGCTGGTTCATTTTTTTCCATTTGGAAAACTTCCCAATCTCCCTTATGTAATCGAAAAATATCTTTAGCGACAAATTTGCCTACACCAGCTCTTCGATATTTTTTCATAATAAAGAATTCAGAAATTGAAAAATAGGATTTAGTTTCTGTTTCTATTAATTTAACCAAGGCAAATCCTGCATAATTTCCATTTAACCTAATTAAATATGGGAAATGATTATCTTCAGTCCAATAATCGTTTAAAGGATACTCACCGAACCTCCCATTTTCCTCAACATGGACGTCAATAAACTCTGAAAAATCATAAATGTAGAATTGTAATAAATTCATAAGTGTTTCTTTATTATCAAAACTCGCTTTAATAATTTCATAGCTCATTAGTTACAACTTCTCCTTCGTTGTATTCAACGTATATTTCTACTATTGTGCTCCGTTATAATAATAAGTGTTTGAACATGTTCAAATAACGCGCTCGTTACTTTAATTAGTATTCTTCTAATAATTTTATTTTAATTGCTACTGTACCCCATGCCTTTTCTTCCTCTGGAGTATATATTCGGTAAGTCCTTGCTATCATTTCGTCAATTGAACCACCAACAGCATCAAAATCACTTGCAGGTATGCTCTCATACATTTCTTGGAATGTTGGAAACTCCCTTAATTCAATAACCTCAACAGTTAATGTCTCATTGCTTTCTGGTACTTTTGTGAATCTTATAGTGTCCCCTATCC
Source organism: Ornithinibacillus caprae (assembly GCF_009728145.1). Lineage (GTDB taxonomy): Bacteria > Bacillota > Bacilli > Bacillales > Amphibacillaceae > Ornithinibacillus > Ornithinibacillus caprae. The sequence continues at coordinate 269,111 of NZ_WOCA01000004.1, read as the reverse complement.
TCAACTTTCTTCTTTTCTCATCATTTAATCTTACTTCAACTTTCTTTCTACCTGACTTCATCGAATTAAAAGGCGTTTCATAAAGTCCCATATTGTGTTCCATTTTCTCTACCCCAACTTTCTATTCCATATTTTATAAACCTGCTTCGTGTCAGTTCAATACTACCATAATATTCTAATATTAAAGTCAAAACTTTAAAATAGAGAAAGGCGGCCAATTTCAATGATCGCCTTGTTTAACTATTTAACCTTTTCCCTCTTTATAACACCTTTAAATTTATTGACAAAAAAATTGATTTGTGCTATAATTTACTTTTATTATTTTGTTGTGTATAATAAGATTCTCCTGGCCAGGGGTAATCTTATTTTTTTATGGGAGGAAAATGGTATGAAGCAAAATGAGTCCAGTTTAACTTCCTTAGTATCGGCTTTTGGTCGAGCATATCACAGTAAATATGACACACCAAAAATTTTTGATGATTATATTGCACACAATTTAATTTCTCAAGAAGAGTTTTCATCTATCAGCAAGAATATGATTAACGGCATAAACTTTTTCAACAGAGATATTGGGCAAAGATTTAAAGATGATTCAGAAGAAATATTAAAATGGATTACACAAGTCCAGCTTTCCCCAACACCCTTAGCACGTTCTGCCTATTGCGAAAACGTATTACTTAATGAAGTTAAGTTAGGGGTAAAACAGTATGTCATACTGGGAGCTGGGTTAGATACTTTCTGTTTCCGCCATCCAGAATTAAAAAAACGCTTAAACATATTTGAAATTGATTATCCAGCTACACAAGCATTTAAAAAGAAAAAATTGAATGATGCTAATTTTAATATCCCGAATAATCTTCATTTTGTCTCTAAGGACTTTACTACTAAGTTTTCTCTTCAAGATTTAGTAGATGAAGGGTTTGATAACAAAAAAACTTTCTTTAGCCTTCTGGGAGTTTCATATTATTTAACTAAAGAGGAGATTACGGGCTTGATCAATCATTTATTTGCTAACGTCCCATCAGGTAGCTCTATTGTTTTAGATTATGCAGACGAAAAACTCTTTGAAGAAAAAGGATTATCTAATAGAGTTGAAAATATGGTAAAAATGGCTTCAGCAAGTGGAGAACCAATGAAATCGAATTTCACTTATAATGAAATTGAAAATATGTTAGAAAGATCAGGTTTATTAATTTATGAACATCTATCACCAACTAAGATCAATGAACTTTTCTTTTCAAATAGGACGGATTATTTGTCTGCATTTGAGACAATTCATTTTATTCACGCTGTAAAGAAATAATTTTTTCATCAAAGCCCCTCAATGATTAGTATCATTGAGGGGCTTTGATTATTTCAATTCGACATATCTATTAATATCTCTTATTATATTTTGCTTCGTTAGTCTTTATTTTATTTTTCTACCTGAAATCTTTTTGTATGATCAGTCAAGGATTGAGAAATTTTCATTAATCTTTTGCCAATTGCATGTGTTGCTTCCATTTGCTGTACTTGACTTTCACTACTAGCTAGCATTTCCTCTGTACTAGCTAATGTTTCTTGTGACACCGATAAAAAGCTTTCCGTTTCTTGCTCTAACCCTGGTAGAATTTCTTCTAATTCCTTCAATTCTCCCTGCATTCCTTGAAGTTCACTACTTACGTTTGCTATCTCCACCATCAAATTATCGATAGATTGTTTAGATTCATCAGATATATCCAATGTAGATTTTGTTTTAGATAGCATCTTATCAAACTCATCGGAAGCACTAGTGGTCAGATCCTCCATGTTCGCTATGGTTTCGGTAATTTGTACAGCTGCACTTGAAGATTGTTCCGCTAGTTTTCCTACCTCATTTGCAACAACAGCAAAGCCATTTCCCGCCTCCCCTGCACGTGCAGCCTCGATGCTAGCATTAAGAGAAAGTAGTTTTGTTTGCTCTGCAATCCCTTGTATAAGTCCAACAAGCTGGCTGATCGAATGTGAGCTATGATGTACTTGATGGATTGTAGCTGTTAAATCTTCAAAATCTGTTTCAAATGTACGAATGGTAGTGATTAATTTTTCCATGCTTTTTTCCCCGTACATTGCAGAATGATTCATTTCATCAGCACGATGAAAAACCTCACTCATATTAGTTATCATGGAGTCAATTTTATCTTTCATCGTCTTGAAATAGTCAACACTGGTTTCCGAGCTAGTAGCAGTTTGTTCTGCTCCATTCTTCACAACTTGAATAGCTTCGATCACATCATGACTAGATTCCAAGGTTCCTCTAGATGATTGTTGTAGCTCTTCACCAGTTTGTTCTAGGTTAGCTGTTGTACCTTTAATTTCCTTCAATATGCTTGTCATATACTGAATCATCGCATTATAGCTCTTATGTAAGGAAGTAATCTCAGGAATTGAAGTTTTAAGCTCCTTCGAATAGTGTAATTCTCCATTCCGTACTTTTCTCATCGTTTCACGTAACACCGTAATCGGCTTTGTAAAACTTCTTACAAACAAAATAATAGCTATCGTGGAAACAACTATGCTTCCTAATCCAACAGCAATTGTAAAATATGCCATTTGATTTACATTCCCCATATAGGATGCTGTTGGAACCAGTAATACATAAATACCATCAATTTCTTCCATCTCTCGAAAGGTTATGGTGTATTTTACTCCTTCAATATTCCGATGTAAGATGCCATTCTTTGATTCGCTAATCGTATGTATGAGGTCTTCTGAAATAGTCGGAATGGTATCCTGACTTACTGAGAATGGCGTTAATTCATTATTTGTTATGTAAAAATAATCAGATGTAATCCCGTCTTGATCTAGTTTTTCATGCTGTGAACGTATATTTATGTCCAGCTGTTGCATGAAGTAATCGTCATCACTTACGTAAGTGAATTTTAAATTATTTGCTATATATCCCATTAATTCCGCTTCACGAACTAGTCTATTTTCAATTGCATCCATAGTCGTATCCCTAGCTTTCATATAAGAGGATATTCCAACCAAAACAATTGATATAACTAACAGTGATATAAAAATAACTAATAACCTTACCCTTAAGCTAACTTCTTTTAATCTATTATATTTCTGTTTTGTGATATCCAACTTTATGCCCCCTAGGTATCATGCGATATAGTAAAATTGTACCAATCAGATATTAAGGACACGTAAAGATTTTGTGAAGAATAATTAAAGGTGCCTGTCACTTGTCGAATATCGACAAGTGACAGGCACCGACATACTGGTACTATTCTGATTTGAGTGAGCGGAATACGAAGAAGAAGTATAGGGATGCTATTAGGTATAGACCAGCTGTTATGGTAAAGACATGTGCATATCCCCAATAGGCTCCTGAGGCTAACACGATAGACGTGGATACTGGCCCCATAAACGCCCAACCTAATTGGAATACCATCTGGTTTACCGAATTTGCCAATCCTTTTACCGAGTCATCTACTTTAGACATCATTAGTGATGCTTGAATTGGATTTCCAGCATTCATTAATGCCTGTCTAAATAGAAATCCAATACTTGCTATCCATATATTTTGCGTATAAGCAGTGATTAATAGAAACGGTAAGGATAATAATTGCAACGTCACGACCGCTCGAACCTCACCAATTCTTTTAACTACCATAGGTCCAATAAACATCGCTATGGCTGTTGCCCCCTGGCCTAATGAGATAACTAAGCCCACTACCGAATTAGATGCCTCAAAACGATCAGCGAAATAAAGGTTTAAGTACGGAACAACTAACCCACTACCAAAACCGATTAATAATTGAGCAAACGCAAATAACGCAATAATCTTAAATCCTGTTTTATTATTTTTAAAGAAGACTTTTAGATTTATTTTTTCTTTTTTCTCTACAATGGGCTTCGGACGCTCTGTCATTTTAACAATTGGGAAAAACGCTAGTAGATAAAATATCCCACCAATTATTAGAGTATATCGTACACTCATTAAATCCGTTGTAACTAATGCAAATAAGTCCGTTAAACCACCACCAAGTAAACTTCCGATAACTTGTGCACCTGTCATGATTGCAGCATGTAAGCTAAATAAATGAACACGTTGCTTTGGAGTTGAGTTTTCTGCAAGCCAAGGAATGGTTGATACTTGTAAAAATGCGATAAACAAACCGGTTCCAAACCCCAGTGTCAATAAAAGAGATTGAAACTCTACTATACTACGAAAGATTAAAACAAACCCGGAGAATATAACCCCAAAAATCATTACTTTCTTTCGACCTAGTCTATCACTTAAGATTCCAGCTGGTACTAAAATAATGGCTGTAGCAAGTGCCTGTAATGCAATTACTTGACCATTTACATCCTGACTCATTCCCAGCTCGCGAATATAAAAATTATATATAACCATAAACATTCCCAGTCCAATCTGGGAATATAAATTTGCTAAGATTGCCAGTTTAATATTTTTATTATACGTCTTAAACTGATCGGACCATTCTTTGAAGAACAGACTCATGGTTGATCGCCGCCTTTAATATTTCGTGCCCCTAAGTATATTATTCCTATTTTCGAAAAAAGTAAATAGATTTGAACCCACTTTTTGTTTCCAATTCACTTTATCACAACTCTTAAAATACCAATCCATATTTCTAGCAACTTAAAAATTATTGCGTTTTGATGTATACTTAAAAATGGGAATACAACAGGTTATGAAACTTGTTTACACATAATTAGAAAGAGAGTGTTCATTATGGGCCGTAAATGGAATAATATTAAGGAAAAGAAAGCGGCAAAGGATAAAAACACTAGCCGTATTTATGCTAAGTTTGGTCGTGAGATTTATGTTGCAGCTAAACAAGGAGAACCAGATCCTGAGTCTAACCAAGCTTTAAAGATTGTATTAGAACGTGCAAAAACATATAACGTACCGAGATCAATTATTGACCGTGCAATTGAAAAAGCAAAAGGTGGGGACGAAGAAAGCTATGATGAGCTACGTTATGAGGGATTTGGACCGAATGGATCGATGCTTATTGTTGATACACTAACAAATAACGTAAATCGAACTGCAGCCGATGTACGTGCTGCATTTGGAAAAAATGGTGGAAACATGGGTGTAAATGGATCAGTTGCATACATGTTTGATGCTACAGCAGTCTTTGGTGTTGAAGGTAAGTCTGAGGATGAAGTGTTAGAAATACTCATGGAAGCTGATGTTGATGCTCGCGACATCCTAGAAGAAGATGATGTAATAATCGTTTATGCAGAACCAGACCAATTCCATGCCGTACAGGAAGCATTCAAAAATGCTGGAATAACAGAATTCAAGGTAGCAGAATTAACCATGCTTGCTCAAAATGATGTTTCCTTACCAGATGATGCACTAGCTCAATTTGAAAAATTAGTAGATGCCTTAGAGGACTTAGAGGATGTACAACAGGTTTATCATAATGTAGACCTAGGTGAATAGATACGAAAAAGCAGACCCCTACATAGGTCTGCTTTTAATATAAGCTTTATAAATTTTGAATAAACAATCGAACGACATCGGCTCCACCAATAAATGTCCCTAAAGAACTACCAATATTAGCAAATACCACAACAAGTAAAATTCGTGTTACCTTATTTCGCCAAAATCCTTTCACGGTGAATGCATCTTCGGTTAAAAGTTCAAAGTCTCTTACATTAGGTTTTGTTATATATGCTTGAACAAAGCCTGCAAACCATCCAGCTGCTAGTAATGGGTTTAACGAGGATATCGGCGCTACAAGTAATGCAGTTAAAATTGCCAATGGATGCCCTAGGGCAATCGCTGTACCTATAGCAGATAATCCTCCATTCCAAATCACCCAGCTAATCGTTTGTTGGATGCCTGCGGATGGGTTAGACATAAAGGTGTAAATAATAATTCCTAGAATAATGAAAGGAATGGACCACGCAATAATTTTTGGTTTGTTTGACTTAGGTGGTAGTTTAGCTAATTGCTTCAAGTCATGATCTTTTTTAATTTCTTCTTTTATACCAGGTACATGAGCTGCACCTAAAACAGCAACTACCTTTTTACCTGGAGCTTCTTTAATTTTCTGTGCTAGATATTGATCACGTTCATCGATTAATGGCTTCTTCAATCTTGGGAAGCTTTCCGTAAACTCATGTAGCATGGAATCGATCATATCTTGAGATTTCATTTTTTCCAATTCTTCTTCTGTAATCGTTTCTTTTGTAAAGATACTCGCAACTACCTGAGTAAGTAACATTGCCTTTCCCTTTAAGCCAATTCCACGCCATATTCGAGAAAAAGTTATTTGGATATTACGATCCGCTAAAACCAATTCAGCATCAATATCTTTTGCAGACTCTATACCTTGGATCATTTCCTGACCTGGACTGATTCCAAATTGTTTTGCCATCCGTTTTTGAAAAGAAGATATGGCAAGGTTCATTAATAATAATGTTGCCTTTTTATCTTTTATAACCTTAAAAATATCTGTATCCTGCCATTTGCTACCTTCCATGACAGATTTATAGCGTTGTTCGTCTAATTCAACACAAACAGAATCAGGATTTTCCGCTTCAATAACTTCTTTGACCTGTTCTGCACTATTTTTAGATACATGGGCAGTTCCAATTAAAATTAATTCCTTGCCGTCTATTTCTATTCTAGTTATATTCTCCTCCGACATAAACTACCTTCCTTTATATGAACATTTACGGTATCTATTGCTACATAAAATTAGTACCTTATTATACCATAATATACTAGAACAGAATAATATTGAATATTTTTATAAAACTTAGCATTTGTTAAAGGCAATCTTGCAAAAAGCTCTTTTTAGAAGGCCTTACACTGGCCTTAATGGCAAAAGACTTCGTTACAATAAGAAAGCTTTCTTATCTGCCAAAGCTTTATTTGGCCTAGCCCTCGACTACTTGCAGATTATTCATCCGCCACTTTAGGTATTGTCTTTCTCTCGTTTCCCTAGGTAAAAACTGACGTATATCATCCGCGTGGTAACCTACTTGTAATCTTTTTTCATCAATAATAATTGGACTTCGCAATAATCGCGGATGCTCATGAATGAATTTTAGCAACTCTTGTAACGGGAGTGAATCGATATCTAAATCTAAATCTTTATACGTTTTTGATCTGGTTGAAATAATTTCCTCTGTACCTTCAATTGTCATACGAAGGATTGATTGTAATTCATGAACAGTTAGAGGCTCCTTGATAATATTTCGTTCTACAAACGCTATCCCTTGTTTTCTAAACCACTCTTTTGCTTTTCTAGTTGATGAACAAGCTGCACCAAAAATCATAACAGTCATTTCACATTCTCCATTCTCATTATAGTTATATTTACATCCTTTTTTCGTTTATCCATCTCCTCAGTCTCTTTTTATTTGCTTTTTACACAGCTCCACAAATGACTTTGGTGATGATTTGACCGTATAGGAAAAAACCCCACTCTTCGTATGCAAGTATAAGAGTCCACCTTCTGCTCCTAACGACCTGTATGAAACATCTAACACTTCATGGATTGGAAATTCTCGATGCTTAGATACTATTCGATCATCATACAAATATAATGTTCGCTCGTGCTCGATATTCACTTGTTCGATACTACTTACACGTCTCTCCGTTTTAAAATAAGTCTGCTCCGCAATTAACTCCATCCAAGACCTCCAACTTCAGCCTAATTATTTCCATACCACTGTTGTCTATTGATACGATTCTCTTCTTCAAGAAATTTTACAAAATGATCCATAGCTCGAATTGGCTGATTCTGTACACGGGTGATGTAGTCGCCTTTGCGTTGCTCATCGACAATGTCACTTTTCTTCATTCGTTCAATAATATAATCACTACTAATCTTTTGGATTTCCTTACGTTGTATTTTAGCTTCTTTAGATAGTGCCATACCAAAAGCACCTAATACTGCATAAAAAACCAGAGCTGCTAAAACCCGATCTTCACTTGGGACAATAAAGAGTAAGAAAAACAGATTAACGATAGAAAACGTTACTAACGGGAATGACCAAAACGCATACTTTGATACTTTTTTCACAAAAGGAGATAAAACTTCTTCTAATTTTTCGACCTCTCTTTTCACAAAGGCCGGCATATCTGGCATAGAGAGATTCATTGACTTCCCTTCTTTCTAATCATTATTTTCGAACCATCTTATTACTTATTTGTTAGCTTAAGAAATTCATATGGAAGGCGAAAATTTTCATTGTCTACGGCAAAATCATATAGTTCATCTGTTTTTCTTTCATTATCTTTTAATTGGCTTATTTCCTGATGGATACCTTCCATCTTTTTATCTAATTGTGTTGCAGATTCTGCTGCTTCTTTCAGTTCTGTCAACATGTTTTGAGGTACCTCTTTATTATATTTATAGTATATTTTATGCTCTAGGCTCGCCCAAAAATCCATGGCAATCGTACGAATTTGTATCTCCACGTATACGTTCTCTACCCTGTCTGACATAAAAATAGGAATCTGAACAATTAAGTGTAAGCTTCTGTAGCCATTTGGTTTGGGGTGTTCGATATAATCCTTACATTCAATTACTGTAATATCCTTTTGCTTTTGTAGCATATTACTAATTTCATAGATATCGGATATAAATGAACATGTGATTCGAACTCCCGCAATATCTCTAATATTTTCCTGAATGGATTCCAAGGAAAGTCCATATCCCTTTCGCTCTACTTTTTTCAATAAACTATCAGGAGATTTCACTCGTGATTTCACATGCTCAATTGGATTGTAATCGTGAATATATTTAAATTCTTGTGATAGAATATCTATTTTTGTATTAATTTCATCTAGGGCAAACTTATATGACATCATAAAACGAATTAGGTCAGTCTTTAGCTTTTTCACTTGCTGAAAATCTGTTGGAGTTTTTACTTCCATGATGCATATCTCCTTTTAGCAGTTCGATTTTAACGCCTGTTGTTAAATATCATGATAAATTTCACAAGCTGTAAAACAGCTATTAATGTACTTGCCACATATGTTAAGGCAGCGGCATTTAATACCTTCCCTACACTTCTTTCCTCACGATTAGAGATCATTCCTAATTCAAGAAGTTTTGTCTTTGCTCGACTACTTGCATTGTACTCAACTGGTAAGGTCACGACTTGAAATAACACTGCCCCGGAAAAAAGCAAAATACCTAGCCCAATTAAATTAGTTAGCTCTAGGAAAAAACCACCTAGTAATAAAAACGGAGCTAACTGTGAGCCAATATTTGCAACGGGAAATAATTTATGTCGCAACACCAGCATCGAGTAATTGTTTGCATGTTGAATGGCATGCCCAATCTCGTGAGCTGCTACCGCTAACGAAGCGATCGAACTACCTCTGTATACTGGTTCTGATAAACGAACTGTTTTAGCCGTAGGATCATAATGGTCAGATAATGCTCCACGCCGTGACAGTTCTATTTTTACATCTGTTAACCCTTCATCATCCAATATCTTACGTGCTACCTCTACTCCAGTCATTCTTGATGAAGCCTGAATTTTTGAGCCCTGTTGAAAGCTTCCCTTTACTTTGGACTGAGCCCACATAGCCAATATAAAAGCAAGAATAATTAAAAAATCCATTGGATGAAAAAACATCCCGAACTCCTCCTGTCAGCAGCATAAGTTGATAAATTATTTTAAAGTAACTACTTCTAACAAGTATTACCTATCTATACAACCATTCATTCATTGTAATTATGATTCGGGTTGAATCTATTCTTGCATTCTAATACGTATACGTATGAAAATGCATTTGGTTGCATTATTTTAGTTTTTTTCATAATCTCAATAAACTTCATGGATTAGTGTAATTAAAGTATATAAAACAAATATGAACTGAATATGAACTAACGATGTAGCTGACTAAGAATTCAATACGAAGCTTTAAACTGGGAATGTATAAAAAAAACGGAATGATAATCCGACAAATTCACAAATCGGGATTCCTCATTCCGTTAACAACCTCTATTGATCAATATGTGTAGGAATTTTCACTGTAAAAACAGATCCTACTTCTTCTTTGCTTTGCACATCAATACTAAATTTATGAATGGTTAGGATTTTTTTAACAATCGATAGCCCTAAACCATTTCCTTCTATCGATCGATTTCGAGATCGATCAACCTTATAAAATCTACCAAATAGTTCTGGAATTGCTTCTTGAGGAATACCAATCCCATTATCTTTTACACTTACCTGTATCTCTTCTCCAATAATACGAAGTGATATTTCTATTTCACCATGCTCTTCTGTGTATCGGATAGCATTTGTGATTAAATTAAGCCATACTTGTTCCATTAAATCCTCATCAGCGTAAATTTCTAGTGGTTCTACATTTAATATCATTTCAAGCTTTTTATGTTGCCATAGTGGTTCTGTTGTTAACACTGCATTTCGTAATTGTTCATCTAAACGATAGGAAGTTGGATGGTATGGATGATGCTCGGAATCAAGTGATGCAATACGTAATAAATTATCACTTAGCCTCGATAACCTTTCAATTTCTTGATAAATGATATCCAAATATTCTTTGCGGTTTTCCTCTGGAATCACATTATCGCGTAATGCTTTTGTAAATCCCTTTACAGAAGTTAGGGGGGATTGTATCTCATGAGAAACATTACTAACAAAATCATCACGCATTCGATCAATCTTTTCTAATTCAGCAGCCATATGGTTAAAGCTAGTAATAAGCTCCCCTACTTCATCTTGATTTCTGTTTCTTTTTCTCTCCACTCGAACGGCAAAATCACCTGTTGCTACCTTTTTCGCAGCAACTGTAAGTTTCCTTATTGGGTGAACTAGATATCTAGAAGCTAGTACAATTAACAAGCTACCTACTAACAAAACCAATAATAACGATATGAAGATCCCATGTTGTATATCATCAAATTCATCCTCATAATTAATGTGAATGAATAAGGCATACGTTTGATCGTCTATATGGACAGGGATTCCCACTAACCTAACTGGCTCACCACTTCCTCTTCTAAGGATTTTTGGCTCTTGTATCTTTTCGTTTAAAATATCTTTTACTATACTATCTGGAATCGTTGTTGGAGCATTTGGAGATGCATAGAATACAGATGATTCATCCGTAATTAGAACATCAAAGTCAATTTCATCAAAAGTTTTCATCAATTTAGGGATTTTTTCCGGATCCGATATCTCAATCAAATCTGCAAACCCGAGCGTTATTTTAGATATCTCTTCTTGAAATACATCTTCTTGTTTAAATGAATATGGAGTTATGAAATAAGAAACAACAATACTTACAAGAACAACACTTATAAATATACCAACAATTTTCAAATAAAGACTTCGTCTGATCAATCCACTTCCTCCAAACGATACCCTAAACCTCTTACTGTTGTAATTGTAAATTCTGTAAATGGTGTAAGCTGTTCGCGCAACCGTTTTATATGAACATCAACGGTCCTTTCATCACCTTCATAGTCATAGCCCCATATTTTTTCAATTAATTGATTCCGAGTAAAAATTTTCCCTGGTGAATTTGCCAAAACAAACAAAAGTTCACATTCCTTCTTTTTCAAATGAATAACATGTTCTTCTGATTCCACAACTAATCGTTCAACATCAATAACTATAGAACCAAGTTTAATCATCTTTTCCGAACGAATATTATAGCGTTTTAATAATGCCTCTACTCGAAGAATTAATTCGACCGGGTCAAACGGCTTCACCACATAATCATCTGTTCCTGCACGAAAACCTTTTACTTTATCCTGAGATTCTCCTTTTGCTGTTACCATTAATATGGGTATGTCCAAAAAAGAACGAATGTCTTCTGTTAATTCATATCCGTCTACATTCGGCATCATCACATCCACAATGGCGAGATCCACTTGTTGGTGCTCTAGAATGTCTAATGCCTTTTGTCCATCTTCTGCTTCAATTACATCATATTGACTATTTTCCAAATATAACCGAATTAATTTCCGTATATGTGCATCATCATCCACTACGAGAATCGTATTCATAAGATCCCCCTTACCTGTTCTTCTTTACTTATTAGTTTACCACTTCATGTATTCCCATGCCCCTTTATTTACCTGTTGAATTTTTACATTTCCATAAATAATTTCGTTGGTTCTCGAAAAACTAAGAAAAAATTAAAAAAGGAGTTAAGAAACATGGATAAGAAAAAATGGTTTATACCGCTTATGTTCATTTTTATCTTGACGTTAGTGGCATGTGCTGATAATAACGCAACAGATAATGATCTATTTGGAAACAACAATAATAACAATAATGGAAATATTTCTAGTCTAAGCACCAATTCCCCAAGTGAGGATTATGGACAAACCCAACCTCCAAACCAACAGGGACAGGGATATGGAAATAACTTCCGACCCATTGGAGCTCAATCTGGAGATGCTAACCAACCAAGACCTGGACATCCTGATCTTGAACAATTTCCAGCTATACCACAACCAGGTCAAGGCCAAGGACAACAAGGACAAACACCAGATCAAAACAGAGATCAGCAACAAGAACAACAACAACAACCTCAGCAACCACAGCAGCCTCAAGAGGAAGAGCGTGACACAGACAGAGATGGTCAGACGCAACCTAATTATGCTCTAAATGAATATGAACAAGCAGTTGTGGAATTAACAAATGATGAACGCAGAAAAGCAGGATTAGACATTCTGGAAGTGGATAACACCTTAAGTAATGTTGCTAGAGAAAAATCAAAGGATATGCAAGCAAATGATTATTTTTCACACACTAGTCCTACGTATGGATCACCATTTGACATGATGTCTCAATTTGGTGTAAGCTACCGTTCTGCTGCTGAGAATATCGCTGCAGGGCAGCAATCTCCTGAAGAAGTAGTTCGTGCATGGATGAACAGTGAAGGACATCGTGAAAATATATTAAACGGTGGATTTACTCATATTGGTGTAGGATTTGAAGATCAAGGTAACAACTGGACACAGATGTTTATTCGAAAATAAGATGAGAGTCCCTCTATACGGAGGGGCTTTTTTGACTCACTTAATTCGCAACGTTCAATAAAAATACATGTAAGAGTCCCGAATTTTTATCAATTTTGGGACTTTTTTTGTGCTCGCTCGTCTTTAATAATACAATCGATTGTAAAGGCAAGTTAGAAAGAGGTGGGTTTATGCACGAAATGGTTGAACCAACCACCTCCATTCATTCCTTAAGCAAGGAAGGCGCTATTGAATGGATTATGGAGGAGTACGGTGAAGGGCTAAAACGGTTTATATTCTTTTATGTTAAAAACAGATCCCAAGCAGATGATATTTTTCAAGAAGTTATGCTTACCGTTTATCGAAAAATAGATACATTTCAGGAACGTTCATCCATCAAGAATTGGCTCTATCAAATAACTGCAAATAAATGTAAGGATTATTTACGCTCTCCTGTCCACAGACTAATTAGTTTAAAGGATCAAATTTTGGAGAAATCAGATGAATTTACACCTGAAAAGTCTTACGTTTTGGATGAACAAAAGAAAACAGTCATTGAAGCAATAATGGATCTACCAGTAAAGTATAGGGAAGTATTGATTTTACAATATTATAAGGAGTTTAGCATCCAAGAGATTAGTGACCTTTTAGAGGTCAATCCTTCCACTGTCAAAACAAGAATTATGCGAGCAAAGGAAAAATTGAAAGTGAAATTAAAGGAGGAGTTTCTCCATGAGTAAATTGTCCAAAAAGGATTTTGACGCTTTTCTTGGGGAAGATGCTTATTACACCGATCAAGATAAAGAACGTTTTATAAAAAATATTAATCGCAAAAAACCAACGAAAAATCATTGGTTTCCTCAATTGTTAACTTCTGCTTTATTATTAGGAGTACTAGTGATAGGTGTTCAGTTTTTTAAAGAGGATACATCATTTTTATCGTCACTCACCAATCCTAAGCCACAAGCCGAATATGATTTTGGTGAAGGAGTTAAAACGGTAGATTCTTGGGAAGAAGTGGAACAATATTATTTAGATAGAATACCTGGACTAAAACGAGCTGAAAACTTAGGACTTGTTACGAAAGTCGATAAGATCTTTACACTAAATGATGATTCAACCCTCCATTTAGATAAAATTTGGTATAACTCAAGACAAATTGAGTTTTTCTATAGTATTGGTTTACCAGACCCAAGCTTAATTCCAGAATATGCTCCAGAACCGATAATAAGTAGTATATGGGTTAATAGAAATGAGGATGTCGATATTCCTAAACAGCAATTAGGTTTTTATGAAGAAAAAAATTACCCAAGAGAAGGGATTATTTATAAAGACCGCTTATATCACTACATTACAACTGATCATGTATTTAAAGAAGCCGATAATGAATATGGAGTTTTGGAAAAAATTAATCACGTATTAAATACGGATATAAGAGTTTCGTTATTTCATGATGAGATAACTATACCCAATGTAGACATTCCTGTACGCTACGATAAAGAAAATGAAACAGTTTTAACAACAAAAATGAATAAGGAAGTTAAAGATACAGACATGTCGATGAAATTTAATCAGTTGGACATCGGTGTTACGGATAATTTTATTTACGGTGACATTCATCTTCCCGATGAATATAATTTTTCATCATTAGTAGCTTCATTTTCAGATGACCAAAATTACCAGAATGAATCAGTTTATGGAGTACCAAATGGTCCTGATGAATTTATGATTTCGATACCTACCTTTAACCAAATACCTGAACATATTAACGTAAACATTGATAAAATATTTGTTGAAAGTAATGATTCATTCGAGTTTTCTTTAGACGTTACTGATTATAAGGAGAAACAGTCTAGTAACTCTGGTAGATATGAGGTAAATACACATCAAAAGGTAGGTGAATTCAAAGATAACAGTATCTATTTAGAAAAACTTTTATACACGTCGACTGGCATTGTTATGACGATTCAATATGAACCATTAGACAAAAATCAGCAACTGAAACTTCATGCCGACAATCCATCGGTATTCTTTCATAATGATTCTTCCTATAAACAACCTTTATTTATATCTGGACAAAATGAAAAAGGAGAAACAGCCTTATTTGGTCACCCTGGGAGCAAATCAGATGATCAATTTAATGTACTTATAGACAGAGAGTTTATCACTAATTCAGAAGTAGTAGACATCAGTGTTGAAAACTTATTGTACGAAATAAATGTTGACCAATCCATCGAAATTCCTGTTTCCAGTGAATAGTACGAAATGTTTAAAATAGACTTAGAGACTCTCTCTAAGTCTATTTATTTACTAGTATTAACCCTTACCATATGTTAGAATTTTCCCGAAATAACAAAAATATTAAAAGAAGCTTATTCAAATGATGATGGAATTGAATTTTTGTCTCAAGCCTAATGACTCTAACAATCTGTCTATTATTAGCATGTAACAAGCTCTTTCCATGTCTACGATTAAGCTAAGGAGATTCAAATGATATTCAAAAAAGTTTTTCTGTCTGCTTTTACACTAAGTATGTTCATTATTAGTGCACTGCTCATTTATTCTGCTACAAAAGACATTTGGGATAAAAATTATGATTTACTTAGAAAAGAGATTCTACACCATGACCAGACAGCAGAACAAGTAAACTTAACAGCGGTTACTCCTTTTGAATGGGATACGCTTTATTCCTTTACACCTTATACACCTACTGATCATATCTACGACGTTATCGGATATAAATGGGACAGTATTTCCTCAACGGTAAATGAAGGTATGAATCAGATTGTGTTTATGAATGGTAATGAAGTGGTTTGTTATATATATGGTTATCCATCCAATAACAATTTCAGCATCAATATTAATCCATCCGATTATACAGACCAAGTAGCCACTATTCATGCAGAAGATAATCCTACTTTTGAAATAAGTAAAGAGGATGGTATTGTTTATTTAAATCAAATTGATTAAAAAAGAGAGAGTCGACTAAAAAGGAGTTCTGAACAGATGTCCATCTTGTACTGGAAGTAAAAGTGAAGTGTATATTCGGGAATGGTATTTTGAATGTTATCATTCATCTTTAGAATGTACACTTCAGCTTTACAATAGCATATATATTAAGATCTTTTCCGAGCTTTTATAATAAATGTTGTTGGCAAAAGCTGTGCTTTTTGTACTGAATACCACTTCGTATAATCCTGTGGCACTTCCCCTTCCGGGAGTAACACATCATCTACTACCCTTTCAATCATAAACCCTGTTTCAACCAATGTATTAATATATGTAGTAAGCTTCCTGTGAAAAATAACTACATTATTATGCCAGGCTTCATTGAACTCAGGTCCTTCGAGATTATATGATTTCTCTAGATGAAACGCCTCCCCAGTATACTTAATTCTGTCATGCATTGGATGCTCCCAACTAAAAATGAATATCCCTTCAGGCTTTAAATAGTTATGGATATTCATTAGTGTACGTCTAAGATCCGTTGTCCATCCCAAGGCATAAATCGAATAAGCTATATCAAAGTAAGTATGAGGCAATCCAGGATCTTCTTCCATTGCAGATTCAAACAGAGAGACGTTAACCTTTTGATTTCTAAGTACCTCTTGAGCAGTTTGAATTTGTTTAGTAGTCAAATCGATCCCCCAAAGCTCGTTTGCTCCCTTGTCTCCCATATACTGTAGTGAATGTCCACTTCCACAACCAATATCAAGTACTTTTTTGTCTGATATATCTCCAAACAACTGTAACTGATGTTCAGTTGGAGCTAATGGACCATATTCTGGAAGTGCAGTTCTTCCAAAAAATCGCTCTGCGGAAAGCTCCCAGCTATCTTTATTTAGCTTTAAAATTTCTTCTGTTTCCATGCTAATCCCCCCTATTATTTTGCGTTACGATACTTGGCATACATTATTTCATCATAGTATTGTTTATATCCCGCTAAACCTAAATCCTTTGCTGCTGCCAGCTCAGCATCTCGATCATATGCAACTCTTATAAATTGAATAGAATTCGTTTCAAAGGTACTATCCAAAATAACATACGATGCAGAAGTTAAATCTAGAGAATTCCCTACACTTCCTACATTACATAGAATTCCAATTTCATATGTCTTAAGGAGGGTTGTATGTATGTCGCCATAAAAAACAATATCAGGAGTTCGCTCTAACGACTGTGTACCTGTTGTTTCACTATTTTCAAACATGGAAAGAACTTTTTCAGGAGGATGATATCCCGGGATAATGCGCTCAAACTCACTTCTTGGAGAAGCATGGAAACAACGAACGAATTGTCCATTAACATTCAAATCAATATGAAATGGAAGGGTTGCTAGATATTCATTGTCCTCTTCTGTTAATCGATCCTGAAACCAGTTGATAAACTCATTATCTGACTCTTGACGAATAAATACATCCCAATTTCCTCGAATAACTTGTTCACAATGCTCTCGAACTAATTTTATACACGCAGAGCTACGAGGTCCTTTTCCCACTAAATCACCTAAACAAAAAATTCGTTTAATACCTCGTTGGTCAATATCTGTTAAAACGGCTTCTAATGCTGTTTGGTTACCATGAATATCTGAAATCAGCGCTATTTTTGTCACATTCTATACCTCCATCTTATCTAGGTACCTATTATTGTATCGAATCTATCTTAAGAATTGTACAATTAAGAAAAATAATTTTTCTTGCAACCTTTTTTGATGATCGGAAGTCTAATATTATAAAGGGGGACGCAAATGCTAGGGAAAGAAAATTTTTTGAGAAAAACTATTCTTTGGATTCCTATCCTAAGTTTGTTTATTGTCTCAGGCTGTGCAAACAATGAAATGGATTGGAATGACCTAACAAGATTAGATGTACAAGTAGGTGAGGAAGATCTAATCATTACCGGTTCAGAAACTGTTCATGAGGTAAGAAAGATTTTTTCGAGCATAAAATGGGAAGAGAATGTTCCTACAGTTATTAACGGCAACGAAGATATAAAAGTTACACTGTTTTTCCAGTTTGATAAAAATATGCCAGAACGGTTGGTAGAATACCTCATATGGTTTGATCAACAAGATCAATTAGCTATTGTTAAAAATAATGATGAGAACCTTTATGGAGTATTGGAAAATGTTAATTTATTGAAGCATTTACTTTTGGAAAGATAAAAAGATCTATTCCCTTTTTGTATGAACCCCAATCAATAATAATGGAAGCCATTTTTCGAACATAATAATAGAAATCTTGTTCATAATAACTCATATACTATGCCTTTCGTTGGAGGATATTATGAATGGAAGAAAAGAGAATACACCTGACATCGGGTGAAATTGGTTCATTATGGACCTCGTATATGAATGATAGCATGTCCACTACCATCTTAAAATTTATGCTTAAGGATATAAGTGACCCAGAAATCAAAACAGTTCTTCAATCTGCTCTGGATATTTCTACATTGCACTTAAAAAAATTAAGCCATATTTTTAACAAAGAAGAATTTGCTATACCCAATGGTTTTACAGAAAATGATGTAGATATGGATGCACCTTGGCTTTTTACAGACGTGTTCTGTTTATCCTATGTTTCCCATATGGCAAGAGTTGGAATGATATCTTATAGTGGGTTTCTTAGCATGAGTTCTAGAGTAGATATAAGAGACTACTATACCGACTGTCTACATGAGACATCAAAGTTGTTTAATCAAGCAATAGAAATTGCCTTATCTAAGGGAGTAAATCCTCGACACCCTTATATAAAAGTACCGAAAAAATCCGATTATATTGGTAGTAAAGAATACCTAAGTGGGATAAACCCTTTCAGTGAAAAGCGACCGTTAAATTCTATTGAAATTTCACACTTATACTTTAATACATTAACCAATTCAATCGGTATTAGATTATGCTTAGCCTTTGCTCAAACATCCCCAAACAAAGAGGTTCAAGAATATTTAATACGAGCGAAGGATGTTGCAAAAAAACATACAAAAATATTCTCTGATACTCTTTTAAAGGATAATATTGAAACGCCTAGACTACCTGATGTCGGTGTGAGCGATTCAACAACTCAAACCTTCTCAGATAAATTTATCATGTTTCATATGTCATTATTAATGTCTTCTGGAGTAGGAAACTATGCCACTGCAGGAGGAGTCAGTCAACGACTGGATGTGGCTGTTAACTATGAAAGGCTATCTCTTGAGATAGCAAAACTTGCTAAAACTGGTGCTGATATTATGATTAAGTATAGCTGGTTAGAGGAACCACCAGGGGTTAAAGACCGTGATAAATTAGCTAGAAATAAAACCTAATTATTACTTCATATTTTTTCTTCTGCACAGTAATATCTTATAGACATAAAAATACTCCCCATAAGTAGCCAGACTTTATTTTTTAATCTGCCTATCTATAGGGGAGCATATCAGTGTGATAGTGGGTTATATATTAATTACTTTTAGTAATATACACTTGATGTGGGTATGGTATTTCAATACCATTTTGATCAAGAGACTCTTTAATAGCTTTTCTCAATTTACGCTCAATTGCCCATTGTTCCATATTTTTTGTCTTAGCAATTACACGAATTACTACATCTGATGTACCTAGTGCTTGTACACCGACTACGTCTGGACCTTCCATGATGTCTTCTTCTTGTTCTGCAATTTGATCACAAACTTGTTGAATAATATCCATCGCTTGGTCAATATTGTCATCATAAGATATACCTATATCAACTAAAGCACGCATATTTCCTCTTGAATGATTACTTACGCTTGTAATTTCTCTGTTAGGAATATAATGAAGTGTGCCATCAAATCCCCGTAATTTAGTTGTTCTTAAACCGATTTCTTCGATAATTCCATCCTTACCGGCTAATGTAACATAATCCTCTACATCTATTTGTTTCTCCAATAAAATGAAAAAACCTGTAACAACATCACTAACTAATCCTTGTGCGCCAAAACCAATAGCTAAACCAACAATCCCCGCACCAGCTAATAATGCCATTATATCTAAACCGAATAATGGAAATACAATCCCCAATAGAATAAAAAATAGAAAATAAGAAAAGATATTAACACTTATCGATTGTAGTGTCTTGGAACGCCCAGCAGACAAATCTTCCGACCTATGAAAGGCTTTTTCAATTGCTCTTTTTCCAATAGATTTAACAATAAAATAAACGATGACTATAGCTATTAGTCTAATTAGGATTGTCCCCCAATCAACGATCAGCTCAGCCCAATTTACCTCATTTACCCAATCTAACATGAACTCACCTCTATGTATTTTTTAACGTTTAGTTCCTATTTTAACCTAGTCTATTTACTAATACAAAATAGATTCCCTTATAACTTAATTTTAAACATATGAAAATAGCTTAGAGGTTGTCTCTAAGCTGTACATCATTTAGTAACCTTTACTACTTGAAAGAACTAAGCCTTACTTATTTTTATGTTTGTTATCCCTTAGTTTCAGGAAAAATTTGGTTAACCAAAACGCAACCACTGCTATGATGATATCAATCAAAAAAACATAAAATTGATTCATCCCATTATTAAATTCGACTAAGCCCATATACCTTTCAAGAGAAGCAAATCCAAAAGCAAATATAGCACTAATAAGAATGGTAAAGAGGTAGAAATTTTTATTATTGTTCGTACAGTATTGATAAATTAACAAAAACCCAACCGGAAGCAATGCAGAAGACAAACTTAAGGCAAAAGGTAATAGGGGAATTAAAAAGTATTTATGGACAAATAGAGTAGTGGACCCTAACACTGTATCTACATATGTCCATAGGATATGAACGGTATAACCAAAAAATAATATTTCAAAAATTCTAGTTCGATCCAATGCAAAATACAAAATTACTAATGGGATTATGAACAATGATAATACAAACCAAAACTGCCATGAATCTATAAAGGAGTATTGCTGCCAATAAGAAATAAGCGTTGAATTTAAATCTCTACTTTTTTCATAAATTTCATTCCAATATTGACTATAATTCATTAAAGTAGCCTCCAATATTTATTTCTATTTATTGGATATTGTTATACAAACTAACAATTTTATGCGCATCTAAACCTATTAATAGTACAATAGTATTTTTTTAATCCATCTATAAATTGATATCAGGTGGGAAGGTTAGGATTTGATAAAATCGAATCGGGAAGTGAGCTAGTAAGTTGTTGTCTTCAGAATTCACCCCACGATGAGATCGAACCAGTTCGTTAGGTATTTCTTATTTGGCAGATTCATTGGCTGAATTATACCTAGTAACAATAAAGTTTTTTTATTCAAGAGAATAGATAGCTGACACTACTCGTGTCAAATTAGGATCAACACTCGGATTACATATCCCAGTAGAACAACACATCGCAGGATCGTAGATTTCATTTTTTTTTATAACATTCAACTCCTCTCATCATTATAAGTATATACTTATATTATTGTTTAGAGGAAAAGCCATGAAACAAACGTTCATGGCTTTTTAATTATTCACCTGTTTCCGCAAATTTCTTAATGCGTTCGCCAATCTCATCACGAACGCGTTGGAATACTTGCCATTTTTCTTCTTCTGTTCCTTCTGCTTTTGCTGGGTCATCAAACCCCCAATGCTCACGTTTAACGTGTGGAGGTGTCATCGGGCATCTGTCAGCTGCATCTCCGCAAAGTGTTACTGCCATTGTAGCGTTATTTAAAATTTCCGAGTCAATTATATCTGACGTTTGGTCCGAAATATCAATATTTACTTCTTTCATCGCTTTTACAGCATTTGGGTTTAGACCGTGAGCTTCAATTCCTGCGCTTTTTACTTCCCATTCGTCCCCTAGATGTTTTTTGGCCCAGCCTTCTGCCATTTGGCTTCTGCAAGAATTACCTGTACATAAAAAATAGATTACTTTTTTAGCCATGATGATTCTCCTTTATTAAAGTATAGTTAATGTTAAATAAAGACCTAATAATGTAATAAATAATATTGGTAGTGTTAAAACAATCCCTGTTTTAAAATACGTTCCCCATGATATTTTCACACCTTTTTGTGATAGTACATGGAGCCATAACAAAGTTGCTAGTGAACCAATCGGTGTGATTTTTGGACCTAAGTCAGAACCGATAATATTGGCATAAATTAACGCTTCTCGAATAACACCTGTTGTGTCTGTTTCCGCGATTGCGATAGCATCAATCATAACAGTTGGCATGTTATTCATAATCGATGAAAGAATTGCAGCGATGAATCCCATTGAAATAGTTGCTACAAATAATCCTTCCTCTGCCGCAAGTTGGATAACACTTGCTAAAATGTCTGTTAATCCAGCATTTCGTAATCCAAATACAACAACATACATTCCAATAGAGAAAAAAACGATCGCCCATGGTGCGTCTTTGATAACAGCAGTCGTATTAACCACCGCACTATTTCTTGCCATCAGCAAGAAGAAGATTGCAATTATTCCAGCCACAATAGAAACCGGAAGATTGATGAATTCACTGACAAAATAACCGACTAATAGTACTCCAAGAACGTACCAAGAAAGTTGGAACATCCTTTGGTCCTTTATTGCTTCAGCTGGTTTCTTCAGTTGAGATAAATCATAATTTCTAGGGATACTTTTTCTAAAGTAAAATAAGAGGACACCTATAGTTGCAACGAGTGAAAATAGATTTGGAATAAACATTCTCATTGCATATTCTACAAATCCAATATTAAAGAAATCTGCTGAAACAATATTTACCAGGTTACTAACAACAAGTGGCAGTGAAGTTGTATCAGCAATAAATCCACTTGCCATAATAAATGGAAATACCATTTTCTCTTTAAAATTTAAATTTCTAACCATCGCCAGTACAATCGGAGTTAGAATTAACGCTGCACCGTCATTAGCAAAGAAAGCCGCAACTATCGCCCCTAAAATACTGACATAAACAAACATCTTGATCCCATTACCTTTTGCAGCTCTTGCCATGTGTAATGATGCCCACTCGAAAAATCCAATTTTATCTAAAACTAATGAAATAAGAATAATAGCTACAAATGCTAATGTTGCATTCCATACAATTCCTGTAACCTCTATTACATCTTGAAAACCTACGACTCCTACAAGTAATGCTAATACAGCTCCACCACATGCCGACCAGCCAATTGACAGTCCTTTTGGTTGCCAGATGACTAGGACTAAAGTGACTAAGAAGATTAATATGGCTAGTATAACCATTGATGACAATTTCGTTACCCCCAATTAACAACAAGTTATTCGTGCACCTTGTTCTTCTAATTCTTTTAATTTATCATCTTGACTAGGTAGTTGATTTAGAATTTGTTCAATAAATGGATAATATTCATTGCTTTTATTAATCGAGTAAAAAATCCATTGACCCCTCCGCTCTTCTTTAACCAAACCTATATCCCTTAGTTTACGTAAGTGTTGACTGATTGAAGGTTGACTGGTCTTAAAGATCTCCACAAACTCACAAACACAACAATCATGTTTGTCGAGTATTTTCATCATAGTTAAACGAGTTTTGTCTCCTAATAATTTTAATATACTTGCAGCTTTATCCATCTCAATTGAAGTTTTTAACATATCCTAACACCACCTTTATCAATTTGTAAATCATTATATAATGATTTGCTTATATATTCAATTTACTATTTGTTAAGTTTTTGTAAATGGGCTGAACAATATGATCAAAACTCTAACCGCTAAATGAGTGGGATAATTCCCCTAAACAAGATTCCGACAAGAATTTTGTAAATATATAAGTGATTCTTTGTCGTGTTTTTTTCTAATTTTCCTTTAAGAAGCATGGGTATCGGGAGCTGTTGTCATCCATCAGTTAAAAAAGATTTAGAAATTTATTAGGAATAGTTACGATAAAAAAGAGCTCGATAAATATATCAAGCTCTCATTCCACAATAGTCCTTCACATCAACCGCCGGTAAACCTTATCCCCATTAAACGAATAAACCACTTCCTTATCATCCACAACCGTTTCCATATACACTTTCCGTCCCCATAGTTGATAAATATACGGCAATACATTCTCCAAGTATTTTATATCAAGCTCTGTCCCTTCATAACTATGCACTAAATACAATTCTCCATTCCGCATATAATCACCATTCTCTACCGTGATATAAGGAAACCCACCATTTACCCGCATGGATACAAGCTGGTCCCTGACATTTTCATAATCCTTATCTGTTATACGATAATACTCCCCTTGTTTTTCAAACAAATACATATCTTCTTGCTGTACAAGGTCTTTGGTAAGGTAGTTTCGGATAAAGGAAATATCCGACTCGATTTCACGAACTTCAAAAATCTTTTCCCTACCAGAATCAGATTCTACTCCACGTTCCTTCATTTCATCGGTTGGATTATTATAGCGCTCTTCAATATCTTCAAAGATTTTCAAACCGAGATAATATGGATTAATTTGCTGTTTAGATGGCGCAACAACACTTGCATTTAGTTTGGCAAACTCGATTGTTTCTTCTGAGGTTAGATCCATTTCTCGCAAGATGCGTTGATGCCAGTAGGAAGCCCAGCCTTCGTTCATGATCTTTGTCTCTAACTGTGGCCAAAAATATAACATTTCCTCTCTCATCATGGTTAGAATATTTCGCTGCCAATCCTCAAGTTCGCGACTGTATTCTTGAATAAAGAGTAATAAATCTTTTTCTGGCTTGGGTGGGAACTTTTTACGTACCTTTGCCGCTGGTTCAATATCTGATTTCACATGATCCAAGTCCCATAAATCATCGTAAGGTGTTTGTTGTTTCATCTTTTTTTCTTCCTTTTCTTCTATCTCATAAGATGGAAGCTTCGGCCTTACTATGGATGGATCAATATGCTCTTGAATTGATAGTACCGCATCCAGAAAGCTTTCCACTTCATCTTTTCCATGGATCATTTCATAATTGGCAATACGTTCAGCCGTAGCTGTCATACTTTCAACCATATCGCGTCTCGTATTAGAAAATCGTACATTATTTTTGAAAAAGTCACAGTGTGCCAATACATGAGCAATAATCAATTTATTTTGAATTAGCGTATTGGAATCTAATAAAAAGGCGTAACAAGGATCAGAATTAATTACTAACTCATAAATTTGACTTAAACCAAGGTCATATTGGAGTTTCATTTTGTGAAATTGTTTTCCAAAGCTCCAGTGTGAAAATCGAGTTGGCATTCCGTACGCCCCAAATGTATAAATAATATCAGCAGGACAGATTTCATAGCGCATTGGGTAAAAATCTAAACCAAATCCGGATGCTATTTCTGTAATTTCATCAATCGCTTTAGTTAGCTCCTTTGATTCCGTCAAGTTGATCCCTCCATGATTGCTTTTTATATTTTATGATGTGAAAAAGAAATGATGAACAGGAAAAAGCATGGAAAGGAACAATACTTGTACATATATTTTTATAACTATACGGATGGTTAAGTTTCTTTACTTTTTTCTCTTCCTTTCACTAATAAATATGCCGTAATTCCGGAACTAATAGGAATTGTTAGAGCTACGCCAATTCCAGCGCAAAGTATCGTTATCATTTCAGCGCTAAATACTTTGGAATTTACGATTGCCCCTGTAGAATACGATAAATCTTTAAACCAAATAAGCAACCCCATATACCCTCCAAAGAATGCAAAAAACAACGTATTAGCACTTGTCCCTAATATATCCTTCCCGATACTTAGACCAGACATAAATAGTGATTTTCTACTTATGGTTGGGTTATGATGAAAAATTTCTCGCATGGGTGATGTAATAGAAATGGCAATATCCGTTATAGCACCTATCGTACTCATAATAATTACGGACGTTCCAATTTTTACAAGATCTACTCCAATATAAAGAGAATAAATACTTAATTCCTCTGATTCTTCTTCACTAAATCCCTGGATCATAGCCTTTTTAGTCACAATTACTATAAACAGCAGTAAAATTATCACTGTAATAATAGATGAGATAAATGCGGTGGTAGTTTTAATGTTTACTTCATTAATATAAAACAGACTGATACAACTAATCGCAGCACATGCGATCAAGGTGATTACTACTGGATCTGCATTAGGATCCAACATAAAAAATATGGTAAGGACCAGCACACTAAAATTTAGAAATAAAGCTATAAAAGACCGTGCACCTTTCTTCCCACCTATCATGATCATTAATAAGAATAATATGATTGATAAAGTTACTAATACATTCATGATCTAGTCCTCTTTCGGTTAACAAAATATATAGATATATATACACCTATCGGGATAGTTAACACGATTCCAATACCACCAGCAAGGGCACGTGCTAATTCTAATGAAAGGTTCATAGAAAAGGTAAATGACAGTGTAGATGCGTTCTTCAAATAGATAATCATCATAGGGATAGATCCACTAATGTAAGCAAAAAATAAAATATTAGTCATTGTCCCCATAATATCCTTTCCAATCTCCATCCCCGAAGCTTTAAGTGCTTTTACTGAAATATTGTGATTCTTCTCATATAAACTAAAAATAGAGGAAGACATCGTAATAGCTACATCCATTACTGCCCCTAATGAACCTATTAATAATCCTGCCATAAATACCAATTGAGGTGGACGTGTTAGAAATTGCATTTCCTCATAACGAAGACCTCTTTCGGAAGTTAATACGAAGACAAGGTAAGTTATTATTAAAGAGAGAAAAGTTCCCAACAGGGTTGCAACGATTGCTGCATATGATTTTTCATTAAAACCATTCACCAGTAATAATGAGATCATTGTAAACAATATTATACTGATCCCACAAATCAATAACAAATTTACGTTAAAAGTATTCACATAAATATCTAATGCAAATGATAACAAGACAGCATTAATTACCAAGCTAATAATTGCTAACATTCCTTGTCTTTTTCCAACTAATAATAGCGTAAAAATAAAAATCCAGGTGACAAGTACAAGAACTTTATCTCGCTTTACATCAGTAATGGACCCAGTTAATTTTGCTTTTTTTTCGGAGTCCTTGTCAATTAATACAAAAAATTCATTTCCAACATGATATTCCTGATCATAAGCACCAGATAAGGAATACTCGTTTGTTAAGTGGATCTGATCGCCTTTCTTTGGACCATTTTTTACTTCAGCAATAATATGCTGTGTAAATAGACGATCTTCATTATTATGTCGGTCACTTATTTCAACTTCCTCTTCAAGGTTTGTTGTGATTACTTGAGCTATAGTACGCTCATAGAAAGAATAATTATTGTTCACAAAGATAAGGGATCCGACAAAACAAATTATCATAAAGATGTAATATAAAAGCTTTTTGTAAGTAATTTTTTTAAATATATTTATTAAGCTATCCACCAAAATACCTCCAACTATAAAGATGGAACCGAGTTGTTAACTAAATTAGGAGGAATCCATCAATTTTCAAATAGATCTTTGTTTATTTGCCTTAGAAATATCTACGTTTTTTATTATTTCACAAAGCAAATCTGGGAGCAAAATTTACATTAAAATATAGGAACACCAAAAATAGTATGGATAATAGTAGTTTGCTCGCATATATATTTACAAAAAACAAATCGGAATCATTACTATTTACAAACCGTAATGATTCCGATATAATTTTGAATAGCAAATGAAGAGGAGATGAACAATGAATAAAAAATACATCGGATTAATACTTGGGGTATTATTTCTAACAATCGGTTTGATAGGCTGTAACACTGAAGTTAAACAAACTTCTAATTCTGATGGAGAAAATAATAATGACACAGAATTAGTGGAAAACAAATTAACAATCTATACAACTTTGTATCCTTTAGCAGATTTTGCTAAAAAAATCGGAGGGGATATCGTCGAGGTTGAAAGCATTATTCCTCCAGGCTCTGATAGCCATACGTATGAACCAACCTCCAAAGAAATGGTTGAAATAGCAAGAGCAGATGCATTTATTTTTAACGGTTTAGGGATGGAACCTTATGCAGAAAAAATTTCATCGGCTCTTGAAAATGAAGATGTGGTACTTATAGAAGCAACTCAAGATATAGAAACTATCGAGCATTTGCATGAACATGATCACGGGCATGAAGGTCACGAACATGAGGATGAGCACGAAGATCATGAACACGAGGATCACGAGCACGAGAATCATGAGCATGATGAACATGAAGAGGAATCTCATGAGGAAGACCATGACCATGATGATGAAGTTGAACATGACGATCACGGACATGATCATGGTGATCTTGACCCTCATGTTTGGTTAGACCCTTATCGTTCTATTAAACTAGCTGAGAATATTAAAAATGCTTTGGTTGAGTTACATCCAGAAGCAACCGAAGATTTCGAGCAAAACTATGAAGCTTTGAAAACAGAGCTGGAGAATTTAGATCATGCTTTTCATGAATTAGTAGAGGAAAAAGAAAACCCAGAGATGGTCGTATCCCATGCTGCATATGGGTATTGGGAGGAGACTTATGGAATTCACCAAATCCCAATCGCAGGTCTATCCTCGAGTGATGAACCATCTCAAAAAGACCTAGTTGAACTTATTAATCTAGCAACAGAAAAAGATATTAACTATATTATCTTTGAACAGAATATTACACCTAAGGTTGCTGAGGTAATTCGTGAAGAAATTAATGCAGAAGCAATGTATTTACACAATTTATCTGTATTAACTGATGAAGATATTGCTAATGGAGAAGATTATTTTAGTTTAATGAACAGGAATTTAGAAGTATTAAATCAAGTGTTACGATAAAAAACAGGCCAAATTGGGCCTGTTTTTTTATTATGAAACCATCACTTTACACATATTATTTGTAAACTCAACCGGATCCTCTACTGGTAATCCTTCAATTAAAAGTGCTTGGTTATATAATATGGTTGTAAATAATTTTACTTTCTCCTTATCTTGTTCAAATGCTTGCTTTAATGCTTGGAAGATTTCATGATTTGTATTAATTTCTAATATCTTTTCCGCTTTAATCTGTTGATTGTCAGGCATTGCGTTAATTACCTTTTCCATCTCAATGGAAATTTCACCATCAGCAGATAAGCAAACAGGATGTGTTTTTAACCGTTTAGATACGCGTACTTCTTTTACTTTTCCTGCAAGTGTTTCTTTCATTAAATCAAACAGTTCTTTATTCTCTTCTTTTTCATTCTCAGTTTCTTTTGTTTCTTCTGAGTCTATACCTAAATCTCCACTTGATACAGATTTGAATTCCTTATCGTTGTAGTTCATAAGCATACGAATGGCAAATTCATCAATTTCTTCTGTAAAGTAAAGAATTTCATAGCCTTTATCTGCTACTAATTCAGTTTGCGGAAGCTTTTCAATTTTTTCATATGAATCTCCAGTAGCATAGTAAATATATTTTTGCTCCTCAGGCATTCTTGATACATATTCCTCGAGCGTAACTAGTTTTTTCTCTTTAGATGAGTAGAACATGAGAAGATCTTTTAAAACATCTTTATTTGCTCCAAAGTCATTATACACACCAAATTTTAGTTGTCTGCCAAATGCTTCATAGAACTTTTCATACTGTTCACGTTCATCTCTTTGTAGGTTTAGTAGCTGTGTTTTTATTTTTTTACTGATGTTTTTTGCGATTAGCTTTAATTGTCGATCATGCTGGAGCATTTCCCTAGAAATGTTTAGGGATAAGTCTTCTGAGTCCACTAGACCTTTTACAAAGCTAAAATGATCTGGAATTAAGTCTGCACATTTTTCCATGATCAGCACACCATTGGAATATAACTCTAGACCTTTTTCATAATCCTGTGAGTAATAATCAAATGGTCTATTTTCTGGAATGTATAAGATAGCATTATACCGAATGGTTCCATCTACACTTACGTGAATATGCTTTAATGGCTTATCAAAACCATATCGTTTTTCTTGGTAAAAGTTTGTATAATCTTCCTCGGTTAACTCATTTTTATTTTTTCGCCAAATTGGCACCATGCTATTTATGGTTTGTTCTTCAATAACATCCTCGTATTCGTCATCGCTACCCTCATTTAGCTTTCTTTCAGTAACGTCCATTTTAATTGGATAACGAATAAAATCGGAATATTTTTTGATGATTTCTTTCAAGCGAAACTCTTCAAGAAATTCATCATAGGATTCTTCATCAGTATTTTCTTTAATTTTTAAAATGATTTCGGTTCCTACATCGCCCTTATCAACTGGCTCAATCGTATAACCATCAGATCCCTGAGATTCCCATTTATAGGCTTGGTCACTGTCCAATGCCTTACTAATTACTGTCACAATGTCAGCAACCATAAAGGCAGCGTAAAAACCAACACCAAACTGTCCAATGATATCATGACCGTCTTTTATTTCATTTTCATTTTTAAAGGATAACGACCCACTTTTTGCAATGGTACCAAGGTTATTCTCCAGCTCTTCCTTCGTCATACCAATACCAGTGTCCGTAATAGTTAACGTTCTTTTATCCTTATTAGGATCTACTTTTATGTAGTAATTATCTTGGTTGAAGTTAAGCTTTTCATCGGTTAAAGCTTTGTAATATATTTTGTCTATTGCGTCACTAGCATTGGAAATTAACTCCCGCAAAAAGACTTCACGCTGAGAATAAATAGAGTTAATCATTAAGTCCAGTAATCGTTTGGATTCTGCTTTAAATTCCGTTTTTCCCATGAATAACCTCTCCTTTAGCATAGTTGAATTAGCACTCTAACCATCCGAGTGCTAATCTATATTTTTAATATCATAATTGGACAATTCCTGTCAATTGTTATACATACTAACTCAAGTTAAAAATTACCACAAGGCAACATTTATTCGTCTGAATGAATGTGTTTAACAGGGATAGTCTAATAGTAGGAGGGATAATATGGACCAGAATTTCTTATCGATTGAAGAATTCAATGACTTACTACAACAATGGAATGGACAAACGATAAAAGTAACCAAACATGAAATGGATGATCTTGACCAAACCGTTTTAAACCTACAAGATATTTCTTATTCCAGAAACACACGTAGAATAGATGAATATGAGCCCATGCACACGTTACAACTAAATGGTGATGGAAACATTGCACCTGAGGCAACTAGTAATACCGAGCCACTTCCAGCCTCCATGTACGAAATCCCATTACAGGATGACTCGTTGTATGAATTTGATGGAGAAAAGTTTTTAATTAGCACTGATCGTGGTGTTTATAAGATTGAGGTAGCGGATTAAATTTGGGGGGGGTGACTTGGAATAAGCACTTCGCTGAATAAGTGAGGAGAAATGCTGAATTAGTGGGTGGATATGCTGAATTAATGGACCGAAATGCTGAATTAATGCCTCTATCTGCTGAATTAAAATCTACATCTGCTGAATTAAGATCTACATCTGCTGAATTAATGTCCGTATCTGCTGAATTAACCAAAATATCTGCTGATACCGAGAACCCGAAAACTCACCACCTAACCAAAGCACGCTCATACAATAAAAACCCCCAAACAGGGGGCTTTTTAATCTAAAAATCTAAACGAATGCTTCTTGTTTTTGAAAAAATTTCTTCATAGCATGGTACACATCTTTCTTCTCTTTCATAATATAATGACGGAACTTCTCATTATCAATAGATTGATACGCTCGCATTAGTGTGGAAGGACGATTGTATAGGTTTACTTCAGCATATCCGAACATATTCGATACATCCATAATTTCATTAACTAGTTTGATACATTTTGGATTATCGGATGTGATATTCTCTCCATCAGAAAAATGAAATGGATAGATATTATAGCGGGATGGATTGAACTTCTCATCAATTAATTCTAATGCTTTGTCATAAGCTGATGAACAAATCGTTCCTCCAC
The DNA here is from genome assembly GCF_009728145.1 of Ornithinibacillus caprae. GTDB lineage: Bacteria > Bacillota > Bacilli > Bacillales > Amphibacillaceae > Ornithinibacillus > Ornithinibacillus caprae. The sequence continues at coordinate 237,285 of NZ_WOCA01000004.1, read as the reverse complement.
TCTCTCCTTTTGAGAAAAAATGCTCTTCGGAGACGACCTTAGCTTCGGTATGATGTGCGATAAATGCAATTTCTACTGATTCATACTTCGTACGTAGGAACCGCGTCATCCAAAAGAAGAAGCTTCTTGCCATAAACTTTTCAAACGTTCCCATGGATGCGCTAGTATCCATCATAGCTAGAACAACCGCTTTAGATTCTGGCTTGATTTCTTCATTCCACGTCTTAAAACGTAGATCGTCATTATAAATTGGGGTGATTTCAGCTTTCCCTTCCGTTGCATTTCGTTTTAATGCTGTTAATATCGTTCGCTTTTTATCGATATTCCCCATCAGACCTTTTTTGCGGATATCATTAAACTCGATTTTTTCGGTAATAATTTCTTCTTGTTCCTTTTGTTTTAAATTGGGTAGTTCTAATTCCTTAAACAAAGCTTTTTCTAATTCAGCAAATGATACTTCCGCTTCATAGTAGTCCTTACCGGGCTGATCTCCAGCCTTCTTCCCTTGACCAGATCCAGTCTTGCTTTTTCCTGGTTCACGACCAACTACATCACCAACTTGACTGTCACCATCACCTTGGCCTATATGCTTTTGCTTGTTGTGATTATAGCGAATTTTGTACTCATCCAAAGAACGAATTGGAATTTTCACTACATCGCGTCCATTAGACATTATAATGCTTTCTTCACTAATTAAGTCTGGCAAATTATTTTTAATGGCTTCCTTTACTTTGTCCATATGACGTTGTTGATCTTGAAAGCCTTTGCGATGGAGGGACCAGTCTTCCTTGGAGACAACAAAACTCTTACTTTGATCCTGCAATACCTTTCCCTCCTATACTTTTATTAAAATATCATATAACCAAAATAGGTTTGTTATGATATTTCTTTATCTTATGCATGAAGATGTATATTATTGCATTACCATATCCTATTTTTGTTTTTAGAATACTTGGCTTTTTGCCAAGTGTTTTTGGCAAAAACCTTAGTTGCACTTATGCAGCATAAGAAAAGCTTATACTTCTTTTCTGTTAAAAAATAACAAGACTAACGAAATGTCAGTCTTGTTATATTCCTTTGTTATTATCTGTTCAATAAACTTCCAACATACCGCAATAATTCATTTGCAGAAACAGAATTATATCCGTATTCATCAATTAATCGAGCAATAACTTCATTGATTTTCTTCAACTGAGATTCATCTGGTGTTTTAGAAGACGTAGTGATTTTCACGACATCTTTTAAATCCGCAAATAGCTTCTTCTGTATCGCTTCGCGTAAACGTTCATGAGAGTTATAATCAAATTTCTTCCCTTTTCGTGCGTATGCAGATATACGAATAAGAATTTCTTCTCGGAAGCCTTTTTTCGCGTTTTCAGAGATCCCTATTTGTTCTTCAATGGAACGCATTAATTTCTCATCAGGATTCATTTCTTCACCAGTTAGTGGATCTCGTAATTTATTTTTATTACAATATGCCTCAACATTATCTAAATAATTATCCATTAATGATTTAGCTGATTCTTCATACGAATAAACAAATGCCTTCTGTACTTCCTTCTTAGCAATTTCATCATATTCTTTTCTTGCGATAGAGATATAATTCATATACCTCTCTTTATCCTCCTGAGAAATAGATGCATGCTGGTCTAATCCATCTTTCAGTGAACGTAATACATCAAGCGCATTGATTGACGGCACTTCTTTTCGAATGATCGTCGATGAAATCCTATTAATTACATACCGCGGATCAATTCCGTTCATTCCTTCATCCGAAAATTCCTTGCGAAGTTCATCCACATCCATTTGATTAAACCCTTCTACACTATCTCCATCATAAAGGCGCATTTTCTTTACAAGGTCTACGCCTTGTTTCTTAGATTCTTTCAGCCGAGTTAGTATCGAGAAAATCGCTGCAACCCGCAGTGCATGCGGTGCAATATGCACATGAGCCATATCACTTTCATTAATCATTTTTTCATAAATTCTCTCTTCCTCACTTACCCTCAGGTTGTAAGGAATCGGCATCACAATAATTCTAGAATGCAGTGCTTCATTCTTTTTATTCGAAATAAACGAGCGATATTCCGCTTCGTTTGTGTGAGCCACAATCAATTCATCTGCGCTAATTAACGCGAATCTACCTGCTTTAAAATTGCCTTCCTGTGTAAGAGATAATAAATGCCAAAGAAACTTCTCATCACATTTAAGCATTTCTTGAAACTCCATCATACCACGGTTGGCTTTATTCAATTCACCATCGAAGCGATAGGCACGGGGATCTGATTCGGATCCATACTCAGCAATCGTAGAAAAATCAATACTACCTGTTAAATCTGCGATATCCTGTGATTTCGGATCTGAAGGGCTAAATGTTCCAATGCCAACTCGTTTATCTTCAGAAAGAAATATTCTTTCTACTTTTACGTCTTCAATTTGACCATTATATTCCTTTTCTAAGCGCATCGTATTTAAAGGAGAAAGGCTTCCCTCAATACGAATGCCATATTCTTTGAAAAAATCCTCTCGTAAATGATTCGGAATAAGGTGTAATGGATCTTCATGCATTGGACAGCCCTTAATCGCATACACCGCGCCTTCTTCTGTTCTAGAGTATTGTTCTAGACCTCGCTTTAGCATGGTTACAATAGTTGATTTTCCTCCACTAACAGGTCCCATTAAAAGCAATATTCGCTTACGTACATCTAGTCGTTTTGCAGCAGGATGAAAATATTCCTCTACTAATCTTTCAATAGCATCCTCTAGTCCAAAGATTTCTTCACCGAAGAATTTATACATTTTCTTGCCATTTCTTTCGGCTAAACCAGAGGCTTTAATCATATTATACACACGTGAATGTGCGGTTTGGGCAACTTCAGGTCGCTCCTTCACAATCTCTAAATACTCCGCGAATGTTCCTTCCCACTGCAAACGTCTCTCTTCTTCCCGATAGCTCTTCACTTTGCTTAAAATGTCCATCGAATTCCCTCCATATAGGTCGCGGTATTTATACATCCTATGCAAGAATCGGTTTCAAGATTCCGACAAGTTTTTTTCTGGAAGCTTGTCTATTGCCAAGCTTCGTTGCGCAGATGCAGGATATGAAAATTTATATCTTTTTATATTCTATAGGCAAAACTCATTATTTACTTACACCTATGATTAATAAACTAGTTTTCTACAAATCAAGCGAGATATTAGATGAAAGAATAAAATCTTTAAAACTGACAAAACTGTATATTGGTGATCTATAACTAGATCAATATAGTTTTAGGAGCGGAATGTATGGAATTAAACGTAATGGACCTAACTATAAAAGTGGTTGTTGGTTTCTTTTTACTATTTTTCATCACAAAAATACTGGGTAAAACCACGATTAAACAGTTAACACCCTTTGACTTTATTACTGCTATTGTTTTATCTGAATTACTAGGAAATGGCATATATGAAGAAAATGTATCCTTAATAAATATTTTTCACACTGTATTCTTATGGGGAATTCTCATGATTATGATGGAGAAGGGCTTATTAAAATTTAAAGGTTTACGAGGATTTTGGGAAGGAAATCCCTCCATAATTATTCGTGATGGCAAAATAGATCGATATCAGTTAAAAAAGAATCGGATGAATATTAACCAGCTCCTAAGCCTGTTAAGACAAAGTGAGATTTTTTCCATACGTGAAGTTGCTTATGCCGTCCTAGAGACGAATGGTTCCATAAGTATTCTAAAGAAGCATACGTATCAAAAAGTTACGGTGAAGGACTTAAACTTACCACCTCAACCAGCTTACCCAAGTACGACATTAATTATGGATGGAGAAATAATAGCGGATAATGTGAAAAGCTTAGGCTATAACCAAAGCTGGCTTGATAACCAACTTAAAAGGAAAGGATATAATAGTAGCAAGGAAGTACTTTATGCTGATTGGTTATCAACGGATGGAATCTATGTCATTCCCTATGAAACTTAAAATAGGGAGACAGTATACCTGTTGGTACTGCCTCCCTAGGTAATTATAATGGCTTTTCAAGCTCCATTGTTTCCTCACTTATTACTTCACCAGGTAGTTCTTCTGATTCTGCCTCCGCAATATATTCAGCACCCATGATATTTAAAGATTCAAAGATGGATTTAGTCATCATTAAAAAGACAACCATTAATACTGCATCCAATACATAGGATAAAAAGAGTACATGATCATTGAAGATTAACTCTGCACCAATTAATCGATTTAAAAGATCCGTTACAAAAAATAATATGTAATAAAAAGGAATTAATAATCCTATTCGCTTCGCATGTTTTGCTGTACTGGTATTTCCTTTTAAAAAGTCCACCATAGTCGAAAAGATATTCCACAATCCATATAAGTTATACACCGGTATCAATATTCTAGCTAATGCACCAGAAGGTTTAATAGGATAAGTTGCATTTAAATTTCGTAGATCTTTATGAACTTTGTAAATCCATACTAAATAAAGAATGATTGTTATGATCCATATAATTACATTAATAATAGTAACCGCTTGGTCAATGATCGAAATAGATAGAAAAACCTCGTAGAAATAAGCATAAAAAAATGTTGTCACAACTAAAATACTACTTAGTACCATACCAAGGGTTAAAAATAGTTTTAACATATTACCGGTTGTTTTACTTGTAATTTCCATGATTTCCTCCCTATTATGGCAGATTTCTCAAGTATATTATGGCATCCTCTAATGTTTCCACTGCCACGACTCTTACATCAAGTCCCTCTTCTGCTATTACTTGTTCTGCCTCTACCTCATTGCTTAAACTAATGTCATAATAATATTGTTTATCCTTTGGAATAAAGAAAATATCTACCCCATTGTTCTCTGCAGTTAGCAATTTTTGCCGAATACCGCCTATTGAACCAACGGAATGATCTGCTTCCATCGTTCCAGTTCCAGCAATTACATAGGTTCCATCCTTTGAAAAATCTTCTTGATTTAACTCTTCGACTAAACCAATCGCAATCATTAATCCAAAGGAATCTCCACTATACTGCGCAGAACTATTTGTAATTTCCCATACACGATCCAAAAAATCGTCTGAAGAAGGATCCGCCAACTGATCAAAGCTTGCACTTTCCACGGCATTAACAATGGTATCTTCCTTAAATTGGTCACCCATTTCCTCGTAGTACTCATAGGCAATTAAGTCCTGCTCATCTAACGGGATAAATTCCATATCATCATATAACATTTCTAAGGTGATTCTCTCATAATAATTATTTGTCAATCCAGATTCCACATAAGTGAAATACACACTACCATCAATTCCTAATTCTTCAACGGAGCTAATTCCGCCTGTAGCTATAAATTCTGCATGATATGGTTTTAGTAACAGAATGGTGATACCGATTGTTACTAAAAGTATGATAAAACTAGCAACATACTCCTTTTTCTTAAGCAAATTTATCCATGAGTTTGTTTTGTCTTTTTTATCTGCCAATCCCCCTTTACCTCCTCTCTTTCTATCTATCGTACAAACCTTCAGAAATTTAAAGAGTTATCTAAAGATTATTGACACCCCCCTTACCATATTTCTTTTTTGGAGATATACATTTTCTTTTGTTATATTTAAGGCAAAACTAAAAAATACAAGGACGATGATAACGATGGATTGGCATTTACAATCATTAGACGTAGATTTCTATTCTCAACCTACTATAGATTTAGCTAAATCTTTACTTGGCTGTATCCTAGTGAAGGAAACAAAAGATGGGATCACATCAGGTTTTATCGTGGAAACAGAGGCATACTTAGGGGAATATGACCAAGCTGCTCATAGCTACAGAAACCGTAGAACAAAACGAACGGAAATTATGTTTGATCAGCCTGGCATGGTATACACCTATACAATGCACACTCACTGTCTAGTTAATGTGGTAAGTGGAAAAGTTAATCAACCGGAAGCAGTACTCATTCGTGCAGTGGAGCCATATAGGGGGATTCATATAATGTTACAAAGACGCCCAGTAAAGAAATTCCAAAACCTTACCAGTGGTCCTGGAAAGCTTACCAAAGCACTAGGTATAACCATGGAAGATTATGGACAATCCTTCTTAGAACCTCCGTTATACATAGCAAAAGGAAAAAAGCCCGGGAAGATAGCCCAAGGGAAACGAATCGGTATTGATAATTCTGGTGAAGCAAGGGATTATCCCTATCGATTTTGGATTCCGAATAATCCGTTTGTTTCTAAGTAAATAAATGTTGAGCATGAATTTGATCATTACATAATTATATAGGTTGTGTATTTAAGATAGCCATACTCGCTTGAACTATAATTGCTTTTCCATCTCCTTCAAATTTTCTTACGTTGTTCATGTAACAACTATTTTCAGCAAAGCTCCTCTTTTCCTTACCTGATTTCTAACTATTTCGGAACAGTTCACTAATTCATTTACACATAAGCTACAAACATATTACTATAGTATGTAGATGTAGTTACTAATAGAAAATGTGGTGAAACCATTGTTTAATATTATGCTTATTGAAGACGATACAACTTTATTTCATGAAATAAAGGAACGATTATCGCAGTGGTCATATACCGTACATGGTGTTAATGATTTCGATCAAGTGATCCAAGAATTTTCCAGCCTTAAACCTGATTTAGTCATTATCGATATTCAACTTCCTAAATTCGATGGGTTTCATTGGTGTAGGATGATTCGATCTCATTCAAATGTACCAATAATTTTTTTATCATCACGTGACCACCCTACAGATATGGTCATGTCTATGCAGCTTGGAGCAGATGACTTTATCCAGAAACCATTTCACTTCGATGTCTTAATTGCAAAAATTCAAGCTGTGCTTCGCCGTGTATACAACTATAATACAGAGCAGCAAATGGCGTTTAAAACCTGGTGCGGTGCAACAGTTGACTTTTTAAAGAACACGGTCACAAATAATAATGGAGATATAGAACTTACTAAAAATGAAATGTATATTTTAAAGTTTCTTATCGAAAGAAAGAATACGATCGTAAGTCGAGAGGAATTAATTAAAAGTCTATGGGAGGACGAACGTTTTGTTAGTGATAATACGTTAACTGTCAATGTCAATCGATTACGAAAAAAGCTTGAAGAACTTGGATTAGGTAACTATATAGAGACTAAGGTTGGCCAGGGGTACATGGCTAAGGAAGAGAAAACTGTATGATCAAACAATATTTAATAGAACGGCTAAGTTGGATCATTTTCTTTATGATCCTACAGTTATTCATTATATTTATGGGGGTTATTGACGCTTCTATACCTATCTCGTCTCTATTGTATATTGTCTTTTTATCGATGCTAGGATTTATTATCTTTTTAGTTATTCGATATAACAAAGAAACGAAATTTTATCGAAGTTTAAACGAGTGGGATAGTACACATGAATTAAACAATATTTCCTCTGCTGAAAGTCCGTTTGAAAAACTTACTGAGAAAAGAATTAACCAACAAACGGAACATTACAAAGATGAATTAGATCAACAACTAACTAACCTAGAACAAGAAAAGGATGAACTCCTATCATGGATTCATGAAGTAAAAACACCGCTCACTACCATGCAGTTAATGATTGATCGGGTAGAGCAAGAAACCTTAAGATCCCAGTTACAATATGAGTGGCTACGAATCCATTTATTAGTAGACCGACAGCTGCATCAAAAGCGGATGCCATTTATCCATAATGATATATACATAGAAAAAACGATCATGGATCCTCTCATCAACCAAGAAATTAAAGCTCTTAAGTCTTGGTGCTTTCAAAAAGGCATTGGGTTTGATGTATCTCTAGAAGTATCTGAAGTATTAACAGATGCAAAATGGTTAGCATTTTTAATTCGTCAGCTATTAACAAATGCCGTAAAATACAGTGAATCAAGTGACATTATCATTAAAAGTTATCAAAAGAATGACCAGACTTATTTAGAAATTCGAGATTACGGACGTGGTATTGAACCTAAGGATATGACGCGCATATTTGATAAAGGGTTCACATCAACAGCGAACCATAAAGATAATGCTTCTACTGGTATGGGCCTATATCTGGCACAGAAAGTTTCAGCTTCTTTAAAAATAAAAATCACGGTTCAATCAACCGTTGGAGAGGGTTCTGTTTTTACGTTATCCTTTCCGAAGAAAAATGAGTTTGTTCAAATAACAGGCATGTGACGATATTGTCACATGCCTGCTTTACTTGTTAGGTTAATAAAAGGAAATTGTCGCCAATGTTGGTTAAGATAATGATTAGATAGATGAATCAAGAAAGGATGAATATCATTTGAATATATTAGAAGCAACTAAAATTGATAAACATTATGGAAACAAATTTAATAAACAAGAAGTACTAAAAGGAATAGACATTCATGTAGAAAAGGGCGAATTTCTTAGTATCATGGGAGCATCCGGTTCAGGAAAAACAACTTTATTAAATGTTCTTTCTTCCATTGACTCTCCAACAAAAGGAACGATTACAATTGATGGCCAAGTGTTTACAAGAATGCGAGAAAAACAGCTAGCAGAATTTAGAAAGCATCATTTAGGATTTATCTTCCAAGAGTATAATTTATTGGATACCTTAACCGTAAAGGAAAATATTCTATTACCTTTATCCATTAAGAAGATTTCTAAGAAAGAAGCAGACCAAAGGTTCAATACAGTTGCCACAGAGCTTGGTATATTGGATATAAAAAATAAATATCCTAATGAGATATCTGGTGGACAAAAGCAACGCACCTCTGCTGCAAGAGCTTTCATCCATGATCCAAGTATTATTTTTGCCGATGAGCCAACTGGAGCACTTGATTCCAAATCAGCATCTGATTTATTAAATAAATTAAGCGACTTGAATCAAAAAAGAGAAGCCTCCATCGTTATGGTTACGCATGATCCACTTGCAGCAAGCTACAGCAATAGAGTTGTTTTTATAAAGGATGGCCAAATCTACACCCAGTTAAATAAGGGTGATCAACCAAGACAAGCATTTTTCCAGGACATCATCAAAACACAAGGTGTATTAGGTGGGGTTCAGCATGAACATTAATCAGCTCATCTATCGGAATTTGAAAAAGAACATTAAAAACTACTACTTATATGTATTTGCGTTAATATTTAGTGTTGCACTATATTTTGCGTTTGTTACCCTGCAATATGACCCAGCCATGGATGAAACAAAGGACTCTATTAAAGGCGCTGCGGCGATTAAAACAGCCTCTGTTTTTCTAATTATTATCGTTTCGACATTTTTATTATATGCGAATACCATGTTTATTAAGCGTCGAAGCAAAGAGATTGGTTTATTTCAATTAATCGGGATGACAAAAGGAAAGATTTTTCAAATTTTAAGCATAGAAAATGTTCTCCTTTATTTTGGCTCGATGTTCATTGGAATATTACTTGGATTTTCTGTATCACGCTTGATTATGATGATTTTAATTAAAATCACTGGAATAGAAGCAGAAGCTACGTTATCATTTTCAACCAATGCTTTCATACAAACAATTATCGTATTTCTGTGTATCTATCTTCTAATCATGTTAATGAATTTTATCTTTATCAAAAGACAGAGTATCCTGTCATTATTTCAAATCATATCTAGTACGGAACAAAGGATTACAAAAATGTCGATCCTCCAAATAATCATAGGTATTCTTGGAATTGGATTCATCTCGTTTGGCTATTACCTGTCATCCAGATTATTTAGCGGAGATTTTGTAGGAATGAACGAATTGTTTATTGCCATGGCAACGATATTAGGATCTGTCATCCTGGGAACCTACCTATTTTATAAGGGGTCTGTAAGCTTTATTTTTAATCTGATTAGAAAAAAGAAAGATGGTTACGTCAATATAAATGATGTATTATCTCTTTCTTCTATTATGTTTCGAATGAAATCTAATTCATTATTATTAACGATTATTACAACCGTATCTGCCTTAGCAATCGGCTTATTATCATTAAGCTATATCTCTTATTATTCAGCAGAAAAAACCGCTGAACAATCGGTACCAAACCACTTTTCAATTCCTGACGTTGGAAATGCAAAGAAATTTACGAATAAGCTTGAAAGGAATCAAATTGATTATTCGTCGACCCAGGTTCAATTTATATTGTCTCATGCTGATATAAGTAATATTATTGAAGGATATGACGAGACAAATATGAATTATGACACTGGCAATACTACCATGACAGTTATAAGTGAATATGAGATTGATGACTTAGATATTCAAGAAAATGAAACTATTTTTATTAACTCTAATGATGCTCTTCTGCAATTTATGTCCTTTAAGGATTCGGGGGATATTAAACTATCTGGGAAGAATCAGTCAATCGAACTGGATTACTTAAGAATTGAAGATAAAAGCATCCTTCCAACACGTATAACAGGTGGAGGATTTCCAGTAGCTGTTGTGGATCATCAGGTTTTTCTTCAGTTATTAGAAGACATCGATCCTTCTATCCAAGGTGAATTCACAGAGTATGTTGGGGTCGATATTACTCAAAGAAATCAATTAGACCATGCAGATGAGATTTTTCAAGAAACCATTGGTAAATGGGCAGGGCATGAATCTAGACTAGAAGTCAGTACAGCTCAAAAACAAAACATGGGACTCATCATGTTTATTGTAGGCTTTTTAGGACTAAGCTTTTTAGTAACTTCCGGGTGCATCCTTTACTTTAAACAGATGGATGAAAGTGAAGAAGAAAAATCAAGTTATACCATTTTACGAAAACTTGGATTTACACAAAGGGACTTATTAAGAGGGATACGTGCAAAACAATTGATCAATTTTGGAATCCCTTTACTAGTAGGGCTAAGCCATAGTTATTTTGCTGTTAAATCTGGATGGTTTTTCTTCGGTACGGAGCTTTGGGCACCAATGATAATTGTAATGCTACTTTACGCAGTACTTTATTCCATTTTTGCTATTCTATCCGTACTCTATTATAAGAGAGTAATCAAAGAAGCACTTTAATAGTAGCTCCAGCCTCTATGGGTTGGAGCTACCTTATTTATTTAGGAAGGGATTGTATTTTCTGCATGAATATATCCTGCACCATATACATTAGGGTCACCATTTCCCCAGTTATCTGCACGCTCCATCAACATTGATTTCACTTGCTCAGGTGTTAAATCACGGTTATTCTCTAATATCAAAGCTACTACACCTGCACAAATTGGAGTGGCCATCGATGTTCCAGATAAGACCATATAGTTTCCTTCTACTCTTGCACTTTTTTGTACTTTATCTAGATAAGATCCTGGTGCACGTAAGGAGATAATATTTACACCCGGGGCAACTACATCAGGCTTCGTTTCACCATGAATGGTTGGTCCTCGACTAGAAAAACTAGCAATCTCATCATCCTCACGATTAACGGTATCCTGATCATCCATTGCACCAACCGTAATGACTTTATCACTAATTCCTGGGCTGGCTATTGTGCTTCTATTTGGCCCCTCATTTCCAGCAGCTACACAAACTACTATTCCTTCTTCCCATGCCGCTTCTACTATTTGCACCATTGGGTCATCATCTTCATCAGGATAAGCTGGATTTGCAGGACTACCAAGTGACATAGATAAAACATTAATTCCCAACGTATCTTTATTATCAATAGCCCATTGAACACCCTCCATTACTGTATCTAGAGAACCAGATCCCATCCGGTCCAGAACCTTTATTCCAACAACATCAGCTTTGGGAGCTGGGCCAGCATATCTTCCATCTGACATACTACCATCTCCTGCAGCATCACCAGCACAGTGTGTGCCATGACCATTGTCATCGTAAGGTTCTGTACGGTTATTGACAAAATCTCTAAATCCTTTTATTCTTCCTTCTAAATCTTCATGGGGATGGATACCCGTATCAATAACTGCAATAGTTACATCCTCACCAGTCAGTTCCGTATTATCCCTCACGACATTTTGCGCATGAACGGAGGGTGTTGCAACATCTAATAATGCTTTAACCTCTCGATTATAATAGACTTTTTGAATATGATTACACGTGGAAAGTAATTCTTCCAATGCCTTAGGAGTAACGGTTGCACTACAGGACCCTATACATTTAAATTCCTTACCTTGTTTACACCTGAAGTGATTTCCAACAATATCTTTAACCTGTTCAAAATCCTCTTCTATTATATGATCATTGTTATTTTGAAATTGTATGATTACAGGAATTTTTTTCGTATTTTTCAACCAATTTTCAAATGGTCGGTGTAAAAAACAAGGGGTTCTTTTGAAAGGTCGATACAGATGAAGACACTCTTCTCTTAAATATCGATCTAAGCGATCTGCATTGTTTCTAACCATCTGTACCATTGAAAATCCAAACATCTCTTCTCCTCCTTTCTACTAGATAATGCTAATCTATGAAAAAGAAGTTGAAGAGGGGCGGTGTTTGTCCATGAATATATAAAAATAGTATAAATGACATCAAGTAGGCTATTTTCCTTTCTTCAACAAAACTAGTTGATTTTCTCAACATAAACTGACAAGTTTTATACGATTTATTAGATATAATGATGAAAAAGCAGAGTTGGGAGAGGCACTATGAATAGAACTTTTGGTCTTTTTAAAATTGATTCAGACTTCTCGGACAAGAAACAATCTATTATTGCAGAGCTTGAGAGAGAGGATCTATGCTTTTATCGTTTCATTGGCGGAAATACTAGTGAAACAGAAGAACTTACTCGTAAGCTAAAAGCATTGCGAGAAAAAAAGTCACTATTAATTGGCATCTTCCGCTTTCCATTTCGATTTGAAGGAAAGAAAAGATTTCAAACAGCAACAAAACAATACTTTATTATGAAGGATATTTGTGATGCTATTATTTTCTTTGATAGTGATGGTCTAATGGAAACAATTGATTCAAAAACAAGTATTCGAGAGGCTAACCTTACCTTTAATGCGATAGAAGAGCGTACCATTCATACACTTCGAGACATGGTGGAGAAAACTGGTGAAATAAATATCGATTACCGAGATATTGAAACGTTTATTAAACGAAAAAAAGGACCTTTATTTCTACATACCGTAGAAGGCAAGTCCTTCGATGAACCATTAAAGTATTTAATTTCTACTCCGTATCTACCGGAGGATTTTACAGATGGAGAACAACTAATCATTGATATAGGGTATACCAGAGATGTCGATATGGAGGCTTTTCGACAAATCAATTTACGTCTAAACGACTTATTTTCTAAAGCAGACCTATTTAAAGTTGGATCCTACTTTATTGATAAGCCTGGACAACGATTTACCATTACATTACTTGTAAATGGAATTGAAGATCCGATAGAGAATACCCAAGGTGACAATATAAAAGTCCCAAAGTATAAGGAATTATTTAAGAAATGGCAGCTATTCACAGAAAACGGAAGGAAAAATATAAACTATTAAAAAGCTAGCCCATCGCAAGACGATCGGCAGCATTTTTTTTTGCTGTATCGACTTGAATAATATGTATAGTTCTACTTCTCTTTAAGATAATAAATATAAAAACAAGATAATTAATATTTTGGAAGTAGGGACTAGTATAATGGAAATACTTAAAGAAATAGGTACTACTATCGGAAGAATAGCTACTATTATACCGCTTTTATTATTTGTTACATTATTTATGGGAAAACGTGCAATCGGGGAATTACCTATTTTTGACTTTTTAATCATTCTCACGCTTGGTGCAGTAGTTGGAGCAGACATAGCAGATCCCAACATACAGCATTTACCAACGGCTGTAGCCATCATTTCATTAGGAGTTTTTCAGAGAGTAGTTAGCAAATGGAAGATATTTAATCGCAAAGTAGGCAAATTGGTTACCTTTGAACCAACTGTGGTTATACATAACGGAAAATTACTAGACAAAAACATTAAGAATATCCGGTACTCCATTGATAATATTCTTCAGATGCTACGTGAAAAAAGTGTCTTTGATATGGATGAAGTAGAAATAGCTATCATAGAATCAAATGGATCCTTAAGTGTCTTGAAAAAACCACGAAAGAATCCTGTTACAATTGAAGATATGAATATACCAAATAAACCGTCCAGCCTTACATTTCCTATCATTGTCGAGGGAACGGTTTACCAAACGATCTTAGAAAAATTTAATTTAAATGAAAAATGGTTAGAGCAACAGCTTTCGACATTAGGTATACACAATAAAGATGATGTGTTCTTTGCAACCATTACCCGAAACCAGGACTTACATGTTTCCTTAAAAAATGAAAAAACATATGATATTCCTAGCATTAGACATTAATTACGTGCTCGATTATAGCCACCCATTATCATAATGAATATGACCATCCCAATTAAAAACAAAGATTCTAAAAACGGAACGGAAGAGATATATTGTTGAACGAATTGCTCCTTTAGAATCATTTCACCTGCTGTCCATGTAAGCAGACCTGCCCCTAAATAGACAATGAAGGAATACTTGTCCATTATTTTTATAATAAGCTGGCTTGCAAAGAGGATAATTGGGATTGTCAGTACAATACCAACAATTAAGATCAGAAGAAAATTATTACTAGATACAGCAACAATAGCAAGGACATTATCTAAACTCATAAGGACATCAGCAAATATGATGATGATCACTGCATCCTGAAGGGTATTTCCAACTTTAATGTTCGCTTCCTCTTCATTATCAACTAACAACTTATACGCAACGATTAAAAGAAGTAGCCCACCAATTAAATGAATAAACGGTAATTTTAAGAGATAGATCACCAATACCGTAAATATAATTCTAAATGCAACCGCCCCTAAGGTTCCCCATACAATGGCTTTCTTTTTTAATCTATCCGGAAGGTTTCGGCTTGCCATTGCAATCACAACCGCATTATCTCCACTTAAAACTAAGTTAATTAGTAGTATTTTTAACAGTGGCTCAATAAACTCCAATGACCCTAGCTCCTTTCCTTCCCTTAGATTGAAATAACTTGATCCATAGCAAGCTTCTGGCTTGCATATATTCACTAACAGTTAAGCTTATGATGGACAAGTTATATACATTCCAATTTTTTAAAGGGAAAATAAAGAAGTTAGGCAAGATACCTAGCATTTCAGTTAGTTATACTTTCTCGGATATTACGATAATAATTTACATGCTCGTTCTAGAGTACTACCTTTGTTAGCTATTTTGATACATAGTATAATTTAGATATAACTAAAAACCCTGATGAGGTGTCTTTATGAAAATTGGAATTATCGGATTAGGTGATATTGCGCAAAAAGCTTACTTACCCGTTCTATCTGAAAAAGAAGGAATAGAATTAGTGCTTTGTACGAGAAATTTAGACGAGCTACATCGTTTATCCAAAAAATATAGAATTCTAGAAACTGCCCAGTCTGTAAATGAACTAATCAAAAAGCGGATTGATGCAGCATTCGTAAGTACTGCAACAGAAGCACATGTCGAAATAGCTGAAAAATTACTTAAAAGTGGTATACACACCTACATCGATAAACCTATCTCCCTGAATTTCGATGAAACCACACGTATTGTTAATCTCTCTAAGGAAGCTGGAAAAATAGCAATGGTTGGTTTCAACAGAAGATTCATTCCAACAGTTAAAGAACTAAAGGAGCATGGAAAAGCTAATCTCATCCTCATGCAAAAAAATAGGTTTTCCGCTTTCGAATATACAAGAAGATTTGTGGTAGAGGATTTTATCCATGTGGTCGACACGCTTCGATTTTTGATGGATACAGAAGTTAAGGATGTTAAAGTAGAACATCTTAAAAAGGATACCATGCTCGAAACGATTGTTATACAGCTTATCGGAGATGGATGTATTGCTATTGGAATCATGAACAGAAATAATGGTGTTACCGAAGAAATCATCGAATATAATACCGGAACTGATAAATATGTGGTCAACAGCCTTGTAGAAACCACTCATTATCATAATCAAGAAAAAAGCATTTCATCCTTTGGTGATTGGGTTCCGACCTTGTATAAACGGGGCTTCTATCAAATTGTAGATCATTTCATCGAATCTGTTCAGTATAACAAAGTACCAACTCCTTCAATAGAAGATTCACTGATGACCCATGAAATATGCGAACAAATTGTAAATTACATTGAAAAAGGAAAAGCAAGAGGCTAAAGTATCTCTTGCTTTTTTCATCCTAATATTTAAATAACATGGTTGCTAATTGAAATCCACCACCAATGGTCCAAAACAAGATATTATCACCACGTTTGATTCGACTCGACTTAATTCCTTCGTGAAGAGCTATAAATGGACTGCTCGTCCCTGTATAACCAAAACGATCTCCTACAAACATTATCTTTTCTTCTTCAATATGAAAATGCTCTTGAATTCGATTAATATTTCCTATGGAAAATTGAGATAAGCAAAATGCATCGATATCATCAATAGTCATGTCATTACGTGATAATACTGATTCAATCATGCTATAGGTTGGCTCTAAAGCGATATCCCCATCAAAAGGAAGCCAATCAATACTTTGCTCTTTGCCACCTTCCAAAATAGCATTTTTTAATCCGTGACGAGGAAAATACGTCTTATCATATGTAATCGAATCTACATAGTAATGCGAATCTATGAATCCTGTATCTTCCTCCGTCTTTTCTAAAATAACCGCACAAGCTGCATCACCAAAATTTCCGTAAGTGATTTCTTGGTCATGGTTACTCATTAGTGAGTTGTAATCGGAACCAACCACTAATATAGTATTTACATATGGATTTGTTAGCATGTTTCGCGCCGCTTGATCCACTGCGACTGTCATACCTGCACAATTTGCATTAGAATCCATGGTCATGGTTTGATTTCCTGCCTCTAACGCATGGTGTAATTGAATAGCATTTGATGGCGCTGTATATTCTGGTGTTTGGGAAGAAAATACGATCATGTCTAGGTCCTTGCCAGTCATATTAGCTTGCTCTAGTACACGCTTTGATGCTTCAATCGCCATTGTTAACGCATTTTCATCTTTTTGATCAATAATGTATCTATTTTCTCTTCCTAATACATCTGTAAGAAATTTAGTAGCATCTCTACCCTTCTCCTGATAATGTTTCATGTAGAAGGAATTGTTGACTACCGTTTCCGGGTGATAGATTGATATTTCTTTTAGTTTAATATGTGTCATTGTTGGTGCTACTCCTTATCTAGATGATTTTTTTATCTAATTACATCGTCTATAGAAAAATAGACAAGTCATTTGATTAGGACTTGTCCATCGTTATATTAAACTTCCTTTATTTCTGCATTTGCAAAGTTTGCATTACGTAATATTCTATTTAATTGCATTTTAAGAATGGCATTCTCTTTAATTTTTATAACCATCTTATCGAAACCTGATTGTTGATACATTTTAATAGAATTTTCCATGCTAGGAACCATCTCTTGGGTAAGCACATCCATATCCGTGGAATCTACGTTTAGGGTATAATCCGCTGCCTGAACACTTTGCACCTTACTTGTGTAATCTTTTACAAAAGCTTCTACTTGTTCTGGTGTAAATGTTCCTTTAATCACCATATCGATTGATTTTGCTACTGAATTTACTTTAATATCGTAAGAACCTTCTTTTGCCATTTTTCTCTATCTCCTTTGTTTGAATGTCTTTTAACAAGATATACCATTTTTGGTAAACTAGTCAATCACTAAAAACTACTATTTTTCTTATTTTTTCGGCTTTTATTATTACGAGCATTCAGATAATTTTTGTGGATAGGATTAAAAAAGTAGCATTTCCCATGGATGTAAGTATTGAAAAAATGGCTGTTTTTTTAAGTTATTGGATTGGATATTAGAAGAAGAACAGAAACAACGGAATAATAAATATAAGGGGCTAATCCTTATTGGTATTAGTCCCTTATATGTGAATTAGTAAAGATAAAAGAGGTTCTATCACCCTAGTGATAACTATCTATTCCTCTTTATACTTCTCTTTAACAGCACTAGAACCAATACCAGCACCAATAATTAAAATTAATGAACCAAAATTCCAGAAAAACGATCCACCATAAAGGGTAATATCTAATGCAG
Organism: Ornithinibacillus caprae; assembly: GCF_009728145.1. Taxonomy (GTDB): domain Bacteria; phylum Bacillota; class Bacilli; order Bacillales; family Amphibacillaceae; genus Ornithinibacillus; species Ornithinibacillus caprae. The sequence continues at coordinate 219,216 of NZ_WOCA01000004.1, read as the reverse complement.
TAAACTTATTTAACAAAATAGCTCCAATTTTTATGATCATAAGTGCAATACCAAGTAAAAATACTATATCAAATAACGCTTTTAATTTCGGATACTTCAATTGTTTACTATCATTAATTACTTTCTCCTTCAACTCATCATCACTCCTCAATAATTCATCAATGGTTACACCAAAAAAATCACTTAATTTAATGATGATTTCAATGCTAGGATAATTTTGACCATTCTCCCACTTAGAAACTGATTGTCTGCTAACAAAAAGCTTTTCTGCTAATTCTTCTTGAGACCAGCCTTTATTCTTTCTCTCTTTTTTTAACTTATCTGCAAAACTCACTTCGCGATCACCTTTCTTAAGTTTATAATCCATTATGGTTATAACTTTTACCAAAAGTAAAGATAACCCTAGTTGCAATACGATGCAACCTAAGGTTTCCATTGCTATAAGGCCTTGTATATCTTCATTTTGGAGGTCAATGAGTAACTAAAAGTTATAGTAATTATTATTGTTCTAAATTTATTTTGTATTTCACTTAGCATGATTAAATTAAAAAAGGGATACCGTAAATTAAACAATATCCCTTTTTCACTATTCAGTGACACTTTTATCATACTTGGGCGATAAGACTCCTTCCTCAATACGAGACAACGTTTAGGTGGGAGATGAATCGCCAGTTTTTTGTAAATACTAAATCAAAACTCAATGTAAACGAACGTTCCATCTGCTATATAGAGCGTCAACAGCTAGGTATACAGCGCAGTCAAGCGCCTTTCAGAAAACATTAGGTTTCCTGCAACGATTGTTTAGTCGTAGTTTATTGTTCCGTATTAACGGTAATTCGATTACTGTGTGGCTCAGCCACTATGATGAACGCATAGAATTTTACCTGATGAATGAATTGTTAATCTGCTTGTCAAGGAACATGTTATAATTTGTCAATTCTTATTTAAGATAAAGACAGCTCCACCATACCCCAATACACACCATATAAACAGATTGATATAATTCCCTATACTTGCATCAAACGTAGAGGCTGCTAGAGAAGCTCGCATGACTTCTGCCATCGAGTAGATTGGTAGTATTTCATGAAGTGTTTGAAGCCATTCTGGTAGCCGGTCCATGGGGAAATTGACTGGTGAAAACATAAGCGCCCCAAAAACAACTATTTGTGAAATACTTAGTGATGTTGTTGGTGACAACAGATAGGAAAATCCATATCCAACTCCAATCGATGTTAAGGCAATCATCAGCAAAGCTGGAACTACTGTCCAAGAGATATCATATCCTGGGCTAAACATAAGATGTGCGACAATGGCGGAGACGACGATACTAGGAACAGTAATGAATAACCATAGGATAGTATCAGCTCCTAGAATAACAGAGCGTTTAACCGGCCATGTACGCATAAATTCCATGTATCCATCTGATTTAGATGTACCAACCTGTTGAGGTAGAATAACTAATCCTGTCATAATCAAGATGATTGTAGGGGCACCTGTTGCTAAAAAAAGAATTGTCTTCGTATCCGGATTTGGGATTAGATACGTAAATCCTATAACGATTCCTATTGAAATCAATATTTGAATGAGAGCCATAAATACTAAGAACCCTGAGTTTCTAAAAAACTGCATTTGAAAAACATACTTGTAATGGCTTAATATGTTCATGATGATACAACCTCCTTTTTAGAGGTTAATTCAATATAAGCATCCTCAATTGTCGATGGTGACAAGGAATAATCTATACATTGTCCTTTATCCACTTGAACCTTTGCCCATTCAATCGCAGCTGGTACTTCTGATGGATCCATCGAGATAAATAATCGAGATCCATTCTGATGAGTGGAAAGTGCCCAATTTGGTATGTCGATTTCCTTTAGCTCCTTTGCTAAGCTCAGTTCTAATCGCATTTGATTACTAACAGAACCTTTTACTTCCGTTGGGGTCCCTTGTGTTAGAATTTTCCCCTCATTTATTATTGCCACACGATCTACCGCCCTTTCCGCTTCCACTACATTATGGGTTACTAAAATAACAGAAGTACCATCATTTGTTAAATCACGTATCACTTGCCATAGATAACGTCTTCGAACTGGATCAACGTCGTTTGTTGGTTCATCAAGGATTACTAATTTACCAGGAACGATCACCGCCATACAAAATGCTGCCAATCGTCGTGCTCCTCCTGAAAGCTTTTGTCCTTCTTTATTTTCCCATTCCCCCATATCCAAAGCCTCAAAAAGCATATCCAATCGCTTTGGGTCATATTTCTTTCCTGCACGCATCTTCCCAATGAGTGAAACAGCTTGTTTTGGTGTTAGAAAACCTAGTGGAACCTGGGACTGTGGCTGTACAGAACAAATGGATCGAGCAAGTGTAGGTGATTGCAGTACCGATTTTCCTAGCAATTGAATGTCACCACGATCAGGCGTTAATAGTCCTAAAATTTGATTGACCAACGTTGTTTTTCCAGCACCATTTTGTCCGAGAAGCCCAAATATTTCTCCTTCATTAATCGTGAATGTAATGTTATCATTAGCTATTTTCTTTGACTTACCTGGACCAGGGAAAACTTTTGTAACACCTTGCACATCGAGAATCATTATTTTAATTCCTCCTTTGTTAGAAAGACACGTTCTATAAAATGGATGACATCCTTATCCATAGGATAAAAGACAATGCCTTCCTTTAAATTTTGTAGAGCATTCCACATATCGCCAAGTAGTTCTTCATCATTTCCAAACATTTTTTCTACTTGGTTTAACCATCTCTTAACAAGATGTTGTGCCTTTTCCGAACCTGGATCAATCTCAAGGTTATTTTTGATATCACTTATAGCCTCCATCCATTCCTTCATATCTTCTTTACTCATTTGTGCATCCATTTCAATAATTTTTCTCATCTCATCGTTATTAAGGTAATCTTTATATTGCTGAAAGATATCCTCCACATCCTGTTGATACAGTTGAATAATATTGAAAATTATCGACCAATTAATTTCTCCCTCAAATTCAATGGAAAATGATACACCCGTAAGCGCTTGTTCTAACATCTTTAAACGTTCCTGTTCCCGCCTGATCATCTCTAACTGCTGTTGAATCGACTGCTGCCAAGTTGAGGTTGAGCTGTTTACTATATCTTTTATTTGTTCTAGTGAGAATCCCATGTATTTTAAGGCTAAAACACGTTCTAACCGCATTACATCGTCCTCATTATATAAACGATGACCCCCATCTGTTTTTGATGACGGGTTGATCAAACCAATTTCATCATAATAATCTAACGTCCTAACGGTTACTCCCGTGTTCTTTGACAATTTCCCAATCGTGTACATTTCTTCACCCCTTATTTATTTTCTTAAGTATAAAACAACACGTTACGTGTGATTCAATAGTTAAATAAAAAAAGATTAAATTTTTAAAAATATTTTTATGCAAACAAAAAAGAGTAACTCGTATCGGAAATTGATAATAGCTACTCTTTAAAACCACATTTAATAGACTTCCATTAATAATCCGTGCAATTATTGGTGTCCTTCTACCTATTAGAAAAAGAATAGAGATGTTAATAACACTAATGATAAGATAGCAAAGAAAGGAATAAAGAACCCCGATCCACCTGTAGCAAGATAAACTCCTCTCGGTGTAACGTCCTTTATTACACCTCGGAAACGATTGCCACGGTGGTCTACAACTTCAACGCGTTTCCCATAATATTCACAGGCTTTATGATATAAGTGTCTAGATGACATCATTCCTCCTCCTTTATCAATTTCTTTCTAGCAACCTTCTATCTAACGAATGCTGATCCAACAATGATTAACAGGATAAACAATACAACAATTAATGCAAAATTACTGTCTCCTCTTCCATAACTACCTCCACCGTATTCATAGGACATTTTCATTCTCCTTTCTATTAAAAAATTAAGACATTAGATGCCTCTTACTGATAGACTATGAATGACTATTTTTATTTGATTGAGACAATAGTCGACGAATAGAGCACATTTTTAAAATAAAAAAGCACCTTCAATCCAAAGGTGGGTTGAAGGTGCTAAGTTTTGTTACATGATATTCTATTATGGATAATTTTCTCTATGTGAATTGGTTATAATTCAATTAATAGAAAGTCCCATCGATAAAACTTTTTCCATTTAAACTCTATGATTACAATCTATCTCCATTTGAAGCAATTACTTCTTTATACCAATAAAAGCTTTTCTTTCTAATCCTTCTCATATCTTTTTCATCTAATTCATCCCGGTTCACGTAAACAAATCCATACCGCTTTTGATAGCCATTTAGCCAGCTCAATAGATCCGTAAACGACCATGTACAATACCCGATTAAATCCACACCATCTGTAATAGCAGCTTGCAATTGCTCGATATGCTTGCGAATAAAATCAATCCGGTAATCGTCATTGACAACATCATTTTCCTCGAGTTTATCAAATTCCCCTAACCCATTCTCCGTCACCAAGACCGGAAGTCCATAACGGCTTGTGATTCGGCGAAGACCTATCCGTAATCCAGTAGGATCTATTTCCCAATCCCAGTTAGTTGTTTCCAATGTTTCATTACGTTTCCGTTTGAATAAACCTGCATTACCACTTTCAACAAAATTTCCTTTTTTCCCGTCATGGTTTTCCTTAACCTTACCGAATTCCTCATCCAGTGGACTTGCAGTAAATGATGCGGATTGGTAATAATTTACCCCCATGAAATCAGGTTTTCCTGCTTTTAATAGCTCTTCATCCCCGGCTTCTAGCGTTGGTGCTAGTCCGTTTTTTTCAAGATACTTCCAGGCTGTTTTAGGATACTCTCCCCAGCTATACACATCCATCCACCAATGATTATGAAATTCCTCTGCATTTTCTGCTGCTAAAACATCTTCTGGATGACTAGAGTATGAATATGCAGGTCCATAAGCAAAGCTAGGTCCAATCTTTCCATTCGGGATGATTTGTCTAAACGATTGAATTGCCTTTGCATTAGCCAAATTGGCTATATGATTTGCTTCATACATCCGCTTTCGATCACGGACACCCGGAGGATGTGAGGCTTGTTCATACCCATGACTAATAAATATATTTTGTTCATTTAATGTTACCCAATAGGTTACTTTATTCTTAAATCGTTTAAATAACGCAACACAATAATCATTAAAATCCTGAATGATTTCTCGAGATTCCCAACCACCATACTCATCTTGTAAGGCTTGCGGAAGATCCCAATGGTACAAGGTAACAATCGGCTCGATTCCATGATGAAGAAGTTCATCAATTAAATTTTCATAGAATTGTATTCCTGTCTCATTTATTTCGCCTTTACCTTTTGGAAATATACGACTCCATGATACGGAAAAACGGTATGCCTTTAGCCCCATTTCCGCCATTAACGCGACATCTTCTTTATATCGATGATAATGATCAACTGCCACATTACCATTTGTACCTTTAAATGTTTTTCCAGGAATCTTTACGAAATTATCCCATACGGAAGGACCCTTTCCATCTTCATCCCATGCCCCCTCCACCTGATAGGCGGCAGAAGCAGAGCCCCATAGAAAATCCTTCGGAAAACGATCTAATTTTGCATGATACATGGTCTCAACTCCATTTTAAAAGTAATTAATTATAGCGGGAGAGAGGAAACGATCTACTGCCCAAATGAACTGGGATTAAAATTAGTCCTCTTCCCTTTCACGGATGAATCCATATACAGCACCTAGTAAATTGGAGTGCTGACGGAACTCACATGTGTCGATCTTCGGTTTAATCTTTGATGCTTCTAAATGCTTGAGTATACTATCTAGTTTTTGATTTATATGATTAATCAGATCTTCCCTTACACTAATGCCGCCACCTATTAAAATGACTTCTGGATCATAGATATATTGTAAATTATAAATACCTAAAGCTAATAACTGATAAAATTGATCAATAGCCTCGCTACAAACTACATCTCCAGCATTAGCCATATCGAATATAGCTTCGCCTGTTAATTCATCTTCCCCTATATTTTTCAAACGAGCTACCTTTGAAATTAATGCACCAGTGGCAGCAGTAGCACTCCATGTATCGTATCCTGTTCCTGAATCGCTAGGAACCACCATGTACCCGAACTCGCCACCATGAAGATTGGCACCTTTATGTACCATACCATCCTTGATGACGGCACCACCGATACCTGTACCAATAACCATTACGAGAACGTCCTGTTTCCCTTGTGCCTTCCCCTTCCATACCTCAGCATAGCCTGCACAATTGGCGTCATTTTCCATATATATTTGTGCTCCCAATCGATCCGTTATCAATTGTTTTATATTTGGTCCATGAAGATACGGAAGCGCACTATAGCCATAAATGACTCCCGATTCAGCAACAGCTCCAGGACAACTGATGGCTACACCTGTTACATCAGGGTGTTTTTGATAAAGGTCTTCCAATAATTCTAGTAATCCATCCAAGGTTTTTGGTGTTTTTGTCTTATCCATTTCTAAAATAGACGCCTGTTCATCGACAATTCCATATTTGATAAATGTCCCGCCTATATCAACAGCCAAATATCGTTTCATGTCTCCACCTCTTACTCTTTATGCTAATCAATGTTTTTGTCGTAATACTTTCTATCATAAATAAATCTACAAGAATGCCGGTAAAATCAGGCTTTATATAACCTTCAGCTAACAACCATTTATTGCTCAGTGGTATCGATTAAACATGAATCTCGAAGGACTAATTCAGGGTCGACCATAACTGAATTAGGATCTGCTGCTCCGTTAATTAAATCATGAAGCATATATGCTGCTAATTTACCCATTTTATCCTTATCTTGCTTAACTGTTGCAAGTGATGGATCACTATAGCGACACGCTTCAATATCATCACAGCCAATAACCTTGATATCCTCTGGGACCCGGACACCTTTTTCCTTAAGTGCTCTCAATGCCCCTAATGCCATCATATCCGAGACTGCAAACACTGCCTGTGGAATGGATGAGTGCTCCAATATTCTATTCATTGCCTGATATCCACTTTCTTCAAAGTAATCACCGTGTTGGACCCACTCATCCTTTGTGTTCATGCCAAAAAGATTCATATGGCGAATAAAGCTCTCTTTACGAATATTAGATACAACAGAGTATTCCGGCCCCCCAATAAAAGCAACTTCCTTTATGGAGTTCAAATAAAGATGGGTCACAACTTGTTCTGCGACCTTATGATTATCGGTCGTCACATAACTTGATTTCGGACCATTTAGTGCAATATCAACCCCAACACATGGAATATGGCTTTGGTCCAGTGCATGTGTAGCTTCTTCAATGCGATCCCCAGCTATAATTAAACAACCATCTAGTTGAAAATGAACACACCGAGCTAAATAATCCTGCTTATCCCTACTAAATTTGTTATTAGAAAAAACAAGGATGTCATAACCAAGATTTCCAACCGCATTTTTAAATGAATTGACAACATCATTGAAAAACGGGTGGTTCATTTCTGCATTAATATTTCCGGCGTAGATTAAACCGATTAAATTAGATTTTTTTGTTGCTAGCGATTTGGCAGAAAAAGTAGGTTGATAACCCGTTTCTTCAATAATTGCGTTTACTTTTTCTATTGTCTGTTGGCTGATGTTTCCCGTTTTGTTAATTACTTTCGAAACGGTCCCTGGAGAAACATTCGCGAGTTTTGCAATATCTTTAATGGTAAGTTTCATAACATTCCCTCATGTCTTAGTGATCTATTTAATTGAGCCCTCTGTAATACTAGAGATAAATAATTTATTGAACATCAAGAACACTATGACTAAAGGAATCGTCGCCCAAAATACACCAGATAGAATCATCCCAAAGTCAACATTACTTGTAGTGTTCATGGAAGAAAGGGCTACCTGTATTGTATACATATCTGGGTCTCTAAGAACAGTAAATTGCCATAAAAATTCTCCCCAAGTGGCCGTAAATACAATAATCCCCAATGTTGCAAATGCCGGCAATATAATTGGGAGAACAACACTGCGAAAAATACGGAAATTAGAACAACCATCCAACTTGGCTGCTTCAACTAATTCATCCGGGACTGACTGTGAAATATACTGTCTCATCAAGAAAATTCCTAAAGGGTTTAGGAAAAAGATAATCATAGCACCAAACAAAGTATCTAATAAACCAAATTTTGCTACTAAATAATATTGTGGGATCAACCCAAGCTGTGGCGGAATGATCATCGTTAATAAAATTGAAACAAAAAATATATTCTTCCCAGGGAATTTAAATTTTGCAAACGCAAATCCAGCTAATGAACTAATCAATAAGACAACGAGTGTAACGACTAAACAAACAATTAATGTATTAAACATCGCTCCAAAGAACGGGGTTTTTTCCAATACTTTCTGAAAGTTTTCTACTAATTGTTCACCAGGAGTTAAAGTTGGTGGAATCGAGTTATATGCCGCACTTGGTCTTGTTGCCATCACAAACATCCAATAAAAAGGGAATACGGAAAAGAAACCTGCAACAATTAAAAACAGATACACGAAAAATCGACTTATCTTAAATTTCTTTTTCATGATTTAATCCCCTTTCCTTTTTTGCGAATGCCTGATGTTAAATACGTGTTGATGGCAGAGGCAACAACAATAATGAATAGTAAAATGACTGCTGTAGCTGAACCAGTTCCAAAGGATTGCAAGCTAAATGCATCACGATATAAATACATAACAACCGTCATTGCTTCTGTTCTACTAAATGCCTGCGTACCTAAAAACACGGTTGGCTCTGTAAACAACTGCAGCGCTCCAACTGTAGAAAAGAACACAGTTAACACAATGAATGGTTTCAATAGTGGGATGGTTATATAACGTAATTGTTGAAATGTATTTGCACCATCAATTCGTGCTGCTTCATATAAGTCTTTCGGAATACTTTGTAACCCTGCTAAATAAATGATGGTATTGTATCCAATCCAGCGCCAAAATACCATAATGGAGATTGCTATTTTCGCACCCCATTCACTTGTTTTCCACGCCACCGTATCCATACCAAATATATTTAATATGTAATTGGCTAAAGCTGTATCATTGTTACTAAAAAACACACCAAACACTAGTGCAACAGCTACCATGGAGGTGATATATGGTAAAAATACCATTGCTCGAAATGTATTTTTAAATTTTAGATAGGCTTGGTTTAAAATAAACGCCAAAATAATACCAACAATAATCTGAGGTGCCGTTCCCATAATTCCCATTACAATTGTATTGTAAAGAGCCTTCCAGAATATTGGATCCTGTAATACAACTTTAAAGTTATTAAGTCCAACAAAAGACATTTCTCCTAAACCATTCCATTTTTGAAATGCGAGAAACAAACTAAATATAGCTGGGTAAAGTCCAATAATGGCAAAAATAATAAAGAAAGGCGAAATATATAAATACGCACTTATTTTATCTTTCGTTTCCTCTGAACGATATTTGCGGGTAAAGGCCATTGTCTCCCCTTCCTTTCTATAAAATGAACCTTTTATTAGTGGGGAATTATCCGTTACATGCGGGATAAAAGACATTGATGTGGCAGGAGAGACCACCACATCAATGCATCAAAAACATAAAACAAATTATCTGCTAACGAGATCTTTTATACGTTCAACTGCAGCAGCCCATTCTTCTTCAGGGTCCCCACCTTGTTGTTGTACATTATTCATTGCATTTAAAATTTCGTCATGAGCAGGTTTGTATTTCGTACCTTTGTAAATAAAGCTTATGTCTTGTGCTGCATTCGCAAAATACTGTGCAGTACTTTGGCCACCGAAGAATTCATCTTCTGTATTCTTGAATTCATCCATTTCATATACATCTGGTGATGATGGGAAAAGCCCTGCATCACTCTTGAATGAAGCTAATTGATTATCAGGAGATACTAACCATTTCACAAATTCATACGCTTCCTCCTCATGCTCTGTTTCTGCTGGAACAGCTATGTATGAGCCACCCCAGTTACCAGCAAACTCTGTTGGTAATGTTGCAATTCGGAACTTACCTGATGCATCAGGAGCATTATCTAACATCCAGCCTTTCAACCATGCAGCACCTAACTCAATTGCAAAATCACCGTTGTTTACAGCATTTCCCCACTCTGGAGTCCACATTTCATATTCCCCAACAAGACCAAGCTCATTTAACTCAATTGCTAAATCGTATGCCTGTCTAACTGCATTTCCTTCGTTTTCAATCAACAAGTTACCCTCTTCATCAAAGAAACTTTCCTCTGCTCCATCGATAATTGCACGGTATGCCATTTCCATACTATCTAATAAAGGCTTACCGGTTTTTTCTTTTATTTGCTGACCAGCTTTGATGAAGTCCTCTTTGGATTGAATTAAAGCTTCAACTTCATCTGGTTCTGTTGGTAACCCAGCTTCTTCAAATAAATCTGTACGATAAAACATTGCTTTTGGTCCAATGTCTGTTGGTAATCCAAATAAGAAGTCACCATCACTGTTTTCTCCTATTTGCCATTTCCAATCTAAATATTGATCTTGAACTTCTTTTGCACCCACATCATATAAGTTTACGAATCTATCTTGTGCCTCTTTAAATCTATCTAACTGATCAATCTCTAACATGGCAATATCAGGCGCTCCACTTCCAGCGGATAATGATGTAAATAAGCTATTGTGGTGATCATCTGTTTCGGATGTTTTCACTTTAATTTTTACACCAGGATTTTCTTTTTCATATTCCTTAGCTAATTCCTCGTAATTTGTAGCTCCAAACACCCAAAAATTCAACGTAACTTCCCCATCTTTACCTCCACTTGACTCTTTATCTCCACCACAAGCCACAAGCGAAAGTATCATTACAGACAAAATACTAATCATTAATACTAATTTACTTTTCTTCATTACCAATTACCCCCTTATAGGTTATAAATTTTAAAATAGGTGACTATAAAAATACCGGAATGCCATAAATAGGTTTTGTTCACCTCCTTTTTGGCGATAATACTGTTTCTTATTGATAGATTTAGGAAAGCGGTTTCGTAACTAGGAAAATAAAAAGGTTTCCACTACTTAAGAAACCGCTTTCTTTTTCTTATTATATTGCCTGTCGTAATAAAAATCAACAAAAATTTGGAAAATGATCTAAAAATAAAGAAATCGGTTTCCTGAACTGTGTAATCCTCTCTAAAGTTCAATATTAGAGATCAAACAAGCTAGAGTAGTTTTAAAATGCCAATAAATAACAATTCAGAAAACTCGGCGACCTCTAAACCTTTATTCCAAAAGCCTTAGGTGCAGTTACGCAGGATAAGACAGTTTATACTATCCTATACTGTCAAAAAATACATTGACAGTACATTATGATCCAAGTAAAATAAATACGACTCGTAATTGAGAATGAATATCAATTTCAAAATACATAAGGAAAGAGGAATGGTCCATGAATAGAAAATCTTCTCTTTGGTTTGTAGTAATAGCAATATTAGCTTTGATCCTGTCTGCTTGTGGTTCAACTGACAATAACAGCGATGAGTCATCTGAAGAATCTGGTGATGAAAGAATCATCTCCCATGAGATGGGAGAAACCCCAATTAGTGGGAGCCCAGAACGTATCGTTGTGTTAGAATTCTCATTCGTTGATGCGTTAGCTTCTCTTGGAATTACACCTGTTGGTATTGCTGATGATGACGATTCAGAGCGTATTATCGGTCCAATTGCTGAACAGATCGGAGAATATACTTCAGTAGGAACCAGAAAAGAACCAAGTGTAGAAATTATTAGTAGTTTACAGCCAGATTTAATTATTGCTGATATAAATAGACATAAAGATGTCTACGAAAAACTAAGTGAAATTGCACCAACCATTGTATTATCTAGTCTAAGTTCAAATTACGAAGAAAATGTAGATTCGTTCTCCGTTATTGCAGAAGCACTAGGTGAAACAGAGAAGGCTGAGCAACGATTAGCTCAACACGAAGATACAATGAGTGAGCTAAAGTCTAATGTACCAGAAAATGAAAGCCGTACCATATTACCTGCAGTAGTAACAGACACCGGTTTCCATGCTCACTCTTCTACGTCTTACACGGGTTCATTATTAGAATCATTGGGATTTGAAAATGCGATCCAAGGCACAGGAATTGAGGATGCTACCAATAAAATTGATCTAGAAACGCTTGTAGAATCTAATCCAGATATCATGTTCTTTATGACATCTGGAGGAGAAACAATTGTTAGTGAGTGGCAACAGAATCCTTTATGGGAAGAAATTAGCGCCGTTCAAAATGGTCATGTTTATGAAGTAGATCAAAATGAGTGGTCACGTTTCCGTGGATTGATTGCTGCTGAACTGATCGTAGAGCAAACGATCAACCATTTATATAAGTAATATATGATTAATAGCTTTTAAAAAAACAGTCGATTCATCTCCCTCCTAAACGTTGTCTCGTTTTGAGGAAGGAGCCTTGTCGCCCAAGTACGATAAAATGAAAAAGCAGTAAGTAATACTTTGCTGCTTTTTTCATTATCAGCTTAAAATTGATATTTTTTATAGGTAATCAAGGAAGTGATCCTAGTTATGAATGTATTGTTAAAGAAAAATAATACGAAAAAACGCCCTATCTTTTTGGGACTTCTTTTTATCATTGGTATAAGTATTCTTACAGTAGGAATTATGCTTAGTATGTCAATTGGAATTGCTGACGTACATTTTTCCCATATCGTGGAGTCCTTTTTTATTAATGACTTATCAAAAGAGCACTTATTTGTTCAAACCATTCGCTTACCAAGGGCAATCATCGCATGTTTAATTGGAGGAAATCTAGCAGTTGCAGGAGCAATTATGCAAGCAATTACTAGAAATCCCCTTGCTTCACCTCAAATATTTGGGATTAACGCTGGCGCTTCCTTTTTTGTCGTTCTCTCTGCTGTATTCTTTACCGCAGCATCTCCAAGCTCCGTTGTGTACTTTGCATTTCTCGGAGCGACAATTGGGGGGGTGTTAGTTTATTATTTAGGCTCATCTGGCGGCATGACCCCTGTAAAATTAGCATTAGCCGGAATTACGATTCACTTCTTTTTATCCGCTTTAACAGAAGGACTTATTATATTTAATGAACATACAACAGAAGGTGTTCTATTTTGGTTGGCTGGAGCCGTTGATAGCAAAAGCTGGCAAGACGTTAAAATTATCCTGCCATGGAGCCTTTTAGGATTACTTGGATCATTGATCCTTGCAAAATCGATTAGTGTACTTAGTCTGGGAGAGAATGTTGCCCGTGGGTTAGGCCAGAATATAGGACTGATTCGTCTATTTTCTGGAATTTTAGTTGTTATCTTAGCTGGTGCCTCTGTTTCAATCGCTGGACCAATTGGCTTTGTAGGACTAATCGTTCCCCATATCACTAGATATATAGTAGGCGTCGATTATCGTTTGGTGTTACCGTTCTCCGCTTTGTTTGGAGCCATTTTGCTTGTTTATGCGGATATCATAGCTCGATTTATTGCATTTCCTTATGAGTCTCCAGTTGGAATTGTAACAGCGATATTAGGTGCTCCCTTCTTCTTCTATCTCATAAAAAGGAGGAAGAAACTATCATGACACAAACCAAGAAAAGCTCAAGAAGGAACATACTAACTCCTAAGAAACTTTTAGTTATTTTACCTATCGTTATTATTCTATTATCTATTATAAGTACAGGGATTGGAGCAGTATATATAAAACCGTGGGATGTATTTGCCGTTCTGATAGGAACAGGTGCTGAAATGGATACATTTATTATCGAAAACTTTCGAGTTCCACGAATTATATTAGCGTTACTAATTGGATCTGGGTTAGCTGTATCTGGCACGATCTTACAAGGACTTGTTCGAAATCCGTTAGCATCTCCAGATGTGATTGGAATTACGAAGGGGGCTGGATTAGCCGCTATCATTGTTATCATCTTATTTCCAAAAGCACCTAGTATCGTTCTTCCGGTCGCGGCTTTTGCTGGAGCAATGGTAGTTGCTTTCATTCTTTTTGTTCTCGTATATAAACAAGGGGTACAACCAACAACACTAGCTTTAGGCGGGGTTGCATTAGGTGCTTTATGTCATGCTGGTATACAATATTTCATGATTAAGTATCCCCTTGAAATTAATGCAGCATTAATTTGGCTAACTGGAAGCTTATGGTCCAGTAGCTGGGAGCACATTATCGGAACACTTCCGTGGATCATTGTTTTACTACCGTTAACGATTTTCTTGGCTATTAAACTAGATATTTTAAATCTTGGAGATGATGTAGCACAAGGTTTGGGTGAAAATGTAACACGTGTCAGACTACTCATGCTGACCATCGCAGTTGCTTTAGCTGCCGCATGTGTCGCAGCAGTTGGATCGATTGGCTTTGTAGGTTTGATAGCCCCACATATGGCAAGAAGATTAGTTGGAATAAAGCATAAATATTTACTACCAGTTTCTGCACTAATTGGTTCATTGTTAGTAGTAGTGGCAGACTCTATTGGCAGAGGGTTAATCCCCCCAAAAGAGATTCCAGTTGGAATTGTAATTGCGGTAATCGGTGCTCCGTACTTTTTATATCTTTTACGTAGGGAAAGGAATAGTTAATAATATGACCATTAATAGGGGGGAGACATAACTAATACGTATAACTCTAAAAACGAACGATTTAGGCTAAAAAAATATAAACTTTGTCGTAAATTTCAGCATAGATCCACTCCTTCAAAACGAGTATTTTAACACCACTACGGCAGAATACTTCGCTTTCACTTCCAGCACAAGGGCGACATCTGTTCTTGCAGTCACTTTCACAGTGTCTACTTTGCAGCAAGAGTCTACGTATTCTGCCTCCGCTAGTGGTACCAATTCTATTTATAGGGCATGCAATGTATATTTTTAGAAAGTTAAATCGCACGAGTCGGCCTTAAATATTTTAGTCCAACCTTGTATATTCTGCGCTAAGTTTTATTTACCCCTTCTTAATTCTTCAAGCTTTTGTTTATTAAATCCCTTTACGATTAACCAGACTGCCAAGCTCATCTCATATACACCTACTGGTAATGCAATTAATCCCTTTGTAGTAGATAGTGGTTCAACTATACCAAACATTTCAAGCACACCAGCTATGAATACCATAACGGCTGTAACCATACCAAAAAGTGCTAAGCTCTTTGGAACTAATCTCGTCTGAAAAAGCAAATAACTATACAAGAATGTATTTAAACCTAGCATCAAATTCGGACCTAACATAAATGTCCATCCATGAAAAGCTTGTAACGTAGATCCAACCGCTAAAAGATTTTCTCCACTTCCTTCAGAATATCCACTGAGTTGTAAAAGACCTAATATACTGACTAAACCGATCGCAATAAATACCGCTTCCATAAATCGAAAACAAAGATATCCTAATGCAAGATGTTCATTCCAAAGACGAATATATGGAAATAACATTACAGCTGTTCCAACCGCTGATACTACGAGCAATATATCATTAAATACACCAATTAATACCTTCATTTCCATGCCATTTTCCACTGTCATATACCACTGTTCTGACAATACTGGCTCATAAAGAACAACAGCTATGATGGAAGTAACTGCTGCTGCGATATAAAAAATACCGATTAAGATTCCATTCACTCTGTCATTTGTCATTATTTTTACCTCCCACGAATAAATTCGTATGATAAAATAATCTTAAAATACTCAAGTTAAGGAGTTTTCATATGGAGCATAATGAAGTAATCGAGGATGCTTTAATGTATATTGAAGAAAATATACACCAGTCATTAACATTAGAATCTGTTTCTAATCACTTCAACATGTCCAAATACTATTTTCATAGACTTTTTTCCGCAATGATGGGTGATTCATTAAATAATTACATACTTTCTAGAAGATTGAATGCCTCTCTTCCTCTCATCCAAAATACAGACATATCTCTAACAGATATTGCCTATCTGTTAAACTTTGGGACTCAGTCATCGTTTACTCGTGCTTTCAAACGTCAATACGATATTGCTCCAAGTACTCTAAGAATTAATGATATTGCCATACCTCAAGTTCCCATACCTTCAGTTGTTAAAAGACCGATTAAAAACATTAATGGTGATGTTGTCACTAATTTCACCCTTACTGAATTTGAAACAATTAGATTAAGTGGAATCGCATTTGAAGTTGATTTAGCATTAGATGACTACAAGACAAAGATTCGCTCTCACTCAAAAATGCTGCTAGAAAATATTGATGAAACAATACATAGTCCATGTTATGTCGTCTATTCAAACTGCCAACCAAACTCAACCCATTTTAAGGTTTTGTTTGGGATTCCCCAGGATACTCAAATAAATAAACCTTATTATTTCACCGTTGATATACCGCAATTCTTTTGTGCCAAATTCAACTATTCTGGTGATATTCTTGACATAGGAGACGTGTTCATAACGGACTATGCAAGGTTTTTAAAAATCACTAAACAGGAAACTGAGGTTTCAGATATTGAGCTTATTCAATCGTTCGATGACATTCACAACCTTGAATCTACCTATCACATTTATACACCTATTAAAAAACTACCCATTGATTCGGAAATCTAACTTTCTATTATCATAATTTTGTTTCTGCTCCTTTCCATGTAACTTGTATTTATGATTAAAAAGTAACACAACGGGCTTTAGTCAGACTTTCCAAATCTTGCTGTAATTTGCTAAATGTTGCCTGTAGAAAAAACATTGCTGTAGAAGCGCTTATACTCTGGTGTATATATGTTTTGTTCCTTAACCTGGTGTAAAATATGTACATACGATTATTTGGAGATGATTTAATGGACATTATTGAGACCGTTTTATATTCAAAACCTGATGCTGACAATGTAGAATTAATTGATGGTGATTGGACAGACAACTATGGATTGATATTAGTATTAAAGGAGAATGGAAAGTTCGTCGTGCAAATCGGGGACAGTAAATTGATGCTTCCTAATTTTACTATATCTTGTACGTATCCTTTAGTTAGATGGATTGACAATAATTGTTTCTTAATTGCTGATGCTCGAAATGAAGATAATACAGAAAATCTATACATAATCAATCTTGATGGAACGGTACTCAACTCCTTTCATTGTGGAGACGGTATTGAAGATATAGTAGTTAGTAATGATGGAATTTGGATTAGTTATTTTGATGAAGGGGTATTTGGACATGGTATTTCAACAGAAGGTCTTGTCCTTTTCTCAATTCAAGGTGAGTCTTTGTTTCGATACCATAGTGATTTATTAGATCGACCATCCATTGTTGATTGTTATGCTATTTGCAAAGGAACATCTCCTTCACTTTGGTTATTTCCGTATATTGAATTTCCTTTACTTAACGTCAATCCAACTAAAAAAACGGTTGAAACTTATAAGGTTCCTAAAGTCTTACATGGCTCGAATGGCATCTGTGTAAGAGGAAGATTCGCATACTTTTATGATAGGTATAATTCCAATGGAGAAGTCTATTGTTGGGAATTTGGCAGTAAACGTCCACAACTTGTCGGTCATTTTAATGGTACTGCAAGAGGATTAGATCCAAGCGAAACCAATCACTTTATCTCCATTGACGATAATCTTGTGAAAGCCTATCGAATTATACATAATGAGGAATATTAATGGATCTAGTTTATTCTAAAAAGAGAGCAGATTAAATGATCTACTCTCTAGCTATTTCATCATACATATATCTGGTCTACCAATTTCTTAAGTTGAGAGAGACAACAGAATTTACCTCATACCGAAAAAAGAAGCCTCGACCTATTATCAATCAACTACCCTCGTCCCATGAACCTCGCTAACGCTTAGCTCTGTTGTGATGAAATCAAGATTCTTACCCGTAATTCCTCCACCTGGTAGGATAATAATTCTGCCTGCTGCATGATCTACATATTCCTTCAATCTTACTAGGTTATCCTCAATCTTGGAATCTAATTGGCCACCATGGGTTAAGATTCGATCTACACCGTGTTTCACCAGCCAGTCAATAGCTTTTAACTGGTTATCAGGATTTATCTGATCGAACGCCATGTGAAAGGTGACCTCTAGCCCTTCTGCCTGCTCTAATAAGGTGATCATAGCCTCCTCATCAATCCAGTTCTTGTTATCTAAGCAACCTAATACCACTCCATCTGTACCTAATTGCTTTAGATGGACAAGATCCTGCTTCATAATTTCAATTTCTTCCTTACTATAAATAAAATTTCCACATCTTGGCCGAATCATGGACATTACCTTAATATTTTTACCGTGACAATAGCTAATCGTTTCTGCAGCTACACCATGACTTACTGTAGTACCACCTACAGCAAGGTTGTCACAAAGTTCAATACGATCAGCCCCTTTGGCAATTAACTCTGGGACCTTCTTAAAGTTCTCGACACAGACTTCTTTCAGCATATGCATCCACCTTTAATTTAGAATCTACTATTCTTCCGTCGTCTTTCTTACATGTTGGTTAATGAAAACTTCTCGTGCACCTTCCCTACTTCAACTCCTGCATCATTTGTAATAATTGATGGTTTTAAAGCTCGTAATCTAGCAATTGTTTCTTTGTTTTTATAGCCAATTTGTTCAAGAATACTAGCTACAATTACTGGCCAGACATCCTCTGATCCATTTAATACTTTTAATGCAAAGCCCATTCTTTCCTTTTTCAAACCAAAACAATATACCCCTTGCGCTCCACCTTTTGCTACAATATTTTGATCCTGAAGCAGCTCGGAACAAATAAAGTTCTCGGAAGCAACGATTCGCGGATGTTTATTCATCACACTAGTCATTTGCTTTACAGCTTTTTGTACTTGCAAATCACCAATTAACTCTGAACAAGCTAATTTTAAGTATGTTAGTGCCATGTTCTGAAGAGGAATTGCAAAAACGGGGACCCCACATCCATCTAAACCACTATGAATCTTAGCTAGGGGTACTTCCGAGAGCTCCGAAAGCAATTTCAGTATATGTTGTTGAAGGGGGTGATCTACTTCCCAATATCCTTCGACTGGATAGCCATATTCACGGCAAACGGTGATAAATCCCATATGTTTTCCTGAACAATTATGATACAGTCTTCTCTTCTCCTTATTTTTTCGAAGCATCTCTTTCTTTGGCTTGGCATTTAATGGATAGGAATAAGGACAATATAATTCATTTTCATGAACAGGTAATTTATTTAACATCGATTCAAGAGCATCTATATGGTAAGACTCCCCTCGATGAGAAGCAGTGAATAAAGCAGCTTCTTCACTCGTCAGTCCATATTTCTTTATACAATTTGATAGAAATACAGGTAGCGCTTGAATTGGCTTAGCTGCAGAACGGTAATACGTATAATGCGAAGAATCTCCGGCATGGTAGATCGTTTCTAAGTTTTCATTTACTCCACAAATCATTCCAGTATGGACATTTTCAACAAGACCTGCTCTTGTTTCTTCAACTAAGGTTACCGCTTTCATGATTCTACATCTCCTCTTCATAGTAAACCTCTATCGGATCCTAATTTTAATAGGATAATCTAATCTATATTCCTTAATCTTACTACTTCATCATTTAAGCCTAATTGAATCATTTCATTTATGACTAGTTCTTTTAACTGTATTCTTTTTCTCAATCAAAAACAAGCCCTCTTTAAACATCTTTAGCGGAGTTATTTGATAGGATCAGCGGACTTCACCTAACCCTTTTTTATTATAAAGATTATATTTGAATAATAGTTTTCATGACAGCTTCTTCTTCATTTGAACGGGTAATAATATTGGCAGCATCTTTAACTTCTTTAACTGCATTTCGGACAGCAAAGCTATAAGTAGAGCGAGTCATGAGTTCTATATCATTGTAACCATCTCCAAATGCCATCGTTTCTTTGGGAGTTACATTCAATAATCGCTGTAAATGTTCAACGGTTGTGCCCTTATGAACATTGGCATTAGCTATATCGGTCCACGCAGCTTCTGACGCAACAATATAAACGGAATCAAAATACGGTTTTTGTTTTTCTCTAGTAAAATTCCACATGATGAGTAAAAAGACTTATTTTTCTTAAAAAATAATTATAAATATTATTAAAAATTCAAAATATGTTATTATAATCTTGTAAAATATTAAAAGGGTGGGATTGATAATGAAGAGATTGGTATTTGTATTTTCTCTTTTGTTTTTTGTTTTATTCTCTCCAAGTATCAGCATCTTTGCGGAAGAACACGATGATACACTAAACACCCCAGATACTACTAAAGAAATTAATTATATTGAGTATGATTTAGAAAAACAAGAAAAGTCAATAATTAGGGTTGAAGATACTACTAATCTAGGCAATAAACCATTTGAATACCAAGGTAAACAGGGAAATGGAGAGATGGAGAAAATAAATCTTGATGACATAATTGATAAAAGTAAACCTATCATTGATCCGTTGACTGGAGAGGAAATAGATAAAAGAGTGACTCCTTTTTCTATAATTGGAGATGACGGTAGATATCAGGTGCAAAATACCTCAATAATGCCATATCGTGCTTTAACTTATATTCAATTTGATTCTTTATTTTCATCTTCGATCTGTTCGGGTGGAGTAATAGCAGATGAACTAGTAGTCACAAATGCCCATTGTATTAGTAACTCTATATTAAGAGGAACTGTTATACCTGGTATGAATAATACTCAATTTGCATATGGGGCTTATAATGTTACACATATAATTGTCCCTGAAGAGTATTCTGAAACTAATGCCAGTGAATATGATTATGCAATTTTAAGAGTGGCACCTGATGAAAATGGAAACTTGATAGGAGATAGAGCAGGTGTATTATCCTGGAAGGAAGCTGGTACAATAGAGGATAATACGCTCTTAAAGACTTATGGATATCCTGGGGATAAAATGGATGAAACTAATCAAATTTCATTATGGGGAATGGAAGGCCGTTCTAGATTGAGTGATCCTTCACTGTTATTTTATGATATGGATACATCTAATGGGCAATCAGGTGCCCCGGTACTTAATTCATCAAATCAAATGATTGGTGTTCATAATGCTGGATACACATTTACCAATGGAGATCAATTAAATGGTGGTCCAAAGATTAGGAGACATTTCACAAATTTATTTAATTCTATTGTAATCCAGTGAGTTTTTTCTATTAATATAGTAATAAACTAAATGGTTGGTAGGTGTTTAAGTTGGATAAGACCCCACCATATAACAGGTTACTAGTAGCTTGTTTACTAACTTTATTGTTTTCTTTCATTTTTAAAGAAATATTACTCGAAAAGGAAGCATCTGGAGATTTAAAAAACAACCTTCCTATAGATTATATTACTATAGAGGGTTATGTTGTCTCTAAGAGAATTAACACAATATGGATAGCAGCTGAACCCAAAAGTATTGGAGAAAGAATAATAGGATTTTTTACTTCGAACTATGGTTCTGAGGTTACAATAGTATCAAGGCATAAAGATGTTGATAATAGTGAATTATTCAGGGGTCTAAAAATCAACCAAAAGGTATTGGTTTATGGTGACCACTTAAAGGAATCTAATCCAGGTCAAATTTCTGCTTATCATGTAGAAGTAATGAAGAGTGACTAGATTTTAGTTGAAAGTTTATATGAATTTGTACAAAAAGAGGACAAAGAAAAGTCTTTGTTCTCTTTTTTATGTGCGCTTCATTGCTGCTATCTAGGTTGAAGAAACGAATGCGGATTTATTAAAGAGATTTTAAGAAATCAAAACAGAATCAAACCTACAGGCATGTGAATCGTAATAAAGGTGCTAGTGTAATAGACCAGTTATCGTTACATTGGGCTATCGAAATAGCCTTTTTTATTATCAGTTACTTGTGAAGGTTTTGTTCCTCATCAATGAACTCATGGGGGAGTTTTTCTTCTTTTTTTCTATTAGTTAAATTAAATAGAAAATCCTTTAGACCTAACGTTTTCTTTTGCTCTAATTTTTCTAGACAAGCTCCACATGTTGATACATAATCTCTATCTTCATCGACTTGCATTTCTACATACATGGAAGTAATACCCAAATGCTTTGCGATACAACTTCTATGTTGGTCATCTATAAATGTATAGTGTCCACAATCATCTCGTGTCATTCTTATAGAATAAGGATCTTCTTGAAAAGCAGGATTATTATAGTAATCGTCTTCAGATAGTGATTTATATAGATTTCTACAGGACATTACATGATTTTCTCCTCTACTATTGTCCTTTTCACTTATCTTTTTAGCTTCCTCATCTGTTAAATAGAGTGAACAGACTCCGGACTTTAAAGCGTAACAGTCATATGGGCTTAACCGAAACTTGCCTTACTTGTGTATACGACCTTCTAACAATAGCCGCTTCTTCTTGAGGTGTGTTTTCTTTAATTACCGCACCGCTTCGTGTACATGCGATGATGGTATGTTCTAAACTAATTTCTTCAAGTAAACGAATAATCTCCAGTCCTAAGTTCCCTGTTAAAATCACCATTATTATTTAAGAAGGTCCCATCCATATCAGTTAACACTAACTTAATCAAATAAATTCTCCTCCCTTTTTACTTCTAACCAAGTATATATACTTGGTTTAATTTGAAATGTGCACCCTTTTTCTTAGTAAGGTATTTAACCGTTCTGAGCTTAGAAGCATCACTGCAATATAAATTGCTATAAAAATCGGTAAAATTCCTATTGTTGTATAGGAAGCAATGAAACCGAGAAGTGGCGGCATAAAGGTACTACCTGTATAAGCTACTGCCATTTGATAACCCATAATTGTCTGGGAATGCGTCTTACCAAAACGTATTGGTGTTTCATGTAACATACATGGAAATATCGGTGCTAACCCCAACCCAACCATAATAAAACCGACAAGTGATAAAATAGAAGGTAATGGCAATAATAGAAGAACGGCACCAACTAATGCTATAATTTGTCCCGTTCGAATAAGCATACGGTTACTCATTTTAAACGTAACAAACCCTGTTATAAATCTACCAATTGTTAATCCACCCCAGTAAAATGAAACCCATTGTGCAGCAACCGATGCTGGCAGCTCCTTTACATTTACGAGAAAGCTACTTCCCCAAAGTCCTACTGTCGCTTCAACCCCACAATAAAACAAGAAGGACAACAAGGCGAGTTTTACTCCTTTAATTTGCAACGGCTTTACATATTTCGTATCCTCATGATCAGAATTGTTATGGATGTCTTCTGAATTCTCATGTAATGCTTTATTACTATTTTTCGATACTCTATTCCACAATGGTAAAGAGAATAGTAGGATAGCTGCTAATCCGAACTGAATTCCTGCTATTGTAAGATACCCACTTCTCCAAGCATGTTGTCCAGCTATAAACTGAGCCATTATGATTGGCCCAAGGGTAGCTCCTACACCCCAAAAACTATGTAACCAGCTCATATGGTGTGCCTTATAATTTAAAGCAACATAATTGTTTAATGCTGCATCTACAGCTCCTGCACCTAATCCAAGAGGTATAGCACATACAACTAACCAAATGATGGAAGGAGCAAAATAAAAACCAAGTAAAGCACTAGCCGTCATTAATCCACTTATAAATGAGACCCTTCCGGTACCAAACCGTTTAATTACTTTCCCACTAACTAAACTAGAAACAATCGTGCCCCCTGCTATGGTCATAAAAAGTAAACCAGCTGTCTCAAGCGGAGCGGCAAAGTCCTGTTGCATCACAGGCCACGCAGCTCCCAATAACGAATCAGGTAATCCTAAGCTTATAAAAGCCAAATAAATAATAACTAAGAGTAATAGTGTCATATTTGCTCCTCTTCTCCTGACTATAAATTTTTGTTGTACTTTTTTATTCGAAAATCAAAAACGCTCTCTCATGGATTTTTAAAAGAACTTATTAAACACATTTAATAAGTGTTAAAAATTTTAGCATTCATACTTATATAGATGAATGCCTACAAAAAAGGTTTATGAGATATTACTTATTTCTTCGATCATTACATCGAGGCAAAGCGTTTGTAATCCAAATAAATAGTCTTGTTTCCAATCACTCATTTCAAACTCAGGAAGATGTTCTGATGGAATATATTTAGAGCTTACAGCCTGAATTTTATCTATTATTGTTTCATCCACTTCGTCCTCACAGAAAATGAATACATGAGGATTAATAATAGCAACAAACGAGGCTATTAACCTACTAATGGCATCAATCTCATACTCCTTACTTATCATCTTTTTTTTCGATCCATTTTCTTTATTTAGTGCTTGTTGAAAATTTCGATTATTATATTGGGGGATAAACTGAACCTCTCCCGAGAAAAACGTGCTTCCACGAACGACATCACCGTTTAACATAATTCCTGCACCTGGCCCATTTTGACCAGAATATAAGTAAACAAGCGATTGCACCTTCATTTTCCTATTAGTATAATAGCCGAACACAGCTGCATTCATGTCGTTTTCCACTGCGACAGGTATAGAAAAATGTTCCTCGAAGTATCCTTTTAAATCTATATTTTGAAACTGCTCGTATCCTGGTATATGAAAAATTCGCCCACCATCAACTGCACCAGGAACACCTATTGCCATAGAGCTTATTTTGGGATTTGCAGTTATTATTTTATCAATATAGTTCGTTAATACATGTAACCCATCGTCTATTAATACACCTGAAAATTTTCCTTGATCCTTTATTTCTCCCAAACAATTAAAGATCGTATAATTTGTCTCTGACCTCTCTAAGAAAATCGAAAGACCTAGCATATACTCGGGATTGTACCTATATCTCTTTGCTCTTCTGCCACCACTAGATTCATCCAAACCAACTGAAATAACTTCTCCTTCTTTCTCCATTTGAGCTAGGAACTTACTTATGGTTGGAAAACTAATTTTCAATTTATTACTTAATTCTACTTTTGTTGTACTTCCAATTTCTAAAAGAGTTGTACGAATATCACGAAGGATCATCTTTTTCATAGATTTTGGATTAGCTAATTTATCATCCACTACGTTCACCACCTAAAACACTTATTAAATATCTTTAATAAGTTATGGTGAAAATATATCATAATTATTTTTTTATAACAATCTTGTTTCCATAAATGAATTCATAACGTAAATTTTATTTTTTCACCATTTCCATATTGACTGAATAAAAATATACTGTTATGGTTATACACATAAGTATATAACCGTATGAGTGTATAACAAAAAAAGATAGTGGGAGATAAAAATGAGAGGTCCATTTGTTCAAGATAAGCCTATATATGTCCAGATCCGCGAAATCATAGAGGATCAAATTATCAATCATCAACTAAAAGAAGAGGAACAGGTGCCATCCACTAATCAGTTGGTTGAGTTTTATAAAATTAACCATGCCACTGTATCAAAAGGAATTAACCCATTAGTGGATGAAGGTATTCTATACAAGAAGAGGGGGATTGGAATGTTTGTTGCTGTTGGGGCAAGAGAAAAATTGCTTGAAAAAAGAAAGGCATCCTTTATGGAGGATTATATTGTCAAATTGGTTCAGGAAGCTGACAAACTGGAAATTGGGGAAAATGATATTATTCGTTTAATAAAAAAAGTAAAAAGTGGTGATACCAATGAACATTAAAGTTGAAAACATAGGTTTAAGCTATGGCAACCATACTGCTCTAGAAGATGTAACATTTGAGTTAAACGAAAAGAAAATATATGGACTACTTGGTAGAAATGGTGCTGGAAAAACAACCCTTTTATCCATTCTTGCCTCATTTAATCAACCCTCTAAGGGTTCGGTCACTATCGTTGGAGAAGACCCATTTGAGAATGCAAGCATCATGCAGCAAGTCGCCTTTTTATATGACAAAAGCTATAAAGACGAGACGAGTCATATTATAAATTATCTCAAAGACATCCAGAGATATCGTCCCAATTTTGATATGAACTATGCTGAATATCTCGTAGGGAAATTTAGACTCGAAAAAAAGAAACCGATCAAACATTTTTCAAAAGGGATGCAATCCGCTCTTAATGTCATCATCGGGTTAGCGAGCAGAACTCCCGTCACGATATTTGATGAGGTATACCTAGGTATGGATGCTCCG
Organism: Ornithinibacillus caprae; assembly: GCF_009728145.1. Classification (GTDB taxonomy): domain Bacteria; phylum Bacillota; class Bacilli; order Bacillales; family Amphibacillaceae; genus Ornithinibacillus; species Ornithinibacillus caprae. The sequence goes on along the minus strand of NZ_WOCA01000004.1, from coordinate 193,124 downwards.
TCTAGAGATATATTTTATAAAGAATTATTAAAAGATCAACAGGATCATCCAAGAATTATAATCCTCTCGACTCACCTCGTATCTGAAATGGACTATTTATTTGATGAGGTTATTTTATTAAACAAAGGCAGGATTCTCCTTCAAGAGGAATTCCATTCCCTTATGTCAAAAGGGGCAGCTATTACTGGAAGTGCAGAAACCGTAGATGATTTTGTGCGATCCATGAACCAGATTAACGAAAAACAGTTGGGCAGTACGAAATCGGTAACGATATACGGAGAACTTCATGACGATAAGAAACAAGCCGCAGTGGATAAGGGTCTTGAAGTAGCACCCATCTCCCTTCATGATTTATTTGTCCATTTAACTGAGGAGGAAAACGAATGAAGAATAAAGCAATCTATCTTAAAGTTACGAACGATATGTTTTGGGTTCAATTATTCTGGGCATTTGGTGTTATGGGTGTCATGCTAATCATACAGATTGGTAAGCTAATACTCGGCATTAATCAAGGAAACGCCCCGGATAATTTCTATAGTACATTTTTTGTAGTGGCGAACTTTTTCACATTCATTATTGGAATAATTTCCGCTTCCTTTCTCCCGTACTTTGTCGGAAATGGTGTAACAAGGAAGGATTACTTTAGAGGAGCGACTTTGGCTTCCATTGGTTTAGCTGTGATTCTTCCAATAATAGCCTTGGTTATTTCTGTATTAACACAATTTATTTTAAAGCAGGTAGCAAGTGTAACCTTTAAAGAACCAAATTTTGACGCATTTTCAAGCGATAGCAATTTAATTGGAGATATTATTCAGTTTCTAATTTTAACTCCTTACGTTAATCCTGAAAGTAATTTAATGTTAGCCCTTGGCATATTTAGTTTAAACATATTAATGTATTACCTAGCTGGTTGGTTGATTGGTGTAGCATTTTATCGGTTTCATACTGTCATTGGATTAGGGTTTATTCTCATTTCAGTAACTATCTTAACACTTGAAAACGTGCTAATAAGAAACACACTGAATTTGCCTATACATGATAACTTTTCATTCATTGATTTACCAGTAACTATTGCGGTTCCCGTTATAGTATTGATCGTTCTCCTTGTGCTTTGGACTATCCGTTCCTTAACTAAAAACGTTACGATTAAAATGTAAGCATTGGGAAAATAATAGTTTTTTAGATGACCTCAACTTTCAGATAAGCAGATACTGAAGTTGAGGTCTTCCACGTTCTGAGTTTACTTATACAAGTTCTATTACCAATTTTAAAATATGTTCTACTTTCAAAAGTCTTAACTTTTCTGAGCATGCGTAAAAAGTGGATAACTGGCACTTGCCAAACTTAAAATTATTTGTGGTTTAACTGGAACTACTTATGAGTGTATAGACATACTCTCTTTTGTAAACCCTGTAAGACTTCTTTTGGCACTTCCCTAATCTTGATATCCTCACCTAGGAAAAGTATCCAGTTTGTTATTTCGGTCAATTCTTCGTGATTATTAACATTGATAAAAGTCTTTAAAATAGCTGTGGTTTGGTAAGGATTCGTATAGGTAATTGAAACTTTAAAAGGATGGTATTTTTTGAACTGGGTAATCGCCTTTGGACCAAGTTCAATGATCAGGTTGACAACTTCTTCCTGCTTACTTAATTTTTCTAGTATCTGTTTTTTACTTAGTCTTTTTTTCGTTGGATAGGGTTTGACATTGATGAGGTTGTCGACAGTAAAAATTTGCTTCCTTTCTTCTTTTAGGTCAAAGCCTTCAATTAACCAAAGACTTTTTTCTTGATAAAGGTGTAAGAGATAAATTGGATGAGACTTTATTACCTCCTCTTCTTTGATCATAATTAATAAATAGCTATCCAAAAGAATGATTTGAATGAGTTTTTCTAACATGGGATGCGGGAGGTCTGACAGATCAAGTAGGTCGGGATTATGTGGATTCGTCCCTTCAAAAAGCAAGATTTGGTTTAAAAGAACAAGGTCATCTTGTTGGTTTTCTGAAATGAGACCTAGTAATTTTTCAGCCAAAGACTGACGACTCTTTAGATAGGGGAGTTGTTGATTTCTGGTGGCCATGAAGGCAATAAAAAGAGCTTTGATCTCATTATCGGTAAAGTGAATATTAGGCAGGACAGAGTTGTTCATGACAAAATAACCTCCATCCCTTCCAACTTCTGCGACTAGTGGCATCCCCATGGCTTCAATTTCTCTGATATCTCTAATAGCAGTCGAACGAGAGATGTTAAATTCACGCATAATTTCAGATATTGTAAAGTGGGCACGGTTGTTGATATACCGCATGATGATATTGATCCGTTCAACTTTTTTCATTGGGACCTCCTAAACAGTATCATTTTTTGACATGATTTAAAGCTATTATAAACCCATCAAGTGAAAATACAAGTCATTTGATAAATTTAAAAAAAGGTAGGTTTTGAATATGGCAGATTATACCCTAGAAGAAAAAGACAGCTTTACCGTTTTAGGTATCGGAACTGAACTTAAGAGCGATTACACAGACTTTGCTGGTATTAACAAGGAAAAGTCAGACTTTTGGCGGGCTGTCAAACAAGATGGAAGGCTTGACACTTTAAAATCCATTGCCAAAAATAACTACATTTTTGCAGTGAATGAAGCGGTGAATAACAAGATGATGCATTATGCTGGCGTTATGACAGAGGAAACCGTACAAGAAGAGTCTAGAGTTATCCAATTTCCTAAGGGGGAATACCTAGTTGTTAAAGGGGAAGGAAAAACGGCTGATGAATTGAGTAATGAGCTTACCGGTATTGCCTTTGGTCAGATCTTGCCAGAAGCAAAGAGTTTCGCCTATGTTGGTGGACCAAATGCAACCGTTGAGATGGGGCAGCGAAACGGCTTAGTATTTGGTGAAATGTGGATTCCTGTTGTTCGGAAATAAGAGATAAAAGGTGGGATGAAAATGTCCTACCAAACAGCACCTCTTCAGCAAATTAGTGGGTGCTGTTATTTTTTTGACAAAAACCCAACCGACAATCATCTCCCGCTTACTCATTGGGCTATACCTTTACATACATTGAAGTAGGAGTCTTCTAATGGAAAATGGTAAATTAGATTCCAGGATAAGGATAGAGTAGATTTGTTAGTTGATTATCACAGCAACAAATATCATAATATTAAGAAATAATACTTGTCATCCACCTTAGTAAACGGGAGAGGATTACTAGTGAAATATGAACAGCTGTATAACAATTATAGATCCTTAGCATTTTCTGTTGCTTATCAAATGATAGGGTCTATTCATGATGCTGAAGATATTGTTCAAGAAGTATATGTTCAGTTAAATAGGGTAGATTTATCCTCTTTGGTTGAACCGAAAGCATATTTAATGAAAATGGTGGTGAATAAATGTTTGAATTATCTTCAATCTACTAGACACAAGAGAAAAGTATATACTGGACCATGGCTGCCTGAACCTTTAATTGATATACATACGAATGAGCTTTTAAATCGCCTGTTGAAAGAAGAGTCCATTTCCTATGCATTTACTGTCCTTTTGCATAACCTTACTGAATTAGAACGATGTGTATACATTTTGAAAAAATCACTTACCTTCGATTACGCGACAATCTCCTCCATTTTAAACCGTACGGAGCAAAGTTTAAGAAAGGTTTATAGTAGGGCAAATCAAAAGATAGAATCCGCGGACAAGAACATAGAAAATAAATCACAAGATACAAAATTATCTTCTCTATTTATAGAAGGTGCTGAAAGTGGTGATTTCGATCCCTTTATTAAAGAATTATCAGAGAATGTCGTGCTTATTACGGATGGCGGGGGTAAAGTGTTGGCAGCAATAAAACCTATTCATAGTAAGAAGAATGTCATCGCATTTTTACAAGGTATATATAAAAGAGGAAGTTTCCAAGGTGTATTGCGCATGATCAGTGTGAATGGTGGCATAGGTGTCTTGCAAGAAATAAATGGTATACCAAACAAAGCAATTATGTTTGATATCCAAAAAGAAGGTATCACGAACATTTATTTTGTAATGAATCCAAAAAAATTATCAAAAATAGGTCACAAATTATTACTTTAATTTGTCTTGTTTAGTGAAAGGACAAATTAAAGGAGGAGATTTTGGTGACAAGAATCAATTATGGGAGAGTAGCGCCAGATGCATTGAAATTACTAATACAGCTAGATGCATATAAAAAGGAGACAAGGTTTGATGAAAAGTTAATCCATTTAATAAAAATCCGTGCTTCACAATTAAATAGATGCGCCTTTTGTATCAATATGCACACAAAAGAAGCAATTCAAGCAGGTGAAACGGAACAGAGGATTTTCTGTCTTGATGCATGGGAGGAGACAGCATTATATACCAACCAAGAAAGAGCAGTACTGGCTTTAACAGAGGCAGTCACCCATATTTCAGAAAATGGTGTGACAGATGAACTCTATCAGGAAGTTAGAAAATACTTTGATGAAAAAGAAACGATTGATTTAGTGATGCTTATTATTATAATCAATAGCTGGAACCGTCTTTCCATAGCAAATAAAAACGGCGTTAGCAAGTCATAAATTCTGGTGTTGATAAATGACAACACAAAGATCGAACAGATCGGGAAAAAATTGTGCTAAATCAAAACGATTGGTTGAATCTGTTTGCAGATGAAAGCAGAAACGAAAAAGGGTTGGGATTATCTACAGAGAAAATACAGGAGCTATTCGAAGCGCAACCATCAAGCAGATTAACATGGAAGGGAGAAATCTATATTAAAAACAAATCGGAGGATGCCTTTTAAGTATTCTCAAGGCTATGGGACTAGAAGATATCCCAGCATACGGTCAAAGAGACAAGAGAGGGAATATATGCGAACAAAAATTTTAAGAAAACCTCAATATACTATAATATCGCTGTTATAGAGGAATTTTTACTTTTTAATGTCAAATTCAGAAGGGAAAGGGGCTCTCTTAATATAGAGCTCCTCTACAATTACTTCTTATTTTCTATTACATATTTAACCATTCTCTGTCTATTATCAGTCTTACCTTCTGTTTTACCTTATTTATGGTATGGTTTTCCATAACAATTATGCTAACGGTTTTTTAAGCAATAAAAGAAGCTATTAAAATAGCTAAAATTAACAAAATGCTAAGATTCCAATTTATATTTTATAATTCCTTCTACTATTGCAGCAGCAACGCGATTTTGAAATGATTCCGTCAACATTTCTTGCTCATCTATTGGATTAGTTAAATATCCTATCTCTAACAGAACAGCTGGCATCTCTGTATCTTTAACAACAAAATACGCTTCCCTTTTAACCCCTCGATCTTTAAAACCAGTAGCTTCAGCCACATGCTCATGCACGATCTTAGCAAATGAAAGGGAGCTCTTGTGATAATAAAATGTCTCTGTACCAGAAACATTACTATCCGTAAACGTGTTCCCATGAATAGATATAAATACATCTGCATTTAAATCATTTGCAAACGTTGGCCTATACCGACTTTCTTGAGATATATAACTATCATCTGATCTTGTCATATAAACTTCAATATCTGTTTCTTGTTCCAATAGTTCCTTTACCTTCATAGATAAGCTTAATGTAAAGCTTTTTTCATATTGACCACTTACACCTGTCGCTCCAACGTCTTTGCCTCCATGCCCTGGGTCTAACACAACTTTATAGGTTGAATCTACTAAACTGCTGTCGTCCTCGGGGACATTATTATTCGTATTATCATTTTCCGCGCTATTACAAGCTGAACATATCAGCATGATAAGAAAAATTACTGCAACTTTATATAATTTATTTTGCATCTTTCAACCTTCTCTCTTTTTTAATAGATTCAGGTTTTGTTTCATAGCTTTTAATAAACAAAAAACACTTACTGAATCGGTAGTTAAATAGTACCAATTCAGTAAGTGTAGTTCTTTCGTTTATTTTAAATAAATTCCTCTCTTTTTCTATAAAAATTCCTACAAAATTCTTACGACACTTCCGGTAAAAAAACCGTAAACCTGATGATTTCATTTTCACTAAACACCGTAATAGAGCCTTGATGCTGTTCGACGATTTCTTTGGCAATGGCAAGACCCAACCCTGCTCCACCAGTTTTTGTACCACGAGAGACATCAAGTCGGTAGAACTGTTCAAATATGCGACTTTGTTTTTCTTTTGAAATAGTGTTTCCCTGATTTTCAAAATAAACCTCGACACCGTCATCCTTTTTAACCGCACCAATTTTAATGGAACAATTTTCAAAGCTGTAATTAATCGCATTGCGAATTAAATTATCGAAGACCCGCTCCATTTTATTAACATCACAAGTAAATTCAATATCTGTTTCCATTTGCAAGAAAAGTTGAAGATTTTTGCTATCAAGCAATGGTTTAAATTCATATGTGATTTGTTCTAACATTCTCGTTAGATTGACTCTGGATTTATCAAGTGATAATTGACTCAGGTTAAAGCGTGTAATCTCAAAAAACTCATTAATTAGATCCTCTAAACGCTCCGCTTTTTCAAAAGAAATAGCCAAATATTTCTCACGAAGCTTGTCGGATATTTCCTTCTCATCCCTTAACAAGGTTAAGTAACCAATGACAGAAGTAAGTGGCGTCTTCAGATCGTGGGCAAGATAAACAATTAAATCATTTTTTCGTTGCTCCGCTTCTTTTGCTAATCGGGCGTTTCGAATAGCTTCTTGTTTTACTTGATTCATTTGATTTTCTACCTGTTTTAATTCTACTGGTAGATGTATTAGGTTATCATCCGGTTCCACTAGCTCATTACTCGCATCAACAATGGTATCAATATAGCGAAGGGTCTTTTTCCAATTGATAAGGATGATAATAATAAACCCAATTAGCCAACATATTATTAGAATGGGGAATCTAATGTTGTAAATTTGAAGAAGGAATTCATATAAAAAATCACCTTCATACCAGGTAAATCTAGTTATGATATAACTAGATATTAAAACAACAATACCTAACACTACCGTAAACAAGACTACTGTGATAAACAAGCGAGTAAAAATTGTTTTTGTTAGTGCTTGTCCTGAGAGACTATTCTTTTCCTTACTCAATCGTGTAGCCAACCCCCCACACAGTTTTAATATATCTCGGCTTTCTCGATGGTTCGTTCATTTTTTCTCGAAGTCTTCCAATATGAGCCATTACTGTATTATTGTTATCTATATATTTTTCTCCCCACACTGCTTCAAATAGAGCTTCCGACGATACTACCTTTCCTCTGTTCTCACACAAATACCATAAAATTGAAAACTCGATAGGAGTCAATGTTAACTGTTTTCCATTCAGGGTACATTTGCGAGTATCTTTATTGATAGTAAGTCCAGCGAAATCATATTCTTTAACACGACCTGAATCTTCTTCCTCCGTGGAACCATTCACATTGTACCGTTTATAACGCCTTAACTGAGCTTTCGTCCGTGCCACCATTTCTAGTGGATTAAATGGCTTCGTAATATAATCGTCAGCACCAAGTGTAAGACCATTAATCTTGTCCATGTCCTCCACCTTAGCGGTTAGCATGATAACTGGATAATGATGCGTCTCGCGGATTTTTTGGCATATCGTAAATCCACTAACATCTGGAAGCATTATATCCAGTATAGCGAGATCATATTGCTTAACCGTTATATTTTCAAGTGCTTCTTTTCCTGAATGCAGTACCGTAACAGTGTATCCTTCATTAGTAAGATATAATTTCACTAAGTCTGCAATTTCCTTTTCATCGTCTACCACTAAAATATTTGTACTCATCATACTCACCTTTTTATTTAAAATCATTCAAAAAAAACAAACTTACCCTCCATATTATAGGTGGATTATAACATATTATTATGGGGTTTAATGAAACATGAAGGGCTAGTACTGGAGTGGTAGGTGGTGAAGGTTGTAGTAGGATAGCCAATTTAAAGTTATATTCTTGTTAATAGAATTTTTTCTTACATTCGTTAACTTGATTTGCTTGGTGAATTTATAAAAAACGTATCTAGTTGTGATGCGGTTCATCGTGGTTATTTAAGAGGCAAAAAATGAGACATTGGTTAACTGTGACCAATGCCTTTATTATTAATTACTGAAAGATCATTATTTTTGAACTTATAAACACTAGAAAAATTGTCATTATCACTTATTTCTGTATTACTCCCAAGAACTAGTAAGTTTAACTTTCTGTTCTTATAGAAAAGAATCTTATTGCCAAGGGTCTGACTCTTGGTATTTTGCTGAGAAGCTTCTTGTCTTCCCATCGGTGAATTAATGGTACCTGAGATAGAGATACAATACGAGCACCTATTTTCCCCCATGCAAATGTCTTGATCTTCGACAATTAGTATAACTCCTAATGTTAAATTGTTCCATCGTTTCGATGACATAATGGAAAAGTAACTTCCTCATTCATTACTAACTCAAAATCATTCTATTAAACTTGGACAATGGAATAGCAATTATTTGCATTTCCTTAGCCTTTCCTAAAAGAACATACTCTCTATCGTCTGAATGAATAATAAAATCCACCTTATAACCATTAGTTCCTCTATTTATACCAGCTACCTCCATATGATTAATAAGAATATCTTCCACTTTCTTTTGTATCCTAAATGGTAGCAATGCTATATTAACAAATTTCCCTCTTAATTCAGGAATCTTAGTATAAGTTATTTTTTCATATCTAGTTTCCTTGGTTGCAGCAACACTTTGCCGAGTTAAAGTAGCCGTCTCTAAATTTAAATCCTTTGATACAGCATCTATAAACCATTCATCTGTCTGTATTTCAATATCTAACTCCCTAGCTTTTTCTAACTTACTACCTGGCTTTTCTCCACAAATCAATAAATCTGTTTTAGACGATACGTTTCCCGTTACGATTGCACCACACTTTGCTGCTATTTCTTTCATTAGGATTCTAGGAAAGGGACTTGCACCCGTAAACACTAATCTTCTTCCTTGAAAAACTAAACTTTCTCCTTCTACATTAGCGGTGGCTTCAACAAATTTATTAAATTTTTTGGGAGGAACTTTGTATAAAGGTATCCACTTTTTAGGATCAACCTTTTTAATCACCTCAAAAAGCGCGTAAACATCATCTATTGCAATATGAGTTAAAGGAAGATCAATATCATAATAATTTAGTAGATATTCTAATGAATAAGAAAACAAATTAGGATTAGCATACTTGATAGCTCGCACGGAATCGTAACATTCGTAATTCTCTTCCAACCAACCATAATGAACGAGAAATTTTCTATCAAAAGAAACATTATGAGCTACTATGGGGAATTGATATGTATTGATTATATGTTGGAAACGCTCCTGCATTACTTGGTTTTCAGATATATTCTTGTACCCTTCCCCCATTCCTAGATGACGAATCCTTTCATCATATACTTCCGCAATATGTTCACTTTGAATTATTCTACCATCCTTAATTACCAATACTGCTAATTCATATATTCCGGAGTCCACATCAAAATCACCAGTCTCAATGTCCAATAAAATCATATTATCCATTATCAATCATTTCCCCCCTCTTAATCCTTAACTCCTAATTATAAGTACAGCGAATCCCATATTCATCTAATAGGTAGTTATCCAGTTCATCTTTTCTATCAAAAATTATTGAAGTTCTATCAGATAGAAGATGGTAATGTTCACTAAATGAACTTTTTCTTATCGTAAAAGTGATAGAAAGATTTTTACCATTTTTATTTTTATATTGAATGGTATCTTTATAGACCGGTTTATACTGATATCTATTAATCTCTTTTCCATTTTCTCTTACTATTATTAGTGCATTATTTTTTATATTATGATATTCCAACTCTTGATAGTCATATAAGCCTTTTGAACTCCAACAATCTTTCCCTTTAATAAGATGTAATTCCACCATTTCCTCACGCATGAATCCTGTCACAAATACTAATTCTCCCTTTATATCTAAAATCGCACTATCTAATTCATCGATTCTATTTTGCAACACATAGAATCCCCCTTTTCATTTATTACCCAATGTTATTTTCTCTTTCTTTAATTACTTTCTTCGCTTCCTTCAAATCTATCTTCGCCCTATGACCATGCTTCTGTAATAGGTGCAATAAATTATTACCATTAATCAAAGTAAGTGGCTTATCTTTAGCAAAACTGTATGCATCAGGTCCATAATCTGCAGTAGAAACTAATATTCCCTTAGTTGCACCTTCATTCATTACGGTTCCATATAAGTCTCTGACAGCTGAAACCCCCACTACGTTAGTATATCGTTTTGCTTGAATCACAATTTTCCCGCCTCTGATAGGATCAGGATCGAATGCAACCGCATCTACTCCTCCGTCTCTACTAGCTCTAGTAATCTTTACTTCACCACCAGATTGATTGAACTCCTTTTCAAAGATTTCTCTTATTAAGTGCTCAAATTCTTGCCAATCCATGGCTGCAATATTGTTAGTCTCATCTAATGAGTCTGTCACATCATACGATGAAACAAAGCGTGGATCATCACGGTTTATTGTAATAATTGGCGCTATCGGCATAAGACTATTCAATTTGCTGCTTCCAATTCCCTTAAAGTTCTTAAAGCAAAGCTTAGGATCAACCTGTGATAAATTGACTTTCATAAACTCTTCTTTCGATACTTGTATAGATAAAATACATGAGTTCACTTTATTACCTAATGCCTTATCAATAGATTCAACCCATCCATTAAACACAATTGAATTAATGTAATTTGCCACATCCGCTTCAAACAACTCGTGTATAGAACGTAGTGTTATTTGATAAAGCATACGATCATATATCTTATTAATAGCAGCTGCTGATAAATATGACTCTTTAAATTCATCCCTTGATTGAATATATTTTACATCTTTTACAGTTGGTAAATTATCCGGAGCAGGCAATGAATAATCAACAATTAATACTTTATTGTTCGGATTATAATCAACATCATATTCCTGAGGAAAATAATCTGGATATCTTGAATTAGATAAGACCATATCACAATAGTCTACAATTGCTGATGGTAAACCTTTTTCATAATTATGTATCTGATTGTCAATCGCCTTATTTTTCTCTTCTTGTTCTCTTTTAAATTCTGCTTCTTTTTCTAACCAAGCCTTTAAGTTTGCTGCATTTTGAACTGTAATATCCTGGTTTTCACGGTTAATCTCTTCAACCTCAATTTCCCATTTTTTCAAGTCCTCTTCATATAACTTTTTCATATTTAATATTTTTTTATTTTTACTAGCCTTAAAAAGAATATCTATAATATTTAATTTAGGGATATATTTTACGCTCTCCTCTTCCGGTTTATCTGGTAGAGGTATAAGTTCTATTTCAATTGGTTTAGGCTCACCAAATTCCGTATAATCCTTTAAATTCTCCCAGTCTATTGCATCATCTACTTCAAGGGTAAGCCTTAAAATACCTTCTAGTTCTCCAATCTTCTCTTCCGCTTCACTCGTTAACTGTAATGCTAATGCCTTTTTAGCCTCCTTCTCTCTAGTGGTAGCCTCTCTTTCTTCTTTTTTTAATTGGGTTTCTAGTTTTTTCTTCCACATTTCATCCCATTGCAATTCCTGGTATCTTGCTTTTTGCCTTACAACATAAGGGTCAGATCCTTTTATTAACCTATATTTATTTAACCCATCATGCCTGATCTCTATCTCATACATTTGTCTTCCCATCGAAACTCCTCCAAACATATTAATAATAAACAAAATAACAAAAAGGCATGACAAGTTTTACCCTTGTTGTCATGCCCTAAAAAGATGATTTATTGTATTTTTTCATCTACATAATATCATAATATTCGACAAATTAAAATGATTTTTAAATTTCGTCCGATATATATATAAACTTATTTTCTAATTTTATTTCAAAATGCCCAATAGTTTATTACGAATGACCTCTTCTTCCCCACTCCCAGTCGTCTTCAATCTCACAATAGGAATATGATACTTTCGTAATATATTATCTTTCATCTCATCTCTCTTAAGTTGTTTTGGATTATTTGCATGGAACGCATGTCCATCTACTTCAACTACTAATACTGGCATCTTATTCATTTTATTAAAGATAACAAAGTCCGTATGCGTTAAGATATTCATAGCATATTTCCGTTCCTCTTCCGTCAGTATTTCTGTATTTTTCACTAGCATTCTTAACGGTTGATGTAGAACATAGTCAAGTGTCTGAAACGGCTTTTCTCTCAATACTTTTTCAATCACATTATTTATTAATACTTCCGATATATGCTCGGAAACTTTTTTACTATTTTTCATAACCTTCATTAATTGATCTGAATAGCTACTATAAAGAAGATCGAATACGGAATGGATTTGGCTATCTTTTATCTCGTAATTATTGTATTTAATATACCTTATTAAATCGCTAATATTAGTTCCATGCCATTCTTCACTACCCTCAGCAACTACTACAATTAATTTTTTGACCGCTCGCGAAACCGCTACATTTATCAGATTTGAGTTATCCGCAAAATCATTAGCGTTTATTTGATTAGAAACGGTGGATAAAATGATAATATCTTTTTCCCTGCCTTGGAACTTATGCACGGTATCCGCTTCAATACTGCTATCACTTGTAACCTTTTGTATTTTATCCGCTTGTAACCGAAATGGCGCTATTATCCCAATGGATTCATTTTCACCAAGCTCTGGGATTATTTCTTTCGTAATTACATCAATTTGCCTTTGGTTCATGGTACCTCTTGCATGATTTCCCTTTACTGTTTTGATTAAAGTTAAGGGGTATTCACGGTCCTCAGCATCAGTTAAAATGACTAGCTCATTATTATAAAATTTTTGATTGCAATAGTTTATAATCTTAGGGTGACAACGATAATGCTCTTTTAACAATGTCTTAGGCAACTCACTAAATAACGTTTCAATTGAGGATAGTAAACTATGGTTTGAATAATTTTATGCCTCATCAAGTTGAAACGCGTTAAAAACTTTTGTAGTTTTCCCCCTAACTTCGTCTGGTACTACATTTGGAAGCTGTTTTTCATCGCCAACAATCACTGCATTTTTTGCACATGATAGAGCTAAAGCTCCCGTTACAATATCTACCTGGGAGGCCTCATCAACTAATACATAATCAAATAAATAATTATTAGCAGCGCAATTACGCAATGAATGCGTTGTACTTAGGATAACAGGATATTCTTTGATAAAACGATCAAAATCCTTCCAAAGTGAATTAGTATTAAATGTGGTTCTAGAACCACCCCGTCCAAAACGCTTACCCAAACTTGCCTTAAACAATCGCATAGATTGGTCTCTATATTCCTTCATCGCACTTTCAAAATTATAATTTTCTAGCTTGTTATCTAAAAAAGCGATTTCGTCCTTTAATTCTTTTGACTTTAAGTCATAATACTTCTTTTGTAAGTGTGTAATGACTAATTCGGGTAAAGAATTATAGATTTTAAAATTATATATTCCATAAACAAATAGATTCTGTAATTTGTTACTAAATTTAATTTTCCCTAGTTTAATTTGTTGTTTATACTTTACTATCATCTGTAATAGTTTATCTGCATTTAATGGAAACAGTGTTTTTATATCAAACTCCGGATAACCTGATTCAGAATAGTAATCTTCAAAGTAACTATACTCGGTTTGAAGCGCAGATAGTTCCTTTTTAGAATGGCTCGTCTATTTTGGCTCTCCAGCACATCGTTTAACTTAAGCTGCTCTTCATGAAGATATGTTTTAATGGATTGAATTTCTTCCTCCTCCATAACCCAATCACTCATATTAGGATAAGTCCTATTCTGTTCAGAGAAGAACTTTTTCTGGTTATCCTTATTCCCTAAATAAGCAGCAATAAAATCAATTCCATATTTACGTAGTTTCTCCATTACATTTTCTGTTGCAGAGTTGTTATTGGATACAATGGCAACCGTCTTATTATTGATTACTGCATTTGCTATGATATTGAGAATGGTTTGAGTCTTACCTGTACCTGGTGGCCCTTCAATCATACTAAGTTGACTTGTCATCGTCTTTTCGGTAGCTGCCTTTTGACTAGCATTAAATCCAAATGGAAAAATAATCTGTTGCTGTTTGGTATGGGTTATTAGATTTTTCTTTCCTAAATAGGCTGATAAAACACTTCGTGGACTGATCTGAGTGAGGTTATTATACTGTTTTCTTAAAAAGGACACATCTCCATCAAGTTTTATGCTAACAGCGTTTGCTAGTGTTTTTAAATATTCAAAGGTGTTTCCTTCTCTTGCATTACTTAAAGAGGTTTTTTCTATAGCAATTTCCGAACTTTTATATATCTTTTTAAATCCACTGTTAAATATAATTCTAATATGTGAACCAAAATCCAGTATTTTATTAATGCCTGAAATTGGTTGGTCATTCGCATATACTATATTTATTTTAGGGTCAATAGATTTGGGTTCACTAAGAAATCGGACGTCTTCTTTTTTATATGGATATTCTTTGTTTGTATTATGGTACTTAATTTTCCATATACCATTGTTAATTTTATAGGAGTCAATTTGTTCTGTTTTATCCTCGTTTTTTACTAGGATTAAATGCATTTCTATGTTCAAGGTTAGATCCCACCTATTGATAATAATTCCGTATATAACATATTGAGGAATGAATTAATTTTTTCTTTATATATTATCATAGTTGCCCTTTTCATTCATTTCGGTTTCAGAAGCCAAGCATTAATTTACTATCCAGGAGCGAAGAATCTATAACTATAAAAAGATTCATCTACCATCTATGCTTTTAGTATATTAAATATTACCAATGTGAATGGAAGAGTTTTAATAAAAAAGAAGGGATATGACGATTTATGTAGAATAATAGTATATATAATATTGGAAATTTTTGGAGGTGATAAAATGGCAGTTAAACATTTACCAACTGGAATTGTACACAGTGGCGCAAAAGGTGGAACAACTGGTTGCGGATTTAATACCACAGAACACTCTAGTCATTGGGTAAATACTAGCAGTAAAATAACTTGTGACAAAAACGGTTGTAAGAATTAAGAGTCAAAATATCAAGAAATTTCCTTTAGTAATACATCTGCATTTTACCATTGTTTTGGCAGATAACCCAACTTCGTGTGTATTGATGTTATCTACCTTTTTATTGTAAAGAATAAAATCTATACCATTTTACGTCTTAATATTAACTCAATTTAATTTTTTGAGAGGCTAGACGTTAGGAAGATAATTATAATAGACATAAAGGTAATAGAATGATTCTTCATCCTATTACCACTATTTATGATACGGCTCTGGGAAATTCAGTGGTAAAGCAGCAGAATTAATACTCCACTATAACAAGCAACCCCGCTGCGATGCAACGGGGTTTTGTGAATATCTAACTTTTATTCAATTTGTCAATACTTTGAGCGTACTCTTTGTACCATTTTTCCCATTCGTTTTTACGTGAGCCAAACGATTGTTCATCTAACAACGCTTGGATTAAATTCAAACATACATGCCAGCCCGCAAGATCTTTTGGTGTGTGACTGGTAATTTTGTTGATCTTTACAATCAGGACCAATCGACACCCATCAGATTCAGGATACAGTTCAAATCGAACTTGATCATCTCCCCAAGTATATTCCAATACCGAATACAATTTGAGTTCGATTATTTTCAGTTCCTCGAATGTACCGTTTTGCATGTCAAACTTAATAGTCCGCCTTCGCGGAGGTCATCTACTTGCAAATCGGAAAACCATTTCTTCAACTTGTCATTTTCTGTAAGTGATGACCACACTTTCTCAACTGAATGCTTTAGATGACGCTCAAAACGAGCCACATATCCATCCTTGGTTTGTTGCAGAACGGCTAACATGCTTTTCCTCCTCATAGTGCTTTTCGGCATTACTCCTCTTGGTCAGGATGTCTCTCCAAATCATCCAGCTTATTCGACCAAAATTGTCTATACGGCTCGAACCAATTGTCAATCTCCTGTAAAGGCATTGGATTCAAACGATACAAAGCAGGAGTTTACTTGTTCATCATGGCCATTGCAGCAGCCTTCACTTATGGTTATGCACACAGAACATTACTCGTAAATGGAGACGCAATGCAGACACTCAAAAACATCCAAGAATCAGGCGCCTGGTTTGAACTAGAGATTCTAGGATGGCTAGTTGTTATGATCGAGGATCTTTTAGTATCATAGGCCTTTTACATTTTTTTCAAACCTTTGCATCCTGAATTTTCATTATTAGCCGGTTGGCTGCGTTTGATTTATACGACTATCCCGCCATAGCTGTGTCACATCTAGTGAATGCTAACAGCATCGTGCGTGAAGAAACAACCCTATACAGTAACTCTATAGATTTGATGGCTGCTCATGCGATGTTATCCTTAAACGCTTTTGAATCAGCAGCACACAAATATTTTTTTACATATAAATCCCAATCAAGTATTGCATTATTATCATAATAAGATAGAATAATAGTTGACAGAGAATTAAAAATACTTCATAACTAATCGATCTTTAATGAGAAGGAGAATAGGAAATATGAATTCTACAATTAAAGCACTGCTATTTGACGTTTATGGAACTTTAGTTGATGTTCATTCCGTAGAGGAAAAGTGTAATGAACTTTTTAAGGATAAAGGGAAGGAAATCAGTATCCTGTGGCATCAAAAACAACTTGAGTATTCTTTTTTACGTCAGATGATGGGGCAATATGAACCATTTATTAATATTACACTGGACTCATTAAGATATACTCTTAAAAAACTTAATCATGATTATGATAACGATAATCTCCAGCTTTTATTAGAAGCATATAAAAATCTATCTCCTTATCAAGAAGTGAAATCTGTTCTAAAGCAAATGAAACACAAAAAACTCGCTGTAATATCAAACGGATCACGAGATATGTTAGAGCCCCTAATTCAAAATTCCGGCTTAGAACCATTTTTTGATGAAATCATTAGTGTTGATGATATCAAACAATTTAAACCAACACCCGCCTCCTATACCTATGCATTAAATGTTCTAGGTGTAGAACGTGAAGAGGTGCTATTCATGTCATCAAATGGGTGGGATATTTCAGGTGCGAGAAGTTTTGGATTTAAAACAGCTTGGATAAACCGGGAAAATTCACCAATCGAGGAATTAAATCTGAAACCACGTTCTATTTATCAGGATTTAAATGGTATCTTGGAATGGAAATGATATGCTGAAATCAACATTTAGTGGAACTTCAACCGTCTAGTGTATTCGTGAATAATCAACTTATACCTCAGATCAGAATTCAGGGCAAATGGTTTAGTGATCTGTGGTTTTCTATTATGTCAATGAACATACAGATCAAAGCCGCAGCATCTGAGCGCAACCACCCATTTTACCTGTTAAGCGAAAAAGAGAAGAGGCATCCTCTATGTCGATAAAAAACATAAGAACTGCCCCTTCTACCTATTTAATTTTCCTCAACAAAAACTCTCTTGAATGAATCGGGATAGGTTATCAGCTCCCTCTGTTCATTAGGAGGAAAAAGATCACTAATTGGCTCATAGCTTTTTAAGATAATCCGCTCATTATCTTCTGTCTGATATGGTTGAAACTGATTTGAAATCCTACCAGAATCTTTATTATCTAAAGCCAATGCCAGTACTTCACCACTACTATGAAACGAAAAGTCTTTGAGATGAATGGATCGAATTTCATGATTTTGCAAATCCCTATAGAAAATGGTTTGATTAGTGATATTGAAAACGATACTCCAGTACGTAAAGGTTGGTGGAACCCCGTTTCCAACCCAATCCCATTGTGTTTGCGCCGTGGGTTTCACTGCTACTTTATCTAGTAGTTCAAATGCTTTTTGAATCGGACTACCAATAGCAGATTGAGCATGAATATCTTTTACTAACCGATATACTAAAGTAAAACGATCGAGAGAGGTCGCTTTATTTGATAAATTCTCAATTGGAAAATCCTCAAACTGGTTCGCATACGCAACTGATTTTTCATAACTAGTATTGGTCATCGTATAGTATTCAGCATCACCTGTCACATGGCATGCACCATCAATAAAGTCGATTAGCACCGTTTTCCCTGTTGCATCAGCTATCGTGTAATGTAGCTCATATACTGATTTTTCCAACCTGAACTCTTCCAAATGCTCCACCACTTCTTCAACTGACTGGTATTGATCCAACTGATATTGAATCCACTGTAGTTCGTTCAATCCAGGACGGTCATCCTCTGAAGGAAGCCTGCCATCTTCCTGATGCATCATGGCAATCGTCAATCCTTTTTCATTCATGCCACTCATCGGAAGCTCTCTGCCAAATTGAGTGAATGTCACACTACCATAATTCGAGATCCACGTGATTCTTGGGGAACCTCCTCTCGTTATTGAATATTTCTTCAATCCCCTCGGACTTACAACAATAAGTCCGTGACCATAATAAAAATCATAATTCTGTCCTAATACAAATGCTTTCTCTTTCTGAAATGTAAATGTTGTACACATTCCCGCATCCCTCCACCATGTTTTTTAAGCTAACGTTACTTTCTCCATTAACTATACTTTGCAAGGCGTAGAATTTATTGATTCTGGTTGCTACTTTCAGGAATAATCGACAAGGATATGTCCATATGAGCATCATCCTCATACGGTCCTTTAAAGTCCTTCCCATACTTTTCGATGATATAGTCACTCGTTAATGTTGCCTTCAGTAGCGGAATTCGATATTGATAGATGAAATGATATGTATCTATTATTTTACCATCCTCATCTTTAAACAATTTTCCCTGATGTGTATAAGTAACAACATGGACATTGTCGATCACCTTCCCCACCATCCCATCAGGAATTTGACTCAGGTCACTGACTTCAATCGCAATGAGTTCTTGGAATGTCGCCACTTCTTTTGTGTTGTCGATATCAAAGCAGACGCGATAGACGTTTTCATTTAGATTGTTTGGAACTAGATGCGCCTCGGTGAAAAAATTTGTCATTCTATCGATAATAGAAAATGGATCTGGATCGCTTACTTGATTAACAACGCCAACCAACATTAATCGATTTATCATTTCAAGTTTCTCATTTACTTTCACTTTGCCTTTAGCCAACTTCATATTCAGTCTAATAGATTCCACGTTTATTCGATCGATACTTCTGAGTGGAATCGGAGCTTTTCTATATTTCCCAGGAGGAATACCATAGATTTTTTTGAAGTTCCTGGTGAACACTTCTTGGGATTGAAAACCAAACTGAAAGGCAATGGTGAGAATACTATCCTTTGAATGGAGGAGACATTCCGCTGCCTTGGCTAATTTTCGTCTCTTCACATATTCTTGAACTGGCAGTCCAACAACTGCCTTAAACACACGATAGAAGTGATATTTTGAAAAATACAGTTGGTTAATTACGTGATCGAAATTCATTTCATCCTCAACATGCGCTTCTACATAATCACTGAATTCTTGAACCTTATCCAAATAATCCAATCCAAAAATCACCTCCACGAGAAGTTCAGGGGGCCTAGTCCCGTACAATTTTTCTTTTTTTATTTAGAAAGAATGTGTATTGCGCTTAGAATTTTAAAAAATTTACTATAATTTAATTATATAGATAGAACTGCTTGTGGGGCAAGGAGACCCTAGTTCCATATTAAGCTATATAATTGTGTAAAAAGGAACATAGAGAAAGGCCATATTAATTCTTTGTGATACAATGTTTTCAACCACGGATAACAGAGTAGGAGGAATTAATAATCACCCAGTTAGAGTTTAACCTAGATTTTAAAAAATAAATGATGAGATAATGCCATTAATTTAAATGACGTTGTTAAACCTTCCATTGGTATCCTATTTAATTAGTATTTGGAGATGGAAAGAGACAGTTATATGGTAAACAGTGCTTATAAATGAAACAAAAATCGATTATTAGAAAAGAAGAATCTATTTTTATAACAATAAAAATAGGACTAATTCAATATGCTGTTTTAAAAAACCTCATCTACTTATGATACGGTTCACCGTGGTGATTTAAGGGGCAAAAAAAGGCATTGGAATCATTAATCCAATGCCTTTTTCCTATTTTCTGTTATCTCTTCAGAAATACAAAAATCGTCATTAATTTTTATTACTAATAGAACAAAGATACGTAAGAATGTCATATAATTTTGGTGGTGTATTTGTTCATCTTCTTGTATGAAAGGCTGTGTATGACTATATTTATTTCTTAAATCTAATCCATTATTAAATTTTGATTTGTTAAGAAAATAATCTATATAGTCCTGTTCTGGCCTCGAAAAAAGGGAGTTTTCGAATTCAATTATATATTTCTTTTCTAATTCATCAATTATCTTTCTAAAACTCATAGGGTATTTCCAATAACTGATGACTTCATTAAAATATAACTCCTTTAAGATTATAATTAATGGCTTATTACTAATAGAAATAAACTCTTCCTTATCTACTGACAAATAATTATGCTCAATCAGCCAATTTATTCTTGAATGCACATGCTCAGGGTATTCGCTCCACCTTAACTTTTCGTTGCTAAGTAACTCATAAAAACTACCGTAAGATTTTTTAGACCTTTCGTAATAACCTAATCCACTTTGATCTGAAAAAAGTAAAAATGTTGCAGTTCCATACTCTTTCCCATAACCATAGGCATACTTTTTTTCTACTAACGAAGGAATATTTTTGTATATTAGATGTTCTGAACGAATTTCAAGCAATTCAAAATCTATATAACCTTCATCAACAAATAATGTAAATTGCTTTAATACAGATTCCATTGTTGGCATTATATTTGTACATTTTTCAAGTATTGTAGAGCTTGATGACGGCATAGTGGTTTTAAAATTCTGAGCATTAAACTCACTTGATAAGTAATGTTTAAAAAACCATTCAATAACTTCCTCTAATCTAATTCCGATGCTAAATAATACATTGTAATAACCCATTAATTGGAGTAATGATAATGAATTCATTTGTTCAAATGCTACACCTTTTTTATAAGCATTCTTGGATGATGTAAGAAGATACCTTTCAAATACGCCCATATTACTCAGTTTGCTAACATGAGTGCTTCTCATTTGGAAATCTACAAATCCAAATAAATAAATGAAATTATTTAATAGAGTGGGATAATCTTTATTTTCTTCAATCCATTCTTTGCTATATGTAGCAGTTACTGATGAATTCTCTATCTTTACTTTATACTCTTCTTCCTGTGAACTAGTAAATAAAACAGATGTTTCCATTAAAACCCCAGAGTTATTCTGAAAGAGTTCTGCTTCTAATTCCTCTGCTTTTCTTTTTGCTTTCAGCAAAGTTTTTGGCGAAATATCTAGTTTATCTTTACTGCTTTGTATATTCGATATAAGCTGCAGATAATTCAAATTTGGATTATTACCTTCAATATAATTAATAATAATTCTTTCTTTATCTAGTGTGCTTAACTTCTTTGGAATATATATAGGGGCCCTTTCAGAAATGTGTTCCATTTCAAAATGGTCCAATAATATTTCTGCAGATGAAGGATTTATTAGCAAACATTCTCTAATTATTTCTTCATAATATCTTACAATGTTTTTATGCTTTAATAATTTATAAACGGGTATTTTAAAATTAATTATAAATTCCTTAAAGAACTCCTTAGTAATACTTTCATAAGCTTTGAATCTATCAATTAACTCCCAATATTCATCAATATAATCTTTATCTACTGTACAATAATAATCTTGGAAATTATCTTCATTAATGGATTTTATATATATTGCAATTTCACTATAAGATGATTTAATGAAAGACTCATACCGTTCAATTTCTTCAGATTCCCATTCTAAAAGGTATATTTTATTATCAAAATACTTCTTAATATTGTTAAGCTCAATAATATCGTTAATATCGTTTACTTCTTTTCCTTTTTCGTATTCCTGTATAACCTTTTCACTTTTTCTTAGATTAGGTCCACACGCTAGGTCATTAGTCGCAAAAAATTTTACCCTCCTACTCAAATCAACTTACCCCCACTTTGTTAACTATGCTAAAGCTACAAAAAATTGACTGTAAAGTATCATAATTATTTCATCGAATTACATCTCATCTAAATAATCATTAAGCAATTCCTTTTCTTTTGCTTTTTGTTTGTAATCTCGCCTCTTCATAAGGATTGAACTATGCGGTATAAATGTTATACCATTAAATATTTCTAAGAGACTATCCAAAAATTCAATTTCCTGATCAAGAAGAGGTACAAGACTGCCCGACCAACTTTTAGACAATTTTATAAAATTCATACTTTCAAAGGCCTCTTTGCCAATTCGTTTATCCCTAAGTATATTATAAAATTCAAGAAGTACTTTTTCACTGAATATTTCTGTTGCTAAGTTCATAACATTTACAATATATTTTTCACTATTGGAATTCATAATTTCATTTTCAATGAACAACTTTGACTTATTAATATTTTTTTCAAATAACTTCTTTAGAGTTGGATCAACCCCTACATATATAAGCTTATTCTCATCAATTAAATGATTGATATATAATTTAATTGCTTCTTCGCTATTCTCATTTCTCCAAATAAAATCTAAATGATATCCGTATTTATCAATAAGAAAAATAGAAACATTCGAATGTAATCTAACTAAAAAATTATAAACAAATGTATCATCTATTACCATCTTAAATAAAATTCCTCTTCGGTCTATTTGCTCAGATAAACCGTTTAAATATATCTTTCTAATAATTGTTTCTCCGACCAAATCTACAATCATTTTTGCCTTTTCTTCATTAATAAAATAAGGTATAAAAAAGTTATTTGGAAGGATTCCGCTTTCATAGTATCCATATAATTTATTTATAATATTTTCATCTCTATTTATGAAGTTTCCAAACTCTAGAATAGAGTAATCAGATAACAACTTGCTCTTCTCATTATCATTAATGAAATGATGAATCTCATAAAGTTGATCATCATCTATATATTTATTTGTCAACAAATTAGCTAATTTCCATTTCTCTTTTGAATCTTCATTTGTATATTCTAATAGTTTGACACCATCATTATAATCTAATTTTTCCATGAAATATTTTGGGTGATATAATTTTATTGAATAGTTACTTTGAAACAAGCCTCTTAAAAGGTCTACTCTTTTATCTTTATTTAAATTTGAAAACACTAGAAATAAAGATTCTTCTATCTCCCTTTCCTTATTCTTCATTATTGAATCATTAATAAAGTCACCAATTTGGTTAAACATCTTTATATAATTTCCTTTATATCTTTCCATTGTTTCTATCAATTTGTTCAATCTAATCTCTTCATATTCATCATATCCTAACTGTAGTAGAGTGAATTTTGCTTCTCTAGCGATTAAAGCATTATATAACATTTGTCTAGATGATTGAACATAATTTGAAAATGGTATGTAACTTAATTTTAAATTTACCCCCTCCAATTTGAGCTTTGAAACAATATTTTCTTGCCTCATAGTTAGTTTTTCTAAATTAGGAAAAAAGTTTTTTTCTATAAACTTCAAATCAGTTGTTACTGTTTGGATATAATCATTTTCCGCTTCATATATTGGATAATTCATAATTAACGTCTCAATCATATTCTTTATGTCTTCATCATTTTCTCGGTAGATTTGTAAAAGTAAATCTAAAACTTGTCTATGGTGATTAATTAGGTACTCTCCATCAACCAGACTGTATCTTTGAATTGAAAAGTTCTTACCATCCCAAGAAGTTTTCTCACCTGAATACTTTAAATATTCCTCAGAGACTTTAATAAATAAAAATGATGCAATCTTTGATTTGCCCTTTAAATCCTTGAAAGATTCAATTACGGTATCTCTTTTAAATAGATAATGATTCCATTCACTTTCAATATTGAAAAATTCCTTAATTGCTTGAAATACTTCTAACACCTTATCTTGCCTTTTATTGAGATATTGTAATAATAATTGAACTGCTGCATTCATTTTATTACTATTTGATAACCTACATAATATTAATATTATAGGATCATTTATATTTGAGTCATTAACTTTCTTAGTAAATTCCTCATCTGAAATAGAATACAATACATTGTCTGTATAGCGAATTTTATTATAGACAAAATCTAATGATTCTACAGGCAATAACACCGCAAAACTATTCAAAAACTTTTCTCGATTAATTTTTTCAAGTATTTCATAATACACATATTTAATTTCCGATTTAAGATAGTCATCCCATGTTTCAGTAGTATCGAATTGATTGATAACATTGATTAAATTAATTAGTTCACCTTCATACTTTGGATAAAAAATAGCAAAAAGATTACGCATTGTTATCCTTCTTGTATTTGAGATAAAATCTACTATGATATAGTCTGCTAAACTTTGGTCACTTATTTTTGTAGCTCTATCCTGAAAAATATCACACAGCTCTTTATCATGTAGAATATATAAACTTTTTAAGAAGCTATTGTAATTCATTTCAAAGAAATTTAATAAGTCAATTAGGGTTTCTTCTCTATCCAATTTTATCTTTTGAAAAAAACTTAAAACAAATAAAGTTAATATTTCATTATCACTAATCCCATTCTCACTGATAATATGACCATAATAATTTACAAGTATTTCTTTTCCATTATTAATACTTTCATAACCCTGCTCTTTAATCATCTCTACAGCTAATACTGCTAATCGAGGATTATATCGAGACATTTTCTTAATCCTTGTTAACATATGACTTGGTATATCTATATAAAGCTTTTTTATAAGTTTTTCAATGTGGGTATCGTCCATAGTTTTTTGCTCATAAATCTGCACTTTAAAAGATTTTAATTGATCTTTAATATAACTAAAAGCATAATCTCTAATCGTCATTATTATTTTTAAGTTATTTTCAAACTCTGGTAACAATAATAAATCTAAAACTGCTTTCAATGAAGTTATTGTATTGGCATCATCTAAAAATAAATAATTTAATCGATTGATATCTAATGCATCTTTAATATCTTGATATGCAGATAAATTATTGCTTTTAACAGATATGACATTAGAATCATCTTGTAATTTGTTACAAATTTCTACAGCGAGTCTAGTCTTTCCTGTTCCGGGTTCACCCTTAATTACAAAGATTTGATAGTCTTTTAACTTATCTATTATGCTATATATTTCAATGTGGTTTCCAATAAACGGAGTTGATAACTTAGCATTAGTCTTGCTCTTATCATGTATAGAAACAAATTCATTTACCTTCCACACTTGTTCAGTAGTTTGTTCAATTCCTAAAAATTCTTTTACTATATCTTGATATTCAAATTTTAATAGTTCTTGGGATAATGAATCAATTCCTATCAGTGTCAGTTTAATCGGGGAGGCCAATGAACGTAACTTTTTATCCGTTTCAACTTTAATATTTGAAGAAGTATGGCAACAAATGATTTCTTTAATTTCTTTTTCGTCCAAAAGTGACTTTTCAATTGCTTCTTTTATATCTGATTCTAGTTTTTGGGTTGAATCCTTTCTCGTGCCAAACATCACCAAAATATATTTGTTTGAATTTTCATCGTAATAATAAGTGTCAGGGACTCCTATTGTTGTTTTATCTGTTCCTTCCATAGAACCTAAAGACATGATATTTTCCCAATTATATTTACGATAAAGGTACATATCACACAATTTCTGAAATCGGCCACCTTCTAATTGTTTAATTTCATTTTGAATTCTATTTAGTCTAGACAAACAGAGTCCCTCCTTCTTATTTCAAAAGTTTTTATAAAGTAATGTAATAAATAAATATTTTAATTTCATTCATGAGGTTTATAAATGGCAGTGGTAGAAATTCTGTCATAGATTATTAATTCTTTCTAATTAAATTTGTGTTAACCCATTCAAATTACACTTCTGACCGCAATGTCTTATAAACATCCGCAGCAATAAATGCATAGACAGTTTTAAAGTAGGAATCGTCAGCTCCAATTAATCGTTGATAAGCTTCTGTATTCTTCGTGTACTCATCCATTACTCGATCAAGGAATACGTCTTTAAATAAGCTATTTTCAAACATTTCTTGGCTATTATTTTTAGCCATATTTACTATTTTTGCATCTCGTTCTTCTGTAAATGCCTTATGCAATGTTTCTACTATAACTCTATCATGTGGTGAGAAATCATCTGGGAACCGCTCGTTAATTCGGTGAATAATCTCTTCTAACGAATCACGTTCTTCAACCGGTTTTACATTTGCATTAAATTCTTCGGGATGCTTTAATTCGCCACCTTCTTCATTTTCAGCAACTAGCATAATATCGCCTTCGAAGTCTTTTTGAAGCTTATAATATTCAAGTTTCACTTTATCTGCGATATCTACTTTTTCACGCTTTACTTTAGGAATAAATTTCAATAAATAACTCGTATAAATATTTTCTTCTAATAATTCCATATCAAATGTACGATCTAGCTGCGCGACATAGTTATACCATTTACCGAAGTTTCGTAATGTTACTCTGAATTCATATTGTGTATCTTCTGGTAAGTCTTCGTAACGCTGAATTACAGGTTTGAATAAACTGGACAAGCGACCTAATAAACGTTCATCTTGTTTCTTTTGAGCTTGTTTCACTAGTTTCATTACTTGTGCTATATCATCATCATTGTAAAGAGCAAATTTACGTAATTTACTTTGCGTATCGTAAATTAAATTTAGATTTACTTCTTCTTTTAGCGTTGTCGCTTCGTAAAAAGGCTGGAACGCGTCTAATATTTCTTCCTCAGTATTAACAAAGTCTAAAACAAATGTATCTTTCTTCCCTTGCATGGTTCTGTTTAAACGGGAAAGTGTCTGTACTGCCTTTACTCCACGTAATTTTTTATCGACAAACATCGTGTGAAGTAGCGGCTCATCAAAACCGGTTTGATATTTTTCTGCTACTATCAATAAGTTAAAATCATCCCCATGGAATGTTTCTTTTAATTGATTCTCTTTAACACGTTCGCCATCTTTTGTTACGTTCATATTCGACTCTGTATATTCTCTGTCATCGTCTGTAACGGAACCTGAAAAAGCAACAAGAACATCAAGGTCTTTATAGCCTTTCTCTTGAATGTAATCTTTAAATTCTTTCATATATCGAACAGCATGTAATCGGGACGGAGTAACAATCATTGCCTTAGCCCTACCACCAATAGCCTTTTTAGTTACCGCTCTAAACTGTTCGACCATAACTTCGGCTTTTTGCCTTAATACCCAAGGATGAAACGATTGATAACGTGCAATAGCTCGTACCGCTTCAGTTTTTGGTAGCTCAGGATTTTCTTCAATTTCTTTTGCAATTCGATAAGAAGTTTTATACGTCATATAGTTTTTTAATACATCTAAGATAAATCTTTCTTCAATCGCTTGTCTCATACTATAAATATGGAATGGCCTAAAGCTTCCATCAGCTTGTTTTGTACCAAACATTTCAATTGTTTTCTCTTTCGGAGTAGCTGTGAAAGCAAAGAAGCTTAAATTATAATGTTGTCCTTGTGATAATAACGTTTTAACAAGTTGGTCTTGGTCATCTAATGTTTGACTTTCAATACCCTCTTCAATCTCTTGGAATTCTTTAAGAGATGCTTCTTTATCTGCAAGTGCTTCTTTTAGCTTTTGTGCGCTTCTTCCAGTTTGCGAAGAATGTGCTTCATCGACTATTACCGCAAACCTTCTTCCTTCTACCGCATCTACTTCTTGATAAATGACAGGGAACTTTTGTAGTGTTGTAATAATGATTTTCTTTTTATCGTTAATTGCATTCTTTAAGTCTTGAGACGATTTATTGTCACCAATTGTTTCTACTTGTCCTATTGTATGTTCAAAACTTGTAATCGTGTCTTGTAACTGTCGATCTAACACTGTCCGGTCTGTCACGATTATAATTGATGAATAAATTGGATTGTTCCCTCTATCATGTAAAGAAGCTAAATGATACGCTAACCATGCAATACTATTCGACTTTCCCGAACCTGCAGAATGTTGAATGAGATAATTCTTCCCTGAACCCCGCTCTGCTACATCTTCTACAAGCTTATTTACGACATCCAATTGATGGTAGCGTGGGAATATTAATATATTCTTTTTTACTTCAAAATTCATAAATCGTTCAATAATATCCATCAATTGATTACGATGTAGAACTTGTTCCCATAAATATGCAGTAGGGTATCCAGCTGCATTATGTGGATTTCCTTTTCCACCAACTTCTCCAGCACCATTTGACCCTTGATTAAATGGTAAGAAGTATGTTTGGTTTTTTTCTAGTTTGGTTGTCATATATACTTCAAAGTGATCAACAGCAAAATAAACTAAAAAGCGTTTATTAAATTGAAAAACAATTTCACTTGGATCACGATTAGTTTCAAATTGTACTTTTGCATGTTCAACATTTTGTCCTGTATATTGATTTTTTAATTCTAAAGCGACAAGAGGAATACCATTTACGGCCAATACCATATCAATTGTGTTTCGGCTTTTGCTACTGTATGCAAACTGACGAATACATTGAAAACGGTTTGCTTCAAATTGTTTAATATTCTCATAGCTTAAAGAAGAAACTGGTCGAAAATAAACAACTTTAAAAGACACACCACGATCTTTAATCCCTTTTCGAAGGACATGCAAAAGACCATGTGTATTAACTTCTTCATTAAATCGTTTTAAAAACCTTGTTTTTGCATCTTCACGGTAAATCTTTTCGTAACGTTTCCATGCTTTTGGTTGTGTTTCACGGATAAAAGATAATAATATAGAAACATCCAACCCTTGTTGCGAATCATAGTTTGTATTTTTGAAGGCTACAGACTCCCAACCGCCTACATTAGTTAAGATAGTTTCAATATCACTTTCGAATCGCTTTTCTTTGTTTTCAAGCACATCTCATACCCCTCTCATACTTCTTTTTTACCTGTTACATATTCATAGGTGAGAGATTTTTTATATTTTTGCAGTTCTATGATTACCTTTTCTTTATCTTGAATTAAAGTATCAATTCTTTTTGTTTGAATATCCAAATAGGAAACTATTCTTTTTTGCTCTTTTAAATTAGGTAAGATAATTGGAAGCCTTTTTAGCAACGGTTGACTTAAAGATGCTCTAGTAACTAAATTCATTTCTTTTGCAAAAAAGTCTCTTATAAATGTGGACTCTAAATAATATCGTGCATATTCTGATATTAACTGGTTATCATAATTTGGTCTGAATCGGATTAAAAAACCAGCAAAAGTTGCTTGCTCAATGCTGCTTAGACAGACTGAAGCCATTCCGACTTCTTCAATAATCTCTGAAGTACGAGTAAAAAATATGTCTCCTTTTTTAACTGAGTATAGATTTTGCTCTTCCTTAGTTGATCTAACTAGTCCTTTAACTAAAAAAGGAAGAACTCTATTATTATAAACATCACCATAACTAACAAAAGGATACCCTTCTCCAAAATATTCTCCTGATTTACTAATTCCGTTTTGAAGCGTTCCTAAATACCCTAATGGAATTACATTGTAGTTTACATTTATTTTCCCTAATACTTCAATCCCACTATCTTTCACTTGAACAGTCGCATCTATCCCTTTTGTTACTGTTTCTGTAATAATGGTTTTCCTATATTTTTTTAATTCTCCAATGGATTGTTTCGTATTAGTAATTATCTTATCTATAGCTTCTACCTTTGTACCAATGAATTCTACTATTTTATTTTGTATATCTTTAGGTGGTAAAGGTAATCTTAGTGCAAATAGTTTTTCCATTGGAATCCTCATTCTAATTGTGTTCAATTTACCAGTAGAAGATTCTTTCATCATTATTCCATTCCCCAGCCCTAATAAGCTACGTTGAAATGCTTCAGTCTGAAATAGATAATAATAATAATTTATATCAATTTTACCAGTATCATCATAAAGCGTGTAATATACCGGGCTAACCGCTCCTTTGTATCTAGACAGACCAACAGCACCTGCTAATACATTCATACTATTAATAACAATATCATTGGGAAAAGCCACTTTATATGCTGTTAAATCTGTCTTGGCCTTATTTCCGCCACCTGTTTTTTCAGAATACGGGAATACACCTCTTTCAACTGATAACGATAGAATTTCTTCTGTAATAATTGGATCATTCTTCATTTTACGTTCGGTAAGAATGTATTTCATCCTTTTTAAATCCCAATACTTAGGTATCTCTCCAATCCATTCAACACCTGAGTCTTTCATTTCTCTAGTCAACATTACTCACATCCTTACCTGATAACGCTTGGAAGTTTGCAACAATCGATTCTTCTAGCTTTTTTATTCGTTCTGCAATTACTTCAGAATGTTCCGGTGGACTATATTTATAGAACAAACGAGTATATGGAATTTCATAACCAATTTTATCTTTCTTACGGTCCATCCATGCGTCTGGATTAAAAGGTAAAACTTCTCGTTTAAAGTAATTATTAATATCTTCTTTTAGTGGAATTTCTTCTGTATCACGTAATTTCGGATCTGCTACCGGTTTATTTTTCTTTAAGACGATATTTCCTTCCTCATCACGTTGTGGACTTTCAACCGTAACACGTGTATAGCCAAAGTCCTCATTATCAAAAATCTTAGACTCTACTACTTTTTCATCCAATCTATATTCCTTATTATCAAATTCACCATATGCTTGGACGATCATATTTCTACATTCTTCAGAAATATCGACGCGTTTTTCACCAATGTTTTTTCTTCGTTTTTCATACATTTTTGAGGCATCAATTAATTGGACTTTTCCTTCTCGTTCAGGTGATTTAGTTTTTGTTATGACCCATATATACGTTGAAATCCCTGTGTTGTAAAACAAGTCATTCGGTAATTGGACAATCGCTTCTAACCAATCATTCTCAATGACATATTGACGAATATTACTCTCTCCACCACCTGCATTGCCCGAAAATAGTGCAGAACCATTATGGATAATTGCCATTCTTCCTGTCTCTTTTAATTTAGATATCCCATTTAATTGAAAGAGTAGTTGACCATCACTTATTTTGGGAAGCCCGATACTGAAACGTCCATTCTCACCTAATGCATGCTCATCTTTTACTGCTTTTTGATCCCTTTTCCAATCGCTACCAAAAGGTGGATTGGAAATACTATAATCAAATTCATATCCTTCAAATTGGTCATTTGATAGTGTACTTCCTAATGCCATATTATCTGGGTTTCCGCCACGAATCATCGTATCAGCTTTGGCAATTGCATAGGTTTCTGGGTTTAATTCTTGTCCATATGTTCTTACTTCTGCATTCTCGTTAAAATCATGGATACGCTCTTGCATTGCTGATAACATTTGTGATGTTCCCATCGTTTGGTCGTACACCGTTTTTACGACATCCTCACCTGTTAACGTATCTCTATCTTCAATCAATAGTAAATCTGTCATTAAATAAATAATATCTCGACTAGTGAAGTGTTCACCCGCTTCTTCGTTATAACTCTCTGAAAACTTACGCACTAATTCCTCGAAAACATATCCCATATCTGTACTCGTTACTTTATCTGGACCTAGATATGATTCCTTTTTATTAAATTCCTGAATAACATGAAATAGTGCATCATTATCAGCCAACGTCGATATTTCAACATCGAATTTAAAGCTCTCTAAAATATCCAGCATATTCCCTGAGAAGCTATTTAGATAAGCTCTGAAATTTGTCTCCATATTTGCTGGATCCGCTAATAATGTATCAAATGTATAAACGCTCGTATTATAAAATGAATAGCCTGACTCTTGTGTTAAAAAACGATGGCGAAAAGCCTCATTCAAGTCTTTATGTTGCTCTGATGCTTTTAAAACCTTTTCTCGCGTTGGCAATAATGTGTCGTGTAGACGCTTAATTACGGTCATAGGTAAAATAACTTTTCCATATTCATGTGGTTTGTATAGTCCTCTTAATATATCTGCAACGTTCCAAATTAAATTTGCTTGTTTTTGTACGTTTATCGTTGTTTGGGTATTACGTTGATTTTCTGTCATTATAGTTCTTTCCTTTCTTGGCTCATGAAATTATTTACCTAATATTTTAAATTAATAGGCTAAAAGGTTACCTTATATTGCCCCCATTTCTTGAACACCTTATACAATGGTGGACTTTAACTTTATATATTTTTTAAATAGCAACCTATAGAAAGATGTCAGGCTGGAAATTATATTAATCTAGTCCCTTAATAACATCTCTTAGCCCCATTTTAGTATAAGCATTTAACTTACTTTCCTTTAATACATCATGTGCCTGTTGGAGCAATTCCATATATTTGAGTTCAGCGTCTTTTACTGTCCGTATTATTTCCTCTTGTTCATTTAATTCAATATCAGGAAACTCAATATCCTCAATATCCTGTGTAGTTAATGCTTTTACCGTTCCACCCTTTTTCATTCCCTCAATGAGAGCCACACCAACTGGACTATCAAGGAAAACTTTAATGTACTCCGGCTTATATGCCTTATCCTTAATTCTAATTCTTATAAACATATTAGATAGAACTAAAGTTTCGTTATGGTCGGGAACTATTGCTACTTTATAAGCCGTTCCACGACTAGCAATAATAATGTCACCACTTTCAACCAAATAACGGTCAGCATTTTTAACTGGGATTACTTCAACACTTTCTAAGTCTATTTTACCATTTTCTACATCTTTTAATTGGATAACCTTATATCCTTTTTGACCTTCTTTAATTGTATTCTTAGAAGGTAAGTTAACTCCCCGTGATAATTCTGCAACCTCTTTTAAAGTCCTCTTATTTTTAACCTTATCATCATATACAGCTTTATTTATTATGACCTCTCCAAATTGGGTATCCACAGTTTGGCTTGTAAAATAATGATTAGGATTTAGATTAAATTCACTCTCTATAATCTCCGGCAGGGTAGCGATTTTCACATCTTCTGTATCTGTTGAAGATTGTTCATTCATAGCAATAATCGAATCAATATTATCTTGTGTTAAATAATTTTGTGATCGTCCTCTACTTGTAAACTGCTCTTCAGCATTTATAAACAAAACTTGTTGCATTCTACTTGATTGCTTATTTTTATTTAATACTAGCAACACAGTTTGAATCGCTGTGTACGAAAAGAGTTTATTTGGTAATAATACAATAGTCTCGATCATATCATTATTGACAATATATTCTCTAAATGCCCTCTCAGCATGAGAGCTTCTTGATAACACTCCTAAAGGAACTATTACTGCGGCTCTTCCTGTTTCATTCAATGATGAGACAGTGTGTTGTAAAAACGCTAGGTCACCATGCATTTTACTAGTTTTTCCCATTCTACCGCTAAAACGACCATAGGGATCATAGTCCATCATTTGTATATTGTTTAATTTCAATCCAAAGGGTTGATTCATCGCAATATAATCAAACTGCATTAAGTTACTATCATTTTTTATAAATGCAGGAGAGAATAATGTATCACCTTTTGCAATTTGAAATCGTGATAAATCTATACCATTTATAATTGCGTTCATATAAGCTAGAGCAACATTAGATTCATTTATCTCTTGCCCAAACATTGAAATGTCATTATTGAAACGATAAGCTTCAATTAACGATCCTCCAATTCCTGCTGCTCCATCGAACACACAACCATTAGAAGGATTTAGTATTTCTATCATAAGTCGATTTAATCCTTCTGGTGTTACAGATGTTCCTAATTCTTTTCCTTCACTCTCCATAAATCGTTGTATGAGCTGTAAGAAATATCGACCAGTTAAATTTGTATCTTGAAACTCTTCTATTGTTAAAGAACTTTGATCAATAATCATTAAGCAGTCATACAGAATATGATCTCCTATCTTTGAAAGAGAAAAATTACTTAATGACTCCATGTTAAACCCATTATTATGCACGGTCTTATAAAATAACTCATCAATAAGATTTCCAATATCATAGTGAGAAGAACTGATTCTTTCCCAAGATATATCATCTGGTATAGTTATTGAATGACTTTTATTTACTAATAAGAATTTTGCTGTAAAAATTCTACTCGCTACTTCATGATATTGAAAAGGCTGCACCTCACCTCTAAGTCTTTCGCCAAGTGCCTTACCTGCTTTATTTGCTCTTAACTCAATGTTCTCCATATAAGTAATAACTCCTCATCAATGTATTGAATTTATTTTAATAAGGTATTCTTAATTCCTTTTATTTATGTTTTAATAAAAAGCCACATTTTCGTGGACAGCGTTTATTACACTAGAAATTCCTTTACTACGGTGATAAATCACTTTAATTCCAAATTTCTCTGCAGCACCTTTAACTGCATACATTGTACCATGAGATACTGCTGATAGTATAACTATAACACATTCAACATCCTTTAATAAGTTGGTGAAATAATTTTTGGTTCCTTTTCTTTTCATTCTTCCATCATGATATTTTAACTCAAAATTTAATGTCTTTAACTTGTCCTCGTATCCTTTTTTATTATCACCACCAATAATGGCAACCCTTTTCATATTTACTCACTCCATTTCTTAGATTTCCAATTCCCTAGTAACATTTAAATATGTAGTAATCTGTGAACGTTTACTACTTAATAAGTCTGCTAATAACTTAACATCTGAAGTTGTTACCTTTGCTATTCTACTAATGTGTTGTTTTCTTCTACTACCTTCTCTGTTAACATGCTTTTTCAGGACTGCCTCGAATTTAACTAATTTCCCTCTAGGTGTTATTCTAAAGTTACTTAATCCCATTACGGTTAACAGGGTATTGAACTTTACTGCTTTCTTTTCATGGTTAACGAATTTTACAATCGGCGAAAAAATCGATCTAGAATCTATTTCTATAGTTTCAGTAATAAACCCAATTTCTTCAAATACTTCCGAAAGGTATTCTAAATTCTTTTTTTGATCCCGCAAAAATAAATCACGCTGAAACATTCTTTGATTATTTGTTGTCTTTCTACTTCTTTCTGTGATTGTTCTATCCATAGTAGAAACCCTCCTAATAAGTTATAAAGTTTTAATTTCATCTTTCCTCTAAAACAGTTATACCATAAATCACCAATACTTGTAAAGGGTATTTAAAATTCCTTTTAAAAACACTTACGATTTCTACTTTGAAAACTTAGCTATTCCTGCGTTAAAGTAGTAAAGGAGAAGACAACTATCAAAATACGAATTGCCTTCTCTTTATATAAAACTGCACATACATTATGGTTTATTTAATTACTATTAATGTCTGCTACCGTTTAAAACAGTATTAATTTGATTATCTACTGTAATAATATGAACATTATTTTGTTCACGTAGTTTTAAATAGATAATCACGATTTCTTGAAATTCGTGTTGGATCACTTGTAATAATAACATCGATTTTTCCTTGTTGAGCATCTTCAATCATTTTAAGAAGACTCTCATTCATATCATTTCCAGAATCAATATCGGTATAAACAGATTCTAATTGCCAATTATTTTGTGCAATAAAAGCGTTTTTCATTTCAGTTTGTTTTAGTAAAGACGCATCCTTATTTTTTCCATTAGCAGTTCGAACGTAAGCAAAACAATTCATATTATTGTTTCACTTCATTTTATTTTTTTATTAATTGTTATTAATAAAGTATTTAATCTACTTGTGTGACGCATTGTATCCTCGATTTTTATATTTGAAGGGGATATTAGAAGAATTTATAAGAGTTTTTGACTCTAACTTAAATACATCTATTTAGAAATAAAATTTCCTTAAAAACACCCATTCCACAACATCCACACTGTGTAACTATAGATATTTAATATAATTGAACCATGTCCTCTTTCCAATTGTTTATTTAGTAATTTGAAAAACATCATGAAACTCTAGACCTAACTGGTGTGATATTTTCTTTGCAACCTCTGGGCTAGGATTTTTCTTATGATTAACAATTTGGTTAAAGTAATTTTCGCTTAATCCAGTATGTCTCGAAAACTCACGTTGAGAAAACCCTTTTTCAATTAACATGGACCGTAGTTTATCGGAATTTTTAACAATGATTTTCACGTTTTAACTTTTCCCTCCTTTTGATTAAATGCTTGTTCTTCAAGATAAATAAAAAAAGAGAAAACCACCTTTAAAAGACTGCAGCATTCACACATATCGCTGTCGCTCTATAAAAATGGGGTTCTCCCTCTTCAGTACTATATTAAATTCTATCTTTTGATTGTCACAATTATATTCTAACAATCTTTTTCTATATTTTAAGAGTTTAAACACATTATTCCACTTAATTTAAAAATAATTTTGCAATCTGTTCGTTTTCCTGTCTTGCTATTATTTCTCTTACACTTTCTTCAGGCATAAGAGCTGGAAAGGTCATCTTTTCAATTCGACTTTTTATCCTACCAGCAGGATACATCTTGTGAAGTAACTGTATTGGCTTATTAGATGTTATAATAGTTGGCCTTTTATAACTCATTCTCTCATCTAAAATTTGTGTCAACACTTCCTCTGACCAATCTGTTGTTTTTTCAACGCCTAAATCATCCATTACCAGTACTGGGGCTTGCTTAAAGGACTCCATTAAATTATAAAAATTTCTGTTAGAGTCTTTATTAGTAAACGAATGCTTCATCTCATTTAGCATATTTACTACCGAAATATATATCGGCTTGATTTGATACTTAATGATGAGTTCGTTGGTAATAGCAATAGATAAAAGTGTTTTTCCAGATCCTTTTGTATTACTGTAAAAGTATAACTCCTTACCCATGTCTTCCATCTCTGGATATTGTGTAACATAACTTGTAGCAATTTTTTTAGCATATTGTGCTACTCTTACACTGTCTTTTTCCTGATACATTTTTATATCGAAATCATTAATTCTCTTATCCAAATAGTCAGCTGGTATTCTAGCTGTTTTTATTTGTTCTAATAGTTCTTTATATTCTTTGCATTTACATACCATCATAACCTCATATCCGTTCTCTTTGATGACATGAATTAGTCCAGAACCGTCACATTCTCTGTACATACAATCATCTGTCGCCTTCGTTAATCTCCCCGGCATCTTGTATAATGGACGATCCGAATCGTTGGAAATATTCATCTTGGGCAATATATCCTGAAGCTTGTTCATTCTCTAATACCTCCTGTTCATTTTTATAAGCTTGATCAAATATAAAATTTGCAACATACCGAAATGACCGGATATTATCTAGCTTGTGTTTTGATTTAAAATTATTAAAACAATCCTTTATCCAACCAATAACACGATGAGTCTCCCAGTTTTCCCCAACAACGGCCTTAATCGCTTTCTGGTCATTAGGTGATAACTGCTTGTTTTTGCTAAGACTCAAGTAGGTGTTACTAATTAATTCAAATTGATTTGTATCATAATTATCAATTTCATCTTCAATCCATTCATTTGATGAAGAAGTCTCTGAATTAATTTTTGGAGTAGTCTCTGTAGTAGTCTCTGATATTGCAGCGCAATCATTGAACTTCGATTCATCTTTTTCTTCATTCGGAGAAACCGTTTGTTTACTCGAAGCATCATTTTCTTCAATTCGTAATAAAAGCTTGTAATCATTTATCGGGTATCCCAAATTGCTTAAATCTAGGATTACTTTTACTAAGTTCACACGATACTGCAATGTCTTATCCCACTTATATCGAGGGTTATTTTGTCTTTTAACATAACCTTTTTCTACTATTTTACTTAGATACTTTCGAATCGTATTTGCTGATACACCAAGCATCACTTCATCAGCTAACTCATCAGCTTTCTTGTAAATCCAACCGTGTTTAAAAGAACCTTTATATGCTGAGTCATTATCTATGCGCTCTCTTTCTTCAATCTTATATAGATTGGCATCTCTCATACGATCTATCCAGTAAATTAGCTGCCCTAAGATTACAGCTTCTTCCATACTACCTGTTAATTCCACCAGATCTTCTCTGATGACAGCCTTTTTTATTTTCCGCAATTTAATACTCTCCTCTTAATATAGTTTACTCTCCGAATATAACTCGAACATTTTTTCCAATCATCATCTCCCTATCTATGTCTGCCATTTGAATTTTTAAAATAAAAAAGAGAAAAACCCAAGACAGACGTAGTAAAATCTATACACAAATGTATGTGCATATTTCACTACTTCCTCGTGGGTTTTTCCCTTGTTGTTGAGAAAGTCGATCAAAATATTTATTTGAATATCATTATACAACTATCATTTTATTTTGCAAGTCTATTTTTACATTTCTTTTATTAGCAACCACTATGTTTTGATTTTATTTGTTTTCTTTCATAGCACTAGAAATATCAAAATTTGAAAGTACACTATTTAAAGAACACTTCCTCTTTACGATCAACTACTCAAGTAATGTAGTTTTATCTTTTCAATATAGCATTCCAACCTCATTACTTGCAGGAAGTGGATTACTTGTGGATTTATCATGGCCTAAGCTGACATTTTGAGGTCTAACAATAGTAGGTAGATAGGAGGACTAAAAAGGACTCTACAATAGAAAAAAACTTTACCCCTAAATTTGAAAGGAGAAAGATTATGCCTGATAGGATAATATTAAAGAAAAATGCAAAACAACGATTAGAATTATCTAAAACGGACTTACAACTTTTAGCTTTTCTTGAACAACAAAGAATGTTAACACTTCAGCAATTATATCAAGTTGCTACAGAAATATTTGAAATTAGAACAAAGGAATACAGTTTTAAAAACCGTCTTCGTAAATTCGAAGATTACTTCTTGATTCGTGGTTATAAATATAGTGAAGGTTTTGATGGAGAACGGCTCAAATATCTAGTAATAGGGAGTAGGGGCATTAGTTTGCTTATTAAATATAACTTATTGGATTCAGAATATAACAAATCAAAAATCTACAAGTTTAACCAAAAGAAGAATTTGATGCACTTTTTAGCTACTCAGCAGGCAGCCATTAACATATTGAATAGTCTTCACACCAAAGTCATTAAGGATGAAGTTTCAAATGAAACTAAATATCCTAACTTTTATGATCTAACTTTATTTTCCCATTCACCTTCCGTCTTTCAATACACAGAATGGATACGAAAGGAGAAAAATTTGCATCGTCAAAATAAAGGGGCTTATCATTCTAATATAGCAAAAAATATGAATGGAAATTCTAGTACATTTGGTAAAACTATGACCTTTGTAAAACCCGATTGGATCATTGAATTACAATCAAAAAAGGCTAAAAAAGCCTATATTAACATAGAATTGGATATGGGAACTGAACCCATCGAAACATTGATAGAAAAAGTCTTTAAATATGCAATTTTAGCTGAGAGAAATAAAGAAGAACTTCATATCATGGACCTTGTTATTGCAGATAATAGCTTCTCTAACCGCTCTAAATTTACGGACGGTGTAAAAAGAGCGCATAACATTGTTAATAGATTTGCCGCAGATCCCGCAATAAAGAAAAGATTAAATGAATCCGGATTGAAACTCATTATTCACCCTTTAAGAGATAATGAGAAGACAATTTATAACGTACTAACAAGGTTTTAAACTCTACTAAGTCATTCATTTCGAATGACTGCATACATACTAAACTACAAATATATTGGTTAGAATACTTTATTCGTCACCATTAAAAGATACCACGATAAATCTCTTTAAGATCTTCTCTTTCTCGACCTTAACCTTCATTAAATCTCTACGCCTTTTTACTATTCGTTACGATTAATAGTAACCTTATACAAAGTAATGCGCTTATACAATAATTAATCGCACCAAAAATAGCCATTATCAGATGACGGTAACCAATAATAGATACCATGACAAACATAGGTAGGCACTGTATTTCATTGACTTGTTTGTTCTATTCTCTGTATAGTACCTAGTATTAGTTACTTTTAATCGTTACCATATTTTATTTAGACAAGACACTGAAGAATTAAAAAGCATAACAGAGCCGCTGGATGTCTAGGATAAAACTTCCTAGACATAATCATCACAATCAACGCTTAGTCCAACTCTGTTATTAGAATGGAAAAGAAAAAGATGACTCCTGTTAGAATTAACAGAAGCCATCTTTTTATCATTTTTTCTTTTTACGATAACTTTTTATGAATCATCATTTCTCCTTTTATCGGTAATTCTACTCGATTGTTTTCATCAAATTTCAGTTCTCCATTCGCTTCAAAAACGAGGAATTCCTCTCCTTTTTTCATAGCATCTTTATCTCCCTTATGCCGAACTAGAAAAATTGCATCTGCTTCATCAAGTGACATTGCATCAATCACTATAAATTGTTCATCTTTTCCTATTGTTCTTTTTATTACATAAAATTTTTCCATTTAGTTTA
This sequence comes from Ornithinibacillus caprae, assembly GCF_009728145.1. Classification (GTDB taxonomy): domain Bacteria; phylum Bacillota; class Bacilli; order Bacillales; family Amphibacillaceae; genus Ornithinibacillus; species Ornithinibacillus caprae. The sequence goes on along the minus strand of NZ_WOCA01000004.1, from coordinate 152,782 downwards.
TTCCCCCCCTTCCTTGATTTATATATAAAAAAACATCGATGGATTACTAACGATTGTTATCGCCAAGCATCCTACCGATGATTTTTTAACCGATTCCTCGACCCAAAAGGTCTCTTATTTTGTTGTTTGTTGAATAAAAGTAAATAAAAAATAACGTTACACTATTATTCTATCTTACGCTCAAACTCATTTTAACCCTTTAGTTAAGATTTTTAATAACTATCTGCAGTTTGATTAGAACTTAACGTAACTACTACGGGAAAAAATAGAATTATACACATCCCCAGTTATTGATAACAACAAGGAGTTTACTAACTTTTTCTTACCACTCTTTGAATACGAAATAGAAACTTGTATAATATATTTCAATGAAGACGATTGAAGATAGATTTCTAGCTGAGAGTGAACGGGCATCCGAAGAGGAATTGAATTGACAAGCCATCGAGTTCCTAGTGACAGAGATGGAATATAACCAAATGTATTTTGATACTGTATAACTAAAATCAATAAAAACCTCAAGCCTTGCATTTTCAGTCTGATTCCCCCAACCATATCGCTGGTAATCCTTCCCTCCATCTAAAAAAATAGCCCTACATTTACACCTTTTAAAGTCATAACAGTGTTTTGATTCGATAATATCGTCACACTTTTTACAACGAACCCTGTTTATTAATACTCTTTTCACTAAATATCATTCCTTTTCAACTATTAGGTGCGTTCGACTGGTCAATATAATTAACAATAAAATCTGAGATTACAAAACGTATTAGAAGGTGTAAATGGTTTTTACGTCCATACATTCATGGTATTATAATTTCTTTTGTAATTTAGTATCAGTACATCATTATCCGTTTAACCTTGTTCAATCAATTCCACTTTATTTATAAATTCCTCATACCAAATATCATCCTTATTTCTATTACATTCGATACAAGCACAAACACAGTTACTCGGTGTGCTTGCTCCTTCTTTTGATTTAGGAACTTTATGATCAATTGTATCGCCGTAAAACCCACAGTAATGGCATGTATAACTATCTCGTTCCAAGACAAATTTTCTTAGTGATTTCCAATTGAAGAAATTGTGAATCAATGTACTATGTACTATGCCTGCAGCTCCTTCTTCCACTAGCTTCTTAGCTCTATCATAACTTATTATATTTTCATATCTATAACCACTTATACTGCGGCCACGTATAACGATTTCTTTTAAAGGATCTAACAAAGACGTATCAAATTTATAATCTTGTCGTGGGCTTAGTAATCTTTCATGCCTACGATCTTTGCAATCTCTGCAAAATGATTTTCGCTTAGAAGGATTACTCCTTCTTCCCCCTGTACTTTGGAACTCTTTTAAATACTTAGTCTCTTTACATATTTTGCATTTTTTATAGAGCATACAAGTGTCCCCAATACTTACACCCAATGTAATCTCCTCCTAGATCGACATTACTTGTTTCAATTATCCTTTAGTCAGTATTCAAAACTTATAATCCGGATGGTAGTTAATTATTTATTAACACGTTTTAACAATACATTCAAATGACTACACCTAGAAAAATTACTTCTTATGTCTATAAAATGATCATTTATGACCACTAACTGACCTTTTATGACTGTAAATCGACTTGATAAGGATAAAGCATATAAATCTCATAAGATAGCAGTTATAATAGCATAAATTAATAAATAAATTAAAAACGGTATAAAACCCAGAGTATGAACGCAGCAAAGAATAGTCTAGGGAGGGATATAAATGTGACATTCTATATTTTTGGTTTTGTAAATACATTAGAAACAAATTCCACTAGCTCACTTGTTCAAACCCATAAGGAACAATACTTAATGAGAGACTCGACTCCACTTACCGATTGTGTTATGAGTGGTGTTCTTAGTTTATAGAGTAAAACACTCATCACTGTATTTTTTAACCAATACATAGTTGTAGGCACCAAGAAAATGAATAGTTTCGGAAATAATTTTATTCAAAGCAGGAAGCTATTTGTATTTCTTTAAACCTTCTTTTTTCATCAATCAATGCAATGGCAATCAGTCTTAATGTTGCGGGAACATATTTAGTTAGTTATAGTAAATCTTCATTTTAATCAGCCTATATATCCCGTTCAGATTGTTAGTTTTATTATTGGCTATGGGTTATGTTGAAATATTCGAGAAGATGGATTACATCCCTATAAAGTAATTACAAGGGTTAACGTTAATAATTGTGTACTAATAATACAAAAAGGAGATTTGCTTAATGAATTATTTAGATAAAACCGATTTTTTTATCTATCAAACAACAAAGGTTAGAGTATGTAATTTCACTAATAAAGGAATAGAAGTGTACACACGTTCCAAAGATGATTGCTTAGGTTTTGTTTCGTATTGTAATTTGCTATCCGAAACAGCCAATCTATATAAAGGAAAATCACTTTATGTTCGTTATCTTGGGTACAAAGAACCCTACCTATATTTTACGGAAGAAGGGACATTACTATTTCCTGAATTAGTGTAAACATAAGTATTGCAGAATGAATGGGCTGGTTAGTGCGGATACGATAGCCATTGGAAATAAAGTATAAGCATCTATTAGAACGTAGAAGCTTCCAATAGATGCTTGTAAATTTTTACTAACCCTTAACGTGTTATAAAATATGAGTTAGATTTTCCTTTTTCAGATTCTAAGTATGAAAAATAGACGGGCTTTTCTTCTATCTTTATAAATTAAGCAACATTTTTTCCAGTAGAGGCGCTATTGGATTTTTTATCATCTAAAGCTGTAATTATTTTTTGATATACTTAGGTGGGATATCTACTTAAAAATCCAATCTATTTAATAAAACAAGCCCACAACAGCGGACTGTTTTCAATTTCCTTCTTTAATAAAACAGGGAGGTGTTAATTTGAGTACAAATAATAAACCTAACTATAATTCTCTTGGTAATATTAATCATCTATATGAAAAAGCTATTAGAGGCATAGAAGAATATATTAACAAGGGTAAAGCTTATAAGGATATGACATCAGAGGAGTATCAAAATGAAGTTAATTCTATTCATAAAAGCATCGAAATATACGGAAAAGCTTATGAACTCAATGCCTATTCAACCCAAAAGTTAGAAGAAGATTTTGATAAAATCAGGTTGGTATTAAAGAAATTGCTGTTATAAAACTCCATTACTAAGTAATTAACTTATTATTATTCAATAAAAAAAGTGTGCGATAAGGCAAATTTCCCACTATCCTTATATTGATTTTCAATCTTTAATAACGTAATTGACTTCTGTTAATATTTATCCTTTGTGACTTAACCATTTCTAGATGCTAATATTAAGATAGATAAGTCTTTCTACAAGCAATTTTCACATCGCCAAATTGGAGGAACTTGAATGGAACTTATATATTTATGGGTCGATAATTTCCGTAATATAGAAAATATGGGTTTTAACTTATCATCAAAATTCAATGTTGATTTTAAAAGACAAAATGATGAATCTAGTCACCCAAACTTAATAATTAATAAGAATAGTTTTCATTTAAAACTATATGAAAAAAAAGTAAATAATATAACAGGTATTATTGGTAAAAACGGGAGTGGCAAAACAAATATATTAGATCTTCTTGGTGCAAAACGCTATGATCGTTCTAGTTTTGGTAACTATGAAACACAAAAATACTTTCTAATCTATCACTTAGAGGATAACCTTTTCGCTCTTGAAGGGAGTAACTTTGATTATATTAAAAACAGCATTGAAAACTATTCTACTAATAATAGCCGAAGTCACATCTCTGAACCATATAGTATTGTCATTGAAAAAATAGGCGATAAATTTTTTTATAGGGGTTTTTTACAATCATCTCAGGGAAGGGATTACAAGGAAGATATAAACTATTTTAGCTTTCGATATCGATATTCAAAAAAGACATACCGTCATCATCAAAGTATGAAAATTGAAAATGAACCTTCGCATTTATTTAACAGAATTAATATAAGTCCACAAAATACTGGTTACTCAGCTATTTTCCAGATGATTAATGATCTTAATAATAAAACAAGTTCTAATAATGATAACAACTTTATGTTCACTTTTAAAAATGAAATGTATCTCAAGATCACACCCAATATGTACATCAATGACGAAATAAATTTGGAAATTGAAAAGGGTTTTGAAAAAAAAATTGATTTATTGAATCTTGGTAGTCATAAAAACCAAACTAAATTTAATGAAAAACAAGATTTTATTAATAAAATTTTATATGATTTTTGTCACTGCTTGGCCTCACAGTTTTTCTTATTGCCTAAAATGGAATCCGAACTATCAGAATTTATAACTAATATTAAGGACATTAATGTGAAAGGAGATAACTTTTATTCTTATTACATTGAAATTATCTCTACACTTTTAAACTATCAAGAAGAAAAAGACAAGTATTTTCAATATAAAGAGCAAATAATCGAAAAATTAGAGAGATTTATCAACGAGATTTCAGGATTCAGTAAAGATTGGTTTAATAGAGAAAATATAACAATCCCATTAAGTGAAGACACTAAGTCATACCGAGCAATTACTAATTTTCTCTTTTTATTTGACGATTTAAATTTTGTTGATGAAGAGTTACAAACACTGACTAAAATATTTTCATTAGAATTTTATCCATTTAGTGCTGGTGAGGAAGCTCTTTTATCACTTTTTTCTGCTCTTCACTATTCTTTAAGTTTAAATTACAACGGAACAAAAGATAAAGCAATTATACTATTAGATGAACCTGACAACTTTATGCATCCTGAATGGAGTCGGTTATTAATAAACGAGCTATGTTCCTATTTAAATAGGTTAGAAAATGGTTACAGTTCATATCAAATAATTGTTACCACACACTCTCCTTTTATAATATCTGATCTTTCTAAGGATAATGTCATTGCACTTGAAAAGGATGTTGCAACAGGCAAATGCAAACAAGTACCAATTACTACAGATCCTTTTGCAGCGAATATTCATAGCTTACTTGCTAATGATTTTTTTATGACAAGTACTACAGGAGAATTTGCTCGGAATAAAATTAATAAAATTATAAATTTACTAAACGCTTCTAAGGATCTTTCAACGAAAAATAAGGAGGAAATTGATTATGTTATAAGTATTATTGGTGAACCACTTATAAAAAGCAGATTAGAGCTAATGACAGAAAAAGTAGTACATAAAGATGATACAATTAGAAAGTTAAAGGCCAGAATAATGGAGTTAGAAAAAGATGATCCCTATAAAAAACAATAAATTGACTACCTATGCCCAAGAACATCTAGAAGCAATTTTAAGTCACTTAAACAATCCGCTGACAAAATATAATTACGATGATATTAACAACTGGTTCAGGGGAAATGGTTCTCGTTTAGCATTTGAAGACGTTATCCTTGCAGATATGTCGGAATTACCACGTATAAAAAATGCCTATTACGGTAGTATTGTCTCTGATGAAATTAAATATATTAGGGATAATCTATATAGTTCATACTTTGCGAAGTCTTCCAAATATTTAATTGATACAGAATATAACGCTGCTAAATTAGTACAAAAACTTAAAATAGTAGTATGCCCTTACTGCAATAGAAACTTTATAAATAATGTAACTTATGCAAATCGCGGTCTTAAACGGACTAGTCAAATGGATCACTATTATCCTAAAGAGAAATACCCATTCTTAGCGATGTCATTTTACAACCTTATTCCTTCATGTTCAAGTTGCAATCATATCAAGAGTAATAAAACAATATACTATTCTCCTTATGATAGACGGTTTAATTCTAGTGATTTACTTCGTTTTAATTTTAAACTTAAATCAATAGACTTTATCCATGATTCAAGCTACTTGGAAGTCGTAACGACACCTCTGCATAAACGAATTAAGAGCAACATCAATATTTTCAAGTTAGATTCACAATACGAAATTCATAATGATGTCGTTCAGGAACTTTTTAAAAAAAAGCTACTTTATACGGAATCCAAACTAAATGAAATTCACAGAGATTTTGAAGGACTCTTTAATGATGAAGATGAAATGAAAAGAACCATCTTTGGAAGTTATTTAAATGAAAGTGACTTACATAAAAGGCCCCTCTCCAAACTGATAAGTGATATTTATCATGAAATGGATAGCTAGTAACTGTTAATCTGGGTGCGGATATTTAATTATTCGCACTCCTACTTCTGCTAAATAAATATGAAACAGCCACTAAATATCACACTTTCATTTAAGGTCAAAAGCCAAGATTATTAAATTAAGTGATTTTAAATGCTTAATTGAACCTTTGATTTTGTACCATATGTTGCTACATTAAAACAGATGGATCAGTCGATTATATTGATGATATCCTCTTTTTTCTTTCACTCTCCTATTCATAAATATAGACTTTATATCATTCAACTTTAAGCTAACGGTGTTAAATAAGTAGAACTATTATTTAATTTCTTTAATACCTTTTAATTTAAAAAGCCTATTAATTCTTCTCTCAACCCCAATTCTCCAAAATAACCCAAAACCCATATTGCGACTTTTTACTTTTGATCTTCAAAACAATATCTAAATATAAATTTTTATTTTTTTCTATTTCCTCTTAAAATATTAAAATTTCAAGGTACTATGTATTGCAACCAAATAAGTTGCCGGCAAACTTTTGGTCAATTTTAACGAATAAAAGAGGGTTAATAAATGAATGAAAATATAAATTTTGATCACAAAAGCCATTATGATTCAATTTTGAAAACCAAGGATGAAATGGGAAAAGTAATAGCAGCAGAATTTTTAAATTATCTATCTGATTTAACACTTAAATATAGCGATAGTATTAATGATAGAATCAAAAACTTAGAGGGGGCATCGAAATGACAAAAGCACTTGTATATGCAAGGGTGAGTACAGATAAACAAGCTGATAATACCTCTATTTCAAAGCAGGTTGAAAGTGCGCAAGAATATTGTAAAGCAAACGATATTAAAACTGTCTCCATTTATAAAGAAGAGGCTTCGGCAAAAAATATTGAGGGTAGAGAACAATTCAAAAAAATGTATAAACACCTAATGGAAGATGAAGAAATTAAGTTTATTATCGCTTATAAATTAGACCGTCTCTTCAGGAATTTTTCAGATGCCATCTTTTTTTTAGAAAGGGTAAAAGAGGCAAAAAAAGTTATTATATGTATTACCGACAATATAAACACAAAAGATCCAAATGCGAAAATGTTATATTTACTAAATGCTCTTCAGGCTGAAAAAGAAAGGGAAAATATCTCAACAAATACAGTTTCCGGCATGGTGAAAAAGGCTACTGCTGGTTATTTTCAAGGTGGAATAGTATTTGGTTATGAATCCGTTAGTAAACGCCTCAGAATTATACCAGAGGAAGCTGCAGTTATACAGTATATTTACAATAAGTACGTCTATAATCAGTGGGGCTACAAAAAAATAGCTAACAATTTAAATCTTCAAGGATTTAAAACGAAAAAAAATAACGATTGGACAATTAATGCTGTTAAGACTATATTAGAAAATAAAATTTATATTGGATTTACAAAGTGGAAAGGTGAATATACGAAAGGACAACATGAACCTATTATTTCTGAAGATCTTTGGAATAAAGCACAGAATCTTAAAGCAAAAAAATCATATACACCGACTAAAATACATCCGGGAACTTTTCCACTTTCAGGATTACTAAAGTGTCCCCAATGTGGATCACCAATGGTACAAGGAAACAGCAGCGAAAAGTATAAATACTACCAGTGTAATAAAAATAAAAGTAGTGGTAGTAAGGCTTGTTCTTCAAACCTTATAATTAAGGAATACGCAGAAGAAGCTGTACTGGATATTTTAATTCCCCATCTTAATAAGCTAAATGTATCTGCTATATTGTCTACAATAATAAATTCAAACCTAGGAAATAATCTTAAATCCTTAAATGATGAAGTTAATTCATTAAATAATTCATTAAAATCTATACAGAAAAAAATAAAAAAAATAGCATATCTATATCTTGAAGAAGCCGAGGATTCAAAGCAAATTAAGGATAAAACTTTTTCTTACCTTATTGGTGAACTAGAAGATGAAGAAGAAGAGACATTAACTAAATTAGATAGATTGAATAAGCAAATTAATCTACAAAACAACTTTAATGTTAAAAGCAATGTTGAATATGTTACGAATCATTTGAAAGATTTTATAAATATTATTTCCGATGAGGAAAAGAAGTTTTTATTTCATTTTATTATTAAAGAAGTTCATGTCTCTCAAGGGGCTAGACCAAAAGAGCGTGAAATTAAGGATGTTATTTACCTCTTTGATTATGAGGATATCAGCCATTCGGCGTAGTAGGGCAAATAACATGATATGTGACTGATACTATTTGTTCTCATTGCTGAGCAATAGAACCAAAACTTCGTCGTTTTATGAAGCAATATGAACACTATTTCAACTTCCAAACTAAACTGCCATGGGTGGACTATTAGAAAAATGGCATTGGGGACCTGTTGACCCTGCTAACGGTATCAACGGACCTGCTGATGTGGCAGGTCACAGGAGAGAAGTAAGTGAACATTATCGCATGCCTATTGATGGTTCCCTTATGATTGACAATCCAGTTCAGTCCTCTTACCCACCATCTCGTGTTTTTAAAATGATCTCAAAAATACCATGGTGGGAAAAGCATTTAAATAACTACGTTGTGCTAGAGAAGCTCTGTTTGTGTTCAATAAGAACATTGGTGAAACATAGAAGAAAAGTTCTTATTCTCAAAAGAAATTGAAGTGATGTATGATATTGAACAATCGGAGCCGTGGAATTTATATTTTCGAAACAAAAGAAACTGCTGAAAGTTTATAAGGATATGCATTCTAAAAGATTATCTGGGTTCTGAATAACAGATGTAAACTCAAAGATCTTTGGCATTAATTCTAAACTTACTGCGATAACTATAGGTCCATTAAAATAAATAACAGGTTTGATATACGTTTTCTATTTAAATCCTATTGCCTTCTTATACTAAATGCTTCGTTAGTGTAACAAGGTTGCATTCGCCTTGTTCAAGTAAAGCTCCCTATTATGAAAGAACTGCTAACACAAATGTGATTTGTTTGACAAAATTAGTTTACTTTATCTTCTTTTTACTTTATTAAAGTACATTTTCGTATTTTTCGACCTGTATCTATCCATTCCTCGCTGGGACTCTCGACCTTCTTCTTCCCTTTCCATAAACAACTTAGCAATGTTTTCCTCACACTCTGAACAGTATTCTCTTTTCGGAAGGAAACGATTTTCTTTATGGAGTGAATTGTCAATTGTTTTTTTGCATTTTTTACATTTATCCAATTAAATACCTCCTTCGCTTTTCAATTATCTGGCCCGATATGGGAAATTCCTAATATAATAAGATAAATATTTCATCACTATTCCTCTTGTGCTAACGCACCCTTTCGCTTTTTCTATCCATTGCTTTATGTCTTCTTGGTTATAAAGATAGGTTGTGGGTGAGTCTAAAATATCTATTCCACTAATAGTCTGCAACATTTCCCAAACATTTTCATCATCAACGTTTGGTTTATCAGCCATAACATAAAATTCAGCCCATTCTGATACTTCTTCTCTATTTAATTCACCTGAAAGCACCTTTTCTAGCTTTGCAATGACTTCTTTCATATTAGGTTCATTCATGAACACATCACCTTACCTTATTCCAAATAAGCCCCCTTTAGTTGAAATAGCACTTGGATATTTCAACTCTAAAGTTCTATAGATAAACTACTCCATATATCATCCCATTTTTTCCTTTTAATACGTTCAAGATATATTGAATAAAATTCACTATTCTTTTGATAAAATGGTGTGGGCTTCACCTTCAATTCAAACAAATCCTTTAATCCATAAGGAGCCATTATTTCAAGCTTTTCATTACACAATTTTACAGCTATTGCAGTTGGAGTTTCTGGAAAATGAGCAACACCATCATATGATGAATTAAAAGAATCAAACCCACTTTTTAAATGCATACGGGCTTGATTTTTCACTGACCAAGGTTGATTTGGAAGTAAACCCCCTAATTTTGTTTCTAATCGCTTTTCTTTTTCCAAAGAGGTTTCCGAAGTATCATAATATATAACATCAATATCATTTATAGGTGTAGTTGTATTATGTAAAATATCCCAAACTTTATTTCGAATAAGTCCTGCACATACCCAAGCATCGTTTAAGTTTAAATTCTCAACTACTTGGAGAATTGATAATATATTAGTATCGTGTTTAACCTCTCCATTAAAGCAATCTCCCCTCAAAATTCATAATACCGAAAGTTATTTCAAAACTCACTTCTTGTTCCATTAACCTGCTTCGTTTGTTGAAGACCAAAAAATTCTAAATCTTATACCAATATTTTAACATGAAATTACAATTACCTGCTTGGTTTTATAAGAGTTAACATAGAAAATATCATATCATTTATACAGAGTGAAAATCGCTTTGACAACGGCTAATGTCACTATGATATTCCGGTTTCGTTTTTGTATGATTCAAGTGCTAATATCCTGCAATCGTTAATATATGGAAAAAATAAGAGACCAAGCACTATGCGATTGAGTATTCTAATTAGTATGTTATTTCATATGTTTCTCCACAGAAACGGAACTACTTACTCAATTAAGTTGGTCTTCATTGTAGTTAATTACATTTTCTATGCTAACACCATAACTTAAACTATAGAAAAGTCACTTTTGTCCTCCTTTAATTTTCATAGTAATATAAGGATGAAAGGGGGACAAAAATGACAGAAATAAAAAAGGTTGCTATCTACTGTCGTGTAAGTACCGAAGAACAGGCGAGTGAGGGCTATAGTATTGATGCTCAACTTGATTTACTGCGTCAATATGCAAAATTATATGGTTGGAAAGTAGGTCACGAATATATTGATGAAGGAATCAGTGGTAAATCGATTAAAGGCCGCCCCGCAATGCAACGACTTGTTTCCGACATTGAAAATGAGGAATTTCAAGCTGTATTAGTGTGGAAAATTTCTCGTCTTTCACGTAACATGCTTGATACACTTGTACTTCTAGATAAATTTGAAAAATACAATGTGAAATTCATTTCCTACTCGGAAAACTTTGATACTGGTAGCCCTATTGGAAGACTAGTTCTACAGCTTATGGCTTCAATAGCTGAAATGGAAAGAAACACACTCTCAGAAAACGTAAAACTAGGTATGAAACAACGCGCACTACAAGGTGAATGGAACGGTGGAATTGTATTTGGCTACGATTCTATTGAAAAGGAACTTATTATTAATCAACAGGAAGCAAAGGTTATTCAACTTATCTTTGATCAGTATGCAAAAGGAAAAGGACTAAAGGCAATTGCCAACTATGTAAACAAACAAGGATATCGAACAAAGAAAGATCGTTACTTCTCAATTAACGGCATAGCAACCATTTTAGACAATCCAGTATATAATGGAAAGATTAGTTGGCTTAAAGTAGAAAATTGGGATACAAAGCGTAGAAAAGGGAAAAATCCAAACCCTATACTGGTAGAAGGGAAACACGAACCGATTATCAATGATGAATTATGGAACATTGTTCAAACTAGAAGAAAAAGTAAATCCTTTAAACAAAGACAATCAAATGAACCATTTTTGTTAAGCAGCGTACTAAGATGTCCAGATTGTGGACAAGGTATGGTTCCATCAATTACAACCTACACCCGTAAAGACGGTACAAAAAGGAAGCATCGATATTATGTTTGTAGTGATTTTCATAACAAAGGTTCTTCCGCTTGTCGGGCTAATTCAATTAAAGCTTATTTTGCGGAAAATACCACTATAGAAAAGATTCAGGAAGTGATTAATAATAAAGAGGATTTCGCCTTAAAAGTCAATTCACTTAATAAAGACTCCGTTAATTCAACGAAGGAAATTCAATTAGAATTAGAGAATATTGATAAAAGAATTATGGAATTGAAAGAACTTCAGGATAAATATTTTGAAGCATATGAACAAAACCTCTTTCCTGTGGATATTTTACAAGAACGACTAAAGGATGTCTCAGATGAAAAGTCAATGCTAGAGCAAAGGAAAAGCGAACTCAGTACTAAACTCAGTTCAACCGATACTAAGGTTATACAGCCTGAGCTTCTTGATATACTTTTAACAAAATTTATTGAAACATATAAACGATCATCTAGAAATAAACAAAAACAATTACTACAACTTTTAATAGAAAACATTAACATTACTCTAACTAAAGATAAAACACGAGTAGTGGATAAAATAGAACTCGATTTTGATTTCTCAGAGGTTAACATCTCAAAAACTTTTGCGTTAATTCACTTATTATATTTAGAAACGGATGAAGAAGGGATAATCCTTCCTCAAACAACAGTTTCTAATGATAAATTACCACCATATCTACAACAATTTTTGCCTCTATTTATGGTACGGTTCCCCCCGATTTATCCTAAACCCCCGATAAACCTGCTCCAACAAAATTAACCGCATGACCTGATGAGGAAATGTCATTTTCGAAAACGACAATGCCAAATCACTCCGCTTCTGTACTGCTTCACTTATACCAAGGGATCCACCAATTACAAACGCAACCTTGCTCTTTCCGTATGTAGCTAGCTCGTCCATCTTTTTCGCAAGCTGCTCCGAGCTTAGCATCTTACCGTTTATTTCCAATGTGATCACATAGGTATCTTGTCCAATGTTAGAAAGGATTCGTTCTCCTTCCTTCTCCTTGACTTCCAGCATTTCTGCCTCGCTCATATTTTCTGGGGCTTTTTCATCTGCAACCTCGATAATAGTTACTTTTGCATATGCGCTTAGTCGTTTTAAATATTCTTGAATACCTTGTTTTAAATATTTTTCTTTTAATTTTCCAACTGCAATAATCGTTAAATTCATGGTTTCCGTCCTTTATCCATCTTTTTATCTTATTTTACCAAATACATTTTCATATTTGGAATGTAAATCACTCAACGATTAATATTTCACGCATGCCATGAATATATTTACTATGATGACGATCTAAGGGGGATGATGTCTATTGGCAGATTTGTTAGAAAGTGCTTCGTTTGAACATCAATTTTGGTTACAGGTTTTGGGGGACCACTCCCGATTTATCCGTGATTCTCTTTATCCTACGGAGGAAAATGATGTTGACATAGCAAAAGACTTTGTAGAACACTTTGATATGTTATTAGAACAATCGAAGTCATTAACCAATAATAATGTGATTGCATTTACCAAGAATGCAGAGACCGCTGCTGAACAGTTAAAGAAATTTAAATTCTCCATCATCAAACGGCAATTGAATGGGGATATTGGAATTCATTTATCACCAACATTTATTAATCATATGGTTAATGAGCTGGAAGAATATCAGCTGGTGATGAGCTACTTAAAAGAAGGGAAGGCTCCACCTATATTCCACGAATTACACCATCATTTGGTTTGGCTAGCAGATGCAGCTGGTCATGCAGGGGCAATTAATGATGAGTTAGACAAAGTAGAACAACGTCTAAAGGAAAAGAGTAATGAGTTTGCCAAGCATTTTGACGACTTTTATATAAAGGCTGTGGAACTGACTGGTTATTTACGGGCAAACATTCAATCCTTCCCATCATTGAATCGCTTTAATAATGATGTTGAAGTAGAAATAAAATTATTTCAAACCTTTCTCCATGAAGTGGAAGAAATGGAACTCTCAGACACCGTGCTAAGCACCTTTTCAGCCCTCATGGCTGACCATATGTACCGTGAGGAATGTTACTACTTAATGAAGCTTGCTGAATCCACGAACGTAACACCACCTGATTGTGATCCCACTAAGCCAAGGACAACGGAATAATATCGTACGTAGAGAGGGGATTTTCCCTCTCTTTTTCTTATATCCAAAAGAATTCGCCGACTTTTATTGATATTCTTCGACATGAACCGATATGTAATATAGTAGAAGATTATCTAAACGGTTTATAGGAGATGATAATATGGCAAAGGATATAGAAAAAAAGGGGATCGGTTGGTTTAAAAACTCTCGCAGCCAAGCTGCCGTAGAGCAAGAGGATATGATTGAACAAACGATTACCGCTTATGCTGAAAAAGAGGAACAAAATAGTAAGGTAGAAGAGCAAGAAGATGAACAAACACCTAGTAAAGACGTATTTTCAAAAGAAAACCAGGATAAGGTTTCATTGGATTTAATCGTTTCTTTAGAAAACATGCTCAAGGATCGTCAGTTAACCCAGTATAAAAACAACGATCTTGAAGATCAATTACATACAGCAAATGAAACCATTAATCGATTAAAGCAGGAACATCTGAAAAAAGATCAACTCATACAAGAAAAAAATCATGAGATCAATGCTTTAGAAACGAATCTTACTAATAAGCAAATGAGCTATGATCAGCTTCTTGAAGATTATAATGAGTATCAAAACACTTCCAATAACGAATACGAAAAAATCTCTGACCAGCTTGAAACAGAAACTAGTAAATACAATAAACTACATGAAGAGTCTAAAAACGCACAATATCAAAGCATGTTAAAGATTAATGAACTAGAAGAACGCATTCGTGAGTTAGAAATTGAAAATCAAAAATATGCAGATCAACATCAACAAATTTTGGATGAAAAAGCACAATTAATGCAAACCATTAATGACTTCACAGAGAGAATGTCTATTTCATTTTCACCAAAAGCATCTGCATCCAATTCTTCTGAATCATAAAATGTAACTGCTTACTACTGGAGAGAAAGGGGGCAAACATGTCAGTTTATCAGAGGAAATTAATTGAACTACTAGCAATTATTGAAAAAGATGAAGGTTCGTTTTTACATATTAGATTTACAATCGAGCAAGATTCGATCGAAGCCTATTGGAAGGTAGATGATTTTACTGTATCTAGTATAAAGGATATGACGAATTTTTCCGGACTAGCGAAATATCGGATATCCTTTCATCCCAACACCAACGTTTCTGATCAACAGGTACATACCAGCATACTGACAAGAACACAACGTAATCAAAGTGAACGGACCCCATTTTCTTGTTCAGAAGATTACATAGAGCAACTGCAAGAAATGAAATCGATTCAAGCCATAACTGATTTGGACAAGCTAAACTTCCTTTCTATGAATCTACCAACCTCTCATGATCAAGAAGATGAAGCCGTACCAGAAGAAAAAAAACGACCAAAAAAGATGAATAATCAAATGACTTGGATGGCCATTGCAGCCGTTTGTTTGATATCAGCTATCCTATTCGGTTATTCCAGTCATGCTTATTTAGATAAAACGGTCATTGAAGAAGCAACACCTATAAAACACACCACATTGGTAAAAGAAATAAATGAACCAGAAGAGAAGTCACATTTTGTCAAAGAATCTGTTATGATAGAAGATAGATCAAGTGACAATCAGACAAATCTTCCTTATGTTGAACTAGAAGACGAGATCACCTATAAGCTTCCAGAAGGGACTGTGGCACTCACGTTTGACGATGGACCATCCAAGTATTCCATAGAGATATTAACGATTTTAAAGGAATATAACGTTGGTGGTACATTTTTCTTTATTGGTCATAATGTTGAAAAACACCCTGATTATGTTCAACAAATCTACTCAGATGGATATTCGATCGGTACTCATTCCATGAATCATGTGAATGTTGCAACGTTGTCGTACGAAAAGCAAGAAAATGAACTAATAGAATCTAGTCAACGAATTGAATCAATCATCGGTGAAGCGATAACTTTATTTCGGCCGCCATATGGTGCAACCAATGTACATACAGAGAATCTAATCCATGATCATCATCATAAGATGGTTCTATGGAATAATGATCCCAAAGATTGGGAATCTCAACAACCAGATAAAATAGTAGAAAGCATTCGCAGTACCGACGTATCAGGTGATATCATCCTTTTGCATGAATCTCCAGCGGTAATACAAGCATTGCCTAAGATTATCGAATATTTACAAGAATTAGATTTAGAAATTGTTAACTTGCTCTAATCAACCTTTTCATGGAGAGAGGAGTACTATAGAAGGTGAGGAGGAAGAAACAAAGATTTAGTGTGCTAACCTTTACCATCCTATCAAATGATGCAAAAAAGGCTGTCACACAGTTTCGATTACCAAAGCTTGGTATATTTTTTATGTTTTTCTTAGCTGTTATTCCTATTATTCTATTAGTGTACTTTATGACACTTAGTTCACAACAGCAACAGGAAAATCATAGACTGGCTACGGAGCTACGTCATCAAACTAGTAAATCAGAGGATTTACTAGCACAGGTTGAACATATTGAAGAAAAAACAAGCGAAGTAGAACAAAAAATGGAAGAACTGAACCAATTGGAAACACAAATGCTAGATTACATAACGGAATTACCAGTAAGTGTTGAACCAAGTGGAGGACTTCATATTCCAGTACCGGAAATGGATATAGATGAAGGGGAAGGTTTTTCATTTTCTCAGTCATCTGACTTAATTGAACGGTATAAAGAAACCATTAAAGAAGTCGAAGAAGTAAATGAAGCATTAAGATATATTCCAACGGCTTGGCCGACCGTTCCTGATACGATTACTTCTGATTTTGGTGTCCGTAGTGATCCATTTCATTTGAATGATGCCATACATAGTGGGATTGATGTACGTGGAAGCATAGGAACACCGGTATATGCGGCAGCAGATGGTACGGTTACAAAGGCAGAATACTATGGGGGATACGGGAATACCATTATGATCCGTCACTCCGATACGTATCAAACCATATACGCGCACCTATCAGAAATAAACGTTGATCAAGGAGAAACGGTCAAAAAAGGGGAAACCATTGGATCTATCGGAAGCACAGGGCGCAGTACTGGACCCCATCTGCATTATGAGATTATTAAGGATAATGAACCTGTTGATCCAAAAACATATATCAATATTTATGAATAGCTAGCTAATTTTAGAAAGGAATTTTTTTTATGTTAAAGGGAAAGAAGGATGAAACTGTTATTGATACGATAATTGGGACGGAAACCGTCATTGAGGGGAAAATAAGTCTTCCTACAAGCCTACGAATTGACGGTAAGATTTATGGTGAAGTTGAATGTAGTGGTGATGTATTCATTGGAAAAGATGGTTACGCTGAACCTTCGATTAAAGCAAAGAATATCGTTATTTCCGGTGAAGTAAACGGCGACGTGGTTACTTCTGAAAAAATACATATACAGCCAAGTGGCAAGCTATCAGGTAGCGCCATTTCAAAAGGTATAATTATTGAAGATGGTGGCGTATTTAACGGTAACAGTACGATTGAAGAAAGTGATGCCACATCTTCGAAGAAAAAGAAAAAGCAAGCAAAAGAACCGAAGCAAGAGGTTGCTAACGGATAAGAGAATGAAACCCCCTAGACATGGAGCTAGGGGGTTTTCACGTTCTTTTCATTGTCACTAACTTATGAGTTTTCAAGTATCTTCCAATTTACTGGCAGCGTATTACACGAAATTGTTTTATGATGTTTCGTTATTAAATAATAGCTGCTCATTCAAACACTCAACCTCTGATTCAGCTTGCTCCCAATTCCTGTTTAATTCATCCACTTTACAGGACGAGATAGATGTTGAAAAATCCATGATTTTTTCTTTCGTTTGCTGTTCTAAAGGTTTTTCAATGTGGGTGTTATCTTGAATAGATGTAATCTCTTTTTGTAAAGTTTGAAGTAGTTCGTGTATTTTTTCAGGTATTGCTTCAACCTCTGAATTGTTTATATTAGTTATTCCGTCTTCTATATTATTAAAAATAGATGAAAGCTCTTCTCGAAACTGTTGTTCCTCCCAGTCAACTGTTTCAATTGGCCGTGTCCCTAAAAAAAGTAATATTTCTTTTAATGGATCTTCAACCTCTATATCATATAGGTGCATGTTTACCTTATCTAATTTCTCTTTTTCATTGGCATACTTAAATTTCTCAGCAATGTACAACACTGAGATTAGTATAATAATTAAAGTCAAAAACCAAAAATACATTACTCTTAATCTATTGTTTTTAAATGGTTTCGTTGACACGAAATATAGTCCCCCTTTCTTTTAAGGTATTAATTTTTGTCACTGGCTCTATTTGAAGTATTTCATTTATTTTTTACTTATTGAACCTTTAATGCTTGTCTTCTTAATTTTCTTACTCTTTTCACTTAAATGTATGATATCATATTATCTAACTAATTTGATATCATTCTGGAGGGGTTCCATGTTTGTTTACCACGTTGATGAGGAAGTTTCTTTACGATCACTGGTTGATCAAGATGCTGTTGCCTTATTTCATATTATCGATAAATCTCGTTACTATTTACGTGAGTGGTTGCCATGGGTTGATGAAAATAAAACGGTTGCTAATTCAAGGGAATTTATACGCCATTCGCAGCAATTATACGAGCAACGCTTAGGTCTGAATGCTGGGATTTTTTATAAAGGCATGCTTGCAGGTATTGTAGGATTCAATAGCTTTGATTGGAGAAATCGAATTGGTTTTGTTGGCTATTGGTTAGATATGGAATTCCAAGGGCATGGGATTATGACACGAGCAGTTAGTGCTATAACCGATTATGGATTCGAGCAACTTCAACTAAATCGGATGGATATTCGTGCAGCCTATGAAAATAAAAAAAGCAGAGCTATACCAGAGAGATTAGGATATCAAATAGAAGGACAGATACGCCAAGCAGAATGGCTATATGATCATTTTGTCGACCATGTTGTCTACGGAATGCTAGCAAATGATTGGTATACTGGAAGGAATTTTTAGAATGAAAATTTATATAGCGTCAGGATTACAAAACAAGGAGCAAGTCCGCTATGTACGCCAAAAACTAATGGAAGTGGGTTTTTCGCATACATATGATTGGACGAAAAATGAACGTGCGACCGATGAAGAAGGTCTACGTAAGATCGGAGAGCAAGAAAAACAAGCCGTCATCGAAAGTGATTTTCTCATTCTTCTACTTCCTGGAGGAAAGGGAACGCACACCGAATTCGGTATGGCTCTCGCATTAGGAAAGCCTGTATATCTTTTCTCACCAACCACCATGAACCTGTCTGAGATGACTACATTTTATTACGTTGATGGTGTAGAAAGGTTTGTTGGAGAGATTGATGATTTTATTACTAAAATAATTACAACCAATAAATAGTAATAGGGGGAGAACGTGTATGACATTAATCTGTTTAGTAAGACACGGGGAGACAGACTGGAATGCAGAAGGAAGAGTGCAAGGAAAGACAGATATTCCGCTGAATCAAAAAGGCAGGGAACAAGCAGAGCTTTGCGGTGAATCGTTAAATCCAAATGATTATGATGTACTGGTTACCAGTCCATTACAACGAGCAAAGCTTACCGCAGAAATAATGAACAACTATCTAGAGTTACCAATGATTGAGATGGAAGACTTTGCTGAACGTTCATTTGGTGATGGAGAGGGCCTAACGTTTGAAGAAAGAACACGCTTATTTCCAGATGGTAACTATCCGAACAAAGAGGACCGGCATTCTTTTAACCAACGGGTTATGGGAGCAGTGAACAGGGTATCAAGCATGTATCCAGGCAAACGTGTATTAGTCGTAGCTCATGGTGCGGTTATCAACCAGATCCTACATACACTGTCTAACGGAGAAATTGGCTCTGGTAAAACCAAGCTCCTAAATACATGTATTAGTAATATTCATTACCAAGAGGAAAAGTGGATCATTAAAAATTATAATCAAATCGATCATCTTACTAAAAAAGTGTAGGGATATTCCATGACAAATCAATTACTAGAAAAGGCTATTTTAGATGATCTTTTATTAGCCTGCAATAAACTGTTTAACTTTCAACTAATAGATATTGAACCCATTCATAGAGGTTGGCTAAATTTAAAATGGAAAGTAATAACTGATGAAGGTGTTTTCTTATTAAAGCAGTATAATCGGAATCGATTAAAAAAATATTCTATAGAGGAGCTTTCCAAAGTTTTTTCCTATCAAAATCAGTTGCATGCCGAAGGGGTTCGTTGCCCCAAAATACAATCCTTTCAGGAGCAGTTATTTCTAGAATCTGATCAGGGTGAACGATTTATTTTGATGGAATTTTGTGATGGATCTTTAGTTAAACCTGGTAAATTAACCGAACAGCAAATGTATGATTTCGGAAAAGAAACAGCACTCATGCATAAGCTATTAAATGATGGCAGGTTAGTACGAAAAACGCACCCTGAGTTCCAAGCACCAACTATAAACAACCGTTTAGCGTATTGGGAATCTGTTTGTAAGGATGCCGATTCAATAGGAAATCTGGAGCTTCAATCTTTAGCTGAAAAACAATATAACGCAACCAGATCTCTTCCGCTTCATGAGCTTCATTTACATGATACAGGTTGGGCTCATCGTGATTTATGGGTAGATAATGTTTTATTTGATAGAAATGATGTTTCTGCGATCTTAGATTTTGACCGAATGAAATACGATTACCCTCAGCTTGATGTTGGGAGAGCTGTCCTATCAGGAGCTTTAGATGGAAATGACTTGAATACATCTGTTGCCATTTCATTCATAGAGGGATATCGATATTATCAACCAATTCCGTCTATGTACTTAACAAATGCCTTAAGGTTATTATGGTATATGGAAAGTACGTGGTGGATTGATCCAAGACTAGAGTATAAAACTGGGCCACCAAAGCGCTTTAAAGAAGAAATGGTTTGGCTAGCTGATCACTTGCCATACTTGCACGAGATCCTGGAACATCATTAAGTTTATAATTTTAGTTGAAGAGCAACCATAAAAAGGTGCTCTTTTTATTTTCACTCCATTTCCCGGGAAATATCGACATTTCCTTCGTGGATTTTGTCGAATCTATGGGTTATCTAACAAGGGTGCTTTTCTTCATTATCATGGTGATAATAGGGGGCATACACAATGTTGACATAATTATCTTTTATTTTTTTTGATTAAGTGATGGTCATCATAGGTTAGGATCCTTCCTTCACGTAAACTAATGGAAACGTTTAATTGAAGGAGTTGATCTTTTTTGGACTATGTAAAGCCACATGAGGTAGTTGAGTCTATTGCGATTGCCGGTAGAAAAAAGGCTAAACTACCAGTTAGTCACATCTTACTTAAAGGAGCATTATCTGGTGCCTTTCTTGGGTATGCAACAACACTTGCTTTTACTGCTTCTACACAAACAGGATTAGATATTATTGGAGCACTTATATTTCCTACAGGATTTGTTCTCATTCTCTTACTTAACCTGGAATTAGTAACTGGTTCTTTTGCCATGCTACCAATTGCAAGGTTACGAGGTAAAACTACTACTCCTCTCATCCTTCGAAACTTTTCCTGGGCATTTATAGGAAATTTAATTGGAAGTATTTTTTATGGTGTATTGTTTTCGATTTACATTACGAAATTTGGGCATGTAGAGGAATCATTAATGATTGATAAAATTATAGCTGTGGCTGAAAGCAAAACGATTGAGTATAAAGGATATGGGTCAGACGGAATGATCGTATTATTTATCAAGGCATTGCTTTGTAATTGGATGGTTACCCTAGGTGCTGTAATGGCCTTTACTTCCCAATCTACTATAGGGAAAATTGCTGCCATGTGGATTCCTGTTTTTATCTTTTTTGCACAAGGATTTGAGCATGCTGTCGTAAATATGTTTGTTATACCAACTGCAATGATGATCGGGGCAGATATTAGCTTTGGAGACTGGTGGCTATGGAATCAAATACCTGTCACTGTTGGAAATTTCTTAAGTGGTTTTATATTAACTGGTTTCGTTTTACACATTGTAACAAAACAAAAGCGTCCTATTTCATTAGGAAATACGAAAAAAAGTGCGTAAATCTTGTTGATCAGCAGATGTCCCAAGATCCCGCACTGATGTGCCTACTACCATTATTTACTTTACCAAGCGCTGATTTTTTAATATATTCAAAAAAATCCTCCGTTTAGCATTGATTATAAGGAACATTTGTTCTATTATGGATATGAGAAGTATTATGTGAGGAGGAATAAACTTGTATACCTTTTTTCTTTATAATTGGCAAGTAAGGGATCAGTGGTTTGAATGGTGTCAGCAGCTGGATCAATCGGAGCTACTCAAGCAACGAGTAGGTGGAATTGGTAGTATCTTACATACGTTACTTCATATTGTTGATGTGGAGCACAGCTGGATCCAGGCGATTCAAGGAAAAGATGACATATTGCATGACTTTAATGACTTTACCACCTTAGAAGATGTTGTGTCACTTTCACATAAGTATCGAGAAGATATCAAGGAATTTTTCAACAATCACCCATTCGAACAAGATCATTCAGTTAAAGCAGCTTGGATTGATGATACATTTACTAAAGAAGAAGTTCTACAACATGTTATTGCCCATGAAATACATCATATCGGTCAGCTTTCTATTTGGGCGAGAGAATTAGGTTTAAATCCGGTATCGGCAAATTTAATTGGTCGGGGATTGTTTTCATCTTAGTAGATTTTGCGTATGCCAAGCCTTTAAGGACAGATACTTAAATTATCATGTATCTATTTAAAATAGCTTTCTTATCTATTAAAAAATAAAGGCTGTGTTACTAAAGTAGCAACACAGCCTGTTCATCCTTACCGCATCTGTACACCATGTAAATGTGCAAATAATCCATCACGTTTCAATAGATCATCATGGGTTCCTTCTTCTTCAATTCCATTCTTGGTAACTACCATGATGCGATCCGCATTTTTAATTGTTGCCAGTCTATGTGCAATTACGATAGTCGTCCGATCCTTTGCAAGTTCGGTTAATGCTTGTTGGATAATTGTTTCCGTCTCGGTATCTAATGCTGATGTAGCTTCATCAAGAATTAAGATCGGTGGATTTTTTAAAAACATACGAGCAATTGCAATACGCTGTTTTTGCCCTCCAGACAACTTCAATCCGCGTTCACCAACTTGGGTGTCATATCCATCTGGTAATTCATTGATAAACTCTTCTAGATGGGCACGACGAGCCGCTTCTCGGATCTCTCTTTCTGATGCATTTAGGTTCCCATATGCAATATTCTCCCGGAGTGTTCCTGTAAATAGAAAAACATCCTGTTGCACAATACCGATATGCTCTCGCAACGACTTCTTCGTCATGTCACGTATATCCATTCCATCAATCGTTATCTCGCCACTGTCTACATCATAAAACCTTGGAATTAGTGCGGATATTGTAGTCTTTCCAGCACCTGATGGTCCAACTAAAGCAACAGTTTCTCCAGCATTGATATTAAAACTCATTGCCTTTAGAATAGGTCCTTGTGTTTTTTCATAGCCAAACGTAACTTTATGGAAGGATATAAAGCCTTTTAACCCTTTTACATGCTTGGCATTTTTTCGGTCTACCACATCTGGAGAGACATCCAAAATCTCTGTAAAGCGTTTAAATCCTGCCATTCCCTTCGGATACAACTCTAACAATGCACTGATCTTTTGAATTGGACTTGTTAATACATTGGTAAACAATACAAATAGCACGAGTTCACCCATGGATAACTGACCATCAAATACTAACCACGAACCAACGACCAGTACAATAAGCACCATTAATCTCATCATCATATAAATATTGGAATGGACAAATGCCATTACTCGGTAGGCTGCAATCTTTGCTTTACGGAAATTATAATTATCTTTTGTAAAACGTTTCATTTCATAATCTTCATTGGTGAATGACTGCACTACCCGTACACCTGAAACAGCATCTTCCACCCGTGCATTTACTTCAGCAATTTCTTCATACATCGACTTCCATGCTTTGTTCATCTTAATATTACTGTAGGCAATTAACCATATTAAGATCGGTACAATAATTAGCAATGTCACTGCCAAATGAAAATTAATATTAAACATAAAGAAAAACGCGCCAACGAATGTCATGATGGCAATAAAAAAGTCCTCTGGCCCATGGTGAGCTAATTCACCAATATCAAATAAGTCATTAGTAATACGACTCATGACATGACCTGTTTTCGTATTATCAAAAAAGCGAAAGGATTGTTTTTGTACATGATTAAATAAATCTTGTCGCATATCTGTTTCTATATTCACACCAAGCTTATGTCCCCAGTACGTAACAATATATTGTAAAAAGGTACTGAGTAAATAAACAAATAGTAGTAATACACTTACGGAAATGATTAGATTCCAATCACCCGCTGGAAGTAAATCATCCACAAACCGTTGAACAGCGATTGGAAAAACTAGCTCTAGGATTGCAACAAAAACGGCACACGTAAAATCGATGATAAATAGCCGCTTATGTGGTTTGTAATAGGAGAAAAAACGTTTTAACATGTCCTGCACTTCCTTTATGTAACAAATCAATTATTATATATACACCCTTATATACTATACATCTTTGCAAACTATAAAGAAAATTATAAGTTTCTTTACATGGCTTGGCAAGATTGTCCTATTTAAAGCATAAGATTTATAGAACTCATTCTTACTTTATAGGGGGCGATTTTTATTCCATTTTCGATGAACATGTCTAGGTGGATTTGTTATGCGGTTGGTTATGTATTTATTACTTCAGGGGTAATGAAGTTGCTTATTCCAGACTTTAAAGCAACATTCTATGACTTGGGATTACCCTTTCCAGAAACAACCTTATTTTTCGTTGCCATTGTAGAAATTGCATGTGGAACACTTCTGATTGGTGGCATGTATGTTAAGCAAGCGGCTATTACTTTAACGGTTATTATATGTGGTGCGCTCTTTTTAACTAAACTACCAATCCTAATCAACCAAGGGATTCTAGCCTTTGCTTTTAATGCTCGGTTGGATATTGTAATGTTAATCTTATTGCTTGTCATATGGAAAAATATTCGTGGAAAGACATTTTGAGCTGTGCATAGCTAACGGTAAAAAAATTCTTTTTTCATTCCTTATCCACAATATTATCCACATATGCACAAATGTTCGTATTTATTTTGTGTCCGAACAAATATACGCCACAAAATATAGTTTTTAATTCTTTTTTATTCACATATTGTGAATAACTTTCTAAAATTGTGGATAAATCTACCTCCAAATGCACCAAAAAGGCTATCTCCATCCACAGAGATAGCCTTTTGCTATTATCGTTGAACTCCTAATTTCAGTGTTGTTTCTTGTTTTTCTCCATCACGATAATACGTAATTTTCACTTCATCGCCAACTTCTTTTTCTTGATAAAGGATTTTTCTTAAGTCAATCATATTTAAAACCGCAACATCATCTAAATGGGTGATCACATCTAATCGTTCTAAACCTGCTTGATCAGCTGGTGATACAGGATCAATACTCCAAACATAAACCCCACCCTCTACTTCACTGGGTAGATTCAATGTCTCTTTCCACTCGGCTTGTGGTACTTCGTCTAAGGAATAAATTTCTACACCGATAAACGGACGAGTGACACTTCCATCTTTTTCAAGCTCATCAATAATTGGTCGGGCAACATCAATTGGAATGGAAAAACCAATCCCTTCTACTGCTTCTTGATTAATTTTCATGGAATTAATTCCAATTAGTTGTCCTTCCATATTAATTAATGCGCCACCACTATTGCCTGGATTTATGGCTGCATCTGTTTGAATGACTTCAGCTTGCCAATCAGCTCGCCCATCGTAATCAAAGTCCTGGGGAATCGTTCGCTGGGTTCCACTGATAATCCCTTGTGTCACAGAACCAGCAAACATATGACCTAGTGGATTTCCAATTGCAATTGCTGGTTCTCCAACTTTAATAGTAGCTGACGTACCCATTTCGATTGTCTGGTCGATTGCTGACCCATCCATACGTAAAACAGCTAAGTCAGAAAACAAATCTCCGCCAAGCAGCTCCGCTTCCACATGGGTATCATCATATAATACAATTTCAAGCTCGTCTGCACCTTCTACCACATGGTAATTAGAAACAATGTATGCATGCTCCCCATCATGTTTATATATGACTCCAGACCCCGTCCCAGCTTCTGTCGCTTCTGTTCCTTCTTGTTGTTGCCATAAACTATTTTGTCTTTGAATGTTTGTTACTCCTACTACGGTTGGAGCAACTTGCTGAACAATATCCGTTATTTGTGTCGTAATGTCCACAGACATATAACTAGGATTACTCTCCCCATTATTACTACTATTATCTGCAACTTGGTTCCCTTGCTGGTTGGATACAAGATTAGAATCTAATACAGCAGGAAGTGCGACAGATACTAGCAAAATCCCAATCACTACACCTAATAATAATGGTACTAACCAACGATTTCCTTTATTACGGTGTGGATTAGGAGGGTAGTGATTATTATAATAGCCTATCTCAACCATCCCCTTTTACTATGTAAAAAGTACGTAATTTCTATTACGTACTTTATTACATATGCTTTCTATATGAGATAGTATTCCGCTAACTTCCCTATATTAAACTTAGAATTCTTCGCTTTTATTTTTGAAAAAGATTAACTTACTTCATACATCGCAGTTGGTCTGTTAGGATCTGTATCGTATAAGTCCAGGTTTATTCCACGCTCTTGCAAAACATGATCTACTGACATACGTGCAAGGTCTTTCATATTATTATCTTTACTTAAATGTGCCAAGTAAATTCGTTTCGTACGGTTTCCAATGACATCTGCTAATGCTAAGCCACAATCCTCATTGGAAACATGGCCAGAGTCTCCTAAAATCCGTCGTTTGACATTCCAAGGGTATCTGCCCATTCGTAGCATTTCTACATCGTAATTCGACTCAAAAATATAGGCATCTGCATCTTCTACCGTCTTTTTAATCCGTTCAGATACATACCCTAAGTCAGTCACTAGAGCTACCTTCTTCCCATTATGATGAAACACATAAAACATTGGTTCAGCTGCATCATGGGAAACTCCAAACGATTCAATATCTATATCTCCAAACGTTTTTACTTCTTCTGTTGCAAACGTAAACTTTTGATCCAGTGTTAGCTTTCCTAGCGATCCATTCATTGCTTGCCATGTTTTTTCATTTGCATATATAGGAAGGTTATATTTTCTAGCAACTATTCCTAACCCTTTAATATGGTCACTATGTTCATGTGTAACTAAAATACCTGAGAGGTTAGATGGATCGACATTCACCTCACTAAACAATCGATCCATCTGTTTCCCACTCAGTCCTGCATCAACTAGGAATCTTTCTTGTTCCGATTCGATATAAAAAGCATTACCTGAACTCCCGGATGCTAATACACTAAAACGTAATGTCATTCCTCTTCACTCCGATTATTTATCTCTTCATACTTTTCGAGGAGTATACGTACCATACTCTCTTTTAACTCTGTCTTACCTTCTATTGTCCGGACTTTTTCTAAACTTCTATTAATCGCTTCTTCAATGAACTCATCTTCGTTATTGGAGAATATAATACTTTCCGATGCATTTACATAATGATTTCGATTTTCATTAACCGTAACCTTCCATGTTGGAACAAATACTTGAATTCCATTATCTAGCGGCAACATTGTATGATAGCCGATTTCTACTTCTGTTACCTCTTCACCTGGATATAATAGATTATCATTATATAATGCTCCTATTGCGTAAAGAGGTTCAATAAGGGATCTTTTTTCATTATTAGATTCTTGCTCATCCAACAATGACTGTGAATAAGCAATCATTTCATTATCATCATTCAAATAGACTAGAAGTAACCCATTTTGATTAAAATAAATGGTTCGGTCATTTTTCTTTTGAAAGAAAGTTATTATATTCAATTCTTTGTTCCAGCTTTCAAACGCATATTCTCCAGCGAATAAAACGTTACTCTGTACAATTTGACTTACTTCTTCATTTGTAGAATCTTCAGGGATTGGTATTGGATCTTCAAATTGTGAAACGATAAAATTTCTACTTATAATCTCACTAACTTGATTGTCTAAGTCCATTAACATTTCTGTTTCTTCATCTGAAAATTGCTTTTGTCTAACAGATAAATATGCTTCATCTGGCTGGTCTTCTGGTAAATCATCTGATATCGTTATATTTTCTGACTCAAGTGTCTCTTCAATGGACAATTCAGGTGAATCTAAAGTCGATAAATTATCCACTTTCTCCTTTTCAATAAATAGAAAAAGTAAATAGATATCTAGAAGTAGAAAGCAGAGGATAAATAATGTTTTTATTTGACCCCATTGCATCCTCAGCTCACCCCTTTACTGTGTGTATCGTCTATACTAACTTCTTCCCAGCGCCCATTAATATCTATGAACCAAGCGGGTTCTAATTTTACGATCGTTTTCTCTGTAACATAGATACGGTAACCGATTTGTATATCTCTTATATCATCTAAATTGTATTTATCGTTGCTTTTTATTGCATGACTAATCTCTCTACCTGAAGGCAGCGTAACTTCTTCTAGAGACGGGTATGAATTATTAAGAGAAATTAATGGACTACTATATTGATAAAGCCCATTATTACGCCATTGCTGTTCAATAATATTTAGCACGCTGTTATGATCAAAGACTGGATAAGCATCCACATACATTTGATATCGAATAATATTTTCTGCCGTATTAATTGATTGCAACCGATAATTATTAATCCAGCCTTTATATTCATTAATATTAGTAATACTATTATCAAGCAATTCTATTGGACTTATGATGTCATAACTAGTTTCTTGAGGGTTCGTATACTCCATACTCCTTTTATCCTCTGAAATCATCATGGTACGCTGTCCATCTTGATAATACGTTTCACTACCCCGAGGATTTGTTATAACTTCTTTTGGATTTGTAAATAGAGCATTCACTAATTTAAGTGAATCAACGGTATCAAATGCATAGGAACGGGTTGACATTGTTAATTCACCATTTGGAAAGTAAATTGGCATTTCCTTTTCTTGTAATACCGTATATTCAATAAGTCCCTCTAAGTTAGTGATATAATCCATAAGCATATCGTGCTTTGTAGGGCTATTTATATCAAACTTTACTTGCTCACGGCCATCGACCGATAAAAATTGGATGGTCAATGTCTTGCTGCTTTCAAAGGTAATAAAAGCACGTTGGAACGACCAAGAAGGCATCAAATCTTCATCATCATCATCGTTTAACTTAAATAAGCTTGGAACGATTTCCATTGGTAATTCCATTGGAAATATAATTTCAACTTGATTATTATCATTAGGACGTCCATTTGCTTCAGCCTCTCTATAATCATACAGTACCCAGGACTGCATATCACGATATAGTGCTAGACTATCCTGTGGGTGTGAGAATCCATAATAATGATGGTATTTCTCAAATATTATGTTAGAAGGAGTAATTATTTCTCTTTTGGATAACTCCTTGCCACCCAAATTAAAATCTTCCTCATTCAGTACATCAGATGATAAATAATCTCCATCTAATTCGTTACTCCACAAACTAAACGTAAGAAGCAAGCTAATTCCTATTAATAAAAATAATACATAGGTTTTTATTGTTTCAAACTTCATGACTTAACCCTCCGCTTCTTGCCTAGTAGCGGTAGTGTAAAGAAAATAGTTGTTCCTTTACCTTCTTTGCTTTTCGCCCAAATCTTACCGTGATGTGCTTCTACAAACTCTTTAGATATAGCTAATCCTAAGCCAGTTCCACCCAACTTTCTAGTCCTTGCTTTATCTGTTCGGAAGAAACGATCAAATATCTTATCCAGTTTATCGTAGGCTATTCCAATACCTTGATCTTCTACTGCAACTACTAATTGATATTTTTGCTTCATTACGTTAAAGGTAATTTTTCCACCCTCTGGTGAATATTTAATCGCATTAGAAATAATATTATCTAATACTTGTGTTAGTTTATCTTGATCAATTAATACGTAGAGTCTCTCCTTCGGTAATTCTCTTTCAAGCGTAATATGTTCAGGAATATTCATTTCAAATCGGTCAATAATATGGTGGAAATACGTAATGAATTCCGTACGCTCTCGTTGTAACGTATAATCCTTCGTATCCATCCTTGATAGCTGTAACAAGTCATTAACCATTCGAATCATTCGTTCTGTTTCATTTTGTGTAACCTCTAGGAATTTCGGGGCAATTTCTTTGTTTTGCCATGCTCCATCTGTTAAAGCTTCAATATAACTACGCATGGTTGTTAAAGGCGTTCGCAATTCATGAGATACATCCGAAACAAACTCACGACGGTCTTGCTCTAGTTTTTCCTGTTCAGTTACATCACTAATTACTGTAATAAATCCTGTAATCACATCTTCTTCATCTGTGACAGTTGAAAAATTCGCTCGGATCATAAAGATAGAGTCGTCTTCGCTAAAATCAATAATCATCGATCCACTATCTTGCAATTCTGTAATATCTACTACTTTTTCATCTAAATTTAATACATCCAATAGAAACTTGCCGTGACTCTCATCAGGGCTCTGCCCTAATAATATTCCTGCAGCTTCATTCATTAAAGTTACAGCACCTGTTTCATCGGTAGCTATTACACCATCAGACATATTTTCTAACACAGAATTTAACTTTCGAGTTTCCTCTTCCGTTTTTGCATAGGAAAGTCTCAACCGATCATTTAAATCATTAAAGGTCATTGCAAGCTGGCCAATTTCATCCAACCCATATACATTAACTTTTTGAGAAAAGTCCCCTCTTGACATAGTTTGTGCTTGTCTTCTCATTTCTTTAATCGGTTTTGTAATGGTTCTTGCAACTAAAATACCAATACACGCAGAAATAAAAATTGCTAATACAGATCCCCTAAAAAATATCGTATTGATACTATCTAATTGTTTATAAACATTTTCCAATGAAGACTCCACATAAATAGCACCTAATACATTATTTTCGTCATCTAAAATAGGAACCGACTTCACATACAAACGGTTATCTGTTTCTCGCTCAATATAACGACTAGATTGCTCCGTTTTTACAAATATGGATTTTTGGATAATATCTCGAAATATCTTCTTCCCAATATTATTCTCTTTTGAAAAATCATTTGTCGCTAGTACTGTGCTTTGATTATTTACTACCAGTACACTCCATTTACTATCTGTATCAATATCACGTATTGTACCTTGAATTTCTTCAACTAGTGTTGGCACATTATCATCTTCTGGGCGTTCCTTCATAAACGCATCCCGTAAATAATAGCTTAATATTTCAACATGATTATCAATTGCTTCCTCATGGTTGCCTTCTAGTTCTTCTTTTAATTGTGTTCCAAAGTACGAACCAATTATTTGAACAGCTACAAGTAAAAGTAAAACGTAAATTATGATAAACTTTAATTGTATCGAACGAAAGAAACCTACCTTATGCATAATACCTACTCCTGCTCAGGGTTACGCAAGTAATAACCAACACCACGGCGGGTTACGATCCACACTGGGTTACTTGGATTCTCCTCTATTTTTTCACGTAGCCTTCTCACAGTAACATCGACTGTTCGCACATCACCAAAATAGTCATATCCCCAAACGGTTTCTAATAAATGTTCACGAGTCATTACTTGTCCAATATGACGAGCTAGATAGTGTAATAGCTCAAACTCACGATGTGTAAGTTCAATTTGAACGCCATCGCGTGTCACCGTATATGCATCTGGGTGAATCACTAGTGCTCCAATACTAATATCCTTTGTTCCACTAGTAGAATCCTCTGGAGCGTGTTGTTGACGTCTGAGATTTGCTTTTACGCGTGCGATCAATTCACGGTTGCTAAATGGCTTCGTTACATAATCATCTGCACCTAATTCTAATCCAAGAACTTTATCGATCTCCGAGTCTTTTGCTGTTAACATGATAATCGGCATTATTTGGGTTTTACGAATTTCTTTACAAACCTCATAACCATCCTTATTCGGTAACATAATATCTAATAAAACTAAGTCAGGTGTTTCTGAATTAGCTAAATTTACTGCTTCATCTCCATCATAAGCACAAACAACCTCATATCCTTCTTTTTCCAGGTTAAATTTCAATATGTCTGCAATTGGTTGCTCATCGTCTACTACTAATATTTTTTGAGACACAATAACACATCCTTTATTTTTTAGGTAAAATTTTATCTATAGAATTTAGTTTGTTATTACTATGCACGTATAGTATCTATTTTATCGTACTTTGTGAGAAATGTCTTTCCTTGATTTTACAAGTGTTTTCGTGAACGGATAACTTGATAAAAATGAAATGAAACAGGCTAGTTCAGCTTTCCTGAAACTAGCCTGTTTCCTATTTCAAATAATCCATTGGGTTTTGTAGGGATCCATTTTTATATACTTCAAAATGTAAATGAACTCCTGTAGAATTACCGGTTGAACCCATAACCCCTATTTTCATACCTTTTTCAACCGTTTGTCCAACACTAACATCGATAGAGGATAAATGACCATAAACAGTTTTAAGACCATTATTATGATTGATTACAATCTTGTTTCCTAATCCACCATCATAACGAGCTTCCGTTACAACCCCATTATCTGCTGCTAATATGGAACGATTACTCGGTCTTGCAATGTCGATTCCTTTATGCATTCTTCCCCAGCGTTGTCCAACATGACTGGAAACATAACCACCAACAGCAGGCCAACTCAACGATCCAGTACCACGTGATGAAATGACTTTTGTTCCTTTTACAATTACTTCATCTACTGGCTCTTTTGTAGTTTTTTCTTCTAGTACTTCACGTTCCGTTACTTTGCCATTTCGAATTACCACTTGGTAATGTACTTCTTTTTTACCATCAGAACCGTTTTGTTTAACTTCCTCTTCACCTTTATATATTTCATCTGATTCTTCTACTTCTGTTTGATAGCTAATTGTTTCTTCTTGTTTTTCTTCTTTGATCACAACAACATCAACAAAAGGCTTAAGTTCTGTTACATTGAGTTCTTGCCCTATTTGTAGTAGAGAATCCTCTGTTAAATCTAGATTTAATTCTAGTAATTTTTTCGTTGTTAAATTATAATTACTAGCTATTTCACCAAGTACTTCACCTTCTTGTACTTCATGTGTTTCCTCGGTTAACGTACCTTTTTCAAGTAATTCTAATCCTTGTTTCACCGTTAAGATCTCATCCGGTTCAATTTTTTCATCAGAAAATGAAACTTCTTCTGATAATGTAACGTCTAATATAATAGAGTCACCTACTTTGAGATCATTGATCTCTTTTGGAACATTAGCAGTTTTAGGTACGTCTGCATCTAGTACTGCTTGGTCAGTGGATTGAATCTTATCTAAGATCTCTTGACCAACGTATTTCGCTTTATAGTTTTCTATAACTTGTTTAGCAGTTTCTTGGTCATTAAAATAACCTACAACATTATCACCAATTTTAAGTTGAACGGATTCCGCTTTTATCGTTAGCTCGTCCTCTAGAAAACTAGTAACATAGTCATTATTAAATTTTGGGTTAAATACTTTTTCAGATACGATAGAGACATCTTCACCAATTGTGATGTCTATTTCTTCTTCATATTTATCAACTTGAGATGCTAATGTATCCTCTAATATATCTTCAACTATCGTTCTATCATTCACTTTACCAATATGTTCACCATCAACATACACATGGTAAACCGTTTCTAGCTTTTCGTCATCAGCATAAACACTTCCATATGTAAAGATTAATGCTAACGATGTTGCAATTGTAATTCGTTTAAACATACTCTTTGGTTTGTTTTTTCGATCAAACACGCTGGTAATTCCCCCTTACCATTGTTCCTATTATATATATAAATAATTATCGTTTAGATTAATAGACTTTCTCAATTTCTCCTCTACTAATCTACCATAGGACCTTAGTATTAGGGAACCTTATTTAAGATAATGTAAAGAAAATGTATAATAAATTACATATTTTTACTATAAGACACTAATTTCCCATCGAATGAGGTAGAAAATCCACATTTGAAGCAATGATTAATCCATAATATGACATTTATTTTACATAATTATTACGAAATGTATCATGATTTGCATGAAATCGCTCTGAATTTTAGCTAATTATGTAAGGATATTTAGAAAGCTTGTCTATTTCAATTGTATGGAATAGGAAAATGAAAAGGGATCGTACTATTTTACCTAGTGCGATCCCTTTTCGTTTAGCTGCTATATACACTTCGTACAATATTTGTTTGTGAGCGATCTGGTCCTACAGAGAAGATAGAGAGTGGAATTTCTGTTAACTGTGAAATACGCTCTAGATAATGCCTTGCATTTTCAGGTAGTTCATGTAGGTTTTTTACATTAGTAATATCTTCATCCCAACCAGGCATTTCTTCATATACCGGTTCACATTCCGCTAATACAGATAAGCTAGCTGGAAACTGATGCATTAACTCACCTTTATAGCGATATGCAACACATATTTTTAACGTTTTAATCCCTGTTAGTACATCTAAAGAATTTAGTGATAAATCGGTAATTCCACTAACACGCTTCGCATGTCTAACAACCACACTATCAAACCAGCCTACCCGACGTGGTCTTCCTGTTGTCGTACCATACTCACGACCAACTTCACGGATTTGATCTCCAACCTCATCGTGGAGCTCTGTTGGAAATGGTCCATCTCCGACACGAGTAGTATACGCTTTAGAAACACCAACTACATGGTTTATTTTCGTTGGTCCAACACCTGCACCAATTGTTACACCACCAGCAATTGGATTAGATGAGGTTACAAAAGGATACGTACCTTGGTCAATGTCTAACATTACTCCTTGAGCTCCTTCAAATAAAACACGACGTCCATCATCTAATGCTTCATTTAAAACGACGGATGTATCACAGACATATTGTGCAAGCTGCTGTCCATATTCATAGTACTCCTCAAGGATTTCTTCCACTTGTAAAGGTTCTACCTCATATACTTTTTCAAATAAACGGTTTTTCTCTTTTAAGTTCTGTTCAAGTTTACTACGGAATGTTTCTTTATCCATTAAGTCAGCAATTCGGATTCCACTGCGAGCTGCTTTATCCATATAAGCTGGACCTATACCTTTTTTCGTTGTACCTATTTTATGAATTCCTTTTTCTTCTTCTTGTAAAATATCTAATTTTAAATGGTAAGGTAAAATAACATGTGCACGGTTACTAATTCTTAGGTTGTCCGTTGAAACATTGCGTTCGTGTAGGTATTTTAGTTCTTCTACAAACGCCTTTGGATCAATTACCATTCCATTACCAAGTACACAAATTTTATCATCGAAAAATATACCTGAAGGAATTAAATGTAATTTATATGTAACGCCATCAAACTTAATCGTGTGTCCTGCATTGTTACCACCTTGGTAACGTGAGACTACTTCTGCATTTTGCGATAAGAAATCAGTTATTTTTCCTTTTCCTTCATCGCCCCATTGGGTTCCAACTACTACTACTGAGGACATAGCGCACCTCCACCTTCAAATCATTTGTTTTTTTGTAATTTCCATGTGTAATTTTAACAGTATCTTTGTTCATAGTCAATGTAAATACGAATAATATATTAATATATGAATCTATTGTTCGGTATTGTTCGATTTAAAATGGTTTTACGTAGTGAGTGTTGATATGTAATGGGTGTAGAATGCGAAGTAACTTATTGTATGAGAAACTTGGTGAAAATTTGAGGTGTAATGTACTGTACCTTGAAGATGGGGGGTTCTCGCCTGTTTTAGATAAAAATGAACCTATCTTAAAAAAGCATAAAAAAACAGCCATATGGCTGTTTTTAAACTTGAATTGGTTCTGGTGGAACATCGCTTTCTTGATAGCGGTGATCTAAATCTACGAATTTATTATACTCCTTAACAAAGGCAAGTTCTACGGTGCCTACTGGACCATTACGTTGCTTTGCAAGGATAATTTCTATAATGTTTTGTTTTTCTGATTCCTTATCATAGTAATCATCACGATACAAGAATCCAACAATATCAGCATCCTGCTCAATACTTCCAGATTCACGTAAGTCGGACATCATTGGACGCTTGTCCTGACGTTGTTCTACACCACGTGATAACTGTGATAAAGCAATTAGTGGAACATTTAATTCACGTGCAAGACCTTTCAATGATCTAGAAATCTCTGAAACTTCCTGCTGTCTGTTTTCACCATTCTTTGAACTTCCTTGGATTAGCTGTAAGTAATCAATTAAAATCATTCCTAATCCATGTTCTTGCTTTAATCTACGACACTTCGAACGGATCTCACTTACGCGAATACCTGGAGTATCGTCAATATAGATCCCTGCATTCGATAATGATCCCATTGCCATTGTTAATTTACTCCAGTCATCTGCTTGTAATGACCCCGTACGTAGACGTTGGGCATCGATATTTCCCTCAGCACATAACATACGCTGAACAAGTTGTTCTGCTCCCATCTCCAAACTAAAGATAGCAACATTTTCATCTGTTTTTACGGCAACATTTTGGGCAATATTTAATGCAAAAGCTGTTTTACCAACAGAAGGACGAGCCGCAATAATAATTAAATCATTTCGCTGGAATCCTGACGTCATTTTATCTAGATCCCGGTAACCTGTTGGGACACCTGTTACCTCCGCATCATTATGATGCAATTGTTCAATACTATCATACACTTCAATAAGGACATCTTTTATTGCTTTAAAGGCTCCTGAATTTTTTCGCCCTGATACTTCTAAGATGTTTTTTTCCGCTTCATTTAAAACGTCTTCTACTTCATCTTCTTTATCGAAGGTATTGGTAACAATATCTGTAGCCGTACGAATTAATCGTCTTAAAACGGATTTTTCCTCAACAATTTTACTGTAATATTCGATATTAGCAGCAGTAGGAACACTTTCGGCTACCTCTGATAAATAAGATACTCCTCCAGCTTCCTCTAATTGTTTACTATTTGAAAGTGACGTGGTTACTGTCACAAGGTCAATCGGTTCCCCTTTATCGGCAAGACTTAACATCGTAGCAAAAATGCGTTGGTGACTTGCACGATAAAAATCCTCCGGCACCAGTAATTCAGACGCTGTTGAAAATGCCTCTGGTTCAAGAAAGATTGCACCGATAACCGCTTGCTCTGCTTCTAAATTATGTGGTGGAGTGCGATCATTCCATTCACTCATTCATTGTTCCTCCTTTACTTGAGAGACCTTTTCCAGTTCGATTTCTATTGTTCAACAACATGAACTTTCACAGTTCCTGTTACTTCTGGATGAAGTTTAACTGGAACATTTGTATATCCTAATGCACGAATCGGTTGATCTAATTCAATTTTACGTTTGTCGATTTTATGGCCATGCTCTTTATTTAATACTTCAGCTATTTGCTTACTCGTGATCGAACCAAACAAACGGCCACCTTCACCAGATTTAGCTTTTATTTCAACGGTTAGTTCTGCTAATGTTTCTTTTAATTTAACTGCTTCATCTTTTTCTTGTTGTTCTAATTGAGCCGTTTTCTTCTTTTGTGCCTCTAATGCTTTCATATTTCCTTGTGTAGCTTCTTTTGCTAAATTGTTTTTCAACAAATAATTACGCGCATATCCGTCAGAAACGTTCTTTACGTCTCCTTTTTTCCCTTTTCCTTTAACATCCTTTAAGAAAATTACTTTCATTCCGATTCTCTCCCCTCATAATATTCATCTAATATATCCTTTAAAAGTGCTTCTGCGTCATCAATCGTTGTATCTTCTATTTGAGTAGCTGCATTTGTTAAATGCCCGCCACCATCCATTTTTTCCATAATGACTTGAACATTAATTTCGCCAAGTGACCGAGCGCTAATCCCAACTCTTCCATCACTACGTTTTGAAATAACAAATGATGCATTAATACCACTCATGGTTAACAGTGTATCTGCTGTTTGAGCAATTAACACTGCCCCATAAATATCATCTGGCTTTGCTTTTGCAATAGCAATTGTATCACGATAGACCTTTGCTCGTTCAATAAGTTTGCTTCTTTTTATATATAAATCTAAGTCTTCTTTAAGAAATTGCTGAACCAGTACTGTATCCGCACCTTTTGCACGTAGATATGATGCAGCATCAAAGGTTCGCGAACCAGTTCGTAATGTAAAGCTCTTTGTATCTACAGTAATACCTGCTAGTAAAGCAGTAGCTTCTAGCATCGTAAGTTTTTTTCCTTTTGGCTGGTACTCTAGCAATTCGGTAACTAGCTCAGCCGTTGATGATGCATATG
Source organism: Ornithinibacillus caprae (assembly GCF_009728145.1). Lineage (GTDB taxonomy): Bacteria > Bacillota > Bacilli > Bacillales > Amphibacillaceae > Ornithinibacillus > Ornithinibacillus caprae. The sequence continues at coordinate 114,558 of NZ_WOCA01000004.1, read as the reverse complement.
GCTCCATGTAAACTAGTGTTGGATTTTCAATAAAGTCTTCCCCACGACGATGATGGTCAATGACAACCTTATATTCCGTCTTATTTAATAAACGTTTATCAACTACCATAGAAGGCTTATGCGTATCGACAACAACAATTAAGCTCCGACTTGTTACAATATCTTCTGCATCATCAGGCTCAATGAAATGTTGCCAAAGTGACTCTTCTTCTTCAATTGCTTCCACCATTCGTGAAACACCTGTATCAACATCATTGGGATCAAAAACGATAAAGCCATTAACTCCATTCGTCTGGGCAATGTTCAATATCCCTATTGCCGCTCCAATGGAATCCATATCTGGTGATTGATGTCCCATTATAATAACATTATCACTTGCTTTAACTAGATCTTTTAGTGCGTGTGATATTACTCGAGCTCGTACTCTTGTACGTTTTTCCATCGGGTTTGTTTTACCACCATAGAAACGAACTTTTCCAGAATCATCTTTAATGGCTACTTGGTCACCACCACGACCTAAAGCTAAATCAAGACTAGATTGTGCTAGTTCACCCAGATCAGGTAATGTAGAATTTTTTCCAACTCCTATTCCTATACTAAGTGTAATAGGAATATCAAGTTCTGTATCTAACTCACGCATTTCATCCAAAATATCAAACTTAGACTTTTCTAGTTTTTGTAGAATTTCTCTGTTTCCGACTGCTAAAAAGCGATCCTGAGATGTTCGCTTAATATATAAACCATTTTTTTGAGACCATTTACTTAAAAATGAAGTAACATATGAGTTCAACTGACTCTTTAATGTATCTTCAAGGTTTTGTGTAAGTTCATCATAATTATCTAGATAGATGATAAACAGAACTGGTTGCTCATTTTGGTACAATGTTTGAATTTCAGTTTGTTTGGTACGATCAAACAAATATAATAGCCGCTCTTCTCTCTTAATCGTCGTTTGAAACTCATAGTTCTCTAACTTAACCCAAACTTCTTCTTTATTTTCTTTAATCATTGGTATTAAATTTTCGGAAATAACATTTAACGATTTCCCTACTAATGAATCTTCATCTGCAAATTGATTCATATAAGGGTTCGTCCATTCAATTTGGTAGTCCTCAGAAAACAATACAATTCCAATTGGCATTTCTAATAACGCCTCTTCGCCAACCTTTTTCACACGGTGGGAGAGGGTTGAAATATATTTTTCTGTTTCATTGAGTATTGTTTTTTCATTACGAACACTATAATAAAATGACGTAATTAATAAGACCGTCATTATCATCCCTAGTATCCATTGGTAATACCAAATAACGCCAAGTAATATAGCGGATATAATATATATAATCCATAAATGTTTACTAAGCGTCGGTTTCTTTAGTAAATCAGGCATTAACATTCAGCTCCTACTTAGAAAGACCATTACAGGTAATCCGTTTATAAGGATACCTTAACATTACAGTATCTTCAGCCTTCTACTACAAAAGCTTATTCTTACTCTTTTTTCTTCATACGCTCTCTTAGGCCAAACCCTATATCAATTATACCTAAGATTCGGACCAAAGGAAGTAATAGTATTGAAAAAATCAAGGTTATGATGATTACAATAATTGGTAATGCTTTAGACATTTTTTTATAATGTGCGTAAAAGAAGATAAAAGAAAATCCTTGTATAACCATAAAAAATCCAGCCAGCATTAACACATTTTGTAATGCAATAAAGAGTATTCCCTCGGGATCAGGTTGAAATAACGTTATAATTAATGCTAAGAAATAAATCCATATAATTGCCACTGGAAATTGTAATTGATGGAACTTTGGAAAACGGAGCTTGCGACCTTCAATACGATTCATTACCTTATACCCAACCCATTGACTAATTAATGCTTGTACGAGAGCCATCATTACAATTAGCATAGGAAGTAAATCAATAAACATTTCTAATTGTTGTTCGATTAACGTAAACTGTTCATCCAATAGTTCTTCTTCTAGACCAAATTGCTCCATCATAGCACGGCTCATCTGTACTGATTCATCAATCATTAGATTCGTTTCATCTATAATATTTACATCAAATAGAACCTGCGTAAATAATAATGCAAACAGTATACCAGCTACAAAACCAACTGTCCCTCTCGCCCACGTTTCATAGGCCGTGAATCCTCGTTTTATAGCAGTCCCTATCATCATTCCACCTAGCCCTGACATGACCGTTATAGGCAAAGAGAAAATCGTTGCAAATAAGGAAGATATAATAATAGCGGCAGTTAACATAACTAGTGATGGCTTCCAATCATGTCTTGCTGTAAAAATTATAAATGGTACGGGTAGTACAAACGTAAGAAAGATTGATGTAAACGGAACAAAAAACGTTACAAGTAATAATACGATAAAGATAGATGTTAATAATGCTCCATCCGTTAGTTTTTTGGATTGATTCATATTTTTTTGCACCCCAGTATTTTATTAGCAAACTTGGCAATCATTACATGAATTGTTCAAGAGATTTCTTTGCTTCTAGTAGCCCTTATACTCTTGAGTAAAGCATTCATACGAAATGCCATAGCTGCACTTACACAGCATAAGAAAGTTTATATTTTCTCATCTCAGGTTAAAGGTAGTATTTTATCTCATTAGTATATGATAACATGGATTTCAAGGAATTTGGAATTAGAATGAGAGAAAAGTATTTCCAACGCAACAGCTGATTTTAGAAGGTAGATAAGAAGTAATTATAGTGAAGTAGCCCACGCTTTTTTTGTAGCTTCTATTATAATATAATTACGTAATAGAAGAAAGATGCTCAATAGATTTATCCCGCACGTAACGGGGAGTTAGATTCCCACTGAATGAAGTTTCACTTTATTACTATTCAATTAAAGGATGGAAATTATGATTTTTTGGCAAACATTACTTCAAAGTCTACGCTTACCCAAAAAAGAAATTGTATTTAAGTTAAATCGTACCGGGATGGATATTACAGTAATTTATATGTTTATCTTATTATTTATTGCTTCCATTCCAGCTCTTACCGATCGTATTTATGAAAACTCGGGTTTTTCGGCAGATATGAATATTGTTTTTCTACTTATCTATTTTTTTATATTTTATTATTTGCCCTTAACCATTATTATATTTTTATCAATAACAGTTATTTCTTATGTGATGACGTGGATTTCCCATTTTATGCATAGAAAACTGCGATTACAAATATTATGGAAAATGTGTGCATATACCACAACAATACCATTCCTACTGTATACAGGAATTGCATTGTTTTTTCCTGTTCATGACATATACTTATGGATTTCGGTACTATATATCCTCACTATGCTAATAGCCATTATATCCGTTTATCCCAAACGGAAACCTAGAAAAAAATAATACATACCGCAGGAGTGTTTCACATGAAACATTTAATCATTATCTTAGCTACTTTCGTTACGCTTACTGGTTGTTCAAGTACGAACGAAATTAATAAATCTGAACCTAATAACCAAGAGCTATTGATTTCAGTAGCAACTAGTTTAACAGAAGTTTTACAAGAAATAGTGGAATTATATGAGATGGAAAACCCGCACACAACGATCACATTAAATATTGGTAGCTCTGGTACCCTAGCAAGACAAATTCAGCAAGGTGCACCAGCGGATATTTTTCTTTCTGCGGATGAACCTTCCATGGATTTATTGGATGATCAAGGGTTATTGGTATCTGATACGAGAATTGATTTTACTAAAAACCAACTAATCTTAATTGGAGACCAAGATTCATCAATAGAAGTAAATTCTTTGGAGGAATTAATGGAATATGATATTGACCAAATTGCTATTGGAAATCCAGATAGTGTTCCTGCTGGTAGTTATACCAAATCCGCATTAGAAAACAGTGGGATTTGGAATCATTCACGTCTACAAAACAAACTAATTTATGCAAAGGATGTAAGACAAGTTCTTACCTATGTCACTTCAGGTAATGCGGAGATCGGATTTGTATACTATACGGATGTACTTCTATCCGATCAAGTAAAACAGTTACTATCCATTAATGAAGACCTACATGAACCAATTACATATCCTGGTTCTGTTATAGCAACAAGTGAGCAAAGAGAAATTGCTAACGATTTTCTATTGTTTCTAAAGCAAGAAAAAGCAACTCAATTATTTAAAAAATATGGGTTTACATCTTTAAAGGTGGACTAAATATGAATTTCACTCCCTTCTTTCTATCATTAAAAATAGCCGGAAGTGCTACAGTTATTGTGTTGATTTTAGGAACCATTTTAGCCCGGGTCATTGCTAGAAACCGATTCCCTGGAAAAAGGATCATCGAATCCATCTTATTATTACCAATTGTATTACCGCCAACGGTAGTAGGTTTTGGCCTACTCTATTTATTTGGTAAAAATGGACCGATTGGTAGTTTCTTATTGCAATGGATTGATTATCAGATCGTCTTTACATGGACAGGCGCAGTAATAGCAGCCATTGTTGTATCGTTCCCATTAATGTATCAAAGTGCCTCTGCTGCTTTTCAAACCTATGATCGTAATGTAGAGAATGCTGCTTATACAATGGGAGCTTCTAAGCTAAAGGTTTTTTGGACCATTTCCTTCCCATTAGCTTGGCCAGGTTTATTAGCAGGACTAATTTTGACCTTTTCCCGTGCATTAGGTGAGTTTGGTGCTACCTTAATGGTTGCCGGTTATATTCCCAATCAAACGGAGACAATTCCACTAGCGATCTACTTTGCAGTTGAATCTGGCAATACGGAAACAGCAATTTTTTGGGTTGTAAGTATGGTGATCATTGGATTTAGTGCAATGCTATGGCTGAACTGGTGGAGTGGTCGAAATATATTACGGTTTACAAGTGAAAATTAATTGGTGGGATGCTCATTGCTTTCAGTAAGTATACAAAAACAACTAAAAAATTATTCATTAGAGATTCATTTTAATGTGAACGAAGAAATTATTGCTTTGTTTGGCCCTTCTGGAGCAGGTAAAACAACGATATTAAATTGTATTGCCGGTTTGGCACATCCTGATCAAGGACTGATTCAATTAGAGAATCGTACCTTCTATGAAACAAAAAAGAAACCTGTTCCTATACAAAAGCGAAATATAGGGTACCTCTTTCAGGATTACGCACTTTTTCCTCATATGACGGTTCAAAAGAACATTTCATATGGAATGAAGGATGCTCATTTAACAGAGCAGCTCATTGATACCGTTGCAATTAGACACTTACTGGATCGTTATCCTAACCAAATATCCGGTGGAGAAAAACAGCGAGTAGCATTGGTTCGCGCATTAGCAACTAAACCAGATGCATTATTATTAGATGAACCCTTCTCAGCACTAGATCAAGATACGAGAGTAGAGTGTCAAAATGAATTATTACGTTTGCATGAATTGTGGAAAATTCCAATGATATTAGTTACACATGATTTAAAGGAAGCGAATAAATTAGCAGATCGTATCCTTAAAATCGATAAAGGAAAAAGCCTCTAAACTAATGAATAGTTTAGAGGCTTTTTATATTACTCAGCCACATATGGCAATAAAGCCATTGTACGAGCACGTTTGATTGCTTTAGTTAATTTACGTTGGTATTTTGCAGAAGTTCCAGTTACACGACGAGGAAGAATTTTTCCACGCTCAGAAATGAAACGTCTTAGAAGATCAACGTCTTTGTAGTCGATGTGTGTAATTCCGTTCGCTGTGAAGTAACACACTTTACGACGCTTAGCACGACCGCGACGAGCTGCCATTGATACCCCTCCTTTTGTTCATTATGCCATTCGTTTAGAATGGTAAATCATCATCTGATATATCGATCGGCTCACCATTATTTTTAAATGGGTCCTCATCATTTTGAAATTGATTATCTCTAGTTTGATTCTGGTTGTTTGGGTTCTGATTTGGATTTTGCTGGTATCCTGATGAATAATTGCCTTGGCCTTGTTGTCCTTGTCCTCCTTGTGAGGAACCTTTTGACTCCAAGAATTGCACACTATCAGCAACAACTTCTGTAATATATACCATTTTTCCATCTTGACCTTCAAAACTACGAGTTTGAATACGGCCATCGACACCAATCATACTACCTTTTTTCATATAGTTGGCAAGGTTTTCTGCTGGTCTACGCCAGATGACGCAGTTTATAAAATCAGCTTCTCTGTTTCCTTGCTGATTTGAAAAAGGTCGATTGACTGCAACAGTAAAGTTAGCAACTGCCACTCCACTTGGTGTATAACGTAGATCAGGATCCCTCGTTAACCTGCCGACAAGTACGACACGATTTAACATCAGAACCACTCCTTATTATTCCTAATTATTGATCATCTTCTCGAACTGCGATATGGCGAATAATATCTTCAGAGAACTTAGCTTGGCGATCAAATTCATTAATTGCATTTTCATCACCAGAGAAGTTAATTATTACATAATATCCGTCACGGAAATCATTGATTTCGTATGCAAGGCGTTTTTTACCTTTTTCATCAACTTTTTCAATCTCCGCCCCATTATCAGTTAAAATATTATTGAAACGCTCGATTAAAGCTGTTTGCGCTTCCTCTTCCATGTCTGGGCGGATGATATACATGATTTCGTATTTTCTCATCCGTTACACCTCCTTTTGGTCTTAGCGGCTCTAAATTATAGAAAAGCTTAGCTTTTCGCAATAAGAGCAAGGAGTAATCTAAATTCATTACTCACAATAGTGTATTATACCAAATCTTATACGAAATAACAAGTTTTCGAGAGATCCTTTTTCTACGTTTTTTTAATATGTTTTCCTATACATTAAAACGGAAATGAATTACATCTCCATCTTTAACAATATAGTCTTTTCCTTCTAAGCGAACCTTGCCTTTTTCACGTGCTTGTGTCATAGAGCCAGCTTCTACTAAGTCATTATAGGAAACTGTTTCCGCACGGATAAAACCACGTTCAAAGTCTGTATGGATAATTCCAGCAGCTTGTGGTGCCTTAATCCCTTTTCGGAATGTCCACGCACGTACTTCTTGCTCACCAGCTGTAAAATATGTTGCTAAACCTAATAAACTGTAGGAAGCCTTAATGAGTTTATCTAAGCCTGATTCAGAAATACCTAATTCTTCAAGGTACATTTCCTTTTCCTCTTGATCTAGTTCGGAAATCTCTTCCTCAATTTTAGCACAGATTACAATTACTTCAGCACCTTCATTTGCAGCATATTCCCTAACCTTTTGCACAAGTTCATTGCCATCAGGATCTGCAACTTCATCTTCACTTACATTTGCTACATATAGCATTGGTTTACTTGTTAATAAGTGAAGTCCTTTAACAATTTTTTGTTGCTCATCTGTAAAATCAATGGCACGAGCTGGTTTTTCTTCTTCTAGGGCAGTCTTTATTTTATCTAATACGGTAAATTCAGCAACTGCTTCTTTATCTTTTTGCTTAGCTAATTTTTCAACACGCTGCAATCGTTTCATTACCGTTTCTAAATCTGCTAAAATAAGCTCCAAATTAATAACTTCTATATCATCTATTGGATCTACTTTACCAGATACATGGGTAATGTTTTCATCCACAAAACAACGAACAACCTGACAGATTGCATCAACTTGACGAATATGGGATAAAAATTGGTTACCCAACCCTTCTCCTTTACTTGCCCCTTTAACAATACCTGCAATATCGGTAAATTCAAATGCAGTAGGTACTGTTTTTTTCGGATTTACTAATTCTGTTAATTTATTTAAGCGCTCGTCTGGAACTTCCACAATTCCTACATTAGGATCAATAGTTGCAAATGGGTAGTTAGCTGCTTCAGCACCCGCTTGCGTAATTGCATTAAATAACGTAGATTTACCTACGTTAGGAAGTCCGACAATTCCTGCTGTTAAAGCCATTCAATTTTCACTCCTTAAGGGTTCCTTCATATGAACGCGTTCGTTATTCCAATTATAGATACTAGTAAAAAAAAAGACAAGCAGGTAAAAAACAAAAATAGGCATCAAAAAGATACCTATTTTTGCTTTTTACCCTATCGTTTTCTCTATATCTATCTTTCTATACATATATTTTACCATTTTTTACAGTGTTTAGTCTATTTTAACATATTAATTAGAAGATTTTTCTATAATTTTCTTTAGCTTTTTCGTAAATTCACGGCGTGGAATCATCACACTATGATCACAACCTAGACATTTAATACGGATATCCATGCCCATTCGAATTATTTTCCATCGATTTTCACCACATGGATGAGGTTTTTTCATTTGTACGACATCATTTAATTCAAAATCCTTATCCACCATGTCCTCTTCTCCTCACATTTATTCTTTTTACATCTAGTTAGTTTTGCCTTTTGATTGTATTCACTTTTATATTACAACATTCTATTATGTAAATACAATATGTTCAACTAGTCCTACACTCTTTTCTTTTCCATATTATTCCAAATCGGATAAAGTAATAGCCTTGTTAATACATATAAATTTAATACTCCATATACTGGGTATAAAAAACCTATTAAGTTAGAAAAACCTAATGTAGTTAATGGAATCATCGTTAATAATGTTGTAATGACAATGATCCATAGTGGTTTATTTAAATAACTATTTACACGAGTTACGATTCCAAGTACTCCTGCGGCTGCCGTAGTAAAAATAGCAAACCATAACAATATAGACATAAAAATAACCATTTGGAATGGATAATGTTTGAGTATAGCAAATAGAGGAATCTCATAGAGTAACAATTCATCTGCTATTTGAATGAGACTATTATTATAAATATATGAAATTACTCCTAATGTAACACCACTCCCAATTCCTGCAAACCAAATCTCTTGTTTAGATTCAACCTTATTACCAACTGCACCTAATACAGCTATTAAAGGCAAAATATTTAATGCAGTAAATGGGAATGCAGCAATCCAATTGCTTTGCTCATGCCAATGTGAAAACAATGCTAGATCTTGATCGATTGTAAATATTACTAAAACAAATAATAGACCAGTAAGTAAAATGGGTAATATAATTTGGTTTATGGATAATAATCCAGTGATATCTTTACTAAATAAAATAATTAATGCAATTACAATAAAGACAATTCCCCACCAATACGGAAAGTTAAATGCTTGTCCCGTAGCACCGCTTCCAGATAGCATAACTACCGTAGTTGTATATAAATATAAAAAAATCATCACATCATAAAGTTTTGCTAATTTATCACCTACAATATCTCGTAACACCGGGCGATACTCCGTAGATTTTCGCTCATAACTTATTGTCATAATGACAATACATGAAACTACAAAGAATACCATGAATAAAGCAATGGCTAGTCCACTTTCATGGCCAAAAAACTCCCATAGTTCCCTTCCCGAGGCATATCCAGCTCCAATGGTAGTTCCGATGATTAAAAACATCCATTTAAATCCTGATTTAAACATTACGTATCCTCCATTATTTTTTTGTAATAGGATTATGTGTTACCTTCCTACTCTCGTTTAGTGCAACATAGAAATTCACCATATGGAATTGGCAAATAGTTTTCCAAGAACGATGTATAAAAGTTAAATAATTTCCGTATACTAATATCAATATGTTAGCGGAGGAAAACCTATGAATCTAAAGAGTCATTTAAATTCAAAAAATGATACAATTAGAATGTTACATACAGAACCTACCATGACGGATGTAATTAGTAACAAAATAATTTCATGGCTTCCTGAGAAGCCACGCGAATATGTTGTTGTTTGTATTGGAACAGATCGATCAACTGGAGATGCTTTAGGACCCTTAACTGGTACATATTTAGATGAACTTAGACCAAGACATATGTCTGTTTATGGAACATTACAAGATCCTGTGCATGCTACAAATCTAAATGACTATATCAATTTAATTTATAGTAATCATCAAAATCCATTTATTATTGCTGTAGATGCATGCTTAGGAAAAACAAATTCCGTTGGTCATATTATTGCTAGTGAAGGATCACTGAAGCCTGGCGCTGCATTAAAAAAGCCTTTACCTGAAGTTGGAGATATCCATATAACTGGAGTAGTAAATATAAGTGGATTTATGGAGTATTCCGTATTGCAAAACACACGTCTATCAATTGTCGTTTCGATGGCTAAAAAGATTGCAAAGACGATCAATTTAATTGATCAACAATTAACATACAATCAAATTTCACCAGCAATCGTAATGTCTCATCTAAAAGAAAATTCTATATAAACCTTATTAATCCCCCCCTATTTATACAAAAATAGGCTGTCCCAATTTTTGAGACAGCCTATTTTAGTTTCTATTTTTATATAAATAACTGATAGATATAATAGATTAACACAACAGTTAATATGGAAGGTAATAGATTCCCAACTCGTATTTGCACAATCTTTAATAGATTTAACCCAATAGCAACGATCAACAATCCACCAACAGCCGTTAATTCAACTATTAATCCATTTAGAAAGGCATCTGGAATCCATCTCTCAATTTGCGTAGCTAATAAAGCAATTCCGCCTTGATAAACAACCACCGGGATCACGGAAAAGATTACTCCAAACCCTAAGGTAGTTGTTAATACAAGTGCAACAAATCCATCAATTACACCTTTGGTTATAAGTACTTCATGGTCACCACGTAACCCACTATCTAAAGCTCCTATCACAGACATTGCACCTATTACAAAAATTAAAGATGCAGTAACAAATCCTTCTGCAACACTAAAGTTCTTATTTTTACTAACAAATTTACTTCCAATCCAATTCCCTAATCGATTTAACCCTTCTTCTACATGAAAAAACTCTCCAATAATTGCACCTGTAAGCAGACTTAGTAATACAACAATAATTGAATCTGTAGAAAAAGCCATTTGTAAACCTATTAATATAACCGCTAACCCAATTCCATGCATCACTGTTTCTTTATATCTCTCTGGTATTTTTGTGAAAAACAGACCTAGTAATGTCCCTAAAATGATTAGTATTCCATTTACCAGGGTTCCGTATAATGCCATATTACCAACCCCATGGTTCAAAGTTTTATTTAAATGTTTCACGTGAAACATTTGTTATAGAGAAAGACTGGGAAATATAAATATCCCCAGTCTAATTCATATATCTTATTAGTTTTCAAGAACCTCAATAATTCTCTCTAAATCATCATCTGTATAAAATTCTATTTCTATTTTACCCTTACGCTTCCCCTTTTGAATCGTTACAGCTGTACCTAATCGATCGCGTAAAATTGATTCTCTTTCTTGCAAGAAAATATCTTTTTTAGGTTTTTCTTTTTTCTTATTTGGTTTTTGATTTAGTAGAACAATTAACTTTTCTACCTGGCGAACATTTAGTTTTTCATTACGAATTTTATTTACTACCGGAATAACTTTTTCTTTATCCTTAATACCAAGTAGAGCTCGGCCATGTCCCATAGTAAGTTCACCATTATTTATATATGCGATCACCTGATCAGGTAAACCTAATAATCTTACCATATTAGCGATATGTGATCGGCTTTTACCAAGGCGCTTTGCTAATTCTTCTTGAGTTAAATTAAGTTCATTCATTAAATTCGAGTATGCGTAAGCCTCTTCAATAGGTGTTAAGTCTTCACGTTGTAAGTTTTCTAATAAGGCTAGTTCCATCATTTTATCATCGGTTAATTCTTTTACAATAACCGGGATTTCAGTTAATCCAGCCTCTTTGGCAGCTCGGTAACGTCTCTCCCCTACAACTATTTCGTAGCCTTTAATTGACTTACGAACAGTTATTGGTTGAATAATACCATACTCTAAAATAGAATCCTTTAATTCTTCAATTGCTTCTGTATCAAACGTTTTTCTTGGTTGATAAGGATTCGGTCTACATTCGCTAATAGGGATTTGCATTACCTTGTCTGTTGCTGTCTCCTCTATTTCAGGAAAAAATGCATCAAGTCCTTTACCCAACCCTCGCGCCATTACGCATCACTTCCTTCGCTAATTCTAAGTAAACCTCAGCACCTTTTGATTTGGGATCATAAGAAATAATCGGTTCACCGTGACTTGGTGCTTCCCCTAATCTAACATTCCGAGGAATGATAGAATTATATACTTTATCTTGGAAATACTTTTTAACCTCTTCAATCACTTGAATACCTAAGTTCGTTCTTGCATCAAACATTGTTAACAGAACGCCCTCTATCATTAATTCTTTATTTAAATGCTTTTGAACCAAACGAATTGTATTTAACAACTGACTTAAACCTTCTAATGCGTAATATTCACATTGCACAGGAATAAGTACCGTATCAGAGGAAGTAAGTGCATTGATTGTTAATAAACCAAGAGAAGGAGGACAATCTATAATAATATAATCATATATTTCCTTTAAGCTTTCTAGTGATTTTTTCAATCTTATTTCACGTGAAATAGTTGGTACTAATTCCACTTCCGCTCCTGCTAATTGAATAGTTGCCGGTATTATGTCTAAATTAGATACGTTTGTCGGAACACATACCTCTTCTGCTGGTAAATCTTCTATTAAAACATTATATATACATTGACTCATATCTGCTTTGTTAATTCCAACTCCACTAGTTGCATTCCCTTGTGGATCAATATCCACTAGTAGAACTTTATTACCTAATTGTGCTAAACAAGCACTTAGGTTTACAGATGAAGTTGTTTTTCCCACGCCACCTTTTTGGTTAGCGATGGCTATTATTTTTCCCATACTTTCACCTACCCAAACGATATACTATCTATTTTATCACTTTTCTTGATGGAAATCTTATTAAATTTACTATTTGTTATAAATATGTAAATTAACATTAGTAATCTATTGAATTATCTTTGTTTCTAGTAATTATTTTACCTGTTTAATTATATTAAAACTTCAATATACGCTAGATTATTATTTAAATTCAAGTTAATTTTCAAATGGTTGTATTGTATAAAGTATTAGTATGCAAAGAACCTTTGTTACATTCGCTCCTTCAAAACGAGAGCTATTACACCGCTACTGAAGAATTCTTCGCTATTTTTGAAATGATAAGTCCCCTAGAATTTATAAATTAAGAGTGTTACATCGCACTGAGAAAATGTGTTTTACTTTCAAGAAGTCAAACTGCCCTCTATCCCTTCACTCTAATTACTGGTAACAATAATGTCTAATGAAATTTATCAATAATGACAAATGTGATAAATAATGAATTAGAATTAATTTAGCGAAGGAAATACACGAAGACTCCTGCGGGAAAGCGAAGACGCTAAGACCCCACAGGAAGCGTTCTGTGCCACCGAGGAGGCTTAGCGCGAGCCCGCGGAAAGCGTAGTGTATTTCCGTAGCGGTAATAGAGCAGTATATTACATCGAATTCTATACAATTGTACAACATACCATGCAAAATACACCTATAAAATTAAGCATTCATTTTTGTCAAATAAAGCCCCCACCTTAGAAAGATGGGGGCGGAATATATTATTTCTTCTTAGGAATTTTAATAGTAATTTGATAATAATCATCTAAATCTTGCTCATCCGATTCTAAATCAATACCAGTATCCGATACCATATTCAACGACTGGCGAATCGTATTCATCGCTATTCGAATATCTTTATTAATACCTTTTAATTTCGGTCTTTTTTTCTTTTGCTTTTCCTTCGATTGATTTAAGTTAGCAATACGCTCTTCTGTTTGCTTAACATTTAAATCATGTTCCATAATTTCTTGGAGAAGCTTCAATTGCTTTTCCTCTTCATCCAATTTAATTAATGCTCTTGCATGTCTTTCTGTTATATGTTTATTTAATAAGGCCTGTTGGACAGCTTCTGGAAGCTTTAATAGTCGAAGCTTATTAGCAATCGTTGACTGGTTTTTACCTAGTCTTTGCGCAAGTGCTTCTTGGGTTAAACTATGCATTTCTAGTAGCTTAGCATAAGCAACCGCTTCTTCTATTACCGTTAATTCTTCCCTCTGTAAGTTCTCAATTAATGCTACTGAAGCAGTTTGCGTATCCGACATATCACGAACAATAGCAGATACTTTTTCCCAGCCTAATGATTGAACAGCACGCCAACGACGTTCCCCAGCAATAATCTCATACCGATCTTCATCAATTTTCCTTACAACAATCGGTTGAATCATGCCATGAGTATTAATTGTTTGCGCAAGCTCTTTAATTTTTTCTTCATTAAATATTGACCTTGGCTGATAACGATTCGGTTCAATAGATTGAACTGGAATCTCAATAACTTCGTCTTGATGATAGGATTCCTCGCCTAACTCCAACTCAGAATCTGCCTTCTCCCCTAAACCAAAAATACGGTTAAATGGATGCACCATCAAACACCACCCTTTTTACAAATAGATTAGTTCCAAAAGCGAAAGCAATCATTTAGCGACATATGTACTCCGTACGCGCAACACTGGTGGTTCGATAGTAGAGCTACTGATACTTCCTCTCCACCAAAAATCTATTACAATAAGGAGCATTTTATCCCAAACTCAGTACATAGGCAATATATTATTCCCTATAAAGGATCACAAGTCGCCGGGAACTGTAGCTAGACGCTTTTGAATGAAAGAACATCTAGAATATAGTACGGAATTAACTTTATATGAAAATGTTTCACGTGAAACATTAGTATGTTATGTAGTGGTTTTTGAGTAGAATACGGTAATAGTCTATCATCTATGAAACTATTATGCATTCACCGTACTTATATAGTATAGCGTTTATCCTCTTATTTTACCATATTATCAAAAATAAAGGTATTTATAAATTTTAATAAAAAACCTATTTTAAACGTTAGAAACTTATCTATTAAAATGACTTAGTCGCACTTATACAGAATTAAAAATTCATGCTTTTATATCTGGTGAAAAAATAATAGACTGCTGAAGGTTCTTATAATATCATCCCTCAACTTATTTAAAAAAGAAAAGTACATCTCCCCTTGCACTTTTCTTCTCCGAATTCCCCACTTTATTCAATTGGTTCTTTATTTGGTGTACCTGGTTTTCGAGGATACTTTTTAGGTGTTTTTCTTTTCTTATTAATAATTACAATAGATCTTTCACTGTTTTCTACTGGTAATGAGAAGGTATGTGATTCCCCTATCTCTCCCCCCAATATTTCGATTGCATTCTTTGCTACCGTTAATTCTTCTGTTGCTTGAGCACCTTTCATAGCAATGAAAGCACCATTTACTTTAGATAATGGCAAGCAAAGCTCACTTAGTACAGACATTCTAGCAACTGCTCGAGCCATAACTAGATCAAATGATTCGCGATGAGTCTTATTTTTCCCGAAAGTTTCTGCTCGATCATGATAAAATGCAACACCTGTTACATCTAATTCAGAAGCTAAATGATTCAAGAATCCAATACGTTTTTGTAATGAATCAACAATGGTTACGTTTATATGTGGAAAGCAAATTTTAAGTGGTATACTAGGAAATCCTGCTCCTGCTCCAACATCACAGATATGTATTTCTTTCGTAAAATCATAATAAAATGCCGCTGAAATAGAATCATAAAAATGCTTCAAATATACATCTTCTAAAGAAGTTAAAGCTGTTAAGTTTATTTTTTCATTCCAATCAACGAGTGTTTTAAAATAGATTGAAAATTGCTCTAATTGTCGGTTATTTAGTATTATCCCTTGTTTTTCTAATTCTGCAGCAAATTGTTCTGGATTCATAAGGACAATCTCCTTTTTTATGGATAGTAAGAAGTCGACAATAGTTTTGGTCGACTTCTTACACAGTTATTAGTTTGCAAGCTTAGCGATCTTTCCTTGTTCAATATAAACAAGTAAGATAGAGATATCAGCCGGATTCACACCAGATATTCTTGAGGCCTGACCGACTGATAGTGGTCGTACTTCTTTAAGCTTCTCTTTCGCTTCGGTAGCAATACCACTAATATCATCGTAATCAATTTGTTCTGGGATTTTTTTGTCTTCCATTTTAAGCATTCGTTCTACTTGTTCATTTGCTTTTTTAATATATCCCTCATACTTAATTTGTATTTCTACTTGTTCTTTCACTTCACTTGGTAAATCCTCTACGGACTCAATTACTTTTTCAATGAGTTCGTATGTTAATTCTGGACGTTTTAACAGATCATATGCTTTTACAGGTTCTCTAAGTGAAGTTGCGTTTGCTCCTTCTAGCATTTTTTGTACTTCATCTGTTGGCTTAATTGTAATTTTTCTCAATCGATTCTTTTCTTCTTCTACTAAACGTTTCTTTTCTTCATATTTTTGATAACGTTCTTCTGTTATTAATCCAAGGTTATAAGCAAGATCCGTTAATCGCAAATCAGCATTATCATGACGTAATAACAAACGATATTCTGCGCGTGAAGTTAGTAAGCGATACGGTTCTTTCGTTCCTTTCGTTACCAAATCATCGATTAATACTCCAATATAGGCCTGTGATCGATCTAGAATTACAGGATCTTTTCCAAGTACTTTAGCAGCTGCATTAATACCTGCCATGATTCCTTGCGCTGCTGCTTCCTCATAACCAGAAGTTCCATTTATTTGGCCAGCAGTATATAAACCAGATATTTTTTTCGTTTCTAGTGTTGGCCATAATTGGGTCGGTACTACTGCATCATACTCAATCGCATAACCTGGACGCATTATTTGAGCATTTTCAAGTCCTGGTACTGTTTTTATCATTTCATACTGAATTGATTCTGGTAATGAAGTAGATAATCCTTGTACATAAACCTCTTCCGTATCTCTTCCTTCTGGTTCAAGAAAGACTTGATGACGAGGTTTATCATTAAAACGAACAATTTTATCTTCAATGGAAGGACAATAACGCGGACCTGTGCCACGTTTCATTCCTGAATACATTGCAGAAAGTGATAAATTATCATCGATGATTTTATGCGTGAATTCATTGGTATACGTTAACCAACAAGGTATTTGATCTGTAATAAATTCTGTTGTTTCATATGAAAATCCTTGGGGCTTTTCATCCCCTGGTTGGATTTCTGTCTTCGTATAATCAATCGTATGACTATTTACTCTCGGAGGTGTACCTGTTTTAAAGCGAGTAAGTTCAAATCCAAGCTTTTCTAGATTCTCGGATAGTTTAATGGATGGACGTTGGTTATTCGGACCACTCTCATATTCCAAATCTCCCATTAATACTTTACCGCGCATAAAGGTTCCTGTAGTAATAATGACCGTTTCAGCATAATAAGCTGATTTAGTTTCTGTTAATACGCCTTTACACACACCATCTTCTACGATAAGTTCATCTACCATACCTTGGCGGACAGTAAGGTTTGGTTCATTTTCAATGATATTTTTCATTTCTTTAATATACAACGGTTTGTCAGCTTGAGCTCGTAATGCTTGCACAGCTGGCCCTTTACCTGTATTTAACATGCGCATTTGAATATGTGTTTTATCGATTACTTTACCCATTACCCCACCTAGCGCATCAACCTCACGTACAACAATACCCTTAGCAGGTCCACCAATGGATGGATTACATGGCATAAAAGCAATCATATCTAAATTTAAGGTTAGCATTAATGTTTTGGCACCCATTCGTGCGGCAGCTAATCCCGCTTCCACACCCGCATGACCAGCACCAATTACAATTGTATCGTAATGCCCTGCATTATATACCATAGTTTTCATTCCTTTCTAGTTAGAGAAACACATTAAACGTATCCCTCTAATTTTTATTTTCCTAAACAGAACTGAGAAAATAACTGATCAATTAAACTATCACTAGCAGTATCTCCAATTATTTCTCCTAAAAACTCCCACGTTCTCGTTACATCAATTTGAACGATATCTAAAGGCATTTCCATTTCTAGACTCGCCATTGCATCCTCTAATGCCTGTTTCGCTTGTTTCAGTAGTTGGATATGTCTTACATTTGATACATACGTTAAATCTCCTGTATCTATATCCCCTGCAAAAAATGTTTTAGCAATAGCTGATTCTAACTCGTCTACCCCTTTTTCTTCTATTAAAGAAGTAGTTACGATTGGTCGTTCCTCAGAATATTGTTTTACCTCGTCAAGGTCAAGCTTTTGTGGCAGGTCAGTTTTATTAATGATTACAATATATTCTAATCCTTTAATTGCCTCAAACAGCTTTTTATCTTCATCTGATAATGCTTCATTATAATTTAATACAAAAAGAATTAAATCAGACTCCTTCAATACTTTACGAGATCGCTCTACACCAATTTTCTCAACTATATCTTCTGTCTCCCGAATACCTGCCGTATCAACTAATCGAAGTGGAACACCACGAACATTAACATACTCTTCAATGATATCCCTCGTTGTACCTGGTATTTCCGTTACAATTGCTTTATTTTCTTGTACTAATGTATTCATTAATGAAGACTTTCCTACATTTGGACGTCCAATAATTGCTGTAGCTAAACCCTCACGTAAAATTTTCCCCTGTTTTGCTACTTGTAGTAATTCCTCAATTTCATCATGTACTTCTTTTGTCTTCTTACGCATCATTTCATGGGACATTTCTTCGACATCATCATATTCAGGGTAGTCGATATTCACTTCCACATGGGCAACCGTCTCTAATAATTCTTGTCTATATTTTTGAATTAAGCCAGAAAGTCTTCCATCCATTTGTTTTAATGCAACGGACATTGCTTTATCCGTTTTTGCACGAATTAAGTCCATGACAGCCTCAGCTTGTGATAAATCAATACGTCCGTTTAAAAAAGCACGCTTTGTAAACTCACCAGGTTCTGCTAATCGTGCTCCTTGATTTAAAACAATCTCTAATACACGATTTACAGCTACCATCCCACCATGACAGTTAATCTCTACTACATCTTCACGCGTAAACGTCCTCGGTCCTCTCATGACGGAAACCATCACTTCTTCAGCTACCTCATTTGTTTGAGGATCAATAATTTTCCCGTAATTAATCGTATGGGAATCAACCTTCATAAGATCCTTTCCATCAAACAGTTTAGCTGTAATCTCTATAGCCTGTGGTCCTGTTAACCTTACAATCGCTATAGCACCTTCCCCAATTGGAGTCGATATCGCCGTTATTGTATCTGTCTCCATCATTTCACCTCCATCCACAAAAATAAACATTATATATATCCACACATTATTTACTTTAATTCATTTCAGTAACATTTTTTATCGTCACTAACTTAATAGAATATCACAGTTTAATTTAAAAGGGAAGTTATCCACATTAAGAGAATATATAGCAAAAAATCGTTTATCCACATGTGAATAAACGATTTTTAAGTTGATGAAGTTATCAACAACTTTTATCCCGCATGTAACGGGCAGTAAGACCCCCACTGAATGAAGTTTCACTTTATTTATATCCTTTTCTAGGAATTTCTTCACCATTATGGTTTTCTAACTTATTTTGATCCGAAACCTGGTCAATTTTACCATCAACAGTCCCTTCTGTATAGGCATCTGTTGCTTGCTCATGAGTAACAGCCATTCCTTGGTCTATTTCCTCATTACTTTTATAATCTGATACATCATACATTTTTCCAGCTACCTTTTTTGCACTATTAATGGTTTCTCGTTTATTTTTATTCGTCATTATTCATCCTCCTTCTTTTTATTCTTAACCACCTGAACAAAACTTATGAATGGTTAATCTGAAGTTCTTGTTTAATGATCTCTAGTTCGTTTAAAAGTAGCTCTACTTCTTCTTGACCTAATAGAATAGGTATTTGATCATTAACTGTAATCGTACATGAATCCGATTGCTTTTCTAAGTAATTCACTAATTGGTGGATTTGATGTTCTGAAAGCGTGGATGCTGTTGTTAAATTTTTCACTCGGTTTAAATAAAAGTACCTATTTTGTTGATCAAACTCGCCACTAAATA
Organism: Ornithinibacillus caprae; assembly: GCF_009728145.1. Taxonomy (GTDB): domain Bacteria; phylum Bacillota; class Bacilli; order Bacillales; family Amphibacillaceae; genus Ornithinibacillus; species Ornithinibacillus caprae. Next base: position 94,690 of record NZ_WOCA01000004.1, on the reverse strand, counting down.
CCGTTCCAGAAAAATTATTCATATGAAATCTCCTTTTAGTAGACCTAACTATTCATAATTAGTATATCGATTAATTTTTTATTCATACAAAAAAACCCCTGAAAAAAATCAGGGGTTTTCCATAAACAGCATATTAATCTACGGTTTAATAACAATATGGCGATGTGGCTCTACACCATCAGAGTATGTTGTTACATCTCCTCTTGCTTGTAACATACTATGAATGATTTTACGCTCATAAGCTGGCATTGGTTCAAGTGCTACTTTCTTATTGATCCGTTTTGCCTTTTCTGCCATTCGTTCTGCTAAGGTTTCTAATGTTTCTTTTCTACGACCACGATAGCCTTCTGCATCTAATGTAACGGTATAATATTGTTTTGCATCCTTATTCAAAACAAGGTGTACTAAATATTGTAATGCATTTAATGTTTGGCCACGTTTTCCAATTAATAGTGCTATTTTTTCACCTGTTAAATCAAATGTTACATGATTATCTTTTACCTCTGTTGAAATTTCAGCTTCTACGTTCATATTTCGAACAACATCTTTCAAGAAATTCTCTGCTTCTTGAACCTGATTTTTCGCTTTCGTTACCTTCACGATCGCTCGTTTTGAACCAAATACACCTAGAAGACCTTTTTTACCTTCATCAATAATTTCAATTTCAACTTGGTCCTTTGTTGTGTTTAACTGCTCTAATGCTGATTGGACCGCTTCATCTACCGTTTGTCCACTAGCAGTTACTTGTCTCACTTTTTGTCTCCTCCAGTACTAACATTCATCATTGGCTTACGAATGAAAATAGTTTGTACTACCATAAATATATTACCAACTACCCAGTATAATGCTAATGCGGCTGGGAAGAAAATAGCAAAGACACCAATCATGATTGGCATAACATAAAGCATTACCATCATCTGTGGATTTTGAGCAGCTGGACTACCAGCCATCATTAACTTCTGTTGGAACCATGTTGCTGCACCTGCAACCAATGGCAAAATGAAATATGGATCTGGTGCACCTAATTCAAACCATAAAAAACTGTGGGTCTGAATTTCAGTTGTACGCATAATTGCATGATAAATAGCAATTAAGATTGGCATTTGCACAAAGATCGGTAAACAACCAGCAAGTGGATTTACCCCATGCTTTTGGAACAACGCCATTGTTTCTTGTTGAAGTTTTTGTTGGGTATTCGCATCTTTTGAGCTGTATTTTTTTTGTAATTCTTTTAGCTCTGGTTGAATGTCTTGCATTGCCTTCGAACTTTTTATTTGTTTCACGTTTAGTGGTAAAAGAACTAAACGTATAATAATAGTAACTAATACAATTGCTAAACCGAAATTAACGGGATTAAATAATTCAGCAAAATAAGTGATTAATAATGATAACGGATAAACAAAATACTTATTCCATATTCCTTCACTCTCAGAATTAATAGGCTCGTTAATTTCCATACAGCCTGAAAGTAATGCTACCAATCCAATTAACATTGCTAGCAATAATATCTTTTTACGCAATTTATACTTCCTCCTAACTAATAAAAACAAACTACCTTTGAATGATCAAGATATATCTATATCAACTAGTTTAACTTCAAAACTATGTACCCTATATTTTACATGAATTGTGTACTAGATTCTATATTAAACTTAATAAGGAATTATTTTTTTAACAAACGCTCTTTCATTAATAAATGAGTTAAACTCTTTTTTATTTCATGAAATTCCATATTACTGGTTGGCTGTCTTGCAATAATCACGATATCATAATCAGGTTTAATTTGCGTCTCAAGTTCATGAAAAGCCTGACGAAGAAATCTTTTTATTCGATTTCTTGTGACGGCGTTTCCAATTTTCTTCCCAACTGAAAGACCGACCCGGAAATGATCCTGATCAGAACTCTTCCTATAGTATATAACAAGCTGACGATTAGCAAAGGACTTTCCTTTACTAAAAATCTGTTGAAATTCTTTATTATCCTTTATACGAAACGCTTTTTTCATTTATATCAATCACCTTATGCTATCACCAGTATGTAAAAAAGTAAGCAGCTGGGATCCAAACCTACTATCTCCCATTTTAAACCACTGCTTACAATCTTATTCGTAAAAAAGACCACTGATTATTTCAGCGGCCTATGCAGACAATACTTTTCTTCCTTTACGACGACGACGAGCTAAAACTTTACGTCCGTTTTTTGTGCTCATACGTGTACGAAAGCCATGTACTTTTTTACGTTTACGGTTATTTGGTTGAAACGTTCTTTTCATTTATCTTGCACCTCCCAAAAGGAACACTTAAATATCCAAATTTTAAAAACTGGCATACGCCAACTTTTATGACGGTTAGCCTATTGCACTTATGCAGGATATGAAAGTTTTTATATTCATATCTGTCAAATAAAACGTCTATCCATTAGACAGTCTTTGTAATTATACTTAAAACCGCCCCAATCTGTCAACTTCTACTTTAATTTTTCTTATCCACAACCCTTTGTTCTTAATTTTTTTCTCGTTTTTCATTATCCACAATCCCTATCTACAAGATAATCACAAAATATAGTAGTGTGGATAGATCTTGTCTACAATAGGTGGAATTTGTGGATAAGTGTCGAAAAAACATTGCAGATCAAGGTTTTTTTTGTTATTATTATTGTGTTTTAACATGTTAGTAAATAATTCAGCTATAATAGTTATACACAGAATGTGGATAACCTGTGGACATTCATTCACACCCTTGTTTATGTACTTATTAACATAAATGTGGATAATGATGATAACTCCATGCTTCTTTTTCTATACCTATATTTGATATCCACATTACTTTTTAATAGAAAAAAGCAAAATAACATGTAGCTTTCTATCTTTATTTCTATTGATCAAGCTTACAAGAAGAATATAAGATAGGTTTTTTTCGTCTTTTTTTTTCTATGGACGAACTATTTCTATATTATTTATATCTATTCATTATTATGATTACATTTTTGAAAATTATTGTGAGAGGGGTGAAACCAGCTTGGAAAACATCGGTGATTTGTGGGACGCAACACTCAAAAAGATTGAAGAAAAAATTAGCAAACCAAGTTTTGAAACATGGTTAAAAAATACGAAGGCAGAATCACTAGAGGGAAATACGATTACCATTAGTGCCCCTAATGAATTCGCTAGAGACTGGTTAGAGGAACAATATACTCAATTAATTTCAACCATTCTTGAAGAAATTACAGGTGCCAATCTAACCATTAAATTTATTATTCCTGATTCCATTCATGAAGAAGAAGTGAATCCCGAGCCAAAAAAAGTAACTCGGGTTAATGATGACCAACAGGATACTGCTAAAACGATGCTTAATCCAAAATATACATTTGATACATTTGTCATTGGATCCGGTAACCGTTTTGCACATGCTGCATCACTAGCTGTTGCAGAAGCTCCTGCTAAAGCATATAATCCATTATTCATTTATGGTGGAGTTGGTTTAGGAAAAACCCACCTGATGCATGCGATTGGTCATTATGTTAGGGAACATAAAAAAGATGCAAAAGTGGTTTACTTATCATCTGAGAAATTTACCAATGAGTTTATTAATGCAATCATGGATAATAAAACCATTAATTTTAGAAATAAATACAGAAATGTTGATATCCTGCTAATAGATGATATTCAATTCATTGCTGGTAAAGAATCAACACAGGAGGAATTTTTCCATACCTTTAATGCGCTTCATGAGGAAAATAAACAAATCATCATATCTAGTGACCGACCTCCAAAAGAAATTCCAACTCTTGAGGATCGACTCCGCTCACGTTTTGAATGGGGATTAATTACAGATATTACTCCACCTGATTTAGAAACGCGAATTGCTATTTTAACAAAAAAAGCAAAAGCAGAAGGACTAGATATTCCTAACGAAGTTATGCTCTATATTGCCAACCAAATAGATACAAATATTCGTGAGCTTGAAGGTGCATTGATCCGTGTCGTAGCATACTCTTCATTAGTTAATAAAGATATTGATGCAGCACTAGCTGCTGACGCATTAAAGGATATTATTCCAAGTAGCAAGCCAAAGGTCGTAACCATTAAAGGCATAATGGAAGTAGTCGGAGAAAAATATAATGTAAAGATTGATGATTTTCTGGCAAAGAAAAGAACAAAGTCAATTGCATTCCCAAGGCAAATAGCTATGTATCTTTCTCGTGAAATGACGGATTTCTCTCTTCCTAAAATCGGAGAAGAATTCGGTGGCCGCGATCATACTACTGTTATTCATGCTCATGAAAAAGTATCTAAAATGATGGAAAAAGATACGCTCCTTAGTAAGGAAATAGATGAAATCAAAGAACAAATTAAATCCATTTAATCTGTCCACATGTGAATAACGTGAATAAGAGGTACAACCTTATGAACAGTTTATGCACATGTGGATAACCTTGTTTCATAAAGTGTTTTTATACTTATCCACATAATCACAGGCCCTATTATTATTATTACTATTTTTTTATTAATAAAAATAAATATATATAACTTCCACATAGGAGGATTTTGATGAAATTTATAATTCAACGTAATCAATTAATCGCAAGTGTTCAAGATGTAATGAAAGCAATATCTAGTAGAACAGCAATTCCAATTTTAACTGGAATGAAAATTGAAGTTAAACAACATGGAATTACGTTAACTGGTAGCAATTCAGATATATCTATTGAATCTTATATTCCTGCTGAAGAAGATGGAATTGTAAATGTAGAGAATATTGAAGAAGGTAGTATTGTTCTTCAGGCTAAGTATTTCCCGGATATTGTAAAAAAACTACCAGAACAAACAGTAGAGTTTGAAGTAGACGAAAACTTAAAAGTTACCATTCGATCTGGTAAAGCAGAGTTTAATTTAAACGGACAAGATGCAGAAGAGTATCCACATCTCCCAAAACTACAAACTGATGATAGTTTTGAAATGCCTATTGATATTCTAAAAAGCTTAATCAAGCAAACTGTATTTGCTGTATCTACAATGGAGACAAGACCTATATTAACTGGGGTAAATGTTAAATTAAATAATGGTCAATTAAGCTTTACTGCTACAGATAGTCACCGCTTAGCATCACGTGAAGTAACAGTAAAAGCAGATAATATTAGTGATCTAAGTGTTGTTATTCCAGGAAAGAGCTTAAATGAGTTAAATAAAATACTCGATGATACCGAAGAAACAGTAGAAATTAGCGTAACGAATAATCAAATATTATTTAGAACAAAGCATTTAATTTTTCTATCACGTATTTTAGACGGAAATTATCCTGAAACATCTAGATTAATTCCAGAGCAAAGTAAAACAACAATTCAAGTAAATACAAAAGAATTACTCAATACAATTGATCGTGCTTCTTTGCTTGCAAAAGAAGAACATAATAATGTTGTTCGTTTAACAACCATGGATAATAATGTTGTTGAAATTTCAAGTAATTCACCGGAAGTTGGTCGAGTAACAGAGGAAATTACCGTACAATCCTTTGAAGGTGAAGAATTAAAAATCTCCTTTAGTTCAAAATATATGTTAGATGCTTTAAAAGCGGTGGAAGTAGATGAGGTGAAAATTAATTTCACTGGCGCAATGAGACCGTTTATTATACGTCCTTTAAATGATGAGTCTATTTTACAGTTAATTCTTCCTGTAAGAACGTATTAAAACTAAAAAGTGATTCCATAAGAGCTCTTATTTTACGAATGATAAGAGCTCTTATTTATGACATGGAAAGTAATGAATGCGCAGTTTCTTGAAATAGTGGTTGGTGGCATTTATACCGCTATGGAAATACACTTCGCTTTCCCGCAGGAGTCTACGTGTATTTCCTTCGTTTGGATTGTGTTCCACAATCTAAATTGTATCTTTTATTCCGAAACATATACATTTTAGAGTTAATCCAAATCATGGGTTCCTAAAATTATTCATTTTAAGCGTATATAAGGGCTTTTTATATAATTATAGTATGTTTCCTTTCCTAAACCTAAAAACTTTAGTAAAATATATATATGAACTTCTGAACCCTATCAAGGAAATTTGGTGATAAAAATGCATGAAAAAATTGAAATTAACACCGACTATATAACATTAGGGCAATTTGTAAAGCTTGCTAATGTTTTGGATTCTGGTGGAATGGTTAAGGCTTTTCTCCAAGACCAAGGAGCAATAGTAAACGGAGAGTTAGATCATCGTCGTGGAAGGAAAATATATCCTGGAGATGTTGTGGAAATAGAAGGGGTAGGATCCTATATTGCGATGAAAAAGGGAGAATAACCAAGTATATTATGTCGATTTTAACGGAAAAGTTTTCCGTGTAAATGAGGAATTTGCATGCATATTGAAAGTTTAAAATTAAGAAATTACCGTAACTACGATCAGTTGGATATTTCCTTCGATGATAAGGTAAATGTCATTATAGGGGAGAACGCACAGGGGAAAACAAATTTGATGGAAGCTATCTATCTTTTAGCATTTACCAAATCTCATCGAACACCTCGAGAAAAAGAGCTGATAAAATGGGAAACAGATTATGCTAAAATAGAAGGTAGTATAACGAAGCGAAATCAAACGTTTCCCCTGGAAATTGTCATTTCAACAAAAGGAAAAAAAGCAAAGCTTAATCGGTTGGAACAAAAAAGGTTAAGTGACTACATTGGTTCGTTAAATGTAGTTATGTTTGCCCCTGAAGATTTGTCCTTAGTGAAAGGATCTCCACAGGTGCGTAGACGGTTTATAGATATGGAACTAGGACAGATTCAACCAACATATATTTATCATCTTGGTCAATATCAAAAAGTATTAAAACAACGAAATCATCTTTTGAAGCAAATGCAATACAAAAAAGAAGATCGTACAATGATACGTGTTATGACAGAGCAATTAGTTGAACATGCATCAACCATATTAGAAAGAAGATTTGTTTTCTTAGAACTTCTTCGTAAATGGGCAAGCCCTATTCACCATGGAATTAGTCGTGAGCTAGAAAAGCTTGAAATAAAGTATTCTCCTACAATTGAAGTATTAGAAGGCGCAAATAAGGAGAAAATAGAAGCTATCTACTTAGAAAAATTCCATGAAGTGGAAACTAAGGAAATTGAACGGGGAACAACTTTAATTGGACCGCATCGTGATGATTTAATTTTCTATGTCAATGGTAAGGATGTTCAGACGTACGGTTCACAAGGACAACAACGAACAACAGCATTATCTGTTAAGCTCGCTGAAATAGAATTGATTTATAACGAGGTTGGTGAATACCCAATTCTTTTACTTGATGATGTGTTAAGTGAATTAGATGATTTTAGACAATCCCATTTATTAAATACGATTCAAGGCAAAGTTCAAACATTTGTATCCACCACTAGCGTAGATGGTATTAACCATGAAACATTAAATAAGGCAGAACTGTTTAGTGTTACAAATGGGAATGTAAGGAAGGTGGAAGGATAAAATGTTTATTCATATTGGAAATGATAATGTCATTAGATCTGATGATATTATTACGATCATTGACCAAAGCGTTGTCTCTTCTTCTTCGATCATGGAAGAGCTGATGACTAATAAAGAAAAAGATATTGTTGGGCCATCTGAGGATGTTAAGTCCGTTGTGATAACAAATAATAATATTTATTTAAGTACGTTGTCTATTACGACACTAAAGAAACGTGCAAGTATGATATCGACAATAAGCAAGCTCGATGATTATTCTGAAGAGCTTGAGCTTGAATAAATCGCAAAAGGAATGTAGGTGGAACTAGTGGAAGAAGTTGTTAAGAATGAACAATCTTATAATGCCGACCAGATACAGGTTTTAGAAGGTTTAGAGGCTGTTCGTAAAAGACCTGGTATGTATATTGGTTCAACAAGTGAGAAGGGACTTCATCATCTAGTATGGGAAATCGTAGATAATAGTATTGATGAAGCTTTAGCAGGTTATTGCGATCATATTCAAGTAATTATTGAAAAAGATAATAGCATAACTGTTAAAGATAATGGCCGTGGAATCCCAGTTGATATTCAGAAAAAGACTGGTAAACCAGCAGTAGAAGTTATTATGACAGTACTGCATGCTGGTGGTAAGTTTGGAGGCGGAGGCTATAAGGTTTCCGGTGGTTTACATGGTGTTGGTGCCTCTGTAGTAAATGCATTGTCATCCAATCTTGAGGTTTACGTTCACCGTGATGGGAAAATTCATTTTATCGGCTTTGAACGTGGTGTTCCACAGAATGAAATTAAAGTAATTGGTGAAACAGATGTAACTGGTACAACAACACATTTCAAACCAGATCCTGAAATTTTTACCGAGACCACAACTTATGATGTAGAAATATTAATTCAACGTTTACGTGAACTAGCCTTTTTAAATAAAGGAATTAAAATTACGGTTGAAGATAAACGTACGGATTCTGAACCACAAACATTCTACTATGAAGGTGGAATTGCTGAATATGTGGAATTTATTAACCGAAATAAAGAAGTATTACATGAACCATTCTTTGCTGAAGGTGAAGATCAAGGCATTGCTGTTGATGTAGCGATTCAATACAATGATGGGTTTGCAAGTAATATTTATTCATTTGCAAATAATATTCATACGTATGAGGGTGGCTCACACGAGTCAGGATTTAAAACTGGTTTAACTCGTGTTATTAATGATTATGCACGTAAAAATAATTTATTTAAAGAAAGTGATCCAAACCTAACAGGTGATGATGTACGTGAAGGTATGACTGCTATCATCTCGGTTAAGCACCCAGATCCACAGTTTGAAGGACAAACCAAAACGAAGCTTGGAAATAGTGAAGTACGTGCTATTACCGATTCGATATTTAGTGAAATGTTCTCTAAGTTTCTCTATGAAAATCCATCTGTGGCAAAAATAATAGTGGAAAAAGGATTAATGGCTTCTAGAGCTCGTGCTGCAGCCAAAAAAGCACGTGATTTAACTCGTAGAAAGAGTGCCTTGGAAGTATCTAATTTACCGGGTAAACTAGCAGATTGTTCATCCAAAGATGCTGAAATAAGTGAATTATATATTGTTGAGGGTGACTCTGCAGGTGGTTCAGCAAAACAAGGACGTGATCGTCACTTCCAAGCCATTTTACCGTTACGTGGTAAAATCCTAAATGTCGAAAAAGCACGTTTAGACCGAATCTTATCTAATAATGAAGTACGTTCAATGATTACAGCATTAGGAACAGGTATTGGAGAAGATTTTGATATCACAAAGGCTCGTTATCATAAAATTGTCATTATGACAGATGCAGATGTCGATGGTGCTCATATTCGTATCTTACTATTGACATTTTTCTATCGATTTATGCGTCCATTAATTGAACATGGCTATATTTATATTGCCCAACCACCATTATTTAAAGTGCAACAAGGTAAAGCTGTTCATTATGCTTATGATGATAAGGAACTTGATCAGATTTTAGAAGAAATACCAAAAACACCTAAACCTGGATTGCAACGATATAAAGGTCTTGGAGAAATGAATGCCGAACAATTATGGGAAACTACGATGGATCCAGAAAATCGTACATTACTTCAAGTAGAGTTAAAAGACGCAATAGATGCAGATCATATATTTGATATGCTGATGGGTGATAAAGTAGAGCCACGTCGTAACTTTATAGAAGAAAATGCTCAATATGTAAAAAACTTAGATGTTTAAAATTTTATCCCGCATGTAACGGGCAGTAAGACCCCCAATTCAAGACTTTGAAGTGAATAAGGATAAGTGGGGGATGAAGAAAACCCCCACTGAATGAAGTTTCACTTTATCTAATGACTTTGCCATTTATGAGAGTTTTTTAGCAGATAAGAAAGTCTAAGCTTTCTTATGCTTCATACGCGCAATTAAGGCTTTGAAAAAGCCAAGTGTTCTAAAGATGGCAGTTTTGGACTGTACTTTATTTTTGAGTTTAAGATATATAAATTTTGGCCATGTTCCATTGATAAACGGAACAGCCATGTCTAGCTCCGGCGCCTAGCGATTAGCGAAGGTACTACATGGGAGATACTATATTACCTTTTATGTAGGTGTAAGTTTTCCCTCACCTCCGTACGTCGCTAACCGTGCGCTTACGCTTTTCTTAATAGGAGGTTTAATTAATGGCGGATCAAGAACGTCGAAGTGTTCAAGAAATAAATATAAGTCAAGAAGTTCGTACGTCCTTTCTTGACTATGCAATGAGTGTTATTGTCTCACGTGCCTTGCCAGATGTAAGGGATGGAATGAAGCCCGTACATCGAAGAATATTATATGCAATGAATGATCTAGGTATGCATGCAGATAAGGCTTATAAAAAGTCTGCTCGTATTGTAGGGGAAGTTATCGGTAAGTATCACCCACATGGTGACTCAGCTGTTTATGAAGCAATGGTTCGTATGGCACAGGACTTCAGCTATCGTTACATGCTTGTTAACGGGCATGGAAATTTCGGTTCTGTCGATGGCGACTCAGCTGCTGCGATGCGTTATACAGAAGCAAAAATGTCAAAAATATCGATGGAATTATTACGAGATATTAATAAAGATACCATTGACTATCAAGATAACTACGATGGTTCGGAAAGAGAACCAATCGTGTTCCCTTCTCGTTTTCCAAATCTATTAGTTAATGGTGCATCTGGTATTGCGGTTGGGATGGCTACAAATATTCCCCCACATAACCTTGGAGAAACAATTGATGCAGTACTTGCTGTAAGTAAAAATCCTGATATTACTATTGATGAAATAATGGAGGACTATCTACCAGGACCAGATTTTCCTACTGCAGGTATCATTCTTGGCAGAAGTGGAATTCGTAAGGCATATGAAACTGGTAAAGGATCTATTACTGTTCGAGCGAAAGTAAATATTGAGGAACAAGCAAATGGAAAATCAACGATATTAGTTACAGAATTGCCATATCAAGTGAATAAAGCGAAGTTAATTGAAAAAATCGCTGAATTAGTACGTGATAAACGGATTGATGGAATTACTGATTTACGAGACGAGTCTGACCGTAATGGTATGCGAATCGTAATGGAGCTACGTCGTGATGTTAATGCAAATGTTTTATTAAATAATTTATATAAATTTACGGCTATGCAAACAACGTTCGGTATGAATACACTTGCTCTTGTTGATGGACAACCAAAAGTGTTATCTATTAAAGATTGTTTAGTGCATTATCTTGAGCATCAGAAGGTAATTATTAAGCGTAGAACTGCTTTTGAATTACGAAAAGCAGAAGCTAGAGCACATATCTTAGAAGGACTTCGAATTGCGCTTGATCATTTAGATGAAGTTATTTCATTAATCCGTAATTCAAAGACTGCAGATATTGCTAGAGATGGCTTGATGGAGCGATTTAATTTATCGGAAAAGCAAGCACAAGCAATCTTAGATATGCGCTTACAACGTTTAACAGGATTAGAACGTGATAAAATTGAAAATGAATATAAAGAGCTTATTGAATTGATTGATGAATTAAAAGCAATTTTAGCAAGTGAAGAAAAAGTATTAGACATTATTCGTGAAGAATTAACGGATATAAAAGAAAAATATAATGATCCAAGACGTACAGAAATAACAATTGGTGGCGCTGATTTCTTTGAAGATGAAGATTTAATTCCAGAAGAAAATATTGTTATTACCTTAACGCATCAAGGATATATTAAACGATTACCATCTTCTACGTACCGTGTACAAAAACGTGGTGGTCGTGGTATTCAAGGAATGGGAACCAACGATGATGACTTTGTAGAACATTTAGTATCAACGTCTACCCATGACACGATTCTTTTCTTTACAAATAAAGGAAAAGTTTACAAGGTAAAAGGATATGAAATTCCAGAATTTAGTCGTACAGCAAAAGGGATTCCAATTATTAATCTATTACAAATAGAAAAAGAAGAATGGGTGAACGCAGTCATTTCTGTTAATGAATTTAGTGATGATTGGTATTTCTTCTTTACGACGAAACAAGGTATCTCTAAGCGGACACAGCTCTCCCAATTTGCTAATATTCGTAAAGGTGGATTAATAGCACTAGGATTGAGAGAAGATGATGAGTTAATATCTGTACGATTAACTAATGGAACAAAAGATGTCATGATTGCAACGAAATTCGGCTATCTCATTCGTTTCCCAGAAGAACAAGTAAGATCAATGGGACGAACTGCATCTGGTGTTAGAGGTATTTCACTACGTGAAGATGATGAAGTAGTTTCAATGGAAATATTGGAAGAAGGATTACAGATCTTACACGTGACGAATAAAGGGATAGGTAAACGCACACCAGAAGACCAATATCGTATAACGAAACGTGGCGGTAAAGGTATTTTCACTTGTAAGTTAAATGATGATACAGGACATGTTGTGTCAGTAAAAGCTGTAACTGGTGAAGAAGATATTATGGTGATAACTGCTGCTGGAGTATTAATTCGAATTCCAGTAGAAGGTATTTCTCAAACAGGTAGAAATACACAAGGTGTTCGGTTAATTCGACTACAAGAAAATGAAGAAGTAGCAACAGTTGCAAAAATAGAAAAAGATGATGAAGAGATAGAAGAAGTAGAAGCAGCACAAGAAGCAGAAGCAGTTGGATCTGATTCAGAAGAAATAGAACCTGAACAAGATCAAGAAGAATAAAAAATTAAAATGAAAGGTGACTTAATGGGAACAAAGACGAAAGCGCTCTGGAAATATACGGATAGCGTGGCTGTTGTTTCCATAAGTCACCTTATTTCATAGGGGATAAAATAGTTTAAAGACAAGGGGGATAAAAATGCGAGTTAGTCCTTCACAATTAGTACATGGCTGTGTTTTATTAAAGGATGTAGTAGGGAAAACAAACCGACCCATAATACCTAAAAAAACAGTGTTGACAAATAAACATATAAACGTATTAGAACGATTTTTAGTAGAAAAAGTAGAAGTATCCGAACGGTTACATGACGGTAAAGTATACATACCTAAGCCAGAAAGTAAAAAGGAAGAACATGTAATGGAGGAACATAAAGAAATTGATATCTCTACATTTTCATTTAAAGAGCATTACTTCTATGTAGTTGAAAATTATCAAAAACTCTTTGATAACTGGCGAAATAACGCACCGATTGATATGTTAGTGGTACGTAATCTAGTTATTCCTTTAATTGAACGGATGGATGATATCGGCTCTGCTATATATAGCTTACATAGATATACAAATAAAATAGATTATTTTTATCATCATAGTGTCTCTGTCGCTATTATAGCTGCATTTTTAGGGAAGAAATTGGGATATGAAAAAGGAGAATGGATCCAACTTGGGCTAGCCGGTTTTCTAAGTGATGCTGGAATGGCAAAACTAAGCCCAGGGTTATTTAAAAAAGCTGGTTCTCTAACTCATTCAGAAAGAGCAGAGATGATTAAACACCCTACGTATTCGTATCGTCTATTAGAGCAGAATTCATCGGTGTCCTATGCAATTAAGTTAGCAGTATTACAGCATCATGAACGAATAGATGGTAGTGGATATCCACTTGGTTTGTCCAAAGATAAAATTCATCAATATGCTATGATTATAGCGGTATGTGATATATATCATGCGATGACCAGTGACCGAATTTATAAAGAAAAACAATCTCCTTTTAAAGTAATTGAAGAATTACAACGAGAACAATATACCAAGTTAGACTTAACAGTTGTTCAAACATTTATTGAAGCACTATCCAACTTCTCTATTGGAACAACCGTAAAACTATCGAATAGTATGATTGGGCAAATCGTTTTTATGGATGATAAATCCCCAACTAGACCTATTGTTAAACTTATCGAACAGGATTCTATCATAAGTTTAAAAGACGAAAAAGATTTATTTATTGATGAGATCGTAAACGAGTAAAAAATTTCGAATGACTGTTAGTGAGTTAAATAGAATTTTAGGTGATATATTTAAAGCTAGGAGGATTATGATAGAAGATGAAAAATTTGGATTTCATTCCAATTATTGTTGGAACCGATATAAATGCCTATAATATGGCTATTTCTTTTCATGAAAAATATGGGGTTAAACCGATATTAGTAGGTAAATTGCAAATGGCGTTCACCCATTATAGTTCTGTAATTGATAAGATAGAAATTCATCCTGATTTATCTGAGGATGAGCATTTTGCTCCAATCATGTTGGATTTGGCGAACCGATATAAAGAAGAAAATAAGAAATTGTTATTGGTAGGTACAAATGACGCATATGTCCGGTTAATTATTGAGCATAGAGAACAATTAAAGGATGTTTTTGAGTTTAATTATATTTCCGAGGATTTAATGAATAAGCTACAAAATAAATCTAATTTTTATAAATTGTGTAAAGCGTATGGAATAGAAACCCCTATTACATTCTTTTATGATTGTAGTGAACCAACACCATTTGATGAAACGATGAATTATCCAGTTATTATTAAACCAAGTAATAGTATTGAATATTATAAACACAAGTTTGCTGGTCAAGAAAAGGTTTATCGTGTTCAAACCAAAGAGGAAGTTCAGCAAGTTATTGATAAAATTATTCAAAGTGGATATCAAGATGAGCTAATTATTCAGGATTATATTCCTGGTGACGATACGTATATGTGGGATTCAGTAATATATGCAAGTTCAAAAGGAAAAACACAATTAGTTAGTTTTGGACAAGTTGTACTGCAAGAACATACAGCTACAGCAATTGGTAATTATACGGCTGTTGTTTCTAGGTATAATGAGGAAATGATGAAAAAACTACAGGATTTCTTAGAAAAGGTTGGCTATGTTGGTTTTGCTAATTTTGATATGAAATACGATACTCGTGATGGTAAGTTTAAAGTATTTGAAGTAAATATCCGTCAAGGAAGATCTAGCTATTATGTAACCTCACTTGGACATAATATGGCAGAATACCTAGTTGATGACTTGATCTATAATAAAGAGAAGCCACTTACTTATTTGAAAGAGGAATTTTTATTTACAGTCGTTCCTAAAATTGTTCTTCGTAAGTTTGTTAAGAATGAAGAAGTTCAAAAAGATGTTAAACGCCTAATACGAAGAGGCAAATATGGTAATCCATTATTTTATAAAAAAGATAAGCATTTGATAAGAAAAATATACCTATTGCTAAGACAAATAAATTACTATCGCAAGTATAAAAATAGTTCATGGTAAAATGTGAGTGATTGTAAATATTGTCATTGCTTGCCTTATAGATTGGTGAAGATTTTATATAGAATTCCTAGTAACTTGAAAAGATGGTTGGTGCGTTTATACCGCTCCGAACATACACTTCGCTTTCCGCGGGCGGCTGGTGAGCCTCCTCGTGCTGGCGCACTGTGGGGTCTCACCGATGCCTTTCTTCCCGCAGGAGTCTTCGTGTATGTTCTCCGCTATGTAGTGCTATGCAATTTTATAACATCTCTCTTTTAAGTTTGGTGCGATGTCATGCTGTCGAAGTTTTCCTTGGTCTTGCGATTGCTTCGAAGTATAGTTCCTCGGCGCAAGGGCAATGAAGCATATTCAAGATGCTCTCTGGCTGTGCCCTTTCTCACGGTAAAGTAGACACTGTGATAGTGACTAAAAGGAGCTTGAACAGCTGTCGCTCTTGTGCTGGAAGTGGAAGCGAAATGTATTTTTGGAGCGATGTCAAGACCAGTACATTACTTCTTAAATTTTTCCTAGTTTCATACCATTAGTTACTGCGCTTTTTACATCTACTTTATATAACAACGAACGCAAAGGTAAAAAAACCTTTGCGTTTTCTTATGGTTGTACTATTTTTTGTTTCGTAACGAAAGGGTCTTTCTAGGCAGATAGGAAATTTTATACTTTTCTATCCTGTATAAGTGCAACTAATTTTTTTTAAAGGCATGGAAAAAGCCAAGTTTTTTAGTGACTCTGTTTTTTATCAAGAAGCCAATTCCCTAGTAAGTAACGCGCTTTATCGGCTACATTCGTTAAATAATAATGAATCGATGCATAATCAAAATCATATTTTGTAGAAAATAGCTCTCCCCAATACTCCGTTTCATAACGGCTAACCATACTTAAATTATATAAAAGCAAATAATGGATCAATACCTCAGGAGCCTTAAGGAAATACTCCCTTTCAATCGGAAAATAAATCTCATTTCTATCTAAGTGTAAATAAAATGGACCATTAGCAGGAACTAAAGGCTTTTTCACATGTACCTCTATAACATCATTTGTTTTTTCTACTGATTCAATAGATGGTAAATAGGGACGAATCCGATTAATAAAGGACTTTTCCGTTAGATAGTAACTATCTAATAACGTGGAAGGAAAATATAAAGTAGTTAAACCTAGATTACCAATTGAAATACATTTGGGTTGCTGTTGACATACATAAAAGTCATTCATTTCAGGTACTACCCCAAATAAAATATCCATCTGAATTTTTGTGAATGGTGAGTTTGATAAATGAAATAAGTGCTTAGAAGAATAAGTAAATAATCCATTTTGCTGGATTTTTACTTCATCAAGCAAAAACGAATAATCCTTTCGCTTTCGTTTTCTTGCTGATACCCCATGTGCAAGAATAGAGGTGGATTCCGGATAATCTGGTCGATTTGTTACAAGACATGCCTTTAGCATATGTACGAGGCCATAGAAGTATAAGATTGGTCTAAGTCTTATATCAACCTTTTCTGCTTCTGAGAAAAATAGACCTCCTTCCTCCAAATAGTATAAAAACTTCCCACTGTTTTCAAAGCTCTTTTTTTCGGCATCAACATCGTTTAATTGTTTATAGCAATTATGTAAAAAAACTTGCGCTGTTTCTTGAGATTGAAGATATACAAAGAATGTATCAATTGCTTTCTTATTCATATTATATCCCCTTTTAACAATTAAAAAGATTTAGAATCTATTTACTTTTTATTTCTAAGAAACACATATTGAAAAAGTAGTTGCGTTAACGTATTCTAAATAACAATAGATATACCTATATAGTTTACTCAAAGCTTGATTGAATATACAAAATATAAAATGAGGAGGAGAATCATGCGTGAGGATAAGTTTGTAAAAGAGGGGTTAACATTTGATGATGTTTTATTGGTTCCTGCAGAATCAGAAGTTTTACCAAGAGATGTTCAAGTTAGTACGATCTTAAGTAAGAATTTGAAGTTGAATGCTCCTTTAATTAGTGCTGGAATGGACACTGTTACAGAAGCACCTATGGCTATTGCAATGGCAAGACAAGGTGGCCTTGGAATTATTCATAAGAATATGTCTATTGAACAACAGGCTGAAGAAGTAGATCGTGTAAAACGCTCAGAAAGTGGAGTCATTACCAATCCATTTTTCCTCACTCCTGAACACCAGGTTTTTGATGCAGAGCATTTAATGGGTAAATTCCGCATATCTGGTGTACCAATCGTAAATTCGATTGAAGAACAGAAGCTAGTAGGTATTATAACGAACCGTGATTTACGTTTTATTCAGGATTATTCCATTTCTATTTCTGAAGTAATGACTAATGAAAATCTAGTAACTGCTCCAGTAGGAACGACATTAGAAGAAGCGGAAAAATTACTTCAACAATATAAAATTGAAAAACTTCCCCTTGTTGATC
The DNA here is from genome assembly GCF_009728145.1 of Ornithinibacillus caprae. Lineage (GTDB taxonomy): Bacteria > Bacillota > Bacilli > Bacillales > Amphibacillaceae > Ornithinibacillus > Ornithinibacillus caprae. The sequence continues at coordinate 77,075 of NZ_WOCA01000004.1, read as the reverse complement.
AAGATGGCGTTTTAAAAGGATTAATCACTATTAAAGATATTGAGAAGGTCATCGAATTCCCTAATGCAGCAAAAGATGCTCAAGGAAGATTACTAGTTGGGGCTGCAGTTGGTGTTACTGGCGATGCTATGAAGCGGATTGAAAAATTAGTGGAATCAGGTGTGGATGTTATCGTTATTGATACCGCACATGGTCATTCAAAAGGTGTTATTGATCAGGTAAGACGCGTACGTGAAGTATATCCGACTCTGGATATTATTGCTGGAAATGTAGCAACAGCAGAAGGAACAAAGGCATTAATTGAAGCAGGAGCATCCATCGTAAAAGTAGGTATTGGACCTGGATCTATTTGTACTACACGTGTCGTAGCTGGTGTTGGCGTTCCACAAATCACTGCTGTTCACGATTGTGCAGTAGCTGCTGCAAAATATGGTATTCCGGTTATAGCAGATGGCGGAATTAAGTATTCTGGTGATATTGTAAAAGCACTAGCTTCTGGTGCACATGCTGTCATGTTAGGTAGTATGTTTGCTGGAGTGACAGAAAGTCCTGGAGAAACAGAAATCTATCAGGGAAGACAGTATAAAGTATATCGCGGAATGGGTTCTGTCGGTGCCATGAAAGCTGGATCTAAAGACCGTTATTTCCAAGAATCATCAGAAACGAAAAAACTTGTTCCTGAGGGTATTGAAGGTCGAGTACCTTATAAAGGACCATTAGCAGATACATTCCATCAATTGATTGGTGGGCTGCGATCTGGTATGGGATATTGTGGAACAGAATCAATCGATTCATTACGTAATGATGCACGTTTTATTCGCATTACAAACGCTGGCTTACGTGAAAGCCATCCTCACGATGTACAAATAACAAAAGAAGCTCCGAATTATTCGGTGTAAATCAATTTGGATAATTGATGAATATTTTCCTTTTTTTGGAGATAGATAGGGATATTTCCCTGTCTATTTTTTTATAGTGTTTTATGATAAAATAACAAAGGTGTATATAAAAATATAAACCTAGTTATTAACAGCTTAAGGTGGAGGTAGAGAAAGTGAAAAATACCAAGTTTTTCTCGATGATACTTGTTGTATTTGTTTTAGTAGCATCATTCATAACACAACCAATTACAGCATCAGCGGCTGAATTAGATGTACAAGCTGAAGCTGCTATTTTAGTTGACTTTGATACAGGTAAGATTTTATACGGTAAAAATATAGACGAGCCAATAAATCCAGCGAGTATGGCTAAGATGATGACAGAGTATTTAGTGTTAGAAGCAATTGAAAACGGCGATATAAGCTGGGAAACAACAACAGAAATTAGCCAATATGCGTTTGATATATCCGCGAATAGTAATTATTCTGGTGTAGGATTAAGAATGGACTATGAGTATAATGTCCGTGAATTATATGAAGCAATGGCAATCAATTCGGATAATGCAACAACTATCACTCTAGCAGAATTAGTTGCAGGATCTGAAGGTGAGTTTGTTAAATTAATGAATCAAAAAGCAGAAGAGCTTGGACTTCCAGAGTATAAATTTGTCAATTCAACTGGATTGAAAAATAATAACGATGGTGTCATTCCTCCAGAAGGGACTAGCTCGGATGAAGTTAATTTAATGTCTGCAAAGTCTGCAGCATTACTAGCATACCGACTAATTAGAGATTATCCGGAAGTATTAGACTTTTCAAGTCGACCGACGGAAGTTTTTGATGGACAGGAAATTCGTAACTGGAACTATATGTTACCTCATAATACAACTAGTTTAGATCAATATTATTATGAAGGAATTGATGGTCTAAAAACAGGTAATACCGGTGATGAAAAAGGGAAGATGTTTACTGGAACTGCTTTACGCAACGGAAAAAGATTAATATCTGTTGTGATGGGAACAAGTGGTTCAAGTGAGATCCGTTATGAAGAAACTGCTAAATTAATGGATTATGGATATAATAATTTCCATACAAAGGAATTATTCGCCGCTGGATATCAAATAGAGGGTGAATCTTCACTTCCGGTTGCCAAAGGTAAAGAAGATACAGTTGAAATTTCTATAAATGAAGGATTTTCTGCTCCTATTGAGCAAGGGGATGAAGATTCGTATACGATTGAATATCATATTGATGAGGATAAGTTAAACGAATCTGGAGAATTAATTGCTCCAATTGAAAAAGGTGAAGTAATAGGAACTGCTGAACTTATTTATACCGGTGACAATGAATATGGATATATTACTGGAGGCAGTAGTCATACGGTGGATCTTGTTACGGAAGATGGAGTGGAAAAAGCTAATTGGTTTATGTTAACTCTTAGTGCAGTAGGAAACTTCTTCGGTAATATTTTCGGTTCACTACTTGATACGGTTAAAGGTTGGTTTAGTTAAACTAGCAAAGAGTTGACTGTTGTCGACTCTTTGCACCATAAAACATACATAGGGGGACATAACCATGACAAACAGAGGAACAGAACGTGTAAAAAGAGGAATGGCTGAAATGCAAAAAGGCGGCGTTATTATGGACGTCGTAAATGCTGAACAAGCAAAGATAGCTGAGGCTGCGGGTGCTGTTGCAGTAATGGCACTAGAGCGTGTACCTTCAGATATCCGTGCTGCGGGTGGAGTAGCTCGTATGGCTGACCCAACGATTACAGAAGAGGTAATGAACGCTGTATCTATTCCAGTAATGGCAAAAGCACGTATTGGACATATTGTAGAAGCACGTGTATTAGAGGCAATGGGTGTTGATTATATAGACGAGAGTGAAGTATTAACTCCTGCTGATGATGTATATCATTTAAATAAATCTGATTTCACTGTACCATTTGTTTGTGGTTGCCGTAACTTAGGAGAAGCAGCTCGTCGTATTGGAGAAGGTGCTTCTATGCTTCGTACAAAAGGTGAGCCAGGGACAGGAAATATTGTAGAAGCGGTACGTCATATGCGCCAAGTACAATCAGAAATTCGTAAAGTAACTGGTATGTCTAGAGATGAAGTGATGACATATGCTAAAGAAATTGGCGCACCATTTGAATTGTTATTACAAATAAGAGAAGAAGGACGTTTACCTGTGGTTAATTTTGCTGCTGGTGGAATTGCTACTCCTTCTGATGCTGCTTTAATGATGGAATTAGGTGCTGATGGAGTATTTGTTGGATCAGGTATCTTTAAATCTGATAACCCTGAAAAATTTGCTAGATCTATTGTAGAAGCAACAACACACTACAAAGATTATAAATTGATTGCTGAGCTATCTAAAGATCTTGGTACAGCTATGAAAGGTATTGAAATGAGTACTCTATCTGCAAGTGATCGTATGCAAGATCGCAGCGAATAGAAAGGGAATGTTTTATATGACGACAATTGGTGTTCTAGCCTTACAAGGTGCCGTTCGTGAACATATTCGCTCCGTAGAAGAATGTGGCGTAAAGGCTATTGAAATAAAACGAATGGAACAACTAGATGAAATTGATGGCATTATACTCCCTGGTGGAGAAAGTACTACAATGCGTCGCCTAATTGATAGCTATGGATTTTTTACCGCTCTTCAGGAATTTGGCAAAAAAGGTAAACCAGTATTTGGTACCTGTGCTGGATTAATCTTGATGGCAAGTGAAATAGACGGTCAGGAACATGCACATCTTGGGTTGATGGATATGAAAGTTGCAAGAAATGCGTTTGGTAGACAGGTTGCAAGTTTTGAAGCGGAGCTATCCATTAAGCATGTTGCAGAGGATTTTAATGCAGTATTTATTCGTGCTCCATATATTCTTGAATTAGGGCCAGAAGCAGAGCCACTAGCAACGTATAATGATCGTATCGTAGCAGCGCAACAAGGTCATTATTTGTGTACGGCATTTCATCCTGAATTAACAGAAGATAACCGAGTTATACAACATTTTGTGGATATGGTTAAAAATTCAACGAAAACACTTGCATCTTAATCGCAATTTGGCTATGATATAAAATAATTAAATCAAACGTAACAATATCTTGTAAAAAAGTATTGATAGGAACTAGTAGCAGTAAAGCATTCTTAAGAGAGTCGATGGTTGGTGTGAATCGATGAAAGCATACTGTGAATCCATCCTTGAACTGGTTTATTGAAAATAGACTTATCTATTAGTAAGTAAACCCGGTGAAGTGCCGTTAATTACTTAGAGCCGGAAGAGATTTTTCTCTTCAACAAGGGTGGCAACGCGGGAGATAAACTCTCGTCCCTAATAATGGGACGGGAGTTTTTTGTATTTACCAGAAGAATGAAGGAGGAAAAAAGTATGTTAGATATGAAGTTTTTACGTAACAACTTTGAAGAAGTAAAAGGAAAATTAAAACATCGTGGAGAAGATTTATCTGAATTAGATCGTTTTGGAGAATTAGATGAAAGACGCCGTAGATTAATTAATGAAACAGAAGCGTTAAAAGCTAAACGTAATGAGGCATCGAAGCAAATTTCTGTATTGAAAAAAGAAAAGAAAGATGCAGAACCTGCGATCAAGGAAATGCGTGAAGTAGGTGAACAAATAAAAGCATTAGATAATGAATTAAAAGACATAGAAGAAAATCTAGAAACAATTATGTTATCCATTCCAAATATTCCACATGAAAGTGTTCCTGTAGGGGAAGATGAAGAGGATAATGTGGAAGCAAGAAAATGGGGAGAGTTACCTTCTTTCGATTATGAGGCACAACCGCATTGGGATCTCGCTACGAAATTAGAAATTATTGATTTTGAAAGAGCTGCAAAAATAACAGGTAGTCGATTTGTTGTTTATAAAGGTTTAGGTGCAAGACTTGAACGTGCACTTTGGAATTTTATGATGGATTTACATGCTGATGAGCACGGTTATCAAGAGATGCTACCACCTCAAATCGTAAATCGTGCAAGTCTGACTGGTACAGGACAGTTACCTAAGTTTGCTGAAGATGTATTTAAACTTAGTGACACCGATTATTTTTTAATACCAACTGCAGAGGTTCCAGTTACAAACTATCACCGGGATGAAATTCTAAGTGTAGATGACCTACCTAAACAATATGCAGCTTTTAGTGCAAACTTCCGTTCTGAAGCAGGTTCAGCTGGTCGTGATACACGCGGATTAATTCGCCAACACCAATTCAATAAAGTAGAACTAGTTCATTTTGTGAAACCAGAAGACTCTTATGAAACGTTAGAAAAACTAACAGGACATGCAGAAAAGGTTTTACAGCTATTAAAGTTACCTTACCGTGTAATGAGTATGTGTACTGGTGATTTAGGTTTTACAGCTGCGAAGAAATATGACATTGAAGTTTGGATTCCAAGTCAACATACGTATCGTGAGATCTCTTCTTGCTCTAATTTTGAAGATTTCCAAGCAAGACGAGCAGGAATTCGTTTTAGAAGAGAAACGAATGGTAAACCAGAATTTGTTCATACATTAAATGGTTCAGGACTTGCAATTGGCCGTACCGTAGCAGCAATTTTAGAAAATTATCAACAAGAAGACGGTACAGTTGTAATACCTGAAGTATTGCGACCATACATGGGTGGAAAAGAAGTTATTAAGTAAGGTTGTTGTGAAAGATTTAGCTTGAGCTTTCGCAGTTGATATAGAATGCGTAGTAACTTTCTCGTGAATTTTAGCTTACATCCGCTCTTTCGAAATGAGTGCGAAAACACCGCTCCGGCAGAATACTTCGCTTTCCGCGGGCACGGCCTCAGCTTCCTCGGAAGCAAAACCACCTTCCTGCGGGATCTTCGGACACGTGCTGTTCCCGCCGGAGTCTACGTATTCTGCCTACGCTAGTAGTGCGATGATTGGAAGGATTAACACCTAAGCGACTGCAAAGAGCTTGAACAGATGTCGCCCTTATGCTGGAAGTGAAAGCGAAATGTATTTTAGGAGCGATCTCGGGGGTGGTACATTACGTCTTAAATCTTAACCAAGTTTTTCATACCTTAAGTTCCTGCTCATTCTATACACAATCTGTCATAGGTAACAACAAACTATCAAAAATCACATTGCAAAACTAGAACTAGGTATTATGGTTCTAGTTTTTTTGATATTATCAGAAATTTATTTTATTTTTAGATGTATTAAAAATTCATTGACATGAAAAATAAAATCCTGTATATTAATAAATGTTGCTACGGAGGTATACCCAAGTCTGGCTGAAGGGATCGGTCTTGAAAACCGACAGGCGGGTCAAACCGCGCGGGGGTTCGAATCCCTCTACCTCCTCCATTTTAATTAAAATAGCGCATAAATTTTGGAGATATGATAAAGTCGTTACAGTTGTAACGGCTTTATTTTTTTTGGCAGATAGGAGCGTAAAAACTTTCCTATCAAGCATAAGTGTAACTAAGTATCTTAAAGCGATTCTTCTATAGGCTTTTGTAAAAAGCCTAGCAGGACTTATATGATTCATGTAGAATAGAATTACATACGTTTATTATGAAGAAAGGTGGTAAGGCTTGTGGTAGAAAAAGTTCGCATACTAATTGCTGATGATCATGCAATTGTTAGAGCAGGGGTAAAAATGCTACTTGCTCAACAGGATGATATGGAAGTAATAAGTGAAGCTGCAGATGGCAGGGAAGCAATCCAACAATCACTGTCTTTAAAACCAGATGTTATTATTATGGATTTAAGCATGCCACCTGGTAAAAATGGTTTAGAAGCGACCACAGAATTAAAACAATCCTTACCAGATTCAAATATAATAATTTTAACCATGCATGATGACGATAAGTATTTATTTCAAGTGCTTCAAGCTGGGGCATCCGGCTACATATTAAAAAATGCTCTAGATTCAGAGTTAGTTAATGCGATTCGTTCAGTTTCAAACGGGCAAGTTTATTTGTATCCAACTGCAACAAAAAAGTTGGTTGAAAACTATTTAGTGCAAATTGATAAAGGGGAAGATATGCCTAAATATAATCTTCTTAGTGATCGAGAAAAAGAAACACTTGTGTTAATAGCAAAAGGATATAGTAATAAAGAAATTTCGGAAATACTATATATAAGTGTAAAAACAGTTGAAAGTCATAAGAGTAAAATTATGGATAAACTAGGATTCCAAAAGCGTCATGAACTTGTTCAGTATGCAATGAAAAAAGGATTGCTTGATCTAGATGTTTGACATCCCCCCCACCTAAACGCTATCGCGTATGGAGGAAAGAGTCTTCTCGCCCAAGTTCGATAAATTTAGAAATATCAGGGGAAACCCTGATATTTTTTTATGGCATTAATCTTTATACTAGTGGTAGTAACTAATTTTTGAAATACAGAATTTGTAAAAAGGTTGGATTATGCTATGGGAAATAAAGTACTTATATATGCTAATTATATGGATGGAGCTAAGGAAGCAGTTGAAAAAGCGATTCGAATCACATCAGATATCAGCAATTTAAAAGTATTTCTAATGTATGTTTTTCCACTTTCTAGCAAGCTTGAAGTAGTTAAAACTCAACCAAAACTAAGCCTTCCTGAAGTAAAACTATTTCAACAAGCAGAGGCATATTTAACTCAACATGATATTTGGTTCAAAAAAATTATTCAGGTCGGAAATCCTATTCAGGAGATAATTATGGCGGTTAAATTTGAACAAATGGATATGCTAATTGTTGCTGACAAGGAAAATAAAGAAGGCATTGGTTTGACATCATCTATTTGTGATAAAGTAAATTGTCCTGTTGTGTTTGTAAGAGAAAAGGAAGGAGATGTATCCCATCCCCTCAGTTAAAATCCATTTGATCGGAAAAAAATCGCTTTATTTTTGCTAACTCTACTTCAAGATTAGAAATTAATGAGTTCACAGAACTCCAATTAGCGTGTTTCATTTCTTTCTCGATTTCCACGCATAGTTGTACAAATGAAGCTGCTTCAATAACAGCTGCAGATCCTTTTAAACCATGTATAGATTCTCTAGCCTTCATTATATTGCCATGATCAAGTTCCTTTTTCGTTGATTCAATTAAGGACGGGGCTGTTTCTATAAATAACTCCAGTAATTCTTTGATCATTTCCTTATCTTCATAGCTTGAAGTTAGTTTTTCAAGCTGAATTGGAACAGTAGTTACGTCAGTTAAATCTTTGTTCCTTATTTGTGAATCTATTTGACTTTCCTCTTTTTTTACCCATTTTTCGAGTATGACACGCATTTTATCTAGTCTGACCGGTTTACTTAAATAGTCGTTCATTCCAGCTGCAAGATACTTTTCTTTATCACTTGGTAAAGCATTTGCTGTAACCGCGATAATAGGAACATCCTTTTGTAATATAGAAGGATTGTTTCGAATCTCTTTTGTTGCTTCAATTCCATCCATTTCAGGCATCTGAACATCCATTAAAATAGCATCATAGTTGTACGTTGTTAGCTTCTTGATTGCATCTTTTCCATTTGTGACGGATTCAACCGTGTAGCCTAGCTTTTTAAGTTGAAAAATGGCTACCTTTTTGTTCACGGGGTTATCCTCAACTAAAAGAATTGTTTGTTTTCCCTTAGGAGTTGAATGTTCATCTGACAATATAATATCATGTTCACTTTTTGAAATAGATGGACGTTCCATTGTTGAACTTACCACATTTATAATAGAATCGAATAACTGTGACTGCTTGATTGGCTTAGTTAGAATTGCATCATAACCTGTGATTTCCCTCAACCTTGATTTAGAATTAAAATCAGTTAATAGTAACACTTTTAAACTGGTTAAATGAATATTTTGCTTCATAATTTTGATGAATGCATCGTATTCCATGTCTGGATTGGTGAGATTTACTATTGCTACTTTATACGGCTTATGATTAATAGCAGCTTGTTGTAATTCAGCTAATGCATCAATTTCATTTTCAATCGTTTTATATTTAATTCCCCATGAGTTTAAATACGATTCTAAGATCTCACGTTCATCAGGATGGTCATTAATTATAAGTATACGGAAGCTTTCTAAAGTGAAATCCGTTGGCACAGTAATTGTTTCCTTTTCATATTTTTCAGGAATATCAAATGGAATGTTAAACCAGAATGTTGAACCTTTATGCTTTTCGCTTTCTACCCCAATCTCACCGCCCATTAATTCAATCAGTTTTTTTGAAATCGCTAAACCTAGACCCGTACCACCATATTTTCGTGTAGTTGATCCATCTGTTTGCACAAATGGTTGGAACAAACGAGCTTGCTCTTCATCAGACATTCCTATTCCAGTGTCAATGACAGCAAAATGAATGATAACTTGATGGTTACTTTTCTTACCTAATATAGCACGAACTACAACGTTTCCTTGTTCTGTAAATTTAATAGCATTGTCGCTAAGGTTTAGTAATATTTGTCGTAGACGTCCTGGGTCTCCCAAAAGAATCGGAGGAATAGCCGGATCAACAAAAGTCATTAAGGATACTCGTTTTCGGTGAGCTCTAGCTAATAAAATTTCCGCCATTCCTTCAACTAAGGAGGTTGGTTGGAATGGGATCTGTTCTATATTCATTTTTCCTGCTTCCATCTTTGAAAAATCAAGGATATCATCGATAATAGTTAACAATGCTTGTGATGAGTCATAGATGATATTGGAATATTCTTGTTGCTCCTTATTTAATGGAGTGTCACGCAAAAGATCGACTGTACCGATAATACCATTCATCGGTGTACGTATTTCATGACTCATATTGGCCAGAAATTGTGACTTTAACTCTGATGCTTCTAGTGCCTGATCGCGAGCTATCTCCAAAGCCTTCTCCATTTTTTTACGGTCTGTAATGTCAATACCAGACCCAACCAATTCTGTTACAACACCATTTTCAATGATTGGCGAAAGGGATATAAAGAAAAATTTTCCTTCAAAGGATAGTTCATAGTTAATATGTTCTCCATTAAAGGCTTTTTGAAAATAGGTATCTATCTCATCAACTAAATGTTCAGGAAGGATATCGGAATTTTTTTTATTTCGAATGGTTTCTGTAGTCATGCCTATTGCTTGTGCTGCTTTTCCTTCAGATAATGTATATAAATATTCATCATTTATTTGTTTTACTTTAAATATGAGATTCTGTAAGTTTTTAACGGTATGATTAAAATTATCTCGAAGTGCTTTTTCTAAAGCGGCTTCGGTCTCTTTTCGTTCGGTAATATCCTGAACAATCCCAACAAAGTGAATGTCCTCTCCAATAAAAAATTTAGATACAGCTAAATTCATAGGAAAGGTCGATCCATCTTTTCTTTTTCCAGTAACCTCTCGTCCTATTCCTATTATTTTTGCTTTTCCCATATGTACATAATTATCAATATAGGAATCGTGTTCACTTTTATAAGGTTCAGGCATGAGATTATTAACTGTCTTACCAATTACTTCATTAGCCTTGTAGCCAAATATTTTTTCAGCTGCTGGATTAAACGATCCAATAATTCCATTTCGATTAATCGTAATAATTGCATCGACGACATTATCTATGACAAGTTCAGCAATTTGTTCTCGTTCCGTTAATTGCTTATGTGACTCATTTTTCATTGTACATACCCCTATCTCATAGTATGAGTCTATCTTACAGGTTTTTGTTTGTGCGAAGCAAGGAAGTTTTTGCTTCCTTATTGGGAAGTAAGGTGATTTTTATCACGAAATAGGGGGATTTCCTGATATTCCTTTTGAACTTTATTTTATATGCTTAGTATATAGAAAGGGTTACGGAGGGATATTCATGGTTTTTGATGAAAGTATGATATGGTTTGTGTTACTTATTGTATCTTTAGCAGTGTTTGTAATGGGGTTAATCTGGCAATATGAGGATATGGATCATTATAACGATAGTACGTTAACTCGTTATTTAAATGCCACTTGTAAAATTTCTACCATTTTAGCCATTACGTTTGGAATTTTATATCTTCTGAATCTAGGCTATGGAGTAAATCTTATTCTAGGTGAACTGTTCATTAAAATTCATATGATAAATTTATATGTTGTTTTATTGCTTTGTCCTTTTACAAAATTTATTAAATATGTAAACTTACCTTTTCGTTATATCAAAAGTTTTGTGATGAATTTTCTTTAATGATCGGTAAAAGAAATACAAAATCCAAGAATATCAGAAGAAAAAAGAGTTCCAACTAAAAAGTGGAACTCTTTTTGGAGTCTTCGTGTATTTCATTCGCTAGTATTGCTTTTACATTCATAACAGCATACAATGCGAAATACATCTTATTTAATTAATTCTCTTGTTTCCCATCGTCTTGATTGCTGAATAAAATGTCCTATTTTTTCAAGAATAGGTTCAATGGAATTCTCTTCTTTCATTAAATCATAATCTGTAATATTTATACGTAGGATTGGACATGCATTGAAGTTATTAATCCAGTTTTCATAGCGGTTATACATCTCTTCCCAGTATGAAATCGGTGTACTTCTTTCCATTTCTCTCCCACGTTCTTGAATACGATTTAATACTTCATCAAATGTACCCTCTAAATAGATCAGAAGATCAGGATGTGGAAAGTAAGGTGTCATCACCATTGCATCAAATAAGTTTTTGTATGTTTCATAATCTGTTTTTGACATGGTCCCATTTTCATAATGCATTTTTGCAAAGATACCTGTATCTTCATAAATCGAACGATCCTGTATGAATCCACCGCCATATTCAAATATTTTCTTTTGTTCCTTAAAACGCTCTGCTAAGAAATATACTTGTAAATGAAAGCTCCAACGTTCAAAATCTGCATAGAATTTTTCTAGATATGGATTTGTATCAACTTTTTCAAATGATGTTTTAAAATTTAATGCATTTGCTAATGCTTTGGTCATCGTTGATTTTCCAACTCCAACCGTCCCCGCAATTGTAATGATACTATCATTTGGGATTTGATACTTTTCTCTTAAATTCATTATTGTATTCCCCTTTTTATTTAGAGATAGCTATATGATTCGCTAATTGTTGTTGAACATCACTAATAATCGACTCTAAATCATCTTGTTTTTTTACAAAATCCAATTCATCACCATTAATACGAATGACAGGAATTTTTGGATGTAGGATTTCGAATTCATTCATATATGCTTCATAATCATCAGCTAGCTGTGAAAGATAGGATGCTTTTATGTTTTGTTCAATTTCTCTTCCACGCATTTGGATCCGTTCTAAAATCGTATCTAAGCTAGCATGCAAATAAATCATCATATTTGGTACCGGCATATCCTTCGTTAAGATATGATAAATTTGCTCATACTTATTAAATTTATCTGCTTGTAATGTACGTTTTGCAAAGATCATGTTTTTTGATATATGATAATCAGCTACGACTGCCTTTTGCTGTGTTAGGTATTTTTTTTCTATATCTTCTAGTTGCTTAAATCGATTGCAAAGGAAAAACATTTCGGTTTGAAAGCTCCACTCTTCGATATCATCATAAAACTTACCAAGAAACGGATTTTCTTCCACAATTTCTTTTAATAAATGAAAATCAAAGTGATCAGAGAGCTTCTTTGCAAGCGATGTTTTTCCGATGCCAATTGGTCCTTCTATTGCGATAAAAGGGACTTCTGCCATATCTTCTCCCCCAATCAAAAATCAATTCGACAGATATCTTCTAATTTTAACATATATATAAGGATGGTTCTATATTATCTTCAGATAAAGTGAAACTTCATTCAGAGGGGGTTTTCTTCATCCCCCACTGAATGTTAGTTGAACCAATCGGACATTTACGGGCAGTTGATCCCCCACTTATCCTTCTTCACTTCAAAGTCTTGAAGTGGGGGTCTTACTGCCCATTACATGCGGGATAAAAAATAAACCCACTAAAAGAGTAGGAATTGAGGAATTTTTGGGAAAAATTCATGATACTTTTCATAATGCTATTGATTTTGTATAATAGTCAATGTTACTTTGCAAAAATGTATGCCCCCGTAGCTCAGGGGATAGAGCATCGGTTTCCTAAACCGTGTGCCGCAGGTTCGAATCCTGCCGGGGGCGCCACCCATCACTTTTATGAATTGCGTAAACGATCCCACTCTTCCTATCCATCAACAAAATTTTTCATAATATTACGAAGGGAGCAACTATATGAATCTAACAAAAAAGATAATTATAGCATTATTTCTAGGAGTTATTGTAGGTATTGGGTTAAGTTTTTCCTCACCGGATATCTTTTCAACAATCGATAACTATATACTAAATCCCATAGGTCAACTGTTCTTAAACTTAATTATGATGGTTGTTGTACCTATTGTATTTGTATCTATTGTATTAGGTACAGCTGGTCTAGGAGAACCAGCTAAATTAGGAAAGATTGGTATAAAAACTATTTCCTTTTATTTAATCACAACTGCCATCGCATTAATGATTGGGCTTGGTGTAGGATACATACTAGAGCCTGGTGAAGAAGGGGTATTTAATGATATAGGCGATGTAAGTTATGAAGAGAAAACAGCACCACCGATCATGGAGACATTGGTCAATATCATTCCTACCAATCCAATTGAAGCTATGACCAGTGGTGATATGCTACAGATCATTGCCTTTGCAATTTTCATTGGTATTGCACTTGCTGTTTTAGGGGAGAAAACGAGCGGAATTTATAGACTTTTTGAACAAGCAAATGAGATTCTGATGTATCTAGTTAATCTAATAATGAAAACAGCTCCGTATGGTGCTTTTGCATTGATTGCTTCAGCAATTGGTGGAGCTGGTTTAAATGCAATAGGATCTATGGCGATGTATATGATTGCAGTAATTCTTGCATTAGTCATTCATGGTGCAGTGACATATAGTATCGCGATTAAAGGATTAGGTAAGGGGAGTCCAATAAAGTTTTATAAAGAATTCTTCCCAGCTATGTCAGTTGGATTTAGTACTTCCAGCTCAAGTGCTACATTACCGATTGCTATGAAAATAGCACAGGAAAAACTTGGTGTTAAAAAATCAGTAAGTAGCTTTGTACAACCACTTGGTTCAACGATTAATATGGACGGAACTGCGATCATGCAGGCAGTTGCAACGGTATTTATCGCTCAAGTGTATGGAGTATCACTAGGATTTAATGAAATTTTATTGATCATACTAACAGCTACTCTAGCAAGCATAGGAACAGCTGGTGTTCCCGGTGTAGGTTTAATTATGCTTGCCATGGTTTTAAATCAAATAAATCTACCAGTTGAAGGAATTGCATTAATTATCGGTGTGGATCGTATATTGGATATGATTCGTACATCCTTAAACATAACTGGTGATGCTGCGTGTGCATATATTATTTCTGAAGGTGAAAAACGAAGAGAGAAAAAAGGATAATTGATTAGAGAAGCGATTCGCTTCTCTTTTTTATATAGAGGAATCTTTGTAATGGATTCTGAGTAGTTAAGAAGTATAACCTGCGTATGTGTGCCTAAGTTTTTACTGAAAGAACTGGAAAAGCTATGTTACCACATTTACTTCCTTTCTAGACATTCACCCATATTTGTTTCACTGAATATATTGTAGAAGCTATTGTGAGGTGATATTATCAACAGATTATTTAGTGCTAGGCATGATAATAGAAACAAACTCGATCACAGGGAAAAAAGAACCCTTGAACAATTTGAGAAAAAAATGACCGATAAAAAGGATCTATTTCCATGCATACCTGCTACAATAGGGTTCTCGTTGAATCAGTTTCGTTATGGTTTTGTTGGGGACCCAAGGGAGCGTTCTACGATTTTTGAGCTTTCCGAGTTATTAAGAGATTTCACAAAATCCTCGAGAGAATTTGGAAAATACACATCCCTTGTTGTTTTTTATCAACTTCCAGAAGAAGTGAAGACAACCTATTCTGTAAAGCAATTTGAACAACTGTTTTGGGAACAATTAAATGGATTAGCTGCTATTGACCGAATAGAATGGCCGTCTGATATTCCAATAGATGCTCATCATCATATGTGGGAATTTTGTTTTGAGGGTGAAAGGTATTTTATCTATTGTGCTACTCCAGCCCATAAGCATCGCAAAAGCAGGCAATATGAGACAATGATGCTTGCAATTACTCCAAGATGGGTATTCCGTGAATTTTATAAAACAAATCCTCACGCTATAAAAATAAAAAACATGGTAAGAAAAAGATTATCCAATTATGATTCCGCCTCCATACACCCACATTTAAATAGCTACGGAAATGAAGATAACTTTGAGTGGAAGCAGTATTTTTTACGAGATGACTATACATCATTATCTGAATGTCCATTTCAGCGTGATTAATAGAACATTGGAAGTGTTAGAAAACTAAGGCATGCCATGCCTTTATGGTGAATGCATTAGTTACACTAATCAGGAAAGGGAAGTTTGTAATTTTCTATCTGCCAAGAAAAATTTCTTAGAGCATTTAATAAAAATTCTTTCAATTCGTATTAAATGCTTTAAAAATGTCATAGAATGTTCTAAAATAAAAATTACCAAATAATTTAATTATTTCTTAAAATACCAAATGTAATCGGTTCCAAATTTTACAGATGAGGTGATAGGATGGATATGCAACGTATACCAGCAAGAGAAGGTAATCATAATCTACAAAACTATGAAAAAATGCGTGAGACTTTTTCATGGGAAGAAGTAAAAAAGAATTTTTCTTGGAATGAAACTGGTAAAGTCAATATTGCTTATGAAGCACTTGATCGCCATGCTCAAGATCCAACTAAAAAGGATAAAGTAGCTCTATTATACTCAGCACCGGACCGGGAAGAAAAGGTAACGTTTGAAGAGCTTAGCCATCAAAGTAATCAATTTGCGAATGTATTAAAGAAACATAATGTTGAAAAAGGAGATCGTATCTTTTTATTTATGCCAAGAAGCCCAGAGTTTTACGCTAGCTTTTTTGGTATCTTAAAGATTGGTGCAATTGCAGGGCCGTTATTTGAGGCATTTATGGAGCAAGCTGTACGAGATCGCTTGCAGGATAGTGAAGCCAAGATGCTTATTACTACACCTGAATTATTAGGAAGAGTTCCTCAGGAGGATTTACCAGATCTTGAAAAGATCGTTTTAGTTGGCGATCATAATGAAACATCCGATAAATATATTGATTATTTTTCTGAAATGAAAGAAGCCTCTACTGACTTTGATATAGAGTGGGTAGATTTAGAGGATGGAATGCTACTCCACTATACATCTGGTTCTACTGGTAAGCCAAAAGGAGTTTATCATGTTCATAATGCTATGATTCAGCACTATGCTACTGCTGAATGGGTTTTAGATTTAAAAGAAGATGATGTTTATTGGTGTACAGCTGACCCTGGTTGGGTAACTGGAACAAGTTACGGTATTTTTGCGCCATGGCTGCATGGAGTAACGAATGTCATTCGTGGAGGTCGTTTTACACCAGAAGATTGGTATCAAACATTGGAACGTGAAAAAGTAACTGTCTGGTATACAGCTCCAACCGCACTACGTATGCTAGTAAGTGCCGGGGAAGAACTTGTGAAAAAACATGACTTATCTATATTAAGACATATTTTAAGTGTTGGAGAACCGTTAAATCCAGAAGTAATTACGTGGGGATTAAGAGCATTTGATCTTCGCATACATGATACATGGTGGATGACAGAGACTGGTGCACAGTTAATCGTAAATATTCCTTCTGAAGAAATTAGACCAGGGTCAATGGGAAAACCAATTCCTGGTATTGAAGCGTCTATTGTTGATAACGAAGGAAATGAAATACCTCCAAATCAAATGGGGAATTTAGCTATTAAAGCAGGATGGCCGTCTATGATGCGAGCTATTTGGAACAATCCAAGTAAATATGAAAGTTATTTTGTAAATGGATGGTATGTATCAGGTGATAGCGCGTATCGTGATGAGGATGGTTACTTCTGGTTCCAAGGTCGTTTAGATGATGTTATTAATACATCTGGAGAGCGTGTTGGACCATTTGAAGTTGAAAGTAAACTAATTGAACACCCAGCAGTTGCTGAAGCAGGTGTTATAGGAAAACCGCATCCTGAGCGTGGTGAAATTATCAAGGCATTTATTACGTTAAATGCTGGGTATGAAGATTCTCCAGAATTACTAGAGGACATCCGCCAATTTGTTAAGACTGGATTAAGTGCACATGCTGCACCTCGTGAAATAGAAGTAAAAGAATCAATACCAAAGACACGTAGTGGTAAAATTATGCGCCGTTTATTAAAATCTTGGGAGTTAGGATTACCAACTGGTGATACATCAACATTAGAAAAATAACCTTAAAAAGAACCGTTGCCCTTATAAGAGGGGCAACGGTTTTTTAGAAAGAATAAGTTTTTTCCAAACCTTTTTATTCTAACTTCCTGGTTTCGTAATTGTAAAGTTGTCTCGAAGTAATTGCCAATTTTGTGGGAAAGCTAAACCTAACTTCCAATAGCTTATTCCTCTTAACCCTAATTCCTTAATCATATCGAATTTTGCTTGAATGGACCGAGCATCTTCAAACCAAACTTCATGCTCATTACCTTCTGGATCAGTATAAGTAAAAAATGGTGCCTGTGCAGTTGTATCAAATTGAATTGGTACATTATTCTCACGTGCTAAGGCAATGGCTTGCTGAGGGCTTAATGCTTGTGCATATTCCCCACCAGGTTCATAAGGTAATGTCCAGTCATAGCCATATAGATTCTGACCGAGTAATATTTTATCAGCAGGCATTTCTGTCAATGCATAATCAACAACTCTTCTTACTTGGTCAATTGGTGATACGGCCATGGCAGGACCACCACTATAGCCCCATTCATATGTCATGAGTACGACAAAATCAACTATTTCTCCATGGGCCCCATAATCATGGGCTTCATACCATTCCCCCTCTTGTTCAGCACTTATTTTTGGGGCAAGAGCGGTAGACATTAACAATCCTTCCTGTGATAGGCGATCTTTCGCTTTTCTTAAAAATGTATTATATGCTTCCCTGTCTTCTGGTGGTAGAAATTCGAAGTCAAAATGCACATCGGTGAATCCAACTTGATGAGCCGTGTTTACGATGTTATCTAATAATGTATTTTGTACGGATTGAACAGTGACAATAATGTGGCCAAGATCAGCACTGAATTCCCCTTCTTCTAAATTGGTTACTACTAGCATAAGAGATGCATTATTGGCACTAGCTATTTGAGCGAAGTTGTTTAATGGTGGTGGGTTTAATGTTCCATCGCGATTGATTTCATAACTAAATGGAGCGAGGTAAGATAGATAGGGTGCTGCTTTTCTTGCTGCGTTTTCTAATGTTGGTGTAACAGTTTCACCAGTGGGTTCTACATACGCGTTAGATATAATTTCTTGTTTTGGACGGGGAGGAATATATAATCTTAATCCAACAGGTAAGGTCCCATCAACAGGAATATTATTGATTTGAGCTAACTCTTGATAAGAAATTCCAAACCGCTGTCCAATGGAATATAAACTATCCCCTGGTTGGACGAAATAGAACTCACCAACTATAGGGATAACCAATGCTTGCCCTACAACTAGATTGTCCGGTGCCTCTAATTCATTTGCATCAACTAATGCATTTATCGAATTGCCATATGTATTGGCAATCGAATACAATGAGTCTC
This sequence comes from Ornithinibacillus caprae, assembly GCF_009728145.1. Classification (GTDB taxonomy): domain Bacteria; phylum Bacillota; class Bacilli; order Bacillales; family Amphibacillaceae; genus Ornithinibacillus; species Ornithinibacillus caprae. The sequence continues at coordinate 58,554 of NZ_WOCA01000004.1, read as the reverse complement.
CACTACTTACAACATGAATTTGCAAAAAGATTCCCTCCTTAAGTGTGTGTATACACAGTCTTATTGGCAGTTAAGAAAGTATAGCTTTCTTATACTGCAAAGGTAACTAAGGCTGTTGCTATAAAGACTTAGAAACAGCTAAGTTTTCTAATATCCTATCCTATTCACACTTTATGAATGGAGTGCTTGTGATATGTCTTAAATAGAGTCAATTCTAGTTTTCATAACCGAGTGCATCAGATAAAGTGCATAGTCATTGCCTTCCAATTCTTCAGAAGCCATGCAGTTTTTTGGGATATGCATCCTTTGCCGTAATTGAACTACCCATCACTTATCGACTTTACGGTTCGATTGAAGTGGGGGATTCCTAAGAACACTAACCTATAGGTCAGATATGGATTAGGCTATCCCCGCAGTCCCTGCGGTTAATCGTAATGCTTCATTTACGAAGATTGATACTTGCGTTAATATCTCTTTGGTGATGACTGTTGCACGTTGACAAGTCCATTCACGCAAAGCAAGATTTTTAACGTCTTTGTGCTTATGTCCACAATTGGAACATATCTGACTTGAAGCAAAGTTTTTGGCTACGGTAACGACTTGTTTTCCGTACCATCTTGCTTTATATTCTAGCATCGTTCTGAATTGTGACCAGGATACTTCACTAATTGCTTTTGCAAGATTATGGTTTTTTAACATATTTTTTATTGACAAATCTTCTATTCCGATGACGTCGTGGTTTTTGACAATCCCGGTAGAGATTTTGTCCAACATATCTTTTCTAGAATTGGCAATTTTCTCATGGATACGAGCGACTTTTTTTGTTTATGCCAATTAGAAGAACTAATTTCTCTCCTTGATAGTATGCGTTGAGCTTTTGCTAATTTTTTTTCTAGTGTTCGAAAAAATTTAGGGTTTGAATAGACTGTTCCATCTGAAAGAGTAGCAAAGTTTTTTAACCCTACATCGATTCCCACAGATGAATCTGTCTTCCTAAGTGGTTTAACTTCGGTTTCAGCCAAAATTGAAATGTGATATTTACCCGAGGGATTACGTCTAATGGTTGCATTCATGATCCGACCTTCTACTTCACGACTTTTAGCAAAACGTACAAGACCATTGAAGATGGGGGTTTTCTCGTCTGTTTTAGATAAAACACAGATATCTCCCGCTATACTTGCTATTATTAAGTTTGTCTTTCCTAAATCATTTAATAATGATTTTAATGGGGTTTGAAAAAAGGCAGAGTGCTGTGGTTTAATGAAGAAATAATCGTCATTATTAGGCTGTAAAGCGTTAATGATTTTTTCACTTTTTTCATTTCTGCAATAATTAATTATTTTGCTAGGATCTGAAGTCTATAACTGATAATGGTCATTGACATAAATAATGGGGATATTATTTTTCTCCCCAAAATGTTTGAGTTTAATTAAATTTGGTAAAATCTTTTCTGTATGGGACAGTAATTTGTCTCCACCATGAAAATTAAAATCATTTATTATATCTATAAAAAGGATAGCAGTATTTATCAATGAATGATCCATGTTATACTCCTTTAATAATTAGGTTATAACATACTATTATTTACGTAATTTAAAATCTTAAAAATGAAAAGTTATAGGATGAGCGTAATGGATGAAAAATTTATGCAGTTAGCAATTGATGAAGCCAAAAAGGCACAAATAAAAGCTGAAGTTCCAATTGGTGCAGTTATTGTCTATAATAATGAAGTAATCGCTTATGGACACAATGTAAGGGAACAATCTCAAGAAACACTATCACATGCTGAATTAATAGCGATACAAGAAGCAAATGAAAAGATTGGTAGTTGGCGATTAGAAGACTGTACGTTATATGTCACCTTAGAGCCCTGTCCAATGTGTGCAGGTGCAATTGTTCAATCTCGTATAAAGCGGGTAGTCTTTGGAGCATTCGATCCGAAGGCAGGTTGTGCGGGTTCTTTAATGAATCTATTGGATGATCCACGTTTTAATCATCAGGTTGAAGTAACAAGTGGTGTTTTAGAGGAGGCTTGTGGAAAGCTTCTAACAGACTTTTTCCGTGAACTAAGACAACGAAAGAAAGATAAATCTTAACTAACATTGTTATCCGTTATTTCCATATACTCTCATCTATACCCCATTGCAATTTCACCTAAAAGTGTTATAATGGAAATTACCGTGCTAGGCGGGGAGGTAGCGGTGCCCTGTACTCGCAATCCGCTGTAGCGAGGCTGAATTCCCACTCGAGGTGGACGACTTTATGGTCTGCCTTAAGGGAGTGGTGTTGACGCTTAGGTCCTGCGCAACAGAAACCCATGAATCCTGTCAGGTCCGGAAGGAAGCAGCAGTAAGTGGTCATTTCTGTGTGCCGCGGGGTTACCTAGGCTGAGCCATGAACTTAAGTAACGCATAGGGTCGTTACATCGAAGGTGGGTGCACGGCATACATAGATAATAAGAACCTCTTGTCGTATAAGACAAGAGGTTTTATTATATTCTACACTTTAGCAAATTTAGATAAATAAAAAGTGATAGCTGCTACCCCTATAATGACAATGCGATATATAAACATTAGCCATGATTTAAAGCTTTCGAGGGTCATCTCATTGTATTCCGAATATATGTCTAATACTATAATTCCTAAAACTAAGCCTGTTGCAGCAAAAACAGCTGTATAATAACCTATCTTTTTTCCCCGCTCATCTCTTCCAGCTGTATAATTAAAATGTACCCAATAAATAAAGGCTAAAAAAAATAGAATATTTACGATGAAAATCATAAACTCTCCTCCTTTGAATAAGAAAATACTTCTTCAATTGACTTTTCAAAAACTTTAGCAATTTCAAATGCAAGGACCAACGATGGATTATAACGATTGTGTTCAAGGGCGTTAATTGTTTGACGTGTAACGCCTACTTTTTCGGCTAATTTTTGTTGAGATAGTCTTGCTTGTGTTCTTAGTAAATAAACCTGGTTATCTAATTTTCCTTTTTTCACTATTTATCACCTGGTATCTTATTTATGTAATATATTTTTTACATTTTGTATAAAATATATTACATCACAAATTTAGCAAATGCAAGCCTTTTCAGTAGCTGAATTGGTATACGTTTCTTTTGTAAAAAACTCTTACTAAGTCAAATGCATTATAATGGTTCACATTCAAGACTAAAATCGGTATAATTAGATAGAAATCATAGAGGGGAACTGCATTATGAGCTATCAAGCATTGTATCGCGTATGGCGTCCACGAAGTTTTGGGGACGTTGTCGGTCAAACCCATATCACACGAACACTGCAAAATGCGATTGTCCAAGAAAAATTTTCTCATGCCTATTTATTTTCTGGGCCACGTGGAACTGGTAAAACCAGTGCGGCAAAAATTTTTGCAAAGACAATTAACTGTGAACGTGCACCAGTTAAAGAACCATGTAATGAATGTGCGGCTTGCCGAGGGATTCAGGATGGTTCCATTTCTGATGTAATTGAAATTGATGCTGCTTCCAACACTAGTGTCGATGATATCCGTGAGATCCGGGACAAAGTAAAATACGCATCGAGCGTCGTTCCGTACAAAGTGTATATCATAGATGAGGTTCATATGATTTCGGTAAATGCATTCAATGCATTATTAAAAACGCTAGAGGAACCACCTAAGCACGTCGTCTTTATTTTAGCGACTACCGAGCCACATAAAATACCTTTAACGATCATTTCCAGATGTCAGCGCTTTGATTTTAAACCGATCTCTAACCAAGCAATTGTTGAGCGGATGCAAACGATTTTAGATGCAGAAGGAATATCCGTAACGACGGAAGCTTTGGATGCAGTTGCTTTAGCTGCTGAAGGTGGAATGCGTGATGCGTTAAGTATTTTGGATCAAGCAATTTCGTATAGTGAGGATACCGTGCAGCTTGATGATGTTTTAGCAGTAACAGGTGCGGTTTCCCAGCAGTTGTTAACGGATATTGTAAAAGCAATGCATGAAAAAAATGTCCAAGAAGCATTGAAGTTACTGGATGATTTAATCCAACGAGGAAAAGATCCAGGTCGATTTGTCTATGATATGATTTATTTCTTACGTGACCTCTTATTATACAAAAGTGCTCCTGGGTTAGAGGGGATTTTGGAACGAGCTATTATCGATGATCCTTTCAAAAACTTAGCTACAGAAGTAAATGATGCTTGGATTCAAGATGCGATTATGCAATTAAACCAATGTCAGCAAGAAATGAAATGGACAAATAATCCAAAGGTGTTTATTGAAATTGCACTATTAACCATTACGAATAGATACCAACAACAGGATGAAACCAGTCAATCAGCTGATTCAGAAGCGGTTATGCAGTTAACAAATAAATTAGCTCAGCTAGAAAAGCAGCTAGAGAACCTAAAAGAAGTCAATGGTGGATCCCAGGCCCAAGCACCTTCAGAGCCAAAAAGAAGGGCACCAGCGAGAGCATCTAAAAATAGCTATAAAATTCCTTATGAAAAAATTCGTATGGTATTACAGGAAGCAGAGAAGACAGCATTAAAAGAAGTCCAATCACAATGGGCAGCATTTCTAAATAAACTAAAAACAACAAATGCTCCAGCACATGCGACGATACAGGATAGTAAACCTGCAGCAGCATCGGACAAGGCGCTGGTTGTTGCGTTTAAATATGAAATTCATTGCTCTTTATTTTTAGATAATAGAGAGTTAGTGGAATCGATTTTAGCAAGTATCATTAATAAACAATTAACTATTATCCCAATTCCTGTAAAGGATTGGAAAGATTTACGAAGTGAATATGTGAAGAAACAAGAACAGTCAGCTCCGCAAGAAGAAGCTAAAGAAGATCCATTAATTGAAGAAGCAAGGAAACTTGTTGGAGATGACTTAATCGAAATACATGATTAATAATAGGATAAACTAAAAAACATATGTTGAAGGAGGCGTTTTCCATGAAAGGTATGGGAAATATGGGTAACATGATGAAGCAAATGCAAAAAATGCAAAAGAAAATGATGAAGGCACAGGATGAGCTTCATGAAATGTCATTTGAAGCATCTGCTGGCGGTGGAATGGTGACAGTAGTAGCAAATGGTAAAAAAGAAGTTACTGATGTACAAATTAAAGAAGAAGTTGTGGATCCAGATGATATTGAAATGCTACAAGATCTTATTCTTGCAGCAACTAATGATGTATTAAATCAAATCGACGAAAAAACTAACGAAACAATGGGACAATTCACGAAAGGGTTGAATATGCCTGGCATGTTCTAATCTAGGGGGAACACAAGGATGTATTATCCAGAACCGATTTCAAAGCTAATTGATAGCTTTACAAAATTGCCAGGAATTGGGCCAAAGACAGCAGTTCGTCTGGCTTTTTTTGTTTTAAATATGAAAGATGATGATGTGTTGGAGTTTGCTAATTCGCTCGTTAATGCAAAGCGAGAATTATCACATTGCTCTATTTGTGGTCATATTACTGATCAGGATCCATGCTCCATCTGTCAGGATGCTTCAAGAGACGGCTCTGTTATTTGTGTGGTTCAAGATCCAAAAGATGTGATCGCAATGGAAAAAATGAAAGAATATAATGGGAAGTATCATGTTCTTCATGGTGCTATCTCACCAATGGATGGTATAGGACCAGAAGATATCAATGTGCCGGATTTGATTAATCGATTAAAAGATGAAGAAGTGAATGAATTAATCTTAGCTACAAATCCTAACATTGAGGGGGAAGCAACCGCAATGTATATTTCTCGTTTAGTGAAGCCATCGGGGATTAAAACAACACGAATTGCACATGGATTACCAGTTGGTGGAGACTTGGAATATGCAGATGAAGTCACATTATCGAAAGCATTAGAGGGTAGGAGAGACTTGTAGAAATAAGGTGACGATACTGTGGGAAGAAAAAGAAAAAAACGTAAAAAGCGAGAGGTCGATGAGTTATTATTGGATTCACTATTTACCGTTGAGAGAGAATGGAAACAAATTAAATCGATTGTAGATAAAAGCATAGATCCTACAATCGAAGGAAAAAATAGTGAACGTCTAGCACAGGCTAAATATTTATTTTTACTTCGAGAAGCACGTGAGCGAAAGATCAGTGCGATAAGGTACAGTAAGTAAACTATCTAAGAAGACAAGGGATAATTTTGTTATTCCTTGTCTTTCTTATAGGTGTCGTTGCTAATAATATAAGACTTGAAATAGGAGTAATAAGATAACGAAACGAGGATCCATCAAAGCGAGTAAAGTGGATCCTTATTCCGTTAATACGTAGGAACTTGAAATGATAGTTGGATCCTTTCCTCCACTAATATAGTGGTTTGGACTTCCCACAGTAAAGTCACTGCACATTCCGCATCAATTATCCATTTAAATTCATTGCTCAGAAAAAGTATCATAAATTCATAATTCTATTTTGTATCTAGTTCTTTTTTTTGTTCTCCTATCATACATACTAATAATGGGACAAGGAAAAGGAGTTGAACTAATATGAGCTCTACAATAGTTATTACGATTATGATTGCATTAATTGTTGTTCTTCTATTTGTTGGCGCGCCTGTTAAACCAATGCGATTTATCGCACAAGGAACAGTAAAATTAGGAATAGGAGTTTTGTTTTTATTCTTCTTTAATGTTCTTGCTGGTTTCATGGGGTTACACATTCCGATTAACATATTTACAGTATTGGTCTCTGGATTCTTAGGATTATTTGGTGTTGCTTCTTTAGCAGCAATTCATTTATTTATCATTCCTTAAGCTATATCTTACTGAAAAAAGTTTCAAAGATTCCTGTATATAATCTGTTAGATTAGGAGATACTATTTACTAGTCTTAACGGAGGTGGGAATCATGGAAGAAAGAGTAATGGAAATGGAGTATTGTGGTATATGTGAAGAAAAAAAACAACAAGGAATTCACTTATATAACATGTTTATTTGCACCGAATGTGAGCATAATATGATTCATACGGAACCACGAGAGGAAAAATATCAATACTATCTAAAAAAATTAAAGAATATTAATCAACCTACGATGTTTTCATAGATTCTAACAAGGTCTTGCAAATTACTTGCAAGGGCCTTTTTTGTTTTATACGAAAGGAAGACATTCGTTATAAAAAGCTTGCGAAAAGCCAAGTAGTGTCATTAAGATAGAGTAAATATAGTTTGAAAGGGAAGCTAGTATGAAAAATAATGATTATCATGCACCTCTATTTCATCATCTTTCTCAATTTATTAACCTTCATCCCATATCTTTTCATGTACCAGGTCATAAAAACGGAACTATTTTTCCAGATCATGCGAAAGAATATTTTCAATCTGTTTTGCAGCTAGATCTAACGGAATTAAATGGTCTTGATGATTTGCATGCTCCAAAAGGGGTTATTGCTGAAGCAGAACAATTAGCATCAGAGTATTTTCAAGCGGACCATACGTTTTTCTTAGTAGGAGGAAGTACAGTAGGAAATTTGGCAATGATTTTAGCAGTATGTTCTCCTGGAGATAAAATTATTGTTCAACGAAATAGTCATAAATCAATTATGAACGGATTGGAGTTGAGTGGAGCAAACCCAATATTTATCAACCCAGAATATGATTCAGAAGTTGAACGATATCATGCTCCAAGCTACCAAACCGTTAGCCAAGCCATTCATATGCATCCGGATGCGAAGGCACTGGTTTTAACATATCCAGATTATTTTGGGCAAACGTATGCGATCCAAGAGTTGATAGAGTTAGCACATAGCCACGGTATTCCAGTATTTGTAGATGAGGCACATGGAGTACATTTTTCGTTAGGTGAGCCATTCCCACCATCTGCATTAGTACTAGGAGCGGATGTGGTTGTTCAATCAGCTCATAAAATGGCTCCGGCAATGACAATGTCATCATATTTACATATGAAATCTAACATGTTATCGAAAGAAGCTATTGCTCATTATTTACAAATGCTACAGTCGAGCAGTCCATCGTATCCTTTAATGGCTTCATTAGATTTATCACGATCCTTTTTGGCAACATTATCATCTAAGAGTCGTGCAGATATTTTTCAAAGTGTAGAACAGTTAAGGAACGTATTACAATTAGGAACACATTGGAAGGTATTATTAGGTGATGACCCTCTAAAGATTACACTGCATGTTAACAAAGGAATTTCCGGTTTCGAGGTAGCCCAATGTTTGGAGAATGAAGGTATCTATCCTGAGCTTGCAACAACCAATCAAGTTTTGCTCATACATGGTTTAGGAGTGTTCGATCAACTAGAGAAAGTTGAAAAAGTGATAAAAACCATCAATGAACAATTAAAATATGAGCCAAACCATGCTACAATAGATATAAGTAGATTATTTAGAGAACCAATACAAGAGCTAGCATTATCGCATCAGATGATGAGGCAGATGGATCCAATACAAATACCGTTAACCAAAGCTAAAGGGTTCATTGCTGCCGAGGCGATTATTCCTTATCCTCCAGGAATTCCACTAGTTGCAAAAGGTGAAAGAATTACTGAGGCACATATTGAAATCATTAATCAGCTAATTGAGCAAGGTGCTACAATTCAGCATAGACATATAGAAGAAGGCATCCAAGTTTTTTCGGTATAGCTAAAGGAGAAGAATTACGTGAGTGGTTATTTTATTACATTTGAGGGCGGTGAAGGAGCAGGAAAAACTTCTGTACTCCGTTCCATAGAAAAAAAGCTTCAAGAACAAGGATATGATGTAGTTTCAACTAGAGAACCAGGTGGAATTCATATCGCTGAAGAAATAAGAGGTATTATTCTAAACCCTAATCATACAGAAATGGATGCAAGAACAGAAGCATTACTGTATGCAGCAGCTCGAAGACAGCATTTAGTTGAAAAGGTTCTACCGGCATTACAAGCTGGGAAAGTTATTTTATGTGATCGATTTATTGATAGTAGCTTAGCTTATCAAGGATATGCAAGAGGATTAGGGATGGATGAAGTGTTTGCAATTAATCAATTTGCTATTGTGGATGCGATGCCAGATTTAACTTTATTTTTTGATATTGAACCAAAAAAGGGATTAGATCGTATTACAGCGAATAAAGATAGAGAAAGAAATCGTTTAGATTTAGAGAATTTGCGCTTTCATGAGGATGTTTATTCAGCCTATCACCAACTAGTGGATCGATTTCCCAATCGTATACAAGTAATTGCTGCAGATCAAACAATCGAGAAGGTGGAACAAGAAAGCCTTACGAAGATTCTTGACTTTTTAGCAGATAAGAAAGTATAAGTTTTCTTATGCTGCTTAGGTGCAACGAAGGCTTTTGCTAAAAGGTTTGGCAAAAGCCAAGTTTTCTAAAATAAATCCAACTCGTAAAGGGGTGATAAACATGAAACTTATAATAGCCGTTGTTCAAGATAAAGATTCTAATCGATTAACTGATGCCTTAGGTCAAGGTAATTTTAAGACAACAAAGCTTGCTACCACAGGTGGATTTTTAAAAGAAGGAAATACAACGTTAATGATTGGTTGTGAGGACCAATATGTGGATGATGCTTTAGATATTATTCGAGATAATTGTTCGAAACGAGAACAAATGGTAGCACCAATTTCTCCAATGGGTGGAAATGCTGATTCCTATATTCCAAAACCTGTGAAGGTAGAGGTTGGAGGAGCAACCGTATTTATACTTCCAATAGAATCATTTGTGCAATTTTAACCGCTATGAAAGGGGGGCTGGACAATGAAAATCAGCCAAGAAATGCGATCTCAAGTTGCTAATAAGAGTGTACAGACCAATATAGAAGGGAAACAGTCCTTTCAAGCCGTTGTTCAGTCCCAAACTCAAAAGTTACAGCAATCTGAGCTTCAAAAGCTAATGCAGGATATCACAATGCAAGGTAATAAATTAGCACGTTACCGATCATTTAAGGATTTAGTTAAATTTAAACGCTTAATAAAAGGTTTTTTGAAGGAAGCAGTATCAAATGGACTAGATTTGAAAAAGTCACATAGTTTTAGTTTTACAGGAAATAGTCGTAATTTAACGATTGTCGAAGAGATAGATGAGAAGTTGATGGAATTAACAGAAGAAATTATGAACCAAGAAAAAAAGACAGTAGACCTATTAGGATTAATCGGAGAAATCAAAGGTTTACTGGTTAATTTATATACGTAACTCATGAATTGGAATGTAGTAGATGACTAGGATGGTTTAAAATGAAGACATGGTCCGATATCGCAAAGGTACAACCTTTAGCAAGTAAAGTAATAATCAACAGTATGAAAAAAGGTCGTGTTTCACATGCTTACCTGCTTCAAGGTGAACGGGGAACTGGAAAAGAAGCGATAGCTCGTTTGATAGCTAAAGGTTTATTTTGTGAGGATAAGCAAGGTGTTGAGCCTTGCCATACATGTAATGCATGTAAGCGGATTGATTCTAGAAATCATCCAGATGTCCACTGGATTGAACCAGAAGGACAGTCTATTAAAATAGAGCAAATTAAAAACTTACAAAAGGAATTTACCTACTCTGGTGTCGAATCAAACCAAAAGGTATATATCATTGTAGGAGCAGATACATTAACATTAAATGCGGCAAACCGTATTTTGAAATTTTTAGAAGAACCAAGTAAAAAGACTACGGCAATAATGTTAACGGAGAATAGTCAAGCCATTATACCTACCATTCGATCTAGATGTCAGGTTATTGATTTGCAACCATTGAATCCATCGCATTTTCAACAACAATTAATAGATGCCGGAGTTCAAGAAAAAAGTGCCAAACTATTAAGTTCGTTAACGAATAATTTTGATGAAGCAATAGCTTGGAATGAAGATGAGTGGTTTGCAACCGCCAGAAAGTTAATGGTACAATTAGTTGAAGTATTTGCAGATCAGCCTGATGATGCATATTTATTTATTCATAATCATTGGGTAACTAATTTTAAAGAACGTAAAGAGCAGGAGCAAGGGTTGGATTTATTATTGCTAGCTTTTAAAGATATATTATATTTTCATATTGGAAATGAAGATAGGCTAATAGTCTTCACTCCTGGTGATGAGAGGCTAGAGAAATTAGGGATGTATTTCTCACAAGAGAAGCTTGTGGATATCTTACATCACCTTTTACAAGCGAAACAAAAATTGAAGCAAAATGTCAATCCAACACTGGTAATGGAGCAATTGACACTTCAAATACAGAGGTGATAATTCGTGATAGAAGTAATTGGTGTTCGCTTTAAAAAAGCGGGTAAAATATATTATTTCGATCCTGCTGACCATCAGATTGAACTAGATAGTTATGTCATCGTAGAAACGGTGAGAGGGATTGAATTTGGTAAAGTAGTATTGACCAACAAAAAGGTAGATGAGGAGGATGTGGTTCTCCCACTAAAGAAAGTAATTCGTACTGCTACGGAACACGATAAAATAACGGTTGTTGAAAATAAAGAATATGCTGAGAAGGCGTTTGAGACATGTACGGAGAAGATTATTGAGCATAATTTAGATATGAATCTAGTCGATGTTGAATATACGTTTGATCGGAATAAAATTATATTTCATTTCACAGCAGATGGTCGTGTCGACTTCCGTAATTTAGTAAAGGATTTAGCTGCTTTGTTTAAAACAAGAATTGAGCTCAGGCAAATAGGAGTCCGTGATGAAGCGAAAATGCTTGGTGGGATTGGTCCTTGTGGTAGAATGCTTTGTTGCTCTACTTTTTTAGGAGATTTTGAACCAGTTTCTATTAAAATGGCAAAGGACCAAAATCTATCGTTAAATCCTGCGAAAATTTCTGGTTTATGTGGACGATTAATGTGTTGTTTAAAATACGAGAATGATGAATATGAAGAAGCAAAACGAGAATTACCTGATTTAGGACAAAATGTTAAAACACCATATGGTAAAGGTCAGGTAGTTGGGTTAAATATTCTCGATCGATTGATCCAGATTGAAATCCCAGAAAAAGAACGCGTTATTGAATACACATTAGATGAACTCATCGAAGAAGGAATTGTTACAGCTCAGGGCCAAAAATAATGGAGTGGTAGCATGAAAATGAATAAGAGACAAATATTTGATCAAGTATCAGATATGGAGAAGCAGATAGGCGAATTATATGAACAGCTTGGTGATTTGAAAGGAAAGTTAAGTGACCTTTTAGAAGAAAATCATCGCTTAGAGATGGAAAATCACCATTTAAGAAATCGCTTGGATCAAGAACAAGACCAAGAAGCAACAGAAGATTTAGAATCAGAGGTTCAAAAAGAAAAGACTGCTAAAGATATTCCTAGTGAAGGGTATGATAATTTAGCAAGGATATACGAAGAGGGCTTTCATATTTGCAATTTAGAGTTTGGAAGTCCGAGGCAAAACGATGATTGTATGTTTTGTCTTGATTTTCTCAGTAAAAAAAATAAAGTATAATGTTAGCTGTCTGCGTATCATAAGGTACGAGGCAGCTTTTCTTATATAGAGAATGGAAAGGAATAGAACATGGTACAATTAATAGATGATGAACGATTAGATTATTTAGTAGCGGATGAAAGCTTGCAAATTATTCAAAGTCCAACGGCATTTTCCTTTTCGTTAGATGCTGTTTTGCTTTCGTATTTTGCCTATGTACCAATAAAAAAAGGAGCAATTTTAGATTTGTGTTCTGGAAATGGAGCAATTCCCCTTTTATTATCACGAAGAACAAAAGCAACCATTACAGGTGTAGAAATTCAGGAAAGAATATATGATATGGCTGAACGTAGTATTGAATTGAATCGTTTGACGGAGCAAATTAAGATGATCCATGGGGATTTAAAAGAAATGCAACCTCATTTAGGTCAAAGTAAGTTTGATGTGGTAACTTGTAATCCTCCATACTTTAAAACACCGTCTAAAACGGAATATAACCAAAATGAGTATTTAACAATTGCCCGTCATGAGGTGTATTGTACTCTAGATGATGTAGTAAAAGCATGTAAATTACATGTTCGTCCAGGGGGAAAAGTAGCAATGGTCCATCGACCTGGTAGGCTAGTAGATATATTAACAACGTTTAGAGCCTATAATTTAGAGCCAAAACGAATGCAGCTTGTTTATCCGAAAAAAGGCAAGGAAGCAAATATGTTACTAGTAGAAGGAATCCGAGATGGAAAAGCAGATCTAACAATACTTCCTCCATTGTATATATATAACGAAGATGGGACATATACCGAAAAAGCAAAGGAGATTATATATGGATGATCTGATACATACTGTTTACATTTTAAAATGTAAAGATGATACGCTTTATACTGGATACACTAATGACTTAGAGCATCGCTTGCAGATGCACGAAAGCGGTAAGGGGGCTAAATATACTCGTGGGAGAGGTCCTTTTCAGGTGTTGTTTGTTGAAAAGTTTCCTACAAAAGAAAAAGCGATGAAACGGGAATATGAAATTAAACAGCTAACTAGAAAAGGGAAGTATCAATTAATCCGTGATAAATTGAAAGAGGTTATGCAGTATGAACATTCAAAAGAGCTTTGATCAGGGGACAGAAGGTGCATTATATGTTGTGCCGACTCCAATCGGTAACTTAGAGGATATAACATTTAGAGCGTTAACGATATTGAAGACTGTAACCATAATAGCAGCAGAGGATACGCGGAATACGAAGAAGTTACTGAATCATTTTGACATACCTACTCCGCTTATTAGTTATCACGAACATAATAAAGCGGAACGGGAAGATCAGTTAATTACAAAGGTTGAAAATGGAGAGTCTATTGCTATTGTAAGTGATGCAGGTATGCCAGCAATCTCAGATCCAGGCTACGAATTAGTACAGGCAGCAATAGGTAAGGATTTGCCTGTAATTGTTCTTCCAGGTGCAAATGCCGCACTATGTGCTTTAGTTGGCTCAGGTCTATCATCAACAAATTTTTACTTTTATGGTTTTCTACCTCGAAAAAAGAAGGATAAAGAAGCGGAAATGAATCGTTTGAAAAGTATGCAGACAACTATGATATTTTATGAATCACCATATCGAATAAAAGATACACTAAAAGTGATATACAACCAACTTGGTAATCGTAGTATAGCCATTGCTAGAGAGCTAACAAAACGATTTGAGGAATATGTGCGTGGTACAGCAGAAGAAGTATTGGAATGGGCTGAAACGACAGAATTAAAAGGTGAATTTTGTGTAGTGGTTGAAGGAAATGAACAAGAGGTTGTAGATACTTCTCCGGTTTGGTGGAGTCATTTATCTGTAATGGAGCATGTAGAGTATTATACGAAGGAAGAAGGAACTACTAGTAAAGAAGCGATCAAGCAGGTTGCTAAAGAAAGAAATCTTCCTAAAAGAGATGTTTATCAATCCTATCATATTGATAATAAAAAAAGCTGACAAACTGTCAGCCTTTTTTATTTCATGTCAAATCTAGATTGAATTTCCTCTATTAATGCTTTTGCACCTTCTGGGCTAAGTACTAATTTACCGTTCGCTAATGAAACATTATCATCTGATGTTTCACCTGTGATATGACAAGACATATTTGGTTGGTATTTTTTCAGAACAACTTTGTCATTATCAACATAGATTTCTAACGGGTCTTTGATATTAATATCAAGCGTACGGCGCAATTCAATGGGAATTACAACACGTCCTAGTTCGTCGACTTTCCTTACGATACCAGTAGACTTCATCTTACGTCCCCCTTAAAGAATAAAAAAGTAAAATTTCGTCAATTTTCGACATCTTTATACCCATTATAATAGCAATGTTTACTAATACTGTCAATAAATAATTGTACAAAACAAAAAATAATGGGAAAATTTGAATTACTGATACACATATACCCGAAATTTTTTAAAGTTAAACCACTTTTTTAATATAAATTTGAATTTTTATGTTTATAATGAAAGAAGGTTAATATAAGGAAATTTATTCGACATTTCTCGCCATGTTTTCTACCTTACAGCATTAGTAGAAAGATTTGATATATACGAATCGATTTAGGCTAGAAGTCTTTAGTTATTCCATAATGGAAAGTTTATGATAAAATCGCTACAATAGAAGAATGAATAATTTGAATGGTAATCGAGGAGGTAATGTAATGTCTAAGGAAAACAAAACGTTTTATATAACGACTCCCATTTATTATCCAAGTGGAAAATTACATATTGGTCATGCATACTCTACTGTTGCAGGGGATGCTATTTCTCGCTATAAAAGAATGCGTGGCTTTGATGTTATGTATTTAACAGGTACGGATGAGCATGGACAAAAAATTCAACGTAAAGCTGAAGAAAAAGGGGTAAGCCCTCAGGAATATGTAGATGAAATTGTAAGTGGTATTCAAGAGCTTTGGAAGAAGCTCGAAATTACGAATGATGACTTTATTCGGACCACTCAGGATCGTCATAAAAAAGTTGTAGCTAAAATATTTGATCAACTTGTCAAACAGGGAGATATTTACCTTGATGAATATGAAGGTTGGTATTGTACTTCAGATGAGTCCTTTTTTACAGAACGGCAATTAGAGGACGGCCACTGTCCTGATTGTGGTGGGCATGTTGAAAAGGTAAAAGAAGAATCCTATTTTTTCAAAATGAGTAAGTATGTGGATCGGCTTGTTCAATATTATGACGAACACCCAGAATTCATTCAACCAGAAAGTCGAAAAAATGAAATGTTAAATAATTTTATTAATCCAGGTCTAGAAGATCTAGCGGTTTCTAGGACAACATTTGATTGGGGTATTAAAGTACCAGGTGATCCTAAACATGTAATTTATGTTTGGATTGATGCGTTAAGTAATTATATAACGGCACTTGGTTACGGAACGGATGAAGATTATAAATTTAATAAATTTTGGCCAGCAGATGTTCATTTAATGAGTAAGGAAATCGTTCGTTTCCATACGATTTATTGGCCAATTATGTTAATGGCACTTGATTTACCATTACCGAAAAAAATCTTTGCTCATGGCTGGATCTTGATGAAGGATGGAAAAATGTCCAAATCAAAAGGCAATGTCGTGGATCCGGTTAGTCTAATTGATCGTTATGGATTAGATGCTCTACGTTACTATCTTTTAAGGGAAGTTCCTTTTGGGTCAGATGGTGTATTTACTCCAGAAGGATTTGTAGAACGTACCAACTTTGATCTAGCAAATGATCTAGGCAACCTATTGAATCGTACTGTTGCAATGATTGATAAATACTTTGCTGGCGAAATTCCTGCATATGTTACATCAGAAACAGAAATAGAAGAATCACTGGAAACATTTACGAAAGAAACAATTGAAAAAGTAGAAAATGCATTAGAAGATATGCAATTTTCAGTAGCGCTTTCGTCATTATGGCAACTTATTAGTAGAACAAATAAGTATATTGATGAAACAGAACCATGGGTATTAGCGAAGGATGACAGTAACAAGGAACGTTTAGGAAATGTAATGGCACATTTAGCTGATTCATTGCGAATTATTGCCGTTATGCTTCAGCCGTTCTTAACAAAAGCTCCTACTGAAATATTTAAGCAATTAGGAATAAAAGTTGAATCATTCAAAGAATGGGATACGGTTTACCAACAGGGTTTAATTCAAGAGGGAACAAAGGTTGAAAAAGGAAGCCCAATTTTCCCACGTTTAGATGTGGAGGAAGAAGTAGCAGCCATTAAAGCTATGATGCAAAAGCCAGCAGAGGAAAAGAAGGAGTCCAACCAAGCTGAAGTTAAAGAACAAGTGGTTTATGATGATTTCATGAAGCTTGATTTAAGAGTAGCTGAAGTAGTCAAAGCGGGAAAAATGAAAAAAGCGGACAAACTACTAAAACTGCAATTAGATTTAGGTTTCGAAAAACGACAAGTAATTTCAGGAATTGCAGAACATTATCAACCTGAAGAATTAATAGGAAAAAAAGTGATCTGTGTAACGAACCTGAAGCCTGTTAAATTAAGAGGTGAAATGTCTGAAGGAATGATCCTTTCTGGTGAAGATGAGAATGGTAAACTATCACTGGCTACCGTGGAGGATACGTTACCAAATGGATCTGTAGTAAAATAAAGATGAAAAGGTCTGCCTTCTTATTATGGAAGCTGACCTTTTCTTTTGGAGGTAATTAAAAATGTTAGTAGATACTCATGTACATGTAAATGCGCGACAGTTTTTAGAAGATAGGGACGAAGTTATTGAGCGTGCATTTAACACAGGAGTAAAATATATGGTAGTTGTAGGTTTTGATCGAGAAACAATTCCCCTAGCAATAGAGATTGCTGAGCAGTACGAGACGATCTATGCGGCAGTGGGATGGCATCCGGTTGATGCAATTGATATGACAGATGAGGACTTAGCTTGGATCGAAGAGTTATCCGCCCATCCAAAAGTTGTGGCAATTGGCGAAATGGGTCTCGATTATCACTGGGATAAGTCACCAAAAGCTATACAAAAAGAAGTATTTCGAAAGCAGATCCGCTTGGCGAAGAAAGTAAATATGCCTATTATCATTCATAATCGTGAAGCAACAGAAGATATTATAGATATATTACAGGAGGAAGGTGCCAAGCAAGTAGGTGGTATTATGCATTGTTATAATGACTCAGTACGTTATGTGCAAACCTGTTTAGATATGAATTTTTATATTTCACTAGGTGGTCCCGTAACGTTTAAAAATGCACCACTTCCAAAAGAAGTAGCAGTAGAGGTGCCTCTAGACCGTTTATTAGTTGAAACAGATGCACCATTTTTGGCTCCGCATCCTAATCGTGGAAAAAGAAATGAACCTGCTTATGTGACATTAGTCGCAGAGAAAATTGCAGAATTAAGAGGATTATCGTTCGAAGAAATAAGTGATATAACGACAAGAAATGCATTTACACTATTTGGAATAAAACATGATTAAATTAACACAAATGGGTATTTTTACATGGATGATTTATACATTTTTTGAAGGCTAGTTTAAAAACTAGTCTTTTTTATTTCCTTTATGTAACAAGGTATATCGTTGGTAAATAAGGGTTTGAGAGATGAA
This sequence comes from Ornithinibacillus caprae, assembly GCF_009728145.1. Classification (GTDB taxonomy): domain Bacteria; phylum Bacillota; class Bacilli; order Bacillales; family Amphibacillaceae; genus Ornithinibacillus; species Ornithinibacillus caprae. Next base: position 40,557 of record NZ_WOCA01000004.1, on the reverse strand, counting down.
CTTGTCCGTTGTAATAAAACTGTAAAGGAATCGTAATCCTATATGCTTTGACTTTGCATAGTAGTGTTTATATAATCAAAGTCGATTAAGGAGGCATGTAGCATGCGAAATTTTTCAAAGCTATTGCCGGCCTCAAAACTGAAGCTGGTCATTTCAAGTATCGGAGTGCTGGTTCTTGTCGCTTTCTCTTCGTTTATACTATATGAAGCAACAAAGACAGATGTTACTGTTTCAAACAATGGAGAAATAGAAACAGTAAAAACCCACGCTGATACCGTAAAGGAACTGCTTGATGAAATAGCTATTACTGTTGGAGAACATGATGCATTATCACATTCAATGGATGCACCAATTGAAAACGGTATGGAAATAGAATACAAGACAGCAAAACAAGTTATTGTTACGATAGATGGGGAAGAAAAGGAATATTTTACAGTTGCCGATACCATTGGCTCCTTCTTAGGAGAAAATAATCTTTCATTTTCCGATCGTGATGATATTTCTCATAGTAAGGATGAAGAAATTTCAGATGGCTTACAGTTAACTGTAAATCAAGCCTTCCAAGTAACCATAAATGATGGTGGAGAAGAAGAACAGGTCTGGACTACTGGAGGAACAATTCAGGAGTTGCTAGATGAAAATCAAATTACATTAACAGACCAAGACAAAATTGAACCTGCAATAGAAGAATCTGTTACGAATGATACACAAATTCAAATTGTACGTGTAGAAACAAAAACAGAGGAAGTTGAAGAGTCTGTTGCATTCAAAACAGAAACGAAGGAAGATTCTTCACTTGAAAAAGGGAAGAAAAACGTTCTTGCAGAAGGTAAAGATGGAAAACTTGTAAAAACGTATGAAGTCACATACGAGAATGGCAAGGAAGTAGATCGTGAGTTGATTGAAGAAGAGGTCGTTCAAGATAGTGAAAACCGTGTAGTTGCTATTGGAACAAAAGAACCAAAGCAAAATCTTGTTACGTTATCTTCTGGAAGCAAACCCTCTGGTGGTAAGGAATTTACAATGACAGCAAGTGCATATACAGCTAGCTGTAGTGGATGTTCTGGTTACACAACAACAGGAATTAATCTTAATGCCAACCCAAATAAGAAAGTAATTGCGGTTGACCCTAATGTTATTCCTTTAGGATCAAAAGTATGGGTTGAAGGTTATGGGGAAGCAATAGCTGGAGATACTGGCGGTCACATTCAAGGTAATCGTATTGATGTTCACGTACCTACGAAGTCAGACGCTTATCGTTGGGGTGTCAAAAGGGTTAAAGTTAAAGTAATTAATTAAAATATGAAATGAGTGCTCTTGCCATGTATAATGGTAAGAGCATTATTTTTTAGTAAAAAAGAATATATTCTTATGCTGCATAAAAGAAACGAAGACTAATGCCATAACAAAGCCAAGTTTTTTTAGTATATAACTTCATACTGTGTATATGTGTATTGGAGCTATAAATGAATAAATCAAAGTGAGGAAATAATTTTGAGAATTAAAGAAGTGATTGTAGTTGAAGGTAAAGATGATACAACAAAAATTAAACAAGCTGTGGATGCAGATACCATTGAAACAAATGGATCCGCTATTAACAAAAATACAATAAAACAAATTCAACATGCGAAAGAAAAACGTGGTGTTATAATTTTTACAGATCCAGATTATCCAGGAGAAAGAATTCGACAAATCATCAATGAAGCTGTTCCAGGATGTAAGCATGCTTTTTTAACTCAGGAGAAAGCAAGAGCAAAACATCCCGAAAACAAAAGCTTAGGAATCGAGCATGCATCGCTTAAGTCTATTCAAGAAGCGTTATCGGCTGTATATGAACTAGTTGACTACGAAAAAAGTGAAATTACCAAAGCAGATTTAATTGCTAATCGACTGATTGGTGGCCCTGGGTCAAATGCTAGAAGAGAACGACTTGGTGAGTTACTACAAATTGGACATACTAATGGAAAACAACTTTTAAAAAGACTTTCGATGTTTCATATAACAAAAGAACAGTTCGACCAAGCAATGCTTACATTGCAACAGGAGGATAGTATACATGAGCACAAATAAATATATTGCAACTCCGATCCGAACGAAAGAAATATTAAAGAAATACCATTTTACTTTTAAAAAAAGCTTGGGACAAAATTTCTTAGTTGATGTAAATATTTTAAATAATATTATTAGTCATACTGGAATTGATAAAGAAGCAGGAGCAATTGAAGTAGGTCCAGGTATTGGAGCCCTTACAGAACAATTAGCCATTCATGCAGATAAAGTGGTTGCGTATGAAATCGATCAACGACTACTACCTATTCTAGAGGACACATTACAGGATTATGATAATGTTCATGTAATCCATGAAGATATACTAAAAGCTGATGTTCAAGAAATGATTAACAAACAATTTAAAGCTGAGCAGCCTGTTCATATTGTAGCGAATTTGCCTTATTATATTACGACACCAATTTTGATGAAACTATTGCGAGAAAACCTACCAATATCCAGTCTTACGGTAATGATTCAAAAAGAGGTAGCAGAACGTATGGCAGCTAAGCCAAATAGTAAAAGCTATGGCTCATTAACCATCGCTATCCAATACTATACCGATGCAGAAGTTGTTATGCATGTACCTAAAAGTGTATTTATGCCACAACCAAATGTTGATTCCAGCATTTTGAAGTTAACAAGAAGGAAAAATCCACCTGTTCATGTGGAGGATGAGGATTATTTTTTCCCTATCGTCCAGGCGTGTTTTGCCCAAAGAAGAAAGACGTTAAGAAATAATTTAACAAGTCATTTCAAAGGGATCTATGACAAAGAAGAAATTACAACCATACTAGATGAGATTAATATTGATGGGACAAGACGTGGTGAATCGCTAACAATGGAAGAGTTCGCTACCTTGGCGAATACATTTTATAAACGTAGTAAATAAAGATTCTAATAGGGCTATGCTCGTATGAGTAATAGCCCTATTTTTTTGGGTATTGGCACAGGAACAGATGAACCCACATAGTCTATAGAAGTAATAAGCTTTCAATTTAAAGAAGGCCGTGGGGTGGATAAATGTGTCTTTAGCTATAGGAGACTTAGTAACAAGAAAATCATATAATCATGATCTATTATTTCGGATTGTTTCCTTAACGAATGATAAAGCGATATTACATGGAGAAGATCTTCGTTTAGAGGCTGATTCCCCTCTAGATGATTTAAATCGTGTAGAAGGTCGGGATTTACAAAAAAGGCGGATAAAGGAGAAAGAGCAAGAAGAATTTTCTTTCCGCCTATTTCGACAAGATTATCAATTAATGAAAGAAAAGAGAGAGTACCAATCAACAGATGGATATCAATATGCTGAGTATTTTCAATTACCTGCTAGAGTTTTACATTTAGATGGGGATCAAATGTACTTACGAAAGTGTATTGCATTATATCAACGACTAGGGCTACAGGTCCATGGTGTTCATATCAATGAAAAAGAAATGCCATATGAAATTGGTGACTTAATACGGAAAATACAACCCAATATTATTGTAATTACTGGACATGATGCTTTTTCGAAAAATAAAGGAAGAAAGAATGATCTTCGTGCATATCGTCATTCTAAGTTTTTTGCTGAAACAGTACGAGAAGCAAGAAAGATTGTTCCTAATTTAGATGAATTAGTGATTTTTGCAGGTGCTTGTCAATCTCATTTTGAATCGCTTATACGGGCAGGAGCAAATTTTGCTAGCTCTCCACTAAGAATTAATATTCATGCCTTAGACCCAGTCTATATAGCTGCCAAAATAGCATATACTCCTTTTATGGAAAAAGTGACTGTTTGGGATGCGTTACGTAATACATTAACTGGAGAAAAAGGAATGGGTGGTGTCGAAACAAGGGGACTTTTGCGCACGGGTATGCCATATTTAGAAGAAGATCAAGATGAACAGGAGCAGACCGAGAATAGCTAGCTTTTTGGTTATTACCAAAAAAGCTAGCTAATTTGGTGTAGAGAAATATAAAATTTTTTGACCAACACAATAAATCCCGATGCTCTGCCTTTGTAAAAGACGAGTTATCTGATGGAAAAAGGAAATATACATTAAAAAACATACATAATTTGTTAACATTTTGAAATAATAATATCAATAGCTGAATTTAGTTGTTGACAGTAAAAAACATATCTTGTTATAATATAAGATTTTATTTGACTTTAAAACAAGCTTATGTTATGATGTAATTACAGTGAGGTGGAGTGTATTGGCTAAAACATTAATCGAAATTAAGCAAGGTCTTGAGGGTCAAGTCGGAAAACGTCTAACTTTGAAAGCCAATGGCGGTAGAAGGAAAACTATTGAGCGATCGGGAATTTTAGCAGAAACATATCCTTCTGTTTTCATTGTTGAATTAGACCAAGAAGAAAATGCTTTCGAACGTGTTTCCTACAGCTATGCAGACGTATTAACTGAAACAGTAGAACTAAGCTTCCTAGATGAACGTACTAAAGCAATGTTATTGGAACAGTGAACGAAAGTGTTTACTGTTCTTGTTTTTTATATAAAATTATTTGATAATTATAATTATTTCAAGGGAGAATGAGAAATGAGCATGATTGAAGAAGCGAAGATAACAGATATTTGGAGGATCATTGAAAGTAAGTTACATGAAAATGGAGAACCCTATCAGGATTTGACTGCTACTTATGGATTTCAGCTTATAGATCATGATGATCACAATATGTGGCAGCTTGTTTTTGAAGACGGAAATGTACACATTTTTGACCATCATCAAAATGAAGCAAACTGTACGCTAAAAATGAAAGAAAAAAACTTTAGAAAATTCTTATTAGGCGACTTGAATAGTACTACTGCGTTTATGACGGGGAAACTTAAAGTAGAAGGCAATATAGGATTAGCATTAAAATTAGAGGGACTACTTAAACAGTATAAATTTAGTTAATTACGTAATATTTCCTTTTATGTATACATATTACTAGGTTTTGTTTCAAACAAATGTACAAACTATAGATGTCGTAAGAAGTTTTAACAGAAAGGGGTTGTTCTTTCATGGCGAGACGTGGAGGTATTATGTCCGACCAATTGAAAGAAGAAATTGCAAAGGAGTTAGGCTTTTACGACACGGTACAACGAGATGGTTGGGGCGGCATTAAGGCAAGGGATGCCGGGAACATGGTTAAACGAGCAATTGAAATAGCCGAGCAAAATATGCAAAACGGCAGATCCTAAAACGGGATTTGCCGTTTTTCTTTTTGCATAGTGATCATGCGTAAAATGAGGGTTCGTAGGGGAGCGAGCGGATCCTCTTTTATTATCGAACTTGGGCGAGAAGACTCCTTCCTCAAAACGCGACAGTGTTTAGGTGGGTGAGGATGTCAACTTACCTAATTTCACATAGTAGTCGCTTGGAGTTTTTTATTATGATACAATTTCTTTACATAATGTAAAACGCAGTTGAAAGACGTTTTTACTAATGCGCGAACGAATAAAGTAGGTGACGGATATGGCTCTTTTTGAGAAAGCTCCGGCTAAAATAAATTTATCACTTGATGTAATTGGAAAACGAATGGATGGTTTTCATGAAGTGGAAATGATTATGGCAACTATTGATTTAGCCGATCGAGTAGAGTTGAATAGTTTAAACGAGGACCGGATAGAAGTATCGTTATGGAGTAGATATGTACCAAATGATGAGCGAAATTTAGCTTATAAAGCAGCGAAAATATTTAAAAAGGAATACGGTATTAAAAAAGGAGTTCATATAAAAATTGAAAAAAATATCCCAGTTTCTGCTGGATTGGGTGGGGGAAGTAGTAACGCTGCTGCTGTACTACGTGGCTTAAATAAACTATGGGATGTTGGAGTTCCCCTAGAAGAATTAGCATTGTTGGGTTTGAAGATCGATGCAGATGTACCATTTTGTATTTTAGGAAAAACTGCAATTGCTAGAGGGAAGGGGGAAATACTAAAACGACTTCCAGCACCACCCTCTTGTTGGGTTATTTTGGCCAAGCCTAATATAGGGGTTTCTACAAAATCTATTCTACAACGAGTGAATGTAGATGCAATATCACATCCTAACACTAATGAAATTATAAAAGGCCTCTATGAAGGAGATTTTCAACATATATGCAAACATATAGGGAATTCTCTGGAATGCATTACGATGTCCTTATATCCGGAGGTAAAGAGAATTAAAGAAAAAATGATTAATGCAGGTGCAGAAGGTGTCCTTATGAGTGGCAGTGGTCCAACTGTTTATGGATTAGTGAAGCATCATAATAAAGCTCAACGCATTTATAATAGCATGAAAGGTTTTTGTCATGATGTTCACATTGTGCGGATTATTGGATGAATCTTGCTAAAGGCGTATATTGATGGTATATTAAAAGGAAAATATTCGGCTTTTGAGGTGTAATGAATGAAAAGAAGTAATCGGTTAGTATCACTAACAAACTTTTTTCTAGAAAATCCTAGGCAGCATCGAAACCTTCCATATTTTTCTGAAAAATATAATGCTGCAAAAGCATCGATGAGTGAAGATCTAGATATTGTTGATCATATGTTCCGGGAAGAAGGTCTCGGATATCTGAAAAGAACATCAGGATCTGCTGGTGGGGTAATGTTTATCCCAGAATCAACTTATGATAATGGGATTAATTTTATTGAAAAACTATGCAAGCGTTTGGAAGATCCAACACGTATACTTCCAGGTGGATATCTTTATATGAGTGATGTATTAGGGGAGCCTAAAACCGTTAGAGAAATTGGTAGAGTATTTGCTTCAAAATTTTCCAATACGGATATTGATGTAGTAATGACAGTAGCTACAAAAGGAATTCCGCTAGCATATGCAGTAGCTTCGTTCTTAGATGTTCCGGTTGTAATTGTAAGAAGAGATCCGAAAGTAACGGAAGGATCATCGGTAAGTATTAACTATGTCTCTGGTTCTTCAAGAAAAATTCAAACAATGGTTCTGCCAAAACGGAGTTTACGTGCAGGTGCTAATGTATGCATTATTGATGATTTTATGAAAGCTGGAGGAACCATTACTGGTATGGTTAGTTTGCTGGATGAGTTCAATGCCAATGTAGCAGAAATTGGAGTGCTTGCCGAGGCTGATGATGATGAAGAAGATCGAGTTGTAGAAAATTACACCTCTTTAGTAAAGATTTCAGATTTTGACTTGGTTAGCAAGGAAATTCGAGTATTACCAGGTAATTATGCAGCATATTAAATACTTTTATTCTAAAATCTTTTTCGATTGAAAAAGATTTTATTTTTTTAGGCAGATAGGCCACACACCATAAAGGCATGGTGTGAATGCCACGTTTTCTAAAGAAATAAGAAAGTATAAAAATTTTGGTGTGTTATCTTTTTATTACAGGAACAGCCGTTTCCAGCGCATAGAGACTAGCGAGACTTCCCTCTTCTCCGTACGGTAACAGTCCAGTCGAACATCCTTAACTTCTACTGAGGATGGCCGACTATAATTGATCTTTGCGCCCAACGTTGGCGCTTGCGCTTTTATTCTAACTAGGGGTTGATCAAGGGGGCGGTAATTATAAGTTATTCTTTGTAAATTTTTTTACCTTTTTGTGTAAATAATTAAACTTTTTTCAATTTTAAGCAGGATTTAAATAATCTTTGTAGAATTATCTTTATTAAGTTAACTTTGCAAAGGTGGTGAAACAGCATGGAAGTAACTGACGTAAGATTACGCCGTGTTAATACAGAGGGCAGAATGCGTGCAATTGCATCTATTACGTTGGATCAGGAATTTGTTGTCCATGATATCCGTGTTATTGACGGTAATAATGGATTGTTTGTCGCTATGCCATCTAAACGCACTCCTGATGGTGAGTTTAGAGACATTGCACATCCAATCAATTCCAACACACGTTCAAAGATCCAAGATGCGGTATTAGAAGAATATCACCGAGCAGGTGAAGAAGTAGAATATGAGGAAGCTGGAGCTTCCTAATTATGAAAAATTTAACATCAAGAGGTCTAATCTCCTAGGATTGGCCTTCTTTTTTTGTTTCCAGATAAGAAAATAAGAAAAGTAGAAACTTTCCTATCCTGCATTAGTGCAACTAAGGCATTCACCTTAAAGGCTTGTTGAATGCTAAGGTTTCTAATAAAAAAATAATTCGTATTTGGATACCTCCATCCCTTCTGTATCTGTTGAAATGAATCTCTATTTAAGATATATTCATAATGGATAAAGTGAAACAGTGCAGTGTTTTATCAACGCTGTTTGTACACACCATAAGGGTATAAATCCTTAAACGAAACACCAGGATAAATAAAAATTGGAGGTTTCCTCATGGCGAAACGTTATGCAATCATTCTTGCTGCTGGTCAAGGTACGAGAATGAAGTCAAAACTATATAAAGTGCTTCATCCTGTTCTAGGAAAACCAATGGTACAGCATGTACTAGATCAAGTAAAAGCCGTAAATCTAGATGAGGTTGTTACTGTTGTCGGCCATGGTGCCGATTTAGTAAAAGAGCATTTGGGAAAAGAAAGTCAATTTGTACTTCAAGCGGAACAATTAGGTACTGGGCATGCAGTTATTCAGGCTGAACAATTACTAAAAGACAAAGAAGGTACTACTATTGTTGTATGTGGAGATACTCCACTAATAACAGATCAAACATATTTGGACTTGTTTGAGCATCATGAAAAAAATAAATCAAAAGCAACTATATTAACCGCTAAGGCTCCAGATCCTACTGGTTATGGTCGAGTTATCCGTAATGAAAATAATGAAGTAGAACGAATCGTAGAACATAAAGATGCCAATGAGAATGAACTCCGTGTAGCTGAAATAAACACTGGTACATATTGTTTTGATAACAAAGCCTTATTTGAGGCGTTACAAGAAGTTTCAAACGATAATGCACAAGGTGAGTACTACTTAACGGATATAATAGAAATATTAAAAAACAAATCTGCTAAGGTTGGAGCGTATGTAACACCTAAATTTGAAGAAACATTAGGTGTTAATGACCGAGTAGCTTTAGCACAAGCTGAGAAAACGATGAAACGAAGAATAAATGAGGATCATATGCGTAATGGGGTAACCATTATTGACCCAGATCATACGTATATTCATCCTGATGTTGTTATTGAACAAGATGTTGTAATCCATCCTGGTTCAGTTATTACTGGGAAATCGATTATTAAGACTGATGCAGAAATTGGACCGAATACGGAAATTGCGAATTGCGAGGTAGGCGAAGCTACTGTTATCAAGCAAAGTGTAGCAACAGATTCCAAGATCGGTGACCGAGTGAAAATTGGACCATTCGCTCATATTCGACCAGAAGCTAATATAGGCAACGAGGCAAAAATTGGTAATTTTGTCGAGATTAAAAAGTCTACATTAGGTGATAAGAGTAAGGTATCTCATTTAAGTTATATTGGAGATGCACAAGTTGGAAGCAATGTTAATGTCGGATGTGGTACAATAACAGTGAACTATGATGGAAAAAATAAATATTTAACGACGATTGAGGATGATGCATTCATTGGCTGTAACTCAAACCTCATTGCACCTGTTACAATTGGTAAAGGTTCCTATGTTGCTGCAGGATCTACCATTACCAAAAATGTACCGGGTGAATCATTATCAATCGCACGAGCAAAACAAACGAATAAAGAAGGCTATGCAGCTAGAATCAAAAATAGGAAAAAAGATTAACGGAGGGTAAAATTCCATGGCATCTACTTACAAAGACAGTTCTTTGAAGGTATTTACGTTAAACTCAAATCGTAAATTAGCAGGAGAAATAGCAGAACATATTGGTACAACTTTAGGTAAGTGCACGGTATCTTCATTTAGTGACGGTGAAATTCAAATTAACCTAGAAGAAAGTGTGCGTGGCTGTGATGTTTATGTCGTTCAGTCTACAAGTACACCAGTGAATCGACATATTATGGAACTGTTGATTATGATCGACGCGTTAAAACGTGCATCAGCTCGATCAATTAATATTGTTATGCCGTATTACGGATATGCAAGACAGGATCGTAAATCTCGTGCAAGAGAACCAATCACTGCAAAATTAGTAGCAAACTTAGTTGAAACAGCCGGAGCAGATCGAGTAATTACACTTGACCTTCATGCTCCTCAGATTCAAGGGTTCTTTGATATACCTATCGACCACTTGCAAGGTGTTCCAATTTTATCGGATTACTTTGAAGCGAAAAACATTGACGATCTAATCATTGTATCACCTGACCATGGTGGGGTTACTAGAACACGTAAAATGGCAGATCGATTAAAAGCACCTATAGGTATTATTGATAAACGACGTCCACGTCCAAATGTTGCAGAAGTCATGAATATTGTAGGTAATATCGAAGGAAAAACTGCAATACTTATTGACGATATTATTGATACTGCTGGAACCATTACCCTTGCAGCTAATGCGTTAATTGAAAATGGAGCAAAAGAGGTTTATGCATGTTGTACGCATCCAGTATTATCAGGACCAGCTATGGAGCGTATTGAGAACTCTCAAATAAAAGAATTAGTGATTACTAATTCCATACCTTTACCTGCTGAGAAGAAGATTGATAAAGTGACCGAACTATCTGTAGCTCCACTTATTGGGGAAGCGATTATCCGTGTTCATGAGGAACAGTCTGTAAGTATTTTATTCGATTAAAAGGTTTATATTAATTAAAATAGGGGAATTTTACTATATAGAGCAAGTTGGTAGAGAGAAAAAATTTCATATAATGAGAAAGTTTGTCATACAAGATTTGGAAGATATCTAGTTTTCAAATAATGGAGGATGATTAAATCATGTCAGTTACATTGAAAGCAATTAAAAGACCAGATCATACAAGATCGACAACTAGAAAACTCAGAGAAAGTGGACAAGTTCCCGCTGTTGTATATGGAAAAGAAAAGGAATCGAAATCAATTGCTGTAGATAGTATTGAACTTATTAAAACGGTACGCGATGAAGGTCGTAACGCAGTAATTTCATTGGATATTGCAGATGATAGTTCTGTAGATGTAATGCTACATGATTATCAATTAGATGCTATAAAAGATGAGTTGGTACATGCTGATTTCTATGTTGTAAATATGTCGGAAGAAATGGATGTAGCCGTTACGGTTCGACTTGAGGGAGAACCACAAGGAGTTAAAGATGGTGGAGTCTTACAACAAGCTTTATATGAAGTGCAAGTAAGAGCAACACCTAATAATATCCCAGATGAAATTACTATCGATGTTTCATCCTTAGATACAGGTGATAGTTTAACTGTTGCTGATATTCCAAAGGCAGCCAATTATGAAATTCTGGATGATCCTGAATCAACACTTGTAACCATTTTAACACCAACTACTGATGATGATGTTGAAGGTATTGACAATGAAGATGAAGAACCAGAACTAGTTGGAGAAGCTCAAACCGAACGGAATGCAGATTAATGATAGAACCAACATCCCCTCCTTTTCATATATGAACGAAGGAGGGATTGTTGTATTTTTTAGCAGAAAAGAATAAGCTTACTTATGCTGCATAGTTGTAATGAATTCTTGGATAAAGACGAATTTTCTAACTTTTAATAATAAACGAGGGAATAACGATGAAGTGTATTGTTGGTCTAGGTAATCCTGGCAGAAAATATAAAAAAACTAGACATAATATTGGATTTATGGTGATCGATGAATTGCTTGATCGCCATAAATGGGGACCTTTAAAGAAAGATAAGTTTAACGGAAAACATATCGTAGAACACTATCAAGGAGAGAAAGTAGTTCTGCTACAACCACAAACGTATATGAATCTTTCGGGGCAATCGTTACGTCCTTTGATAGATTTTTATGACATCGAACCAGAGAATGTTTTAGTTATTTATGATGAACTAGATTTACCAACTGGAAAGATACGCCTACGACAAAAAGGTGGGCATGGAGGACATAATGGGATCCGTTCTGTAATAGACCATTTGGGTACGAAAGAGTTTAAACGGATTCGTATCGGAGTTGGCAGACCAACCTCTCCCGTACCAGTCGTAGACTATGTTCTTAGTTCATTTCCAAAATCGGAACAAGAAATAGTAACAGATAGCATCGAAAGAGCTGCAGATGCATGTGAAAAATGGTTAGAAAAGCCTTTCTTAGAAGTAATGAATGAATTTAATGCGTAATTGCAGCATATAAATGATGATAATAGATAATTGAATGGATTGGTTACCGTATAAAAACATCCTTTTCGGATAAACTTTAAAATATCTAATGGTTTATCTGAGGAGGTTATTTCCATGTCTATTGTCTATAAGTGTAGGCATTGTGGGGATGTTATTGGACAACTAGAACAACGTGTCATTGACACAACCGTTCTAGGATGGGATAAATTATCGAATGAGGACAAAAAAGAGATGATCGAATATCAAGCAAATGGAGATGTTCATATTCAATCAATTTGTGAGAATTGTGAAGAGTCATTAGGGCATCATCCAGAATATCATGAACTAGACTATTTTATACAATAAGAGAACGTATAAAGGCTTTGGTTTAAGTGAACCAAGGCATTTTTGCGTTTATTACGTGTAAAAGGTACATTGCTAAAGAATTTTTACCAGCTGTATTGTTTAATCATTTTATGGCTTTATTATGTAAGTCAGTTATAGTTTTTAGCAGATAAGAAGGTATAAGTTTTCTTATGCTGCATATGTGTATTAGGTTAGGGGTCATATGGCCAATATTATGGGGGTTATGTTTGTGAAAGGTATTAATAGATATTTACAATCAAAGGAAGACATCCAATCCATTCTTACAGGGATTTCAAATGGAATGAAAGAGCAGTTAGTCGCTGGTTTATCCGGTTCAGCTAGAAGCCTATTAGTATCATTAATAGAAGAGTCAACAAATAAGCCAGTCCTTCTCGTTACATTTCAATTAGTTCAGGCACAGGCATTATATGATGACCTAGCTGCATTTATGGGCGATGAACATGTTCATTTATATCCTGTTAATGAGTTAATAGCTTCTGAAATTGCAATTTCAAGTCCAGAGTTAAGAAGTCAGCGAATTGAAGCCTTAACGGAGTGGACCAATAAGAAGTCGGGTATTTTAATTGCTCCAGTTGCAGCATTAAAACGAATTTTGCCCCCTACAAGCTATCTTGAAAAATACCAACTTGATTTCTCAGTTGGTGAAGAAATTAATATGGAAAGCTATTTATCGTCCTTAGTGGATATGGGGTATGAGCGTGCTTCGATGGTAACAACTCCAGGTGAGTTTAGTCGTCGGGGTGGAATTATAGATATATATCCTGTTACAGAAGAAAATCCAATTCGTATCGAATTATTTGATGAAGAAATAGATTCGATACGCTATTTTGATGCAGAAACACAGCGTTCTTTAGATAAAAAGGAATCAATTGTGATAGGGCCTGCTACGGAATTGTTATTAAAAGATGGGGATATTTTATCAGGAGCAGAACGTTTAGAAAGTGCCTTAGCAAACACGTTGAAAACTAAAAAATCAACAGAAGCTAAAGAGATGCTAGTAGAAGAAATAGAACATGATATTTCTCGATTAAGAAACTTAGAACATTTTCCAGAGATGTATAAGTATATAGGTTTTCTCTATGATAACCCTGCTAGTTTATTAGATTATTTACCATCTAATGGGTTAATTATTTTAGATGAGATGAGTAGAATCCAGGAAACCGCGACTAATTTAGATATGGAAGAAGCAGAATGGTATAGTAGCCTATTAGAATCGAATAAAACAGTAAAAAACAGTAAATTTTCATTTGATTGGCATACCATATGGGACAAAATGGATGCACAACGACTGTATATGTCTGTGTTTTTAAGGCATATACCAAATACTCAGCCACAAAATATTATAAATCTGTCGTCTAGGGCAATGCAGGAATTCCATGGACAAATGCATCTATTTAAAAATGAATTAAGTCGTTGGGATAAAGGTGGATACTCTGTAGTTGTATTAGCTCCAAATGAAAAACGAGCAGAAAAGATCCAGTCTATATTTACAGATTATGATATTGAGTCTAGTGTAACCAATCAACTAGAACTTCCAGTGGAGCATCCAACTATTGCTGTTGGTAACGTTAGTAGTGGTATTGAGATGCCAATGCACAGGTTGGTGTTGATTACTGAAAATGAACTATTTAAGAAACGAAGTAAACGAACCCGGAAAAAACAAAAGATATCGAATGCAGAACGTATTAAAAATTATCAAGAGCTAAAGGTTGGCGATTATGTTGTCCATGCTAATCATGGAATTGGTCGTTATTTAGGAATTGAGACACTTGAAGTAAATGATAAACATAAAGACTACATGTTACTTAAATATTCTGGTGATGATAAACTGTTTGTCCCAATAGAACAAATAGATCTTGTTCAAAAGTTTGTCGGTTCAGAGGGTAAAGAGCCTAAGCTTTATAAGCTAGGTGGTAGTGAATGGACAAAGGTTAAGCGTAAAGTTCAGTCATCCGTTGAAGATATTGCGGACGATTTGATCAAGCTATATGCGGAAAGAGAATCAAGAAAGGGTTACGCATTTTCTCCTGATACAGATCTACAAAGGGAATTTGATGCATCTTTTCCATATCAGGAAACGGAAGATCAGTTACGATGTATTGCGGAAATTAAAGAAGATATGGAAAAAGAACAACCCATGGATCGCTTACTTTGTGGTGATGTTGGTTATGGTAAGACAGAAGTAGCAATTCGAGCTGCATTTAAAGCTGTAGCAGATGGAAAACAAGTAGCAATTCTAGTGCCAACTACGATTCTTGCACAGCAACATTATGAAACCATTCGTGAGCGGTTTCAGGACCATGCGATAAATATAGGGTTGTTAAGTAGATTTCGGACAGCAAAACAACAAAAAGAAACTATTCAAGGGCTTAAAAGGGGCTTAGTAGATGTAGTAGTCGGTACCCATCGACTGTTATCTAAAGATATTGAATACCATGAATTAGGATTATTAATAGTTGATGAAGAGCAGCGATTTGGTGTTAAACATAAAGAAAAAATAAAACAAATGAAAACAAATATTGATGTACTAACATTAACTGCAACACCGATCCCACGAACATTGCATATGTCGATGTTAGGTGTAAGAGATTTATCCGTTATTGAAACACCACCAGAGAATCGTTTTCCGATCCAAACGTATGTGGCTGAATATAATCCAATATTAATTAGGGAATCCATTGAACGAGAGATGTCACGTGGTGGTCAAGTGTTTTTCTTATATAACCGAGTAGAGAATATTGATAAGATGGCTCGTGATATTGGCATGCTAGTAGAGGATGCAAGAATTGCAGTAGCCCATGGACAAATGAATGAAACAGAGTTGGAAAATGTTATGTTTGGCTTCTTAGAAGGTGAATATGATGTGTTAGTAAGTACAACCATTATTGAAACCGGTGTAGATATTCCAAATGTAAATACATTAATTGTCTATGATGCAGATCGTATGGGATTGAGTCAGCTCTATCAATTAAGGGGTAGAGTAGGTCGTTCTAATCGAGTAGCTTATGCTTATTTCACGTATCAAAAGGATAAAGTATTAACAGAGGTTGCTGAGAAACGCCTACAGGCAATTAAGGAATTTACCGAATTGGGGTCTGGTTTTAAGATTGCAATGCGAGACCTTTCTATCCGTGGTGCAGGGAACTTATTAGGTGCGCAGCAGCATGGATTCATTGACTCTGTAGGATTTGATATGTATAACCAGATGTTAAAAGATGCTATTGATGCTCGTAAAGCTGGCAAAGAAATTGAAGAAATTAAACCATTTGAACCAGAACTAGCCCTTTCTATTGATGCGTATATACCGGATACGTATATTAGTGATGAAAAACAAAAAATTGATATGTATAAGCAATTTCAAACGATTTTGGCACAGGAAGATATTGATGACTTAAAAGATGAGTTAATCGATCGCTTTGGCGATTATCCAGAAGAAGTAGAAAACCTATTCATCGTATCTAACTTGAAACGAGTTTCTAAAAATGAACGAGTTGAAAGTATTACGGAACGCAATAAAAAGATTGAAATGCTTTTAACGGAAGAACGTAGCCAACAGATCGATGGAGCAAAATTATTCGAGCTTGCGAATGAATTCGGAAGAGGAATTCAGTTAGGAACAGAAAGTAATAAATTAAAAATAATCTATAAACCATCAAGAGATACGGAGCACCAACGGTATGAGATTCTTGGGAATTTCATTGAAAAATTGGAAAAAGTTAATCGTTAAAAACAGAAATTGGTATTTCATGTATACTTCTTTTAAAGATGATCAATACTAAGCAAACACAACTGGTGTTATTTTCCCATTCAGAGAGGAATAGGAAAGGCATGTTGTTGTGTCCGTTTAGTACTCGGTTTTTGATAGCAATCATCAAAAACATACTCTTTCACCATTAGTGCAAACAAGAGGCTAAGATGTTAAGGTGCGCCTAAAAAAATCATCATAGAAAGCGAGGCTTCATATCGGATGAAGGCAACAGGAATTGTAAGACGGATTGATGATTTAGGTAGAGTAGTCATCCCGAAAGAAATCAGAAGAACATTACGTATACGTGAAGGAGATCCATTGGAAATTTTTATTGACCGAGAAGGTGAGGTTATTCTAAAGAAATACTCCCCAATTAATGAACTTGGGAGTTTCGCTTCTGAATATGCTCAAGCTCTATTTGATTCCCTTCATTTCCCGGTCTTAATCTGTGATCGAGATGAAATAATAGCTGTAGCAGGAGAATCGAAGAAAGATTACTTAAATCAAAACATAGGACAACATCTAGAAAAGTCGATTGAAAATCGCTCTGTCGTAACAGAAACCGAAGCAAAAACTGTAGAAATAATTCAAGGAAAAGAAGAAGAACTAAACGCATACTGTCTTAGCCCGATAATTGCTAATGGTGATCCGATTGGTTGTGTAATGCTATTTTCTAGAGAAGGAAAACTAGGTGAGGTAGAACAAAAAGCAATTGAAACTGCTGCAAGCTTTCTTGCAAAACAAATGGAATAAGTGTGAGACATATGGGTAGAAATTAGTATGATGTACTGATTTTTACCCATTTTACTGTTTCTGAGCTAAAGAACTATCAGGTTGTGCATATGATATTTAGGGTTATATCCCAACTATGCTATAATATGACATAATCATCCTATTACAATGTATCGTTTTATAGGGTCTTAAGAAGGACGTATATTATGGCAGCAAATAATTTAGTAAAAGGTGCACTACTTTTAACATTAGCAGGATTCATTAGTAAGGTATTAAGTGCTGGATATCGTATTCCATTACAGAACTTAACTGGTGATATTGGATTTTATGTTTATCAACAGGTATATCCATTATTAGGGATTGCTTTTGTATTAGCCCTTTATGGATTTCCATCAGCTGTTTCAAAAATAGCAGTAGATTTAAAATCGGAAGGTAACGTGCTTTCCTTTAAACGGTTTTATGTACCGGTTTTTTTTATTTTATTAGGAATTAATACAGCGTTGTTTTTATTTATTCGTTTAAATGCCGATTCGTTAGCGATATGGGTAGGTGATGAAAACTTAGTAGCTACTTATCGGGTTGCTGCTTTCCTGTTTTTACTCATTCCTTTTGTCGCTTTGCTTCGAGGAGTTTTCCAAGGAGAGATGCAGATGAAACCAACTGCTTTTTCTCAGATTGGAGAACAACTGTTTCGAGTGATTATAATCATATTAGCAGCGTTTTACGTTTCCTATCATAATGAAGATATATACATGATAGGAAAAGCTGGAGGGTTAGCTTCTATAATTGGTATGGTAGTTGCACTTTTCATATTGGTATTTTTATTTATAAAATATAAACCTGTAAAACAGGGCACCTACCGTATACCGTGGAATGATTATATTAGAACCATTCTAATATTTGGAGTTGTCGCCTCATTAAATCATATGATTTTACTGATGATCCAATTTGCAGATGCATTTACGTTAGTACCTAGTTTGAAAGATTATGGGCTTACACAGCTTGAAGCGATGGTTGCAAAAGGCGTATATGATCGTGGCCAACCATTAATTCAGCTTGGAACCGTTTTAGGTTCATCTTTTGCATTAGCTCTTATTCCCGCGGTGAGTAAACGAAAATTGTATAGTGAGTCAACTCTTTTTTATAAGCAAATAGAAGGTGCATTATCGTTTAGTTTTTATATTGCTGCTGGTGCAACGATTGGATTAATCGTCATTTTTCCAGAAGCAAATATGCTTTTATTTCAAAATAATCATGGAGTGACAGCTCTACGAATTGTCGTTCTTTCAATAGTGCTTAGTTCTATAGCAATTACAGGATTATCGATTTTGCAAGGCTTAGATTATATGAAACGTACAGCTGGATTTATTCTAGCTGCATTATTTATTAAATGGATCGCAAATCAGATGCTTGTGCCATTCTGGGGAATAATAGGTAGTGCTATTGCTACTGTGATCAGTTTATTAGCGCTTTGTGTTGTTGTGTTATTTGAATTAAAACGAAAACTACCAGGCCTGTATATTTTTCAAAAAATAAAATGGAAGATTTTTTTAAAGGCAAGTAGCAGTATGGTTTTATTTTTAGTTCTAACGCAATTAATCACTATGCATGTAGAGTTCTATTCGAGAACGGTCTTATTCATTTATATATTGTTCATTATTTGCATTGGTGGATTAATCTATTTAGTTACACTTTTACGTGGTAGAGCTTTTACTGAAGATGAATTATCTATGTTACCTTTTGCAGCAAAATTGATTCGCTTACAGAGGAGGAAGTAATATGAAGATAGAAATCATTGGACTAGGGGCAGGAGATATTGAGCAATTACCGCTTGGAATATATAAAAAGCTAACCAATACAAAGGCTCCTATTTTGGTACGTACCATGGATCATCCTGTTATTAAAACATTACAAAAAGAAGGCGTTCTGTTTGAATCATTTGATACGATCTATGAGACAGAGGATCAATTTGAATCTGTGTACCAACAAATTGTTGAACGGATAATAGAAAAAGCAAGCGACTTTACCTCCTTAATCTACGCAGTTCCAGGGCATCCGATGTTAGCAGAAAAAACCGTTCAGCTATTGCTAGAGAATTCGGAGATAGAAACGAAAATTATTGGTGGACAAAGTTATTTAGATGATTTATTTACTTCGTTACAGATTGACCCTATTGAGGGTTTTCAATTTGTAGATGGAACATCTTTTAGTCGGAGTGAACTAAACTATAGACAGCATATTGTTTTTTGTCAGGTATATGATCGATTTATTGCTTCTGAAGTAAAGCTAGCTTTATTAGAAGATCTACCTGCTGATTACGAAATAACAATTATTGAAGCGGCAGGAAGTAGCAAGGAAATGATTAAAAAGGTTCCATTAGAAGAGTTGGATCATCAGATGGAAGTTAGTAATTTAACTAGTGTATACGTACCACCTGCTCCAGCACATCTATTAAATCATACCTTTTATCGATTACGTGAGGTAATTGCAGAATTAAGAGGTCCTAACGGTTGCCCATGGGATAAAGAGCAAACCCATGAGACGTTACGGGAATATGCGATTGAAGAGGTATATGAATTAATAGAAGCAATCGATGATCAAGATGATGAAGGGATTATAGAAGAGCTAGGCGATATACTATTACAGGTCATGTTACATAGTCAAATTGGCGAAGATGATGGGTATTTTAACGTAGAAGATGTGATTCGATCTATTACAGATAAAATGATATATCGTCATCCCCATGTGTTTGATACGATAAAAGTAGATTCTGTGGATGATGTTTATAAAAACTGGGATGACTTAAAGAAAAAGGAAAAAGGTGAGCAGCGTAAATCTGTATTAGATGGTGTTCCCGAACATTTACCATCTCTAGCAAAAGCGTTCAAATTGCAAAAGAAGGCAGCTAAAGTAGGGTTTGACTGGGATGATGTAAATGATATTTGGAATAAATTGAAGGAAGAAATAGAGGAAGTAAAAGCTGCCATTGAGGACAAAGATCAATTAGAAATGGAGAAGGAATTAGGGGACGTTCTATTTGTTTTAGCTAATATATCAAGATACTACAAGATTAATCCAGAAGTAGCTTTAAACCGGACAAATCAAAAATTCCTTTCCCGTTTTTCCTATATAGAAAAGCAATTACAAGAACAGGGAAAAGATATTCAAGAAACATCCTTACAAGAGATGGATTATTATTGGGATCAAGCAAAGGAGAGAGAGTAATGCGATTAGATAAATTTTTAAAGGTTTCTCGGTTAATTAAGCGTCGTACTTTAGCAAAGGAAGTAGCTGACCAGGGGAGAATTACCATTAATGGTAATCAAGCTAAAGCTTCCTCAACCGTTTCAGTCGGAGATGAACTAGTTATTAAGTTTGGTCAAAAACTAGTAACCATTGAGGTAATATCGTTAAAAGAAACGGTGAAAAAAGACGAGGCAGGTATGTTATATAACGTGATAAAAGAAGAAAAAATTAACGCATAAAGTTCTATACTTGTCCTTCCTTTCATAAGGTATTAATGATAAGGGAGGAAGCGCGTATGAATTATTATGATAAAGAAAATAGTACAAGAAGTGTACAGCATCAAGATCACCAACTGAAGATTAATAATCGGAAGTTATTAGAAATTACCGGTGTAAAAGAAGTAGATAGTTTTGATAATGAAGAGTTTTTGTTGGAAACCGTGATGGGTTATTTAATTGTCCGTGGTCAGAATTTACAACTGAAAAACTTAGATGTAGGCGAGGGCGTTGTGTCTATTAAAGGTAAAATCTATGAGCTTTCCTATGTAGATGAACATCATCAGGAGAAAGCTAAAGGATTCTTTAGCAAGCTATTTAAATGACGTTAAACGTTCAATTCTTGACAATGATCGCAATGGTATTAGGTGGTTTTTATTTAGGTATAGCACTAGAAACATTCCGACGATTTGCGAGGCATTGGAAAAAACATACCATTTTAGCTTATGTCATGGAAATAAGCTTTTGGTTAACTCAAACATTTATTCTATACTATATTTTATTTCGGGTTAACTCTGGTGAATTGAGGGTGTATGTGTTTGTAGCTTGCTTACTTGGTTTTTCTATTTATCAAGTAGTAGCTGCGAACATATACAAACGTATACTAGAACGCTTAATAATCATAATTGCCGACATCTATCAATTTTTAGCTAGAGTTGTTACAGTTGTTATAATTAAACCAATTCAGTTTTTGTTCCAGGCATTAATAACCAGTGTATTGTTCATTGGTAATATATTATTTATGATAATTAAATACATTTTTTACGTCCTCTTTACTCCAATAAAATGGGTTTTGCGTGTGATATACAGAATGCTGCCTAAAAAAATCCATTTATTTTTTCACAATCTAGCAGGATTTTATAGTAAAATAAAGAATATATGTATTAAATGGATCAAGTATATCGCACAAAAGAGGAGGTAATGCTATGTCTGAAAAGAAAAAAACAGTAGCAAGACTAGATTCGAACTATATGCAGAAATACGATGCTTACATAGAGCGACAAAAACGAAAGAAAAAACGTTTAATTCGCCGTCTTGTGCTTTTTTCGGCCATAGTAGCTCTTGCTATTGGAACAATGACAACCTATCATGTTAAACAACGATCGTTACATGCTGAAAAATTGGAAGAATATCAAGAACTAGAAGAGCAGCTTGCAAAGTTAAAAGCAGCTGAAGAAGAATACGAAGAAGAAATTCAGTTGTTAAACGATGAAGAATATATTTTGGATATAGCTCGTACGAATTATTTTTTATCTAAAGAAGGGGAATTAATTTTTAAAATTCCTGAGGAAGACCCGTCTTATTGACACACTTTTACAAGCTTAGCTATAATATATATGGTAAGTATATTTTAAAATCTTAAGGAGGAGCATTTTTTTTATGTCAATCGAAGTAGGCAGCAAGCTGCAGGGAAAGGTAACTGGTATCACTAATTTTGGTGCTTTTGTTGAACTAGGAGAAGGAACTACTGGCCTTGTCCATATTAGTGAGGTTGCCGACAACTATGTCAAAGACATTAATGAACATTTATCTGTAGGTGATGAAGTCAAGGTAAAAGTTATTAATGTTGAAAAGGATGGTAAAATAGGTTTATCTATTAAAAAAGCGAAAGATAAGCCGGTACGCCAAAAAAATTCAAGAGAACGTACGGAATCATTCGAAGCGAAAATGAATCGTTTTCTAAAAGATTCTGAAGACCGTTTAGCCTCTTTAAAGAAGCACACGGAATCCAGACGCGGGGGTCGAGGTGCTAAAAGAGGATAGCAGTTGCTGTCTATAGAGAATGCTCTATAATTTTAAATATAAGTAAAGTCAATGACGGATAAACATCGGTTACTATCCGGTGCAAAATGATAAAAGAGCAGGTACCAAATTGGATTGGTACCTGCTCTTTTATGGGTTATTTCTTATATGGATCCTCATTCTGTTAAATACTAGAAGCTAGATTTATGTACAGTATGAACAATTTACCTATTAACAAAAAACCTGCTCTCAAAAGAGAACAGGTTTTATTTTTTCAATGGCGGCGGAGGGGATCGAACCCCCGACCTCACGGGTATGAACCGTACGCTCTCGCCAGCTGAGCTACACCGCCGTATAAAGCCAACAAAAAATATATTACAGGAGTATTCGAATTGTGTCAATAGATTTTTTTCTTTCGACAAAATAAAGGATTTTTAATAATGGTGGAGAATATGTAAGTATTCAAAATTAGAGGAGTGGAATCATGAAAAAAAGACATGAAGTTCTTTTTACGCAACTACATACATATCGACAAGAAACATTATCACTAATAGATGGCATTACAGAACAGCAAGCAAATATTATTCCCAATGGTTTCAACAATAACATTCGTTGGAATTTAGGACATATTTATTTAGATCAATATTTGTGGATACAGGCAGTAACAAAGGAAAAAATGACGTATAACGACAAATTTAATGATTGGTTTGGGTTTGGAACGAATCCCGGTAATTTTTCAGAAGAAACTCCAGATTTAGAGGAACTAAAAAAGCTACTAAGGGAGCAACCTCTCCGTATTAAAGAGGTATATGGAGAACGCCTAGAGGAAGTTTTTGAACCTACTGAAATGGACATGCATACAGTTGAACAAGTATTGGTTCGCACAATTTTCCATGAAGGTTTGCATGCCTCAACAATACAGTCTATAAAACGTTTTTTCTTTCTATGATAGGTTTCTAGCTTTTTGTAGGTACGCCTAGAAACTAGTCGAACGATTTTTTGGATTTGCTCTCTTGTTTTGACAAAATCAGAAAGCATCTTATGGTTTAATATGCTTCTAAGAGGGAGTGGTTGAGATATGATGGATTCAATTCCAAGTATGGAAACGAAAGCCTTAGATGTAGAACAAACCAACCTGGAAAAATTTCGGAGAGGTATTTATACACGGATCAAATCAATATTACTTGATAAGGGGTGGCTGTTTGTATTTGTCGGATTTTTATTAGGACGAGCAGTCATTCTATCAGTCGTATCTCCATTTGCAGTAGCATTTTTAGCAACTCTTTGGTTTATCCAAAAAAGCCATGCACCAAGGGCTATGCTGGCAATGCTAATTGGAGCCATTACATATTCCATGGAGCATAGTATTTTTATTGGTATTGCCATGTTTTTATTTATTTTATTAGCGGGTATCTTTAAAAATACAAAACATCAGCAGATTAAAGTTCCACTATTTGTATTTATATCAACGGTAGCTCCTAGGTTATTTTTATATTCTCTTTATGGACAACTATCATCCTATGAATGGATGCTTTTACTTGTTGAGGGAGTGTTAGGAACGATCCTAGTATTAATCTTTATGCAAAGTGTACCGTTATTATCACCAAAAAGGTACAAACCTTCACTTAAAAATGAAGAAATTGTATGTATGATTATATTGATCGCTTCGATACTAACTGGAACAGTAGGATGGGAGCTATATGGTGCATCTATTGAACAAGTATTCTCACGTTATTTTGTATTAGTTCTTGCTTTTGTTGGTGGAGCAGCTATTGGATCAACGGTTGGTGTGGTTGCAGGATTAATATTGTCCTTAGCAAATGTAGCTAGTCTTTACCAAATGAGTTTATTAGCATTTTCCGGTTTACTAGGAGGACTATTAAAAGAAGGAAAGAAAATTGGGGTAGCAACAGGATTATTAGTTGGGACTTTCTTAGTTGGAATATATGGTGACTCTGGAGCTATCATTCCTTCTTTTATGGAATCGTTAGCCGCGATATTTCTATTTTTCATAACACCGGCAAGTTGGTTTAAAAAAATCTCAAGATATATTCCAGGTACAGAAGAACATACCAATGAACAGGAGCAATATTTGCAAAAAGTAAGAAATGTTACTGCTAAACGTGTAGAACAGTTTTCAGATGTGTTCGCTGCATTATCTAAAAGCTTTAATAGTGCAGAGAATTTTTCAGAAGATGAAAGTGAAGATCAGCGAGAGACCGACTATTTTCTAAGCCAAGTAACAGAAAAAACATGTCAAACATGTTTTATGAAGGAACGTTGCTGGCAACAGCAATTCGATACAACGTACTCATTAATGGAAGAAATGAAAGATGAATATATGGATGGTCGTGAACCAAATCGAAAAGTTATTCGTGAATTTGAAAATCATTGTGTTAAATCCAAAAGAGTAATGGATGTTATGAAAGAAGAGATGTCTTATTTTGATGCAAATCGTAAACTGAAAAAGCAGGTTCTAGAAAGTAAGCGCTTAGTAGCTGAACAACTTCAAGGGGTTTCTGATGTAATGGAAGATTTCGCGAAAGAAATACTTAAGGAACGTGAGCATCATGAAAAACAAGAAATTCAAATTGTTCATGCACTAAAATCAATGGGAATGGAATTAGAGAAGCTAGATGTATATCAACTAGAAAAAGGAAATGTCGATATTGAAATGGCTGTATCTTTTTATGAGTACCGAGGAGAAGGGGAAAAATTAATTGCCCCAGTACTATCAGATATATTAAATGAAAATATTATTTTAAAACATGAAGAAATTTCACCATTTCCAAATGGCTATTCCTTTTTACAATTTGGGTCTGCCAAGGAATTTGCTGTGGAAACTGGTGTTTCTCATGCCGCTAAAGGTGGTGGGATCGTATCAGGTGATAGTTATACAATGATAGAATTGGGAGCAGGGAAATATGCTATGGCGATTAGTGATGGAATGGGAAATGGTGCTAGGGCGAATGAAGAAAGTGGTGAGACATTGCGTTTACTCCAACAAATTCTTCAAACTGGAATACCAGAAAAAGTCGCTATTAAATCTATTAATTCTATCTTAGCACTACGTACAACAGATGAAATGTTTGCAACATTAGATCTCGCAGTAATTAATTTACACAATGCATTCGTTCGGTTTTTGAAAATTGGCTCCACACCAAGTTTTGTAAAGCGTGGTGATGAGATGATTAAGATAGAGGCTAGCAATTTACCAATGGGTATAATTCAAGAATTTGATGTCGATATTGTCAGTGAGCAATTAATGTCAGAGGATCTATTAATCATGATGAGTGATGGTATTTTTGATGGTCCAAAGCATGTAGAGAATACAGATGTTTGGCTTAAGCGAAAGATACGTGAAATGGAAACGGATGATCCTCAAGAAATTGCCGATCTATTGTTAGAAGAAGTAGTTCGTACGCGTTCAGGTGTAATTGAGGATGATATGACAGTTCTTGTGGCAAAAGTGAAGAAGAATACTCCAGAATGGGCATCTGTCCCAATCTATGAGGGGAAAGCTCAATAATTGATAAACTATTATAGTTGAAGCTGAGAAAAAAGTATATTAATCAATTGGAGATCCGAACTAACTAGTTCGGATTTCCTTTTGGAATATTTCCGTAAGCTTTGTTGCTAATTTTAATAGAATCTGAAGTAACCGGAAATGACGGTTGGTGCTTTATCCCCGGAAAATACACCCAGCACAAGGGTGACATCTGTTTAAGCTCCTTTCAGTCACTATCACAGTGTCTATTTTGCCGTGGGCACGGCTACAGCCTCCTAACGGAAAAACCGTTGCTGCGGGGTCTTCAGACACGTGCTGTTTCCGCAGGAGTCGACTGCCCTCCGCTCTAATCACTAGACTTACAAATAGCATCTTATGTTATTAAAAAACTATTTCCAGATCCTAAATCATTCGTCTTTGGGCGTCATTTTCTTGGTATTTACAAAAGTGTAACTAAGGATATCTCCATAAAGACGTGGCAAAATACAAGTTTTCTAATGTATAAACTTTCCTTATTTTGGCGATGATGGTAGTGGAATAAGTTGGAGGTGTTTTCATTGAAAAAGGGGACTTTGAAGCAAATTCTATTAATCACTGACGGTTGCTCTAATAAAGGGGAGGACCCGGCAGCAACAGCGGCACTAGCCCATCAACAAGGTATAACTGTTAACGTTATTGGGATTCTAGACGATGACCAAACGGAAGATCCTGAAGGTTTACAAGAAGTGGAAGAAATCGCTTTATCCGGTGGTGGTGTAAGTCAATTAGTTTATAAGCAAGCATTATCACAGACGGTACAAATGGTTACGAAACAAGCAATGACGCAAACCTTGCAAGGGTTTGTGAACACAGAATTAAAGCAAATTCTAGGTTCGGAACAATCAATGGAAGATTTAGAACCAGAAAAACGTGGCGAAATTATGGAAGTAGTAGAGGATTTAGGAGAAACCTGTGACTTGGAAGTTCTTGTACTCATTGATACAAGCGCAAGTATGCATGATAAGCTTCCTACAGTAAAAGAAGCATTAATTGATCTTTCTATTAGTTTAAATTCTAGAATTGGTCGCAATCGTTTCTCTATTTATAGCTTCCCTGGTAAACGGAAGGATATTGATAAAGTATTTGATTGGTCACCAAAGTTAGATGCCGTATCTACAGTATTTCCTAAGTTAACAAGTGGGGGAATTACTCCTACTGGTCCTGCTATTCGTGAAGCAATGTATCAATTTGGTAAGAAAAGCTTACTAAGGAGCTTTAGAAAGAATGATGAACAAGACATCGAAAACGCTTGATTATGTAATAAGACCTGGTATGACTATAACAGGTAAGTGGCATAAGAAATCCTATCTCATTAAACGTAAGCTTGGTAATGGTGCTATTGGATCTGTTTATTTATGCGAAATGAATGGAAAACAAGCTGCGTTAAAAATAAGTGATAAAAGTTCATCAATGACGATGGAAGTAAATGTATTAAAGTCGCTTGAAAAGGCCCAAGGAAATCGTCTTGGGCCTTACTTATTGGATGTAGATGATTGGGTGACAACTCAAGGAAACATCTATTCCTTCTATGTTATGGAATATGTTCGAGGAATTCCGATGGCTGACTTTATTAAAGGTCATGGAAGTGAATGGGTTGGTGTTTTCATGCTACAATTATTAGAAGATCTTGGAGATCTACATCAATCAGGTTGGGTATTTGGGGATTTAAAAACAGAGAATTTATTAGTTGCCTCTTCACCACCAAAAGTTCGGTGGATTGATGTTGGTGGAACAACACAGATTGGTAGAGCTATTAAAGAGTACACGGAATTTTATGACCGTGGTTATTGGGAGTTAGGTTCGCGACGAGCAGAACCAAGCTATGATTTATTTGCATTCGTCATGGTATTTTTAAGTGTCTACTACCCGAAACGGTTTCAAAAAGGGTCCAATCCAAAGGCAACTTTACTAAAAAAAATGAATGATGTAAAAGCCTTAAAACCGTATAATAACTGTTTGAAAAAAGCAATTCTAGGGAGATATCATTCCAGTGCAGAGATGAAGCAAGAAATTACTGATGTCTTATATCATGCACAAAAAGGGCAGAGAAAAAAACAACAGGACAATACCGGCGATACATTTCCTTTTGTGATCGAATCTTTGGGAATCTGTATTATAGCGCTTGGGTATTACCTTTCTTCTATTATTATCCCTTAAATATGATAAAATAAAGGGATAGTTTAATGGTAACGGAGAGATGGGTTGAAGATGAAAGATGAAGTTACAGCATTTATTAAAAAACATCAGCTATTAAAGGAAAATGCTACAGTTTTGGTAGGTGTCTCAGGAGGGCCAGACTCGTTAGCACTGTTGCATTATTTACGGGAGATACAAGCAGATTGGAAGTTAACGTTAATTGCACTTTCAGTTGATCACCAATTACGAGGTGAAGAAAGCAAAAAAGATGTCCAGTATGTGGCTGACCTATGTAGCAAATGGAATATAGGATTTGTTAGCACTTCTGTAGATGTTTATACCTATAAAAATGAGCATCAAGTTGGTACACAAGTGGCTGCTCGAGTCCTTCGATATGAGTTTTTTAAACAACAAATGGAGTCTTATCAAGCAGATTATCTAGCTCTTGGTCATCACGGTGATGACCAAATTGAAACAATACTAATGCGACTTGTTCGTACTGCGGATTCGAGTAGTTTTTCTGGCATTCCATATAAGCGATTATTTGGTACGGGTGAGATCATTCGACCATTACTTTGCACGACGAAAGCTTCGATTGAAGATTATTGTAGGGCACATGACATTGTTCCTAGGCTTGACCCTTCTAATGAGGAAACAGTTTATACTCGAAATTATTTTAGAAAATTTGTACTACCAATACTAAAAGAGAAAAATAATAATATACATACAACAATACAACTTTTAAGTGAATCGCTTCACGAGGACGAAATGTATTTGTCTACAGAAGCTCGAAGCATGTTTGAACAAGTTGTATATTTGCATGATGGGGATAAAATTGCAACCTTTGATATTGAGAAATTCAAATCATACGCAACGGCTTTACAAAGGAGAACCTATCATCTAATATTAAATTATCTATATGATGAATTGCCAGATAATTTATCTTATGTACATGAAGAACAATTCTTTGCATTATTACAAAGGGATAAAGGCAATGTCCAAATTGATTTTCCTCAACAATTAATCGTGGAAAAATCATATCAAACGATACGTTTTAGCTTCCAATCAACAAATCCCCAAGATCTTTCGTTTCATTATTTATTAGATATACCAGGAGAAGTGGTTTTACCAGATGGATCTAAAGTTTCCGCTACTTATGTAGAACAGGATGAAATGAATGATCGCTATGATAAACATACATATGTTCTTTCTGGAGATATTGCATTACCGTTACATATAAGAACTCGTAAAAATGGTGATCGAATGAGATGGAAAGGATTAAATGGAAGTAAAAAAATTAAAGATATTTTTATTGATGCTAAAATTCCCTTACATAAACGGGATATTTGGCCAATAATAACCGATAATAACGGGGAAATAATATGGCTTGCTGGAATAAAAAAAGGGAACCCTAAAACATGCAAAGATTCTAATTCACTTATTAAACTATACTATCAAAAAGGAAAACTTTAGGAGGGTCATCGTGCATAACGACATAGAAAAAGTTCTCATAACGGAAGAAGAAATAGCAGCAAAATGTAAGGAGCTAGGTAGAAGGTTAACCGAGGAGTATGATGGAAAATTCCCTTTAGCTATAGGTGTATTAAAAGGTGCGATGCCTTTTATGTCTGATGTTTTACGTCGTGTGGAAACCTATATTGAAATGGATTTTATGGATGTATCTAGCTACGGAGGAGAAATGAGTTCCTCCGGGGAGGTAAAGATTGTAAAAGATCTAAATACCCAAGTTGAAGGACGGGACTTACTAATTATTGAAGATATTATAGATAGTGGATTAACATTAAGTTATTTAGTGGACCTCTTTAAATACCGTAAAGCAAAATCCATTAAAATTGTTACTTTATTGGACAAACCATCAGGTAGGACTGCTAAAATCAAAGCTGATATTGTAGGTTTTGAAGTGCCTAATGAGTTTGTAGTAGGGTATGGTTTAGACTACCAAGAAAAATATCGTAATTTACCGTATATTGGTGTATTAAAACCAAAAGTATATGGTGGAGAAGAATAACTAAAGTAAATGAATATCATGAATAAAAAACTATGAAAAATAATAGTATTGGCAAGGAGCAATTAGTTGTAAAAAAACTTTTTCCTATGGTACTATTGTTTATAGTTTTTCCCGCTTGGGAGGAGGTAGGCAATGAACCGAATATTTCGGAATGCGTTCTTTTATTTACTCCTATTCTTAGTGATTATCGGAGTGTTAGGGGTACTTAATGGACAAAATGATCAAGCAGAAGAATTTAATGTAAGACAGTTTACAGATGCATTAACGGATGGCGAAATTGAAGAAATGACGATGCAGCCAGTTAATGGAATAATGCGCTTTACTGGAACATTAACAGATGATACATCGTTTGTAGCACAAGTTCCAGATAATAACGATATTATAGCATCCATAACAGAACAAGCAGCTGAACAAAGTGTATTAAATGTCGTTGAGGAAGATACCCCAAGCATTTGGGTAACCCTTTTTACAACGTTAATTCCATTTTTGATTATTGGGTTATTATTCTTCTTCTTACTTAGCCAAGCACAAGGTGGCGGCGGTGGACGCGTCATGAATTTTGGTAAAAGTAAGGCGAAGATGTATAGTGAGGAAAAGAAAAAAGTACGGTTTACAGATGTTGCCGGAGCCGATGAAGAGAAACAAGAGCTTGTAGAGGTTGTTGAATTCTTAAAAGATCCTAGGAAGTTTGCGGCAATTGGTGCACGTATACCAAAAGGTGTTCTTTTAGTAGGACCTCCAGGAACAGGTAAAACATTACTTGCACGAGCGGTAGCAGGTGAAGCAGGAACTCCATTCTTCTCTATTAGTGGTTCTGATTTTGTTGAGATGTTTGTTGGTGTCGGTGCTTCTCGTGTACGTGATTTATTTGAAAATGCAAAGAAAAATGCACCTTGTATTATATTTATTGATGAGATAGATGCAGTTGGTCGTCAACGTGGTGCTGGTCTTGGTGGTGGCCATGATGAGCGTGAACAGACATTAAACCAATTGTTAGTTGAAATGGACGGATTTGGAGCAAATGAAGGTATTATTATTATTGCTGCAACGAACCGACCAGATATTCTTGACCCTGCATTATTACGTCCAGGACGTTTTGACCGTCAGATCACAGTGGATCGTCCAGATGTTAAAGGACGTCAAGCAGTATTAAAAGTACATGCGAAAAACAAACCACTAGATGACTCTGTTGACTTAAAAACAATTGCAATGCGTACACCAGGCTTCTCTGGTGCAGACTTGGAAAACTTGTTAAATGAAGCAGCTTTAGTAGCTGCAAGAAATGACAAGAAGTCTGTTGATATGACCGATGTTGATGAAGCGATCGACCGAGTTATAGCTGGACCAGCTAAGAAAACGAGGGTTATTTCTGAAAAAGAAAGAAATATTGTTGCTTATCACGAAAGTGGACACACGGTTATTGGTATGGTTCTAGATGAAGCTGATGTTGTTCATAAGGTTACGATAGTTCCTCGTGGGCAGGCTGGTGGATATGCTGTTATGCTTCCGAAAGAAGATCGTTACTTCATGACAAAACCAGAGCTATTTGATAAGATCACTGGACTACTAGGTGGTCGTGTTGCAGAGGAAATTATCTTTGGTGAAGTAAGTACTGGTGCCTCTAATGACTTCCAGCGTGCAACAGGTATTGCTCGTAAGATGATTACTGAGTATGGTATGAGTGATAAACTTGGACCACTTCAATTTACTAGTGGTGGTGGAGAAGTTTTCTTAGGAAGAGATATCCAAAATGAACAGAATTATAGTGATGCAATTGCTCATGATATTGATCAGGAAATGCAGAACTTTATTAATTTCTGTTACGATCGCGCAAAAACGATTCTTACAGAAAATAAAGATAAACTAGAACTTATTGCACAAACATTACTTGAAGTGGAAACATTAGATGCAAGACAAATTAAATCATTGTTTGAAGATGGTGTTCTACCAGAGCCATTAGTAGACGATGAAAAAAGTGATGTTTCAGAAGATAAGGATGTAAAAGTAAATATCTCTAAACATGATGATGATGAAAAATTAGGACCATCTTTTGAAGAAGCAAAAGCAAAGGCGGAAGAAAAAACGAATAAGCCAATAGATGATGGTTCTGATGATGAGAAAAAAGAATAGAGTTTAAATAGTAAGAGGCGCCTCGTGAGTTATGAAACTTGACCATTGGGCAGACCTCTTTTCATTATACAATCACCAAAGCACTGATTCGTTGCTTGGTGATTTTTTTATTTTTGCATGGCTGTAGTCATCCATAGGTCCTAGGGTGCTTGCGTTTTGTAATTTCCATTACGTTTTTGATTTTGGTATATTTATAAGGTGTATAATTAATACTTAGTAGGAAGGTTTGGTACAGAATGCTTTTGGTACTTGATGTAGGGAATACAAATACTGTATTAGGTGTATTTGAACAAGATATATTGAAGCATCAGTGGCGTATAAAGACAGATCGATATAAAACAGAAGATGAATTTGGTATACTGATTAAATCATTATTTGAGCATAAAGGATTACAATTAACAGATATTAACGGGATCATTATTTCAAGCGTTGTTCCGCCAATTATGTTCTCTCTAGAGAAAATGTGCAAAACTTATTTTAATCAAGAAGCACTTATAGTTGGGAAAGAGACTGTTCAATCAAATTTGAAAATGTGTTATCCTAATCCACAAGAAATTGGTGCAGACCGAGTTGTTAATGCTGTAGGTGCTATAAAGGAACATGGGGCACCACTAGTAATTATTGATTTCGGTACAGCAACAACCTATTGCTATATCAATGAGGACGAAGAATATTGTGGCGGAATTATTTCCCCGGGCATAAATATATCTATGGAAGCATTGTATCAAAAGGCATCGAAACTTCCTAAAATAGAAATAGAAGCTCCTTCTAATATAGTCGGAAAATCTACTGTAGAAGCAATGCAGTCAGGAGTTTTTTATGGATATGTCGGACAAGTAGATGGCATTGTAGAAAGAATTAAAAAATCGATGCGGAAAAAACCAACCATTATTGCTACTGGTGGGTTAGCATCTTTAATTGGTGATGCAAGTGAAACCATTGATGTCATTGACCCTTACCTAACATTGAAAGGCTTATATATTATTTACCAAAATAATAACTTGAAAAATAAAGGAGAATTACATCATGAATGATTATTTAATAAAAGCTACTTCCTATAAAGGGATGGTACGTGCGTATGCTGTTCGTTCTACCAGTACGGTTGAGGAAGCGAGAAGACGCCAAGATTCTTGGGCTACGACAACGGCAGCATTAGGTCGCACAATAACTATTACTGTAATGATGGGCGCTATGTTGAAAGGAAATGATTCGCTTACCACAAAGGTTGAAGGTGGCGGACCTATTGGAGCAATCGTTGCGGATGCAAATGCTAAAGGTGAGGTTAGAGGGTATGTGACGAATCCTCATGTTGATTTTGACTTAAATGAAAAAGGAAAGTTGGATGTTGCCCGCGCAGTAGGTACTACAGGTAATTTAAGTGTAGTAAAAGATTTAGGGTTAAAGGATTATTTTACTGGGCAAGTTCCGATTGTTTCTGGAGAAATTAGCGAGGACTTTACGTATTATTTCGCAAATTCTGAGCAGGTTCCTTCTGCTGTTGGGGCAGGGGTATTAGTAAATCCAGACCATTCGGTTTTGGCTTCAGGTGGATTTATTGTTCAAGTAATGCCTGGTGCAGATGATGATGTGATTTCTCGGTTAGAAGAACGAATTAATTCCTTTCCACCAATTTCCTCTCTTGTAAAGGAAGGAAAAACGCCAGAAGAAATACTCGAGCGTCTATTTGGAGAGGAAGAAATGACCATTCATGAGAAAATGCCAATCGAGTTCCGTTGTAAATGTTCAAAAGAAAGGTTAGAACAGGCAATTAAGGGACTAGGTAATGAAGAAATACAAAAAATGATTAACGAAGACCATGGAGCTGAGGCTAGTTGTCATTTTTGTAATGAAAAGTATTATTTTACAGAGGATGAGTTAGAAGCCTTACTACGAACTTAATGTATAAACAACAGGTGCGAAAGGAAGTCGATCATGTCTCGAAGGTTTTTAATGGCTCTTATAGCCGTTTTACTAATTACAAATATTGCTACATTAATGTTGTGGACTAGAAGTGGGCCTGGTGAAGTAGTTGAAGATGAAGCTTCGGATATGCAGATAGATACCAAAAAACCAGTCGCTTCTATTGATGGAGATGAAATCACATATGAAGCTTGGATGGCAGCATTAAGAGATAATTACGGTCAAAAACAATTAAAGACGATGATAGACCGTACAGTAGTAAACAAACTTGCTGATCAACAAGGAATAACTGTACATGAAAAGGTGATTAATCGAGAAATAGCCTTATTAGCCTCTATGCAAGGGGTGATGACGGAAGAAGAGACAGAGAAAATGGAAGAAAAGTGGAGAGATGAAATCATTTATCGATATCAGCTCGAAGCTCTATTAGCGGAGGGTATTAACGTATCTGAGGATGACATGCGCGCATATTACGATCAGTATCATAACCAGTATAACTTTACGGAATCGATTCAGTTTTCACATATCTTAGTGGAAGACCAAGAGACAGCAGAAAAGGTAAAGGGAGAACTGGATAATGGAGCATCGTTTTCATTGTTAGCCAAAGAATACTCCATTGATGAAGATACGAGAGATGCAGGGGGATACTTTGGGTACTATACCACAAATAGTCAATTCTTACCGAACGGTTATAAGGAAAAAGCCTCCGAGATGGAGGAGTATTCGTATAGCGAACCGTTTTTGACCGATCAAGGGTACGCTATCATGTATTTACACAGAAGTATGCCAGAAATAACATTTACGTATGATGAATTAAAACCTTACATAAAAAACGAATTAGCACTTGTTTCTTCCGAAGTTTCGTTGGTTGCTGATTCATTATGGGACACAATGGAGATCGATTGGTTATATAATAAATAAACTAGGAATATGTAAAGGGTTAAGTTGTATAAACTGTAATGTAAGCTATCATTAATCTGGAGCGTTTTGATTGACTTTAGTTCTGATGAGAATTACATTAGATATAAATCCTATATATTTACTAGGAATTAAACGGGAGGTTATGTTGGATGAGAGTTGCGAATGATATTACTGGCTTAATTGGCGAAACCCCTATTGTTAAATTAAATCGACTAACAGATGAAAATAGTGCAGATGTTTATGTGAAATTGGAATTTATGAATCCTGGAAGTTCAGTTAAGGATCGTATTGCTTTAGCGATGATCGAAGCGGCTGAAGAAGAAGGTAAGTTAAAAGAAGGAGATACCATTATTGAACCAACTAGTGGTAATACAGGAATTGGTCTCTCAATGGTTGCAGCTGCTAAAGGATATAAAGCTGTACTAGTAATGCCTGATACTATGAGTCAAGAGCGCCGTAACTTATTGCGTGCCTATGGAGCTGAACTTGTATTAACACCCGGAGCAGAAGGAATGAAGGGTGCCATTAAAAAGGCGGAAGAACTTAAAGAAGCAAATGGTTATTTCATGCCACAGCAATTTAGTAATCAGGCAAACCCAGAGGTACATGCCCGTACGACAGGGAAAGAGATCGTTGAACAAATGAAAGACGGTTTAGATGCATTTGTATCTGGTATCGGAACAGGAGGGACCATTACAGGTGCAGGAAGAGTTTTAAAAGAAAACTTTGACCAAGTTAAATTATATGCCGTTGAACCTACAGATTCTGCAGTACTTTCTGGAGGGACACCAGGACCACATAAAATTCAGGGTATTGGGGCTGGTTTTGTTCCAGATGTGCTTGATACGAAAGTATATGATGAAGTAATACAAATTTCTAATGATGAAGCATTTGAAACTTCGCGCAAAGTCGCTACCACAAATGGAATATTAGGTGGTATTTCTGCAGGAGCTGCAGTTGCAGCAGCATTAAAGGTTGCTAAAGAATTAGGCAAAGGAAAAAAAGTGCTTGCTGTTTTCCCTGACAATGGTGAAAGATATTTATCTACTCCATTATATCAATTTAGTGATGAAAAATAATAAAACATACAATAGAGCTAGCACCCTAAAAATTGGTGCTAGCTCTATTTTTATGTGTTAGGATAAAGTATAGATAAGTAGTATTTGGAATAGGAAGGATCGAATATGAAATTAATCACATCAACTACAAGCTATGACTTAAATTCTAGAACACATATAATGGGAATATTAAATGTGACTCCTGACTCTTTTTCAGACGGCGGGGAGTATACAACAGAAGAAAGAGCAATCCAGCAAGCTGTAATGATGGAACAGCAAGGTGCTGACATAATAGACATCGGTGGAGAATCAACAAGACCTGATCATAAACCCGTATCAGTTGAAGAAGAAATTGCAAGAGTCGTACCGATGATTAGGTCGGTAAAAGAGCATATAAATATTCCGATCTCTATTGACACATATAAAGCTGAAACAGCTAGGAAAGCTGTGGAAGCTGGTGCAGATATAATAAATGATGTATGGGGTACGAAACGAGACCCAGAAATTGCTGATGTTGCTAAACAATTTAATGTCCCGATTATACTCATGCATAATCGAACTAATCAAAATTACAATTCGTTACTTGACGATATGAAAAAGGATTTGGAAGAAAGTATTGAGATTGCATTAAAAGCTGGAGTTCCAAGGGAAAATATTATTTTAGACCCTGGTATTGGTTTTGCAAAAGATGCTACTGATAATCTAATTGTCATGAATAATCTTGAAAGAATTGTAGAGATGGGTTATCCCGTGTTGTTAGCTACTTCACGCAAGCGGTTTATTGGAAACATTTTAGATTTGCCAGCACCAGAAAGAGATCATGGTACGGGGGCTACAACTTGTTTAGGAATTACTAAAGGGGCTCATATTGTACGAGTGCATAATGTGAAGGTAAATATAGAGATGGCAAAAATGATGGATGCAATGCTACGTGCGGGAGTTGAATAAAATGGATCAAATCATACTAAATCAAATGCAATTTTATGGCTATCATGGATTATTACCAGAAGAGAATAAGTTGGGTCAACGTTTTTATGTTGATGCGGAATTGTATGTAGATTTAAAAAAAGCAGGTAGAAGTGATAACATGAACGATTCCATTAGTTATGCAATCGTTTATGACCGTGTTAAAAGGATAGTGGAAGGTAAAGCGATGAACCTTATAGAGGCAGTTGCCGAAACTATTGCTGAAGATTTATTAGCATCCTTTGACTTATTACAAGCTTGTTCAATCCAAGTAACAAAACCAGATGCTCCAATCCCAGGTCACTTACAATCGGTTGCTGTAAAAATTTATAGGGAGAAAGAACATGGATAATAAGGCTTATCTTGCTTTAGGAACAAACATAGAACCAAGGTACGAACATTTAAAACATTCATTAGAAATTTTGGGTAATCACAAAAGTATAAAGGTTATTAAAAAATCTTCTATCTATCAAACAGCACCAGTAGGTTATACAGATCAGAATGATTTTTTGAATATGGTAGTACAAATAGAAACTACTCTAACTGCTACAGAATTATTAACAAATTGCCAAAGAATTGAGCAACAGCTAGGGCGGAAAAGGGAAATTCGATTTGGTCCAAGAACAATTGACCTTGATATTTTACTCTATAATGAAGAAAACAGAAAATCGGAGCAATTAACTATTCCACACCCAAGAATGCATGAACGAGCATTTGTGTTAATTCCTTTAGAGGAGATAGCCCCTGGTATATTGCTTCCTTCTAGAGGTGAGTCTGTAAGAGAACTAGTAAATAAACTATCAAAGAAAGACATGAAGGATGTAATGATATGGACAAGGAACGGGTTGGAAGACGAATAAAAGCATTTCGTAAACTAAAGGGATATACACAAGTAGATTTTGCAAGAGAATTGAGTATACCGTTATCTGTACTTGGAGGGGTTGAAAGAGGAACTCGTGAACCTAATGACGATTTGATCCTAAAAGTAGCAGATTCTTTAAATATTGAAGTGGATGAAATTATTATTTCTAAGGATGATTGAAGTTGAATAAGGTTGCAAATTCTGCTTGGTATTTTTATAGGGTTAAAAGGAAATCGTAAAGTAAGAAGTAAGTAAGATTAATTAAGTAGAGATACAAAAAGAATTAGTAGTATGTAAATGAGCTAGAAGCTACACCGAAGGCTTCGTAAAAAATTCGCTGGACTTCCAGGCGAATTTTTTATTTCCTCTTTTAAGATTGGAATAGTTGATATTTCAAGTGTTTGAGGTGTAAAATATACGGTATCTTGAGATAATGATAAAAGTTTGTTTTAATGTATTGAGGTAGATTAGTCACATACATATTAATTTTTTTCACATACAGTCTAGTGGCTGGTTTAAAATAAATTGTATAAAAACGGAGTGATTGCAGTGTCTGAAGAATTAAATGAACATATGCGGGTCAGAAGAGATAAACTAGATGCATATCGCGAAAGAGGGTTGGATCCTTTTGGAGGTAAATTTACACGCACACATGTTGCGGAGGAATTACATAAGCAGTATAGTGAAATATCCAAAGAAGACCTTGAGGAGCGACAAATTGAGGTAACGATTGCTGGAAGAATGATGACAAAGCGTGGAAAAGGAAAAGCAGGCTTTGCGCATATTCAGGATGTAAGTGGACAAATCCAACTTTATGTCCGTAAAGATAAAATTGGAGAAGATGCATATGAAGTCTTTAAAACGACAGACTTAGGTGACATTGTTGGTGTTACTGGCGTTATGTTTAAAACAAATGTTGGAGAATTATCTGTAAAAGCTACAGAATTCCAATTATTATCAAAGGCACTTCGACCATTACCTGAAAAATACCATGGTCTAAAGGATGTTGAACAACGTTATCGTCAACGGTATTTAGATTTGATTACAAATCCAGATAGTCGAGATACGTTTGTGCTACGTAGCAAAATTATACAGTCGATGCGCAGATACTTAGATGGACAAGGGTATTTAGAAGTAGAAACACCAATGATGCACAGTATTCCAGGTGGAGCGTCTGCTCGTCCTTTTATTACACATCACAATGCATTAGATATTCCTCTATATATGCGAATTGCAATTGAATTACATCTAAAACGCTTAATTGTGGGCGGTATGGAGAAGGTCTATGAAATTGGTAGAGTATTTAGAAATGAGGGAGTATCTACACGTCATAATCCTGAATTTACGATGATTGAATTGTATGAGGCTTATGCCGATTACGAAGATATTATGGAATTAACTGAAAATCTCATTGCTCATATAGCTGAAGAAGTATTAGGTACAACTACAGTTACTTATGGTGAATACGAAGTCGACCTAAATCCAAAATGGAAAAGACTTCATATGGTTGATGCTGTAAAAGAGTATACAGGCGTAGATTTCTGGAAACAAATGAGCGATGAAGAAGCAAGAGCATTAGCTAAAGATCATGGAGTAGAAATTAAAGATACGATGACATTTGGACATGTAGTTAATGAATTTTTTGAACAAAAAGTAGAAGAAAAATTGATTCAACCGACTTTCGTATATGGACATCCAGTAGAAATTTCTCCACTAGCTAAGAAAAATAAAGAAGATGAACGCTTCACAGATCGATTTGAGTTATTTATTGTGGCTCGTGAACATGCGAATGCATTTAGTGAATTAAATGATCCAATTGATCAACGCGAACGATTTGAAGCACAAGTGAAAGAACGTGCTGAAGGAAATGACGAAGCACATCTAATGGATGAA
The DNA here is from genome assembly GCF_009728145.1 of Ornithinibacillus caprae. Taxonomy (GTDB): domain Bacteria; phylum Bacillota; class Bacilli; order Bacillales; family Amphibacillaceae; genus Ornithinibacillus; species Ornithinibacillus caprae. The sequence continues at coordinate 803 of NZ_WOCA01000004.1, read as the reverse complement.
GATTTCCTAGAATCATTAGAATATGGAATGCCTCCAACTGGTGGTCTAGGAATTGGAATAGATCGACTAGTAATGCTATTAACGAATTCCCCATCTATTCGTGATGTATTACTTTTCCCACAAATGCGTAATAAATAGTAAGCATAATAAAGTGTATAAAAAACCCAAGCTATTTATAGTTCAAACAAATACTTGGGTTTTTTCTTATATGTAGGAAAAATAGATTGACCTACTTAATGTTTAATTCTAAGGGGATGGGGGTAAATATATCATAATATAATTACATAAAATTTCCATGTAATTATTCTTGATTTAAGGGAAGAATCATGATAAATTATATTTCGTTGCTTTTTTGATTAGCAACGAACGTATTAAAAAAACATGTTGACTTCAATAACTCAACGTGTTATATTATTCTAGTCGCTAATTTGCGACCAACTTAAAGAGAAGAACAATTTGAAAAAAAGTTGTTGACACCGATAAGTTGATTTGATATAATATAAAAGTTGTCGCTAAAAACAACACAATAATATTTGCTCTTTGAAAACTGAACAAAACAACTAGTATGTTAAGATAGAAAAACATCCCGTTTTTCTTTAAAGATTAAATCTAGAAGCTAGTGTTTCTAGTAGCTAAGAACTTTCATGTGATTGATTGGTGTTAATCACATACAAACTTTTTTGGAGAGTTTGATCTTGGCTCAGGACGAACGCTGGCGGCGTGCCTAATACATGCAAGTCGAGCGCGGGAAGCAAGTGATCGCCCTTCGGGGCGTGAACTTGTGGAACGAGCGGCGGACGGGT
>NZ_WOCA01000040.1 GCF_009728145.1 Ornithinibacillus caprae | reverse complement strand
TAATCTCTTGTTTCCACTTCAACTTCTTCTCTTGAAAACTTATGCTTATTTGCATTTGCTTTTAAATGGGTAGAATCAGTAAATAGAACTCTACCACCTACCATTTTGTGATTAATAGCTTGAAGAACAATCTCATCGAAGATTTCTTGGAAGATGTTGGTATCCTTGAATCGCTTACGACGATTCCAACTAATCGTGGTGTGGTCAGGAACGGGATCTGTTAGTCGTAATCCTAAAAACCATCGATAGGCTACATTTAATTGAACTTCTTTTTCTAACTGGCGTTCGGAACGAATGCCAAAGAAGTATCCTATAAACATCATTTTAAATAGTACGAGGGGATCTAGTGAAGGACGTCCGTTATCCTCACAATAATAAGGTTTAACCTTTTCAATAATAAAAGAAAAATCGATATGTTTATCTATCTTACGAAGTAAATGATCTTGGGGTACTAAGTCTTCTATACTTACAAATTCCACTTCATTTTGAGTATTATTTCTAGTATGAAACACAGTTACCACCGCCTTGTATTGTTACTTATATTATAACAAATTAACGCGGTGAATTGTTAAAGTATTCTAAATA